>NZ_VKDD01000001.1 GCF_007097525.1 Thalassomonas sp. M1454
GTTAAGCCTGCCGCCAGCGTTCAATCTGAGCCATGATCAAACTCTTCAATTAAAAAGTGTTTTTGAATCAACAAGTGATTCGGCTCAATGAATTCTGAATTTGCTTAATCCGAAGATTAAGACTTTACATAAAACCATAACCAATCTTAAGAGCAAGTCCGAAGATTAATTAAGTCGTTTTGTGTGTTCATTCATCATTAAGTTAATTTGCTACTAAGTAGCTATGTAAAATCAACATCAATGTGAGTGCCCACACAAATTGCATGATAACTAATTGTTAAAGATGGCTACACGATGTAGTTATGCAAATCTGTTCATGGATGAACGTTTTGATTTGTACTTCGTATAGAAGAGCTGGTCGCATTCGCCTCGCTCTTTATCTTCAGGCCTTGCCCGAAGCGGATGCGCATTGTACGTCACCCAGTTTTAATGTCAACCTATTTTTTAAAGTTTTTGCTAGTATTTCTAAAAGCTATTTTAAAACGTTTGGTTGCTGTTATCTAAATCAATCAACTTAGTTAACTTATTAAAACACTGTCTTGGGTTGCCCCGAAGAAGTGGAGCGCATTCTATAGATTTAAGGCTGTACGTCAACACGTTTTTTAATTTAATTTGAAATTAATTGCTTTTCGGTCAATAAATCAGCAAAAGCGTTCAAAAACACGTATTAACATACATTTTTTTCACTTTTTATTAGCACAAAGTTATTCAATAGTCGTTAAACCTATTATTAAATTATCTACAGTTATCAATAAGCTCAAAATTTAATCGGCTTTTTTGAGTGATTTGAATTGCAGTTTGTTAAAATTTGGTTAACATAGGAATTGATTAGAATAATTTTATTAAAATAAAAATCAGGTATTTAAAATGAAATCTCCATTAATATTAACTTCGGTACTAGTCGCTTCAGGTCTTACCTTAGTAGGCTTCTTTAGTGCACCTCTTGTAAATTTAGACGCAACCGCTTTAGCAGTAGGCCTTTTTCTAGGTGCTTTACTATCTCCAATCATCATTAAAGCCATGTCTGGTACGGGTACATCGACAACGACTAGTGTTGAGATAAAAACATTATATGTCGGTAATCTTCCTTACCGCGCAAACGAAGGGGCAGTTCGAGAACTTTTTTCTGGCCACGGTACTGTTCACTCTGTTCGACTTATGAAAGACAAGCAAACAGGTAAGCGTCGTGGATTTGGTTTTGTCGAAATGTCTGCTCAAGATATAGATAATGCAGTTTCTTCTCTTAACGATACTGAGTTTCAACAGCGAACTTTAAAAGTACGTGAAGCAAAAGAAAGACCAGAGCCTGTACATAATCACGATTAAGCTTCAGCTTTAAACAAAAAAGGCCATTACTTATTTGAGTAATGGCCTTTTTAATTTCTATAGGTTAGTTAATGACTAACTATACTTCTCTCGCAATTGCTCGATAGGCAATATCAGTTCTAAATTGAACTTCTTCCCAGCTAATTTGATGTAATAACTCATAAGCTGCTTTTTGTGCTTCGGTAACTGTATTACCCAATGCTGTTGCACAAAGAACTCGGCCACCAGCAGTAACAATTTTACCATCTTGTTCAGCTGTACCGGCATGGAAGGTTTTGCGGTCTTTTAAGTCATTTAATTCTAAGCCAGAAATAACCTTACCTTTTGCATATGCATTTGGGTAACCACCTGCGGCTAAAACGACACCTACAGCTGGGCGTGGATCAAATTCAATTGTTGCTTTGTCTAATTGGCCTTTACACGCAAGTAAACATAAATCAGCTAAGTCTGATTTAAGTCGCATCATAATTGGCTGAGTTTCCGGATCACCAAATCGACAGTTATATTCGATCACTTTCGGTGTACCATCGGCATCAATCATTAAACCTGCATATAAGAACCCGGTGTATGGAGTTCCTTCTTTTGCCATGCCTTCAACTGTAGGCATGATAACTTCATCCATTATACGTTGGTGGATTTCAGGAGTAACAACAGGAGCAGGAGAATATGCCCCCATACCGCCAGTGTTTGGACCTTCATCACCGTCATAAGCACGTTTGTGATCTTGGCTAGTAGCAAATGCTAATACATTTTTACCGTCAACCATCACAATAAAGCTTGCTTCTTCACCTTCAAGAAATTCTTCGATTACCACACGATGGCCAGCGTCACCAAACGCATTACCAGCTAACATATCTTTAATTGCGCCTTCAGCTTCAGTCAAAGTCATCGCCACAATCACGCCTTTACCTGCAGCTAAACCATCCGCTTTAATAACAATTGGAGCACCTTGCTCACGTACATAAGCAATGGCAGGTTCAATTTCGGTAAAGTTTTGGTAATAACCCGTTGGGATATTATTACGAGCTAAGAAGTCTTTAGTAAAAGATTTTGAACCTTCAAGTTGCGCAGCTTTTGCACTTGGGCCAAAGATCATTAAACCTTCGGCTTGAAAAGCATCTACTACACCATCAACTAGTGGTTGCTCTGGACCTACAATAGTTAATCCAATATTTTCTTTTTTAGCAAATTCAATTAAGCCATCAATATTTCCTACTGAAATATTAACGTTTTCAATTTTATTTTCAGTTGTTGTGCCTGCATTACCAGGAGCAACAAATACTTTTTCTACTTGATTAGATTGCGCAGCTTTCCATGCAAGAGCATGTTCACGACCGCCACTACCAATAACTAAAACTTTCATTAATTTTATAATCCTATTTGAATTGACCGCTATTTAGCAGGTTTTACAAATTTTAAAGTCATACGATCACTTTCGCCTATAGCTAAGTATTTCGCTCTATCTTTTTCACCTAAACGCAATACCGGAGGTAAAGTCCAAACACCTCTTTCATGATCTGCACTATCTTTAGGGTTAGCATTGATTTCAGATGACGCTGCAAGTTTAAAACCAGCATCAGCAGCTAAATCAATTGTCATTTTCACCGGGAAATAACCGCTTTTTTTGTTTTCTTCCCAAGATTGTGAAGCTGGCATTCTATGTTCAACAACGCCTAAAACGCCACCTGGTTTAAGTGCTTTATAAGCATCAGCAAATACTTGCTTAACGCCAGCATCACCCCAGTTGTGCAAATTACGGAAAGTTAGTACTAAGTCAGCGCTACCTGCAGGAGCAAGTTCACTGGCAACTTTCGGTGTAAAATTAGTAAGTTTAACCTCACTGAACACTTCATTGCTGGCTAGTTTTTTTTCTAACTTACGGCGAGATTTTGAGTAATAATCATCTTTACCTGTATCTGGGTAGTGTGCACCATATAAGGTACCAGTACCTTTTAAAGCAGGTGCTAAGATTTCTGTATACCAACCACCGCCAGGTGCAATTTCGACAACAGTAGAACTTGGCTTTAATCCAAAAAATTCTAGAGTTTGTTGTGGATGACGATACTGATCACGAGACTTGTTTTTAGCAGAACGATGTTCGCCTGAAATAGCTTGTTCTAAAGACGTTGCAGCAAGAGCGGTATTGATACCAGCACTCATGGTAAAAGTTGCTAAAACTGTTGCAGCTAGTAAAGATTTGATTGTTTTCATTGTTATTTTCCCAAAACCTGATTGTTAAACAATCTATGTTATAGCAGATTTTTAAAAGAGAATCAGGCTTTAACCTGACTCTCTTTAAAAACGTTTCAATTGCTATGCTTTAGGTATTAGTGACGGAAGTGACGCATGCCGGTGAAGACCATGGCAATACCATGCTCGTCAGCAGCCGCGATAACTTCTTCATCACGCATAGAACCACCAGGTTGAATAACAGCTGTGATACCTGCTTCGCCAGCTGCATCTAAACCATCACGGAATGGGAAGAATGCATCAGATGCCATAACTGAACCAGCTACTTCTAAATTTTCATCCGCAGCTTTAATACCTGCAACTTTAGCTGAATATACACGGCTCATTTGGCCTGCACCAACACCGATAGTCATGTCATTTTTAACATAAACAATGGCATTTGATTTAACAAACTTAGCTACTTTCCAACAGAATAATAAATCACTCATTTCTTGCTCTGTAGGTTGACGTTTAGTAACTACTTTCAAGTCATCTAAACCAACCATGCCAGTGTCACGGTCTTGTACTAATAAACCGCCATTAACACGCTTTTGCTCAAAACAAGTAGTTTTAGTTTGCCACTGACCACATTCTAATAAACGAACATTTGGTTTAGCAGCAACAATTTTTGATGCCTCTGCAGAAATGCTAGGAGCAATAATTACTTCAACAAATTGACGAGAAACAATAGCTTCAGCTGTAGTTGCATCTAATTCACGGTTAAACGCAATAATGCCACCAAAAGCAGAAGTAGGGTCGGTTTTAAATGCACGCTCGTAGGCATCTAGAATATTTTCACCTAAAGCAACGCCACATGGGTTTGCATGCTTAACGATAACACAAGCAGGTTGGTCAAATTCTTTAACACATTCTAGTGCTGCATCTGTGTCAGCAATGTTGTTATAAGATAATGCTTTACCTTGTACTTGCTTAGCAGTTGATACTGAAGCTTCTTCAGGATTTGCTTCAACGTAAAAAGCAGCATCTTGATGTGAGTTTTCACCGTAACGTAAATCTTGTTTTTTAATAAACTGGCTATTGTAAGTACGAGGAAACTTAGTAGCACTCGCCTCTGCATCGCCGTGAGCAGGAAGCATTTTTCCGAAGTAGTTAGCGATCATGCCATCGTAGCTTGCCGTATGCTCGTAAGCAGCAATAGCTAAGTCGAAACGTGTTTGGTAATTTAAAGAACCATTGTTTGCTGTCATTTCAGCTAAAACACGATCATAGTCACTAGCATTTACAATAATAGTCACATCTTTATGGTTTTTAGCCGCGGCGCGAACCATAGTAGGGCCACCGATATCGATATTTTCAATCGCATCTTCTAAAGTACAGTCTTCATTAGCTACGGTATTAGCGAATGGGTAAAGGTTAACAACAACCATATCAATTGCATCAATATTGTTTTCTGCCATTACAGCTTCGTCCATATCACGACGAGCTAAAATGCCACCATGAATTTTAGGATGTAATGTTTTAACTCGTCCATCCATAATTTCTGGATGACCGGTGTGATCAGAAACTTCAGTAACAGGGATACCGTTTTCAGCTAATAATTTAGCTGTGCCACCTGTTGATAATAAATCGACACCTTGTTTAGATAGTGCATGAGCAAACTCAACAATGCCAGTTTTGTCAGAAACACTTAATAGAGCGCGTCTAATTGGGCGTGGAGTATTCATAGTTTTTCTATACCTTAAATGAAATATTGTTAATTTTATTGTTAGCTATATTGCCAACTTTTAAAAAAAGAAAAGCACCCGAAGGTGCTTTGTTTCGCAGGCGTACCTGCTCGTGTTTAGTTCATACCGTACTTTTTAAGTTTCTTGCGTAAAGTACCGCGATTGATACCTAGTAAGTTAGCAGCTCGGGTTTGGTTACCGCGAGTATATTGCATTACTTCTTCAAGCATTGGCGCTTCGATTTCTGATAATACAAGGTCATACATGTCATCAACATCGTTGCCGTTTAATTGTGATAAGTAGTTTTTAATCGCTACTTTAGCTTGGGTACGTAAAGGTGATGCCTTGGTCTGAGTTTGCAGGTCACCGATAACAAATGGAGAAGTAATATTTTGTTCAAACATATAGTTCAGACTCTTTCTAAGTTAATTTATCAAAAAATACATTTAATGCTGCAAGTTGCTCTTGTGGCTGCTCAATAGCATTAAATATGGAACGAAATTGTTTTCCTTGGTCGTGCGTTTGCAAATACCAAGATACGTGTTTACGAGCTATCCTTGTGCCCATAAATTCACCATAAAAATTATGTAACTCTTGCACATGAGCTAATAAAATAGCTCTAGTTTCAGCCATAGTTGGCGGAGCAAGATGCTCGCCAGTTTTTAGATAATGTGTAATTTCTCTAAAAATCCAAGGCCTACCTTGTGCTGCTCTACCTATCATTACTGCATCGGCATTAGTGTAATCTAATACCTGTTCTGCCTTTTCAGCAGAAGTAATGTCACCATTAGCAATAATTGGAATGCTCACTGCATTCTTTATTGCTTTAATGGTGTCGTATTCTGCATTGCCTTTATAAAAGTCATTGCGAGTACGGCCATGTACAGCTAACGCCTGAATTCCATTTGCTTCGGCGATTTTTGCTATTTCGACACCGTTTCGTGTATTTTCACACCAACCGGTACGAATCTTCAATGTTACTGGTATATCTACCGAGTTCACTACAGACTTTACAATTTGCTCAACCTGCAATGGTTCTTTTAATAACGCTGAACCAGCTAATTTTTTATTCACTTTCTTTGCTGGACACCCCATATTGATATCAATAATTTGGGCACCACTTTGCGCATTCATCTGAGCTGCAAAAGCCATTTCGTCAGGATCAGAACCAGCAATTTGTACTGACCTAATTCCTACTTCATCGCCATGTTCCATACGTAATTTAGATTTTCCTGACGCCCAAACCTTAGGATTGGATGACAGCATTTCTGAAACAGCCATACCCGCCCCTAATCGACAACATAATTGACGAAATGGTCGGTCTGTAATTCCAGCCATAGGGGCTAAAATCACATTATTGTCTAACTGATAAGAACCTATACGCACGTGATTGTTTTTTGAGCTCATCTTCAAAAGGGCGCTAAGTTTACGTGTTTTTTTTGAGAAATAAAAGCATATAATTTGAACAATTTTGTGTTTTTTTGTGCTTTTTAATATTGACTTTTATTGAAACTTATTTGAGCAAATAAAAAGGCTGTAAATAGCAATTATTTACAGCCTTATTTGTTCGGTAATTAACATCTAATCACATAGAAAATTATTTTACTTACGAGTTCCTGATAAACGCACCCATTCTTCTTGCACAGCGATAGGGTCCATATCACACCACTGCCCATAATTAGCTTGTAGTTCACTACCTTGCTCTTCAAGGATCCCTGACAAAGCTAATAAGCCGTTATCACCAACATAGCTCATGATCACAGGAGCAAGTTCACGAAGTGGCCCGGCTAAAATGTTAGCAACAACAACATCAGCTTTAAACTCTGGTTGGTCTTTAGGTAAATACAACTCTAATCTGTCTTCTACACCATTACGCTCGGCATTGGCTAAACTCGCTTGTAATGCTTGCGGGTCAATATCTATACCTATCACTTTTTTAGCGCCAAGTTTTAACGCAGCGAGTGATAAAATACCTGAGCCACAACCAAAATCAACAACCGTTTTGCCCTCTAAATCTAAAGAATCTAACCAAGTTAAACATAATGCTGTTGTAGGATGAGTACCAGTACCAAATGCCAAGCCAGGATCAAGCATAACGTTTACAGCTTCTGGCTCTGGCACTTCACGCCAGCTTGGACAAACCCATAATCGATTACCAAACTTCATTGGATGGAAGTTATCCATCCATTCACGTTCCCAATCTTTATCTTCTAATTGCTCAAGTTTATACTGCATATCAGCTTTATCTGGGTGGATACTCTGTAAATAAGCAATTGCTTTATCCATATCATGACTAGCATCAAACAAGCCCATCACCACAGTATTGTGCCAATAAAGCACTTCATCACCAGGAAGTGGTTCATAGATAGGCGTATCTTGAGCATCAATAAACGTTACCGCTTGCGAACCACAAGCCATAAGCCAATCACTATATTTTTCAGCTGTTTCTTCATTTGCAGCTAAGCGAAGCTGGATCCAAGGCATCTTTTAATCTCTATCTAAATATAAAGTTGAATATAATTGTCTGTAGTTTAACACTTCTTCACTAATAGGTTGTAATTCTTATAACTAATTCGTAAAAATTATTGTTGCTACTCTATGCAGGATCAAGGAAATAAATTAAGCTCGAATGGACTAAATCAGCAAAAAGGCGATATCAGTGGACTACTTTCCTATTTTTTTAGATGCAAAAAAACTCAATACGGTAGTAGTTGGCGGAGGTAACGTTGCTGCGAGAAAGATTGAGTTACTACTAAAAACGCCAGCTAAAATAACAATTGTTAGTCCTGAATTAAAAGCCAGTGTTAAAGCATTATTAAATAACCCGCAAGTGTGCTGGCAACAAGCTTTATATAATAAAGCGGTGTTAGCAAATAAACAGCTAGTGATTGCTGCTACCAACATTGAAGCAATTAACCAACAAATATGCACTGATGCAAACGAGTTAGGTATGCTTATTAATGTAGTTGATGATCCTGCACGATGTAATTACATCACTCCAGCAATCATAGATCGTTCGCCGATGATAATTGCTATGTCAAGTTCAGGTAATGCGCCTATTTTATTGCAAATGCTCAAGTCAAAAATTGATTTAATGCTACCGAGTGGTTACGGTAAATTGGCTACCTTTTGTGGAAAACATCGCTTAAAAATACAAAACGCAATATCGCAATTTTCACAAAGAAAAGCTTTTTGGCAAAATGCCTTAGAAGGTGAGATAGCTAAGCAAGTGCTAGCAGGTAATGAAGATAAAGCAGAACAACTACTAATCAACAATATTGCCACAACAAGTGCAATGCCAACAGGCAGCTTAACCTTGATTAAGGTATTCAATCAAAATCCCGATAATTTAAGCCTAATCGCTTATCAAAAACTTCAGCAAGCCGATACTATTTTCATTGCACAAGGTATTGATAATAATTATTTCGATTATGGTAGGCGTGATGCAGCTAAGCATCAGATGATTGACAAGCAGCTTATAGAGCAATTAATAAATCAAAATCAACAAGTCGTAATCGTTGGCAATGAACAGGAGCATTTTAAAACAAGCTCTTTAGCATTAACGACAATAATTTGTGGTAAGACCGTTGAGTAATTAATTTTATTTTTAAGCGGTTATAAATGTATCTTAATAGCCGCTTGTTCTTTCTTAGTCATTTTATTCACGACTAAGGTAAACGAATTATCAATTAACCGCTCTACTTCCCCCTGTGGTACTGAACCATCAAAATAAACACTAATCCAATGCTTTTTATCCATATGGTAGGCGGGCTTGATTGCGGGAAATATATCTTGCAGTGCTAAAGACTCATCCGGGTCACATTTTAAGTTAATCATATCTAGGTCATTATGATGACCTAATAAGGCGAACATTTTATTGTTAACCTTAAACACAGCGACGTCATCACCAAAAGGAAAACTTAGTGAGGTACATGGCTTACTAAGAAGGTAGGGTTTTAGGTTTAGGTGTGACATAGTACTGCGATGAAGACTCATCTTAAACTTTAATAGTATTTAATTCTTTTTCTAACCACTTAAGCGCTTTTTCTCTACCCATCTGCAAACCAGAAAATTCTTTAAGATTCCAACCATCATTAGCTCGTGTTTGGACAACGTCTTTGGTTTTAGCTACACCCTCTTTATTGTATGTTACGACAGCAATCGCAACTAAATTTTCTAAAGAGGCTATATGTAATTTAGCTTCGAAGGTATAAGAGTAGTTGTGTAATTTATTAACTAAAATTGCGAAAGGTTCGGTAAAATATTCTATTAGAAATTCATCATATTCTTCACACATTTCTAATGTCATCATAGTACCTTGATCAACAATGACTTCTGCAATATTGTCAGCAAGAATATTTATATAACCAAAGCTAAGCTCGTATCTCATAAAAACCTTATTAATTAAATTGTTTCTCAAACACTAGTACTTGATTTAGTTAATTCACTTTCTAACCAGCGAATTGCTTTACCACGTCCCATTTCTAAACCAGAAAAAGAATTAAGATTGATAGCGCTTACATCTTTATATTTAAAAAATTCATCAATGATAGCAATGTTTTCTTTTGAATAAGAAACAACTGCAATAGCAGATAAATCTTCAGTAGAGCCTGATAAAGCAATAGCTTCAGGAGTAAAGCAATAATTATTTATATTGTTTACTAAAACGGCATACGGTTTTTGTAAGTTGTCAGAGATAAACTCTCGGTATTCATGATACATATCAGCATTGACAACTGTATTATTATCAATGATCAATTCGACAATATTAGGTGTGGCTAAATTTAAATAGCCAAAACTTAATGTATAACGCATGACATATCCTTTTTTGATAATGGAGAATATACGCAGGCACATTATTTGTACAGAAATACAAAAATATCAATGAGTAACTCAAAGAAATTCCATAAAAGTTGAAGACCCCTCATCCGTGGGCAGTATCAGTTGAATTATTAGCGTTTAATTATATTTTTAATACATTATTTATAGATGACATTTTTATGAAATGCTAATTTTTTAACTGCTATTTGTTTATATTTCTATTATGTTATTGAAACTAAAACAATAAAACCTAGCTTTTCACAACGATTGATAAGTGGCACAATGAATAATAATAAAAATATCTTTAGGAAGCTCCATGCATCGCATTGCCGTACTGCTACTTAGTTTGTTTAGTTCGCTAGCTCTAGCGACAGAACAAGCACAACAAATATTTCAAGAAATGGCCCCATCTTTATATCAAATTAGGTTAATAGATAAGGCTACTTCAGAAAAATCATCGATAGGCTCTGGCTTTCAAATTAGTGAAAACGGTTATATCGCAACAAATTACCATGTTATTTCTGGTTATGCGCAGTATCCCGAAAAATACATTATTGAGTATGAAGATAGCTTAGGAAAAAAAGGCCAGTTAGATTTACAAACCGTAGATGTCATTAATGACCTTGCTATCGTGTTATTAGCTGAAAACCCGCAACCTCAACATTTTATTATTTCAGAACTTACGCCTGAAAAAGGTGAGGAAATTTATTCGTTAGGTAATCCCCACGACTTAGGCATGATAGTAGTACCGGGAACATATAATGGCTTAAAGAAAGAAGCATTTAATGATCGCATCCACTTTACTGGCTCGGTAAACCCCGGCATGAGTGGCGGACCTGTAGTAAATCGCTTCGGTGAAGTTGTTGGCATTAATGTGGCTTCTTCAGGTAACTCTATTGGCTTTTTAATCCCTCACGACAAATTAGCCAATCTAATTAATCAGTTCGATGCACAAGTAGAAAAAACCATTGATGAGCAAATTACTGAGCAGTTACAAGCAAATCAACAAAGACTTATTTCAGAAATAATCCAAGGAGACTGGCAAAGTAAAGCCTTTGCTGATGCCAACATTCCTGATGTAGGCGTTAATTATATCCGCTGTTGGGGCGATTCAAATGCCGACAAGCCCGACGCATTAATATTTAAAGCGGTAACCAACTGCCAAATGGAAGAGTATGTCTATATATCTGAGTCATTAACAACAGGTCAAATAGATATGGAGTTCCATTATTTTGCCGCACCTGAGTTATCTAGTTCTCGTTTTTATCAAATTTATCAAGCTCAAATTGCCCGTGCAAATACCGGTAACAATGTAAGCAAAGAAGATGTTACAGAATTTGAATGCCAGCATGATATTACTGGTTTAGAAAACCAATCGATTAAAAATAAATCTATCCTTTGTGTTCGTGCCTATAAAGAGTACCAAGGTTTGTATGATGTGATGTATATCGCAGCATCGGTAGATAAAAATAACAAAGCATTAGTAAGTCATTTTACTTTAGCTGGGGTTGAGAAAAAACTGTCTCAGCAGTTCAGTAAGAAATTTATGGAGTCAGTGACATGGAACTAATCATTGAAGAGATAAATAGAGGTAAAAAGCTTATTGGTCGTCACAAGTTTTTCACTAATGAGATACAAGTTGGCCGAGGTTATCATAATGACATGATCCTCAGCGATCCTCATGTATGTGCAAATCACATCAGCTTAAAGTGTGTTGATGACGAATGGTTTATTGAAGACCTTGGCTCCATTAATGGTACAACTATTGGCAAAAAAACTAAGATAACTCACCCTCAAAAAATCCAATCGGGTGATGTAATTGTGCTAGGTAAAACTCAATTACGCTTTATACTGCCTGCCCACCCTGTTGTTGCCAGTGTTAAGTTTAGCGCCGTTGAAAACGTTGTTGAAATGCTTGGCCGTTGGTCAGTTATTGCTGCTTTACTCGCTGTATTTACCGGTTTAAATGTTACCTTTATGTACTTAAACATGCCAACCAAGGAAGTAAACTATAACTCTTTATTCCTTTGGGGGTTTGGCCTAACATTAGCTTACTCTTTATGGCCACTGTTCTGCTCGTTAATGGCACATTTAAATAAACGAGAAACACGTATAAGTGATCAATTAGGTATCTCATTTTTAATCATTAATTTATTTTGGATAATTGATTTCTTAGAAGCCTTTTTAGGCTTTAATGGTTCAAGTGATTGGTCAGGTCAGTGGTTTACTTTGCTGCTCGCCATAGGCCTAACGTATGCAATGTTTTGGTTTAATTTCTATATAGCGTTTGAGCAAACTACAAAGCGTAGAGTTAAATTTGCTTTAGGATTAACCACATTTATTTATGGTAGCTTGTTTGTGTATGACTTAAGCAATCAACCAGAGTTTAAATCTTATCCGCTATATAACAGCACAATAATGTCACCAACTTTTGCTATTGCTAGCCCTATCAGCCCTGATGAATTTATTAGTAACAGTGATAGTTTGTTTAAAGCTGTAGATGAAGAAAGTAAGGAAGAATAGTAAGCCTTATATTAATTCTTTATCCCGATAAAAAAGGCCAATTAATTTTCATTAATTGGCCTTTAAATTTTTATCAGTAGTAACGTCTATGGGCGAGCAATAAAACCTACCGCGTCATAAACTGAAGTTAATACCTTACTAGCTTGTGCAGAAGCTTTTTCAGCACCTTCTCGCATCACGGTATTTAAGAATTCTTGGTCTTCACGATACTGATGGAACTTTTGCTGAATAGGCTCAAGCATAGCAACTACAGCATCAGCTACATCACCTTTAAGGTGACCATACATTTTATCTTCATATTGTGGCACTAAGCTTTCAATAGAATTACCGGTTGCACAAGATAACAATGACAGTAAGTTAGAAACGCCCGGCTTTTCAGCCACATCAAAATAAATATTTGCTTGTTCGTCTGAATCAGTTACAGCACGTTTAATCTTTTTAGTGATTTTTTTAGGGTCTTCTAATAAACCAATAAAGTTGCCTGGATTATTATCAGACTTTGACATTTTTTTAGTAGGCTCTTGTAAGCTCATAACTCTTGCACCAAATTCAGGGATGTAAGGATCTGGAACTTTAAAAGTATTGCCATAGATATTGTTAAAACGGTTAGCAATATCACGAGCAAGTTCTAAATGTTGTTTTTGATCATCGCCAACAGGCACTCTATCCGCTTGATAAAGTAAAATATCAGCAGCCATTAATACCGGATAAGTAAATAAGCCAGAGTTCATATTTGCTTCAGCTTTTTGTGACTTATCTTTGTATTGAGTCATACGATTTAGCTCACCCATTTGCGTATAACAATTTAGGATCCAACCTAACTGGCTATGCTCTGGTACATGTGACTGCACGAAGATAGTACTTTTTGTATGATCAACACCACAAGCTAAATACAATGCTAAACCATCAAGACAAGCTTTATGTAATGCTTTAGGGTCTTGGCGAACGGTAATCGCATGTAAATCAACTAGGGAGTAATAACATTGGTGATCATCTTGCATATCTACCCATTGGCGTAATGCACCTAGATAGTTACCTATAGTTAAATCACCCGATGGCTGACAACCACTTAACACGACTGGCTTGGTCATAATATTCCTTTGTACCTTTTAATACTGTTTACGTTAACTAATTGACCTTAAATTTGATCAATTATTACTTAGTAATTCTTGTTACTTTACTACTGTGCTACTTTACTTAATTCACTGCGCATATGGTCAATTGCAGCTTTGTAATCATTGGTTGAAAAAATAGCTGAACCGGCAACAAACATATCAGCACCCGCTTCGGCAATCTCTTTAATGTTATCGCCTTTAACGCCGCCATCAACTTGCAAGCGGATATCTCGGCCACTGGCTTTAATTTTTTCTTTCACTAACTTTAATTTTTCTAACGTTGATGGAATAAATGATTGTCCACCAAAGCCCGGATTAACTGACATCAACAAAATAACATCGAGTTTATCCATCACAAAATCTAATACTTGGATAGGCGTTGCAGGATTAAGCACTAAACCTGCTTTACAGCCATTGTCTTTAATTAACTGTAACGTACGGTCTATATGGTCACTTGCTTCCGGGTGAAAAGTAATAATATCAGCACCAGCTTTCGCAAACTCAGGCACTAAACTATCTACCGGTTTCACCATTAGATGCACATCAATAGGAGCCGTTATACCGTAATCTCGCAGTGCCTTACAGATCATTGGACCAAAGGTTAAGTTTGGCACAAAGTGATTATCCATAACATCAAAATGCACAACATCTGCGCCAGCAGCTAGTACCTTGGCGACATCATCACCTAAACGAGCAAAATCAGCAGACAAAATTGATGGAGCTATTAAAAACGAAGACATACGCTACCTTAAAATGGGTTCGTTATTTTAGGCGCTACTTTAACCAAATAAACACTTAAGTTGAAGTAACAAAGAGTAAAAAACTCAATTTCACGCATTTTACCTTAAAAACCAACGCACAAAAAGTAATCAATCCGCACCAACTAGGTGCATATGACATTTCGCAAACTTCCTATCAATCCATAAACAAATTCTTACAAGCCTTTATCTATGGGCATTTCAGCATAAAATTTAGTATTGGCACCCTGTTTGCAACTCTTAGTTCAGTAAATTTAAAACTTAAAATAAAAATTTAAATCAGGGAAACATTATGAAAAAAACATTAACTACCTCACTATTACTATCGACTATCGCTCTAGGTTCAACAGTTTCAACTTCAGCTTCTGCTATTGAAGGCATTGAAGGCTTAAGCGCTAACGTTGGTGTTGTATCGCAATACTTCTTCCGTGGTATCGCACAAACAAGTACTGCTTCAGCAAGTGCTGGCTTAGATTATGAAATGGGTAACTTCTCTGTAGGTACATGGGCGGCTGACGTTCAAGACGGTATCGAAATTGATTTTTACGGTGCATACAGTTTAGAAACTGACGGCGGTTTAGGTTTAAGTGCTGGTTTTACTTCTTACCAATACACAGGTGATTTTGACTCAGCTTACAACGAAGTTAACTTAGGTTTAAGCTACAGCTTTTTATCTGCTTCTTTTAACGTAGGTACACACGAAGAAGATACTGGTTTAGGTATCCCAGAGTCAGATTACTCATTCATCAGCGTAACAGCTGAATACGAAGGTTTTTACGCAACAGTTGGTACATGGGGTGAAGACTTTGACGGTGATTACGTAGAATTAGGTTACGGTACTTCAATTGGCGGTTTCGATATTGGTGTAGCACTACTATCTAACTCAGAAGAACTAGACCTTGAAACTGGCGAAGGTGAAGAATCATTAATCTTTAGCGTTGGTACTTCTTTCTAATACGCTTTTATAAATACTGAAAACCGCCACTGCTTGCAGTCGGCGGTTTTTTATTGTCTAAATTTTACTTGAATCAAAATTTAACATGCAGGTATAGTGCAAACTATTGTTAATAAGTTTTAAGTTGATAAAACATTGTCTAAAGCCTCTATAATTCCAAAACCAGTCGCCGAGTATGATTTACGTTTGCTTAGGATATTTAAAGCTGTCGTTGAAAATGGTGGCTTTGCCGCAGCTGAAAAACAATTAGGAGTTACTCGCTCCACAATCAGTATCCACATGACCAATTTAGAAGCTCGGATGCAATTAAAACTATGCGTACGCGGTAGAGGCGGATTTGCTCTTACTGAAGATGGACAAGCAGTTTATCATGCAGCGATTAGTTTATTCGATTCTCTTGATGACTTCTCATTGATTGTTGGTACTCTGGGGAAAGAGCTTAGTGGTGAATTAACTATTTTATGTTCAGATCAACTCGACAAAGAAAAACAGTTAAAGCTTGCACAAGTAATTCAACAGATCCACGACCAATCTCCCAACTTACATTTAGTTCTCGATACCGATTCAATCAACAATATCGAAAAATTACTGTTAAAAGATAAAGCTCATATCGGTCTTTTTCCAAGTTATCAAAGCATTGAAGGACTTAGTTATGAAAACATTCATAGCGAGCCTATTTATCTTTGTTGTGCAAAAGAACACCCATTTTTTAAAGTTAAAGACAGCGAAATAACTGCTGATGCATTAGCGAAAGCGCCAGCTATTCACCCTGGAATAGATATTGATAATGAAGGTCGAGAGCAGTTAAAAAAATTAAACTTAGCGGCTAAGGCATATCAATTTGATACTCGAAAATCGATGATTTTATCAGGGAGATATTTAGGTTATATGCCTCAAGGATACATTCAAAGAGAGTTAACCGAAGGTGATATACGCATTATCCAACCGCAAACATTAACCTATCAATTTGATTTATCTATGGTGCATAAAAAATTTCCAAGAGAAGTGGCTAAAGTTGAATTAGTGAAAGAAATAGTCAATAAGGTATTTAAAGACTAGCTTAATATCAGTAGACGTATAATAAAAAAGAGCAGCTAAATAGCTGCTCTTGTTGTATCAAAGTTTATAAAATATACGGTTAAGCAAGGCTATCAAACAATTGCTCAAATTTATCTAAGCCTTCATTTAGCAAGTCGTCACTTATCGTTAATGCTGGTAAGAAACGGATTACGTTACCGTAAAAGCCACAGGCTAAAAGTACTAAACCATACTCAGCAGCTTTGCCAATAATCGCTTGGGTAAGCTCTGCATTAGGTTGTTCCATATCACCATCTTTAACTAATTCAATCGCAATCATCGAACCCAAATTACGAACTTCACCAATAAGCTTAGGGTGCTTAGCTTGAATTGCAGTTAAACGCTGGTTAAATTGCTCACCAATTTGCGCTGAGCGAGCAACTAAGTTTTCTTCTTCAATAACATCAAGAACCGCTAATGCTGCCGCACAAGCAACCGGAGAGCCACCATATGTGCCGCCTAAACCGCCTGGTAAAGGAGCGTCCATAATTTCAGACTTGCCAACAACAGCAGAAATAGGGAAACCGCCAGCGATACCCTTAGCCATAGTGATAAGATCTGGTTCAACGTTGGCATATTCAAAGGCAAACATTTTACCAGTACGAGCAAAGCCCGTTTGAATTTCATCGGCAATTAATACAATTCCGTGCTCATCACATAAGGCACGCAGAGCTTGTAAAAATTCAGCAGGTGCTTGATAGAAACCACCCTCACCTTGAACAGGCTCAACAATAATTGCTGCAACATCAGTTGGCGCGATATCAACTTTAAATAAGTTTTCAATTGCTTTTAATGACTGTTTTACTGAAATATCATGACTTTCGATTGGGAACGGGGCATGAAAAATATCACCTGGGAATGGACCAAACAAATGCTTATAAGGGCTAATTTTACCAGTTAATGCCATGGTTAAATTAGTACGGCCATGGAAACCACCATTAAAGGCAATAACACCACGACGACCAGTATGAGCACGTGCAATCTTTACACAGTTTTCAACTGCTTCTGCGCCGGTAGATACAAAGATAGCTTTCTTTTCACTCTCCCCTGGAGCAATATCAGTTAGCTTCTCAGCAAGCTCAACCGCTACTTCGTATGGATTAACCATAACGCAAGTATGGCTAAACTTTTCTAATTGCTCTTTAACCGCGGCAACAACTTTTGGATGACTGTGGCCAGTATTACACACGGCAATACCTGTACCAAAATCAATATAACGCTTGCCTTCAACATCCCAGATCTCTGAGTTTACTGCTCGCTCTACGTACACTGGGTACATGTTACCTTGACCACGAGCGATTGCTTTTACTTTACGTGCTTGTAATTGTTGATTGTTCATTTTCATCTAACCTTATTTACCTAAACCGCCCATACAAAGATATTTAATTTCTAAATAGTCATCTAAACCATATTTAGAACCTTCGCGGCCATTACCTGATTGTTTAACACCACCAAATGGTGCGGCAGCATTCGAAATTAAACCTTCGTTAATTCCGACCATGCCATATTCTAAGCCTTCAGCAACTCGCCAAATTCGGCCGATATCTCGAGAATAAAAATACGCTGCTAAGCCATATTCGGTATCATTTGCCAGAGCGATTACTTCGTCTTCATCATCAAAAGCAATGATTGGCGACACCGGACCAAAAATTTCATTACAGGCAATGGCCATATCATTAGTGACATTAGTTAAAACCGTTGGCTGATAGTAATTAGCACCCTGTTCACCACGCTTACCGCCTAAGGCTACTTGCGCACCTTGGCTGATTGAATCGGCAACTAATTTATCAACATCTTGAGCAGCCCCTGCGCTGATCATTGGACCAATTTGTACGCCATCGTTTAAGCCATCACCAACATTAAGCGCAGCTACTTCAGCTACATATTTTTCAGTGAACTTTTCTAACACACCGCGCTGTACAAAAATACGATTGGTACATACACAAGTTTGCCCGGCATTACGGTATTTAGAAACCATAGCACCAGCAACTGCGGCATCAATATCAGCATCATCAAATACGATAAACGGTGCATTACCACCAAGTTCCATTGAAACCTTTTTAACTGTACTAGCGCTCTGGCTTATTAACGCTTTCCCCACAGGGGTTGAACCAGTAAAAGTAAATTTAGCCACATCTTTATGTTCAGTTAACACTCTCCCCATACCACGAGCATCGTCGCCAACCACAACATTAAATACACCTGCTGGAATACCTGCACGCTCAGCGAGTTCAGCCATAGCTAAAGCAGAAAGAGGCGTTTGTGTTGCAGGGCGAACAACGAAAGTACAACCGGCAGCAAGTGCTGCAGCAGCTTTACGAGCAATCATCGCATTTGGAAAATTCCAAGGCGTAATCGCGGCAACAACACCAACAGGTTGTTTGATCACAACAATGCGTTTATCACCTGAAGGCGCAGGAATCGTGTCACCATAGACACGCTTACCTTCTTCAGCAAACCATTCGATAAATGCCGCGCCATAACCTATTTCACCTTTTGCTTCGGCTAAAGGTTTACCTTGCTCAACCGTTAAAATGCGTCCCAAGTCATCTTGGTTTTGCATCATTAAATTAAACCAAGTACGTAATAAGCCTGCTCGCTCATTTGCTGATTTTGCTGACCACATTGGCATAGCTGCTTTAGCTGCTTGTACTGCTAACTCAGTTTCTTTGATCCCAGCATTTGAAACACTTGCAACTACTGCATCATTAACAGGGTTAGTTACATCAATTTGCGCTTCGCTTTGATGCCATTGGCCATTAATATAAGAATGCGTTTTCAGTAATTGTGCATCATTTAAATTTTGCATATTTTCTACCTTGTTTTCAGACTTATCGCTGCGATTAGTTATATCCTAACTCGTAACTATCATTGTTTATTGCATTATATTCATCACAAGAAGCTGTTGACGTTTTGCTTATGCTATTGTTTTCAACCGTAGATTGTTCAGACGGTTTAACTAGCGCAATATCTTTATTGTCTTCATTTATTTGTTCAGATCGAGTCATAACATGCTCCTAACAACGATTAAGTTACACAAATCGCATAGATTTTTATTTCTCTATACTATGAATACATTAAATACCATTTATTAAAGCCAATAAATACTAAACTTTAAACCATAAGTTTGAAGCTTATAAAACTTATAAGCGGCAACATATTAATCGGTTATAAGTACTATAAATAAAGCCTTTAAGGTGTGTTTAAATTATTGAACAAAAAAATGATTGCGTGTTATCTTATAACTCATGGTTTAGGTTAAAAAATAAAGCGATGTTTCAAATAGTTATTCTAATAATACAGCGCTGGTTCAATAGGTATTAAACATGTTCTACGAAATAATTAAACCAAGAGTTGGTGAAACTGACGCGCTTGGGCACATTAATAACACAGTATTTCCTCAGTGGTTTGAAGCGGCTCGAAATCCTATTTTCAAATTATTCAACCCTGATGCATCTCTTAACCTTACCCAATGGAATCTTATTTTAGCTAACATGACGATAGATTTTCATGTACCGCTGAAGTTTGGTAAAGATGTTGAGATTAAAACATTTGTTAAGCGCATTGGTAACACATCGTTAGATATTTATCAGGAAGCTTGGCAAGATAATGTAAAGTATGTATCAGGTACCGCGGTCATGGTTCATTACGATTATGCCAATAAAAAACCACAGCCTATTACTAATGAATTTAAACAAAAACTACATGTTCACTTTTTTAGAACATAAGTAAATTTTATACGGTTGATTTATTTTTTTTGTAAAATATATCAACCGTTTTATTGTTTAATAAATTACTTATCTCCCCAGAACTAGCTACTATAATTAATAATCAAATAAGTAGATTTACCTTATTCACCATAATCTTAGTAACACCTCCTCTAATAAAAGCAGCAACTTTTTTAACATATTTCTCGACTGTAAATAATTTTATATGCTAGTGTGTATTAAATTGAACACCATTATTTAATCACTAAAGTTTATGTCTGATAAAAGTTTACCTGTTGTTGGTATTATTTGTGACCGAGAAATTATTGGTCCACACCCTTTTCATATTGCTGGAGATAAATACATTCAAGCAATTGTTAAAGGTAGTAATTGTTTACCGTTATTAATTCCTGCTTTAGGTAGTTCTTTGGCACTAGAGCAACTGGTTTCCTCTGTTGATGGTATATTATTTACTGGCGGTTACTCTATGGTTGACCCTAACTATTATCAAGATGAAGGCGCAGAGCCTGGCACTAAACTTGACTTACACCGCGATAGTACAAGCCTGCCTTTAATTAAAAAAGCCGTGGATTTAGGCGTACCTATTATGGGGATTTGCCGTGGGTTTCAAGAAATGAACGTGGCATTTGGTGGCAGTTTACATCAAAAACTCCACCAAGTTTCGGGCCTCATTGAACATAGAGAAAATAATGACCTTCCTTTAGAACAACAATACGCAGCAGCGCATCCTATATCAGTTAAAGAAAATGGTAAGTTGGCTCAGATAGTCAATGACTTAAGTTTTAATGTTAACTCCTTACATACTCAAGGGGTAAATCAATTGGGTAAAGGTTTAACCAGTGAAGCAACAGCAGAAGATGGCTTAATTGAAGCTTTTTCTGTAGATAATGCCAAATCATTTGCTCTGGCACTGCAGTGGCACCCTGAGTGGAAATTTCAACAAAATCCGCAAAGTACAAAACTATTTCAAGCTTTTGGCGAAGCATGCTCATTAAGAAAACAGGACAGAAATACCCATGAATAAAGTCACTCAGTGGTTGCAAGATAATAATGTCGAAGAAGTGCAATGTGTTACAGGGGATCACACCGGTATTTCAAGAGGTAAAATTTTACCCGTACAAACATTTATCGATGATCAAGGATTTAGAATTGCAGAAGCAATTTTATTACAAGCTGCTTGTGGTGACTTAATTGACGATAAGTTTTTATTTAAATTAGTTGATGAACGCGATCTCGACATGGTGTTAAAACCAGATGAAAACGCTTGCTATTTACTGCCTTGGACAAAAAAACCAACGGCAATGATCATCCATGACAGTTTCTTACAAGATGGTACGCCTAATAGTTTATCGCCAAGGGTAATTTTACAAAAAGTTTTATCATTATATAAAGATAAAGGCCTTACTCCAGTTGTCGCTCCTGAGATGGAGTTATATTTAACCCAAACAAACGATGATTCAAATATACCTTTAAAGCCACCTATTGGCCGCTCTGGTCGACGTGAATCTGGTCGCCAATCTTTTGGTATTGAAGCGCTTAGTGAATTTTCGCCATTTGTTGATGATATTTATGATTGGGCAAAAAAATTAAACCTCGACCTAGATGCAGTAGTGCATGAAGAAGGTACTGCACAATTTGAATTTAACTTAGTTCATGGTGATGCCTTATCACTAGCCGATCAAGTATTTGTATTTAAGCGTTTAGTTAAAGAAGCAGCAACCAAGCATGGTTTTACAGCAACATTTATGGCAAAACCAATAAGTGGTCAACCAGGCAGTGCCATGCACATCCATCAAAGTATTGTTGACAGTAAGACCGGTGAAAACATATTTGCTAATGAAGATGGTGATACCGAAGCTTTTGCTCATTACATTGGTGGTTTACAACGCTACACTCCTGAAGTACTTGCTATTTATGCACCTCACGTAAATTCATATCGCCGTTTTGTCGCAGGCATTGCTGCTCCGGTAAATATTCATTGGGGATTAGAAAATAGAGCCGTTGGATTAAGAGTTCCTAGCTCACCAATACAAGCTAGACGAGTTGAGAATCGTTTGCCTGGTGCAGATTCAAATCCTTATTTAGCCATTGCCGCAACTTTGCTTTGTGGCTATTTAGGTATGGAAGAAAAAATCGAGCCAACCGAAGCAACGAACCACAGAGCTAATTACAATTTAGACGATAGATTACCTCTTAACATTGATGCGGCAATAGCGGCATTTGAACACAGTGAAACACTTAAAAAGTACTTGGGCGAAGCATTTGTTAAAGGCTTTGCTGAAACGCGTAAGGCCGATTACGAAAATTTTAAAAATGTGATCAGCTCTTGGGAAAGAAACTTTTTATTAACAACCGTTTAGTAAGGCAGTCCAATGCAAAACGAATTACAACAAAAAAATAATGCCCATCACTTTCAACCTTTTAGTGATAACAAAGCACTTGCCGAAAAAGGCCCTCGCATCATTACTAACGCACAAGGCGTATATATGTACGATAGCGAAGGTAATAAATTTTTAGATGGCATGGCTGGCCTTTGGTGTGTAAACATTGGTTACGGTCGTAAAGAGCTTGCTGAAGTTGCCAAAGAGCAAATGAATGAGCTGCCGTATTACAATTTATTTTTCCAAACAACTACGCAACCAGCAACTAAGCTTGCAACTAAAATTGCAGAGTTAGCACCAGCTCACATGAATAAAGTATTCTTTGTTGGCTCTGGCTCAGAAGCAAACGATACTAATTTTAGAATGGTTCGCCGTTACTGGGACTTAAAAGGTAAGCCGACTAAGAAAACTATTATCAGTCGTAAAAATGCTTATCATGGTTCAACCGTTGCAGGGGCAAGCCTTGGCGGCATGGGTTACATGCATGAGCAAGGTGACCTACCTATTCAAGGTATTGAACATGTAGAACAACCGTATTGGTTTGCTGAGGGTAATGGCTTATCTAAAGAAGAGTTTGGTATTAAAGCTGCGCAGTCTTTAGAAGCAAAAATACTTGAACTTGGTGAAGAAAACGTAGGTGCTTTTATTGCTGAACCTTTCCAAGGAGCAGGCGGCGTTATTACCCCGCCAGATTCTTACTGGCCAGAGATCAAACGCATTTTAGCTAAGTACGATATTTTATTTATTCTTGATGAAGTGATCTCGGGCTTTGGTCGAACAGGTGAATGGTTTGCAAGTACTTACTTTGATTTAAAGCCTGATTTAATAACTATTGCCAAAGGCTTATCGTCAGGGTACCAACCAATTGGCGGTGTTATTGTTTCAGATAAAGTAGCTGATGTTTTGATTGAAGAAGGTGGTGATTTTAACCACGGATTTACTTACTCAGGTCACCCAGTTGCTGCAGCTGTAGCCTTAAAAAATATTGAGCTATTAGACAGTGAAGGTATTGTTAGCAATGTTAAAGCAAGCACATCTCCTTATTTACAAAAACGCTGGCAAGAACTCGCTGAGCACCCAATCGTAGGTGAAGCTCGTGGTTTAGGTATGGTAGCAGGTATTGAACTAGTAAAAGATAAAGCTACAAACGAGCGCCTAGAATCTGATGGTAAAGCCGGCGGTGTATGTCGAGATTTCTCAATAGCTAATGGCCTAGTTATGCGTCCTTGTGGTGATACTATGATTATTTCTCCGCCTTTAGTTATTACTAAAGCAGAAATTGACGAGTTAATTGAAAAGGCTAAAAAAGCACTTGATGAAACAGCTAAGCATTACGGCATTATGTAACTGTTATCATTAATAAAATAGACAAATTTAAAATGGTAAATTTGTCTATTTTTTTATATTTTATTGTTTGCCATGACCTAACTCAATATAAAAACAATATGAGCGGCTTAAATCCAAAGGCAATTTAGGAAGTAGAATGATTAGTATATTTAAGAAACATTTTGATTCATGGGGCTACCAAGCTTTTAAGTACATTATTTATGCCCTGCTTGCTTATAACGTGGTGTTGTTCTTTGAAGAAGAATCACTTGCCAGCGCAGTAACCTTTGCCAATGGCTTTTCACTTACTGACATTATTGCGGCATTCTCAGCAACTATTGATACCGCTGCTTGGGTTTTACTTTTGTTGTTATTCGAATTAGAAACCTACACCTTAGATGATGATAAAATTACTGGCTGGACTAAAAGAGCGATGCACGGTATTCGTGTGTTTTGTTATTTTTTTATTGTTTATGCAGTTTATGGCTATATCACCAAAATAGGCTTGGTATTAAACTTCTCAGAATCAACAATCACTGATTTATGTGCAGTAGCGTCTGATTGGCGTTATATGGAAGGCTTAAATGAGTATGTGCAACTGAGTCAATCAAACTGTGCAACTTACCTTGCCAACGGTGCTAGTTTCTACACCTATGACAGCTTAAATGTTATTACTAACTCTGATGATTTATTTACTACGCAAGCTCTTGCATGGGTCGATGCCATTAATGCTGTTGCTTGGCTTCTTGTTGTATTAATGCTTGAGTTTGATGTGCGTGTGCAATTAGGTAAATACACCAGTGTATTTTGGGAAAATAACAGCCACATCATCAAATCTATTGTGTATTTAATTTTACTGGCCGCGTCTATTTTCTGGGGTTTTGAAGGTAGTTTTGTTGACTTCTGGGATAGCTTCTTGTGGTTAGTTGCATTCTTCTTAATTGAAATGAATGTGTTTGAATGGCAAGCCGAAACCGAGCAAGCAAAATAACAAAAAGAAAATTAATTTTTTAACTACAACACATACAACAGGCATTGCATTAGCAATGCCTTTTTTGTGCCTAAAAATGGATCTCATATTTTACCAAGTGCAGATTAACCCGAAATACTAGACATTAATATTTAATTCTGTAGGATAAATAATGTGCTAATCAATAAGTTAAGGAATCTTATGAAAAGAATTAAGGAAGTACAGCAGAAAGTTGAATCACTTTACAATGAGTATAATGCTGCTGTTGGTAAACAACGTCCTGCTTTAGATTTTGATTCACTCGAATCTATCGAAAAGGGATTCCAAGCCATATTCAATGCTGATGCTCGTGCAACACGCAATAAAACCTCTTTACCCAAAGCACTCTCCCTAGAGCTCAGAAAATCATTTGCTGACTTACTATTACTTATGGATGGTAAAGATTTAGTCGGTGATAAACTCAAAGCAGCTGCTAAAGCTGAAAAAGAAGCTGCAGCAAAAGCCGCTGAAGAAGTGCCTGAATCAAAAATAGCATAAATGCAATTAATCCAATAAGCCTAGATTAGCTCGCAGTTTCGAATTAATTTAGGCTTCTTATCATTTTAGAGGACACATACCTCATCTAGCCTAAGCACTAAACCATTAATCGAACATTTTATGATACAGCATCCCGAGTGCTAGCAGCGGTGAACGTAAGTATTTCCCTCCCGGGAAAGTAATGTGCTTAACTTGATTAAAATATTCAATACGAGAGCTTTCATTGGTAATCGCTTCAGCGAGTAATTTAGCGGCCATATGAGTCACATTTACGCCATGGCCTGAATATGCCTGCGCGTAATAAACATTAGTTTGCAAGCGGCCAATTTGTGGCAAACGATTAGCACCAATACCAATCATCCCGCCCCATTTATAATCAATATTAATACCTTTAAGCTGTGGAAATACCTTCAACATTTTCGGGTATAAAGCATCTTTAATATCTTTAGGATCTCGTCCAGAATAGTTACACATGCCACCGAATAACAAACGCTTATCAGCAGATAATCGAAAATAATCTAACGCCACACGTTGGTCACAAACAGCATGGTTTCCTGGCAGTAATTTATTGTGGACTTCTTCAGATAAAGGCTCTGTAGCAATAACGTAACTGCCTGCTGGCAGTATTTTTCCTGATAATTTAGGTTCTAGTCCTTCAATATACGCATTACCTGTTAGTACTAATTTTTTTGCACGAACTTGACCTTGTTCAGTATGTATAACATTGGTTTCGCCTTTCTCTATTTTGATTACTTTAGAATTAGCAAATAACTGAGCGCCAAGATCGCTGGCAATTTTAGCTTCAGCCAAACAAAGATTGAGTGGATGCAAGTGACCACTGCCCATATCCTCTAACCCTGCTAATGCTGTGGCCGAGCCAATGACATTTTGTTGAACTTGGTCTTTATCAAGTAATTTGATCGCGTGCGGATAGTTAGTTTGCTTTAGCTGCTGATAACTTTCTTCAAGCCATTTAACATGTTTGCTTTTATTGGCAAAATCGCAATAGCCCATGGTTAAATCACAATCGATGGCGTATTTTTTTACTCGGTTAGTAACAATTTCAACCGACTCAACCCCCATAGCTGTTATTGCATCAATGCCTTCTTGGCCAATTGATTTTCTAAACGCTTCTAAGTCATGGCCAATGCCACGGATCAGTTGCCCGCCATTTCGACCCGAAGCACCCCAACCAATTTTATTGGCTTCGAGCACAGCGACTTTTATGCCGCGCTCTGCCAATTCCAGTGCTGTAGCAACCCCACTAAAGCCACCACCAACAATACACACATCAACATCGATAGATTCAGTTAAAGTCGGATAGTCAGTTTTGTTATTTACAGAGGAAAAATAATAAGACTCTGGATAGTCATTGGTATGAATTGCTGTCATAAGTTACCAAACAATATTGTAAAATATATCAAACGATATTAGCCTATATAATCTAATATTCCAACACTTGCATGCAATATACTGAACAGCATTGCTTTATATTATGAACACCTATATATTTATCACTATATCGCTTTTAAAACTGAGGAAATTCAATTGGATGTAGGCATAAGATTGAAAGAAGTTCGAATTCTTAACAACCTATCTCAGCGAGAGTTAGCCAAACGCGCAGGCGTGACTAACAGCACTATTTCAATGATTGAAAAGAACAGTGTTAGTCCATCAATTAGTTCGCTAAAAAAGGTTCTTAATGGCATACCTATTTCTTTAGTGGATTTTTTTGCTGAAGAAGTAAACCAACCAAAAACTCAACAAGTTGTTTATACCCCTGAAGAGTTAATGGATATTGGTACTGGTGATGTAGCAATGAAATTAGTTGGGAAAGCATTTCCGCGTAGGCAAATGACATTTTTAGTTGAAACCTACCCGCCAGGATCTGACACAGGTACCGAGATGCTGCAAAATGATGCTGAAGAAGGTGGCTTAGTATTGGAAGGTAAAATTGAGTTAACTATTGGCTCCGAAGTCTTTATGCTATCAAAAAATGACAGCTACTATTTCGATAACAATAAACCTCACCGTTTTCGTAATATATCAAATAAAATTTGTAAAATTGTTAGTGCTACTACCCCTGGTAATTTCTAGTCTCTAGTCTATAAAACAAAAAACCTTTACTGAGCTCAGTAAAGGTTTTTTATTAGCTAAACAACGACAACAAACTAGAAGTTATATTTAACTTTAACGCCACCATTAGTGCCTTGTCCAATACCAAAGTGGTTATAGCCAGTATCTACAACATCATCTTCATAGTAGACTTCATCGGTAATGTTATCTACATAAGCAGATACACTCCAAGCTTCACCTTCAATGGCCAGCTGTGCACCAAGTAAACCGTATGAATCTTGTGATACTAAATCACTACCGCCCATGAATTCATCTGTACCAGTTTCTGATTGCCATGCGTATGAAACTTGCATAGACATGTCGATACCTGCAGATAACTCATAAAAATAAGTACCAATGAAGGCTGCGCTTAATTCAGGACCATCTAGTCTTTGCCCTGCAATAGATACACCTGCTTCGCTCTCGCCTTCAATAACCTCGGTATCTTGGTATGCAGAAGACATAAACAAGCGTAAGTTATCGGTAGCCATGTAAGTAACATCTAGCTCAACACCTTTACCTTCAGCTTCACCAATGTTTTTAATGATTACACCGCCACCATTAGGGAAAGTACCTTGAAAGTCAGTGTAGTCATAGTAATAAGCACCAATATTGACACGTAAAGCGTTATCTAAGAAATCACCTTTCATACCGATTTCATAGCTATCAACAATCTCAGGGTCGTACGATGCTAATCCACTACCTTCAGGCAAGGCTCCACCATATAGCTCAGATGCCCAATACTCTTCATCGGTTTCATCAACTACGCCATCAGGCTCTTCATCAAACCACTCTTCATCCGCATCCCAACCGGTCCAATCCATATAGTTAATATCGAATGAGAAGGTGTTGTAACCACCGGCTTTATAACCGCGAGAGTAGTTAGCATAAATATTTACTTCGTCAGTCAACTGATGATTTACTGCAACACGAGGCGTAAATTCAGACCAGTCAGATTCATCATCGATCCACTCGCCATCTGTGTGCGCACCAGTGATCCAGTAATGGCCTAACCAACCATCTGGCTCAGGGTTATTTAAACCAAATTCTTTTTCATCGTATGAGTAACGAGCACCGACAGTAATATCTGTTTTCTCTGTCACTGACCAAGTCACATCACCGTAAATACCCCAACCGCTATTGGTACCGCGAGCAAAGGTTTCTTCTCGAACGCCGTCAACACCATCTCCAGGAGCTGGAATTTCTTCATCATCAACTAACATCTGAATTTCAGCAGCATCTGCAACCGGATCTAAGCCATACCAGCCATCAACCATAAACTCATGACAGTCAGTGTAATACGCTCCTGGATCGCTTGTTATATTTGATAGCGGCTCATCCCACTCTTCAAAGTAAGGTAGGTATGAACAAAATTCATCGTCGTCGTATTCATTATAAAATTGCGAGTCGATTGTTTCTTCATAAACAGACACACCAATAAACCAGTAGATATCAGAATCGTTATCTGAATTTAAACGAAATTCTTGACTAACGTATTCGGTGTCATCTACTTGCGAGTAGTTACCAAAGGCATAGCTTGTTCCATCGTAATCTTCGACGTAGTCCCAAGTATAATTTTTAAGAGCAGTTTGCGAGGTAAAAATTACGCCACCAAAATCGTGAGTAATATCTAATGTAAGGCTTTCTACTTCAGCAACATCTTTACTGTCTTTACCTAAATCAGAAGAAATTGCATCATCAGGACCTTCAGTCCAAATTGAGCGGTAAATACCACCATCCATATCACGGTCTTCATAGTTCGCAGTTAAACGAATTTTTGTATCATCAAAGCCTTCATAAGTCATGGTTGCACGAAATGCCGTGATCTCTTTATCACGCATTTTTGAACCACCGATATTCTCTACGTGGCTATCTTCTGCCGAGTGGAAACCTGCCACACGCACAAATAAATCATCAGTTAACGCAACATTAAAAACACCGGTAGCTTCGGTTAAGTTATCGCTACCAACGCCAAGCTCAATACTACCTTCGGTAGCATCAACCGCTTCATTGGTATAAATACTGATAGCACCTGACGCCGCGTTACGACCAAATAGAGTACCTTGCGGGCCTTTAGTTACCTCGACACGAGCGATATCAAAAAAACTAGAGATAGCACCACCGCTTCGACCTTGATATACACCATCTTGGTATAAACCAATAGAAGGGTCACCACCGATACCATAATCTTGAGTTACAATACCGCGTATACCTATCGTATCAACAAAGCTATCGTTTGATGTGCCACCATTTAAACCTGGTGTATATTTTGATAAATCAGTCGCATTACCAATATTAAAATCATCAATGAATTCTTCATTAAAAGCACTAACCGATACAGGTACTTCTTTTAATGATTGAGCTCGTTTTTGGGTAACAACGATAACTTCATATTCATCTTTTTTCTCTTCCTCTTGCTCAGCATAAGCAAAGCTAGGTAACAGCACTGATGCCACTGCTAAAGACAGTATGGATTTACGATAGTTCATAGCGTGTAACTTCCCTAAAATATTTTTTTAATGTTATTATTTTATTAATAAAGCGTTGTATTTTAATTATTGCTTACTTCGATAATACACACCGCGTAAAATAAATCAAACAGTATTGTTAAATTTGTGTGAATTTTATTCTACGTTCATATTTTCCCTTAAATAGCTCCCCGATCCTGTGCGCACATGCACCAAAATCATTCATGCAATTGAAATAAATAACTATTTTTTAAATATACGCTAGTAAAATACAGATAAAAAAATAGGAGGCCAAAGCCTCCTATCTCATATTACGTTAATTTTATTTTACAGCGTTTTAATCAAGCTTCATCCAAGTAGCTTTCACTTCAGTGTACTTTTTAAATGCATGCAAAGATTTATCACGGCCATTACCAGACTGCTTAAAACCGCCAAATGGCGCAGTCATATCTCCACCATCCCATTGGTTTACCCACACAGAACCAGCTCGTACTGCTTTCGCCATTTTATGTGCCTTTGATAAATCTTTGGTCCATATACCTGCAGCCAAACCGTAGTCACTATCGTTGGCAATAGCAATTGCTTGCTCCATAGTTTCAAAAGTTATAACCGAAAGCACAGAACCAAAGATTTCATCTTGAGCGATAGCCATAGAGTTATCGACATTTTCAAAAATAGTTGGGTTGATATAAAAACCATTTTCTACTGGCTGAGCTTTATCACCACCTGCGTATAAAGCAGCGCCATCTTGTTGACCTTTTTCAATATAAGAGAGCACACGTTCATGCTGTACTTTATCAACAATAGCGCCAACGATTGTGTTTGGATCGAGTGGATTTCCCGGTTGCCATATTTTTATGGCTTCTTTAACTTTAGCAATAAACTCGTCTTTGATACTTGCTTCTACGAGCAGGCGAGTTCCAGCGGTACATACTTCACCTTGGTTAAAACAAAAAGCAGACGCTGCAGATTGTGCCGCAGTATCTAAATCAGGCGCATCAGCAAAAACTATATTAGGACTCTTACCGCCAGCTTCACACCAAACTCGTTTCATATTTGATTGGCCAGCATAAACCATTAATTGTTTAGCTACACCGGTTGAGCCAGTAAACACTAAAGTATCGACATCGTTATGCAGTGCTAACGCTTTACCTACAGTGTGACCAAAGCCTGGTAATACATTAAATACGCCATCAGGGATCCCTGCCTGTTTAGCAAGCTCGGCAATACGAATCGCGGTAAGTGGCGATTTTTCTGAAGGTTTTAAAATAACACTATTACCAGAAACAAGCGCTGGGCCAATTTTCCAAGCGGCCATATTTAATGGAAAATTCCAAGGTACAATTGCCGCAACAACACCAATTGGCTCATGGGTAACTAACCCTAATTCGTTGTCAGGAGTCGGTGCTACTTCATCATAAATTTTATCGACTGCTTCAGCGCTCCAGCGAATACAGCGTAACGTACCGCCAAGATCCACAGCTAAAGCATGTGAGATAGGTTTACCCATATCTAGTGTTTCAAGTAATGCCAACTCTTCTTGGTGTTGCTCAATTAAGTCGGCAAACTTAAGCATTACTTGTTTACGTTGCGCTGGTGCTTGTTTAGCCCAAACACCACTTTCAAACGCTGCTCGCGCAGCAGCAACAGCAATATCAGCATCGGCGCTATCACAGCTTGCAATATCACTAAGTTTTCTAGAGTCGATTGGACTTATGCATTCAAACTGCTGTTTAGTTGCCCCGTCAACATAACTACCATTGATAAATGCTCGACCTTCGATTGAAAGCTGCTCTGCCTGTTGTTGCCAATAGGCTAAATCTTGCTGACTCATGCAAAACTCCAAAAATGTGAAAATAATTTAATCTAGCTAAACTAGCGAATAGCATAGTAAAATTCAATATATTTTACACTTAAATCCTTAACCTATCGTATCATCTCGAATATTTTTGTTTAAAATTGCCATTAATTAGCATAATATCAGCAAAAACGTTCAATATATAAAACACCAATATTTATTATTAAGTAAATATTTTTAGTAAATAACCCTATAACTAATGAGTAATTCATGACTAATTATCCAGATTCTTATTACGCTGCTTCGTCTAACAGAGATATTGACTACCCAAGCCTAACTGAAAATATTTCAGCTGACATTTGTGTTGTGGGCGGTGGTTATAGTGGCTTATCAACCGCAATTGCATTACAAGAAAAAGGCTATAGCGTGGTGTTACTTGAAGGCAGTAAGATTGGTTTTGGCGCATCAGGTCGTAATGGCGGGCAACTGGTCAATAGTTTTAGTCGTGATATCGACCATATTGAAAAACATTATGGTAGTGATACTGCCAATGCTTTAGGAGCTATGGCATTTGAGGGTGCTGACTGTATCCGCGACTTAATAAAACGCTACAACATTGATTGTGATTATAAACATGGCGGATTTTTTGCTGCATTTACTGAAAAGCAAATGCATGAATTAGCTGCTAAAAAACAGCTTTGGGAAAAGCACGGCAATAAAAAATTATCTTTAATTGATAAAAGTGGTATTGCTAAAATCGTTAATACCGAGGCTTATGTTGGTGGTTTAGTTGATGAACATTGTGGCCATATTCACCCGCTTAAATTAGCTCTAGGTGAAGCTGCAGCATTAACCTCTATTGGCGGCCAAGTATTTGAGCAATCAAAAGTAATTAATATTGACGAAGTTCAACAAGCTGATACCACAAAGTCTATTGTTAAAACTGATTCAGGTAGCGTTACCGCAACTAAAGTGGTTTTAGCTGGTAATGCTTATATGGGTAATTTAGAGCCAAAGTTATCAAGAAAGTCTATGCCGTGTGGTACTCAGATAGTTACTACAGAAGTTTTGCCTGAAGAATTAGCTAAAAGCTTAATTCCGTCAGAGTACTGTGTTGAAGATGTTAACTACAAATTAGACTATTACCGTATAACTGCCGACAACCGTTTATTATTTGGTGGCGGAGTTACTTATGGTGGTGGCGATCCCGCAAGCATCGAACGCTTTTTAAAGCCGCACATGGATAAAATATTTCCGCAAATGGCCAACTATAAAATTGATTTTGCTTGGGGTGGCGATTTCTTATTAACGTTGAGCCGTTTACCGCAACTTGGCCGCATAGGTGCAAATGTTTATTATACCCAAGGCTACAGTGGCCACGGCGTTAACACCTCACACTTAGCAGGTAAACTATTAGCCGAAGCAATTCATGGTGATAGCACTCGTTTTGATGTATTTGCTAATTTACCCCATTACCCATTCCCTGGCGGGCGGTTATTTAGAGTGCCATTTACTATGATGGGTGCTTGGTATTATGGACTCCGAGATGCATTAGGTTTTTAATGCTCATTTTAACTAGGTATAGAAGTAAATATTTTAGTTAATACTAAACTGTACTTAATAAAATTCCTGTTAGGGTCACTCTCTACTAGCACATCATAAAGCTCTTGTGCTAAAAGTATAAATTCAGTTTTAAACTTTTAGCACAAGGCATTCTATGACAAATTCTTACCGCTTAACATTATCCTGTGCCGACAGGCCTGGCATTATTTCCGATGTTAGTGGCTTTATTGCCGGCCATGGTGGCAACGTTACCGAGTCACACCAATTTAGTGATGCCAATAGCGGCATGTTTCATATGCGTTATGTTATCGACCCGAGTACGTTACGCATGGATTGTAAAGGCTTTGAAGAATTGTTTACGCCTATTGCACAGCGATACGCCATGAATGTGCGCTTAACCGATACCAGTAAGAAAACTAAAGTGCTACTTATGGTTAGTAAAATAGACCATTGCTTAAAAGATATTTTATATCGTTGGAAAAGTGGTGAGCTTGAATTCGATATCCCATGTGTTATCTCTAACCATGCAGACTTAAAAGAGTACGTTGAATGGTTTGGTATACCGTTTTTTCATATTCCAGTGCCAAAAGACGCTACAGGAAAAGAACAAGCATTTAACCAAACTTCAGAGGTAATTGATCAATACCAACCCGATACCGTTGTACTTGCGCGTTACATGCAAATTTTACCGCCGTGGATGTGTGCAAAATATCAAAATCAGGTAATTAATATACATCATAGTTTTTTGCCTTCATTTATGGGAGCGAAGCCGTATCATCAAGCATTAGAGCGCGGCGTAAAACTAATTGGTGCTACTTGCCATTATGTCACCCAAGATTTAGATGCCGGGCCAATTATTGATCAAGACATAGCTAGAGTGCACCATTACCATACTGTTGATGACTTGGTGCGCCTTGGTAAGGACGTTGAAAAAAACGTTTTAGCTCGCGGTCTAAGAAATCATTTAGAAGAGCGTGTCTTAGTACACAACAATAAAACGATTGTGTTTGCTTAATATGATTAATCAGGTAGCTGGGCGACCAATAAATCGATAAAACTTCGCACTTTAGGTGATAAATGTTTCTTACTTGGGTAAATCACATAAACATTTATTTCGGGGGTAACGTAGTCTGCAAATAAGATTTCTAGATTATCTCTTGCTAGCTCAGCTTCCATACAAAATGCAGGGAGTCGGCATATTCCATGGCCATCAAGTACCATTTGTAATTCCACTTGCGAGCTATTACATAGGATAGTTTGCTCTACATCTACTTGAGATTTATTATTGTTGGTATCAACAAACTCCCACCTATTTGGCGCTTTTAAATTGCTATAACAAATACATTGATGATTAATAAGATCTTGTGGAGATCTTGGCCTACCAAAGCGTTTAAGGTAGGCTTTCGAGGCAACGACATAAGCTTTACTGGTATGAATTTTACGGCATATAAGACTCGATTCAGCCAGTTGATTTGTCGCTCTTATAGCTAAATCAAAACCGTCTTCAATCACATTTACCTTGCGGTCATTAAAATCCAGTTCCAATTTAACATCTGGATATTGAGATAAATAATTAGATAATATCGGTTGTAAATAAGTTTCACCAAACGCAACCGGACAACTGACTTTCAACAGCCCTTTCGGTTTACTGTTACCTAAATTCAGACCTTCTAATGCTTGAGTAGCGTCTTCAATCATTTGCTCGCACTGTTGATAAAATACCTTTCCTTCCGGCGTAAGACCAATAGAGCGAGTAGTTCGGTTAATTAAACGTAACCCTAGCCTAGCTTCAAGCTTGGTAATTGTTTTACTTATATGTGATGTTGAGTGCCCGGTTTTTTCCGCTGTGGCTGAAAAACTGCCATTTTGGATAACCTGAGTAAAGATCACTATGCCATCAAATAATTTACTATTAACCAACGGTTATACCTTGCCATTATTGAGATAAATACAGTATAACCAATAACAATTCACTGTCATATGGAAACAATTATTATCAATTTAATGTATTAATAATCATAAAGAATATATGTATAGTATCTCCATCAACCAACGAGAAGGTATTATCATGAACGTATTAGCATTCGCTGCAAGTAACAGCAAAAACTCAATCAACAAAAAATTAGCAACTTTCACTGCCAACCTAGTTGCAGATGCGCAAGTAGAAGTTTTAGATATTAATGATTATGAAATGCCGATTTTCAGTGAAGATCGTGAGAAAGAATTAGGTCAACCTCAACAAGCTAAAGATTTTTACCAGAAGCTTGGCGCTGCCGATGCCATCGTTATTGCCTTTGCTGAGCATAATGGTTCGTACACTGCAGCATATAAAAATTTATTTGATTGGACATCAAGAATTGATATGAAGGTGTTCCAAAATAAACCTATGCTGATGCTAGCTACTTCACCAGGACCTGGTGGTGCTGCAACAGTATTAGCTGCAGCAACTGGTTCAGCACCATACTTTGCCGCCGATGTAAAAGCTTCAGTATCTATACCAAGTTTTTACGACAATTTCGATATGGAAACTAATGCCATTACTAACCAAGAAATTTTAGAGCAACTACAACAAGCAGCCCAACAATTAAAATAACTTTAATTTATATAACGCCACAGCCCTTGTGGCGTTATTTATTCTTACCAATTAAAAGATAAATTGGTATAAGAAACCCGCACCTACTGCCATCGATAGAATTACGGTTAAGAAAGCGATTATCATCTGATTTCTAAAAATAGATTTTAATAACACTACTTCAGTTAAGCTTGCCCCTGCACTTCCAATAATTAATGCCATTACCGCTCCTAACCCCATACCTTTGGCAGCCAATGCTGCGCTTAATGGAATTACTGCTTCAGCACGTATGTAAAGTGGGATACCAATTACTGCTGCAATTGGTATTGCTAATGGGTTATCTTCACTGGCAATGTTTGCCACAAATTCGGTAGGCATAAAACCATATATCATTGAACCCACTGCGATACCGCCAATTAAGTAAGGTAAAACTTTCTTAAAATCTGCCCATGTTGTATTCCAAATACGAGCCCACTTACTAATCGGCTTGCCACTTTTAGCGCAGCTTGAGCCACAACCGCTAGACTCTGGGGCTATGTAGGCTTCTGCTTTAATGTATTTTTCAAAACCTAATTTTTCTAATAGATAACCTGCTACAACCGATACGCCCATAGCGATAACAAAATAGAAAGCCGTCACTTTAAGACCAAATGTTACTGCGAATAAACCTATGATTATTGGGTTGAGTAATGGGCTGGCAAATAAGAATACCATCATGGTACCAAAACCAGCTTTTGCACTAAGTAAGCCCTTTAAGAATGGGATGGTAGAACATGAACAGAAAGGCGTAATTGCTCCTAAAAAGCTAGCAATAATATAGCCTTTGCCATTTTTACTGCTCAGTATGCTTTGAATTTTACTTGGTGGAATGTATTCCTGAAGTACGCCAACAAGGTAGCTAATAAGTAAAAACAGTAGAGTTAGTTCGACTGCTAAAAAGGCAAACATGTTTAATGTTGCGAAGATCATTTCAGTGCTAATAGTCATAACTTAAATCTCGGTATTTCTAGATTTGTCGAATTATAAAGAAATACATTCCCTTGTCAATATATTTCTAGTAATATCGAATTATTAACTAGTAAGTGAGAATGTTATGGATATTGAAATTATTGCCAAAGCCTTAAAAGAATTAGGCCACCCGACTCGATTAGCTATATTTAAACGCTTAGTAAAATCAGGAGACCAAGGCATAGCTGTTGGTGCTGTACAAGAAGAGTTAAACGTACCGGGCTCAACTTTATCACACCATATTTCTAGTTTAGCCTCGGCCGGGCTTATTAAGCAGCGCCGTGAAGGCCGAACACTTTATTGTGTAGTTGAATATGAAAAACTACAATCAGTTCTCTCATTCTTGCAAGATGAATGTTGTATTGACCAACAATAAATACAATTAAAGCAAGTGGTTGATGATAGAAGGGTTCAAACCAAGTTGGTCAACAGCGCTATAAAATTTCTGAATTAATTATGTTTGAGGTAAGTTTTCAACAGGCTTTTGCTGCAAACGGTGCGATATCAAATCATAGAGTAAATTAAATAAATAGGTATAAATTACAAAAAAGATAACAGCGCCAAAATCCATAACTAAGGCTTTCAACAAACTCACTTCAAGCACCCACATGATAAGAGGTACAGTGAAAATAACTAGTCCAAATTCAAATGCTAAGCTGTGTATCACTCTGATTTTAGTTGTACGATTAATGCGTGCTCCGGTGAAGATACGATCGAAGAATATATTAAAAATATAATTCCAAAGCATTGCTATGGTAGAAATAACAACAGCTAAACCGGTTAAGCTGGGCAGGCTTTTTTCACTGACAAATGTAGCTAAAGCGACCAATAATAAAATAGCCGTTAACTCAAATAAAAGCGCATGAAAAATTCGTTCTTTAGTCGTCATAGTTTAGAAATGATCAATAAATAAAACGCAATTATATTCATATATATGATACTTTAAAGTTAGTAACTATCACATTTATTGATACAAGAGTTTTACTATGCTGAACCCTGAACAACTAAAAATGCTGGTTTTAACTGATGAGTTAGGATCATTTAGTGCTTGTGCAAAACATTTAGGAAAAGTGCAATCGGCGGTTAGCCAAGGCATAGCTAATTTGGAAATAGACTTAAATGTTAGTTTATTTGACCGTAGCACAAGAAAACCTACTTTAACCCCTGAAGGGTTAAGATTGTTAGATTACGCAAAAGCAATATTACGTCAAAATGAAGAATTATTAAGTGCTGCGGCAGCAATAGACAAAGCAGAGGAACCGCAAGTAACCTTTGCTATTGATAGCGCCTTAATGTTGCCTAAACTAGCAGATATACTTAAACAGTTTAGTGAAAAATTTAAAGTTACCCGTATTAACTTAATGACTATAGAAAGCAGTCAAGTTGCAACAATGGTAGCCAATGGCTCTGCTGATATAGGCCTCATGTTTGCAGATCCTAACTTTTTAAGAGAGATTGAGCTTTGTTATATAGGTAATCTACCGCTTTATGGCGTTTGTAGAAAATCTCACCCACTAGCCATGCTTGAAACCGTAAAAGCAGGAGATTTAATTCCACATAGAGAAATTTTATTTAAAGATTTTCAGCAAAGTAAAAAAACTGAACTACCAACCTTTGGGGCTGAACACTGGTACGCTAACAATTTTCATGAGATAAAAACATTAGTCGAGACAGGTTTGGGTTGGGCCTATATTCCTGAACATATGGTGGGAAAAAATCATTCAGAACAAGACTTAAAAAAGCTCAATTTTAGCTTTGATCATAAACCATGGAGTCCACCGATCGATTGCATTACTCAAAAAAATAGGGCTATGGGAGTATCGTTAACTTGGTTATATGAACAATTAAAAGGATTGTTAGACTAAATACACGCTAATCGATCTTGAGTAGAACTGGTATCGCTACTTTAATTATCCCTATATCAGATAAGAATAACTCAAGTAGCAATATCCAAGTATGTCTACAGTTTATCGGCGGATACAGCCTGGAAAGCTACACAACATTTCAAAAATTAAGTTGGCAGCTAATAAAGAAGTATTACCTGTAGTATCGTAAGGAGGTGATACCTCTACTAAGTCTGCTCCAATAAGGTTAGTGCCGTGCATTCCTCGAATAATTTCTAACGCTTGTGGAGATGTTAAACCTGCAGGCTCTGGCGTACCAGTACCAGGGGCAAAAGCTGGGTCGATACCATCAATATCAAAGGTTAAATAAGTTGGGGTATCCTCACCAATTAATTCACGTACCTCGCTCATTAGAGGTGTTAATGATTTTAACCAGCATTCTTCTGCTTGTACTACTCGTACGCCTTGATCAATTGCCCATTGAAAATCTTCAGAACTATAACCAGTAGCACGTTGACCTATTTGCACCATTTTTTTAGGGTCAACTAACCCTTCTTCAATAGCACGTCTAAAAATTGTACCGTGGCACTCTTTTTCACCAAACATACTGTCATTGATATCTGCATGTGCATCAACATGTACTAAAGCCATAGTGCCGTGCTTTTTATATAAGGCACGTAAAATAGGTAAACTAATTGTATGATCACCACCAACACTAACTGGCTTGATGTCTTTTGCCATTATCTCATCATAGTGAGCTTCGATGATCTTAATCGACTCAGCTAAGTTAAATGTATTGATAGCAACATCGCCAATATCGGCAACTTGAAAACTATCAAATGGTGCCGCTTTGGTATACATACCGTAAGGACGTACTAAAACAGATTCATTACGAACTGATCTTGGGCCAAAGCGAGTTCCACTTCGATTACTAGCACCTATGTCTAGTGGAATACCAATAATGCCAATATCTAGGCTTGCATCTAATTCACTGCTTGGTAAACGAAACATGGTACCCGGGCCACCAAAGCGCGGCATTTGATTACCACCTAATGGCTGATTAAAATTTTGTTCTGTCATGTTACTTACCTTATGTACACGTAATTATGGCTTTAGTTTCTAAGAATTCTTCAACACCTGTTGCGGTGAACTCTCGACCATTACCAGATTGTTTATAGCCACCGAATGGGGCATGATAATTAAATTCACCACCGTTGATCATGCACTGGCCACTCCGAATTTTGCGCGCAATAGCAATGGCACTTTCATCATCTTTAGCAAATACCGCTGAAGACAGGCCAAAAGGTGAATCATTGGCGATAGTAATCGCCGAATCTAATGTTTTGTACGGGATCATACATAATACCGGACCAAAAATCTCTTCTTGGGCAATACGCATGTCATTGGTTACATCCGCAAATATAGTTGGTTTTACATAAAAACCTGATGTTTGGTTTTCAGGGAAATCAGTACCACCATAAACCAAACGCGCACCTTCATCTAAACCTATTTGTATATAGCTTAATACTTTCTGCTGATGAGATTTAGAGCTTAACGGCCCCAAGAAATCACTTTCAGTCATGCCAACAGTTAAGTTCTCTGCCACACTTTTTGCATGCGCAACCGCTTCATTATACAAAGCTTGCGGTACTAACATTCTTGAAAGAGTATTACAGCTTTGACCACTATTAAGCATCACATCTTCAACACCGTAGGTAACAGCAGTTTGTAAGTCGGCATCTGCAGTAATGATTAATGCTGATTTACCGCCAAGCTCTTGAGTTACTCGCTTAACCGTTGGAGCGGCAGCTTGTGCCACTTTAATGCCTGCTCCAGTTGAGCCGGTAAATGAAACCATATCAACATCAGGATGACTAGAAAGTTGTGCACCAACCACCGGACCAGTTCCCGGTACTAAGTTGAATACCCCTTTAGGGACACCACATTTTTCTAATATTTCAGCCATGATGAAGTCAGCTGTAGGCGTTTGCTCGCTTGGTTTAACAACCATGGTACAACCTGCAGATAATGCCGCACCAACTTTGCCGATAAACTGATGTAAAGGAAAATTCCAAGGGTTAATAAAAGCACAAACACCAATGGCTTCTTTAACAATGATACATTTTTCGGCCTTTTCTACTTGTTCAGTAACTTGGGTATGATCAGCAAATAGTTCCATTGCATAAATAGCCCCTTCAACATGCAACCAGCCGGCAATATGCTCTGGACAACCCATAGTCGAAGAAATCGCTGTAACTAATTCATCTTGGCGCTTAGTCATTTCTTTAGCAATATTCTTAATGATTTCACTACGCTTAACTGCAGGGGTATTCGACCATGCAGGGAAAGCTGCCTTGGCAGCAGCAACAGCGATATCAACATGCTCATTAGTACCACAAGCAACTTGCGATATTACTTGTTCAGTCGCAGGGTTAATCACGTCTAGGCTTGCACCATCATGATTATCGACCCATGCGCCATTGATATAAAATTTATTTAAGTTATTCATGATATTTTCTTCGAGATGTTGGAGGTATAAAATAAAAAAACAGTTGTGGCACTAGGGCCAACAACTGTTTTGTTTAAGCAGATTTAGTAATAATTATATTTAACTGTTAAACCAAATGTCGTTGGTTTTTGACGGTAAACTGTACGGCCGGCAAAACCAGTGAATGAATAGGTTTCAGCATCATCATCAAGTAAGTTTCTTGCCCATAATGATACTGTCCAGTTATCTTCATCAGAGCTAAGTGAAACTAAACCATTTAACGAACTAACCGGACCATATTCTGCATTATCATCTGCCAGTTGTGCGTATTGAGTATCAGACCAGCTGTAGCTTGTTTGGAATTTCAAATATAAATTATTTTCTAGTGGCATATCGTAAGCAACTAAGGCGTTATAACTCCACTCTGGTGCTTGCGATAATACGGTACCGTTTTCTAATGGCGCTGCTAATGCATCAACGAAACCAAAGCCATTTTCATTAGCCATGTCATTTACTGATGGATCGGCATTGATACCACGTAAATCCTCAGTAGTTGGTGCTTTAGTCACTTCTGAATCAAGAAAAGCAACACCAGCTTGTAATGTTAGTTCATCTGTCGGTAACCAGTGAATGTCCATTTCAAAACCTGTGGTTTGTGACTCTGGAATATTTGCTAACGTAGTATCAGCAACAGCAAATTCACTAAAGTTACTAAAATCATCAGATACAAAGGTAAGTAATGATTGACGGTTTTCATATTCTAATGCAAATGCGGCACCATTAAATTGCATAGAACCATCAAGTAAAGTCCACTTAAAACCAAGCTCAGCTGATGTTACATCTTCCGGCTCAACGTAACTCCATGCTGATGAATCTAAGATTGCACCACCGTAATAAACGCCACTTTTGTAACTTGTAGATACGTTACCAAATACTAATAAGTCATCATTTACTCGATAATCTAAGCCTAACTTACCTGTTACAGCATCTTCTTCATTAGTTTCGTTTAATTCAGTTACAGGGAACACTTCACCAAAACTTAGGTTGGTTGATTCACCATTGAAGCTACGTTCATCATTTGAGTAACGAATACCTGCAATTAACTTCCAGCTATCATTTAGCTGTGTTTCAGTATGTAGATATAAGCCATAAGAGTCAGTTTCTTGTACGTAATCGGCAGTAAAACGATCAAGGTTGTATGCAGAAATATCTTCTGGATATAACACACCATCAAATGCAGAATCGGTTAAGAAAAATGAATCATCAAATGTATCTACGGTATCAACTTCTTCATTTGAAATATTAAAACCGGCTACCCAAGTAAAGTCGCTACTTGCAGTACTTACGAAGCGAATTTCTTGAGACCATTGAGATAACTCATTCTCTTGTAGTAGTTCCATAGTAGCAATGGCTGAACCATCGTAATTATCGACAACACTACGATCGTATGTGTCCACAGAAGAAATAGAAATCACATCGAAGTTATCAAAAGAATAATCTAAGGTAAGTGATACACCAGAGCCTTCTTCATCACGTTGTACATCAAGCTGGCCAACACTTACTTTATCAGGAGCTGAAGGCGAATTTAGTGTCGCAAATGAGTCATCACCAAATACATCTTCAATGCCTTCACTATCTGGTGAACTAGGCTTTGATTTATCTTGACTCATATACACACGTAATAAGCCCGTACCGGCACTACCTAGCTCAAAACCAAGTTGTCCACGAACAGCAAAAGTATCAATAAAACCGAACTCTTCACCTGTTTCATCATCAGTTTGCCAACCTTCATTTGAGTTAGCATAGTTAACAGCAATTCGACCATTTACTGTATCAGTAATAGCACCACCAACAGCGCTAGTAACTTCTAGTGTTTGATAACTGCTGTAATCAACTTCAACATAAGATTCGAAATCATCCGTAGGCTTTTTGGTAATAAAATTAATTGCACCACCGGTCGTATTTTTACCATACAGAGTACCTTGAGGGCCTTTAAGTACTTCCACACGTTCAATATCAAATAATTGACCGCCTAAATATACAGGGCTACTGGCAAAAATTTCATCAGTGTAAACACCTACACCACTAGTATTGTTTGGACTAAAATCATCTAGACCAATACCACGTATTGCAAATATCGGCGTACCGCCAGATGTTGCGTTAACGGCAACTAAACCAGGAGTATGAGCACCTAAATCTACCGCATTTTCAACGCCGATATCTTCAAGCATATCACCTTGGAAAGCTGTAGCTGTTACACCAACATCGGTAATTGCTTGTGTTCTTTTTTGCGCTGTTACCGAAATTTTTTCAATTTCTTCAGCATAAACATTTTGTGTAACCGCCATTACAGCTAATGCGACAATCGACTTAGTAAACTTAGATTTATTACTCATTTTATATCCCCCTAATGATTTATTTGTTACTTTGTACAAATATTATTTTTGTTATAGTTTTAAGTAACACTTTTTTAACTATTGCAGTTTGTAGTCGTTTTGTTTATCCCCCAAAAAGGGGAGATATAAAAATAAGTTCCAATTATTCATGATTTCTTTAAAAAAAATAAACCTGTGGAGTGATGTTTTAGCTAACGTCATCAGTAAAAAGTTCAGCACCGATTCGATTAATGAATTATTACAAGGTGTAGAGAGCATGCTCGATGGCAGTAGCGGCATGATCACCCTGTACCCTTATTTAGGTAAACCACAAACTACTCACCACCGACTGCTCGCCAACGAAGATCCTAATTGGCATATAAGTACCTATGAAGATGGCGCCTACTTATTAGACCCTTTCTATCGATACGCCTTGGATAACCAAGCTGAAGGGGTATTTAAATTAGATGATGTGGCGCCTGAAGGATTTAAAGAGTCTGAATACTATTCAGTTTTTTATGAAAAAAGTGGTTTTGAAGATGAAGTCTGTATTATGTTGCAGCTCAGTGATAAATCAATTTTAAGTATCTCGGTAGTAAAACATTCTATTCATCAAAGTTTTAACCAAGATCACTTAGCATTTATCGAAAACACTTTTAGCCTAGTAAAAAGTATTTTTACCCAATGGCTACAAGCTTATGAAACAGCTTTTGATGGTAGTTTTGAAGGACACTTAGAACACGCGTTAGGGGCTTTTGGTAGCTCACTACTCACTCCAAAAGAATGTGAAATATTGCATTACGTACTACATGGTTACTCGGTAAAGTACATTGCTGAAAAGTTAGAGAACAGTGTTGAAACCATTAAACACCACCGAAAAAACATCTATCTGAAGCTTGATGTTACTTCACAATCAGAACTATTTTATCTATTCATTGCCTCACTTAAGGCTTTACCTAAAGGCTCAAAAGAAGATCCTTTAAGCTTTATTTAGGTCCCTCCCCCGAATGGGGGATATTATGTTGAGCTAAAATTTGAAATAGTTTGTTTACATTCTATTACAGATATAATTACTATGACTCAACCAACAACCCTTTCCTTATTTGATAACCCCAAAGCCATTGCGGCAGCAGTGATTATTAGTATTGTTGGTAATGCGGTATTCATCGGCATGCCTATGCTAGTTGGCTCTTTAGCTGAAACTTTAGGTTTTGATGAACAACAATTAGGTTGGTTAGCTTCTGCCGATTTAATCGGTATTTTTATAGCATCCATTGCAACTTCATTATTAGTTAACCGCTGTAACCGTCAAACCTTAGCCATAATTGGCACCATAGTTGCGATTATAGCTAATTACAGCTCAACTATTTTTCATGATTTTGACACCTTATTTGCGATTAGAATTATTTCAGGTCTTGGTGGTGGTATTTGTTACTCTGTAGGTGTTGCAAGTCTAGCCGGTACTCATAAGACCGCACGTAATTTCAGTATTTTATTATTTGCTCTAGTTGCGGTAAATGCTATTGAGTTATACACATTCCCATCTATATCAGACGCCTGGGGCGTGAATGGGATCTTCATCTTCTTCTGTTGTGCATTCATAGCAACCTTATTTTTCATACCTTGGCTACCGAAGAAAAGTGATGTTAACGACACCACGGCAACAGATAAGTCAGCCTACTACAACGCTAAAATACCTAAATGGATCCCTTGGTTATGTTTAGTCGCTGTTGCCTGTGTATATATTAATGTTGGAGCATTTTGGGCCTTTATTGAACGTTTAGGTGCGGACAGTAGCCTAAGTGACGACTTCATCGCTAATACCCTTGCTATTGGTACACTGTTTACACTTTCAGGCTGTGCTATTGCTACTTGGATGGGTAATAAGTTTGGCCAATCAAAACCGCTTATTGGCGCTTTTGTTTTAATGACAAGTATTTTGTGTTTACTAATGCTTGAAGTAACACCAATTAAATACGTAATTGCGGCTACCATCTTTAACTTTAGTTGGTTATTTATTGACGTATTCCAACTTGGTACATTAGGTAATATTGATCACACAGGCCGTTACGCTGCACTTGTACCCGCAGCGCAAGGATTCACCCAATCTCTATCCCCTGCCGCTGCAGGATATATCCTTACTAATAACTATGGTTATGACGGCGTAATGATGCTTTGTGCTGTTGGCACCATCAGCGCCATGCTTATCTATATGGTGGTGTATAAGCACTTACGAAAAATTGCACCCGAGATTGCTGATGCAAGTTAGCCCTTAGCAAATATCCTTATTTTATTTGGCTTAACTTAGCCGCATACAGATCAATTAAATTGCTCTTTATTTCATAAATTGCATTAGTAACTGGAACTACAATGATGAACGAACAAGCACAAAAAGCATTACTTAAAACTAAGTTTTTTCCTTACTGGTTAGATAATGAAAATGCCCCTGAGAATGAGCCAAAGCTAACCGAAGACAAACAATGTGACTTACTTATTGTCGGCGGTGGCTTTACTGGGCTATGGGCGGCTATCCAAGCAAAAGAAAATAACCCTGAACGCGATATCATCATCATTGAAGCTAAATGTATGGCAATAGGTGCTTCGGGGAGACCAGCAGCAATTTTATCGACTTCAGTTATGCATGGCCTAATTAATGCTGCAAGATTATTCCCTGAAGATATGGAAGAATTAGAGCGTTTAGGCAAAGAAAATATGGATCAATTTAAAGAGACCATTAAGCGCTATGATATTGATTGTGATATTGAATGGGGCGGAGAGCTTACCGTCGCTATTGGTGATGAAGGCTTACCTGATATAGAAAAAGAATTTGTTCTATATGACAAATATGGTCACGATGCACACTTACTTAATAAAGAAGAAGTACAAAAAGAGATTAACTCACCACTATTTCATGGTGGTTTATGGTCGAAAAAACGCAGCGGTACAGTACACCCTGCTAAGCTAGCTTGGGGCTTAAAAGCTGCGGCGCTAAAATTAGGCGTTCAAATTTTTGAATATACGCCATTAGTTGACAGTAAACACTTAAATCCGGGTGTATTAGTAACAACACCGCATGCCAATATCACAGCGAATAAAGTACTATTAGCCACCAATGCATTTGCTGCTGGACACAAAAAAATCAGTCAAAGAGTTTCTGCTATTCGCGATCGAATTGTTGTTTCAGAGCCATTAACTAAAGAGCAAATGGATAGTATTGGTTGGCAAAATCGTCAAGGCATCTATGACACACGCACGCAATTAAACTATATGCGTTTAACTGCAGACAATCGTATTTTATTTGGCGGTCGCTTAGGCTATTTCTTTAATAATGATACCGACCCTAAAGATGACAAAACAGATAAAAATTACCTGCCGTTAGTACAGCAATTTTACAAGACATTTCCTACTCTAACTGATATGAAATTCTCGCATGCATGGAGTGGCCCTATCGGCTTAACCACAAGAATGGCAGTACATTATCAGCGCTATTATAATGGCGACATGATCTATGCTGGTGGCTATTCAGGTTTTGGCGTTACCGCCACTAGATTTGGTGCGCGCGTTGCTTTAGATATTATCGATAAAAAAGACACGCTAGAAACAAGAATGAAATTTGCTAATACATTACCTGGTTACATTCCACCAGAACCATTTCGCTGGATTGGCGCTAAAATCACTATGTATGCATTAGATACTTTAGATGAGAAAGGTGGCTGGAGAGAGCCTTGGGTAAGATTAGTTGAAAAGATGGGCTTCCCTATTACTCAAAACGAACAGTAATTTCGAGTTCAACTTTAAAAGACAGCAAACTAGTATTTATTAGTTTGCTGTCTTTTCTTATATAGATTTAACAAGTAAAACCTAGGTTGAGTTTATCAAGAAGCTTTAACCATAGCCCTCGTTTACCATTATTTTTATCCGCTTTAACTAATGCCGCGTGAGTTATTTTTACCCCTAACCAACGAAATGGCTCAGGTGCCCAAGGCATAGGTTTCTTTTTGATAAATTGCATATCGAGAATATCTGTTGGGTCATAGCCGAGCAATTCTAAAGCAACGCGAGCGCCAAATCGAGATGCTCCAACACCTAAACCTGTATAGCCAACAGCCCAAGCAACACGTTTATCATAAGCATGACCTGGTACCATACAAAAGCGAGTTGATGTAGCAATGATACCGCTCCAACGATGACTAAATTTAACATCTTTAAGCTGAGGGAAAGTTTCAAAAAACTCTGCGGCTAACTGCTCAAACCTTTCAGGTATATCGGCACAGTCTCTGCGCTTAATATTTTTATTATAATAATAACGTACTGCACCGCCGCCGCCCCATGTAATGCGCTTGTCTTTGGTCATACGATAATAGTGGAACATATTATTGTTTTCACCCAAAGCATGGTGAAACTTATCCCAACCTATGGCTTTAAGCTGCTCTTCGGTTAGTGGCTCTGTAGCAATTTGATAATCCCAAACAGGGATAATGGATTTTCTTATTTGACGTACTGGCGACCTAAAAGCATTCGTACCAACTAGCACTTTGTCAGCGATAATAAGGCCATTAGGGCAAGATGCTTTCATCTTATCTTGGCCTAAAGGTTTTAACATTTCGACAGGAGTATGTTCATAGATACGAACCCCTAATTTAAGTAAAACCTCTTTAAGTCCCCAACAAATTCGAGCAGGGTCAACAATGCCATCTAAGCCATTTCGATATAACATACCCGCCTTATAGGTAGGCGAGTTAACCTGTTTTTGCATTTCTTCTTGGTTATACCAAACCACATCTTCACCAGCGGCTTTTTCTTCTTCGTATAATTCACGAAGATCAGCTTTGGCAGCATCATCTACTGCAACCTCTGTTTCGCCAACACATTCGTAATGAACATCAATTCCATATTTATCAAAGGTAGCGAGCATTTCTCTGATATTTTGTTTGCCTAATTCAGCGAGTTTTTCCTCTTCTCCGGGGAAGTGGTATTCAGTGTTATTTTCACCATGGGCTAGATCGGAACTTAGGAAACCGCCGTTTCTACCCGATGCACCATCTGCAATAAAAGTTTTTTCAATCAAAATGATGTCTAAATCAGGGCGCCTCTCTTTAGCTTGCAATGCTCCCCAGAGACCGGTAAAACCACCTCCGACAACAAGCAACTCGCAAACAACATCCTCCTCTAAAGCAGGCTCTGACTCTGGACGGTCGTCAGAGTCTAACCATAATGAACCATATTTAGAATGTTGTAATGCTTCTAATGCCTGCTGCATAAATCCTCTTTTTATTGAAATTATTTTACTGCTATTAATTTAATTTTTTAATAATTACTTTATGTACCAACCCCAAGGTTCGTCACTTTTAAACGTGGTAATTTGTTTGGTTTCAAGATAATTATTTAAGCCCCATTGCCCTAACTCGCGGCCAATACCCGATTGTTTGTAACCACCCCAAGGCGCTTCCACAAACGTAGGCTGTGAACAATTAACCCAAACAATTCCTGCTCTAAACGCTCTGGCAACACGCTCGCAGCGTTGCTCATCTTTAGACATTACTGCAGCAGCTAAGCCAAAACGTGAATCATTGGCCATGCGCACAGCGTCGGCTTCATCTTTAAATGGTTTAACACATACCACTGGGCCAAAAATTTCTTCTTGCCAGATCCAACTGTCTTCACTCATATCGGTTAATACGGTTGGCTCAATGTAGTAGCCTTTACCAAAACTTGCCGCACGCTTACCACCAGTTGCAATTTTGGCACCTTCAGCGGCACCTTTGGCAATGGCAGCTAAGACTTTTTCATATTGAGTTTTATTTACTAATGGCCCTAATAACACGCCGTCGCTATTACCTTCACCGATAGTAATTTTTTTAGCTTCGCTTATTAAGCACTCTAATAACTTCGGATAAAGAGATTCGGCCACTAATACTCTTGATGTTGCCGAACAAACTTGACCTTGATTCCAAAAAATACCAAACATAATCCATTCAACGGCTTCTTCGATGTCGGCATCTTCAAAAATAACTAATGGCGACTTGCCGCCAAGCTCTAAGCTAATATTTTTAATTTGCTTAGCCGCCATTTCCATAATTTTACCGCCTGTAGGTACTGAGCCGGTAAACGCCATTTTATCTACATCAGGGTGCTGTGCTAATGGCTGACCAGCATCTTGACCAAGGCCGGTAACTATATTTAACACGCCAGCAGGTAAGCCAGCTTCTTCGGCAACTTCACCTAAGGCGATAGCGGTTAAAGGAGTTATTTCTGAAGGCTTAAGCACCATAGTACAACCTGCTGCTAATGCTGGAGCTACTTTCCATGCCGCCATTAACATAGGGAAATTCCAAGGAATAATGGCGCCAGCAACACCAACAGGCTCTTTAATTGCTTTCGAGGTAAAGCGAGGCTCTGGTAATTCCACGCTAGACTCTGAGCTGTTATCAAGTTCTTTAGCAAGGTTTGCATAATACTCAAAACAACCGGCAGTATCTTCAATATCCCACTCGGCTTCAGGGTAAGGCTTACCATTATCAAGTACTTCTAGTTTTGATAATTCAGTTAAACGGCGATTAATGATATCCGCCATTTTTTGCAAATAAACAGCTCGCTCTGCACCACTTAGCTTAGGCCATGGTCCATTATCAAAAGCATCACGCGCTGCTTCTACCGCTAAATTGATATCATCACTATTCCCAGCAGGGATTTGAGCAATAACTTCTTCGGTTGCAGGATTAATAGTGGCAAATGTATTTGTTGTTGCTGGAGTTGTCCATTGACCATTAATAAAGTGTTTGCTTTGCATTGCGAGTCCTTTGTTGTGTTTATAGCTAACCTGACTTTACAGACTAGTTGTTCTTAGCGACAAATGTATCTTATATAAAACTAGTGTGTTCAATTTATTAAACACATTCAAGTGTTAATTTAATGTTTATACCACTACATTACAAAAATATGCCTTAAAATCATCACTTATATTGCAATCAAGGTGTTCATTATTTTTGATAAAAATTGACTCACTAGCGGTGAATGTCTGTTCTTTGTGCGAGCTACTTTTTACCGTTAATGAGCCAGATAAAACGTAGATAAAGCGGTGTTCGTTATTTGCCTTAATATATTCAGTGCTATTACAAATGCCTGCTTTAAATGTGTTTTGCTCATTAATAAATACCTTATTAGTTTGGCTTGTTTTAAATAGGGCTACCGAATCAACTTCACTGTTACCCGGCGCTAGTGTGTCATTGTCTAAAATTACATAGAATTTTTTAAGATAACCTTGTTGCTGCCATTGGCAATCGTAACCTTTAGGAATAACAAAACCTTCACCAGCCTTAATTGTTTCAATATTACCGGTTTTATTATTTTTAATTTGCGCCTGACCTTCTAGCACCACCATAAATTCTTCCATGCCATAAGGTCCTGGAGTCTCATCCATAGTATCAGTGTCCCAAACACCAACGTATAAGCCAAGATCTTCATCACAATAATAGTCATGGCTATGTTGCAACGGAATATCGGATGCAAACATATCGGCAGTCAGTTCATCGGCTTCATCATGGAAACCTTCAGGATACGCTGAAAGGGATATTATCTGGTTAGTCATATATTATCGTTCTCTAGGTATAATTTTTAATATAGGGATAAAAAAGGCCGTTATTTAACGACCTAAGCTTTAACTTAATCAACTCGGGAAGGCGAATGAAACCCCTTCACGCACACCACTTGATGGCCAGCGCTGAGTAATAGTTTTACGTTTAGTATAAAAACGTACGCCATCTGGACCATAAGCATGTAAGTCACCAAATAATGAACGTTTCCAACCGCCAAAACTGTGATAAGCAACCGGTACAGGTAAAGGCACATTAATACCAACCATACCTACTTGAATGTGATCAGAGAAGTAACGTGCCGCTTCACCATCTCGGGTAAAGATACAGGTACCATTACCATATTCGTGATCGTCAATTAATTTCATGGCTTCTTGCATGGTTTTAACGCGAACGACTTGTAACACAGGGCCAAAAATCTCAGCTTTGTAGCTATCCATTTCAGGTGTTACCCCATCGATTAACGTTGCACCAACAAAGTAGCCGTTGTCATAACCTGCAACTTTAGGATTGCGGCCATCAACAACAACGGTTGCACCTTGTTGCTCGGCACTGGTAATAAAACCATTTACTTTATCTTTATGCTGACACGTAATTACCGGACCAAAATCATTACTCGCATTGTCATAAGCACCAACACTTAAACCTGTCATCGCATTTTGCATTTTAGCAACTAGCGCATCGCCCGCTTCATCACCTACTGCAACAGCAACAGATAATGCCATACAACGTTCACCTGAGGAACCAAATGCAGCGCCAAGAAGTTGGTTTACCGCATTATCCATATCGGCATCAGGCATAACAATCGCATGGTTTTTCGCTCCACCAAGGGCTTGGCAACGCTTACCATTAGCATTAGCTGTAGCGTAGATATATTCAGCAATAGGAGTTGAACCAACAAAGCTCACTGCTTTAATACGCTGATCGGTTAATAACGTATCAACGGCTTCTTTATCACCATTAACAACGTTCATTACACCATCAGGCAAACCTGCTTCTTTTAATAGTTGAGCAATATAAAGTGTTGAACTTGGATCACGCTCTGATGGTTTTAATACAAATGTGTTACCACAAACAATCGCCAGTGGGAACATCCACATTGGTACCATTGCCGGGAAGTTAAATGGCGTAATACCAGCAACAACACCTAATGGTTGAAACTCAGACCATGAATCAATATTAGGACCAACATTACGGCTGTGCTCACCTTTAAGTAATTGTGGCGCACCACATGCAAACTCAACGTTCTCAATACCTCGTTGCAACTCACCCGCTGCGTCATGACTTATTTTACCGTGTTCTTGGCCAATTAATTTACAGATATGATCAGCGTTTTCTTCTAATAACTCTTTAAAACGAAACATTACACGTGCACGTTTAATTGCAGGGGTATTGCGCCACTCTGGAAAAGCTGCTTCCGCACTTGCTATTGCTTGCTCTACCGTTTGTTTTGAGGCAAGCAGTACTTTTTTCTCTGCTTCGCCGGTTGCAGGATTAAAAACATCTTGCGTGCGATCACCATCGGTAACCATTTCACCATTAATTAAATGACCAATTGTTGTCATGAGTTTTCCTTGTTTATACCAGCACTTATTGCAAGTAAATAATTCTTAAAAAGTTATATAAATTTATTGTTATTCGACTTCAGCGATAGACTCGCCAATAGCATTGATTAAGCTGTCTATTTCGCTCGCTTGCGTACTAAATGGTAAGCCAAGCTGAATCGTGTCGCCGCCATAGCGTACGTAAAATCCTTTCTGCCAACATTTCATCGCTATTTCATAAGGACGAAGGGCCGGTTGACCATCTTTAGCGACAATGGAAATACCGCCGGCTAAACCATAATTACGTATGTCTGTAATATGATTTGAACCTTGTAGGCTATGTAGTTTTTGTTCAAATGTAGGTGCCAGTGCTTTCGATTGAGCGATAAGTTGTTCTTCTTCTAATAGCTCTAACGTTGCTAAGCCGGCTGCACAGGCAATGGGATGAGCAGAGTAGGTATAGCCATGAGGTAACTCAAGCATATATTCTGGACCTGCGGTATCCATAAACGTATCGTAGATTTCTTGCTTAGCGATTACCGCACCCATAGGGACAACACCATTGGTAATTTGTTTCGCCGTAGTCATTAAGTCTGGTACAATACCAAACTCTTCAGCTCCGGTTTTACTACCCACTCGCCCAAACGCAGTGATTACTTCATCAAAAATAAGTAAGATATTATGTTTTGTACAAAGCTCACGAAGACGTTGCAAATAGCCAACTGGTGGTGGAATAACACCAGCAGAGCCAGCCATAGGTTCAACAATAACCGCGGCAATATTGGATGCATCATGCAAGGCGATCATTTCTTCTAATTCATTTGCTAAGTTAGCACCATTTGCCGGCATACCTTGGCTAAATTTATTTTCCGGCGTCATGGTATGAGGTAAATGAATAGCATCAATACCTTGGCCGTAAAGTGCGCGGTTTGCGCCAATACCACCAACACTTATGCCACCCCAATTAACGCCATGGTAGCCTTTAGCTCGGCCGATAAAACGAGTCTTAGTGGCTAAACCTTTTTTACGCCAATAACCTCGCGCCATCTTTAATGCAGTTTCAACTGATTCAGAGCCAGAGCCGGTAAAAAATACTCGATTTAAACCTTGCGGCATATACTCAGTAATTTTATGAGCTAGCTCGAATGACTTAGGGTGACCAAATTGAAATGCTGGAGAGTAGTCTAATTGCTTTGCTTGTTTGGCAATGGCTTGAGTTATCTTATCGCGCGAATGCCCAGCACCACAGGTCCATAAACCTGACAAACCATCAAAAATTTTACGACCTTGTGCATCGGTATAATAACGACCTTCGGCGCTAACAATAAGACGTGGGTCTTGTTTAAACTGACGATTTGCCGTAAATGGCATCCAATGAGCATCAAGTTGCTCTTGGCTTAAACCACAATTTGCAGGATTATTATTCATTTTTGTCTCGCTCTTTAAAGCCGGTTAATACTGATTAAGCGCTAACCAATAAATATAAATGTTGCTGCTATTATCAATAGTTTGTTAGATTATTAAATCTATAATTAATTAACCTTAGTTAAGTAATCACTTAACTAAGTGATTAACCAAATAACTTGCTAGCTTTAAATTGAATTAAGTAACTATGTCAGCCAATAAAAATTTACTGCCAAAACAAATTGGCGATGCCCATATTCGACTACTGCGGATCTTTAGAGCCGTTATTGAGTCGGGCGGTTTTGCCGCTGCAGAAATTGAGTTAAATATCAGCCGCCCAGCTATTAGCCAAGCCATAACTGAACTTGAAAGTTTGATGAAGATGAAATTATGCCACCGCGGTAGAGCTGGGTTTTCAATAACGAGTGAAGGTGAGCAGTTTTATCAAGCAACAATGCAATTAATGTCTAGCTTAGAAACATTTCGCTCGCAGGTTAATGCGATTAATACCGAATTGGTGGGTGACTTAAATATAGGCATTACCGACAACTTAGTCACCATACCTCAAATGCGTTTAACCAAAGCATTAAGTACACTAAAACACAAAGCGCCTAATGTAGTCATTAATATTAAAATGATCCCGCCAATTGATATTGAAACACAGATTATCGATGGTCAATTACATATTGGCATTGTGCCAGAACTGCGAACATTACCTGGCCTTAACTACCGTAAGTTATATAAAGAAACCTCCCTACTTTACTGTAGTGATCAGCATCCATTATTTAATCAGGATTTAGATAGTATAAGCGACTCAGCGTTAAGCCAATATGATGCTGTTGTACCTAATTACCCACAGCCAGTATCAATTAAGCAACAACAAAATGTATTGAACGCTACCGCAACGTCAACTGACCGAGAAGGCATTGCGTTTTTAATTTTAACCGGGCGCTTTATTGGTTTCTTACCAACTCATTATGCAGAGCGTTGGGTTAACCAAGATAAACTCCGTGCTATTGGCTCACATACCAGAAGTTTTTCTACTAAATTTTCTGTTATTACCCGTAAAGGTGCGCGTGATAACCTAATACTACAAGCCTACTTAGATGCACTAGAAAGTAGTACTTAGCATTATTAATGACGCCGCTTTAAAAAAGATTTAAGCTAGTAACAGTATATTTAATGGATTATTTATTATGAGCAGTAATGAGACTAAAGAAAAAGACGAGAGTAGCCCTTCTTTAAAAGATGTAGTAGCAAGCGTTGCTGCAGCTTTTATTGGAGTACAGAGTAATAAGAATCGTGAACGTGACTTTACTAAAGGTAAATTTAGTCACTTCGTTGTGGTTGGTCTGATTGGCGTTGTACTATTTGTTGCTATGCTAATCGCTATTGTTAGCTTAGTATTACCAAGCTAACTTTCACACATTAATTTTTCGGTTTATACAGGGCTAGTAACTCACCCACTTTTTTCCTATTACCACCTTTTTGGCTAATGGTTCTAGCAACTTTCAATGATTTTATTTTATCGGCATGCTCGTAAATTTTACGTGTCCAAATAGTATCGTGGTTAGAAATTAATACCGTAACATTCTTCTCAGCAGTAACTTCTTCTGCAGCATTTGCTAAATCAGCTTGTTCATCTAAACCAAAACCATTTCCAGCATAGCTAGTGAAACTTGCGGTTTTACTTAGTGGTACATATGGTGGATCGCAATAAATCACATCACCATCTTGAGCACGCGCAAATGTATCTCGGTAATTTTCACATACAAACTCAGCTTGTTTAGCTTGTTCAGCAAAAGCGGTTAGCTCAGTTAAAGGAAAGTATGGACGCTTATACTTACCAAACGGCACATTATAGCCACCTTTAGAGTTATAACGACATAAGCCATTATAGCCATGGCGATTCATGTATAAGAACAGCAGAGAGCGTTGGTAAGGATCATCTGTGGCATTAAACTGCGCACGTAAATTATAATACTCTTCAGCAATATTATATTCTGGAGTAAATAACTTGGCTGCATCAGCAATGAATTGCTCAGGCTTGTATTGCAAAATTTTATAAAGATTTATTAAGTCTTTATTAATATCGTTAAGTACGTATTGCTTGAAATTAGTATTAAGGAAAATAGAACCAGCACCGGCAAAAGGTTCAATCAGTCGTTGACCTTTTGGCAGCATTTTTCGGATTGTGTCACTAAGGGTATATTTACCACCAGCCCACTTTAAGAATGCTCTTTGCTTATTATTATTGCTGTTAGTCATATACTACTTAGATTGCAAAAGGTTGAGCTAGTTAGATTTGGTAGACTTGCTAAAACAGTTTAAATAACCAAGGCTAATTGTTCAAAGGTTATATCATCAAAGATATCGCTTGCTCCAATTGCCGTTGGAATTATCAAACGTATCTTACCCGCTAAATTTTTCTTATCACGGCTCATGTGCTTGATAAAATCATCAAAGCTCATCGATTCAGGCGCTGTAGTAGGTAAATCGAAGTAAGAGATTAATGCTTTAATTCTGGCTACATCATCAGCATTCAGTAATTCAAGATGCTGAGCAAGTTCTGCAGCCTGCACCATACCGGTAGCAACAGCTTCACCATGTAACCAAACACCATAGCCCATTTCAGCTTCGATGGCATGGCCAAAGGTATGACCTAAATTAAGTAAAGCGCGTACACCTGACTCTTTTTCATCTTGTGCTACAGTATCGGCTTTTTGCTGACAACAATGCAAAATCATTTGTTTTAATGTTGCTACATCATTGGCTTTAATGGCTGCTTTGTTTTGCTCTAACCAAGCAAAAAAGTTTGCATCACCAAGAATGCCATACTTAATAACTTCAGCCATACCTGCATTAAATTCACGTACCGGTAAAGTAGTTAGGCTGTCGGTATCAATTATCACCGCTTTAGGTTGATAAAAAGCGCCAATCATATTTTTACCAAGCGGATGATTTACAGCTGTTTTACCACCAACACTTGAGTCTACCTGCGAAAGCAATGTAGTTGGAATTTGAATAAAATCTATACCACGTTGATAACATGCAGCAGCAAAACCAGTTATATCACCAATAACCCCACCGCCTAAAGCGATTAGTGTTGAATCACGACCATGATTCTCACTCAACATGTGGGCCATTATTTTTTCAAAGTTTGCTAAGCTTTTTTCTGCTTCGCCATCTTTCAAAGTGACAACATCAACTTTGAAGTCGCTCAAAATATTTGTTAACTGGGCAAGGTAGAGAGGCGCAACAACTTCGTTAGTTACGATACAAACTCTCTTACTTTTGATGTGTTTGATTAAAGAGCTATTAGTTGATAATAGCCCTGAATCAATATAGATAGGGTAACTACGGTCACCAAGTGCAACATTTAACGGTGCCATTAGTGATTAAAAGTCCAAACGCTCTACGATTTTATGAGCAACAACTTTTGCACTTTGATCATCAGTTTGTACAACAACATCCGCAATTTCTTCATAAAGCGGATTACGTTCAAGTGCTAATCTTTCTAATACTACGCGAGGATCTTCTTCTGTTTGTAGAAGAGGACGTTTGCGGTCACGTTGGGTACGAGCGACTTGCTTGTCGATAGTAGTTTCTAAATAAACAACTATGCCTCGTGCTGATAAGCGATTGCGAATCTTATCGCTGATCACTGAACCACCACCTGTAGCTAAAACAATACCTTGTTTTTCAGATAAGTCTTCAATGACACCTTCTTCGCGAACACGGAAACCTTCTTCGCCTTCTAAATCAAAGACCCAAGCAATGTCAGCACCAGTGCGACGTTCGATTTCTTGGTCAGAATCGAAAAACTCTAGGTGTAGCTTTTCCGCTAATTCTCTGCCAATTGTGCTTTTACCTGCGCCCATAGGGCCGACTAGGAAAATGTTACGTTTTTCTGCCATGAGATTTCTTTAATACTCGTAAATTGTTATACCAAGTTGAGATTTACGATTAACTTGGTAAGAGTTAACGAAAGTGAGGATACTCCTCGAAAAAATTAAGGGCGCAATTATCGCAATTGTTTAGGTCAAATTGCAAGTAAAGCGCCCATATTTCGTTAAATTTTAGCTAAATTATTCTTAAAGTAAGCTTAAAACTTCTCCGTTACGATTCTTGGTGTTACAAAAATCAGTAACTCTTTCTTCTCATTAAACTCACTTGTTGTTCTAAATAACCAACCTACATAAGGAATATCACCAAGTACCGGCACCTTAGATACTGAGTTAATAATTTGTTGCTGATAAATACCACCAAGTACGATAGTTTCACCATTATTAACTAATACTTGCGTACCAATTTCTTGGGTATCAATCGCTGTAGCTAAACCAGTACCTGTAGCAATCGTGTCACCACGGGTATCTTGAGTAATAACTAAATCTAAAATAATACGATTATCAGGTGTAATTTGCGGCGTTACGCGTAAACCTAATACCGCTTTTTTAAATGTTACCGATGTTGCGCCACTTGAAGCTGCAGATACAAATGGAATTTCTGTACCTTGCTCTATGTATGCTTCTTTCTGGTTAGATGTGGTAATACGCGGACTAGCAATGATTTCACCTTTATTTTCTTGCTCCATAGCAGAAAGTTCAAGGTCAAGAATAGTACCATCAGCTAATCGAGCTACTTGGAATGCAATCGCACCAGCAGGATCTGCAACCGGTAAATTAACATTTAAGCGTTGGTCAATTGGAGGTACGATACCAGCATTAGCTGAATCAGCACCTTCTAAACTACCTGAGCTCGATGTATCACCGCCATTGTGAGTTACACCCCAACGGATACCTAGCTCTTCAGAGATATTATCTTTTACTGTTACCATGCGTGATTCAATCACTACTTGGCGAATTGGAATATCAAGCACGTTAATCATGCGTTTAATATCTTCAATACTTTTTGCCGTATCACGAATTAATAAAGTGTTAGTACGTTCATCAACCGTTACGCTACCACGTTCAGATAATAAGCTAGTACCTTCACTCTTTAAGATATTTGAGAAATCAGCCGCTTTGGCATAGTTAACTTGGATGTATTCAGCATACAAAGGCGCAAGCTCAGAAACTTGTTGTTGCGCTTGTAATTCTTTAGCTTCACGAGCAACCAGTTCATCATTAGGAGCAACCATAAGAATGTTACCATCCATACGCTTACCTAAACCTTTAACCTTCAAGATGATGTCTAACGCTTGATCCCAAGGCACGCCATCTAAACGAAGAGTGATGTTACCGTTTACTGTATCTGATGTTACTAAGTTAAAGCCGTTATAATCAGCAATGATCTGTAATACAGTACGAATTGGGATATCTTGGAAGTTTAGAGAGATAGCCTTACCATTAAAATCTTCACCATTTTCTAAGTAAGATTTTTTCTCTTCTTGCTCTTTGATTGTTAACGAGAAGATATTATCAATTTGGTCATGCTCAAAAGTAAATGGCTTACTGGTTGTAATTTCTAAACGAGCACTAGTGCCTTCTTTAAAAGTTTCAATGCTTGAAACAATCGTGCCGAAATCAGTAACGTCTAATTGGTATAGTAAGTCATCCATAATAGCCGTGTTATGGAATTCTACTTGGATTTTACCTAGTTTATCTGCAACATCGACAACTGACATACTGTCGTCTAAAAATACTAAAACTTGGCCGGCTTCTGCTTCGCCCTTTCTAAAGTCAATTGCTTGAATGTTATTAATAAAATCTGAAGATGCATCATCTGCTGCGGCTTTCGGGTTATCAAATGCAGTTAAGCTATTCAATAAAATAACGAATTTACCTTCAACAACAGCTACTTGATAAAGCTTTAACTCTTCAAGAAATATTGTTGCAGTAACTTGACCAGCTACTTGTTTCACATCGATATATTTAATACCAGCATGATTTACTTGAGTATCAGCAAGAGGCTGTGCAAAATCAGCAGCATTAAATACAATTTCAATGCGAGCAGGGTCGGTGAATGTTTTTACCGTTGGCTCTTCAGTAATGGCTTCTTCAAAACCAAAGGTAAACTCGATTTCATCAGCTAACAGGGTATTATAGTAAATATCATTAAGCTTGCCTTCAGCAAACGAGCTGAAAGAAGTTAATAGTAACATTGCTGCCAATGTACTTTTTAAGATTCCCTGATCTGATTTTCTTTGCAATATTTTTGTTATTATACGACTAAACATTAATTCCCTTGCCCCTCTTGATCCGGCTCAACCATGGAGATGGTCGTTTCTCGTTCAACCCAACAGCCTGCGCCATCAGGAATTAACTCGACTATGATAATTTCTTCTTGGCCAACATTGGTAATGCGACCATTATACAAACCTAAATAACTGCCTACAGATACTCTGTGCAATGTTGAGTCGGATGCCTCAACTAGAGCCCAAATAATACCTTGTTCACCTAATGTACCACTCATATTCAAACTTTCTAAAGCAAATTTTTCTAAAGGTTGCTTGCGACGTCTTGGATCTGGGTGTAAACAATCGGACATTTGCTGCATTTTTTCTTGAATCGCTTCAGGTTTAGGTGCAACAAATGGGCTACGTAATGCAAATGCTGAATAATCAAAGTGTTGGAACTCTGTTAGAGTCGGCATAGGCTTAATTTTATTCGGCGTCGATGCTTTAACTTTCTCAATGTGGGCATTGATTTCAGTTAAATCATCAAAACAAGCCGATAATAAAAATACGGAAAGTAAGACTAAATAACGCATCTATTTGCTCTCCCTATATTTGTATGTTTTTGCTTGTAACTTCAAAGTAAGCGAGTTTTCACTGCCCTTCGCATCACCAACAATAGCAAAATCATGCAAGGTAACAATTCTTGGTAATCCAGAAATTTTTGATACAAATTCACCAAAATCATGATAAGAGCCGCTAACTTCAACCTCTATAGGTAATTCAGTGTAGAATTCTCGTTTAATTTCTTCTAACCAATTTAGCTTTTTAAAATCTAAGCGTGAAGTGGTACCAACGAAAGTAATATCATCAAGCAAACCTGGTGTTTCATGACTTTCTGGTAAGCGCTTAACTTGTTTAGCAAACATTTCTTCCGCTTCTTCCATTTGCTCACGGAATAACTCTAAATTAGCCGCCACAAAATACTTAGCTTGATAATCTGTTTTTAACTTACTTTCTTCAGCAATTACTCGATCGAGTTCAGTAATTTTGTCACTTACTAATATGTAATAAACAAAGTAAGAAACAAATACAACCAAAACTACGGCTAAGATAATCTTTGCTGCTTTTGGCCATTGACCAATATTATTTAGATCCAGATTATCAAATTGTGATAAATCAATATTCATTATCGACCACCTCCATTTGCTACTGAATCATTAACTAAACCTTGAATCTTAAGGCTCATTTTAAAGTCACTTAACAATTTGCTCGATTTACCGCTATTTGTTATCGATTGTAGTTCAGCATCAGCTAATAAACTTGAGCTTTGGATCTCGCGAATCATATTAGCCAAGTGGTTATTCGATTCACTTTTACCTTCTAGTAATAATTCATTACCTACTTTTTCAAGTTTAGTAATATAAACCCCTGAAGGAACAATTTTAGCTATTTCATCAAGTACTTGCGTACCAACGTTACGACTTTTCTGTAATTGTTCAATCAGCTTCATACGTTGAATTAAGTCTTTCTTTTTCTCTTCCAGTGTACGAATCTCGGCAATGCGAGCATCGAGGATCTTAATCTCGTTCGTTAAATACTGGTTACGAGCTTTTTGACCGTCTATTTTTGCTTGATAAAACTGGCTAATTAAAAATACCACTAAAAAGCTAATCAGAGCCAAGAAAGTCAGAATCGAAAAGTATTGTTGTTGTTGCTGCCTTTGCGCTTCTTCACGCCAAGGCAATAGATTTATATGTGGCATGGCGAAAAACTCCTTAATGCCAAGCCCGAAGCAACCATTAATTGAGGTGCAACCTTAATTAATGCTTCTTCATCAACTTGTTCCCCTAGCTCCATAGAGTTAAATGGGTTTGCAATGATAGTGTGAATGCCAAGCTCAGCAGATAGTAGCTCTTGAATACTCTCTAGAGCAGCTGTGCCACCAGAAACAACTAAATAATCTAACTTTTCTTTACCACTGAAAGTTAAATACATTTGAATTGCACGTCTAATTTGTTGAATTAGTGTTGTTTGGAAAGGAGCTAATACTTCAAACGTATAGGTTGGTGGAAGTGCATTAGTAATTTTTTCTTTTTCCGCTTCTTCATAAGACTTATTGTAATAAGAAACGATAGAACGGGTATATTGCTCACTGCCAAATAATTGATCACGGGTATAAATATTATTACCGTCTTCATTAACGGTAAACAGTGTCATGGTGGCGCCAATATCAATGAATGCGACTACTTTATCTGCGGCATCATCAGGTAACATTGGCATACATAAATCAGCGGCACGATTAAGGGCATAAGATTCAACGTCAACTACTTTAGTTTTAAAACCACCAGCATCAAGGCCTGCGACTCTGGCTTCAATAGTTTCGGTTCGAACCGCACTAAGTAATACATTTACTTTACTTGGGTCGGATTCGTTTACTTCAAGCTTCTCAAAATCTAAGCTAACTTCATCAAGAGGATATGGGATCAAGCTATCGGCTTCAATTTCAATTTGACTGGCAAGTTCATCTTCGTTTAGGGAAACGTCCATATAAATGATCTTAGTGATCACCGTAGAACCAGATACAGCAACCGCTGCATTTTGAACAGAAGAGATAACTTTTTTGCGAATTTTACGAACCACTGCGCCGACAGCTTCAATGTCTTGCACTTTACGATCGACAACAGCCCCTTTCGGCATGGGCTCTACTGAAAAAGCTTGTAGCTGATAGCCATTCTTGTCTTCGTTTATAAGAACAGCTTTGACGGAGTGTGACCCTATGTCAATCCCGACCATCAACGATGCTTTTTTATTCCATAATTTATTTAGCATAACTTCCTGTGATCATTCTTATTTTTTTTCTTATATAAACATAATATAACTAAAAATACATTTATTACACTAAATATCTCTATATAATAGTAATATTATTTTTTAAATTTAACTTTTTGGTAACAAAAATAGTGCAAATTATTAAACGTTTAGTACAACTTGGTTTTATCTTAGGTCTAATTGCAAGCCTTATTCTAGGCGGGTTTTACCTGTCTATGCGCAGCGATCTACCTAGTGTCGAAATTTTAAAAGATGTGCAATTACAAATACCTATGCAGATCTATACTAGCGAAGGTGAATTAATTTCGCAATTTGGATCGAAACGTCGTATCCCAGTTAAGTTTGAAGATATTCCGCAACAACTGATTAATGCATTCCTAGCAACCGAAGATAATCGTTTTTATTTGCACTACGGTGTTGATCCTATCGGTATGAGCCGAGCGGTGTTGGGACAATTAATGGGCCAAGATAAAGGTGGTGCAAGTACCATCACTATGCAAACTGCTCGCAACTTTTTCTTAACTCGAGAGCAAACCTATACTCGTAAGTTAACCGAGATTTTCATTTCTATTCATATGGAAACGCTATTAACAAAAAATGAAATTTTAGAGCTCTACCTTAATAAAATTGAGCTTAGCCATCGTGCTTTCGGTATTGGTGCAGCTGCACAAGTATATTATGGCAAAGAATTAGATGAGCTAACTTTAGGCGAAATGGCGGTAATTGCAGGCTTGCCAAAAGCGCCAAGTACTTATAACCCAATTAGCTCTCCTGAACGCGCACGTTTTCGTCGCACCACAGTACTACAACGAATGCTTGAGAGCGGTTACATAACCGAAGAAGAGTATACGCAAGCAAATAACGAAGAAATCAAAACTAAGCGCCATGGTGTTGAAGTAGATATTCGAGCACCATATGTTGCCGAGATTGCTCACCAGAAAGTAGTTGAAATGTTTGGTAAAGAGTTCGCTTATAGCAAAGGTTTAAAAGTATACACTACAGTCAATGCCAATCTGCAAAGAGCAGCAACAGATGCTGTTGTGGGTAATGTTTATGCTTACGATGAACGTCATGGTTACCGTGGCCCAATTTCACGCTTATGGATTACACAGCCTGACAAAGAAGAGTTAACCTTGCATGCAGTTACTACCTTAGATGCTGATGAAGCAGATATTTACATCGATAAAATTGATGCGCTTTCAAATGAGGTGGTAAGTGATGATGAAATAGCAAAGCACCTTGCTAAAATTCCAACCTACCAAGGTTTAGTTGCGGCTGTTGTAATGTCAGTAACAGAACAACAAGCAACAGTACAATTAAAAGATAACAGCACAACCATATTAAACTGGGATGGTTTAGCTTGGGCTCGACCTTATATCGATGACAAGACCCAAGGTAAAGAGCCTAAGCTTGCAAGTGAGATACTTAAAGCAGGGGAAGTAATTTACATTAGGGCAATGCCAAATGTAGAGGTAAACGCAGATATAGCAGCAAATGCTGATGAAAACGAAGCAGAAACAGTTATTGCTCAGCGTTACCAGTTAAGTCAACTTCCAGAGGTATCAGGCGCATTAGTTTCTATGTCTCCAGATACTGGCGCTATATACGCAAGTGTTGGTGGCTTTAGCTTTAGCCAAAGTCAGTTTAATAGAACCACGCAAGCTAACCGCCAAGTTGGTTCAAACATAAAACCTTTTGTTTATTCAGCAGCATTAGATAACGGCTATACATTAGCTTCTATCGTAAATGATGCACCGATCAATCAGTGGGATAAAAGCTCAGGATTTGCATGGCGTCCAAAAAACTCACCAGCAATTTATGAAGGACCATTACGTGTAAGAACTGGTTTAGCTAAGTCTAAAAACGTAATGTCGGTAAGGTTGCTTCGTGGTATTGGTATAAAACCACTAATTGATCATTTAGCAAGTTTCGGTTTTGATAAAGCGGCATTACCACGCAATGAAGCTCTAGCTCTGGGCTCTGCCTCATTAACACCACAACAAGTTGTTACTGGCTATTCGGCATTTGCCAATGGTGGTTATTTAGTAACACCGTATATTGTAGATCGAATTGAAGACTCTAATGGTGAAGAAATTTATAAAGCAGAACCAAAAGTTGCTTGTTATGAATGTGAATTAGAACAAGAACGCTATGCAAATAGTTTTGACGCTACAGATGAATTTGATATTGATATGATCGGTAAGGTTATCGCTCCTAGAGTTATTAGCCGTCAAAATGCTTTCCTTGTTACAGAAGCTATGCGCGGCGTTATTTGGGATGGCGGTGGTAACTGGTCAAAAGGTACGGGCTGGAGTGGTACAGGTTGGCGCGCTAAAACCTTAAAACGTCGTGATTTAGCAGGTAAAACCGGTACTACTAATGAATCTAAGGATGCCTGGTTTAGTGGCTTTAGTCGTCGAATCACGGCAAGCTCTTGGATTGGTTTTGATGACCCAAGACGTAACCTTGGTGCAACTCGTGTTAATCGAAACTTAGGAAAAGGCCAAACCGCCGGTGGTGAAGCAGGTGCTAACGCAGCACAGCCTGCATGGATTAAATTTATGGAAACGGCACTTCAAGACTTTGAATATGAAGCTTTTGAACAGCCAGAAAATATTATTTCTATTCGTATCGATAAATTAACAGGTAAACGCACCAATAAAACTGATAAAACATCTACTTTTGAATACTTCATTAAAGGCACAGAGCCGAAAGAATGGGTAGCAGAAAGCACAAGTGATATCTTTGTTGGTGAAGATGATGAAGAAGTTGAAGAAGAGTTATTCTAGTCTCTAGTCTCTAGTCTCTAGTCTCTAGTCTCTAGTCTCTAAAATAAAAAAGGGTGTCAGTTAAAACTGACACCCTTTTTTTTCTACTCTGTGAGTAAATTAACTCACTTCAACCACTTCAATACTTTTCAGCATTTGCGGCATCGAGTGGTGTTCACTCAAATTATAAGTTAATGCCTCTTCATCACAATTATCTTGCTTAGGACATAAATCACAATCTTTCATTACCTTCTCTGGCAAATCATCTTTATTACCAGGAATAAAGTCTAATTTCTCAAAGAAGCTTGGCTTACGTGTTAACACAAAGACTTTTAATAGTGACAAGCTTTGCGCTCTGTCTAATAAAAATTGACAAAGTTTTTGACCGTAACCTTTACCTTGGTGATCAAGGTTAACACCAAGAGAACGAATTTCAGCAAGACCAGTACTATATATGTATAAAGCTGCACAAGCACAAACTTTGCCGTCCACTTCAATTACGGCAAAATCTCTGATGCTTCTGATCAAATCATCTTCACTGCGAGGAAGGTTTTCTTCTTTAGATGACCAGTAATTCACTAACTTCACAATTGCTCTTAAGTCAGTTAATTTCGCATCACGCACAACATAGTCTGCTGTACCAAATTGATGTCTGTTTTGATCAATAACTTTTTGTACTGGCTCAATACCTGTACCACCAAGAATATTACGTTTATCAACTAAGTACTCAAGCTCAAGTACAGGGTAAACGTCTTTTTCAATTAATGGTGAGAATTGTTTAAACTCTTCTAAGCGTAAGCTTTCTAGAGGCTCATCTTGTTGAATAGCATAAAGTACAGCAGCACCCGTAATGTCATGAGCGGTTCTAAAAGGCACTCCTTTAGATACTAAGTAATCAGCAAGCTCAGTAGCATTAGCATAACCTTCACGCGCCGCTTTTTGACACCGAGCACTATTTAACTCGATTGAGTTAACAACTTCACCCGCCATAACTAAACAGCTTAACCACTGTTCCAGTGCATCAAATAAGCCTTGCTTATCTTCTTGCATGTCTTTGTTATAGGCTAAAGGTAAACCTTTAAGTGTCACTAATAGCGCCTGCAGTGAGCCATATACTCGACCACATTTACCACGAATTAACTCCAACGCATCTGGGTTTTTCTTCTGTGGCATTAATGAGCTGCCAGAAGTTACCTGATCGCCCAAGGTAATAAAGTTTGCTTCACCCGAATTAAAGAAGATTAAATCTTCTGCAAAACGAGATAAATGCATCATACCGGTACTTGCAGCGAATAATAGTTCAAGTACATAATCACGATCAGATACTGCATCTAACGAGTTCATACATGGGCCGTCAAAACCTAACGAATTAGCAAGTTCGACTCTATCAATTGGGTATGTGGTACCTGCTAATGCACCACAACCAAGTGGAGATTGGTTTAAACGTTTACGTGCATCTTCCAAACGAGAAATATCACGTTTAAGCATCTCTACATAAGCCATACACCAATGGGCAAAACGAATTGGTTGTGCACGTTGTAAATGGGTATAGCCCGGCAGTATGTGTTGTTTGTTGTTGTCAGCTAAGTTAATTAACTCTTGTACGCAAATTTTTAATTGCTCAACAATAACATCTGACTGCTCACGTGCCCATAAACGTAAATCAGTAGATACTTGGTCATTTCTACTGCGACCTGTATGTAATTTACGAGCAATGTCACCTAGCTTTTCAGTAAGCTCTGATTCAACCCAGCTATGGATATCTTCAGCTGTTGACTGGGTAAAGTCTACTTCACCGTTTTCAACACGCGCAGCAAGATCGAGTAAACCTTGCTCCATTTTTTGCTGTTCTTCAACCGTTAGCACGCCAGCTTTTTGAATAGCTTTAGACCAACCGATTGAACCTTGAATATCTTGTGATGCCAAAACAAAATCAAACGGTAGCGAATCGTTAAACGCTTTAAAAATATCACTACTGCCTGATTTGAAGCGACCGCCCCATAGTGCTGCCATATTATTTCTCCTGCTGTTTTAACGCATTAATTCTGCTTGATAAGCTGAATAAACGGATAAAACCTTCAGCATGTTTTTGATCGTATACATCGTCTTCACCAAATGTAGCAAACTCTTCAGAGTAAAGGCTATTTGGGCTACGACGCTGTGTAACGTTAGCTGTACCTTTGTAAAGTTTAACCACAACATCACCAGTAACTTGCTGAGCAAATGAATTAGTTGCAGCCATTTGCGCTTGTGCCAGAGGAGTAAACCAACGACCATCGTAAATTACGTGTGAGAATTCAAGCGCAACAGATTCACGGAATTTTAGTGATTCTTTATCAAGGATTAATGACTCTAAGCCTTTATAAGCGGCCATTAACACTGTACCACCTGGAGTTTCGTAACAACCACGAGATTTCATACCAACTAAACGGTTTTCAACAATATCTATACGGCCAACACCATGAGCGCCGGCTTTACCATTAAGATAAACTAATGACTCATACGCAGACATCGCTTTACCGTCAACAGCAACTAGCTCACCTTTATCAAATGAAAGCATTACTGAACCAGGCTCATTTGGAGCATCAAGTGGATCTGTTGTCATCGTCCACACTTCTTTAGTCGGCTCACACCATGGGTCTTCTAACTCACCACCTTCGTGCGAAATATGCCATGCGTTCGCATCACGGCTGTATATTTTAGTTAATGAAGCTGAACAAGGGATATTACGCTCGGCTAAGTAATCAAGTAAGTCTTCACGAGAAACCATATCCCACTCACGCCATGGCGCAATTACGGTTAGTTGTGGTGCTAGTGCAGCAAAACAAGACTCGAAACGAACTTGGTCATTACCTTTACCAGTACAACCGTGACATACCGCATCAGCGCCAACTTTTAACGCCACTTCAACGTGTGCTTTAGCAATAACAGGACGAGCCATTGACGTACCAAGTAAATATTGACCTTCGTACACTGCCCCCGTTTTTAAGATAGGGTAAATATAGTCTTTAACAAACTCTTCTTTTAAATCAACTACGTGACATTCAGAAGCACCTGATGCGATTGCTTTTTCTTGAATACCAACAAGCTCTTCGTCGCCTTGGCCAACATCAGCACAAAAGGCAACAACTTCACAGCCGTCGTAGTTTTCTTTTAACCATGGAATAATCGCTGATGTATCTAAACCGCCAGAATATGCTAATACGATTTTTTTGATTTTCTTGCTCATTTTTACTTCTCTCAATTCTTAAATTTTAATTTTTTGCTAGCTAATAAGTTTTATAAATAATTACTTAAATAAACTCACTAGTACTGAATTTTGTGCCCACATACGATTTTCTGCTTGTAAGAAAGCAATCGATTGCTCAGAATCGAAAACCTCAGTGGTTATCTCTTGCTCTAAATGCGCAGGCTGACAGTGCATTACTGCAGTCGCACCAGCTTTAGCCATTAATTGGCTATTAATTTGATACGGCATGAACTTTTCTAATAACTGCTCAACTTTAGTATCATCGCCCATAGAAATCCATGTATCAGTATAAATAACTTGCTGATTTTTAGCATCTTCTATATCGGTTGAAATTGTTAACTTAGCGCCACTTTTTTCTGCCAAATCTTGTGCTGTACTAACAAGAACAGGGTCTGGTTCATAGCCTGTAGGTGTTATGACAGTAACATTGGCCCCTAAAATACTACCCATTAACATCAGTGAATTAGATACATTATTACCATCACCAATATAAGCAATATTTAAGTTTTCAACACTACCAAAGGTTTCTGTTAAAGCCATGTAATCGGCTAGTGCCTGACAAGGGTGATATAAATCACTCAATGCATTTATTACCGGAATCCCTGCATGCTCGGCCATTTCATCTAAAACGCTTTGCTTAAATACACGTGCAACAATTGCATCAGACCAACAAGCTAAGTTTTTAGCAACATCGCTTACACGTTCACGCTCACCTAGCTGGCCATTTTGCTGACCGATATAAAGGCTGTGACCGCCAAGTTTTTGAATGCCAATATCAAAGCTGATATGAGTACGTAATGATGGTTTTTCAAATAACATCACGATTGATTTACCAGCTAATGCTTGTGCATATTTAGATGGATTAGTTTTAATATCGATTGCTTGCTCAATCAGGTCTAGAAGCTGTTGTTTGTCTTGCAGTTGATCTGCTAAAAAGTGTTGTAATGACATAAGTATCTCAATAAAAATTTGTTCGTATTTATACGTAATAAGGTTAAGTTAATTATTTATCGCTGATAAAGCGTTTAACTTAAAGAAGGCTTAATGCGGGTGCCAAAAACATGTCCATTTTGCAATTGTAATAACTGCTCTGGAGTTTTCCAACTGGCCACCGCGATACTTCGTCGTAATTGATTAGCAGCACTAAACGCCGCATTAACTTTTGCCACCATACCGCCAGCGATAACGCCGTCATTAATAAGTTGCTCGGCTAAGACACTATCTAAGTCCTGCATATATTCGCCATCTGCGCCCTTTACCCCGGCAACATCAGTTAATAAGATCAAATCACCTTGAATTAACTGGCTAATAGCTACGGCAGCATCATCGGCATTTACATTGACTAATTGACCATCATCTAATGCGCCAATCGATGAAATAATGGCTAAGCAGTTATTGTTGATAACGGCATTTATAAAATTGTCTTGGTTGGCTTGCGGGATACCCACACAGCCTAAAAACTCTTCTGCAGGAGTACACTTGATCATATTGCCATCGTGCAACGCAAGACCAACAGCAGATAAGTTAAGTGTATTGGCACTAGCGACTAATGCTTTATTTACTGTGCCAGCTAAAGCGCCAGTGATCACCGGCATATGCTCTGGTTCACTAACACGTAAGCCGTTTACTTTTTTACTCACGAATCCTGCCTGAGCTAATAATTCATCGGCAACACAACCGCCGCCATGAACTATCACCACGCTTTGTTTTAGCGCTTGTAATTTTTTTACTACTGAAAACAGGGCAATTAAGGCATCTGGTGATTCCATGATAGCGCCACCAATTTTAATCACTAAAGGAGCTGACATTATTGTGCTCCTCCTAATAAACCTTGGCTGACATTAAATCCATTGGCTAAATTGAAACATTGGATTGCTTGTGAAGCAGCCCCTTTTAATAAATTATCAATTGCACAACTCACTACAACCACTTGTTTTTCTTCGTCTACTTGCCAAAATAAGCTAGCAAAAGGAGAGCCACTAACGTCATCAATTTGCGGCCATGTTTTAGCAATACGAACTAGTGGTGTATTGTCATATGCTTGATGAAAAGCTTGCGCAACATCATCAGCACTTACGCCTGATTTAAGTTGCATAGTAACTGTTGATAATAAACCACGTTTAAATGGTGCAATATGGGGATTGAAAATAACCTGCTGACCACATTCTTGGCTGATTTCTGGTTGATGACGGTGTTGTAAAACGTTATATGCTTTTAGGCTTAATTCATTAAAACTGGTAGCTAAAGATGCTTTTCTACCTGCGCCACTCACGCCGCTAATACCATTAACTACAGTTAAACCATCTTTAACGTTTAAGTCATTGGCAGTAATAGGTTTTAAACCTAATAAACTAGCGGTTGGGTAACAACCTGGTACGGCAACTAACTGCGCATTAGCAATCTCTTTGCTATTCCACTCAGCTAAACCATAAACAGCTTCATCAATTAGGTTCTGATGCTTGTGCTCAAAACCATAATACTTAGGGTAATCGCTACTTTCGCTTAAACGAAACGCCCCTGATAAATCAAAGACTTTAATGCCTAATTCAACAAAGGCGTGTGCCCATTGTTGTGAATATTCATGTGGGGTAGCAAAAAAGACTGCATCTAAATCATTATTAGCACTAAGCCATGCTTGACTAAATGCTTGTAAAGGTAAATCACAGATGGATTGCATGCGAGGATATAGATCAGAAAACAATAATCCTTTCGATTCACTATTTTCAGAAACTAATAAGTGCATTTCATTAATTTGGCTATGTTTTCCTAGTATTTCTACTAGCTCGGCACCGGCATAACCACTTGCGCCAACTACTGCTACCTTCACATCTTTTCCTTTTCTGCAATTTTATTCAATAAATGTAACTTAATAATCTGTAATTCACCAGACAAAAATACGAGTATATAACCTTTTAACTTATTAAAATTACCTTTGATTACAAGCAGAAAAAATAAGAAGTAGCCAGAAGCTTTGGGGTTTATTACACTGAAGGCAACAAAATAACAATTATTGACTACTTATGCAATTATTTAACATAAGTATTTTACGGTTTTAATCTAATTTATGAATAATCTACCTAATTTTAGTGAATCACTTAGCCAACTTATCGCATCTAATTCAATAAGTGCTACAGATAGCTCGTGGGATCAAAGCAATAAAGGTGTTATCACCCTACTTGCTACTTGGTTTGAACAACTCGGTTTTAACATTACTTTACAAGAAGTTCCTGATAGTAGAGGTAAGCTCAATTTATTAGCAAAACTTGGTGATGGTGAAGGTGGTTTATTATTATCAGGGCACAGTGATACCGTACCTTTTGATCAAGAACGCTGGAATAGCGACCCTTTTAGTATTAAAACCGACAATGATAAATTCTATGGCTTAGGTACTTGTGACATGAAAGGCTTTTTTGCCTTTATTTTGCAAGCTTGCAAAGGTCTAAATGCCAAGCAATTAAAAAAACCTTTATATGTGTTAGCTAGTGCTGATGAAGAAACAACAATGGCTGGTGCTAGGTTTTTTATTGAAAGTAAGTTAGCCAAACCAGATGTTGCTGTTATTGGTGAGCCAACTAACTTAGTACCTATAATTATGCATAAGGGCCATATGTCGCACCGTATTTCTGTACAGGGTAAATCTGGTCATTCAAGCCAACCCTCAAAAGGGGTAAATGCGATAGAAATAATGTATTTAGTTATTGGTCGCCTAATGCAATTAAAGCAAGATTTAAAAGCCAACTATGTTAATGAAGCATTTACAGTAACAGAGCCAACGTTAAACTTTGGCGCAATAAAAGGTGGCGATAGTGCGAACCGAATTTGTGGTGATTGCTATTTAGATATTGATTTACGTGCCCTGCCCGGCATTAAAGATGAAGAGTTAGTACACTGGTTGAGCGAGGCACTAAAACCTCTAGCCGAAAAGTTTCCAGGCAGAGTAACAATGGCAGAGATGCACCCAAGCTCGCCAGCATTTGCAGAAGATAAAGACAGTGAATTAGTTAAAACCGCCGAGAAAGTATCAGGACATTGTTGCCAAGTAGTGAACTACGCTACCGAAGCACCGTTTATCCAACAACTAGGCTGTCAAACAATAGTCTTAGGCCCTGGCTCTATTGAACAAGCTCACCAACCGGATGAGTTTTTGGCCTTTGACCAAATAGCCCCTACAGAAAAAATCCTATTAGATTTAATCCAGCACTACTGCTTATAAAATCAAGGGGGTCAGATCAACTTGAAATTCTATTTTTATTTCAAGTTGATCTGACCCCCTTGATTTGCTTTATGGGCGAACGCCTAATGTGTGGCAGATAGCGTAAGTAAGTTCCGAGCGGTTTAATGTATAAAAGTGAAAATCGTTTACGCCTTCGCTGCGTAATATTTTTNCTATTAGATTTAATCCAGCACTACTGCTTATAAAATCAAGGGGGTCAGATCAACTTGAAATTCTATTTTTATTTCAAGTTGATCTGACCCCCTTGATTTGCTTTATGGGCGAACGCCTAATGTGTGGCAGATAGCGTAAGTAAGTTCCGAGCGGTTTAATGTATAAAAGTGAAAATCGTTTACGCCTTCGCTGCGTAATATTTTTACTTGTTCCATCGCAATATTTGCTCCAACTAAATTACGAGTAGTTGGGTCGTCGTCTAAACCTTCGTACATTTTCCCCATCCAGTTTGGCACATTAACGCCAGCTAATTTAGAAAAGCGTTTTAATGTGGCAAAGTTTGATACTGGTAAAATCCCCGGTACGATTTCAACATCAATACCAATTGCGGCACAGCGATCTCGAAATCTTAAGTATGAGTCCATATCAAAGAAGAACTGAGTGATGGCACGGTTAGCACCTGCGTCAATTTTGCGTTTAAGGTTAACCAAATCAAACTGTGCGTTTTTAGACTCAGGGTGTGCTTCTGGGTATGCTGCTACTGAGATATCAAAATCAGCTACACCTTTTAATAATTCAACTAAGTCATTGGCATACATATCTGGTTTTTTACCACTGTTAGGTAAATCACCACGTAGTGCGACAATATGACGAACCCCACTTTCCCAGTAATCTTTGGCGATATCGATAAGCTCTTCACGGCCAGCATCAATACAAGTTAAATGCGGCGCTGCAATTAAGCCGGTATCTTGTTGAATGCGTTTGATCACACCGTGAGTACGATCACGAGTACCACTACCAGCACCATAAGTAACCGAAACAAAGCTTGGTTTTAATGGTGCTAAGCGTTCAATTGAGTTCCACAACGTTGTTTCCATCTCAGGAGAGTTTGGCGGGAAAAACTCAAATGATACATTTAAATCTTGATCTAAATCGCGAACAGTTTGGTTTAATAAGTCTAATTGGCGTGCTCTAGCATTCATTAGTTGATTCCTTTGATTTCTACGGCTTTCGTTGTTACTGCTAACTCTTTACAAAGGTTAACTAAGTCTGAGTGTAAGCCACCTGCGGTGACATCTCGTCCAGCGCCTGGACCTCTAATTATTAATGGGTTGTCTTGATACCATGCTGACTTTAATAAGAAGACATTATCACACGGCGTCAAGTTAGCAAAAGCATGGTCATTAGGTAATATTTCTAAGCCTACTCTTGCGCTAATTTTATTATCTACATCGATAAAGCGAGCTATATAACGTAAGCAACCATTTTGCTGCTGTGCTTGCGCTAGTTTATCTCCATAGTAGCTGTCTAATTCATTGGCTCTGGCTAAAAATTCACTAAGTTCTAGTTTTTGTGCAAACTCAGGAACTAAATTTTCACAAGCAATATCTTCTAGCGCTAAGTCATAGCCTGCTAGCCTTGCCAAAATTAGTAATTTACGTTGTACATCAAGCCCAGATAAATCGTCACGAGGATCTGGCTCAGTAAATCCTTGCTCTAAAGCATCAATTAAAAGTTCAGAAAAAGGTACGCTTCCGTCAAAATTTGCGAATAACAATGATAAAGTACCAGAAAATATACCTGATATTTCCTCGATCACATCGCCACTTTGTTTTAAGTCATTTAACGCGTAATTAATTGGTAAACCTGCGCCAACAGTTGCATTGACTAACCACTTACTTTTAGATAACTCCATCTTAGCAAGTAAGTTATGGTAGTTTTCTGGGTCACTTGCACCAGCAGATTTATTTGCACTAATAACATGGATCCCTTGCTCGAAGAAATCATGGTATAAATCACTAAAGGCACTACTTGGCGTTATATCAACCAACACTAGTTCATCATAAGGATGGTGTTCTAACCATTGCACAAGTTGTTTATTGTCATAATTTTTACTTTGCTCAGAAAATAACTCAACTGCGTGTTTAGCATCAATACCATCAGTATTAATTAATGCTTTTTTAGACGTTGCTAAACCTACCAGATGTACATTCTCTAAAGCATGTACTCGAGTTAATTGTGCTGGCAGCATTTCTAAAAATCGTTGCCCAATATTACCTAAGCCGGCAACGACTAAGCCGATATTGCGAGTATCTTTGGTTACTTTATTATGAACTTTATTCACAAACTCAACCGAACACGCATCATCAAAAAAGGCTAATAAACTATGGCCATTTTCAGAACCGACAAATTTAGCTATTGGCTCACCAGTTAAGGCTCGCTTAAACCTTGCTTTAATTTCACCGCGACTAGCAATGTTATAACCTACAACGGCAATAAGCGACACTGGTTTTTGGCTAAAGCTTAACTGCTGTTGCTCTAAATACTGTAAGGCTAAATCTACAAATTGCTGCGAAAGTACAACACAAGTTTGATCAACACATTGATAAAGAGGCTGAAAACGTAATTCTATTTGCGCAAGGATATCTGCAGTAAACTCATCGCTATGAATATAAAGTAAATCATTATTATGAGTTACTGATATTTCTTGTTTGGCAATTTCACCAAAAGCACCGATTTCCGTACCCGTAATTGTTGGGGCAAAACTACTGGCGACATGTAAATGGATATTATGTGTTGCAAGAGGATTTAACGTATTTGCGTGCAATACAGGGTTACCTAATCGTCCTAACTCCTTTGCAACCGAATTCTCTAGGCGATGTAATTTTCTGGCATTTGGTACTACTCGCGGGTCTGCACTATAAATACCATCTATATCGGTCCATAACACGGTATTACTAGCATTAAGTAAATGCGCTGCAATTGTGGCACTAAAATCTGAGCCATTACGGCCTAATGTTTGTGCTCGCCCTTGCTCATCACTAGCAATAAAGCCGGTAAGTATATTCAATTGGCCAGTTACTTTTTTATTAACTAAGTTTTGCTGACTCAAACTCTCATCTAATTGAAAGTTATTGGTTGAGTCTAAAATATAAACTTGGCGAGCATCTATGGCGTTAGCTGGGCAAATTTTTGTGCTGATAACTTTTGCTAATAAGCGAGCCGACCAAACTTCACCAAAGGCTAATAAGTTATTACGTTGCGCAGCTAACTCTATATTGCTGCGCCATAACTTAATTTGATCAATATCAGCACTTAATGCGCTCAGTAACTCGTGTTCATTCTGCCCACTAAGTAATTCACTAATTAATTGCTGTTGATTAGCCAGAACAAGTTCAAGCTGCTGATTAAACTCGCTTTCGTCATTGTCATTCGCAAGTAATGCAAATAATTGGTCAGTGGTTTTACCATTAGCTGAAACAACAACTAAATCAGATAAATTGGCATTATCCTTTAAAATGGCTACAACACGCTCAATACACTGAGCGTTAGCTAAACTGCTACCACCAAATTTATGAACGCTTATTTCTTTTGGTACAACGCGTAAAGGCTCTGCGCTAGCCTCTGTTGCTATTTTATTTAATTGCTGAGACATTATTCTGATACCGCTAGTGTTGCATTTAAAGCATTATCTAAGTCCGCGATAATATCGTTAATATCTTCGATCCCTACCGACACTCTTATTAGTGTTTGGCTAATGCCTGCTACTTTTTGCGCTTCAATATCCATACCTGCATGCGTCATGGTTGATGGATGCGCGATTAAACTTTCAACGCCTCCTAATGATTGCGCTAACGTAAATAACTCTAATTTTGCAAATAATTCTCGCACCTGTGCATCGCCACCTTTTAATTCAAATGAGAACATACTGCCAAAACCTTGCTGTTGGGCTTTAGCTATTTGATGGCCAGGATGATCAACCAGACCTGGGTAATAAATTTTTTCTATCGCCGCATGGCTTTGTAAAAACTCAACCAATTGTTCGGTATTTTCTTTATGCTGCTTTAAACGTACAGGTAAGGTTTTAATGCCACGCAAAGTTAAGAAGCTATCAAATGCAGCGCCAGTAATACCAATACAATTAGCCCACCAAGCAAGGTGTTCACCAAGTTCAAGATCTTTAGTTACCACTGCACCACCAACAACATCAGAATGGCCATTGATAAACTTAGTAGTTGAGTGAATAACGATATCGGCACCTAACTCTAAAGGCTTCTGCAGAAGAGGTGATAAAAAGGTATTATCAACGGCAACTAAGGCGCCTACTGCTTTAGCTTGCTCACAGATGGCAGCAATATCAATAATACGTAATAAAGGATTGCTCGGTGTTTCTAATAGCACTAATTTTGGTTTTTGTGCTAATGCTTTACTTAATTCAGCCTGATCATTTTGATCAACAACAACTAACTTAAATAAGCCTCTTTGCGCTAAAAAGGTGAATAAGCGGTAACTGCCACCATAACAGTCGTGGGGAATTAATAAAGTGTCTTCAGTACTAAGTAACTGACAGATGAGGTGAATAGCCGACATGCCCGTACTAGTAATAATGCCTTTGCTACCACCTTCAAGATCAGCAATAACTTCAGCGAGTGTTGCTCTTGTTGGGTTGCCTGTGCGAGAGTAATCAAACTCTCGTTTTTCATTAAAGCCTTTTAAACTATAAGTACTCGATAAATGAATTGCAGGTACTACTGCACCGTGATGCTCATCACTATTAATGCCTGCTCTTACTGCAATTGTTGTACTTTTATCGTGTTTCATAGTCGTCTCTTTTGTATTTTGGGGCAATCGGATGTTTAGACGTCTATAAATCTAAATGGTTTATTGTCTTAGGTCAAGAAGTTTTAGCCATCTAAACATCTTTGCTTTTAGATGTTGACTAGAATCTCAGAACCAGTACAATTTATGGTTATTAAAATAAGTGGTTTAAAAGCCAACATAAAAAATAAATTAATGGGGAATATCCATGGCAGAGTGGAATGGGGAATACATCAATCCGTACGCGGAGCATGGTAAAAAAAGCGAACAAGTAAAAAAAATTACTGTTTCGATCCCGCTTAACGTACTAAAAGTATTAACTGATGAGCGTACTCGTCGACAAGTGAACAACTTACGTCATGCAACAAATAGTGAATTACTATGTGAGGCTTTCTTGCATGCATTTACCGGGCAGCCATTACCAGATGATAGTGACTTAACTAAAGATAATGATAACGCTATGCCTGAAAGTGTTCGTAAGCTGTTAGCCGAAAAAGGTCTGCTTGAAGAATAACTATTTTCTACAGCGATTAAATACAAAAAAAAGCACCTAAGGTGCTTTTTTTATTTGTGTTACTCAAAAATTTATTGGTGCTTTAATAGTGAGTTTATTTTATTGCCTACTGCATGTAGTTTTCAGGCATATCAATTTTAGCTACACCTGAATCAACCGCTGCTTGTGCAACAGCAAATGCAACTTGTTTAAGTAAACGAGGATCCATAGGTTTAGGGATAATGTAGTCTTTACCAAAACTTAATGACTTACTGCCACTCGCGATTAACACTTCCTCTGGAACTTCATCTTTGGCAATTTTACGAATCGCATGCACCGCGGCAATTTTCATTTCATCATTAATGGTTTTAGCACGCACATCTAAAGCGCCGCGAAAAATAAATGGGAAACATAAAACATTATTCACTTGATTTGGGTAATCAGAACGACCCGTTGCCATAATTAAATCATTGCGAGCAGCATGAGCCACAGCGGGATCAATTTCAGGGTCAGGATTTGAACAAGCAAAAACAACAGGATTAGGTGCCATTAACTCTAATTGTTCAGCCGATAATAAATTGGGCCCAGAAACACCAACAAAAACATCCGCGCCTTCAATAGCATCTTCTAGTGTTCGCTTATCGGTATTGTTAGCAAAAAGCTTTTTGTATTCATTTAAATCGTCACGGCGAGTATGAACAATACCTTTACGATCGAGCATATAAATGTTCTCACGCATTGCTCCACATTTTATTAGTAACTCCATACAAGCGATCGCTGCAGAGCCTGCACCTAAGCAAACAATTTTAGCAAACTTAATATCTTTGCCCTGAACTTCTAGCGCATTGATCATGCCAGCAGCAGTAACTATTGCAGTACCGTGTTGATCATCATGAAAAACAGGTACTTTACAACGCTCAATTAATGCTTTTTCAATAATGAAACATTCTGGGGCTTTGATATCTTCTAAATTAATACCACCAAAACTATCAGCAATATTAGCTACGGTATTGATAAAGTCTTCAACGGTATTGTGCTTAACTTCAATATCGAATGAATCAATATTAGCAAAGCGTTTAAATAATAATGCCTTACCTTCCATTACGGGCTTTGATGCCATAGGACCAAGATTGCCTAAACCTAAAATGGCTGTACCATCACTTATAACCGCGACTGTATTACCTTTATTTGTATAGCGATAAACATCATCAGGATTCTTGGCTATTTCACGAACAGGCTCAGCTACACCAGGGCTGTAAGCTAAAGATAAATCTTTGGCAGTTTCAGCGGGGGTGGTGATAGTTACAGATATTTTACCCGGAGTTGGTAATTCATGATAATCAAGAGCTTGTTGGCGAAGGTCAGTCATATTGATACCTTAATACTAATTGAGTTTAACAGCTTACAGAAAATGTAATACTACCTGAAAACTTTCAGCTTTCTGTAATGATGTGTTATTTTTTTTATTATAAGTAATATCGGTTTTGTTACGATTTAAAGACAAACAAGCGTTTAACTATGCCTCATTGATAGAAACACGTATAAAGATGATGAAATTTAGATACAAAAAAGCCGGGCTCACTTTAAAGTAGGCCCGGCTTTTTTCGATTTTAGTAATTACTCAGCGAAAGGGTTTACTAAAATAATTGTTTCGTTACGATCAGGACCTGTTGAAATAATATCAACTGGCACACCAGTAACTTCTTCAAGGCGTTTGATGTAAGCAATAGCATTTGCTGGTAATTGCTCAACACTTGTTGCGCCAACAGTTACTTCATCCCAACCAGGAACAGTTTCGTATACTGGAGTGATGTTTTCGTAACCTTCTGCAGCCATTGGTGGCACAGTTAACACTTCACCTGATGCAGTCTTGTAACCAGTACAAATTTTAAGTTCTTTTAAGCCATCTAAAACATCAAGCTTAGTTAAACAAAAACCAGTAATAGAGTTAACTTGTACCGCACGGTGCATAGCAACAGCATCAAACCAACCACAACGACGCTCACGTCCTGTAGTTGCACCAAACTCATGACCAACAGTACCTAAGTGGTGACCGATTTCGTCGTCAAGTTCAGTTGGGAAAGGACCAGAACCAACACGAGTTGTGTAAGCCTTAGTGATACCTAAAATGTAGTCTAAATGACAAGGACCAAAACCACTACCAGTAGAAACACCACCAACAGTAGTATTTGAAGAAGTAACGTATGGGTATGTACCGTGGTCAATATCTAAAAGTGTACCTTGTGCACCTTCAAACATGATTGAGTCACCCGCTTTACGTGCTTGGTCTAACATTTCAGAGATGTCAGCAGTCATTGCTTTAATTGTATCAGCTACAGCCAGTGCATCAGCTAATACAGTATCAAAATCAACTGGCTCTGCTTTGTAGTAGTTAGTTAAAACAAAGTTATGGTATTCCATAATTTCTTTTAACTTAGCAGCAAATGACTCAGCATCGAATAAATCGCTAACACGTAAACCGCGACGAGCAACTTTATCTTCGTAAGCTGGACCAATACCACGACCGGTAGTACCGATTTTCTTATTACCACGAGCAGCTTCACGTGCCGCATCTAAAGCGTTATGGTATGGCAAGATAAGGGGACATGCATCACTAATTAGTAAGCGTTCTTGTACTGGAACACCTTTAGCTTCAAGCATCTTAATCTCTGTCATTAGTGCCTTAGGACACAATACAACACCGTTACCGATTAAACATTTTACGTTATCACGTAAAACGCCTGACGGTATTAAATGTAATACGGTTTTTTCACCGTCAATTACTAGTGTATGACCGGCATTGTGACCACCTTGATAACGAACAACTAAGCTCGCTTTATCAGTTAGTAGATCAACGATTTTACCTTTACCTTCGTCACCCCATTGGGTGCCTAAAACTACGACGTTTTTGCCCATAATATTAATTTACATATTTCCAAAGAAAATTAGGCGGGGATTTTAACAAACACAGGCGATTAGATCACCTATTTTATAATCTTTTTTGTAGTTGAATTGTTAACCAACAATTGTCGATAAAACAATCATAGTTAAAAGTGATGATTTATTGATTGAAAAACAACAACATAAAACCTATTAACAGTAATGCCCCTCCCATCTGACGAAGTACTTTAGGATTTTCTTTGGCCAGTTTTGACATAAATTCTTGCCAGCGATTAGGAAAGAAAAATGGCCCAATACCTTCAAAAATGAGCATTAATGCTAAGGCGGTAATAACAATTGATAGTGTCATATATCACTTCTTTATGGCTGATATTAATAAAAAACCCCAACTTGAATGTTCAAATTGAGGTTTTAATAATTACATCTAGATTAGAATCTTAGCGTATTAAACTATTTTTTAGTTGCTTTTAAGTAGTTAAAGAAGTCGCTATCAGGTTTAACCACCATGATGTCACTCTTACTGCTAAAACTATTTTCATAAGCTTCTAAACTACGAATAAAGCCATAAAACTCTGGATCTTTACCGTAAGCATCAGCATAAACCTTAGCGGCTGTTGCATCACCTTCACCACGTAGGGTAAATGCTTGTTTTTTCGCATCAGCTAACATGATAGTTACTTTAGCATCAACAGTTGCTCTAGCTACTTCTGCTTTCTCTCGACCTTGCGAGCGATGCTCTTGTGCTACCGCTTTACGCTCTGCACGCATACGTTCGTAGATCGCATTACTTACTTCTTTTGGTAAATTGATTTGCTTAACACGTACATCAATAACTTCAATACCAAGGTCAGCTTTACTTGATTCTGCACTAATAAGCGCTTTTTCCATTAATGAATCACGGTCGCCAGAAACAATCTGTTTAATAGTACGAGTACCAAATTCGGTACGTAAACCATTATTCACTTTTTGTTTTAATAGCGCACGAGCATTATCAATGTTACCGCCGGCTGTACGTACATAGTAAGTAGAAAAATCAACGATTTTCCATTTAACGTACGAATCAACTAATAGATCTTTTTTCTCTGATGTAACAAAGCGATCTGGTGCACCATCAAGAGTTTGAATACGCGCATCAATTTTATTTACACGCTCAATAAAAGGTATCTTAAGGTGTAAACCCGGCTCATAAATTCGCATTTCGCCAGCTGAGTCTCGTTTAATTTTAGAGAATTGAAATACTATGCCACGCTCGCCTTCATTAATAACAAAGATTGAAGACACAGTTAACATCGCCAATAAGACAACTATGATAATTGAAAAGTTTTTCATGATTAGTTATCTCCTCGGCTAAAACGATCAGTTCGGCTAGACGTTGAATTCACAGATGAATTCTGGCCTTGCGAAGGATTAACCGGTTTTAATGGTGTTAAGCCACGGTTATATTGGTTAACCGGAGCTTGTTGTTGCTGTTGCATAATTTTATCTAATGGTAGGTACATCATGTTATTACCACCATCAACATCAACCATAACTTTAGAAGTATTACTGTATACTTTTTCCATTGTTGTTAGGTATAAACGCTGACGAGTAACTTCAGGAGCCGCTTTATATTCAGGTAATAGCTTTTCAAATTTAGCCACTTGACCTTCGGCTGCTAATACGATTTGTTCTTTATAAGCTAACGCATCTTGTTCCATACGTTTTGCCGCACCACGCGCTTCTGGTTCAACAGATAATGCATAAGCTTCAGCTTCTAAAACAAAACGTTCTTCATCTTCTCGAGCGGCAATCGCGTCATCGAACGCGTCTTTAACCTGCTCTGGTGGACGAGCATCTTTAAAGTTAACATCAGAAACAATAATACCAAGATTATACGGTTCAATGATTTTATCTAATTCACTCCAAACCGATTGACGTACTTGTTCACGACCTGACGTTAATACTTCATCCATTTTCGAATGACCAACAACGTAGCGCATTGCACTATCAAAAGCGTGTTCTAAACTTGCATCAGAATTAGTTACACTGAATAAGTAATCGCGAGCATTAACAATACGATATTGCACTTGCATTTCAACGCTAACAACGTTCTCATCTTCAGTAAGCATAAAGCCACCTGAAGGTAAGTTACGAGTTGTTTGTACGTCAACAGGAATAACTTTTTCAATGAAGGTAGGCTGCCAGTGAATACCTGGTTCAACCATTGAGCTAAATTCACCAAAAGTAAGTACTACGCCACGCTGTGCTTCTTTGATAGTGTAAAAACCACTTACGCCCCAAACAACAGCAGCGATAGCAATTACAATACCAGCACCAATGCCGCTAAAGCTCTTGTTTGATCCACCAGTACCTTTTGGCTTATTACCAAAAATACCACCGAATTTATTACCAAGATCTTTTAGTAATTCATCTAAATCAGGTGGACCTTGATCACGTCCGCCTTTATTTTTCCAGGGGTCATTATCGTTCTTCCCCGGTTCATTCCAAGCCATTTTGCTCTCCGCTATGTTGCAATATTTAAAAATATTATTTTGCTAATGTCTGATTTATGTACTGACATTAGCGTTATGGTAACTAATATATCAATAAGTGTTACTAAAGCCATCTATTTTATGTTCTAACTTTGTAAGTATTTATTGTTTTAAGAGTATTAATGCTCAATAAAAGCTTCTATTTCAGATTCAGGCGCTTTTATTAATCGATTCCACTCTCGAAGCGGCATTTTGATTTCCATTAAACAATTGCCTTCATCATCAAAATGTTCTTCGGCAATACAATCTAACTCATACAAAGTACCGCGCAGTTTGCCTGCTCGAGGCGGAATTTTTAAACTGTATTTTACTATTTCTGTTGCTAATAATTCAGATAACGCTTGTGACAACAACTCCATGCCAATATTTGCACGCGCCGATAACCATACTCTGATTGGTTTGCCAAACTCGTCTCTATCAATACGAGGAGCAACATCGGCTAAATTATCTATTTTATTACAAATTAACAACTGTGGAATGTCATCAGCTTCAATTTCTTCTAATACATGCGCAACTTGCGCCATATTGTCAGCTCGTCGCTCATCCGATATATCGACCACATGCAATTGTAAGTGCGCTTCACGAGTTTCGGTTAGCGTTGCTTTAAACGCAGCAACTAAGTCATGGGGTAAATGACGAATAAACCCAACTGTATCAGCTAAAATAATACGACCAACATCTTTAATCTTTAGTTTACGTAGTGTTGGATCTAACGTTGCAAACAATTGGTCTGCAGCATATACATCGGCATCGGTAATACGATTAAATATAGTCGATTTACCCGCATTGGTATAACCAACTAGCGAGACAGTTGGCAATTCTGAACGTTGACGTAATCGTCGACCTTGCATGCGCTGCTTTTCAACTTTTTCAAGGCGCTTGCCTATGTTATGCATACGTTCACGTAATAAACGTCTATCCGTTTCGAGCTGTGTTTCACCTGGGCCTCTTAAGCCGACACCACCTTTTTGCCTCTCAAGGTGAGTCCAACCTCGAATTAAACGGCTACTCATATGCTTAAGCTGCGCAAGCTCAACTTGTAACTTACCTTCATGAGTACGAGCTCGTTGAGCAAAGATATCTAAAATCAGTGTCGTTCTATCGATCACTCGACATTCACAAAGTGCTTCTAAGTTTTTTTCTTGGGCAGGAGTTAGCGCATGATTAAATAAAATCACGTCTGCTTCGAATGAACGAACAGCTTCAGCTATTTCTTGAGCTTTACCACTACCGACAAAAAATTTAGGATGGGGAGAATCACGCTTACCGGTTAAAACGGTTAAAGAATTTACGCCTGCAGAAGATACTAACATTTCAAATTCTTGCTGGTCTTCGCGGGCGTTTTCTTGCGGAAAATCTATGTGAACAAGTACTGCTTGTTCACCTGCTTGATGCCTATCAAACAAGTGAACAATTCCAATTCAATTTCATTTAAGCTTTATTCCATCGAGTGATCTGAATCAGTCGAAGTATTTACTGCACGTGACGGTACAACCGTTGAAATAGCATGTTTATATACCATTTGGCTTACCGTGTTTTTTAATAAGATAACAAATTGGTCAAATGACTCAACTTGGCCTTGTAGTTTAATACCGTTGACAAGATAAATTGCCACTGGAATGCGATCACGACGTAAAGCATTCAAAAATGGGTCTTGTAAAGATTGACCTTTTGCCATTATATTGGCCCCTTTTTTTATTGTATATTCGGTTAATATGTACCTAACTTACTAAACAATTTGTTTTTATTTTAGTAGGTTAGACAACGAGCTTTTTAAGTATACACTATGATTTAAACTTTGCTAATGAATAACGAAATCTGTTAATAAATTCTATTTTTACTGCATAGAACTATCTTTTAGTCGTCATTTCAGCGCATTTAAAACCTTTTGTAAATTTGTTTCATCATTGGTGGTTAGCCAATTTAATTCTGGCCAACCTCTGAGCCAAGTTAGTTGGCGTTTAGCTAACTGCCTTGTAGCACAGACACCACGAAAAACCATTTCGTCATAGTCCATTTCACCATTAAGGTGTTGCCACATTTGTCGATAACCAACACAACGTATTGATGGCAAGTTTTCATTTAAATCACTGCGAGCTTTCAGCTTCTCAACTTCTGCTTGAAAACCTTGTTCCAGCATAATGTTAAAACGTAATTCAATGCGTTGATGCAATTCGGCACGCTCAGTTGTAGTAATGGCAAATTGCAATACTTTACCATCAATTGTATCACCTTTAATTTGCGTTAACTCGGTCATCGTCTTATTAGATATACGATAAACTTCTAGTGCACGAGTTAATCTTTGCGAGTCATTTTCATTAATTCGCTGTGCTGAAACAGGGTCGACTTCGGCAAGTAATTTATGAATATGATGCCAACCTTTCTGCTCAGCCAATTCTATAATTTCAGCACGAATCTTAGCATCAGCATTAGGCAGTGGAGACATACCTTCAAGTAGACTCTTGAAATACATCATAGTTCCACCAACAAGAACCGGAATACGACCGTTACTGCGGATCTCAGCAATTTCACGTTTTGCATCTCGGCAAAAATCTGCAGCGGAGTAACTCTGCGCAGGATCGATAATATCAATCAAACGATGTGGATATTTAGCCAGCTCTTCATCAGTTGGTTTAGCGCTACCGATATCCATGTCTTTATAAATTAGCGCAGAATCAACACTAATAATATCGCAAGGTAAGTGATCACATAATTGCATAGCAAGATCAGTCTTACCTGAGGCTGTTGGCCCCATTATGCAGATCACTGGTGGTAATTCGGATGTATTAATTGCGCTCATTGTGCTTATTTATTTAGTTTGCTAATGACAGATGTAAGGTCGACTTCACTAGAATTCAAGCGCACATAGTCAGAAAGATCAATGTTTTGCATTGTTTTTACATTAACAAACAACTGCTGGGCGGCGACAATATCAATAGTTTGAGGGAGTTTTAATGCGGCAAAGGCCTTAACCCAATCTTGCTCAGCTGCATTATCTGAAGCCATTAAGAGCGCTAATAGCCTAGTAAAACTAGTTTGTACGTCTTGATCGCGTAAAGGGGCAGGATATTGTTTTATTACACACTGAACACTAGATTTAAATTCAAGTTTAATGCCAGCATGAAAAAATTCATCGACATTATTTTTAATAAACTCAGCAGCATCTTTATCAACAGTTAGGCTAACAGGTAATAGCAATGGCTGAGAAACAATACCTTGGCTAAATGATTGGCTAAGCTGAGTAATAAGTTGTTGCTTAGCTAAAGGCAATAAGGCGAGACAATATAACTTACCATCTTGTTCAATAAGAGCTGTGGTTTCGGCCACCATAGTCAATAAAGCTATACCTTGATTAACCATAACTGTGGTTTGTGTATGCTTAATATCATCAATAATAGGTTGTTGATTTGGAGCTACTTGTTGCTGTGTATCAATAATAGGTGTTACTAAGCTTTGATAATTATCGACAGCCTGCTTTGAAGGTTTTGCAGAGCTTGAATAGTAATTACTGCCAGCAGCTGAGTAATTAGAGCCAGCGTAAGAGTTAGCTTGACTATAGCCGCTAGAAGTTTCCACAGCCTTTAATGGCTGAATATAATCTCGAGCCGGCGCTGCAATCTCACCAGTTTGTTGGTCAACAAAACTATTATCATGACTATATTGGTGCTCTTGCCAGTCATTATTTAGCGTTTGCTCAATCGCAGAACAAATAAAATCATGCACTAAACGGGCTTGATGAAATCTAACTTCATGCTTTGACGGATGCACGTTTACATCAACTTCTGCGTAATCTAAATTGAAAAATAATACGAAAGCAGGGTAACCATCATGCCCCATTCGCTCGCCGTAAGCTTGACGGATAGCATGATTAATTAATTTATCGCGCATCATACGGCCATTGACATAGCTATAGGCTAAATCATTATGGCTACGATAAAAGCTTGGCTTAGCAATCCAACCCCAAAGCTCTAAATTGTCATGTTTAAATTCGAGAGGGATGGCGTTATCAATAAAACTTTGACCACAGACAGAAGCAATACGTTTTTCGATCTGTTTTTCAGTTTTAGCACTGCGATACTGGCGGATCACTTTAGCGTTATGGATTAAGGTTATGCTTTTATCTAATTGTGATAAAGCGATACGACGTACAACTTCATCAATATGAGTAAATTCGGTTTTTTCGGTACGTAAAAATTTTCGGCGGGCAGGCGTATTAAAAAATAAGTCCTCAACATCGATAGTTGTGCCTTTAGGATGAGCCGCAGGTTTTACGTCCACTGTCATATCTCGACCAACAGCAATTGCTTGCCAAGCAGAGTCTTGCTCATCCGTTTTCGATGTAAGAGTTAAACGCGCGACAGAGCTAATACTCGCTAAAGCTTCGCCGCGAAAGCCAAGGCTAACAATAGACTCTAAGTCATCTAGATTTTTGATTTTACTGGTGGCGTGACGACTAAGCGCTAAGGTTAATTCATCTTTAACAATACCACAGCCATTGTCGGTTATCTTAATGCGTTTAGCGCCGCCTTTTTCAATATCGATAATGATATTAGTCGCGCCTGCATCAATGCTGTTTTCAACTAATTCTTTAACTACAGAGGCTGGGCGCTCAACAACTTCGCCAGCTGCTATTTGGTTAGCAAGGCGTGCGGGCAATATCGCTATAGACATAAACTAATTAACTCGAGGGATTGTTAAAGTTTGACCTATTCTGACCACATCAGATTTAAGGTTGTTAGCAAGCTTGAGTGATTTAACTGAAACTTTATAACGCTTAGCCACAACTGACAAAGACTCACCACTACTCACTTTATGCTTAGTTGGCTTGCGAGAAGCAAATAATGAACCTTCCGGCGGATATTGTTGGAAATAACGTCTTATGCCTTTAAATACCGCAGATGCTAATTTATTTTGATGCGTTGGCGACATTAAGTTTTTGAAATCATAAGGATTTGAAATAAAACCAGTTTCTACAAGCATAGATGGAATATCAGATGATTTTAAAACTGCTAAACTCGCATTTTGCGGTTCGCGCTTATGCATTTTGGTGATTTTAGCCAGTTCTGAAATCACATTTCTGGCCGTACTATCACTTATTTCTAACGACTTATCTTTGGTTAAGTCGGCAATAAATACTGCTAGATGTTCATCATTAGTTTTCTTGATTAACTCACCACCACCACCAAGTAGCTCGGAGTTTTTCTCTCGGTTAACTAACCATCGTGATAGCTCAGATTGAGCTCTTGAATTATTTACGATCCAAACAGACGCGCCTCTTGGTTGGCTAGTATGGAATGCATCGGCATGAATAGACACTAAGAAATCGACTTCTTTTTCACGAGCTATTTGGGTGCGTTTATTCAAATTAACAAAGTAATCACCGGTACGAATAAGAACCGCTTTCATACCAGGCTCAGCATTAATTACTTTAGCTAGTTTTTTTGCGATGGTAAGAGTGATTTTCTTTTCGTAAGTACCGTTTTTAGAAATTGAACCTGGGTCTTCACCACCATGGCCTGCATCTATACCAATGACAACATCACGACTATTATTCTTTGGCTTATGGCTTGCTGTCACGCTACGTTTTGTGTCATTTAAATCAACAACTAAGCGATTACCATAAGGTCCTGCGGCAGGTAACGGGAAAATATGTTCTTTATACTTTTGCGATAAGTCTAAAACGATACGGGTAACGCCTTTCGCACTCGTTTTACTGGTACGGATTGTTTTAATGCGTTTATCATTTTTAGCAAGGTTAGTTAAATTAACAATGTTTTGCGCATTTTTAAAATCAATCACTAAGCGTGTTGGTTTTTGTAGGAAAAAGTAGCTGTAGTTAGGCGTTTCAGATAAATCAAAAACGACTCGAGTATTTTCTGGTGCAGGCCAAATACGCACGCCTTCTATTACGTTAATAGCCCAAGCATTTGGAGCTAATAAACCTAATAAGAAAATAACTATTTTCAGACTACTATTGCGCATAACTTTTTTATTCAATCCTTAGACTACAAGAATAATATTTAACTTATTCTACTTTAAATTTTTTATTATATTATTACCCAGATCGCTCATCGCTGTTAACGTGATACGTCTTTGCTCATTATCATATTCCATATTAATAATAAGGTCTTCTTTTGCTAACAAGCCTGTGCCCTTTTCTGGCCATTCAATAAAACAGCAACACTTATCATTAAAGTAATCTCTTATGCCCATATACTCAAGCTCTTCTGGGTCAGATAAACGATATAAATCAAAATGGAATACTTTCCAAGGGTCTAAGTCATAAGGCTCAACTATGGTATATGTAGGACTTTTTACATTACCGGTATGACCCATGCCCTGAACAAAACCTCTGGTTAAAGTAGTTTTACCTGCACCTAGGTCACCATTTAAAAATACCACTAACGATGGTACATCCAATGCTTTTGTTACTTGTGCTAGGCTTTTGCCCATGTTTACTGTTGCAAACTCGTCAGACAGAGAGAATTGTACTTGGTTCATTTATCAAAGGTTCACTAATTGTCGAATATAAGGAAAAAGATCACTAGCCAACAAACCTTTTTCACCTTCTTTAGCTGCAATATCGGCAGCTTGGCTATGAATATCTACGCCTTGGCATGTGGCATAAAATAAGTCGTCTAATTGTAAACTTAATGCCGCTAATATACCAGAGAGAACATCGCCCATCCCCCCACTTGCCATTCCTGGATTACCTGAAAAGTTAATCGCCACACGTTTACCATCACAAATTAAAGTACCAGCACCTTTTAATACAACAATACCACCATATTTTAATGCTATTGCCTGAACCGCAGCAAAGCGATCGTTTTCAACCTCAGCAACACTTACACCGAGTAGCCTTGCGGCTTCACCTGGATGCGGGGTTAAAACCCAATTCTCATTAAACCTTGGCTTCTTAGCCAATAAATTTAATCCATCGGCATCAACAATCAATCGTTTTTGTTGGGCCAAGGCAAAATCAAAATGCCGTTGTGCCCAATTATCAGTACCTAACCCTGGACCGATCACTATCACATTGGCTTTCGCTATTTTTTGTTGCTCTGATTTTTCATTATTATCGATATCAACCAACATAATCTCTGGACGGTTACTAACCACAATCGACTTATTTTCAACATGGCAAGCTAGCGCTAGTAAACCGGCTCCACTCCTTAAGGCAGCTTCTGTGCATAACCTTGCTGCACCCGGCATGCCTTTATTGCCGGCAAGTGCTAATACAAAACCACTATTGCCTTTATGGCCTGCTGCTAGCCTTTTAGTAAGTTGTGGCAAATTACTTCTATGATTGATAAGAATATTAGATGGAACCTGGTTGGCAAACTCATCTGCAATGCCAAGCCCTGCTATATAAATATCACCACAATAGTTTTTAGCCTCGCCGGTCAGCATGCCTTGCTTCAAGGCAATAAAACAAACGCTTAACTTAGCTTTAATGCAAGCATCACTTACTTGCCCAGTATTCGCATTTAATCCTGAAGGTAAGTCTATGCTTAACACTGGCTTATTCAGCACATTAACAAACTCTATCAGCTCACGGTAATTTGGTTTAAGCGCACCTTTTATCCCAGTTCCTAAAATTGCATCAATAACAACATCAATTTTTTCTTTAGCAATATTATCTAAAGAGCTAAATTCTCCTGCAATTTTCAGGTATTTCTCACTCGCAAGAGCAGCATCTCCTTGATAGTCATCAAAACTTGCTAAGGCATGCAAATAAACGGTTAAGCCTGCAGCTTTAGCTAATCTGGCAAAGACAAAACCATCACCAGCATTATTACCACGCCCACATACAACTAAAACAGTTTTCGCTTGCGGCCACTGTTGTTTAAATAATTCAAATGCAGCTAAACCTGCCGACTCCATCAACTGATACAAGGTTATGCCTTTTTGCTCGGCAATTTTCCCTTCATTATTCTTAACTAGTTCAGCGTGATAGGCATGCTGTGGTATGCTTGCTTGTAATTTAATTGGCAACATAATTTATCTTATGAGTGAACAACCTACTATTAACTATCAAGATTTAGCAGAAAAAATCAAGCTTTGGGGGAAAGAGCTTGGTTTTAGTGATGTTGGTATTTGTGATGTTGACTTAAAAACTCATGAGCAAGCATTAACTAAATGGCTCGAAAATGGCTATCACGGTGATATGGATTATATGGCCCGCCATGATTTAATGCGTGCTCGCCCTGCTGATTTATTACCTGGGACATTACGTGTTATCTCTGCTCGATTAGATTACCTACCTACCGGTGCTAAATTTGCCAAAATTTTAAAGCAAAGTGACCATGCTTATATTTCTCGCTACGCCTTAGGGCGTGATTATCACAAGTTAATGCGAAATCGTTTAAAGCAATTGGGTGATAAAATTACCGCCCATTGTGAACAGCTTAATTTCCGCCCATTTGTTGATTCAGCACCCGTATTAGAAAGGCCTTTAGCAGAAAAAGCAGGTTTGGGCTGGGTTGGCAAACACAGTTTATTATTAAATGAACAAGCGGGTTCATGGTTTTTCTTAGGTGAGCTAATGGTAAATATTGAATTACCTATAGACCAACCAAAAGCAAACCAATGTGGTGCTTGTGTTTCATGTATAAAAATATGCCCAACGCAAGCAATAATAGAGCCATACGTTGTCGATGCTCGTCGCTGTATATCTTATTTAACCATAGAACTACGCGATTCCATCCCTGTTGAATTTAGGCCTCTTATTGGTAATCGCATTTATGGCTGTGACGACTGCCAATTAATTTGCCCTTGGAATCGTTTCTCGCAATTAACTAGCGAGGATGACTTTCAACCAAGAAACCATTTTGACCATGTAACCTTATTAGAATTATTTGCTTGGGACGAAGCGACTTTTTTAAAGAAAACCGAAGGCTCACCTATTCGCCGTATTGGTTTTGACTGCTGGCAACGCAATATTGCCGTAGCTTTGGGGAATGCAAAGTATGATCAAAGTATTGTTGAAGATTTAACTAAGCAAAAACAAATCTCAAGCGAAATGGTGATTGAACATATTGACTGGGCATTAGAGCAGCAACAGTTAAAGCTAAATAAATTAAACGAAGAAACAAACCTACGCCTTACACAAAGATTAATTAGAACGATAGAGAAAGGTTTACCTAGAGATGCTAATTAATTACCGATAGCTAGTTGGTGACACAAGATGTAATTCACAATATCGGAAAAAGAGCATCGTCATTCCATCGTGTTTTTGGATGGAATCTCCTCCAGTTTCAAAGTGGCTCGACCGGCTGAAAAGTGCCATTCTGAGACGGTCGTCATGATAAAATTAACTTGAAATATTATTGTTATTTTTCATTCTATTGACTTTATAAAACCAAATAGAAAGCGTTAAAGAAAGCGCTATTGCGAGAAAAAAATTATATTGGGAAAATGCATCACTAACACGAAAAACCCAGTTATCACATGTATTAATGTCACCATCGAAACATGCCATAAAAACTTGGAGGTCAATATATGTAGCCGTCAAATCGAGTGTAATAATTACAATGGCGAAAACGGCTAGAGTAACAAATATCTTTAATAAAAGTCCCTTTCGACTCTTAATCAAAAAAGCATGAATGATTGCAGATATAGAACACAATATTAATAAAGGAATTAAGTTTAAAAGTTCACCCATTGTTTCGCTTATCGACCTCTGTTATTCACTCTAAACTTATCTCATAAGCTCATGTAATTTATAACTTCGCATAGGACCACACATTATAATCCCATCGCTTTCGGTAGGTGGAAACTCATAACTAGCAGTTAAAAGTATATTCTTTATTTGAGTTCTATCTGCATAAAGATATCCAACGCTATACCCGTTTAAATCTGCTTCATTGTATATTTCTTCATCGTCTTTCAAGACTTCATCAAGCTCGACCGACGTTTGCAGGATTAGCTCTTCGTTTTCAAAAAATGATATTCGAAGTTTTGTTGCGGTTGCCCCTTCAATTATTGTTGGGACAAATACAGCTATACCATCTACTTTTTCAGTAGCAGAAGATTGCAATACCTTAGAAAAAGCAGGAAGTTCCTCAAGTTGCTCACTCGATGAACAGGCAATTACTGATGTTGATAGAAGCATTAATATTAATGCGAAATATTTCATATTATTCTTATTGTGACAGGCGGGTTATCACTCTTCTGAGACATAACCTTATATCTCAGAAGTTACCGAAAACTAGCTTTCTTCTACGTACTTAGCGATCTCAGTAATAGCATTTTGCATTTCTGCTAATAAAGGCACGGCTTTATGGATATCACCTTCAACACAAACTTGTTGTAACTGTTCACATACTTTAATTAAGCGTGGAGCAGATAAGATGTTGGCGGTTTTTAATAATGCAGCGTTTATGTCTTTTACTTTTGCTAAATTTTCAGCGGTAAGTGCTTCTTTTAGCTTGGCAAAGTTTTGTTTGTTGCGGTTAAGGTAATCTTCTAACATGAATACTGCCATTTCAGCAGAGCCGTGGTATTGATTAAATTTGTCTAGGTCGATCACCAAGTTATTTATTTTATAGAAACTTGGCTGCATTTCTTCTGTCTCTTCACCAACGCTGGCAATTTGTTGTTGCTCGGTTTGTTTAAGTTCAGAATGAGTTGGCGCAGCTATTATCGATTCCATTTGTGACTTTTGCTTTTCTTGAGCATTAAGTAAGGCTTTTTCTGCACGAGCTTCTTTTTCGTTTTCAAGCATAATAAAGTCAGCGCCAGCGTGATAACTACGGTTAACTAAAATAATTAATCGCCATGCTAAGAAACCACTGGTGAACATTAGTGCCACGATAAATAGAAAACCAATCGGTAGAATTGTTGATTCTTTCACTTTATAACCAATAAATGGCAAGGCTAGTTCAAATTCTGGTAGGTCATAAAAATTAGGTTGTTCAATTAGCGCAGCTGTTTCAACCAAAAAGTCTTGATAAGAGTTAAGCTGTTCAATAACTTTTTTACTGGTATTGTTTTCATCACGCCATTTAGCAAATAATTGCCCTGCTCCCATCAACTGACTAGTAATAGTTTCAATTTCTTTAGTTAACGAATGCAGTTGATCATCTTCTGATTTTTTTGCTAATTCTTTATTGATATTTTGGGTTAAGTTGGCAATTTGAGTTGATATTTGATTAAACTGATGGGCGCTAACCGAAGAAGATAACGCGGTTAACTGGTTCTGAACTTTCAATAATTCTTGATATAAGTACTGATAAAACTGCGCTTCATTCATCGTAGTCATCATTGAATTTATGGTTTCAGTTTTAACTACATTTTGTCTATTTACAAATTGGTAAGAGTGTTTATTTAAGTCGTTTTGTTTTTTACGACGAATGGTATTAACCGATTTAATGATGTCATTTAAAGTGGCAACATTAGCTTTATATTGACCATTACGAGATTGACGAATTAGTAAAAGATCATCTACCAACTCAACAAAGCGCTTATAACCACTAGCAAACGTTTGCGCAGTAATAGCGATATTGTCAGCGGTATTATCACGTAAATTATCATTTACCATTAACACATGCTGTTTACTTAAATCAGCAATTTCAAGCCAAGCTTGCTTTACATCTTCTAAAGGTTGGTCGAGTTCTTGATGGCGAATAGCTAATTGTTGCGCAACAAGTTGATTTTCTAACTCGGCAACACTTTTCATCAATTGCGCGTTATTTTTTATAAAAGGGATTTGTTGTTGATGAAGAAAATCGGCTTTCGATGCTTGTTGGTTATAAAGCCATAGAGATGTACCGACCAAAAGCAACATAGATGCGATTAGCAAAGCTACATATAGAACGCCTTTGCCCAGTATGCTAGTTGGGGTTTTGACGGCAAAATTCACACCATTCATGGTCACAAATCCTTTTTATTTTTCTTATTTGGTTATTAAGTCGTTAATTAACACTTCATCTTAATATTTATGACATTACATTAATACAAGCCTAGCTTAAAAATAAGCATTTTTTTATTAATTGCATAAAAAAAGCCCACTTATTAACTAAAGTGAGCTTTAAAAAGAGAGCTATTATCTAAATATTAAATTTTAAATGCGTGCTCGCGATACACTTTTAACTCGTCTATTGATTCACGAATATCATCTAAAGCTAAATGTGTTCCCTGTTTAACTACATTATCTAACACCTCTGGTTGCCAGCGGCGTACTAATTCTTTAATAGTGCTTACGTCTATATTTCGGTAATGGAACCAGGTTTCAAACTCTGTCATGTATTCATTAATAAAGCGACGATCTTGACCTATGCTATTACCACACATAGGCGAAACACCTTTAGGCACGTATTGGCTAATAAAATCAATTGTTGCTTGTTCTGCTTGCGCTAGACTGGTTGTTGAATCTTTACAACGTTGCGTTAAGCCGCTTTTAGCATGTTGCTCAATGCACCACTCATTCATATTATCAAGAATTTCGTCGCTTTGATGTATAGCAAACACAGGGCCTATAGCTAAAATATTAAGCTCACCATCAGTAATAATTGAAGCAATCTCTAAAATTTTATCTTGTTTAGGCTCTAAGCCGGTCATTTCTAAATCTAACCAAATTAAATTGTTTGCATTTATTGTCATTATAACTTCAAGCCTCTTAAGCATTTGTGATACCAAAAAACATAATGCTTTTGGTATAAATCAATTGGTTAACTAAATTTTCTTTATCTAGCTAGTGCTTGTATAATACCAAGTAATATATGAATTTACATAAATGAATTTCTAAGTTGAATAAACTACGTGGCTAAAGCAAAAAAACTGACTAAAGGTCAAAATAGGCAAATTAAAAAAAACCTAGCGAATAAGCTTAACAAAAACAAACAGGACACCTTTCAAGATAGTGAATTAGGTGAACAACAACCTGGTGTTATTGTAAGCCGCTTTGGTCAGCATGCTGATGTCGAAAGTGCAGACGGCAGTGTGGTTCGTTGCAATATTCGACGTACCGTAAAAAGTTTAGTTTGTGGTGATAACGTCGTTTGGCGCCAAGGTAAAGAAACTATTCATAGTATCAGCGGTGTCATTGAAGCTGTGCATGAACGTAAATCAGAGTTATCAAGGCCAGATGTTTATGATGGTGTTAAGCCAATTGCAGCTAATATAGATCAGATATTTATTGTTTCATCAGTGGTGCCAGCGTTTAATGCCGACATTATTGACCGTTATTTAGTGGCTATTGAACTTACTGGTATTAAGCCAATTATCGTTCTTAATAAAATTGATTTGTTAGAGCCACAAATTCAAATAGAAATTAAAGAGCGATTAGCCATTTTAGAAAACATTGGTTATGAAATAATTTTTGCCAGTAGTGTGGATAACGCAGGGATAACTGAAATAAAAGATCGATTAAAAGATAAAACTTCTATTTTTGTTGGTCAATCAGGCGTGGGCAAATCGACTTTAGTAAATTCATTAATGCCAGGTTTAGACTTATTAACCAATGAAGTATCAGAAGGCTCAGGACTTGGTCAACATACAACAACTGTTGCAAGATTATACCATTTCCCAACAGGCGGAAGTTTAATAGACTCTCCTGGTATTCGTGAATTTGGTTTATGGCATTTAGCTCCCGAGCAAGTTGATGCTGGCTTTGTTGAGCTGCAAGACTATTTAGGTTATTGCAAATTTAGAGATTGTAAGCATCAAAACGATCCTGGTTGTGCATTAAAAGCAGCCGTTGAAGACGGTAAAATTCACCCTTTGCGGTTTGAAAGTTACCAACGAATTCTTGCCAGCCTTGGCGATAACAAATTAACATCTCGATTTAATTAGACGTAAAATATACGTTGTTAAATCGAACACTAATATTTATAAGGACTATCCGTGTCATTAGATAACATGAAAATTGCTTTACAATACGCTATGCCAAAACATGGCCTATCTCGCTTGGTTGGTAAATTTGCAGCAGCCAAGGCAGGCTGGTTAACGCGCTTTGCAATTAGCCGTTTTATTAAAGCCTATGGCATAGATATGAGTGAAGCTAAGTTACAACAACCTAGCGACTTTGCGACCTTTAATGACTTTTTTACTCGTGAATTAAAAGATGGCGCTCGAGTTATTAATCCTGATAGTAAAGAAATTTGTTACCCAGTTGACGGAGCAATTAGCCAACAAGGTGATATTGTCGATGACCAAATTATTCAAGCTAAAGGCTTTAATTACTCTTTAGTTACTCTGTTAGGTGGTAAAGAAGAAACTGCAGCGCCATTTCAAGGCGGTAAGTTTTCAACAATTTACTTAGCACCAAAAGACTACCACCGAATTCACATGCCAATTGCTGGTACTTTAAGAGAGATGATTTTTGTACCGGGTGACTTATTCTCGGTTAACCCTCTTACCGCGCAAAACGTACCAAATTTATTTGCTCGTAATGAACGTGTAGTGGCAATATTTGATACTGAAATAGGCCCAATGGCGATGGTATTAGTTGGCGCAACTATTGTGGCTAGTATTGAGACTGTATGGGCAGGCACTATTACACCGCCAGCAGGTAAACAAGTACAAACATGGACTTACCCTAGCGATGGTGAGAATGCTATCCACTTAGAAAAAGGCGCAGAAATGGGCCGCTTTAAGTTAGGCTCTACTACTGTATGTTGTTTCCCGAAAGATACTATCGAGTTTACCGAAGGCGACGGACCAGAAACAGTTACACGCTTAGGTAAACCTTACGCCAGCGTTACTAAATAAAGCTAATATTAATTTGATCAACTTAGCCTGTGATTGCAACTTATCACAGACTAAGTTAACTAATATTTATCGGAGTTAAAGATGTTAGTTTTTGCTCATCGCGGCGCAAGTGGCCACGAACCAGAAAATACCATTTTAGCAATACAACAAGCGCTAGCGATGAAAGTTGATGCCATCGAAATTGATGTGCATTTATGTGATGGTGAGTTAATTGTTATTCATGATCGCTGGTTGCATAAGTCAACCAATGGCACTGGTAAAGTATCAGATATTAGCTTTAGTGAATTGCGTAAGCTTGATGCTGGTAAGGGGCAGCCGGTTCCTACCCTTGAAGAAGTGTTAGTTGAGATCAGCGGTCAATGTTTGGTTAATATTGAATTAAAAGCAGATAGAACCGTCATTCCATTAATGAACCTTATCAATAAAGCCGTTAGCGAATACGGTTTTAGTTATAATCAATTCTTATTCTCATCTTTTAATCATCATTTACTATTTGAAATTAAAGCATTAAATAAAGATTTAAACATAGGTGCATTAACTGCAAGTAGCCCAATTGATTACGCTGCATTTGCCGAGCAACTTAATGCCTACAGTGTACATATTGATGTTGATTTTGTTAGTGCTAATTTTATTGCAGATGCGCACCAACGCGGTTTAAAGGTATATGTTTATACCGTAGATGATGAAGTAGATATTATTGAGATGCATCGCTTAGGTGTTGATGGAATATTTAGTAACTACCCTACACGTTCATTAGTAAAAATAGCGCATTTAAAAAATTTAGATTCAGTTGATAATATAAACCACTAAGTTCTATGCTAACTTGCAGTATCAAACTTAGTGGTTAATTAGCTTACAGCTTAAGTTTATAACGGCCTTGGAAATCCTTTTTACCAATAAAGCCTAGTAGTGGTCTTACATTAGCAGGAAAGTCATTTCCTGGAGTAATATAACCTTGACCACTAACTTTACCTCTTGCTGCTACAACCCCTTTAAATTGCAAACCAAGAACGTTTTCTGGATTAACTTCAAAAGTTAAAGCGCCTTTTTCACAACCTAATGTTGCTGCCAAAGTTCCTAAATCAACGTCTTCTTTCATCGCACTAACAAAAGCTCTTTGCCAAGTAACTGTGCCAGCCGATACAGTGCAGATAGGCTTACCTAACACAAACTCCGGAACATCTAAATTAATCTCTCCACCTGCACTTGCATCGATAGGAAGAGGTATATATGCCAATACATCATTTGCCGCAATCGCAACATTGGCGTTATTGACAGTGAGATCATTGGTTAAGTTTGAAAGTTCTAACGAGCCTCTAGGTCCAGGCTGTAATGAACCACCAAACGTTAAATCGACACTTGGGTTAAACAACAATAAAGACAATGGACTTAATGACCATTCAACGTCATTAATGCTCACCTGCTGATAAGATATTAACTTGGCTTCTCCACTCCAAATAGAGCCTGAGATATTTCTGATTTCGAGCCCTTTAGGTAAATCAAACTTGGCTAATATTTTATTTGCTGGCGCTATAGCTATAACAAAAATCAAATAGACTAAAACAAAAATCGATACGATTAATGAATATTTTTTTACGGCGTTCATGAATTTCCTAATTGTAATCGTCTTACTTTAACTGTGCCTTCGGCATCTGAAGGGGCAATATCTACGGCGATTATTCTCATGCCTTCTTGGGTGCTAATTTTTTCTAACCAAGTTAACAAGCTATTAAATGGCACTTCATCAATCCATACCAACAAGTCATCACCTTGTGGCTGCATTCTTGCCACGGTAATACCTAAGCCTCGAGCTGTTCGATTAACTTTACTAGTAAGGCTTCCTGTTGATTTCTTACTACCGCCACGCTTTTTAAGTTCAAGATACTGAGCGGTATTCTGCTTTACCCAAATAGCTAACTCTTGTTGTTTAGTTAGCTTACTTTGCGCTTTAACTAAGTTTTCATTAAGCGGTTGCCATATTAGTGTGTAAAACAAAAATATAGCAACAACAACTCCTAAGAAGATCATTAAGCGTTGATCTTTAGTGTTTTGCTCTAACCACCATTGCTTCATGATTTACTCCTAATATTAAATGAACCAACCACTTTATCGCCTTGATTATTTTGCGCCCCTACTTCAACAATTAAATTAGATTTTTCTAGCTCCAATTTAAATTTTTCAAAGCTTTGGTAATCATTGGCAGTAACGGCAAAGCGTAACTCATTGCGTTTACTATCAAATCTTATTGAATCAGGCTTTAAGTTAGGCACTGCCACAAAAGATGGTCTTACTTTATTAATTAAAGCAAGTAAGCCAACACTCTGATCTACACCGCCAAATTCAGATAACGCCGTATTTAATTGTCGTTTTACGGTATTAATTCTAAAGCGTTTAGTTTTTGGAAACGCTTGCTTATAGTCTCTTTCGATTTGTTCATTAATTGCTGCATATTGAGAATTTAAGTCGACTAACTCAAACACTTTACCCGATAAATTAAGAACAAAAGCAAACAAGGCTATACCGGCAACCCAAAGCCAGTTTTTTACCACCGGAGAGCGCTGCTCTTTAACTAGATACTCACCTTGTAATAAATTGAAGTCTTGTTTCTGATAGCCTTTTGCTAACAATAATAAAGGTAACTCTTCAGGTTGCGATTCAATCTCAACCTTGTCGCAATCTAATTCTACTGGCGAATAACAATTTAAGCTCACTTGCTCTTCATGATCAGCCAGCATTTGTTGCAATAAGAAGTCAGCTATCGATTTGTCACACACCAAACCATCCCAAGCAGACTTGCGTAATAAAAGTTGCTCTTCAATCATTAACGCCGACCAGCAATTATCTAATTGTGGCAGTGCAAGAACATCTGGAAGCATCTGCTTAACCATAATATTTGCTTGGGCAAACCAAGTCAGCCAAATATCCATTTGCTCTTGTAACACAATAGCCATGAAGCAATTTTCATCACCATCATAGCCTTTAGGTTGGCCATGAAAAGCAAAAAACAGTTGCTCAACATCGTGAGACAATTCGTCTTCAAGCATATAAGGCGCTGCACTCTTAATCGCACGCTCTGATTTACCAGGAACTTTTATCGCCTTTAATCGAATATCTGAACTGTCTAATAGCACCCTAACATCACGCCCCTGAGCTTTTTCAGTTAACTCAGGTAATGCATCTTTGTTAGCAAGTACACCACTAGCTATTTCATCGTTGAGCTGGTCGTTGGTTATTAACCACTGGATCGGACTAGTTTCCTGACTCCCTATACGTATAAATAAGGTTTCTTTCATTAATCAGCTCCGATGCTTCGTTCAACCACAGTTATGGTTTGATTTTTATTTACTTTCATAATTGAATTCATACTAAAGTAACTATCGTTAAACTCTGTCTTGGTTTTAAGTTTAAAATAATCACTATCTACAACAAATTGTTGCTTATAAAGATTGAAGTCCTGAATATCTTTTACCGCTTGCGTGGCTGTAAAGTCAGATATTTTTTCAAAGCCTTCTTCACCTCGTTCAGAAAAAATTTCCTCAACTTTACTTTTATCTAGACCGCCAAGCAGTGCTTGCAATAATTCAGGATTTTCTGAATCTAATGTGTTTATATTTACCGCATGTAAATTACTGTTTGGGATAACACAAACATGGTCTTTTAGAGCGTAAATCACCTGCGGGGTAAAATGTTCTATCAATCTTAATTCATTAACACTAGCCAATAAACTATTGGCGGCTAAATAAGGGTATTTTTTTGCCGCATAGTCATTATCTTCAGCCCCACCGGCACTTATAATCGCACTATCACTATCTAACCAATCATAAAGAGATTCAGCCATAGATTCAGCCTCAAAACTTGAAATCCCTTCAACATTGAGAGCAATGACTAACTCCTTAAAGCTGTCTTTTGCCAACTGACCTTTGGTTTTTGCCTTGCTACCATCACTATTTCTTGCTGGCGGTTTCGGTGTTTCAGAGCCAGGTGGATTTTCGCTTGGACCGCTTGGCGGTGCAGACTCATTTTCATCATTCTCTTTGTCAGTTGCCGAAATTTCGCTAGTATTCTTAAGAGAGTTAAGATTAAAACAAGATTGCATATCGCTGATCTCGCCACTAATACTGCCTAAATCAACTGGAAAACTTGTTTCACCACTGGCCCAAATTTGAGATAGGTTAGTAACATCTTGCTCATCTTTAAACGACAGGTTAAGTACGGTTTTAGCAAAAGCTTCAGCCCCCATAGCATACCAATAAGCCTGTTGGTTCGAATTGATATTAGCTGTTCTCTCAATTTGAAATATCAGTGCACTATTCATTTTAGTCGCTAACACCACAGCTATCGCCATAATTAGCATTACGGTAATTAAAGCAACCCCTGTTTGCTTTAACCTAATCATTTTGATTATCCTGTGCTTGATCGATTGCTGAGATGCCAGGCACTAAAAATTGACGACGTATTAAGCCAAACTCTTCTAAATCTAATTCAATTGCAATCGCTAAAGGTAAATCATCTTTAGGCAATTCAGAGCTCCACTTTAAACCATTGTGGAATTCAAAATCTACTTGCTTAACTCCTGTTAATAGCGGCCTAACTTTTGGCTCTTCACCAACAACAGCATCAACAAAAACATAATGTAAACGGTTTAAAGTGTCATCTTCTAACTGGTAAGTAACCGCTTGCACATCACTGCGAGGCAATAATAACCCTGGATTTTTCCATCCTTGGCGAACAAATGCTAAGCCTTGAGTATTTGATGAGTAAGTGGACTCGTTACTATAAATAAACTGCTTTAATGGTTCGTCACCTTCGAGCCGTACCGTACGTCGAGTCATTTGCGAGAAGTCTCTTTCCATCACTAAAAAAGCCATCTGCAATTCATTAAGTTTGTCGCTAGATATTTTGCCACGGTCATGGCTATCTATCATGGTTACCAGCATGCCAGAAGCAGCAAGTGAAATCATTGCAAATAAAGCAACGGCAATAAGCACTTCTAATAAAGTAAAACCTTGGTGCGAGCGAAGATTATTCATTACTTTTGTGCCCGAGGATTACTAACATAAGTAATTAAACTTACTAACGAGTTTTTATCTTTTTCATTTTCTCTAACTTCAACTTGCACCGCTCGCATGTTCTTATCTTCGGTAGCAATAACTGTTTGGCGCCAGTGCCACTCTCTGCCTGCCATTTCAGCCTTACCTGATGCTTTTTTAGGTGGCCAGCTTTTTTGATCCAAATTAGCTTCAACTAATTGATTAGCAGCAACCCACTGAGCAATTGAAGTCTTTTCTAAGTGGCCAACTCCCATTAAGGTTGAGCCAGCTACTTTGAGTAATGCAGTTCCGGCAAATGCGAATACTGCTAACGCAATCATAACCTCGAGTAGGGTAAAACCTTTATGAACTTTAACGTTCTTCATCAAAGAAAGGCCCCTCTACGGTTAAAGGCAAGGTATATTCTCCTGTAACAACGAACTCCATTGGCACATCAAAGTCGTCATCATAGGTAAATGTTAAGGTAAATGGCGTGATATCACCGCCAGATAAAATGAATACTTGTGGGTAAACTGGCTCGTCTTCTTCTTCAAAGGCTTGATCTTCATCTTGCTCTTCATACATTGAACGATCAATTGTCATTTGTTCGTCAATTTCGAGTTCATCTAAAGCAAGAGTAATGAGGAATGGTTCTTCAAATTGCACCACAGCAAAATGGTCGAGGCCTGGGATTGGTTGCCAACGGACACCATCAAAGCCTAAGAATTCATAGCCATTATCTTCAACGAGTAAGCCTAGCTCTACGTTATTTAACAAGGAGTATTCGCTCGCTAGAGTAAATAATGCCGCGAATTTATGGGCATCCTCTTCAAGCTTTGTTTCAACAGGAGAAGAAGTAAGATTAATCACCACAGTATTCAATAGAAAACCGACGACTAAGATCACTAACATTACTTCTATTAAGGTAAATCCCCTGTTGAGCTTTTTCATTAAGTTATCTTTCAACCACTAAGGTTATTAGCTATTACTGAAATTCTGATATGTTCCAGTTGCCAATATCATCTTCAGTACCTTCTTCGCCGTCAGGTCCAACACTAAATACATCGATTAAACCATTTTCACCTGGATTCAATAAAAGGTAATCATTGCCCCATGGGTCTTTTGGTAGGCGAGGTAAGTAACCACCTTCAGGAAAACGACGTGGTAATGGTTCGATATCAGTTTCTTCAATCAAAGCTTCGATACCTTGCTCTGTTGTAGGAAACTTATAATTGTCTAATTTATATAACTTTAATGATTGCTCTAATGCACCAATATCTGACACTGCTTTTTGTAACATAGCTTTGTCACGGTTACCCATAAGGTTTGGTACTACTAATGAGCCCAAAATACCTAAAATTACAATAACAACCATAACTTCAAGTAAGGTAAAACCTTTGGCTGATTTGTGTTTTCTAGTGTTCATATTTTCTACCTAAATTAATGTATTTAACTGCATAATTGGCTGAATTATCGCCATTACTATAAATAATACCACGCCAGCCATCGTAACCATAAGCGCTGGCTCAAATATCTTTAAAGAGATACTTACCGTGGCATCGAACTCTCTGTCTTGGTTATCCGCTGCTCGCGTTAGCATTTGCTCTAACTCACCACTTTTCTCACCACTTGCTATCATGTGTAGCATCATCGGAGGAAATAGCTGCGTTTGTTTTAAAGAGTTTTGTAAACTCGCGCCTTCACGAACTTTGTCTGCTGCTTCTTGAACTTTCAATTTAATGTGTTCATTGGTTAGTACCTCACCAGCAATTTTCATGCTATCAAGTAAAGGTACCGCACTGGCAGTACATATACTTAATGTGCGGGCAAAGCGTGCAGTATTCAAGCCTCGAGTTACCTTGCCCATAATAGGCAAGAATAAACTACGTCGATGCACCATCATCTCAAACTCTGACTTTTTCATCATTTGTTTAAAGACAATACCTGCAATCACCATTAAGCCAATAATCCACAAGATATAATCTTGCAAAAATTCACTTACAGCAATTAAGAAACGAGTAGTCCCAGGTAATTCTTGGCTCATATGCTCAAACTGGCCAACAATTTCAGGTACAACAGCAACAAGCAATATTGTAATAACGCCAACCGCAATGACAGTCATGATCACAGGATAAATTAGTGCTTGGACTAACTGTGATTTCATATATTGACGTTTTTCAGTGTAATCAGCTAAGCGATTGAGAACATTGTCTAAATGCCCTGACTTTTCACCTGCTGCCACCATAGCGCGAAACAATTTATCAAACACGCCAGGAAACTCTGCCATTGACTCTGCTAAGCCATAACCTTCTGTTACTTTCGAGCGAACAGACATAATCATACTTTTGAGGCTATTTTTTTCACACTGTTCGCCAACGGCAACTAAGGCTTCTTCTAGCGGTAAACCTGATTCAACCAGGGTCGCTAACTGACGAGTCATTAATGCTAGTTCTGCTGCAGATACTTTTTGCGAACCAAAGCGAGTACCTTTAGCTTGCTCTTTCGCTTTAGCTAAACTAGGCGTTACCTCAATAGGTATTAAGCCTTTTTCTCGCAATAAACCACGTACTTGTCTAGCATTATCCCCTTCGATAACGCCTTTAGTATTTTTACCTTTGGCATTTACTGCTTGATAATCAAATGCTGGCATAGTTAACCTTCTCTGGTCACTCGCATGACTTCTTCTAAAGTAGTGAAGCCTGCTAAAACTTTACCAAAGCCATCTTGACGAATACTAGGCGTGTGATCACGGACAAATTTTTCAATTGCTTGCTCGCCTTCACCGTTGTGAATTTTTTCACGAACAGCGTCATCAACGACTAATAGCTCATGAATACCTGTACGGCCACGATAGCCAAGGTAATTACAACTAACACAGCCTTTCGCTCTGTAGATATGCTGCGTGTTGCCATCACTGATACCTAATAACTTAGCTTCTTCTTCCGTTGGAATATGTACTTCTTTACACTCATTACAAAGCGTTCTTACTAAGCGCTGAGCAAGTACACCAAGCAAACTTGATGATAATAAGAATGGTTCAACACCCATATCTTCTAGACGCGTAATCGCACCTGCGGCGGTATTGGTATGTAATGTAGATAATACCAAGTGACCAGTTAAACTTGCCTGTACAGCAATTTGTGCCGTTTCTAAATCACGGATCTCACCAACCATTACAACATCAGGATCTTGTCGTAAGATTGCTCGTAAGCCGCGAGCAAAAGTCATATCAACTTTACTATTAACCTGTGTTTGGCCTATACCTTCAATAGCAAATTCAATCGGATCTTCAACCGTTAAAATGTTACGTTCGTTGGCATCAATTTGAGTTAGACCGGCATAAAGGGTTGTACTTTTACCTGAACCGGTTGGTCCGGTAACAAGAATAATACCATGCGGCTTACTGATAACTTCGGTGAAAGTTTTACGACCGGCTTCGGTCATGCCTAGATCTTTTAAATTTAAACGGGCGGCATTTTTATCAAGTAAACGTAGTACGACACGTTCACCATGACTCGAAGGCATAGTTGATACACGGACATCTACCGCGCGACCTGCGATTCTTAATGAGATACGACCATCTTGAGGAACTCGCTTTTCAGCAATATCAAGCTTTGCCATTACCTTAATACGCGAGACTAACATTGAAGCAAGTTTGCGGTTTGGTTTTAAGATTTCACGCAATACACCATCAACTCGGAAACGGATCTTTAAGACTTTTTCAAACGTTTCAATATGAATATCTGAAGCACCTTCTTTGATCGCTTCACTTAACATTGCATTAATCATCTTAATGATCGGTGCATCGTCTTCGTTTTCAAGTAAGTCTTCTGATTCTTGAAATTCGTCCGCTAAAGAATAGAGATTAGCTTCGTTGCCAATATCTTCCATCATTTGCTTAGCTTCAGATGAACCTCGTTGGTATGCTTGCGTTAATAGTTGTTCAAAGTCTTCAGCTGAGTGTTTAGTAATGCTATAACTAGCACCTAAAAAGCGTCTTACTTCCAATAAAATATCTGCAGAAACTAACTCTGTACAATGTAATATAAAGCCATCATCTAAATCTTCAATTAATACACTGTGACGTTTAGCAAAACCAAACGGTAAGCGAAATTTATATTCAGATGATTCTTCTTCCTCAAGTAACTCTTCTTCATTATCAAGAGTTTCTAGGGCTTGCGTTTCTAAGCTGTCAACACTAAGAGTTTCGGAATTATTGCTCATTACCATCTTGCTCTAATGTATTATTTTCAGGATCTTTACCTAACTCTTCAATCGCCCTTTCTTCCATGTACTCATCAAATGTAGGAGGTAATTCCAAATCATCTTTCCACTCAGGTAGTAATGGAAGTACTGCGTCATCCATTAGCGCTAAGCCCTCTTCCTGCTTACGCAACTCATCAGCTCGCATAAAATTGTATTTCTCTTTTGAAATACTATTTAAGATATCGCCTTCACGAATAATGGTTGGCTTGATAAATACCATTAAGTTACGTTTACGAGTTGTGTTACCGGTTGAACGGAATAGCGCACCAATGAATGGTATATCACCTAAAATTGGCACCTTTTGCTGACTTTCTTGTACATCTTCGTCGATTAAACCACCAAGGATAATGGTATCACCATGATCGGCCATTACCGTAGTTTTGATCTCACGTTTGTTGATAGCAATATCAACACCTGTAGTACCACTTACACTAGATACTTCTTGCTCAATGGTTAATTGCACACCTGAGCCTTCATTTACTTGTGGGGTAACTTTCAGTTTAATACCAACTTCTTTACGTTCAACAGTTTGGAACGGGTTAGCATTATTACTACCTGTTGCAGAGCCAGTTATAATTGGTACTTCTTGACCAACAATAAAGTATGCTTCTTCATTATCTAGTGTAGTAATACTTGGCGTTGCAAGAATATTAGAATTAGTATCAGTACTAACTGCTTGTACTATAGCACCCCAACCATCTTCAACTACACCAAACATCATGCCGTTTACGTTACCAAGCAATTGCGCAAGAATACTGTAATCGCCATCAACATCTGGGTTGGTAGTTGTCACAGGATTACCATTGCCATCAATAGTAGTAACTGTATTACCTTCTTCACCCTCAGCAGCTATAGCGCCAGCTGCAACGCCACTAATTGGCACTATGCCATTATTAAATTGCGTAAAGCCACCTTCTTCATGGAACCATTGCACACCAAGCTGTGCACCTTCGCTTTCAAACACTTCAACAATAATAGCTTCAACAAGTACTTGTGCACGGCGAACATCTAATTGACGAATCACTGACTCAAGTGAGCGAAGCATGTCAGGTTCTGCGGTAATAACTATGGTATTTGTATCAGCATGAGAGTCGATACTAACATTACGGTTAGAACCTCTTCGAGATGCAGTAGTAGTTTTGCTTGAACTAGTTTTAGAAGTGGTCGCACTGGCCTGCATGCTATCACTTACACTTTGTAAAACTGAGACTAAGTCTTCCGCTTTAGAGTATTTTAAATAATAAACGCGAGTATTACCTACCGACTCTAGCTCGCTGTCTAAACGGTTAATTAGTTTGGTAATTCTTTCTCTGGCTTGCGCTTCACCACTAATAATTACTGAGTTAGTGCGATCATCGGCAACAATTTTAGGAATTAAAAAAGCAGGGGTATCTGATTTACCCGATTTTGGCTTATTAATATTTTCAATAATACGAACAATTTCGCTTGCTGAAGCATATTTTAAATTAACGATTTGTACATCTTGGTCACCGGCTTTATCAACACGTTGAATGATATTAACCAAGCGATTAACAACCGCTGCCGTACCTGTAAGCATAATTACATTCGATGGTTCGTAATGCACAACATTACCACCACCAGCTTGGTCGCTTAACTGTCTTAGTAATGGTGAAAGTTCACGTACTGAAACATTTTTAACTTCCAACACTCGAGTAACCATCTCATCGCCAACACCAGGGTTTTCATCACCAACTACTGGAATTGCTGAGGTTTTAGCGTTTTTGTTAGGTACAACTTTAAAAACATTGTTGTCCATCTCAACAACAGAGAAACCGTATACTTCTAATACGTTTAAAAAGAATTGGTAGTACTGCTCTTCAGTTAATAAATCGTAACTACGAACATTAATTTTACCCCTAACTTTTGGGTCAATAATAATTGTTTTCTTAAGACTCTTACCAACAATATTAATAAATTCGGTGATTTCAGTGCCCTTGAAATTTGGCGAATATTGAGCCGCAGATACTGAAGCTATAGCTAAAGTGCAGCCAATAGAAATGGTTGCAACAAGGTTAATTGCAACGCGTTTAATGTGCTTTGCGCTAAGAAGCAGGCGCATGTACTTTCTCCAAAATTTAATTATTTAATGCCATTGATATGCTGTGCAATTCACCAGCACGCTCTACCAACAGGTCAACATGTTCGGCTTTTCTTAACTCGATAAGTGCTTTTTGTGCTTGGCGCATATCGGTTAAATCTTTACCATTAATTTGTACGGCTATATCGCCTGGTTTTAAGCCGACCCCTGCGAAAAACTCAGGGTCTTTATTCGGCATTAAACGATAGCCTTTTACTACGCCATCCTTACGATAAGGAGACACTTTAATATAATCAGTTAACTTAGCAGGATTTGCTAAAATATCTGAACGAGCTTTCGCAACTCTCTCTTTAATCCTTGCTTGCTTTTCGGGATCAATTTTTGTTTCTGATTTACTGGTTACTTTAGTTGCAGTTCTTTTTTGCTCCGTAATCGCGCCAGCGCTTCCCGGTACAGTTTTAGTATAGTCAAAGCCATCAAGCATTAGCGTTTCATTACGTCCCGATGTCTCGATAATTACACGGTCAGTATAAACTTGTTTTAATATAGTGCGCGTGCCTTCAATTTTTTCATCAATACCATAGGTTTCTTGCTTGCCTTTGGATTCTATAATTGCAGCAGCTATAGTCGGGTCACTCGAAGCTACAAGACCTGTTAGCGTTAATTGCAACTTAGTTTCTGGAGCAGCTTCGATTTTTTCAACTTCTTTTTTAACTACTGGTTTTTTGTTATATTCACCAAATAAATTTAGCTGTTGAATTTCTCTAATATTAATTTGTTCACTACTACTAACATTAGCTACACTATTAGTGTTATTAACGACGTAGTTTTCTGTTTTTGCAGGGACTAATTTCCAAGTAAAATCGGCAAACCAGAAAGCGATATAAGTTAATAATAAAACTATGATCGTCTGTGTTAAACGCTCTTGTGGCACTTTTGCCCACAAGGCCTTAATTTTATTGATGATTAACACTAGATCCATGATGAGTATATTGACTTTTATAATGACGAAAAATTATTCTGCTCCTGATAATACTTGACCGGGCGCTGAGCAACAAGTCAATAAGCCCATTTATTGGTATTTAATTTACTTTCTGTAACATATTTGTAAGCATTCCACTTTAAATTGTTCATTAGTACAATATTATTAACAAAAGCAGGTTATTTTTTGACAAAAAACTCACAAAAAAATTCAAAACAAGCTAATCAAGACAGCGTAAGATTAGATAAATGGCTTTGGGCTGCTAGATTTTATAAAACTCGTGCTATTGCTAAAAATATGATTGATGGCGGCAAAGTGTTTTATAATGGTCAACGCAGTAAATCGAGCAAAGCGGTATCGATAGGTGATAAAATTCGCATTCGTCAGGGCTTTGATGAGCGCGAAGTGATTGTCGACATACTTGCTGACACACGAAGAGATGCAACCTTTGCACAAACTTTGTATACAGAAACTCAAGACAGTATTAACACCCGCGAGAAAACAGCGGAAGCAAGGCGACAAGGTATTCTATTGAGCCCGGCAAGCGATACTAAACCAGATAAAAAACAACGTCGTCAAATACGACAATTTAAAGAAAGGAACTAAAGTGGCTAATAATTTCGATGTACTAAATCGCTATTTATTTGAAGATTTGCATGCCCGTGGTGAGCTTGTGCAATTAGATCAAAGCTTTAAGCAAATCATCCAAAATCATCAATATCCAGATGCAGTAACCTCTTTGTTAGGAGAGTTGTTAGCTGCAACTTGCTTATTAACAGCTACTTTAAAATTTGAAGGTGAAATATCTGTTCAGTTACAAGGTGACGGTCCGGTACAGTATATGGTGATTAATGGTAATCACTTACAGCAAATGCGCGGTATTGCTAATGTAACAGGCAATGTGAGCGGAAATAGCTTAACCGAGCTTTTAGGAAAAGCGAATATGGTAATAACCATTAGTCCTAAAAATGGTGAACGCTATCAAGGCGTTGTTGCTCTTGAAGGTGAAACATTAGCTCAATGTTTAGAACATTACTTTATGAGTTCTGAACAGTTAGACACTAAAATTTGGTTATTCTCTGACACAAAAAAAATGCAGTCAGGAGGCAGTTTATTGCAAGTTGTTCCTGATTCAGATGATAAAGAACAACAACTCGCCGATTTCGATCATATTGCGCAATTAACCAATACCATTAAAGCCGATGAAGTTTTTGAACTTGCAGCAAATGAACTATTGTATCGTTTATATCACGAACAAAGAGTAATGATGTTTGATCCACAACCAGTATCATTTGTGTGTGGTTGTTCAGAAGATAAATGTTTAACGGCAATCGCTAACATTGGTAGAGAAGGTATTGAACAACATTTAGCTGAGCAAGGTGAGATTGCAATTACCTGTGACTTTTGTAAAACACAGTACATTTTTGACAACAATAAATTGCAACCTTTACTAAATCCAAACTAGCCAAAATCAATTCAGAAAATGTATGTAATTTTATTACATACATTTTCTGTTAAAAATCACTAAAAGCCTCTGATTTTTAGTAAAAAAACTCCACTTTGATCCCCCTATAAAAAAACTTTCATTCATTGCAACATTTCCCTTTTATTAACGTTACATTTTGGTTAATATCGCATCAATCGAACTGAATTTTAGAATTTTTACTCTAACCTGCTTTGGGAGCTTAGCCAGCATGACTAACGCGAAAACAATTGATTTATCACAATATGGCATTAACGATACAGCAGAAGTTGTATATAACCCTTCTTATGAGTTGCTATTTGCCGAAGAAACAAAGCCTGGATTAGAAGGTTATGAAAAAGGCACAGTGACTAAATCAGGTGCGGTTGCTGTAGATACCGGGATCTTTACTGGTCGCTCACCAAAAGATAAATACATAGTTAGAGACGATACAACGCGTGATACTGTGTGGTGGTCTGATCAAGGTAAAAATGACAATAAGCCAATGACTCCTGAAACTTGGTCAAAGTTAAAAGGCTTAGTTACCGCACAACTTTCTAATAAGCGCTTATTCGTGGTTGATACTTTTTGTGGTGCCAATGCTGATACTCGTTTAAAAGTACGTTTTATTACTGAAGTAGCATGGCAAGCTCATTTCGTAAAGAATATGTTCATTCGTCCAACAGATGCAGAATTAGCTAACTACGAACCTGACTTCGTAGTGATGAATGGTGCAAAAACTAATAATACCGATTGGCAAGCTCAAGGCTTGAACTCTGAAAACTTTGTTGCGTTTAACTTAACTGAAAAAATGCAGTTAATTGGCGGTACATGGTATGGCGGTGAAATGAAGAAAGGTATGTTCTCGATGATGAACTACTTATTACCTCTTAAAGGTATCGCTTCAATGCACTGTAGTGCTAACGTTTGTAAAGATGGTAAAACGGCTATCTTCTTTGGTTTATCTGGAACAGGTAAAACAACCTTATCTACCGATCCAAAGCGTGAGTTGATCGGTGACGATGAGCATGGCTGGGATGATAACGGTATTTTCAACTTTGAAGGTGGTTGTTACGCTAAAACCATTAACCTATCAAAAGAAAACGAACCTGATATCTATAATGCAATCCGTCGTGATGCACTATTAGAGAATGTTGTTGTGAAGGATGATGGTGAAGTTGATTACGACGATGGTTCAAAAACTGAAAATACTCGTGTTTCATACCCTATTCACCATATAGAGAATATTGTTAAGCCTGTTTCAAAAGCGGGTCATGCTACTAAAGTTATTTTCTTAACGGCTGATGCATTCGGTGTATTACCACCAGTTGCCAAGCTTACTCCAGAGCAAACAGAATATTACTTCTTATCTGGCTTTACAGCTAAATTAGCTGGTACTGAGCGTGGCATTACCGAACCAACACCAACATTCTCAAGTTGTTTTGGTGCTGCTTTCCTAAGCTTACACCCAACTAAATATGCAGATGTGCTAGTTAAGCGCATGCAAGCATCAGGTGCAGAAGCTTACTTAGTAAATACCGGTTGGAATGGCTCTGGCAAACGTATATCAATAAAAGATACACGTGCGATTATTGATGCCATATTAGATGGCAGCATTGAAAAAGCAGAAATGCATAACCTACCTTTATTCAACTTAAGTGTGCCAGCAGCACTGCATGATGTTGAAAGTGGAATTTTAGATCCTCGTGACACATACGCAAATAGCGAAGATTGGGATACTAAAGCTGATGACTTAGCCAAACGCTTTGTTGCTAACTTTGAGAAGTTTACCGATACAGAGCATGGTGCTAACTTAGTTGCAGCTGGTCCTCAATTATAAGAACATCAGCATTAAATCTAAAGAAGCCGCTCGTTGAGCGGCTTTTTTGTCTAAATATAGCAATAAAAATATTATTTGCGGTTTGAAATTTTAGTAGCTAAGGCAACAAACTCGCTGCAATTGGTATGTAATTGTTTAAGCAATTTCCACTTTTTGCCATTAGCTAAATAAATTGTATATTGAATATTATTTGCCTGATGCCCGACATTCTTTTCGGTGATGTTGACAATGTCCTGCCATTTATATAGGTCTAGTTTAGTAGTATAAAATGGCGAAGTGATAAACTCCTCTTCATTAAAATAACTTCGATATCTAAATGTATGAGCAATAAAGGTTAAATAGGCTAAAGCAAAAAAAACAGTAAATACAAATGCACCTTGCTGCTCTGGCGGATCAACCACAAACATATAACCTAAAACCGTGGCAATAAATGTAGAAAAATAAGCGATTATTTGCGCTAATAAGGTAAATTTTATTACTTTATATTGGTTAAATTTCTGCTGTTGTCTTTGCTCAAATTGATGATTTAAATAACCGACAATAGCGACAACTATTATCGCTAACATAACCGCGTTGCTGCCGTTACTCGTTGAATCCATAAGACCTACTACTTTAAATGAGTGATACAAGTTAAGTTTTGCTTTATCAAAACTTTCGACTAATATTTTTAAATACAAAACCTATTGCTAACCAATAGGCCAACTCATAGACATTCCAATCATATAATAACAAAGCGAATAAATTGAGATATTTTAATTTAATTGCCGCTGTTCATGGATGAAACCCGACAATTTTTCAGGGTATCGATATGACCATATTAGATCAACAAGTGCCATTATCTAGCAATATATACTTTGCCTTACAAAGATACCGCACCTTTTGGCTATTACTTTGTTTAACTGCTGTAATTGACTATGTAACAACATTAAATTTTATGATTAATGGCAGTATTGCGCTAGAAGCTAATGTAGTTATTCGTCATTTAGCTTATGAGCTTGGTATTTTTCCAGGTGTTTTTATAGGAAAGTTATTACAGTTATTTTCTGGTGTGGCATTTTGCGCTTTATCAAGAGAGCTATCTCGAGCAATTTTATTATTACTGATTTTATTGAATCTACTCGCTATTTTTATCAACACCGTTTATTAAAGCACGAAGTTTAAGCTCCGTTTTAACTAAGAGGCAACTCAACTACGGCAACTAAACCGCCAGACTTACGGTTGTGTAATGATACACAGCCACCATGCCCGTCAACTATGCGTTTTATAATTGCTAAACCTAAGCCACTACCTTGCGTACCTCGAGCTGTATCGCCTTGCGTAAACGGTTGGAATAGGCGCTGCATTTCACTTTCCGAAATGCCAGGGCCATGATCCGAAATTTTCACATAAGCAATGTTCTTACTTTGCTCTACACCACAATCAATCTCGACATCACCATCACTGTATTTAAACGCGTTTTGAATTAGGTTGGCTAATACTCGCTTCATTGCTACGTATACCATAGGCAACTCAACGTCTTCACCATAGCTTACCGTTAAGTTTCTGCCGTCAACTTGCTCAAGAGAGATCACATCTTCAATAAGGGTGTTTAACTTTGCCGGTTCCGATTTTTCCATCATGTCATGGCGAATATAGTCAATAAACTGGTCAATGATATTATTCATATCTTCGATATCTTTTTCGATACCTTCTTTTAAATAGTCTTCGTTATCAGACATCATTTCACTGGCTAGTCGAATACGAGTTAAGGGTGTGCGCAAGTCATGAGAGATACCGGCCATTAATAAGCTTCTATCGGCCTCAAGTTGCTTAATACCACCTGACATGTGATTAAAAGCGCGAGTCACAGCAACAACCTCTGTTGAACCTTGTTCCGTCAGAGGTTCAGGGAACTTGCCTTTACCGACATCTTCAGCAGCTTTTTCTAAAGCTTTAAGGGGCCTATTTAACTGCCTAACGAACAACCAACCGCCAGCAACACTTAACACACCAATCAACACCAGATAAAAAATAAGAGGGGAAAAGTTAGACTCTTCAAAACCGGTCAGTGGAATTTTGATCCATAAATTAGGAGCTTGTGGCGGGCGTATCCAAAATAGATACTCTTCTCCTTGGAAAATTCGAACTTCAGCATCACCTTCTAGAAGTTCACTCATTTGTTTGGATAAAAAAGGATAATACTCGGCTTCAGCAAGACCTATGGATAAAGCGTCACGCTCACGATAAACACCAATGCCGGTTTCTTTATGAAATGACTCAGCAAGCCTAGGGCTAAACTGCGCATCCCCCGCATCCATAAAAACCACTTTAACTTGTTTAGCTAAAAGTTGGTTTATTTGCTGCAAGCTGGGTTGAATCACATAAATAGCGACAGATAAATAGGATACAACTTGGTTTATTAACAGTAGAAAACCAATTAATAAAACAGTTTGCCCAAAAGCGCTACGTGGTAATACCTTCATTTATTAAAAATTATACCGATGTGCCGTCTGGTACAAAGACATAGCCTAAGCCCCATACGGTTTGAATATAACGCGGGTTTGCAGGATCTTGCTCCAACATACGGCGCAACCTTGAAACTTGTACATCGATGCTACGCTCTAATGCTGAGTAATCGCGACCACGTGCTAGGTTCATTAATTTATCGCGAGATAGTGGCTCTCTTGGGTGGGTTATTAAAGACTTTAATACTGCAAATTCCCCACTCGTTAGTGGCATAGAAACATCACCTTTGCGCATTTCACGGGTGGCTAAATTCAAACAAAAATCGCCAAACTCATACACCTCTTCTTCTTGAGATGGTGCTCCTGGAGCCTCTTGAGTTTTACGTCGTAGCACAGCCTTAACCCTCGCCAGTAACTCTCGTGGATTAAATGGCTTAGGCATATAATCATCGGCGCCAAGCTCTAAGCCAATAATTCTATCGACTTCATCGCCTTTAGCGGTAAGCATAATAATTGGAATTTCATTTTCATTTTGGCGAAGGCGACGACAAATAGACAAGCCATCTTCACCAGGTAACATAAGATCTAAGACTAATAAATGAAAGTTTTCGCGTTCCAGCAACCTATCCATTTGCTCTGAATTTGCAGCACTACGCACTACAAAGCCTTGCTCAACAAGGTAACGTTCAAGTAATGAACGCAAGCGCATGTCGTCATCGACCACTAAAATTTTTGGAGTTTCCTGTCCCATAGCAACCTTCATTAATAATTATTTTACTTAGCTGAACTATAAGCTAATTATGTTATTTTTCAAAAGCTAAAGAGAGTTTTTTGACGCTTAGTTTGTTACAAGTTATTACTAATTGATTAATCAGCAGCAAAAAACAAAAACTAGAGCTGGCCAGGATTCTTATAATCTATGGCTACAACATCATAAACCCGTTCACCTTCAGGGGTTTTAACAACGACTTCATCATCGACTTGTTTACCAATTAAAGCCCTAGCCATTGGCGAGTCGATGCTAATATCACCAATTTTCACATTCCACTCATCAGGACCGACAATTCTATATCTGACGGTTTCATCATCCTCATTTATTAAAGTAACCCAAGCGCCGAAGAAAACTTTACCTTCTTGTTGTTTCTCTGGATAAACTATTTGCAAATCTTCTAAACGTTTCATTAAAAATCGAACTCGCCTGTCTATCTCACGCAAGCGTTTTTTACCATAGATGTATTCTGCATTTTCACTGCGATCGCCTTGCGCTGCAGCTTCAGATACAGAGCGTGTGATCTTAGGTCGCTCGTCTTTCCATAAGAACTTAAGCTCGTCGTCAAGAACTTGCCAGCCTTCACGAGTAATGTAGTTAGATTTTGCCATAGTTGGATCTTATTAGTTTGTATTATGTTTTATAACATAGCTCTGGGTTGTGAATAAATTTAGTTTAAATGCTATTATGTTGGCAATTATATACCAAGCTCAAGATTATTAATTACATGTTAAATATTTCCCAACAAATTGCACAAGAATTAAGTGTTAACGTTAGCCAAATTGATTCAGCAATTGCCTTACTTGATGATGGCGCAACCGTTCCCTTTATAGCCCGCTACCGAAAAGAAGCCACTCAAGGTCTTGATGATAATCACCTGCGTCACTTAGAACAACGCTTAGGCTATTTACGAGAATTAGGCGATAGAAAAAAACTGGTGTTAAAAAACATTAAAGCACAAGACAAACTTACTCCGCAATTAGAACAACTTATCGCTAATATTGATAATAAAACAGAACTTGAAGATGTTTATTTACCGTTTAGGCCAAAGCGTCGCACCAAAGGACAAATTGCCATTGAAGCAGGCTTAATGCCTTTAACTGATACCCTGTTTAATGATTGGAATTTAGATCCCGAGCAACAGGCTACTAAGTACATTGACGCAAGTAAAGGCGTTGATACTATCGAAGCGGCTCTTGATGGTGCCGGCTTTATTTTAATGGAACGTTTTGCAGAAAATGCGGCTTTAATTAAAAAGTTACGTACGCACATACTTAAGCAAGCACATTTAGAAAGTAAGTTAGTAAAAGGCAAAGACAGCCAAGCAGTGAAATATAAAGATTACTTTGAGCATTCAGAATTACTTGCAAAGGTGCCTTCTCATCGTGCACTAGCCATGCTTAGAGGCCGTAATGAAAGCTTATTACAACTTAAATTAAACGTAGACCCTAGCTTCGATAAAGGCAGTGAATCAAGTTGTGAACAAATAATTCGCGATCATTTTAACCTACGCCTGCACAACCAAAAGGCTGCTTCTTGGTTAAATAAGGTGGTGCGTTTAACTTGGCGCACTAAGTTATCTACATCGTTAGAAACAGAATTGCTTACGGCTTTAAAAGAGCGTAGCGAAACACAAGCTATTAAAGTATTTGCTGATAATTTAAAAGATTTGCTTATGGCAGCACCTGGTGGTGCAAAAGTTACTATGGGTATTGACCCTGGTATTCGTACAGGTTGTAAAATAGCTATCATCGACAACACTGGCAAACTGATTTACACCACAACTATTTTCCCACATGAGCCACAAAAGCATTGGGATAAATCTATCCGCACAATAGTCACCCTTTGCAATCAACATAAAGTTGAATTGATTGCCATTGGCAATGGTACAGGCTCAAGAGAAACAGATAAATTAGTCGCAGAAGCGATAACTAAAATTGAAAAGCAAAAGCCACAAAAGTTAATTGTTTCAGAAGCAGGCGCAAGTATTTACTCTGCTTCAGAATTTGCGGCGAAAGAATTTCCTGAATTAGATGTATCACTGCGAGGCGCTGTATCTATTGCCCGTCGTTTGCAAGATCCATTAGCTGAACTGGTTAAAATTGAAGCCAAAGCAATTGGTGTAGGTCAATACCAGCATGATGTTAACCAAAGTCAGCTAAGCAGATCATTAGATGCTGTTGTAGAAGATTGTGTAAACGCCGTAGGTGTTGATTTAAACATGGCATCAACAGCCTTATTAACCAGAGTTTCGGGTTTAACCAAAACTATGGCGCAAAACATTGTTGATTATCGCGAACAAAATGGTCGTTTCGAGCAGCGTAATGAATTAAAAAAGGTTGCTCGTCTTGGCCCTAAGGCATTTGAGCAAGCAGCAGGTTTCTTACGTATTAATGATGGCAAAAACCCACTAGATGCAAGTGCAGTCCACCCGGAAAGCTACGGTTTAGTTGAGCAAATATTACAACAAACGAATAATGATTTAACTAGTGTTTTAGGTAAGACTGAAGTCATATCCAAGCTTGAAGCCAGTAATTTTGCTAATGACCAGTTTGGTGTGATTACTGTTAGTGACGTTTTATCTGAGTTAGAAAAACCAGGACGCGATCCACGCCCAGAGTTTAAAACCGCCACTTTTAAAGATGGGGTCAACACCATAAATGATCTTGAGTTGAATATGATCCTTGAAGGCGTAGTATCTAATGTAGCCAACTTTGGTGCATTTATTGATATCGGCGTACACCAAGATGGGTTAGTACATATTTCATCTATCACCGATAAATTTATCAGTGATCCACGTGAAATAATAAAAGCCGGCGATATTGTCAAAGTTAAGGTGATGGAAGTGGATAGTGCACGCAAGCGCATCAGCTTAAGCATGCGTTTAGATGAAACAGCATCAGCTAAAACAAATCACTCCAATTCGAAGCCTCAGAGTAAATCAAGCCATAGCCCTAAGCACAATAAACAGCATACTAAGGCAAAGCCGAAACAGCCGGCGAATAGCATGATGGGTAATGCCTTTGCCGATGCATTTGCTAAAGCTAAAAAATAACATTCAGCGCAATATTAATACGGCTCAAGATACAGAGCCGTATTTGTTCTAATACATGGAAAAATCTGTTTTTTAAGTCTATCTTTTATAGAAATTTAGTTAAATTTCTATAAAAGAGAAAGACTTATGTCCCTAGTATTAATTTTAATTGCGATCATAATTTTTATTGTTATTGCCACATCAAAATTTAAATTACATCCTTTTTTAACACTATTAATTGCGGCTTTCCTTACCGCATTTGCATATCAACTGCCAATAAATAGCATTACAGCCACAATCACTGGTGGCGTTGGTGGTTTATTAGGGCAAATAGGTTTAGTCATTGTTATTGGTACCATCATAGGCACAGTACTTGAGAAAAGTGGTGCTGCCATAACTATGGCCGAATTCATTATTAAGCTTCTTGGCGATCGCTTCCCTACCTTAACCATGTCGCTTATAGGTTACATTGTCTCAGTGCCGGTATTTTGTGATTCAGGTTTCGTAATTTTAAATTCATTAAAAGAATCAATGGCGCAGAAAATGAAAACCTCACCGGTTGCAATGAGTGTTGCTCTTGCCACAGGTCTTTATGCTACCCACACCTTTGTACCACCAACACCTGGGCCGATAGCCGCGGCAGGTAATTTAGGCTTACAGGACAATTTAGGCTTGGTTATTATTATTGGTGTTTTTGTTGCTGCAACGGCTGCAATATCAGGTATGTTATGGGCAAATCGATTTAGTAAGGTAGAGCCAGATCTTGAAGAAACTGCAGAGCACCATATACCTGACAGCGATGAAGTTAGAGCCAGCTATGGTGAATTACCTTCAACATTTATGGCTTTTGCGCCAATTATGATACCTATTTTATTAATCTGTTTGGGCTCTATTGCAAATTTACCTAGTCGCCCTTTTGCCGAAGGCTCTCTTTACTCATTATTTGTTTTTCTAGGCAACCCTCTAAATGCTTTGTTAGTTGGTTTATTAATCTCATTTGGATTATTAAAAGGTGAAAACAAAATAATACTTTTTAGCGAACGCATTGCGCAAGGCTTAACTGCCGCCGCACCTATATTACTAATTACCGGTGCTGGTGGCGCTTTTGGCGCAGTTTTAAAGGCTGCGCCAATTGGCAGCTACCTAGGCGAAACTCTTTCTGCTTTAGGTATAGGTGTATTTATGCCGTTTATCGTTGCTGCAGCATTAAAATCTGCTCAAGGGTCTTCAACAGTTGCTTTAGTGACAACCTCTGCATTAGTAGCACCATTACTACCAGAGTTAGGATTAGCTACTCAAATGGGTCGAGTGCTTACTGTAATGGCAATTGGCGCTGGTGCGATGACAGTTTCACATGCCAATGATAGTTTCTTCTGGGTAGTTTCACAGTTCAGCCGAATGAGTGTCTCGCTAGCCTATCGAGCTCATACAATGGCAACTTTAATTCAAGGTGTGGTTGCTATGTTGCTTACTTATGTATTAAGTTTAATACTACTGTAATTTAGAGTTGTCTTATAGGGAAGTTAAGTGAAAATAGTTATTGCACCAGACTCATTCAAGGAAAGTTTAACTGCGCTAGAAGTCGCTAATGCAATTGAATTAGGATTTAAGCAAGTATTTCCTAGTGCCACTTACGTTAAGTTGCCTATGGCCGATGGCGGAGAAGGTACTGTACAAGCTATGGTTGATGCCACCAAAGGCACAATTATCGAACTTGAAGTTAGCGCACCATTACATAATAAAGTTACTGGCTTTTATGGCGTGCTTGGTGATGGTGTAACCGCAGTAATTGAAATGGCCGCCGCTTCCGGTTTACATCTAGTCGAACGTTCTAAAAGAGACCCTCTACTGACCTGTAGTTTTGGCACAGGTGAGTTAATTAATCACGCCATTAATAGTGGCATAAAGCATATTATTATTGGCTTAGGCGGTAGTGCAACTAATGATGGTGGCAGCGGCATGCTAAGAGCATTAGGCGTAAAACTATTAGATACTAATCAAGCTGATATTCCTGTTGGCGGTGGCGGCTTAAGTCAGCTCAATAATATAGATTTAAGCAACTTTAACCCGCTGCTATCACAAGTTAAATTCTCTATCGCTTGTGATGTTGATAATCCATTATGTGGTAAATATGGCGCGTCTCAGATATTTGGACCTCAAAAAGGCGCAACTGAGCAAACCATAAAAACTCTAGATGATAACCTTAATATTTTTGGGCAAAAACTAGAGCAAGCATCAGGTAAAAGCATTATTAATATTCCCGGCTCTGGCGCTGCAGGGGGGATGGGCGCAGCCCTATTAGCTTGTTTAAATTCAACCTTAACCCCGGGAATTGAGATAGTTACCTCAGCATTAAATTTATCATCTCATGTTAAAGATGCCGATTTAGTCATTACTGGCGAAGGTCGAATTGATAGCCAAACTGTATTTGGTAAAACGCCTGTTGGCGTTGCTAAAATAGCGAAACAAAACCAATGTAAAGTGATTGCATTGGCAGGCAGCCTTGCTGATGATTATAGCGTTGTTCATGACCATGGTATCGACGCGGCATTCTCTGTTATTCCGAGAATAATGGATATTGATGAAGCGTTAATTAGTGGTCATGAAAACTTAGTTACCAGTGCTCGAAATATTGCCAGTTTGCTAACTTTTGCAGAGAAAAACTAGATAAACAAAATAATCCGTTCTATTGTGTATTTTTACTCTAAACATTTGAATCTATTTTTATGAGCAAAATTCTCGCATTTTCAGGAAGTAGTCGTAAAGGTTCCTTTAACCAACAATTAGTTAGTATTGCCGCCCGTGGAGCTCAAGCTTTGGGTAGTGAAATTACCATTATTAATTTAGCTGATTATCCAATGCCTATTTTTTGTCAAGACCATGAAACTGAGCATGGCATGCCTGAATTTGCTAGTAAGTTTAAACAACTACTATTAGAACACGATGGCTTACTCATTGCCTCTCCTGAGTACAATAGCTCCTACAGTGCTCTACTAAAAAACACTCTTGATTGGGCATCTCGTGCCACCACCCCAGATGAAGTTCCTTTAAGCGCATTTAAAGATAAATTTGCAACCATTATGTCAGCTTCTCCGGGAGGGTTAGGCGGTATTAGAGGTTTAGTTAACCTAAGAATGCTATTAGCTAATATGGGCGTAACAGTAATGCCTGAGCAAGTAGCGATAGGCCGAGCATTCTCAGCTTTCTCGCAAGGTAAGTTAGTCGATGAATTTAAACATCATGAAGTACGTGAGCTTGGAGCAAGCTTACATTTACTGTTAGAAAGATTAAAGTAAGCACTTTCTATTTATGCCAGGCTCATTAAATAACTACTCATTTCAATGACTAAAATAAATCACCACTGCCTCATAAAAAAAGCCCCTTAAGCGAACCTAAGGGGCTAAAAGTAGGTTGGGGAACCTAAAATAGTTAGATCTTTATTGGTAATTATTCATACCAATTCCATTAATTATTGGACTTGGTATTAGCTTGTTTGTTTTTCTTATTCGCCATTTTTTCTTGACGTTTAGCGCGATGTTGCTGTTTTAACTGCGCATACTTTTGTTTTTGCTCTTCGGTTAATACTTGGTAGGTTGCGTGTTTAGCTTTCGCCATAATCAACGCAGCTTGATTCATCTTTTCCGACTTTTTACTCTGTAGATCAAGAAATGCTTGTTCATCAAACGTAGGCGCTGTAAATAAGCTTTCAAGCTCTTCTTTAGAGCCTTCTTCGCGCTCACCTTTTAAGGCTTTGATTTGCTCTTTACTCGCAGCTTTTATCGCTTTAATCTGCGCGCTTTGCTCTTCGCTTAAATCTAACTTCGAGATGAACATGCGCATTTCATCATGATGTCGATTTTTTGTCGGTGGTTTAGCAAATGCTGTATTTATCATAAAACAGCTTATTAAAGACCATAAGATTAAGCTAAATTTGTTTTTAAGTTTGATGCTTTTCATAAAATTTTTTCCCAATCAATTAATTCGTCTTTAAGCATAGACAATTACAATGTAAAGATGTGCAAGCAAAGGGTAAAGATTGAGTAAATTTACTGACTATAAATAACAAAGTCGCTATTATAAATCCTATATAGATAACAATACTGAAGAGTAAATATGACTGCTGCCAAACTATTACTTATTGATGATGACCAAGAGTTAAGTGAGTTATTATCTGAATTTTTAACGAGTGAAGGCTTCTCATTAACTTGTTGTTTTGATGGCATAACTGGCTTAGAGCAAGCAAAAACGACAGATTATGACTTAATTTTACTCGATGTAATGATGCCGGGCTTAAATGGCTTTGATGTACTTAAAGCGCTTGGCGGTAAACATCTAACTCCAATTTTGATGTTAACGGCTAAAGGTGATGAATCAGACCGCGTACTTGGACTGGAGTTGGGTGCTGATGATTACTTAGCTAAACCTTATAATCCAAAGGAGTTATTAGCTCGTATCAAAGCAATACTAAGGCGAGTAGATATCTTAACTAACAAAACAAAATCGCAGCCAATACAAATTAATGGCATTGAATTATCTCCTGCATCTAGAGAAGTCACTTGCCTTACAAAGCCAGTATTACTTACCGGCACCGAGTTTGAGATGCTACATTTACTTATGGAAAATCTGGACACAATAGTAAGTAAAGAAATGCTTTCTGAGCAAGTCCTGAATCGTCCTTTAATGGCTTTTGATAGAAGTATAGATATGCATATATCTAACATTCGACGTAAGTTTCAACAATTTAGCTCTGAAGAAAAAATCAAAACTATCCGTGGCGTAGGCTATGTATTTATGAGCGGCGATAAATAATGTTTTTAAATCGCTTAAAAGCAACTTTTTCATCGTTAAAAGTAAAAATATTTTTAGGTTTTTGGATCATTGCCATTATTACTATGTCCATAACTCAGTGGGTTACAGAACAATATAATGAAAACGAAAAAATAATTGAAATAACCAAAGCAGACCAATTACACCTACAATTAACCGCTAAAAAATTAGTTCGTAATTTTTCCAAAGAAAAATTAAGACCCATCGACGGAGTATTAATTCGCAGTAGAAATATTCCGCGAGGGATTTGGTTAAAAGACCCTAAAACTAATCGATTACATTCCAATACAGCACAGCTTCCATTTCGCATTCCACGTACAATTAAAGAGTTAGAGTTTTCGCATGCCGTTGACATTACGATCCCTGGATATAATTTAATAGGCCCGCAAGAAGTTGTTATTCGAGATAAAACTTATCACTTGTTTATTGGCAAAATTATTCAGCGCAAAGATATCCCGCAATTTCTACAACAAATGCCTGATGGACTGAGAGTTTTTATGGTTCTGGTGATCACAGGTATGCTTTGTTGGGTATTGTCATGGTATCTAATTCGACCTTTGAAGAAATTAACATCCGCTACCAAGCTTATTGGTAAAGGCGAGTTAGCAACTCGATTACCTGAGTTTGAAAATCGTTTTGATGAAGTTGGTCAATTAGGGCAAGCGCTTAATGGTATGGCCGATAAGTTAGAGCACTCTATTGCAGCTCAGCAAAGGCTTTTAGGAGATATATCCCATGAATTACGCTCTCCTTTAACTCGTATGCAATTATCTTTATCTATGATTGAAAAAGTTCAACATAACAACCCTACTCTAGATAAATATATAGTTCGGGTCGCTACGGAAACTAGCCGCTTAGATAATATGATAAGTCAGGCATTACAGCTTTCACGATTAGAAAGTCAATTACAACAAATGCACAACAGTACATTTAATTTAAGTAGCTTACTTGAAAGTTTAATTGATGATGCACAATTTGTTGGCAACGAAAAAAGTATTAGCATTAAGGCTGATATTATTGAAAATATTAAATTTTTTGGTGATCACCAATTACTTAGCAGTGCAATAGAGAACATTCTTAATAATGCCCTAAGATACAGTATTAACGATTCGCAAATCAGCGTTTCTTTAAAGCTTAAAAACCATAAAATTAGAATTATAATTTGTGACCAAGGACCTGGAGTTGATGTTAAATACATCAAAGATATTTTTAAGCCATTCTTTAGAACCTCAGAAGCAAGAGACCGGATTAGTGGTGGTACAGGGTTAGGCTTAGCTATTGCGAGTAGAGCGATTCATTGTCATCAAGGTCATATTTATGCAAAGTTAGCAACAACTAGTAATGAAAATCCAGGTTTATGTGTAATAATGACACTACCACAAGCGACAGATACACCGTCTAGCTAATAAATACCTTTGGAAGTTTGTTTACGTAATGGTTAGCTCTTATACATTTACCCAAGAATCACAATTAACGGCTAAATTTCAACAAGAAATTGCTGACTTTTGGCTAACAGGTGAGTTCTCCACATTTACCAGCTTTGACGGGCTCAATATCGCGTTTGCTTTATTTTATTCGCCAAACAACCAGCGCCATATGGTTATTTCTCCTGGTCGTTCAGAAGGCTACTTAAAATATAAAGAAACCGCCTATGACCTGTTTGCGCAAGGTTATAATGTCGCCATAATAGACCATCGCGGCCAAGGTTTGTCGGAGCGTATGCTCGCTGATCCACACAAAGGCTTTGTAAGTGACTTTAATGACTATGTGCTCGACTTACAGCACTTTGTACAAAATGTTGTTAAGCCAAAGTTTAATGGCCCACTCTGTCTTATGGCACATTCAATGGGCTGTGCTATTTCAATCAGGCATCTACAACAATTTCCATATACCTTTAACGCTGCCGTACTTTTATCGCCGATGATTGCTGTTAACGGTGGCGCTATCCCTAGCTGGGTGGGTAAACCTTTAACTAGCATTAGCTATTACATAGATAGCTTAATATCAAAACAGCCAAGTTATTTTTACAGTTATGGTCCATATCAAGTTAAAGCTTTTGCTGATAACAAATTAACCAGTTGCGAAACTCGCTATAATATTTTTCAACAAGAGTACCAACTTACTCCCCAATTACAGCTTGGAGGTATAACCTTTGCTTGGTTGCAGCAGGCGATTAAGACAGAAGCCAAATTGTTTAAAGATTTAGATAAAATAACTACGCCAGTCTATGTCATTCAAGCAGAGCTAGACACAATAGTAAGAAATGACAAACAAACAAAATTTTGTAAAAAATTACATCAATTGCATCCACAGTCTTGCCCTAACGGCAAACCTTTAATCATAGATAACGCTTTGCATGAATTGCTATTCGAAGTGGATACGATAAGAAACCAAGCATTAAGCGCTGCCTTAGATTGGTTTGATCTACACGAGAAAGTTAACTGATTTGTTTAGTTAATTCTTTCGCTACTACTGACTGCGGGTCTTGGTGGATAAACACCTCGGTATCGTTAAATATTTTAAGTAACTCTTGTTCCACTTCATCTGATATCTGATGGGCTTGCAGTAAACTTAAATTATCATCTAACTCTAAATGAAATTGAATAAAGCGCATTTTTCCTGCTTGTCGAGTGCGTAGTTCATGAAAACCATGCGCTTTCGGGTGTGAGTTAATTACAGCTTTTATACTTGCTAAATCTTGTTCATCTAGCTCACGATCCATCAAGTCATGAATACTGTGATAAATTATTTTAACCGCACCACTAAGTAAGAATAAGCCGACGAACACAGTAAAAACACCATCGGCTTGTGGCCAATTATATTGGTTTAAAACTAGAGCTAAAATAACGCCGGCATTAAGCAATAAATCAGACTGGTAATGCAAAGAGTCGGCACCTATGGCTACCGAGTTAGTTTTACTAATAACGTATTTTTGTACGCTAATTAAGGCAATGGTTAGCACGATAGCCAGTACACTAATAGCAATAGCAGTTGAGCTATGACTTACTACCTGCGGTGATATAACTCTATCAACGCCATGGAACATTAATAAAATAGCTGAGCCAAGTACAAATGATGACTGCATAAGTGCGGCTAGATTTTCTGCTTTACCATGACCAAAGCGATGCTCTTTATCTGCCGGACTTAACGAAAATCGGATAATAATAAAGCTACAAAGAGAAGCAAATACATCAAGAATTGAATCTGTGGTCGAAGCCAGCATTGCCGACGAGCTAGAAATCCACCAAGCATAAAGTTTGCTTACAACTAAAATAGCCGCCACTAAAATAGCCATTTTACTCGCTAACTTAACTAAATTTTCATAACTTTGGTTCGACATAAATTGCACTATTGATGAGATTAATAAAATTATACTTTAAGCTAAAGTTGAGAGCATTGTATACTAGATATTATTTTATATGTAATTGCAGACGAAAATGTTAGATATCGTACTTTTTGAACCAGAAATCCCACCAAATACAGGCAACATAATTCGTTTATGTGCCAATAGCGGCTTTCGCTTACACTTAATTGAACCACTTGGTTTTGACATAGACGATAAACGTCTGCGCCGTGCTGGCCTAGATTACCATGAATTTGCCAATTTAAAATTACATAAAAGCTATGAAGACTTTATTAAAAATGAGCAGCCGCAACGAGTATATGCCTCAACGACCAAAGCTACTCGCTTTCATGGCGAGGTAGAGTTTAGCGAAGGCGATTACATTATTTTTGGCGCAGAAACTCGTGGCTTACCTGATTCAGTAAGAGATCAAATTCCAGATCAGGATAAAATTCGCATTCCAATGACCGAAGGCTCTCGCAGCATGAACCTATCAAATTCCGTTGCTGTTATTGTTTATGAAGCATGGCGTCAGCTTGGTTTTAAGGGTGCAGTATAAAACCAAAACAGATTTTATGTTCCCGACAAAATCAGCGCTACCGAAACTAAACCATCCATGGCGTTTCGGCATACCCCACATCGTGAGGGGCACAGATTTTACGTTCCAGACAAAATCTAAGTACCTACATCCGTGTAGGCAAAAAAAAACCGCTCAATTGAGCGGTTTTTTATCATAAATTAGTTAAGCTTACTCGCTTGTCTTATTGCGTCCAAGTAGCTGTAATGCAGCTTCTTTTGCCGACTTACCTTGATATAAAACTTGATAAACTTGCTCTACGATAGGCATTTCAACATTGTTACGCTCGGCTAACATGTAGACTTCTTTAGCATTTCTATAGCCTTCAACCACCTGACCAATATTTTCAATCGCGGTATCAACTGTTTCCCCAGCCCCTAAAGCGAGGCCAAAGCGTCGATTACGGGATTGATTATCGGTACACGTTAGGACTAAATCACCTAAACCAGCCATACCCATAAAGGTTTTTGGATCAGCACCTACTGCAGCACCTAAACGACTCATTTCGGCTAAGCCACGAGTAATTAAAGCTGTTCTAGCATTCGCACCAAAACCTATGCCATCGGCAATTCCGGCGCCAATTGCAATAACGTTCTTAACGGCACCACCAAGCTGTACTCCGATGAAATCATCGTTAAGGTACACTCTAAATGTTTTTTCACAGTGTAAAAGTTCAGATAGAGTATGAGCAAAATCAGCATCAGTAGACGCTAAAGAAATAGCCGTTGGCATACCTGCAGCCATTTCTTTAGCAAAGGTAGGCCCTGAAAGAACTGCTAAACTCGTGTCAGCACCTAAAATATCAGTGGCAACTTCTTGCAGTAAACGCCCTTCAAGTGGGTCTAAACCTTTTGTAGCCCAGGCAATTTTGTGCTCTTTAGTTAAAAATGGCTTTATTAGCTCTAACATTTTAACAAAAGCGTGGCTTGGTACGACTACAAGTAAATTTTTACTCGCTTTTACCGCTGTTTCTAAATCAGCTATTAGCTCTAAAGAATCAGGAAAAGTAAAACCAGGCAAATACTTATCATTACTTCGTGATGCTGCCATGGCTGCAACATGCTCATTTGAGCGCCCCCAAAGTAAGGTTTTATGCTTATTTCTAGCTAAGCAGAATGCTAGAGCAGTACCATAAGATCCTGCTCCAATCACACTGATATCAGCTTGCATCGACATTAAGCGTCTGCAGTTTGTTGTGCTGCTTTTGCTTGTTCTGCACGTTGTTGAACGTAAGAAGCAAATAACGCATCAAAGTTTACAGGAGCTAAGTTTAATTGTGGGAATGTACCACGAGATACTAAGCTACTTACCACTTCACGTGCGTATGGGAAAAGAGTGTTAGGACAGAATGAACCTAATGTATGAGCCATTTGTGCTTCAGGCATGTTACCAATAGTAAAGATACCGGCTTGTTGAACTTCACATAAGAAAGCAACTTCTTCGCCTAAGTTAGCAGTTACAGTTAATGATAAAACAACTTCAAAAGTACCCTCTGCTAATTTATTAGATTTAGTATCTAAATCTAATTTAATTTCTGGCTGCCATTCTTTTTGAAAAATAGCTGGACCTGCTGGCGACTCAAAAGATACATCTTTAGTGTAAACTCTTTGAATTGCGAATTGTGGTTGTGCTGGAGCTGATTGGTCAGCACCGTTTGTTGCTTGGTTTTCTTCAGACATTATCTGTACTTCCTAAAATTTAATTAATTACATTGTAGTCTGGGCTACAAATTATTTACTCGGCTAATAACGTATCTAGTTCTTGTTTATATTCAAGAGCCATTAAATCATCACAGCCACCTATCACTTGATCATTAATAAAGATCTGTGGAACTGTCATGCCGCCTTTACTGCGTTCTATCATTTCAACTCGTTTTTCCGGCTGTTTATCAATACTAATTTCAGTATATGAAACTTGCTTTTGATCTAACAAAGCCTTTGCTCTTATACAGTAAGGGCAATAATCACGAGTATAAATTGTTACGTTAGCCATTTTTTCGCCTTAATAAGTAATATTACTTGGTAACAGGTAAATTAGCTGATTGCCAACCTGAGAAGCCACCTTTCAATGAACTTACTTGGCTAAATCCTGCTTTTAATAACTTTCTTGCTACAGGTAAAGCAGTCATTCCTGCTGTACATACTACAATAATGGGTTTGTCTTTTGCTTTTTCAAGGCCTTGTAACTGGTTATTGTTAATTTTTTCTACAGCAAGGTGCTTAGAACCTAAGATATGGCCCTTTTTGAAATCCGCTTCGCTACGAATATCAATTACTTGTGCATCTTCGCGGTTAACTAACAAAGTTAACTCTTGAGTATTAATTTCTTTAACTGGCGACAATTTACTTTTGATAGTAATAAATACCAGCATACTTGCAATTGCTAACCAAGCCATTGATAACATCGCGTTATTCTCAGCAAAAGTAATTAGTTGTTCCATCATTATGTTCTTCTCTATTTGATTTGGTCATAACCAAAAATATGGCTATTGGTAAAAATTTAAGAGCAATAGTATACCTTTTGCGCCGATAGCAAGTCTATTTAAAAAAAATTAGCCAACAAAAGCAGACAAACCTAGCCCTGAAGCATTATATTTGGCAGAATCAAGGAACTTACGTTTAAAATCAACAGATACATTATCAGGGCAGAACAATGAGCAATAAAAAATCTATGGTGTTATTAATTCTCGATGGCTGGGGTTATCGTAAAAACAGCGAATCGAATGCCATTTTTCATGCTAACACTCCAGTAATGGATAAACTTATGCAAGAACGACCAAACATGCTTATTGAGACTTCTGGTATGGCGGTTGGTTTACCTGATGGTCAAATGGGTAACTCAGAAGTTGGCCATGTTAACCTTGGCGCTGGACGCATCGTTTATCAGGATTTCACCCGTATTACCAAAGCGATTGAAACTGGCGATTTTAAACAAAACGATACTCTTATATCTGCTATCGATGGCGCTGTTAGCCAAGATAAAGCTGTACATGTATTTGGCTTGCTTTCTCCTGGTGGCGTACACAGCCACGAAGATCACATCTTAGCCTTACTCGATATGGCGGCAGAGCGCGGCGCAACTAAAGTGTATTTGCACGCCTTTTTAGACGGACGCGATACACCACCAAGAAGCGCAGCTGATCCACTAACGAAAGCAGAACAAAAATTTGCTGAACTAGGTAATGGACAAATCGCCTCTATTATTGGCCGCTATTATGCAATGGACAGAGATCAGCGTTGGGATAGAGTTGAAGCTGCTTATAACGTTATGGTTTGTGGTGAAGGTTTACACACAGCTAATACGGCATCAGAGGCATTAGCAGCCGCTTACGCACGCGATGAAAACGATGAATTTGTTGGTGCAACCGCAATTTTAGATGCCAATGGCAATGCCATAGAAGTTAATGACGGCGATTCAATGATTTTTATGAATTTCAGAGCCGATAGAGCACGCCAATTTAGCCGCTGTTTTACCGAACCTGACTTTTCTGGTTTTAGCAGAAAGAAACAACCTAAATTGCACGAGTTTGTGATGTTAACTCAGTACGCTGCCGATATTGATGCGCCAGCCGCTTACCCTCCTGTTGAATTAAACAATGTTTTAGGCGAATGGTTAGAAAAGCATAACAAAACGCAACTGCGTATTTCTGAAACGGAAAAATATGCCCATGTCACATTTTTCTTTAGTGGCGGCCGAGAAGATACATTTAAAGGAGAAGAGCGTATATTAATCCCTTCTCCGCAAGTTGCTACTTATGACTTACAACCTGAAATGAATTCAGTATTACTTACCGATAAATTAGTTGCAGCTATTGAAAGTGGCGAGCATGACTTAATTATTTGTAATTACCCGAACGGTGACATGGTAGGCCACACAGGTAAATTTGATGCTGCAGTTAAAGCCTGCGAAGCAGTTGATACTGCTATTGGTCGTGTGGTCTCTGCCCTAGAAAAGACTGGCGGAGAGTGTTTAATTACCGCCGATCACGGTAATGCTGAAATGATGGTTAATGCTACCAGCGGCCAGGCTCATACAGCTCATACTTGTGAACCTGTACCTCTTATCTATGTTGGCCGTAATGCAACACCAAGTAATACCGGAGCATTAAGCGATATAGCGCCTACTTTGTTAGAGCTTATGGCAATGGAGCAGCCTAGCGAAATGACGGGCAGCTCTTTAATGAAGGTTACAGATTAATTTTATCTTGATTATTGTCTCCAAAAAACACTCTAATTTAGCAAAGATATGCCTCAAACGAGGCATATCGATTGTGCTTATCTGCCACTTAGCTTTATTGAGTCAGCAAAGCTTTGCTCAGAGTAGTTCGCAAAAGAGTGATTTGAATGCAGTTAAAAATAAAATTGAACAACAAAAAAAATCAATCAAATTAACCAGTAAACAGCAAAAAGAAATTGAGAAAAAACTAAAGCAAGATGATTTAGCCATAGCTTCAACAGCAAAAAAAATGAATGAGCTAAAACAGAACAAGCAAGTTGTAACAGATAAAATAAGCACTCTTAATAAGCAGCAAAAAGAGTTACTAGTAAAGAAACAACAGCAAGAAGATGTTTTAGCTGAACAAATTCGGAGCGCCTACTCTGCCGGTCATCACGACTATTTAAAATTATTACTAAATCAGCAAGGGCCAAGTGACGTCGATAGAACGTTAACCTATTATCAGTACTTAAATGATGCCCGTATTCAGAGCATAGATAACTTTAAAGAAGTAATTACGCAATTAAAATCGGTAGAACAGCAACAGCAGCAGCAAGCTGAAGAATTAGAAGCTTTAGTGAATAAACAACTTGCTCAGAAGCAAGCTTTAGAAACACAGCGTAGTGAGCGTAAACAGACCCTCAAAACCTTAAATTCACAAATATTGTCAAGTAAACAGCGTTTGAATAAATTAGAGGGTGAAGAAAAGTCGCTTATTCAAGCGTTAGCTAGAATACAAGCACAGCTACAAAAAGAGCAAGAGTTAAAAGGCCTGAGTAAATTAAAGAATAAATTACGCTGGCCAGCAAAAGGTACACTAACCCATAGATTTGGCACTAAAAAGCAAGGCTACTTGCGCTGGAAAGGTGTGTATTTAAGCTCTCGATTGGGCCGAGATGTTACCGCTATCCATAATGGCACAGTTCTCTTTGCCGATTGGCTTAAAGGCTATGGTTTAGTTGTGGTCTTAGACCATGGTGAAGGCTATATGAGCTTATATGGTCATAATCAAGCCTTACTTAAGAACGTTGGCGATAGAGTAGAAATAGGCGAGCCTATTGCGCTTGTTGGTCAAAGTGGTGGGCAAAGCCAAACCGGTTTGTATTTCGAAATTCGCCATAAAGGTAAACCGGTCAACCCTAAACTTTGGTGTAAGTAGCTAAACTCTAGCTACTTGCTCCACCTACTACTAAATTAGTTTTAACTGAAGACTTAACCACTATAACTGTGCCAGCAAACCAATCTTGCGTGGCTTGTTTACGCTTATTAAATAACATCACAATAAATTCGCTCGCTAACCAATAAGAAAATAACTGCGCACAAATTACAGCCTCATCAGCAGCCAAGCTAGAAAGATAAGCTTCTCGAGCAAAAAAGCTAAGCTCACTAAAATAATTAAAATCAATCTGATAAATTGCAGATAGCGCGATAAATGCTCCGCACATTGCAAAGACTAAATCGACCACACCCCGCTTAAAAGCGACTTTTTTATCAATTCGCTGCATCTGTATGTTAAGAACTTGGATCCCCATAATGTGTTTGCCAAGAGTCGCGCCAAAACGAGCATGAAAATAATAGCTATAAAACCAATAAGCAAAGTGGCTAAATAACAAAGCCAATATCGCCACAGAAATATCAATAAAAGCTAAGCTACTAATCACTAACATAGGAATTAAAATTAATAAGCCATCGATGGCATTGGCAAATAAACGCTGCATCATGTTTGCGTAAACAACATTGTTCATATTTCATCCTAATAATGATTAATAATAAACATACTCTACTGCTACAACTAAATGTAATCAAGCTGTAATCGATTTATTATCTTCTGTAACCCTTGCTGTTAAAGGGTTTGTTAGAAACTATTTAAATAAATGTTATAGTTAATCGATTTTATCTTTAATTATTGTTATTCTGATAATCATAAATATGAATGCTAACTTTGATTATTAGCATTTAAATCAATAATTAATAAAAATAAGAATTTTCCTGTGCGTATTTTTTTCTCTCTTGTTATTTTTGTTTCAACTCAAGCTTTTGCATTTAATGTAGACAAAGTCGCCATTGTAATCGATGATATTGGTTGGCGTGCTACAGATAAAACAGCGCTAAATTTACCCAAGCAAGTTACCTTCTCAGTGTTACCACACACTCCTTTTGGACGAAGCCTTGCTGAGCAAAGCAATAAACAAAACCGAGAAGTTTTATTGCATGTACCTATGGAGTCTATTAATAACCGAACACTAGGTCCTGGGGCGCTTACCTCAAATATGGCAGAGGAAAGCGTACATCAAGTTTTAGCGGCTTCTATTGCTGATATTCCCCATGTAATAGGCATTAACAATCATATGGGTAGCAAATTAACGCAGATGTCTGAGCCTATGTCATGGACGATGAATTTTTTAAAAGACAATGATTTGTTTTTTTTAGATTCTAAAACGAGTCAATATTCACAAGCTGAATATATAGCTCAGCAAGTAGGGATCCCAAGCTTGCATCGCCATATATTTTTAGATAATAAAATTGATGAACAATATATAGAAAAGCAATTTGAAAAACTTGTTCGTTCAAGTAAAAAATATGGCAATGTGATTGCTATAGCACACCCTCATCCAGAAACCATTAAGGTTTTACAAAAGATGATCCCTGTATTAGCTAGCAATAATATTGAACTGGTAGCTATTTCTCAGTTACTGCCAACCGATCACCCAGTCAGATTAGCCCAACAAGCGAAATCATTACCACAAAGTTCTGATGGTGAAAGCCTATTAGAGTAAGCAAATAGCTTACTGCTTGCTAATAACGACCTCAATTCCATTTGTTTGTAGAAGTTGATGTAAATATTTAACCGGGATTGCGTAAGTAATGCCACTGGGGTTACTTAATGCCGCTTCTTTACTTTGCTGGATAAAAGTTTTATTTATCACGGCAATGACCTCCCCTGAATCAGCTGAGTAAACGGGACTACCACTGTTGCCAGGGTAAGCAATCGCATCTAATTGATAGACAAGATATGGATCCTTGAGAGTTTTAATCATTTCTGCAGTTAACTGATTTGTACTACCCGCAGGCACTATTACCGGCGTTATGCTCGATATAAACCCTTGATGAGTTACAGGATATAGCCCCAACACGGCTCCAATAGGAAAGCCGGTAAAGGCAATTTTACTCCCTTCAGGAATAAATGGCTCTGGAGCTAATTTTAATGCAGGTAGTGAAAATTCTAGAAGTTCTAATACGGCTAGATCATAGGTTTGAGACTCTGCAACAAGTTTAACTTTATGCACCCGACTTAACTTACCGGTACCTGAAAAAACAACCTGAGTCTGATTATTCTGTAATTTATCTTTAGGGGGTAGTACATGATAGTTAGTAACGATGTATTTGCCATTGCCTATAACAAATCCTGTGCCATAAAGTTTATTCTGAGGGTGTTCATTAGCAGTAAAAATACCAACTCCGACAATAGCAGGCTTAATCTTTGCAATTGTTTCAACAATAGGCTCGGCAGCTAAAACCTTACTACTCAAAAAGCAAAATAGGGCAATAATGCTAACTGCTCGGCGCATCTAAAATTACCCTTTTGAAGAAGCGATAAGATTAATCAATTCTTGTTTTTCAGAACTATTTTCTAAATTGTCTAATACTGCTTGTGCTTGGCTGAGTTTACTCAAATGGATCAAGGCCTCAGCATAGTGCAAAGAAACAGATACTTCGTTAGGTAGCTTTTCTAAAACCTTTACAAGAATAGATTCAGCCTCTTCATAGTTGCCCAATTTCATTTGTGCCACAGCCAGAGTATCTAGCACTTGTGGCTGGTCTGGGGCTAATGCAACGGCTTTCTGCGCACTTTCTAATCCCAATTGGTAATCATTAACCAAAAGAGCTGACCAAGCTAGATTATTTAACACGACATAGTTATTCGGGTTATCCTTGGCCAGTTTTTGATAATAAGCTAACGATTGCTCAGGGTTATTATCAACATTCAGCTCAGCTCGTAAATTTTCTAACGACGGTGTTATGCCGAATTCATTAATACTTTTTTCAACAATTGTCAGTGCTTCAACCCTATTTCCAGACTTTTGCAAGACTTGCGCAAATAACAAACTATTATTGTAATCAGGATTTAAGGAATACAACTGTCTTGCATATTTCAATGATGCATCTAACTCGCCAACTTGCCCATGATATTTGGTTTTTAATGCTAAGTATTTTGATGGGTTAACTTTTGTTTCATCTATCTTATCTAGTGTTAGTTTTGCTTGGGCAAAGGATTTAGTTTTCAATAGATAATGTACTTCATATAAACGCAGCTCAGCTCTGGCCGGAAAGATAGTTTGCGACTTCTTCACTTGCGTAAAAGCTTGTTGAAAATTTCCTTGCGCTTCATATACTGAGAGTAAGCCGACGTGTGCTGAAAATAAATTAGGGGCAATAGTAGTTAATTGTTTAAAAATACGTTCAGATAATTCAAATTGACTGTTTGCTAAGGCAAGCGTGCCATATAAGGTTAAATAAGTTTGGTTTTGATATTGCGAAGACTCTAGTTTCGCTAATAATTCCATTGCTTGTTCAGCTTTACCATTTTTGACTAAAATTTTAGCCTTACTTAGCTGTAATGATACTTGCTCAGGATTGTTAATAATTAATGAATCAATAACCTTAATAGCTTGTAACTCATCATCTAACTTATCACTAATATTAACTACCAAGCGCAGGCCCCCCTCATGTGTAGGGTTCAACTCTAATAGTTGTTTTAAATAATTAAACGCTGATTGATATTGTTTATTATTTACATCTAAAGCCGCTAAATTATATAAGCCCCCCAAACTATCAGGTACTTGTTGCAATGCCATTTTGAATGACTTTTTAGCCTCAACAGTATTTCCCTGCTTTCTCCACACTAAACCTTGGGCTAGGTAGCCACCATCTTTTTTAGGAAATTCATTAATCCAAACATTGGCTACTTTCATCGCCTCTGCATATTTAGCATTGCGTAAATAATTATAAAGTAGAGCCAGGCGAGCGTTATCGTAGTCAGGATCTAATGAAATAGCTTGCTCTAAGTCTTTGATACCGCCGGCATCATTCACTGAAAGTTTAAACACGCCTCGTTTGCTTAGTAAACGACTGTCAGTACTTTCAATACTGTCCATACGCTTAATATATTCTTGAGCTTTTTCTCTATCACCAGTACGAATAAGGGCGACACTTGCATTTGCAAGTAATGAGAATTCATCTTCAGTTAAATCTTCAATTGCATCTATTACGGCAATAGCTTCTTCGGTATAACCTAAGCGTAGCTTCACTGTGGTTAGTATTTGATGGGCAAAATGACTTGGCGGCAAGCGAGATTCAATTAATGCTAAATGATGAAAAGCCATTTCATCGTTACCTGATTGATAAAACCCTAACCCCGCAATTAAGTTAGACTTAAATAGGCCAGGTTGATTAGTTAAAGCAATACCAGCATATTCTGCAGCTTCTTTATACTGGCCTTGGCGTAAGCTAATTTCAGCTTTAAGTTCATTGGCAAACCATGCATTAGGAAACATTGATAATAAGAAATCAGTTTGTTTTTCAGCATCAACTATTCTATTAACCTGCAATAAGGTAGAAATATAAGTTAACCGCACAAGATAATTATATTGGAAATTTTCAATGTAATTTTCAAGTAGATCAATTGCCATATCATGCTGATTATTCACTATATACAAGTTAGCTAATAATAACTGCGCGTCTTTAAACTCGGAGTCTTCAGCCATTAGTGTTTTCGCCATAGCAATGGCTTGCTCAACTTGATCGTTATTACCAGCAACCCACACTTTCGCTAACTTATAATAAAAATTATCGACTAAATCACTTTGTAAGCTTTCTGCTAATAACGCTTGCCCTTGTTGTGGCATACCAAGGTAGCTAAGGCCGATGCCAGAAATTGCATTGACTTCTATTTGGGTTGCTTTTGCAAGACTTACTTGTTGTTTGTTTTGATCCACTAAACCATTACTATCGCCCACAAACAGATCGCAGCGAACTAGCAATGGCTGAATTAAGTTCAAATCAAAGCCTAATTCCAATGCTCTATTTAATTCTTTCTTAGCGCCGTTAATCTCACCATTTAATAAATAGCTCTTACCTAATAAATAACGACTTTCTGTATCATCTGGCTTGTTTTGCAAGGCATTCTTAAGAGAGATTATTGCTGTTTTATAATCATTATCAGCCATGCTTTGTTTTGCATCTAATTGATGTTCTTCTAATGATTTTGATACGTCACAGGCAGACAAAGTAAGCAGGCTAGAGAAAATAATAGCAGGATAGATCAGTGAAACTCTCATTATAACTCCCTTGATAATGATCGAGCGCTCTATTGGATTGCGCATTTATTGTTCAAATAATCTACTAAGTATAGAAGAATAATTAAAAAGTACAGGCCGATGAATAAATAAATTAATTTGATATAACACGCTAATTTAAAAATCATTTTTACCAATTTCAATAAATGCATCTACACTATAATTGGTCATAAAAAAAACATATAAAAGCCGGGTAAAATGCGCAGAATCTACTTTAGGTATCACTTAATTTGCAAATAATAAGTTTAACATCTAAACATTATTCATTATGGGATGAGTACGTTAAAAAACATAATCAGGCATCCCCATACCACCTGCTTGCCTACAAAAACACCTTAGAGACAACTTATAAATTAACTTGTCCTTATTTACTTGCTATTGAAAACGATAGTGTTGTTGGCGTACTACCTATAGCAATTTTTAAAACTATATTTGGCAAAAAAAGTTACTGCTCACTCCCTTATTGTGATATCGGTGGAGCGTTAACTAACTCCCGCAAAATAACAAACAAGCTACTATCTTCAGCCGAAAAGCAAATGGCTGAGCAAAATATTAAGCAATGGCAGTTACGTGACAGTGCAAGCTTACCATTGAAACCTGAAGCAGAAATTATCGAGGGAAGTAAAGTTAGAATGATTCTAGCTTTGCCAGATAGTCGCGATGAACTTTGGAGTGGATTTAAAGCAAAGGTTCGTAGTCAGGTCAGAAAGGCAGAAAAAAATAAGTTAACTTGTGAAGTTAATCAAGATTCCAGTTTAAGCGAGTTTTATGATGTCTACTGTAAAAATATGAGGGCGCTTGGCTCACCCGTACATACATTTACTTGGTTTGAAGGTATCAACAATCATTACCAAAAAAATGTCCACATTGTGATTGTGAAACTAAATGAACAAGCTATTGCAGGAGGTATGATAATTAATTCAAAACAAGTTTGTAGCGTACCTTGGGCGTCAAGTTTACGAGAGTTCAACCATACCAATGCTAATATGCTGTTATATTTTAATATGCTTAATATTGCCATAGAGCAAGGCTGTAACTATTTCGATTTTGGCCGTTCTAGCTTTGGCCAAAACACTTTTAAGTTTAAAAAACAATGGGGGGCTCAAGCACTACCTTTAGCTTGGCAAACAAGGCCTTATAGCAATATATCTAACCCTGCAGCCACACTCTCTACTTATCGAAATATAATCGCCAAGCTTTGGTCATTCTTACCTTTGGCTGCTACTAATTACATTGGCAGCAAAGTAAGGCGATATATTAGCTTGTAGAAATAAATACAGATTTTATCTTGCGAGCAAATTGTTCAATAATTAACAGTACAGAATTTTTGTAATAACAGCGCATACTTTGTGAGTATTTTTGATTCGACAGTGAGCGTTTATATTGGTAATCGCCTAACAAGAAGTCATATGATGTCATACCTATGCTTTGATAATATTTTATAGCCCAACTATGAAGTACATTACCTATATTTATATTGGGCAGAGCATCCGTATCAATAGCACTTAAATAAAAATATACCTTATTACCTTCAACAAAATTTAATAAATAGCCGATATCTTTATTATCTATTTGTAACTTGATTAATTGCGCACTTATTTGCTTGTTACTTTTAATAAGCGCCCTGATAAATTGATAAAAGTGCTCATTGCTAAAACCACTTGGCGGGTTATGATTTTGCCAGCGTTTTATATGCCAATTAGCAATAGTGGGTAATGCTTTTATAATTTCATCTGAATTAGTTATATGGGCAAAATTTACTTTTCCGAATAGCTCTAGCTCACGTTGATTCTTACTTAGTTTTTGACGTGTGTTTTTAGATAAGCTTTGTTCAAAACATTGCTCTTGTATTTGAGCAAAGTTAACTCGATAACCAACTAACTCGATAATCCTGCGTTTATTAACAGCTGATAAACTACTAGCTTCTAATTCATCCTCAGCCGCCATGCCAATGCTCAGTTCATGCCAATGTTGTGAATTAGCAAGAGCCGTGAGTAATGCTTCTTTAGCAGGCTTATTGATAGCTAAAATATCATTATACTCAATCCAACACTGATCAACTTTTTGCACGCCCGCTTTGTTAAGGTGCCATTGCTTCACCGTAAAAAATTTAAATATCTTGCGACTAGATTGGCCAATTAATGCGATGGCAACAAGCTGATTGTTTTCTTTGGCCTCAACAATAAAAAGTTCACCATCAAAACTCAGCAACCAACTTGAAATCCAATCCCAGGATAAAAAAAAGTTACACTCCACTTTTGTCGATATTGTTAGCCAATTCTCGCCGAGCGTTTGATGGAGTTGCTTTTGATACGGTGTAAAGGTAACAGTGATTGCCATTTTATTGTTTTTTGTTCACTTGATTAGTTTGCTAAAAAATTGACTTTTAAGGATTTTAATCCTAATTAAATACAAAGACCCAATAACAATAAATAGTAGTTCATTTCTTACTGATGTTCGAAGTTCCATTAAATATTAATGAAAAAGACGCCTTTGACCGTAGCAATAGTTTTGTAAAACTATCATTTCCGATCGCCCTAAATAAAGTGCAATCTGAAGCTGAATTAGTATTAATTAATGAGCAAAACAAAGTGGTTGAAGCTCATTTTTCAAGCTTAGTAAAATGGCAAAACAACTCTCTAAAATGGGTTGAGGTAAGTTTCTTTATTGATCTAGACGCTAACAAATCTATAGCATTAAAAGTTGTCAAAAGCAGTGAGTACAGCGGTATCATTACCGATACACTTGCAACAGGTAAACTTGAATTATTTGATGAATTGGACCATTACACTGTAAAAGTTAATGAGTCGAATTACTGTTTGTCAAAACACCATTTGGGATTATTACAACAGAGCCAAAATGACAAAAACGACTATAAACAAGCAATTGATTCATTCGAGTTAGCAGATGAAAACAACAAGCTTTTTTCGCCGTCGATAAACTCAGTAAAGGTGACCAAACATACTTCTTTAGAGTTGGTCATTAATTATCAAGGCATATGGAAAAATAAGCATAAAGCATCGGCCATTGAATTTAATTTCAGCTTTAGTTTTTATAAAAATAGTAGCCGTGTAAAACACAATTTTAGCATTCATAACCCTTTACCTATGTTGCATCATAAAGGGAAATGGGACTTAGGCAATGAGAATTCATTTTTATTTAATTCGCTTGTTTGTAAAGCAAATACTGTGCATAAAAGCACTGTTGAATATAAGTTAGACGGCAATAAGCCTTGGCAAAACTGCGCGACAAATTCACTTTCTATATTTCAAGCAAGCAGTGGCGGAAAAAATTGGCAGAGTAAAAATCACATCGACTCTAAAGGCAAATTAGCTTTAGAATTTTCAGGCTATAAAGTCAGTGATGGCGATAAATCATCGATTCATCAAGGACGATCATCGCCAATAATTAAATGTTCAAATGCCAAGCAAAGTGCGGCCTATGCTATTGATGATTTTTGGCAAAACTTTCCAACATCTATCGCTTGCAATCAACATAATATAGAGTTTGGTTTATTCCCAAAAGATCATTCTTATGGCTATGAACTACAACCAGGAGAAAAGAAAAGCTACACCTTTCAGGTTGATTTTAACTGCCAAGAAAATAACCGAGAATTTTATCTAAAACCTTTGCTATGCAATATTGATACTCAATATTTAACGAGTACCAATGCCATTCCTTACCTCATTACATCAGAGCATCAGTCAAGCCTGCACAAACTTATTAATTCAGGGATTGATTCAGATAATGACTTCTTTGTTAAGCGCGAAAAAATTGATGAATTTGGTTGGAGAAATTTTGGCGATATTTTTGCTGATCACGAAACTTTAGAAACTAATTACGCTACAGAATTAATTTCCCATTACAACAATCAGTATGATCCTTTATATGGGTTTATTTATCAGTTTTTAAAAACCAAAGATCAGCGCTGGTGGACATTGGCACAAGATCTTGCACAGCACATTAAAGATATTGATATTTACCATACCGAAAAAGACAAAGCACATTACAACAACGGGTTATTTTGGCATACCGATCACTATTTATCTGCCGAAACAGCTACCCATAGAACCTATTCAGCCTTACAAAAAAGTAATGCCTATCAAGACCATGCCGGCGGCGGCGGTCCGGGTACTAATCACTGTTACACCACAGGTTTAATGCTACATTATTTATTAACAGGTGATCAAAGCTCTAAAGATGCGGTATTACAATTAAGTCAATGGATCACTAATGTATTTGAAGGCACAGGTACATTTGGGGAAATGTTAGTCGCTTTAAAAAATAACAACCGAGCAGACTTAAAAAACACTCTTAAGCAACAGTATCCACTAGATCGAGGTACAGGAAACTATGTTTCAACTCTTATTGATAGTTTTGAGTTAACTAGCAAGCAAAGTTATTTAGATAAAGCAGGGTTAGTGATTAAACAAACCATTAGCCACTTTGATGATATTAATAAGCGCGATTTACTTAATGTTGAAGAGTCTTGGTTTTATACTATTTTTCTGCAATCTGTATACAAATACCTGTTAATTAAAGAAAGTATCACTCAGTTTGACCATTGCTTTTATTTGATAAAAAAATCTTTCATGCATTACTGTCATTGGATGTTAGATAATGAATATCCTTATTTAGATAAACCTGAAATTCTTGAGTACCCTAATCACACATGGACAGCACAAGATATAAGAAAAGCCAACATCCTTTATATGGCATTTTACTTTGCAGAGGATAAAACAAGCGCACAAGCCTATAAAGCTAAAGCAGACTTTTTCTATCAATATGTAGTGCATACTTTAGAGCATGAACCTTCAAGAACTGTAACTAGAATATTAGCCATTTTAATGCAAAATGATGGCATCAAAGAGTTTGTAAAAAGCAATAAATGTAAAGCGCCAAAGTATAATCTTATGGTTCAACAAACGATAAAACCATCACAAACTAAACAGTTTTTACTCAACGTTTTAACTGCCTTTGAACAAACTTCAATTAAAAAAGAATTTTTTTGGCTACGCACCCTATCGACTAAATTGAACTGTTTTTTAATTAAGGCAGGACTTTAATATGGCGGTACAAGTATCTTTTATTATTCCCCACAAAGGTCGGGAAGAAATGTTAGTACAAACTTTAGATTCCATTTTTGCACAAGACTTTATGCAAGAATTTGAAGTGATAGTGGTTAGTCAGAATGAGTTTTTTGCCGCAGAAAAGTTATTCATAGAAAAAACAAATTTAAAGGTGATTCAAGCATCAACAGCTCTCACCATTTCCGCACTACGAAATTACGGGGCCAAATTAGCTAAAGGGGAATATTTTGCATTTTTAGATGCCGATATTGATTTAGCTCCTAATTGGCTAACCAAGCTACTCAACACTTTAACAGCAAACAGCGATATTGCGCTCATTAGTGCAATACAAAAAAATAGCCCTAGCGAGCCAGCACTTGAACAAATACGTACCGCATTGAGTAACGCCGATATTGATACTTTTGTAAGTTTTTTACCTGGCAGAAACTTATTACTTAGCGCAGCAACATTTAAAAAAGTGCATGGTTTTCCTGAACACTTAACCACGTGCGAAGATTACTATTTTACTCATAAAGTAAGTGAGCTAGGAAAACTACTTTATTCCTCAAAAAGCCACTATGTGCATCTAGGAGAAGATAAAGAATTTTTACCTATGTTTAAAAAAGAAATTTGGCGCGGGCAGTCAAATTTAGGCTCAATATCAGGTCGCATACCGCCACTAAGAGAATTACCTAGTTTTATTATCCCTATTCTATTACTCCTACTGTTAGTTATATCCCTATTCGCCATAATCACCCTACAAAGCCAGCTGTTTATATCTTGTATAACACTAATGCTAATACCGGTTGTTATTTACAGCATTAGACTATTTTTTATCGCCCAAAGAAAAATCAACATAGTTAATATTTTAAAGTTTTATCTTTTGTATTTTCCCGCCAGAGCAATAGGAACATTGTTAAGTATAAAGACCTGGATACAAACCTTGGGAGATAAATCTAATGGCTAAGAAAATTAAAGTATTAGAGTTTATTTGCCCTACAGGATTTTATGGCGCTGAGCGCTGGATTTTGGCGCTAGTAAATAATAACAAAGCACAAAACATTAACTATGAACTAGCAGTAACCCTTGAGCAAAATAGCCAAAACTTAGAATTAGTGAAGCAATTTAAAAAATACAGCGAGCATACTCATGAGATCCCCATGAGCAATAAATTTGATCTTAGCGTTATTAACAAATTAGTGCGCTTAATCAAAAACAGAGGTATAGACATTATTCATAGTCATGGCTATAAATCAGATATTCTCGCTGTCATTGTTGCTAAAAAGGCTGGGATTAAAGTAGTTGTAACACCACATGGATTTGAGAATGTTGACGATTTAAAACTAAAAACTTTTATTTGGCTTGGCTGTCATATGATGCGTTTTGCCGATAAGGTAGTGCCTTTATCTAAACAATTAGTTTTAGATGTTAAGCGCTATGGCATAACCAAACCTAAGTTAGAGTATATTCAAAATGGTGTCGATTTAAGCGAAGTTGAACAGCAACGAACTAAAGCTAAAGCGGCAACAAGTAAAGTAAAGAATATCGGCTTTGTTGGTCAAATGATCAGCCGTAAGAATATTCAAGATTTACTCAATATTTTCGATAGCTTATTTCAAACAGACCCAAATATTCGCTTAACTTTACTCGGCGACGGCGAATTAAGAAAAGATTTAGAGCAGTACAGCCAAACATTAAAATCAAAGGATTGTATTGATTTTCTTGGTTTTAGAGATGACCGGCTTGCCCTATTACAGCAATTTGATTTATTTGTGATGACTTCAAGCTTAGAAGGTATTCCTCGCTGCTTAATGGAAGCTATGGCAATGGAAATTCCAGTGGCAGCTTATGATATAAAAGGCATTGACCAGTTAATTACTCATCAACAGACAGGTCTTTTATCAAATTTTGGCGATAAAGCAGATCTACAACTACAATGGCAAAAGCTTTTAAATGATAAAAGCTATGCACAAACCTTAGCCAAAAACGCTAAGGACTTTGTCTACAAACACTACTCAGCGCAACGTATGGCAGCTGAATACCAACAATTATTTGAATCAATGCTAATGGATAAGTGATGACCCGTTTAACAAACAAGGACGATGTAATATTTATTCTCACAGTAGATACTGAAGAGGAATGGGATTGGTCTGATGAATTCCCTAACGATAACTTTTCGGTGAGTAATATATTCGAACTTCCAGCGTTCCAATTATTTTGCCAAGAACTAGGTATTAAGCCCACCTATTTTGTTGATTATGCTGTTGCAAACAATACCGATGCAGCAAATGTATTGGCCAATATAAATCCAGAACTGTGCGAAGTTGGCGCACACCTACATCCATGGGCGAATCCACCATTCTTTGGCGAAACAACAGAAAAGTCTTCTCATGTAGTTAATTTGCCAATAGAGCAAACACAACAAAAATTAGACTTATTAATTAATAAAATTCAGCAAAATATTGGCTCAACACCTCGTTCATTTCGCACTGGACGTTGGGGGATAAATGGAGAGATCCTACAATTACTAGATGACAAGGGCTTTGAAGTAGATTCAAGTATTTACCCCTTGTACAGCAATGAGTTTTTTAGCTGTGAAAGTGCCAATACATCACCATATTGGCCTAATTTTAGTAAGCCGAACCAGCAAGGTTCACAACGAAAACTTTTTGAAATACCGGTTACTTGTGGCTTTAACAGAAATAATTATTCATTCGCGCAAAAATTGCATCGAGCAATGGAAAAACCACCATTTACTTGGATAAAAGCCAATGGCTTGCTATGGCATACTAAGTTACTTCGTAAAATTTATTTAAGCCCTGAACTATGTTCAGCTAAAGATATGATCAAACTAGTTGATTTAAGCCTGAAAAAGAAGCACAAGGTTTTACATATGTACTTACATAGCTCAAGCTTAATTGAAGGTGTTACTGGATTGTCTCAAGATAAAAATGCCAGAGAAAGTATTTGTAATAGAATTCAACAGGTTATTGAACATAGTAAACAAAAAGCCAATATTAAGTTTTGTACTATTTCACAAGCTAAAGAAATACTTAATAAATAAAATACTTATGAGGTTAGTATTTTAAAAAAGGCATATGGATGATAAAAAGTTTGGATTCCATAAAAAGATAAGTACGGTTTCCAACCTATATTAAACATATACTTTTTAATTAGTTCAGCTTGTTCTGGTAATTCATCGAGACGATTCTGTTTAGCCAAAAAATAAAAAACCTCTTGTTGAAAATGCCTTAATGCATACCTTTTATACCTTGTGTGCAACATTTTTAAATTCTTAATAGAAATTTTTATTCGAGGAATTACCGGACCACTACTTTCAATCACTTCTATAATTCGGTTTTCATCTAAGCCTGTTTTATAATCAAAGCCTTTTTCTAAAAGGTACATAACTAAAGAATCATCACCAATATAGCCAACGGGCAGTTTAAAATTATAACGTTTAACTTCTTGAATAAAGCGAGGTGATACACCATAAAAATTACCTGAAATAAACCTGTTTTCAGCCAAGAATGCCCTCAAACTCTCTGATACACCGATAGGAATCATAGCAATGCCGATACTATTACTGTTCATTCCAACACTTTCTATATGATCTAACATCAAAGCCGGCAACCAATTATCTCCATCCATAAAGAAATGAAACTGGCTTTCATCAATGTCGCTATATAGGTAATGATTCCAAGCATTAGATTTATCACCAAGCGATATTTCTACGCATTGAAATTGAGGATACTGCTTAGAAAAATTATTAACCAATAGGGCAGTATCATCAATACAACCATTTACTAGAACTTTCACATTCAATTTTTCAGGGGACGAGGTTGCTTGTACTATGCTTTGCAAACATCGAACTATAGAGTCGCTTTCATTATGAGCAAAAACAGCAATATTAATTTTATTTTCCAATTTAAATACCTAAAAACACATCTCAACCTCATTAATATAATGTAGCTCATTTTCAAAATAATTAACCATTTCTTAATAACATAGCTAAATATTGAATTCGCACCTATATTTTAAATAAGTTTTCAATTTTCAAATACTAGGATTATGTAGTTAGTGTGTGGCATTGCTGGTTTTACTTTATTAAACAACTCATTTTTTGATCATAAAACACTCGATAATATGGCGAAGTCTATATTGCATCGAGGCCCAGATTCAGGGTCAAAATTTATTGATGAAGATATAGGCTTATGCCATCGACGTTTGAGTATTATCGACTTATCTGATGATGGTCTGCAGCCAATGCATTCTAATTGTGGCAATTTCATTATTGTATTCAATGGTGAAATTTATAACTTCAAACAGTTAAAACAAGATCTGCTTGAGCTAGGTCATCAATTTAATTCCCAAACCGACACCGAAGTCATTCTTTCTTTATATAAAGAGTATGGGGTAGATCTACTTAGCAAAATCAATGGTATGTTTGCTTTTGCTATTTGGGATAAAGTGAAGAAAAAGTTATTTGTTGCACGCGATAGAATTGGAAAAAAACCTTTATATTATAGTGTTATAAAGCAAGAACTAGTCTTTGCTTCAGAATTAAAAGCTATTTTAAAAATACCAAATATTAATAAAGAAATCAGAGCAGATGCTGTTTATGATTTCTTTGCTTATCAATATATTCCAGACCCAAAAACCATATTTAAAAATATCTATAAACTTGAGCCTGGCCATTATTTTATATTCGATAAATCAGGCTTAACTAAACAGCAATACTGGGATATTTCTTTTGCAAAGCAAAGTAATGAAAGCCTGCAAGAAAACACTGAAATATTACAAAAAAAACTAAGCGCAAGTACTGAATCAAGAATGATCGCAGATGTGCCTCTAGGAGCATTTTTAAGTGGTGGCGTAGATTCTAGTGCTATTGTTGCTTTAATGAGTAAAAACAGCGATAAACAGCCAACAACGTGCTCCATTGGCTTTATTGAGAAAGAGTTTGATGAAACCGACTATGCTCAGCAAGTCGCCTCTCAATATCAAACAGAACATTTTCAATTTCAAGTTGCTGAAAACGCACTAGACAAATTAGAAGATATCGTCCAATTTTTCGATGAACCTTTTGCCGATCCGTCATTAGTACCTACCTTTTATGTTGCCCAATTAGCCCGAAAAAAAGTTACGGTTGCGTTAGCCGGTGATGGCGGCGATGAAGTGTTTGCAGGATATGAAAAATATAAAATAGATGCTATCGAAAATAAATTACGTAGCTCTATTCCTAAATTTATCCGTCATAGCTTATTCCCTATAACAGCAAAAGTCTGCAACAGCTTGAACAATAAATTTTTCCAAAAAGCATCATCATTACTCTATAGCCTCAGCTTAGAACCTGCTCAGGCTTTCTACGTAACTAACGCTCAAATAACCGATGACGAATGGTCAAAACTAGCAAACATAGAAACTAAAAATGAATTAGGTAATTATCATCCAGCAAAAATTAGCACCGACTTTTATAACCAAAGTGATGGTTTAGATCACCTCTCAAAAATTATTTATACCGACTTAAAAACTTATTTACCTGGCGATATTTTAGTAAAAGTTGATCGCATGAGTATGGCTAACTCACTAGAAGTAAGAGCGCCTATTTTAGATTATAAAATTTTAGAATTTGCTGCGACCTTGCCTTCTAAGCATAAATTAAATAAAAAAGAAAAAAAATTCATCTTAAAACAAGCATTCAAAGGTGAGTTAAGTGATGACATTTTGTATCGCAAAAAGATGGGATTTAGCCCCCCTTTGGCGAGTTGGCTAAGAAACGACTTAAAAGAACTTGCCACAGAAAAGTTATTTAACCGTAGTGCCGGCGTAACCACTTACTTTAATAAAGAAGCGATTCAAAAATATTGGCAAGCACATCAAGACAAATCTAAGGATCACTCAAGCTTATTGTGGAGCATGTTAATGTTTCAGCTGTGGTGGGACAATTATATGGAAGATGCATGAAAGCAAGAAATGTATCATTAGATGTAATTAGAACGATTGCAATAACTACCGTTGTGATTGCGCATACCGTATTAGCTTACGGTGCACCTGAAAACCTTGCCCCATTACAATTTGGCGGAACAGGAGTAGACCTGTTCTTTATGTTATCCGGATGGCTTATCGGCTCCCAATTGTACAAAGAACTTAATTCGTCTAACAATATCAATATTATTAAATTTTGGACAAGGAGGTGGATGCGAACTCTTCCTGCTTATTACGTTGTGTTGCTATTTACGATAGCGCAACTAACTCTAACTAAAAATGACTTCTCAATCCCATACAGTTATTTCTTTTTTACCCAGAATTACCAAACATCACTACCTTTTTTTACTATAAGTTGGTCTTTATGCGTAGAAGAGCAATTTTACCTTGTGATAGCTCCTTTAGTTTTATTTAGTTTTAAAATGGCACCTAATAGACAGTTAACCTTACTTCTAGTTTTATTATTGCTGCCTTCAATATTTCGTGAATTAGAGTTATTTAACAATATTAAAGAAACTCATGTAAGTTGGGATTGCTGCATTTTAGGTATAATTCTAGCGAATATAAAACACCTTAACCGCACAAAATGGCACTACCTCAGTAAATACTCATCCATTTTATTTTTGTGCTCAGTGTTTCTTTATCTATTTTTCTTCGCAAATCGATGGTTTCCTGAATTAAATATATCAGACCCGTCAAAATTGATATTATCTTTCATTTTTTCTACTTGGATTATTTTTGTAGATAATAAAAATATTAAATACCCAAAAATATTTCAGCGTCTTGTTATATATATTTCAACCCGTTCATACTCAATTTATTTACTTCATGTTGAAGGTTTTTCCATTGTAAACAAATTTTTTGCTGAACTTTCTTTCTTTTCTTTTTTCATTTTATGCACAACTGCAACATTGATTTTATCTGAAATTTTATATCGAATTATTGAAAAACCATTTATGGATTTAAGAGAGAAAATTAAAGTTTCTCAACATGCTAAAACAAATGAAGTAGCTAAGGCATGCCTATGATAAATATCCTACACATTACCTATGATATGAGAATAGGCGGTACAGAACAGGTAATTAATAACCTTATATCAGGCGCTGACAAGCAAAATTTTTCGATGAGTGTACTTTGCATAGAATCTCCATTAGGCCCTTTTTCAGAACCTTTAATACAGCAGGGTATACAAATCCATCAACTAAATAGAAAGCCTAATTTTGATTTCGATTTAGTCATCAAAATTAGAAAAATAATAAAAGAACATGACATTCATATAGTCCATTGTCATCAATACACGCCATGGGTTTATGGCGCTTTAGCCGCGTTTAAACAAGCAAAAGTTGTATTTACTGAACATGGGCGGTTTTATCCAGATTCGAGCAGTTTAAAAAGAAAAGTTGTAAACCCAATAATGGCAAAGCTAACCGATAGTGTCACTGCTATTTCGCAAGCAACGAAAAACGCTCTAGTAACTTATGAGTTTTTATCTAAGAAAACAATTAAAGTCATCTATAACGGTATAAAACCATTACAAGTTGAAGATAAAGAGGTAGAGGAATTACGACTCAAGTTAGACATATCGGAACAAACTATAGTACTCGGCACAGTTGCCCGGCTAGACCCTATTAAAAATCATCCTATGATGCTCAAAGCATTTAAGGCAGCATTAAATAACCACCCCAAAATAAAGCTCATAATTATTGGAGATGGTGAAGGGAGGGCAGAGATAGAATCAATAATTTCAGAATTGAAACTCCAGCAAAACGTTATTTTAACTGGTTATATCCCTTCTCCAAAAGCATACATTGCGCTTATCGATATTTATTTACTTTCGTCTTTTAGCGAAGGTACTTCGATGACGTTGCTGGAGGCCATGTCACTAGCTAAACCTTGCATAGTAACAAATGTAGGCGGTAACCCAGAAGTTGTCATTGATAATAAAACTGGCTTAGTGTGTCCTAGTGATGACCAATATAAGTTTAGCGATGCCATGGCTAAATTAATTGAAGAAAAAGAACTGTGTTCTAGCATGTCATATGCGGCTAAACAACGTTTTGAAGACACTTTCACCACTTCATCGATGGTCGATAAATATCAGAAGTTATATAAGAATTTAGTGGGCGGACAATAAGCATGGAATATCTACTTTTATTTCTTGTTGCAATAACCTGCATAACATCAATTTTTACTCCATGGATTGGCGTTATTGCTTATTTTGTTCTTGCTATTTTATCCCCTCAAAGTATCTGGCCATGGATATTTAAAGACTTAAGAGTGTCATTTTATATTGCTATAGCAACAATTATTGGCTTAATTATCAAGATTGTCCTTAAGGAAATTGAGTTTAGTAAACTTAGCCTGCCTGAAAACAAAGCGTTACTGACGCTATTTATAATTGTGCAAATATCTCATTATTTATCTCCTTATTACGGCACCATCGCACCGCAAGAGATTCAACCTGACTACGTATTAAGTATATTTAATAAAATAATCAGCTTTTTTTTCATTTCAATTTTATTAATTGATACGCGAGATAAATTAAAGATATTTACCTACATAGTTATATTCTCAGGTATTTACTATACCTATTGGGCAAATGCCGCCTACTTAACAGGTGACATGTGGCTATATTCAGATAATGGTAGATTAAAAGGCCCGGGATCGTATAAAGATGAAAATGCATTTTCTATCTTATTTATTGTTTCTGCGCCATTCATTATTTGCCAGTTCCTCAAATCTAAACATTTAATTATAAAACTGAGCTTAATAATAATAATCCCTTTGCTATGGCACTCTGTATTTTTAAGTGCGTCTAGAGGAGCATTATTAGCACTGGCAATTTCAAATTTATACCTAGCCTACCAATTAAAATCAAAAATAATTGGCTCATTGATAGTTGCGACATTTTTAACCGCGCTGATTTATCAAGGTGGAAATATTTATGATCGCTTCACAACTACAGTAAAGGCTTCACAAACAACGGAAAATATTGAAGAGATAAATCCTAGAATTAAAACTTGGATTGCAGGCATAGAGATGGCTATCGATAACCCTATATTAGGCGTTGGTGTAGAACGATATCAGCAGGCGGGTATCTTCTATATAGAGGGAAGAGTTCAAGTTGCGCACAATACTTTTATTCAATTTGCTTCGCAAACTGGGATTTTTTCTAGCTTAATTTTCTTGTGGCTAATATTTACCCCTTTTAAGTCAAAATATAACAATAAAAGCTTACCTAAGGCTCAATTGGACATGCAAATTCCAATAAAAACATCTCTAGTCGGATTTTTTATTTGTAGCTTATTTTTAAATTTAATGATCAGTGAATTTTTATACTTACTAATTTTATTTCATATTCTAAATTCACAGTTAGTTAATCCCCAAGAGGCGTTATTAACCAACGTAGAAGACTTGCCTTTACCTAAGGAAAAAAAATGAAAGTTTCAATATTAATGCCTGTATACAACAGGGAAGCATTTGTCGAATACGCAATAGAATCAGTACTAAAACAAACGTATTTAAATATTGAATTGATCATTATAAATGATGGTTCCACCGATAACACTGTTGAAATTATCGAGCGCTACCAAGCTAATTACCCTAAGCTAATAAAGGTAATTCACCAAGAAAATCAAGGGCAAAGTATTGCTAGAAATAACGGTATCAATAATGCTACAGGCGAATATATTGCCTTTCTTGATAGTGATGATATTTATCAACCAAACATAATAGAAACTTTATTATCCCTTTATAAGCAAAACCCTGAAGCCGCGTTTGTTTATTCAGGTTACAAAGAAATTGATATTAGTGGTGAAGTAATTAAATCGGTATATCCAAACCAAGAAAGCAATGATGAAATATATAGTAATCTTTGGTTGTCTCAGTTAAATATTTGGGCAGGAACCATGATGACAACAACTGATAATCTAAAACAAATAGGAGGGTTTAGCACTAGCTTAAGGGGGGCTGAAAATCATGAATTACGTTTAAATTTATCTAAGCTAGGGCCAATCTACTTTTCTAAGTTATTACTTTCAAATTATAGGAAACATCCAGATAACTCAATTCGAAACTACAAATCAGGGGACAATAATTATTTAAGAATTGTAAAAAAACACCTTGGTGAGCACGGCGAATTGAATCATTCGCTTTGGAAAAAAGTAATGGCAAACTTTTATTTTAAGCTAGGTATGCGTTTTTTTGGTGCTAATCAATATAAACCAGCAATCAATAATTTTGTTTTGAGCATTAAGCATAACCCAAGAAAAATCCAAGCTTATGCTCAGCTATTTCGTTCGCTATTAGGAAAAAAAATTAATCAGTTAATAAGTAACTATAAAAAAAAGAAGCCTGAAAATAACTCAATATGAAAAAATATTTTTACAGCATATCTTCCAATTGGATTAACCTATTAGTTGCAATAGCAATAGCTTTTATTGTTAGCCCAATATTAGTTAATTCATTAGGGAAAGATGTTTATGGGATCTGGATATTAATTGTATCTATGACAAGCTATTTCACTCTTTTAGATTTAGGGGTAAATAGTGCGATTGTTAAGTATATTTCCGAATTTATCGCTAGAAATGACCACAAGAATGTAAACCGGATTTTTAGTACATCCTTGTTTTTATTTTTTTTGTTAGCAATGATCACCCTAGTAATTTCAATTTTTTTAGCGTTAAATTTTCATTCTTTTTTTGAAATAACCATTTTTAGCAAGAACTATGTTGCGCTAACATTTTTTATCGTAGGTATAGATCTAACCATTAATTTACTCTTTAGTGTTTATTTAGGCACATTAAAAGCGTTTAATAAATTTGTTGCTTTAAATATTATTAATATTGTTATAGCCATCACCAAAAATTCTATTTTTGTCTACCTGCTGCTGTATCAAAGTTCCTCAATTTTAACTCTATCTCTTGTTCAGTTAATTTTTACTCTGATTAAAACCTTCATACATTATTTTTTAATAAAAAGCTTACCTTTTAGGGTACGTTTTTCATTTAACCATATATCTAAATCTTCATTAAAAATATTATATCAATACAGTATTTATAGTTTTTTAATTGCCGTATCTCATAAAATGATTTTTTATACAGATACCATTATTATTGGCGCAATTATTGGTGTAGAAGAGATCGCATACTATGCCATTCCGCTTACTTTAGTTCAGTATATTGAACAATTTGTCTGGGCTATTATAGCGGTGCTCATTCCTATAATAAGTGCCAAATCAGCCTTTGACGACCTTAGCTCAACTAAAAAGATATATAAATTAGGAACAAAGTATATCTTTCTCTTATTCTCCCCGGTTTTAGTCGTATTATTCAGCGTAGGCGATCAATTTATTGGCATGTGGATGGGGGATGATTTTCGTATTCCTTCAGGAAAGATATTGGTGATCTTTTTATGTGGCTATACTTTTCTCCTTGGTCAATTAGTTGCTCATGGCATATTAAAGGGTATTGGCAAGCATAAATGGTTGGCCATTACTCTACTTTTCGAAGCAACTCTAAATTTATGTATTAGCCTATTGTTAGCGCCAGTATATGGTATTTATGGTGTTGCCATAGGTACCGCTATTCCTATGGTAGTGATGAATCTATTAATTATTCCTTACATTACTAGCTACCAACTCAAAATTAATGTTTATAAATATATGCTTAACTCTTTTGCAATGCCTCTACTAATACTTATATTAATAACAAGTTTACTCATCATGTTAAATGTAGAGTTGGAGAGTTATTGGCAGTTAATCTTGTATAGCTCAATTGTGGTATTAATTTATCTTCCTATTTTTTATTTTTCATTAGAGAACTCAGAAAAACTAAAAGCGGACAGTTATCTTAGTTTATATTTTGGAAGTCGACGATGAAATGGACTACTAACAAAAACCCTGCAATTTTTATTGGGCAGATGTCAAAATTCATCTTAAATAGTGGTGAACAACAAACCTTTACTATTTCACTAGAAAATAGCAGTGCCCTTATAAAAATTTACTCCTTGCTAAGGATCAAGCTTTTACTATTAAAAAAATCTTCTAGAAAATATGATTTAATTGCAAATTACCCAGCATTGTCTTTTAAGGTAGAAACAGCAACAATAAATTATGCCAATAATAACCTCCTAGCAACTAGGCGCATAAATTTTAAAGGCCGATTATTAAATACTTTAGATAAATTTATCGGCTTACATTCATCCTTGCAGAGTTTGACAGTTATAAAACAACCTTTAAATTTTAACCCTGAGATTGCCCGTGCAAATCCAAACAATCATCCATTTATTTTTATATTCACATCCAATCCAACATTGTTATTTATTAATAAAGAGAATCAACCTGAAATTGTAATAAGCATTGCACAGGGTAATCCAAAATCGGCATGGGAAATAAAAAAGGCATTATTTAATTACTTACCTAACAGATTCGCTCAACCCATTAAGCTAGTTAAAAATAATGAATACAGCTTTATAATTGAACAAGGCTTAGACGGCAGCCCATGGTTTCAAATTTTAAGCACTTTCCCCCTAGAAAAGCTATTACCTAAAGCTCTGAATGCATTACAAGAATTTCAGTGTGCTATTAACCAAAACCAAGCATGGCATCAACAAATCAACCTTAAAAAAGAATTTACAAATCTCATTGATGATGCAAGCAAATCTACTGATTTAAATTTAAGCTTCCTTGAAGCTGTTAAATTAAGATACTTAACTATATTTAATGATCATAATTCAATTATCAAATCTGCAGCACAGCATTCTGATTTTTCAGTAAACAATTTACTATTCAAAAAAGATCATGCCTATATTATCGATTTAGAAGACTTCGGCCGTTCAATGCTTCCCCTGCAAGACGAAATGTCATTAGCAATTTCTTTTTATTTACTGGATCAAAAAAGCACGAATTTACCAAGTCTTTTACAGGCTTGCATCAAATCAAATCCTCAGTATAACCACCTTCCACCAGAGATAATAAAAGTACTATTTATATGCCAGTTACTATTTAAACTGGGTAGCTGGTCTCGAGATAAGCAAAGATATGAGTTGCGACTTAAGGTCTTTAATATACTTAAAGATTTTCTAGAGGACGAAAATAAATATGTCGACTACACTTCAATTAACATCAAGTAATTAGAATTTTTTATGCTAAAAAATATAATGTTATTCATGATATCTTGCTTTTGTATTGCAGCTAATGCTCAAGTAATCTCTGGGGATGACCCAAAGTCGATAACTTATTCCAATTATAAATTTAACTACATAGGTGCATTTAGAATACCGGCAGATACATTTGGTGATTCTCGGGTAACTTATAGCCAAGGTGTATTTACACTAAAAGATGATGGCAAGTCATTTTTTATCGTTGGACATAAGCAACATCAAGCAATTGCAGAATTTAGCATTCCTGAACTAAGTAATGATACGAAAAATATTGAAGATCTTGCCTTTGCAAATAACCTGCAAAAATTCTCTAAAATATTAAAAATCGATAAGTTAAAACAATACCCTAAGCTAGATACAATTACTGGTATGGACTATATTTCAGGACGACTAGTCATCAATGTTATGGAGTACTATGATGCCAATAGAGATAATAATCATACAACGATAATTTTAAATACCCCGAGTCAATTATCAAACGCAACAATAAGCGGACCATTTAGTTTAACTGGTGGAGCTCACTTATCGGGTTGGATCAGCCCTCTACCGAAAAGCATATCCGCATCATCACAATATAACTACCTCTTTGGTAACGCGAGTAACCTGCCAATTAATGGCCGTTTAAGTATTGGACCAAGCCTGTTTTTTGTAAAAGTGACACCTGAACAGAGTGCATTTAGCACCAAGTCGATAATGGATTTTTCATTAGACAGCCCATTGCATGAAGATAGTTATAATAAATCTATGACCAACAATGTTTGGACTGAAGTGTCACAAGCAGCTTATGGTTTTATACCCCAAAATAGTGATTCATATTTTGTTTTTGGTTTCTCCGGAGGACATAACAGTAAGATTGGCTACAAAATAACACAAGACAATAACCACAAGTGCCCTGGACCATGCCCTTATGCTGCCAATGATTTTTATAATTACTTATGGGTATGGGATGTCAATAAATTATTAAACTCGCCACAGTCCAAAAAAAACGTAACTTATGGGAAGATCAACTTGCCATTTTCAAATAACATTAATGACTCATTAATCATTGGGGCAGATTACCACCAAGAAAAAAGCTTGTTATATATATTATTAAAAAGCCCTGATACTTTACAAAAGCCATTTGAAAAAGCCCCTTTGATGCTTGTTTATCGCTTAAGCGACCATAATGCGTAATTTATTCATCATAGGTAGTCCCCGCTCAGGAACCACATACCTTGCAAAGTATTTGCAAAAGTCTAGTTATGGCAAAGCTTTTGAAACTCACTTTATTATTAAATATTATAAAAATCTCTACCGCTACAAACCATTGCATACTGATAACCTGAAACGATTATTAAAAGATTTATCAACTGAGAGATACGTTAAGCAATGGAATATTAAGTTAAACAGCAAAGAAATACCTATTGCAAAAAATGACTTAGATACATATCTGAACCTAGTTAACTATATATGTAACCAAATTCGAATAAGTAAGCATTGGGCAGATAAAACCCCTCATTATATTCATGATTGGGGATTATTAGATCGCCTATTTCCACAAGCACGGTATATCTATATTATTCGAGATGGCCGCGATGTTGCGCTGTCTCTGTTAAAAAAGTCTTGGGGCCCAAATAATATTTATACTTGTGCAAAATTATGGAGTGAGCAAAACAATAATTTTGAAATGGTACAAAAATTAGAGCGTGAGCAACGAATTTTAATAGTAAAATATGAAGATTTAATACAATCACCTAAAAGTACCTCAAGCTTAATTATGTCGTTCATAGGAGAAGAACATGATGAAAAATTTTTCGAGGAAATTAAAAGCAATACTTTGTCAGCCAATTATAATAAATGGCAACAGAAACTTAGCAAGGCGGAACTCAATGTATTTAACTTTATTGCTTTTAAGGAATTAAACTTTTGGGGATATAAAACAAGTGAATATACAACCCCACCATCCAAGTTGCAGATAATAAGATACCGTGTACATGACTTTATTCTTTATTGGTGTCACCACATTAAGCAAAATACTTTAGATTGGCTGCAAATAAAACTAAAAATAAAGCAACCATTCAATCAATGACAACTTTTTTATTTGCACTGCTATTATTAGAAGTAATCTAAATAATAAAAAAGTAACTGTATTGAATATACTCTTTATAACGCAGCGGGTACCTTACCCTCCCAACAAGGGAGATAAAATAAGAACTTATAATCAGTTGTTACACCTTTATCAGCGAGGACACCATATTACTGTCGCCTGCCCTGTAGATAGTGACAGTGAATACAACTACTTAAATAAGGTAATAAAAATTATAAATGCTGGTACATTATTTGGCACCAGTTTGCCTTTTATTGTAAAAGCAATTTACAGTTTACTTACCAACAAACCTTTTAGTATCTGTCACTTCTTTTCACCTCAATTAAAGCGCAAAATTGACAACAACCTTCATCAGTACGATCTGATTATGTGCTCAAGTTCAAGTGTCGTAGAGTACCTTTTTCAAAACAAAAAATTTAATGATTTTGGTAAGGTTATTGTCGATTTTATGGATTTAGACTCGGATAAATGGAAACAATATAGAGATGCTACTACTGGTATAAAGAAATGGATTTATCATCGTGAATATAAGCTACTGCAATCATATGAAAGCAATATTCAGGGTAAGGTAAAATATTGCTTATTTACCAGCACCAAAGAAGTTCAAATATTTAAAAAAGATTTGGCCCCAACTCAAAACAAAGATAATTTAATTCATATAGGGAATGGCCTTGATTATTCTTATTTTAGGCCGGTAAATAAACCCTTTGATGTTAAGTATTGCCAGTTTATATTCACCGGAGTAATGGATTACACGCCAAATATCGATGCGGTCACTTGGTTTTGTTCTGCTATTTGGCCCCAAATAATTAACTATGCGCCTCATGCAAAGTTTTTCATTGCGGGGATGAATCCAACCCCCAAAGTAAAAGCATTAGCTAACCTTAAGGGCGTTGAAGTGACAGGCTTTGTTGAAGATATTCGAGATTATTATAAACAAGCCGATTTCTTTGTTGCGCCACTAAGAATTGCTCGCGGAGTACAAAATAAAGTGCTTGAAGCATTTGCTTGTAAGCTTCCCGTAGTTACTACTCCAAATGCCATTCAAGGTATAGAATGCGAACCAGAAGAGCATTGTTTACAAGCAAGCTCTGCGGATGAGTTTATTAGTCAGATTCAACGACTAATAGCAGATAAAGAGTTACGGGAAAGGCTCAGTAATAATGCATTACAATTAATTGTTGATAAATATTCTTGGGAGGGTCAACTACAAAAGCTTGATAAACTGATAAATAATGACTTAACTAAAGAAAAAAAGATTCTTTAGGTTGCCTATGAAAAAGATAATAGTACTCATCACCAGCATAATTATGTTGCCTCTTACTATTATTTTCTATTTAGTTAAGCCGATCGTCTCTATCGATTCCTTTTTTTCGAGCTGTGCACAACTTATAAGCCTTTTCCCAGGGAAATTAGGTAGTTACCTTAGGATAGGGTTTTATCGGTACAGTATGTCTCACTGTAGCTCCAATTGCATGATTAGCTTTGGAGTTTTGTTCTCGCAAACAGATACTGAAATTTTTGATGGTGTTTATATTGGCCCCCAATCAAATATAGGGAGCTGCGCTATTGAGGAGAATTGCTTACTTGGCTCTGGGGTGCATATTCTTAGTGGTAAACGCCAACATAATTACTCAAACCCTGATGTGCCACTTAAAGATCAAGGAGGTGAGTATATCAAGGTAACCATTGGTGCAAATACTTGGATTGGTAACGGCGCAATAGTAATGGCTAATGTGGGTAAAAATTGTGTAATTGCCGCAGGCAGTGTAGTTACTGAAGATGTTGCTGACAACTCAATTATGGCTGGCAACCCTGCAGTATTAATTAAACCTACTCATGCATAAAATTCTACTGTTAATTGTATTAAGTATAAGTAGCTATAGCTTTGCTAGTGAAAATATCTGCTTAGAAGAAAGCTTCACAGTATCTAATAGTATTTTATTTGATGATATTTTAAAACAAACCGCGCACTGTAATAGCCATCAAACAATAAGTTTGAAGTCAGGTTATTACTCGATATATAGCACCATTCAAATTAAACGTAATAACCTCACCATTACCAGCAAAACTAACGATCCAAGTGATGTAACCATTGCCGGCGATGCCATGAGTGTTGATGCAAAGGTAGGTAATATATTCAGAATAGCTGGGCAGAATATAAAAATCTCAGGTTTAACCATTGAAAAAAGCGGATATCACTTAATTCAAATTGCTGGTGAGAATGGAGCGCAAAGTCCTATCATTGAAAATAATATATTTCGCGACTCTTACCAACAAATGATTAAAGTTACCTTTGGAGAGGATAAAAATAATCGAGTTAAAAATGGCATTATTCGCAATAACAAGTTTGATTACCCCGCAGGTATTGGGCCAAATTGGTATATTGGTGGTGTTGATGCGCATGGCATTATTAACTGGCAAATCACTAACAATTATTTTGCAAATATCGCCAGCCCCAATAAACATATAGCTGAACATGCTATTCATATTTGGAATCAATCAGAAAATAATTTAGTGGCAAATAATACTATTGTAAATTGCGATCGCGGCATTGGTTTTGGAATGGGAGAACGAGGCAATGAAGGTGGGGAAATAACAGGCAACAAAATTTATCATCAAGCGAATAATCATCCCTTCGCTGATGTTGGTATTTCATTAGAATCAAGCCCTAATTCAGTAATCGATAGTAATATCATCATATTAGAGCACTCTTATCCCGCTGCTATAGAATATAGATTCGAACACACAACAGGCGCAAAAATTAAAGATAATATCTTTAATAAACCGATCAGGAAAAGAGATTCTGCGCAGGCGAAGCTAACTAATAATAAACTAATCAGTCAACAACAAAGTAAAACGTTGATTGAGAAATATTTTAATCATTAAGCTTTTCAATGATCTGTTGAAAAACAAGTTTTGTTTGCTCGTCACTAATCACCTTAGGCAGTACAACTCCCACAAAAATTAAATCCGCTTTATTACCTTTGATCACCTCCATAGTATATTTTAACCTGCTAGTTGTTGAGGATGCAGACCATTCGCTTCCATAATAAATACTCGAAAGTACAGTTAATTGCTGTTTACGATAGTTTTCTAATACTCGTTTTTGCCCACTACCGAGCGAGCCATTTTGTTTAATTACGAAGGGACTTATTTCTATATTTTTCCACTTTTTAGATTCAAATAACTTATTAGTTGAGGAAAACACATCACCCTCGGCACCAAAGTCATACCAAGCGACAAATACTTCGATTTTAGTGCCATCATCTAATATCACTGAGCCACTTATTTTATCAGTATAACCACTAAAACTTGGGGTTATTGAAATAGGCTTTTCTTGCACAATACTTTGCAGGTGCATTGAACGCGTATTATTTGTATCTGAATTACCACCTGCAGAAAGCCATAGCTGCCATAGAATAGTTAATAGCAAGAGTGATATTAAAGGAATTGTTTTAGGTAACGATAAGTTAGTAGAAAAGCCATGCTCTGTGGCAGGCTCTTTGATTACTGGCTTATCTTTAATTTTTTCGCCAATAACAATCAAGACAAATAAAACAAAACAATAAAACACCCAACCATAAACTAAATGATCGGTACCAACTGCATGCTCCATACCAAAGTAATGGCCTATTAGCACAATACCAAAAACCCTTAGCGCATTTGCTAAAATGGGCACAGAAAAAGATAAAACTAAAAATAATATTTTTTTTGGATATTTCTCAAAAGATAAATAGGCGTATAAATTCCCAAACACCACAGAAACAATTAAAAAACTTATACCGGAGCAAGCCTCTGCTACATGAAATCGTCCAATGGGGATCTCAATATAGAGGCCTTCTCGCAGTACTGGTGTGTTGATAAGTTGCAGAAAAAACACCGACAAGTCCGCCGTAATCTCTTGTAAGAAGGGGATTAACTCATCACCAACCGGGATAGCAAAAACGATAAAAAATAGAGGGAATAGTATTTTTAAACAGGCTTTAGTGCCGAGTAAAAACCAAAAAATAATAGGTAAACTGCCAAATGTGCCTACGTATTGAAAAAGCTGAATATCGCCAGCCACTCCAAAAATATAAACAAAGGCTAATAAAACGATAATGGGTACGGCGAAATAATTAATGTTTGTTAGTTCAGATAAAATCTCATCTTTTTTTTGATAAATTAACCACAAGCTAACTGGTACAACGAAAGCTCCGTGATGAAAAATTTCAGATATCCACCACACTGATGCGGCAGATTTAATTCCAATAAAAAAAGTAATAAACCACAAGCATAAGAAAATACTCACTGTTACAACAGCTGGGTTATGATTCGCTATATTCTCTCTGTTTAACCCTGTAGATAAACTAGCCACACTGTATTTCCTTAGTTAAGTTATTGCTAGTTATTTGCTCTTGATATGCATCACTGACACTTTGCCAATTAAAGCACTCGAGAAGTTTAACTATCTTGCCTTCCATGATGTTTAGGTTAGTGTAATGCCTTATTTTCGATTTATTTGATGCCTGCTTAAACCTTGGTTGTTTTGGATCTATTTCCCACGGGTGGAAATAAAACATATAAGGTTGCATCTCGTTCTTAACAAAATGATTTATCGCCTGTTTATTTAACCAATAAGGTAAAAGTCGATAATAACCTCCACCCGCAATGGGATAATTTTTACTGGCAAGCTTTAACGTTGATACTGGTATTTCTAATATACCTTGCTTTGTTTGATAAGCTGTTCGAGGCCAGCTAGGCTCGCCATATAAATCATGATTTATGGGATAAGTGCTAGAGCTATACCTAAAATTTAATTGCTTTAAAATATCGTAAATCCATGTATTACTAGAATTTATAGAAAAACTTGGCGCTCGATAGCCAGTAATTAATTGCCCCGAGGTATCTTCCAGGATTTGCTTACTTTGCTCAATATCGGTAAAAGCTTGCTGTTGAGTTAATGTGGTCAGCCTTTGATGGCCATAGCCGTGTGAGGCAAGCTCGTGGCCATCATCAACTATACGCTTAATAATGCTTGGGTAGCGCTTAGCAACCCAACCTAAAACAAAAAATGTCGCCTTAGCATTATGCTCATTAAATAAATCTAAAACTTTATGAGTATTATGCTCAACTCTATGTTCAAGGCTATCCCAACTTGCTCTATCAACAATATTTTCAAATGCTGAAACTTGAAAATAATCTTCCACATCTACAGTTAAAATGTGTTTGCGTAAACTCAATTTAGACACTATTAGCGCCCTTTACCAAACAACACAACTTCTGCTGTTTGAATCAGAATGAGTAAATCTAATAAGAAGCTGCGATGTTTAATGTAGTAAAGATCAAATTTTAACTTTTCTAAAGCATCAACTTCGTTTTCCCCATAAGGATATTTTAGTTGTGCCCAGCCGGTGATACCGGACTTAACATTATGTCTTTCAGAGTAATAAGGAAGTTTATTTTTTAGGTCATTAACAAACTCTGGCTGCTCAGGTCTTGGCCCTACAAAGCCCATATCATTACATAACACGTTATATATTTGTGGTAATTCATCAATTCGATACTTACGGATAAAGCGCCCTACGGCAGTTATTCTTGAATCACTTGCAGTTGACCATTTAGCGCCGTCTTTTTCAGCATCGGTAGTCATTGAACGAAATTTAGCTATCGAAAATTCTTTGCCATGTAAACCGACCCTTTTTTGCCAATACAAAACAGGAGCATTAAAACCATCCTCTAGCTTAATAGCGATAACGGCTAACAACATAAAAGGCCAAGTCAGAATAAATAGAATTACGGCTAAGCAGGCATTAAATAACCAATCAAAGGTATTCCTTAAATCATTGCTTGAATGAAAACCTTCAGAGTAAATTATCCAACTTGGGTAAATTAAATTTACCGCAATTTGCCCAGTTTCCTTTTCAATAAAATCAAGTATCTCAGTTACTTTTACACCTCGAAGTTTACAAGCAAATAATGAATCTACAGGTAAGTTTTCGCGACGTTCATCGGTTGCAACTACAATCTCATGCACTTGATTTTTAACCACATAATCCAATAAATTAGTTTCAATGGTAATAATATGATCGGGATTAATTTCAGATTTTAAATCACCAGGCATATGCACAAAACCAACTAAATTAAAGCCTTTTCGGTCTACTTCACGGCGCATACGTTTTTCAATAATCAAAGCTCTTTGACCATTACCCAGTACAAGAACATTACGCCGAGCAAAGCCTAGAATATTAAATTTGAATAAAAAATAGCGAAATACAGAGGTAAACAGAAAGCTTAAAGCACAAGCTCGAATTAAAAAATCATCATCTAAATAAGGATTTTCAATAAGTTGTTCGAAAATGACAATTAAAATAAAGGTAATGGCACTTGCCAATAATAAACGTCTTAAAACACCAAAAAAGGTTTCTCGTAATTTAGATTTATATAAACCTAAACCTAAGCAACTTAATAGCATAGTAAGCACAAAGAATGTTGTGGTAAATATAAATCCTTGCTCAGATTTGTCTAATACAGGCTCAGTTACCGATAAAACAAAAGCGCAAATAAACAAAACTATATCTGCACATATTAATAATTTGAGCATTAATGATGAGTAATTAGAATTGTTATTATTCAAACTGCATTACCTCATGGAAATAGATTTATTATTAGATACTTAACGTTTTGTAAATTTAATAATAGACCAATCAGGTAGATAGCAAAATTTTTTGGTTAAATTTTATGCATTTTTTTAGCGTTAGACTAATCTGATATACAGTAATAATAATTAGTTAAATAAGGCATTTAGTTATGACGAAAGGATTTTTGTCTCTGTATAAGTTGGTTTTTACCACTATATTGCTCACCACACTATCAAGCTGTAGCTCTAACCCTACACTACCAACAGCAACCATACACCCTGCAAAAACAGATGCTGCCGAGTCTTATAATTACTTAATTGGCCCTGGTGATCAGCTAAATATTTTTGTTTGGCGCAATCCTGAAGTTTCAGGCAGTTTTGTAGTTCGCCCAGACGGCAAGATCACAACATCTCTAGTAGAAGATATTCCTGCATCAGGTAAAACTCCAACTCAACTCGCTCGTAATATTGAAGAAAGATTATCTACCTATTTAAGAGAGCCAATTGTTACCGTCACTATCAATGGTTTTGTTGGCCCCTATAGCGAACAAATAAGAGTTATAGGTGAAGCAGCGCAACCTAGGGCTGTTAGCTATGGCAAAAATATGACTCTCTTAGATGTAATGATTGCAGTGGGCGGATTAACAGAGTTTGCTGATGGCAATGATGCAGTTTTGGTTAGAATTGAAAATGGTAAACAGCGCCAGTATCAATTATTTATCGAAGATTTAATTAAATCCGGTGACATTAAAGCTAATGTCGATGTTTACCCTGGTGATATTATCGTGATCCCTGAAGCATGGTTTTAATAGCTAAACAAGAAGTATCATCATGCATGAACAAATAGAAACAATAAAAGAAATCGTACTTGGAGTTTGGGCTAAAAAACACTATGTCATCATATCTACTTGGTTGTTATGCCCTATAGGTTGGGTAGGTGTATCTACATTACCAGATCAATACGAAGCTTCAGCTCGCGTATACGTTGATACCCAATCATTACTTAGGCCACTGATGAAAGGCTTGATGGTAGAAACCGACCCAAACACGCAAATCAGATTGATGATCAAAACTCTACTTAGCCGCCCTAACTTAGAGCGTATTACTCGCATGACCGACTTAGATTTAACAGCCAAAGATAGCGAAGAATTTGAAAGGCTGATAATTCGACTCAAAGATAAAATAAAAATTGATAGTGCCGGTAGAGAAAATATATATACCTTATCGATTAGTGAAAATGATCCCCAACTGGCAAAAAATATTGTACAAGCTGCTTTATCGGTTTTCATCGAGAATACTTTGGGTGAAACCCGCAGCGATACTGATACTGCACAGCAATTTTTGCAACAACAAATAAGCGAGTATGAACAACGACTTATTCTTGCTGAAAAGCGTTTAACCGAATTTAAACAAAAATATAGCGGCATAATGCCGGATAATTCAAATGGTTTTTATGCCGCTTTAGATAATGCCAAACGCCTATTAAAAGCGACTAATTTACAGTTACTTGAAACACAAACCAGGTTAAGTTCAGCTAAGTCACAACTCGTTAAAGAGAACAGTCTTAAAAGCCAATTGTCAGACAATGTGATAGAGCAAGATTCAATTACTACAACCTATGATGATTCGATAATTTCATTACAGGCTAATTTAGATAATTTGCTGATCAGTTACACCGAAAAGCACCCAGATGTACGCGAAATGACAAGGCGTTTAACTGAATTAAAGTCATTACGCCGTAAAGAAATTGAAAATTATTATGCAAATACTGATGCTGATACTGAGGGAGGGAGTTCGACTAATAAAAGCCAGGTTTATCAAGCAATGAAAATCCAGGTAAATCAGTTAGAAAGCGAAGTAGCCTCTTTACGTGTTCGTAGCCAAGACTATCAAAATCAAGTGGATGAATTAAATACTAAAATTCATATTTTACCAGAGATAGAAGCTGAACTCGTCGGCTTGAATCGAGACTATGACATTAATAAAAATAAATACGAAGAATTACTCTCTCGAAGAGAAACAGCTTCGCTTGCTAAACAAGCCGATGCAACTTCAGATAAAATTCAATTTAGAGTAATCGACCCGCCAAGAGCACCACTTGAACCAACAGGTCCATATCGAATTCTATTATCTTTAGCAGTCCTGGTTATTGGCATTGGAGCAGGCATTGGTGCAGCCATTTTGATGATTCAATTAAATCCTAAAGTAATTTCAGCAACCCAACTAAATCGCAGCACAAACCTGCCTATTTTTGGCGTAATAGCAGCATCTGAGAACTTACATTTACGAGCCATATATAAAAAACAAACTCGTCGTTTTCATCTATCTAACTTAATGATTTTGCTAATGATGCTTGCTTTTATTGGTTACTTCTTAGCTCCTGAACTTATACAGCCGCAATTAAAAAGGATATTTTAATATGTCGACTATAGAGCAAGCATTAGCTAAAAAACTAGCAAGCAAGAATGACTCTGCAAATGTTCCTGTAGAAGCTGAAGCAACGACCGATACGACTTCTAATATACAAACGACCTCTACCACAATAGAACAAGCATCAGAGCAATCGGGGCTAAATGCTAACAAAAATAACTACATAGAAATCAACCTAAAGCGATTAGCCGATAAAGACTTTATCGTACCTGAAAAAGTTGCAGCTAACCGGATATTAAAAGAGGAATTTCGACAAATAAAAAGGAAATTACTCAATAATGCATTTGGCGCCGTAGCGAAAACGTTAGATCATCCCAACTTAATTATGATCACCAGTGCCAGACCAAATGAAGGGAAAACTTACATTTCAATTAACCTCGCATTAAGTATCGCCTTAGAACAAGATAAAACAGTGCTGTTAGTAGACGCCGATGTATTAAAACCTAGCATGCTTAAAGAGTTTGGGGTGAAGTCCAAACCAGGCTTAATTGAATACCTGCTCGGTGAAAAACCTAATATTTCTGACATTATTTATCATACTAATATTGATAATTTAAAAGTGATCCCGGCAGGTACACCACATCATTTGTCTAATGAGTTATTAGCAAGTGAAAAAATGGCAACTCTCGCGGGAGAGCTTTCAACTCGTTACCCTGATCGGGTAGTTATCTTCGATACACCACCATTACTAGGGGTAACCGAAACACCTGTTTTAGCACGGTTAATGGGACAAGCCTTAATTGCCGTTGAAGAAAATAAAACCTCATTAATTGATGTTAACCAAGCAAACTCTTTATTACATGAAGATTTAGCAAAAGGCTTGATATTAAATAAAGCAATTCATTCTCAAAAGGAAATTTATGGGTATTACGGTTATGGATACGGTAAGCAAAGTACGGACTAAGTTACCAGTATTTATTCTACTATACCTACTCGCTTTTCCTAGTTTTTCAGGCGACTGGCAGGCTACTCCTCGCGTAAATATTGATGAAGTGCTTACTGATAATGTGGAGCTCAATGAGTTTGATAAAAGTAGTAGCGCGGTTACTATTTTTTCACCAGGACTAAATATTAACTATCTAGCAACCGGCGCAGAGCTCGATATAGACTACTCCTTATCACAAGCTTGGTATAGCCATGATCATGACCTTGATGATGATTTTAATACGCTCAAAGCAAACGGAAGATTAAGCCTACCAATTAATGGTTTGTCACTTATTGGCTCAGCCTCAATCACTAACGTTAGCCAAAACACCGCCAGGAACTCTCTAGCCGATATAGTCTCTGGCGATACCGTTGAATACAAGAATTACAGTTTAGGGTTAACATATAATACTCAGTCTTCTAGTTTTAGTATTGATTCCAAAATTAACTTTATCCTAGATGATGCACAGGACGATGTGGGTGAAAGAGATGGTTACAACGCTTCTTTTCTATCTGTCAGTGGCAGTAACTCTCGTTACGTTTTTTGGTATCTCAATGGGGAATATACAGACTATCAAAATGACTCAAGAGACGGATCTTTTTACACTTCTGAAATTAAAGTAGGTTATATAAGTAACCCTAAAATAAATCCTTTTATTCGTGTTTATGATGAAGATGTTAGCGGCAACTTAAATGATAATAAAATTCAAGGCACATCATCTATAGGTGTCGGTGTCAGGTGGTTAGTTGCAGAGCATTTTGTAGTTGATGTTGCTTATAATAAAGTTGATGAAGAGTCCGACTCTATCGGCGAGGTCTCAGATGAGCAAGAAGATTACACCAGCGCAGCAATTGAATGGCAACCTTCAGCTCGAACTAATATTTACGCCAAGTACTATCAACGCTTTTTTGGTGATGCTTATGAATTTAACTACAGTCACCGAACCAGGCGATTAACCACATCAGTAGCTTATAATGAATCGCTTAATTTATTTGATCGCTTAGAATTAGCTCCTACTAATTATCAAGACGTATGGTGTCTTTCAGGCCAACCTCAAAACATTGATAATTGTTTATTTTCTCCGGGGGACGATGTTGACTTAAGTGACTATGATTTTTCAGGAATATATTCAGAGTTAGAGTTACAACAAGCCGAGAGTTTTAGTTTGAATCAAGCATTAACTTTGTCTTCGCAACTCAGCTTAAACCGTATGTCATTGCAATTAAGTTTAGGCAAACGTAAAAGAGAGAACCTTGAATTAGAAGATTACGATAGCTACGACACAGCCAGTTTTTCAATTGTGCGCCAGACATCTCGCAATGCGACCATGACGTTAAAGCTCAGCTTTAATAAAAACAGTTTAAATAACAATAGTCGTTACTCTACTAAGCAAGAAGATTATTACCGAATATATAGCCTGAATTGGCAGCATCAGTTGAACCGAACTTTACAAGTGACCTATTCGGGTCAACACTTAAATAGAGCCTCGAATCATTTTGGTTACTCCTACGAAGAGAATCGTCTTTCATTGCTTTTAGTAAAAGAATTTTAATATGTATGAAGAACATTACCGAATAAACAGCAAACCTTTTCAATTAACTCCTGACCCAAAGTTTTTCTTTGCTTCTGACAAGCACAAACAAGCCTTATCCTATTTAAAATACGGTCTTGATCAAGGGGAAGGTTTTATTGTTATTACTGGCCCTATAGGGACAGGAAAAACCACTTTAGCGCAAAGCTTGCTTGAATATGTAGCCAATACAAATATCGAAGCTATTCAAATAGTTGTACCAAACCTTTCGCCATTAGATTTACTTATTACAATAGCCAAAGAGTTTTCTATCCCGCATCAAAACAAACAAAAATCTGAGCTACTTACCTGCATAGAAGCACGTTTAATAGAGCTTAGCATGCAAAATAAACGCGCCTTACTGTTAGTAGATGAAGCGCAAAATTTACCAAAAGATACCATTGAAGAATTACGTATGTTATCTAATTTTCAAAAAGATAATAAACCACTTTTACAAAGCTTTCTGTTAGGCCAAGAAGAATTAAAAGCCATAATCCAAAGCCCAGATTTAGAGCAATTTAGACAAAGAATAATCGCCTCATGCCATTTAAAGCCATTATCGATTAAAGAAATAGAGCAGTACATTACCCACAGGCTAACATTAGTTAATATGCCAAACCCTAATATTTTTAGCATCGATTGCTATCCTTTAATTGAAAAGATAACGCTTGGCATTCCCAGAAAAATAAATTTATTAGTCGACAGAATACTCTTATCTGGATTCTTAAACGATCAACAGCAGTTTTCATTAACTGATGTGCAGCTAGTTATTGACGAAATGGCTGACGAGTTAAGCAGTCCATTACAGCAAACAGCAAATGAGCCTGAAAGTAATAATGAACAGATTGCTACCCCTGCACCACAGGTAGTAATTCCACAACGAAATAAACTGTTAGAAACTATGCAAACTATGGATGATTTTTTACAAGAAAATATTGAACAAAAAATAAAAATGAATCGCTATCTAGATAAATTAATACAGCAAAAAAATTTAACTTTGGCGCAGTTAGATACACTAGATTTAGCTAATGATACAGATAATGAGTAATCTAGCTTGGGCACATCAACTACAATCAATGCTCATCTAATTCTAGCTTAATATGATGTTTATCAACTAATCCATACAGTGTAGGCCTTGTTACCCCGAGCATCTGCGCAGTTTTACTCATATTACCGTGTGCTAAGGCAAATGCTTGCTCTATTGCCTTTGATTCAGCCCGCTCTCTGACCACCCGTAAATTCAATTCTAAGTCGACTTTATCTTTATCAGCGATAAAGCCTAAATCATCAGCAGTAACTTGGGCACTACTTGCCATAATAGTGGCAGACTTTATCTTATTTTGCAGCTCCCTGATATTACCGGGCCACGAGTGTTTTTTAAGGGCATTGATAGCACAATCACTAAAGCCTTTAACTTTAGCTTTATAGTCTTTGGCATATTGCAATAAAAAATAGCGAGCTAAAATGATCACATCAACATCTCTATCTTTTAACGGGGCTATGGGGATAACAATTTCACTGATACGATAATACAAATCTTCTCTAAATGTTTTATCTGCAACCATTTGCTCTAGATCTTGGTTAGTTGCACAAACAACTCGTACATCAACAGCAATTTCTTGTCGCCCGCCTATCCTTTCAATGACTCTCTCTTGTAAAAAACGCAATAACTTAGCTTGTAAATTAAACGGCATATCACCAATTTCATCAAGAAATAGAGTACCGCCTTGCGCCATTTCAATTTTCCCTTTAGTCGCTTTGTGCGCACCAGTAAATGCGCCTTTTTCAAAGCCAAACAGTTCACTTTCAAGTAAGGTTTCAGGAATAGAAGCACAGTTAATTGCTATAAATGGCTTTTTGGTGCGATTGCTTTGTTGGTGAATTGCATTAGCAATAACTTCTTTACCCGTACCGCTATCACCTAATAATAATGCGGTTATTTCGGTCGGCGCTATACGCTTAACAATATTACGTAATTTGTCCATCACCGCGCTATTACCAATAATTCCAGAGTCGACACCACCAAGCTCTCTTATTTCTCTATTTTCTATTTCAATGGCTGCTAAATTAAACGCCCGAGTAACAATGACATTAATTACATCAGCATCTATCGGTTTTTGATAAAAATCATACGCCCCCATATTAATTGCGTCTAAAGCAACTTGATGGTCATCATTGCCGGTAACAACAATTACTTTGGTAAATGGAGCAAGTGATTGAATTTGCTGTAAGGCCTTCAGCCCTTCACTAGCATTATCGGCATCGGGTGGCAGGCCTAAATCCAGCAAAATAACTTTAGGCTCGTGTAACCTTAGGGCAGTTATTGCTTCATTTCTATCACCGGCAAAAACGACTTCATAATCAGATAAGCTCCATTTAAGTTGTTTTTGAATACCTAAATCATCATCTACTATCAGTAATTTTTCCATTTACTCTACTTCCTTCAATTGCTCATCTGCGATAGGTAATTGCACAGTAAAGGTTGATCCTTTTCCTACCTCACTACTCACTTTAATTACACCATCATGCTCTTCAACAAATTGCTTAGCTTCAAAAACACCGATACCCATTCCAGAATTTCCTTTGGTTGTTCTAAATGGTTGGAATAATTGCGTAGCGATAAATTCTTGATCCATGCCGCAGCCAGTATCTGATATCTCAATAAGTATGTACGCTTCTATTTTAGTAACAACAACAGATACATCACCACCATTGCCACAGGCTTCTTGTGCATTTTCAATTAGATGAATAAGCACATTAGTTAATTGTTCTTTATCAATAGTTAAGAATAGATCATCAGTGCAACTTACGCTTACTTCAGGTGTTTTTTGGTTGCATACAGCAAGTACATTATTGAGTAGCTCGCAAACATTAACCGACTCCACCTTCACTGCTTTTATTTTGGTTGAATGTAATGAAGCATCTTGTTGATCTTTAGCTTTCACTCTCAACTGACTAACCACCTTATCGAGCCGATCTGTGGCAGCAGCAATGGTGCTAAATGCATCGTCAACAAACTCAGGGTTATGTTTGTGTTGCTGTGCATTCTTGCAAAGTAAAACCAGCTGCGACTGAATATTTTTAAGATCATGTAAAACAAATGATGACATTTGATGAAAAGCTAAAAACTGTTGGTTTTGAGCTAATGTTGCTTGCGCCTGATGCAGTGATAGATAACTACCTAATTGCTTCGATACAGCAAATAAATAATCCCGATTCTCCCAATTTAATGTAGGGCTATCTTTAGGTCCTGGCAACACAAAGTAACCCAGTAGTTGTTGCTGATGATAGGTTGGAATAATAACTTCAATATGGTTATCAATTAAATAAGCAGAATCTATATCAAGACCTTGATAAGAACCCGGAGTCGCATGTAATTCTCTCACATCAATAATCCAATGGTTAACTTGGCAATAATTATCAATTAATTTTAATTGCTGTAACACTTCATCGGTAAGATTGAGTTCCCCCTGATGTTTAATTGTTAGAATATTATTTTTGATAGCAACAAAACCACAGTAATTTACTGCAAGGCTATTGGCCATGGCTTTACACGCATTAGCAAATTCATTGGCTGAATTGGCCGATTCAATTTCAGAGATTAATCTTAGCCACTCCACTCTATAGTCGTATCGATTGGCAAAGAAGTGCTTAGTAATAAAGACCTTAATTTTATTTCTAAAGGTTGTGGTAATAAGTAGAGTGAACAAAACTACGCCGCCAAACACCATAAAGAAGATGCTGAACATATCACTCCATTGGCCGCCAATAAAACGAATGACATAACCCGAGAGCGCCAATAACAATAAATAAACACCGCTTAGTACCAGCATACTGCTATAAAAAATAACATCCCGAGAGATAAATAAATCTGGGCTTACATCTTTCAAGCGTTTTGAACTAAGTACAATAAATGGCAAGGCTAATAAAATAATAAAGCCTCGAACATACCAAAAGTCAAAGTCTAAACGGGTAAGTAAGGCACCTTGGGCAAACATGATAAAATCAAAGATAAAAATCATACCTAGCCCTGACAGCAGCGGCCAAATAGCCCATTTGAGTTGCGATTTATGATTTCGATAGAGTTGCTCTAATAAAACTAACGCCCATAAGTTAAGGGCTAATAATGCAATAAATAGTCCAGTGTATTGAGCAAAAAATAGTACCGATGAGACAGTTAAAATCACACATACAAGACAAATAAATAGATATTTTTTGACCTCTGAACTTTTAATTAATTGGCTAAAAGACCCCGCACCGCAGTTAAGGCTAATAAGTAAAGCCGACCAGGAAATAGTTTTAAGAGCTTCAAAGACAATGGATATTTGTAAGGGAAAGGAATAATAAAGCTGAGCAGCGGATATGCTACAGGCAACAAAGGTTATAAAACAAGAAAACACCATTAGCTGACTAGCAAATAGTTTTTGCTTTGCCACTAACAGTAAAAGTAAAAAAAATAGATAAGCTACAGCCGCAATGCCGTAACCAAGCAAACCAAAAGTTTCCATGCTTAAGCCAAGTTATTATTATTAAATCAATCGCTTATTAAGCATAGTAGAAAATATAAACTTTGCGCTTTATACCTCTACATTAATAACAAAATAACTGCCTAATAATACAGCGATTAATCAATATAACGAGTTCATTTGTTGACTCTTGCTTAGCTCAGTATAAAATGGCGTCTTAAACCACCCGTAGCTCAGCTGGATAGAGCGCGCCCCTCCGGATACCGAAACGCTCACACACCCTAATCAACAAAAATACATTTAATCGTGACAAAAACTCATAAACCCCTTTAAAATCAAGCAAGAGCAAACTACACAAAAACTAATTTATGTGACATTAAAGATTATTAGGTTTGCCACTTTTTATAAAGACCCTCCATAAAGCTTGTCACGTTATTTTCACTTTATGTAACCACTAATATTTCAGAATATAGCTTACGATCAATAATTGAATGAATATAGGTGCCGGTTTATACATATTTCAATTATAAAAATTAGCTCGAATTCCAAATTATATCCGGTGAGTCCAAGCGAAAGTAATCCCCATTCATTACGACACAAAGCATTCCAAAGAAAGAAGTTAAATAACGTTACACTTGAATTTCAAAACCTAAATGATAGGTAAGCTTATTACTACTTTATTTTCTAGTAGGCTCATAGTGAGGTTTCGTTAGGATAAGTAGTTATTAGCACCAAATGTTAAAATGCCTTAACTGACTCTAGATATTGATATCGTTTAATGTCTCTAAGAGGAGCCTCCTGCCGCATGCCGTGACTAAAAACATTCGTCATGAACTGGTTTCAGGAGATTGTTAGGAATAATAGTGACAGGCAGAAAAGTCGTCTTACCCTATTTTTGTGAACAATTGTTCAAGGTTCGCTCGTAACTCTATACCTTTGGCCAACGACCTTCATTTAGTTCAAAGGGTTGTGAAACATTCATACCTAGTCTGTCAAATTCATCAATCCAGAAATCTCTAACTTGAACAAATATTTCAGACAATATAATTTCAGAACCATCTTTGAGGTAAATAACTAATTTTTCATCGATTAATTGGGGCTTTGAAAAGTCAATGTTGAAGATGGGTGGTGGCAGGCCATCATCAGGATCGGGTACATTTTTAGATTGCAAACCTGTCGAAACTAGTTTGACCTCTCGTATAGATTCAACAATTTCTTTAGCTCTCTTATTACCGATTTGATAATGTTTAGTTACTAATGCTATTGCTTCGACATATGCAAACGCAGGGCATTTATCCATAATGCTATCGATATAACCTTTTGCTTTTTGGAAACCTAAATTATTGTATTCAGTAACATCATAATCTAGTGCAAAGCCATGCACATATTCAGCCATATGGTACAAACCACTTGCAGCATTAAATGCCGCCCTTCGACTGCCTTGATCTCTTAATAAATCTAATACATTGGGGTTGACTACTTCGTTGAAAAATTCCAGTGGAGGTTTAAAATCTCCTCTGCACAGTAACCCATTTTCGCTTCCTTGTAGAATCTTTTCCGTCATCGTAAATCCAATAAAATACTTGCTAGTTAAAGCTACCATAATAATACTAAAACTACCTAGCATTGCTTGTAACTTGACGTAACACTTTGAATTAGATTAAGTTATGCTTAAAGTGAGGTGTAGCCATTCACAACTGTTAATTACGGTCGCATTCAAGAGTTAATTCTGATGTAACACTTTCACCTTCAGCCGCATCACTAAAATCATGGTAATAAGCTTCACCATTTGGTTTTAATTGAATTTGATGTTTACCATCTTCGCCGAAGTGCCAATAACGTTTTAAACCTTCTTTTCTGTAATATGCGCTCTCATATTCACCATCAAAGTATACTTTTCCCATATATTCGTCTGGGTAGGCATCTAGTCTAACTAGTTCTTTGCTACTTCCGAACATTTCTTTACATGACCATGACAGTTTATTCGGAACTGATTCATTAGTTGTAGCGGCAGCAGTCGAAGTTTTTGTTGTAGCTTTGCAGCCAACAGATAAAAGCACAAAAGCCATTACTGTAATAAATTTCATAATAAACACCATAAAGTTCAATTGTGTTTATTTTATCAACTAAGTTTCACTATTATCGTTATGTTTTTGTTGGTTATTTGTAAAACCGATGTTTGTTTGGCCGAAACAAACAAATGCAGGCAATAAAGCACCTTACCTTGACGTAACGCTTTGATATCGTTAATGTCTGTTAAGAGCGATAACCAGACCCTCATATTTCAACGATTTCAAAACATTTATTATGCTATTAAAAGAATTCGACTTAGATATACCTTCATTAGATAAAGTTGAAAGGTTTGACTTTGCTAACCAGATTAGATGTATATCTTCTCATTATGAAAGGTATTTTCATAAGCGGTTTCATACTCCAAATTTTTGGAAAATATTAGTTGAATGCCATGATGAAGAAAGTGACGAACAAAACACCTACCTAGGCGTTAGAGTTGTAAAAGTAAGGTTTGATTACGAAAAGTACCTTAATAGCTCGGAATCTGAAAGAAAAAAACAAGCATTAGCATCATTGCACTACGGAGCTTTAAAGGTTGCTCAACACTTTGATTTTGATTTGGAACTATTCAATTTTTGTAATGACTCTGTAGTATCAGATGAATATGAAAACCAATGGATATGGAAGAAGCCTAAATCGAATAAACCTAGAACTCATAAAGTTCAAGTTTTATGCCAGCATGAGATGAAATCTTTTGTCGCTGAACTACAAGTATTAAATAAAAGTGGTGATGTTGTTAGCCGAGAAACGGCATTTATTAGTGAGCCAAATGAGTTTGCATTTGCAGCTAACTTTGGTGAACTAAAGTGGCTTTCTGAAAACCAAGCTGCGTTTTATAGTAAAAGTAGAAACTTATTAGCTAGCATATCAATCTAATGCCGAACGGCAGTAAATGGCACATTTGCGTCACACAAGAAAATAACGTAAGTTAAATCAAAAGCCTAACGGCAGTTAAGAGCGAAAAGCGGACTTAGAGGTTTTAATTAAATATCTAAAGATTTCATTATTCCGCATTGTTCAACAGTATTATCAGAGGAGCAAGCTTTCTTCATCAATTGAAGCTCCGACTTTAATGTTTTCAGCTCCTTAATGCGCTTGTTGACTAAATCAAGCTGGTTTACAATTAGATTATTGATTGAAGAGCAGCTTTCTTCTGGCCTGTCCTTAAGGTCAAGCAATGTCTTAATATCTGACAAAGGAATATCAAGGCTTCTGCAGTGTTTAACGAACTCAAGTTCTTTCAACGCTTTATCGTCATATAGCCGAAAATTCCCCTCACTTCGGTTAGGTGATTTAAGTAACCCTTCCTTTTCGTAATATCTAATTGCTTGTATCGAACAGCCAGATACATTGGCTAGTTGACCTATTTTCAAATTTATTCAACCCCTAGCTTGACTCTATAGCAACTATAGGGTCTATGATTAAGCTTTACAAGCTAATAGGAAATTAAAATATGAGTGGCTGTGGTTGCGAAGTCGAATTAAAAGATGCGAAACAAAAGCATGTACTTTATTGGTTACTAGGCATTAATGGCGTTATGTTCTTTGTTGAAATTTCCACAGGTTTATATGCAAATTCAACTGCCTTGATAGCAGACTCATTGGATATGCTCGCTGATGCAATTGTCTACGGTATAGCCTTATATGCCGTAAGTAAAACCTTAAAGCATAAAGCCAATGCAGCTCTTATTAGCGGCTATTTTCAACTAACGCTTGGATTAATGATCATTTTTGACATAGCTCGAAGAATACTTGGCGAAGACGAACCGCACTCTTGGTTTATGATCGGATTTGGCTTTGTAGCATTAATAGCAAACGTTATTTGTTTAACCTTAATTAAAAAGCATAACAATGGTGAAGTGCATATGCGTGCAAGTTGGATATTTTCGGCAAATGATGTAATTGCAAACTTGGGGGTTATTGCTGCTGGTATTTTGGTGATGGCACTTGATTCTCGCTGGCCAGACATTGTAATCGGTAGTGTAATTGCTACCCTAATCTTTAGAGGTGCTTACCTAATTATTATTGATGCGAAGAGGGAGCTTAGCAATATCGAGTCAAAGAGCGAAAGTAGTAGGTGTAGTGGGAATAAATCAAAATCATGTTCTTAATGGAGATAGGCTATGAGTGTTAATTATCTAGTAAAAACAAAAATATTAGATTTTGATAATCACAACATCCAGTCATTGATTACTGAGCGCAATTGGAAAGCATTGGATGATTACAACAAAATTGGTGCCGCTTACACTTTTGTTAAGGACGAGATTAAATTTGGTTATAATCGTAGTGATGATATAACTGCTAGCGAAGTGTTGGCTGATGGCTATGGTCAATGTAATACCAAAGGTAACTTATTGATGGCTCTACTACGGGCACTTAATATTGAATGCAGATTTCATGGTTTTACGATTGACCAGCAGCTTCAAAAAGGCGCAATTCCTTCTTACGTATTTTGGCTAGCGCCTAAATATATTATCCATAGTTGGGTTGAAGTTTTCTTTGATGGTAAGTGGGTTAACTTAGAAGGGTTCATACTCGACGATGCTTACCTAAGTTCAATTCAATCCAAATTTAGTCGTTTTAAAGATAATTTTTGTGGATACGGCATCGCAACAATCTGTCTAGAAAACCCAATGACCGAATGGGTTGGAAAAAGCACTTATATACAAAAGGAAGGGATTCATGATGACTTTGGCTTATACAACTCACCAGATGTGTTTTACAGTGAAAAAGGGACTAATTTGTCAGGAGTAAAGCGCTGGTTATATCAATCAGTGATTCGTCACATTATCAATATGAATGTCAATCGATTGAGAAACACTTGCAACCAAGGTAGTGATAAAAATGCACAGCCACAATCATAGTCACCATACACATGATAAAAATGAGCGCATTGGTTGGACATTTTGTCTAAATGTCACTTTTACCATCATAGAGTTCATTGGCGGTTGGCTTACCAATAGTACAGCTATCATGGCTGATGCTGTTCATGATTTAGGTGATAGTATATCTATTGGTTTGGCTTGGTTATTGAGCCATTTTTCAGATAAACAAGCACCTTCGACGTACAGCTACGGTTATAAACGTTTCTCATTATTTGGTGCCTTGATAAATAGTGTTGTTTTAATTGCAGGCTCTATTTTTATCTTGGTTGAGGCTATCCCTCGCTTATCAAACCCTGAAATGCCGATGGTAGAGGGAATGTTAGGTTTGGCATTACTCGGCGTTACGGTAAATGGTTATGCTGTTTATAAACTCAGGGCAGGAGCTACATTAAATGAAAAGGTTTTAACATGGCACCTATTGGAAGATGTCCTTGGTTGGGTTGCAGTTCTAGTTGTTTCTGTTATCTTGATGTTTGTGGATTGGCCTATTTTAGACCCCTTGTTATCGATAGCCTTCACGCTGTTTATTTTGTTTAATGTAGTCAAAAATTTAAAGTCAACCTTAGCATTATTTCTACAAGCATCACCTGATAAAGAAACACAAAACAAGATAATGGATGCCTTGTTATATAAGCCAGAGGTGAGAGAAGTTCATCACTTGCACTATTGGTCTTTAGACGGGGAAAGTCATGTGTTAACTGCGCACCTTGTCTTGAATGCTCCATACGATGTAGCTAAGTTACAATCACTCAAGCAAGTAATTTCTGAAGACTTAAGAGCTTTTGACTTGTCGCATACCACCATTGAGTTTGAATTTCCCAATGAAGTTTGCAGAGATGATTAACATTTTTACTTAATAACTGGCTTAGATTTGTACTCATAAATTTGTTATATTACATCCGTCTAACGAAGAGAATAGAAAATTGAACATTAACATTGCTTTGAAAATACTGCTGATAATATCGATTGCCTTACAATCGTTTGTCGCTGTATCTGCAAGCATGGAAACTCATCAGTTAGACGTTGAGCATTTGCAAACCGTTCATGATCACGAGAAAGAGCATTCTCCTAAGCTCGATAATGATAACGAACACGATATGGACGACTGTCACCATTGTGGGCACTGTAGTGGCAACCATACCAGTTGGATTTTGCTGAAAGCATTTGCACCAAGTCTGTCTTTAAATCATTCACAAAACTTCAACAATTTGATTTTGTTGCCTCTTGGTATCTCATACAGGATCTATCGACCACCTATCGCTTAACTTTACTCCATACAGTGCGTTTTTACGCAAACACAATTTGGTTTAATAAAAGTTAAGAGTCATTATGAATAATATTTTTCGAATCACAGGCGTAGCCTTAGTGATCATCTTGGGTGTGTCTTTAACAGACCCAACATCGGCAGGTGAAAGCCAACACAACACAACACACAATGAACATTCACATAAGCATGAAAAGCCCACTAAAGAACCTGAGCATGACCATGTTCATGCTGACGACACAGGTAATAGCCCTGAAAAGATAGCAATTGAAGAAGATGAGCATGAAGAAGGGACTTCCTTGAGTGCTGAAAAAATTAAATTAGCAGGTATAAAAATTGAGGGAGTGTTTCTAAAGAAACACCTAAACACGGTTTATGCCCCTGGAGAAGTCAAGGCCAATGGTTACAAGAGTTACATTGTTTCGCCCCGTACAGATTCAGTGGTTATTAATCGCCATGCGAGCTTAGGTGACCATGTGAAAGTTGGACAAAAGTTGGTTACTTTATTCAGCGAGACAATGGCTCAAACTCAAGCTGACTTTTTGATTGCGTCATCTAACTGGAAGCGAGCTAAAAAGCTAGGTAGAGATAATGTAAGTGAACGTATCCTTGTTGAAGCTGAAAACATCTATAAAGGAGTTTATGGCAAGTTGGTGGCTTTTGGTTTAACAAAACAGGCAATTGAAAAAATATCCCAACAAGGTAGCTCAACCTTTGGTCAATATGCTCTCGTTGCTGAGCGAGAAGGTGTTGTTTTACAGGATGGTTTCATGCAGGGCCAACGTATCGAGGCGGGTGAAACCATCATGTTACTTGCTGATGAAACAGACCTATGGATAGAAGCGAATGTTCCCCCAAATAAAGAATTAAATTTATCATTAGGCAGTCCTGCATTAATTGATTTGAATGGTGTCAAATACGAAGCCAGCGTCATACAAGAAGCTCACACAATTGACCCTGTCACTAGAACCCGAACAGTAAGGCTGTCGGTTACTAACACTGGACATAAACTTCATTCCGGTATGTTTGTGAAGGTCTATTTTCAGTTCGAGTCGAGCAATGAAGTCATTGCCGTACCAGAAGAAGCATTAATAAGAAGTAGCGATGGTGACTGGACAGTGTTTATCGAAGATCACCCAAATGAGTTTAAAGCGGTTGAAGTAACAAGAGGTCGGTCTTTTGGAGAGTATCGCGAAGTTTTGGGTGTTGAAGCCGGAACGAAAGTCGTTACACGCGGTGCTTTTTTTGTCGCCTCTGAGAAAGCTAAGGGCGGCTTTGATCCGCACAATCACTAAGGAGACCAGCCATGTTTAATCGAATTATTGATTGGTCTATTAACAACAGATTGCTCGTATTAATCTCAGTAGTTGCGCTGATAGCAAGTGCAGTTATCACTATACCTAAGTTGAATTTAGACGCGTTTCCAGATGTAACAAATGTACAAGTTGCCGTTAATACCGAAGCGCCAGGGTTAGCCGCTGAAGAAGTAGAGCAACTTATCACCTATCCAATAGAAGCTGTGATGTACGCATTGCCGGATGTAGAACAAGTGCGCTCTATATCAAAAACAGGTTTATCGGGTGTCACCGTAGTGTTTAAAGAAGGGACAGATATATTTTTTGCTAGGCAATTGGTTTTTGAACGCTTACAGGCTGCGAAGGAGCTTATACCTACTGGGGTTGGAACGCCAGAGATGGGGCCTAACACTTCTGGTTTAGGGCAAGTATTTCAATATTTGCTGATTTCAGATGACACAAGCAAGTATGACTCGATGGCGCTTAGAAGTCTGAACGACTGGATCATTAAACTACTAATAATGCCTGTAGACGGCGTGACAGATGTGTTGTCATTCGGCGGTAATGTTCGTCAATATCAGGTCAATGTCGATCCTTCCAAGTTATTGTCTTATGAGTTAACTCAAGAAGATGTGGTATCAGCGCTTGAAAATAACAACGCTAATGTTGGTGGCTGGTACATGAATCGAGGGCAAGAACAGCTAGTTATTCGAGGTACTGGTTGGTTCGAAAGTGGTGAAAAAGGTCTTAAAAATATTCAGCAAGTGCCTGTGAAAACACTTAATGGTGTCGTAGTTACAGTGTCTGATGTTGCTAAAGTAGAACTCGGTTCGGAGATCAGACAAGGTGCTGTCACAATGACACGTAAAGCTGATAATGGCGCTGTTGAAAACTTAGGTGAAGTAGTATCTGGCATTGTTTTAAAGCGCATGGGTTCGAATACCAAAGCGACGATAGATGGGATTAATGCCAGAACTAAGCTTATCAATCAGGCTTTACCTGAAGGTGTAAGGTTTGAGCCTTTTTATGACCAAGCAGATCTAATTGAAAAAGCGGTGACAACCGTCGTTGAAGCTCTTACTTTAGCTTTTATCTTTATTACCATTGTATTGGCGCTCTTTTTAATGAATTTAAGAGCCACATTTTTAGTGCTTATCTCAATTCCAATTTCTATTGGTATTGCATTAATGGTAATGGCTTGGTTAGGTATTTCAGCCAACTTGATGTCGCTTGGTGGTATCGCTGTAGCTATTGGCATGTTAGTCGATGGTTCAGTTGTTATGGTTGAAAACATGTTTAAACATTTAAACCGTCCAGACCCCACTCATTATAATGAAGTTCATAAGCGAGTGCCCGCAACAGATGTCGATCCCCATGATGTTGAAAGTGACTCAAAAGGAATTGATTTACGACTAAAAGAAGCGGGTAAAGAAGTTGCTCGCCCAGTCTTTTTTGCAGCATCAATTATTCTTGTCGTTTTTACACCATTGTTTAGTTTCGAAGGAGTAGAAGCAAAGCTATTTCAACCAATGGCTGTAAGCATAATGCTAGCCGTGGTATCGGCTATTGTCGTTGCTTTATTTATTGTTCCTGCACTTGCTACTTTCATGTTTAAAAAAGGTATCAAGGAAAGGCAAAGTTTGATTTTAAAGCCCATCGATATTTTATATCGAAAGTCATTGAAAATCGCTTTAAAGCAAACCAAGTTCGTTGTTTTTGTGTCATTAGCGCTTGTCGTTTCAGCAGCGGCAGTTATTCCACAAATTGGAACTGAATTCGTGCCAGAATTAGAAGAAGGAACGATTAACCTAAGAGTTACGTTGGCTCCTTCTTCTAGCTTGGAAACTGCTCTTTCGGTTACGCCTGTGTTGGAAGAAAAGCTGATGGCTTTCCCTGAAGTGACTTACGCATTGAGCCGGATTGGTCGAGCAGAGATTGGCGGCGATCCGGAACCTGTGAACAATATTGAAATTTACATCGGTCTCAAGCCTGTTTCGGATTGGACAAGCGCATCTAATCGTTATGAGTTGCAAGATAAAATGGAGCGCTCATTGGAAGAGTATCCGGGGCTGTTACTAAATTTCTCGCAGCCGATTGCCACGCGTGTAGATGAGTTGCTATCAGGTGTAAAAGCACAACTTGCCATTAAATTATTTGGCTCTGATTTAAAGGTACTCGCAAACAAAGGGCGAGAAATAGAAACTGCGATTAAGTCAATTGATGGTGCTAAAGACGTTGCACTTGAGCAGATTGCAGGTGAAGCACAACTTGTTATTGCTCCTAATAGGCTTGAGCTTTCTAGATATGGTTTATCTGTTGGTGATGTCATGGAAGTTGTTCAAGACGGGATCGGTGGAGTTGATGCTGGTCAAATTATTAATGGTAATGAACGTTATGATATTTACGTGCGCCTAGATGAGGAATTCAGAGCTAACAGTGAAGCAATAGCTGATATAAGGCTTCAATCTCCTACAGGAGCTTGGGTGCGAATTGGTGATGTAGCATCTGTGTCTTTTGAGTCTGGCCCTCCACAGGTTAGGCGTGACGATGTACAGCGTAGAGTAGTCATTCAAGCTAACGTCCAAGGCCGTGATATGGGAAGTGTGGTTAAAGATATTCAGGCAACGATTGCTTCTGAGGTAAAATTACCAGCAGGTTACTCCATCTCGATAGGTGGACAATTCGAAAGCCAGCAACGAGCGCAACAGCGCCTTTCTATTGTAGTACCGTTATCGTTGGCTTTGATAGCTTTACTCCTTTACTTTGCGTTTGGCTCTGTAGGCCAGGCTATGTTGATCCTGCTTAACGTTCCCTTAGCCGTTATAGGGGGCGTATTTTCACTATACCTTTCTGGTCAATACCTTTCAGTTCCAAGTTCTGTTGGTTTTATTACCTTGTTTGGCGTAGCGGTACTTAATGGTGTTGTCATGGTGGAAAGCATTAATAAACGAGTCAAAGATGGGCATGCGACAGCAGAAGCAATATTTGATGGTGCGACTTCAAGGTTACGCCCAGTGCTTATGACTGCAATTACATCCGCACTAGGTTTGATACCGATGCTGTTATCAAGTGGAGTTGGTTCGGAAATACAAAAGCCCCTCGCTAGTGTGATTGTTGGCGGATTGATAACGGCAACGTTATTGACACTTTTTGTTGTGCCAAGCCTATACCAGTTCTTTTCGAAAGAAAAATTAAAAGAGTTTAGGTTATAGCAATTCCATTTAGCCCCATTCCATTTTTTGGGTGGGGCTATTCAGGTTGGCATATGAAGTGCTCCCCACGAGTAGATTAATAAGTGAATTGAAGGTCTCTTATTGGCACAAAACAGCCTCTCAGCACGTTCAATGAGATCCCGTATCTCGTTTAGGGTGATATCATTGAGTAGTTATAACTCAATATCCTCATCTCGTTCCCAAAGTAATTGGGGTTCACTCAAATTGAGTGCAAGGCAGACCTCTTCAATAGATATAAATGGAGTTATAAAGCCCCCTTATGACCATAGGAAGGCCATCTTTATCGGTTGAAACAACTAAAGCTTTACCTTTTGGTAGCTCCTTACAAAGGTACATCGAGGTTTTTATAATTCTCATAATGATCCATGTTTGAGGATGAAATTAATCAATAGCTCGTTTTAGTAATACGACTTAAATTTCTAAAATGAGCTATTTGATTCAATTCCTATTAAGCTGAGTACTGAGAAGATATTTCAGTATTAATAGCTTTAACTATTTTTCTGCAATGATGAGAGCAGATGCCATGTTCGTCAGCTAATTCATGCACACCTACACCATTACGCATCACTTGTTTCCAAATTCTTTGATTTCTCTCTGGAAAGCTTTGTATAAACTGGTCACATTCATCATGAATAAAAATACTGGTCATATCAGGTATATAACCATTATTTTCGGCAGTATTTTCAATATCGACAATTTCCACAAGTTTATTATTGCGAAGCTCTTTTTTAATTAAATCCTGTATGCGCCAGATAGCATTGCGCATGCAATAATTAAACAAGGCGCCAACATAGAAGTCATTATGATTATGCTCATATTTTTGCATAGCATCCATAAAATGAATGGTAGCTTCTTGAACCAGGTCATCCATTGATATGTGATTTCCCAAATTGGAAACGCTAAACTCCTCGTATACCTTTCCTTTTATAGCTGAGCTATAAAAGGAAATTATTTTATTGCCAGCTTTCATATCTCCTTGTTTGAAATTATTTATATCATTTAGACTAATCGACGCTTTATTTTCATTTAGGTTTGTAAACATTTAGCTATCTCGCATTTCAAGTTAATGGAGATAACAATTTCTCATTGTTTTTATGGGCGACAAGTCACCCATAATTTATGCGCTAAAAGTTTAAAGTAAAAATTCTTCCTCGTATGTTAAATAATTAGTAATAAGGTATTTTTCATGGTCAATGCTTTTCCTTCTTAATTGAAACTCAATATAAGTTTTTTTGCCTTTAAATTTAAAAAGTTCATAATATTTTTCACATCCAGCAGATATAAAAATTTTACTTTTTCCACGTCGAAGTTTAATTTCTATGTGTTCGTTATTTTCACAGCCTAGAGTTATTAGCTGGCCTTTTATCGTTTGGGTAAGTGATTCCGTTTTATTCTGTACTTTGCGGGTTGCGATTGAGTTCTTTGGTGCAACGTAATGAATAGGAGAGATTACCTCAGAGTTTTTTGTATTAAGATGCGAGTCACTTATTGCTGTATCTGACAAAGGCTCATCGGAATCATCCGTAATACATGTGAAATTAGTAATTTGACACTCTGTAGGAAATTTTGGAATTAACTTAATATAATCATTAATAAGGTTTTCAAAAGCTTTACTCTTAATGACGATTTGCTGCCCCGCAACTTGACAGTGATTATCAACCATTTTGTTATATTGATATTTAAAATTGTTACTTTGATTTTCACTTTGCTCTGCAAGCTTATCAAGCTGAGTTACAGCTTTATTTAAAGCGTTAGCCACAACCAAAATATCTTCAGCCAATGGTGTGACTAATTCCAATTCCCAGTCATCCTTAGGGACAAACGCCAAACCCACACGTTCTATATTATCTGCACGCTGAATTTCAACATTTGTTTTGGGGTGATTCAACTGCTCTTCAAAATCTTTATCGTGTCCCAAGTATTGGCAAATTTTCTTCGTCAATTTAGGCAACGCATCGCCGTATAATTCATTACTTATAGTGATAGATAAAATATCTTTACTCTCTTCATGACTTTTTTTGTTAATAAATTCTAGTAGGTTATATTGCATAGTAAATTCCTTTAGTTATTTGTTTTTTAAAATTAATGCGTTCGATATTTCTTTCTCAATACCTCTATATTTTCTACTTCTAATTTGACGAATATTATCGACGCTTAGTCCGGTAAATTGACTTAGTTGTATAGAAGTAATTGGAATGATTGGATTTTCTGCGAATGCATCTTGTATATAGTACAGTTGAGTTGAATCCGGACTTGCATGTCCTTGGATAGCCGAGTATTGCCAAACTTCTCTATACGATGTGTAGTTATTATTATTAAATTTTTGACTAGCAAAATAATGTCGAATACTTCTTAAGGTGATTGGCCGTCCAATAATTTCTTGGATCTTTAAATTAAGAGTATTTTTAAATTGATTATAGGTTGGCTGATTTAAGGATAAACCTTCTCGATCAAATATTGCTGCTTGTTTTGCTAGCTTCTTTCCAGTTTTAGGATCAACGATACTTTTAATTTCATATAGCAACGATAAAGTTTCGTCACTAAGTTCATTAAAGGAAAAAACTCGACGGCTGTGCCTGTTTTTTAAACGTTTTAATGCATTATTTCTGAAAATAATATGGCTAAATTTTTCACTTACATCTCGATTGATCAAATAATATATTTCGCTTACCCTTGCCCCCGTATCTATTAATAAAGAGATAAATAACTTTTCTTTATCTTCAAATATATTATTTGTAACAAGCTTCTTAATCTCTTCTTCGCTGAAGACATTAGTATTCACATGAATCTCTTTGTGAAAATTAGAGCTAAAAGGAATTGGAGATTTACCTAAACCTAAAACTAAGAAGCGCTGCAAGTTCATTAGTACTGGATGGCTATTCTCTGTGGAATTTTCCCCATCTAGTATTTCTTCAAAAGTTTCAGCTTGATCATACTCGTCACCAACAAAAATATTAAGAAGTTGACTATAATCTAGGGCTAGAAGTGACGGCTCAGCTAAATATTGGCATATCGTAGATACTGCTGGGCTTCCTGCCTTTACAGTTCCTGTATCGATCATCAACTGGCCCCATTGAGTATAGAAATTTGTTAAAGGGCAGCAACTCAACTCATGTTTAGTTAGTACTTTCTGCAATTCTATTCGATACTCGCTAGCTCGCATTGCATTGTAGTTGTTTCGTATATCGTTTATTTCGTGAATGAAAGACAAGAACTCTTCAGAATTACTACTAATTTTAAAGTTACGCTTTTCTTTAAACGGTTTAGAGTTCGCAGGAATATTCTGCCTAGGAAATAATACGTTACCAATGCGCTGATTCCATTCACTCGGCGAGGAATAGAATAAAGCGCTGTACTTTCCAAGTTTTTTCACTTTATCAACAGTTATTCGGGTATTTGTAATGGCTGATATTTCATTTTTGACTTTCTCAATTACTGGCGTCGAAATAGTAATTTTAGAAGTAGATAACTTTTTTCTAAAAGTTTTAATAAAGGCAAGAATATTCGTTGAAGGAAACCAATTGTATTGACTTTTACCATGCGTTATTGGGAAGTAATATTGACCATTTCTAATTTCGGCTGGCACACTTATCATCTCGATAAACTGGGCTAGAGAAACATATTTAGGCAAATTACGGAGTAAAGCCGAAAAATAGTTTAATACGACAATTTCCTTGAATTTTTTATCGTTATTTACATCAATTAAATCAAACAATCTCGCGTCTACAGACTTATGAACGATTAAAAACTGCTGAGCTGATGCCAATTCTTTAAACGATTTTATATATTTTAATTCGTCGCCAACATTACGCCAAAGAACGAGGGGCTTTAGATTAAAGTATTTATAATATTCATCAATTCTCTGCTGAATCAGACTTTTTACTTTTCCTTGAATCCTATTGGGAGCTTGTTCCGCGCACTGCTCCATTGACTGCTTTTCTATATCTGAAATTAGTACTGCATTACTCTTGGATAAAAGCCTTGGGATATGCTCATTTAAATATGTATCAACTAATTTTTTAGCTTTTCTTTTCTCTTTATCAACCCTCTTTTCTCTGTCACTTGATCCAAACTTGTTAGTAGATATTTCGAAGTGGTGATTAAGCTTTAAAACATCAGAATTTATACCTCGCAGCCCTTTTACAGCTGTAATTTTTAAAATATCACTAGCAAAGTATTCCAACCCATTCTTTACTGGCTTTAATAGTATTTGGATATTGATTGGATTATTTATATTTAGAGGATCTTGGCCTTTTTCTAAATGACCTAAAAGGTTATTTATGTATTCGCGAGGTACCTTTTGTTTGGTCAAGTAAGACGATAAAAAGTATCTATTAAAATTTGCGGGCAGATCAAACTCCGGCCCCCAAAAATTTTGAAGAACAGATCGTGATATTCCTTCAAGATTTTCATTCTCTATCACAAAAAAGAAAGGTTTATAATGTGCTTTTTGAGGTTTTGCCGTGTAGTTAATATTACCGGCTAAAGTAGCATTATGAGGGTAAATTCTTTCTACTAAATTAGCTAAATGACTTTGATAATTTTCGATCTGGCATTTTAATAACGAAACTACTGGCACAAACCTTAAATTATTTGTGTCGGTCTTCTTATCGGAAATAGCTAGCAACTCTTCTTCCAAAAAGAAAAAGTTCCGCTCATTAAACACATCATTAACAGCTCTGTGCCCGGTTAAAAGCATGGCTATTGTTGCTACATATAAAGTGTATTCGTTATGATATTCAATTAAACTATGAATACTCCGATCTTTTACTTTCAACTCTGATATTTTCTTGTTCTTGCACTTTACCCAGTCAACTAACTTGTCCTCATCGATCGCAAATCGCGATCCTATATAACCAGGCTTCATTGGTTGTTCTACAAAGTGGATACCATGAACCAGTTCCATTGCGCAGGTATAAACATGATAAATTTTAGATAATTCAATATGGGTATAATAAATTCCTGTCGGAGGGCGATAATTTGAAATCGGCGTCATCAGCGTGGCGACCAATTCATCTTTACACTGTCTATAAAATGCGTTGAATCTAAATTCTCGAATCAACCTCAAATCGATTCTATTACCTAACCTACCGCGAAGTTTTTCTATTACTTTTTTAATACATGCTAGATTTTCACTTGTACCAAACTCCTGATCTTGATACGTATCTAAAAGCTCTCGAATACCAGCCGAACAAGAAAACTCCAAGTGAGTTTGATGGCCTTTCTTAATAAAACGACCGTTAGCAACTTGGTCGATTCTTTTTTCACCCAACACGGGAACTCTGAAAAAATAGCTGCCCGATGCCATAACTAATATTTGGTTTGCTGATAAAGAAGATATCTCACTAGTATCAAAATTTTGAGTAACACTAACTCGGTCTAGCCAGGTTGGGTCAAGCCCAAGCTCCAAGCATAGCATCAGCGAAAAGCATGCTTTTTTATCAGAGTTATTATCGCTAGTTTTATGAATCGAATTTAGTTGCCCGTAAATAGCGATGGCTTCCTCATTCATCAGAACCCAGCGAGATTGCTGAGGGAAGTTATTTTGTAAGGGGTCTCGGCTATTGTCACCGATATTAAGAGCCTTGTATTTAAAAGAGTTTTCGATTGCCAAAGATAAGTTAGACCGAGTGCTAGAAACTTTTAACTCATTTTCCCCTACAGGCCAAAATGCTTTAACCATATCTTTTACCGCATAAAAAGCAGCCTCTATATACCCAAAATAGGTTTTATTTGAAGCCGTATTAGTATCCGTATAAAGGAATTTTTCCAACTGTTCGAGGAGTAACTGAGCCTTTGATTTAAAGTCAGTTTTACGTTTTATCGCTTTTAAATTTAATCTAGCGGTTACATTATTGACTAAGTCCGCATTGCCAAGGAGTAACCTTATTTTATTCGCTTTATTATTAAATATAGGCAATTGTCCACCGTGCAATATGGAGCAGCATATAATTGATATGAAGTCATTGCCAGAGTCCCAAATATCTTCATCAATTTCTTGGAATAAATAATAAATAGGGTAGTCAGCGTGGGTATGATTTTCTTCAAAAGAATGTAGCTGCAACTTCTCATGCTCAAAAGAATCCATTTCTCTCAATAAAGGAATAAAAACTGATGCATCAGGGAGTCGTTCACTTATATCTTTTAGCCTAGAGATTAGAATATTAAACTTTGGTAAATTCGTAGGAGTAGTGTCACCGTTAAAGGTTAAACTAAAAGCACAGCTAAGATCTTTAACTGCGTATGGAAGGGTTATGTTTTCATTTATTTCATTCATTTTAAATAGTCCTTAATTAGTCCTATCTAAATACCTGTGTAACTTTTTCTGAAAATACGCAAAAAATATTCAAAAAAACGAAATAAACAACAAATACCTAATAAAACAAATAAATGCAGCATAAATAACTAATAAAATAGATTTATATAGAATTATAAACTACAAAAATCTCTGATTTATTTTTGTTTAACGATTAAGAGTGGTGTTATTTAAAGCTTTCTCTTAAAGTTAAGCTGGAATGAACTTCAAATTTAGTGAATTTTACGATTGAATTGAAATTTAGAAATGGCGCTCTCGGCAGGAATCGAACCTGCAACCTAGACTCCGGAGGTCCATGTGATATCCATTTCACCACGAGAGCGCATTAAGGAGGGATTCTATTAGATATTCCTTGTTATATCCATAGAGACTTATGCATTTTAACTATAAATTACTATTTATTGAGTCTGCTCAATACGATTCATCAAATCTACAATAAAAGCCTCTTCAATATCTTTAATGCAATAAGCTTCAAGATCTATATTTCCTTCTACTAATTGATCTAATACCAAAGCTAAAATGACTTCTTGGTTATTAATTTTTGGTAAATTGTAATACTCATATAGATTAAAATTACGAGTAACGTTCATAGATCTAATTAGCTTTATTGTTATTTCATCAGCTAAACTTTTATAGTGATTAACTATAGTCTTTTGACGGATTTTTAGTTGTAGCAATGCTGATAACAACTTAGTACTTTCACTTTGGATTCTACCAATTTCTTCAATATCATTAACTGTTTTCATATCCTGTCCTTTCTTAACATATTAAAAATTTTCTAATTACTTGTATTATTCATGTTCATAATTAATTCATAAAATTCACATTTAACCTCCTTAAAACTTACCTCTAAATATGGGTAGTGACCTTTAACCATATAATCAACAACCCAAGCATATATAGCTTCGTAATTTCCTAATTTAGGTAATCCTAAAAAGGAACTAAGCTGACCATTTTCTTGCAGATATAAATTTCTATAAAGCTTGTCGGATATTCTAGTTGCTTCTAATTTATGTCTTTCAATAGTCCTAAACTTTACCCCTTCAAGTAATACTTTTTTACTCGATAGATAATCAATTTTTTGAACCACGCGTTTAACATTATTTGCATCATTAAAGTCTTTCATATTCGTACTCCGAAATAAGTAGTAAGTTATTTAACATCCTTTATAAAGCGTTCAAATCTTTTTCCATCCTCTCTAGTTATGTTTGGAACAAACTTGCTATATGTTCTAAACAGCATTTCTGTTGTTGAATGCCCAAGTTGTTTTGCTATCCATTCAGGTGATTCGCCCGATGATAACCATAAAGATGCAGCGGTATGACGAGTCTCATACATTCTTCTTGGTTTCATCTTTAATAAACGCAGTGCTGGATGCCAAATTCTCTTACTTATATTGTTATTATTTAATGGATTACCCTGGTTATTACAAAAGATATAATCATCTTCATCGGTAAATAAGCTTGTCTTTTTATGCTCAAGCAAGGAGTTAAAGACTAGCTGTGACAACTCAATTGAACGGTATGACTTTTCTGTTTTAGGCTCTAAAACTTCTCCATTTACGATTACCCTTTGAACATATAAAAGGCGTTTCGATTCATCAAAATCACTCCATTTGAATCCATATATTTCTGCAGATCTAACCCCTGTAAAAAATCGAGTGATAAAATAAATACGATAGTCTGAACGTATAATGGATAAAAATAACTTTACCTCTTCAATTGATAGAGGATTTACCTCTACTCGATCTTTTTTTAGTGGTTTTATTTTCCGAGTTGGGTCTTCAAATTTGAACCTTTCAGCACCTTCTTTAATTACTGTTGATAGCTTTGAAATCATCTTATTAATATGGTTCTTACCTAATAAAACATCCGCTCTACCTTTCGTATGAATTAGATTTGATCTAAAAATCAATAGATCAGATTTAGTAATTTCATCGAGTCGTTTATTACCTAAACTTGGCAAAATATAATTTTCAAACATGCCATTAATAGTTTTGTAATAAGTAATCCTCCAAGGTGCTGAGTTTTCCTGAAGCCAAATTTGATAAAAATTGAATAACGTAGGTATTGAACTACCAAGCTCTTTACTTTGAGAGTTAATATTTTCGAATTTGTGTAATTTCTTCGATTTAGGAAAATAACGCCCATAATCTAGCTGACCTAAGACAATTTCAGCTTCAATTTTTTGTAATATCTTTTCAGCCTGCTTCCTATTGCTTTGACTATCAACTAGCTTAGTTGTCTCTCTGCATCGAATCCCAAGATACATAAAATCAAAAACTAGCTTGCCATTTCTTTCTCTGATAGATGACATAACCGCCCCTTATTGCAAAGAAATCATAAGGTCATTATTCATGTTTGTTGAAAGCATTGTTTCTTCAACTTGCTCCCAGATGTAAAGAATTTTACGGCCACCAAACGGACGAATATAATGCCGACCTTCAATAAGAACAGAATCTTTTAATCTGGTAGTTATTGTTCTAGGTTCATATTTAATTCGTTCAGATAATTCATTAGTTGTTAAATAAGTTTGCATGGCGTGCTCCCAGTAAATGAGTCTCTAAAATCTACTTACATTTAACAATACGAATAAAGAACTAAATATGAACATTTTAATCTTCTAGAGATTATTTATTGATAATAAATAACTTTAGGATTACTTTATATAAAGGAACTAAATAATAAGATTTGGATAATTATGATTAAATGTCATCTGTCGAGGATTATGGGTGAAAAACGCTTAAAAATAGCTGATGTTGCTAAAGATACAGGTATTAATAGAGGGACTATTACGCGCATGTATCATGAACAATCGCTTAGGGTTGAGTTAGATATAATTGAGAAACTTTGTGTATACTTAGATGTAGGAATAAGTGATTTATATGAATTAAAAAAGCCTTAAAAATAAAAAATAGATTTTTCAACATCTCAATAATCGAGCAAAGATAATCATCTTTACTCACGACTAGAAAACATAGAGGCTACTTTTCCACTAAAATACCACTAGCATATTCAAAATATTTCGCTTTAAGTTATCGCGAAGGTTAGTCCCAGATAAACAAATATTCAATTGTTTTCTTGTATGTATCTCCCGGCTCTAATACCGAGCTAGGAAAGTTACCTTGATTTATCCCATTCACATACCCTTGAGCCTCAAGGCATGCTCCTTGAAATGGGGTAAAGCTGCCTTGCAAATATTTACCGGTATAGAGCTGTATAGCAGCTTGGTCGGATGATACTTGTAGACTAATATTATTTTGAGGATTAATTAAGGTCGCTACAGGCTTAGTATTATCATTAACGATAAAACAATGATCGTAACCTAATCCGCTAGCAATAGTAACGTCACTGGCACTCGCTTCAATTGTACCAATATTTTGTAGCTCTCTTAGATCAAAGTCCGAATTACTTACCGATTTAACCTCGCCAGTTGGTAAATTGTCTGAGGTTTTAGGTAAATAGTTATCAGCATTAATTTGTACATTTAATTCATGCGCACTTTGAGCACCTAAACTAAAATAGGCATGGTTGGTAAGGTTAATTGGTGTCGCCTTATTGGTCGTGGCTACATAGTTAATTTGTAAGCGGTTATCATCAAACAATACGTATTCAACAATGATGCTTAAATCGCCAGGAAATCCTGTTTTCATATCAGGACAAGTTAGTGAGTACTTAACCACATTGTTTTGATTATTTTCATTATCAACTTGCCAAAAGCGATTAGAAATACTATCAAAACCACTGTGTGAACAATTATCTCCGTCATTTTTTTGTAGGTGATAACAAGTGTTATCTAATGAAAATTTGGCTCCACTAATTCGGTTACTGACTCTGCCACAAGTAGCCCCTAGGTAGTATTCATCATCAATAAAATTATCAGCTTCCTGATGAGTTACTAACATTTCCTCTAAAGAGCCATCGACGGGAATTTTAATCGATACAATACGGGCACCAAAGTTAGCTACCGTTACTTGCATGCCATTACTATTGGTTAATATCTGTTGCTTAATACTCATATCAATAGCCATTTGGGTTATTTGACTGCCAGCGCCAGGTGTCTGTCATCATTTGCAATAAGCTTCTTTTCGCTTGCCAGTTAAGTTGACTATTAGCTTTACTCGCATCCGCCCAAAAAGCTGGTAAATCACCGCTTCGACGTGGGGCAAATTCGTAAGCTAACGTTTTGCCATAAGCTTGCTCGAACGCGGCAACAATTTCCAATACTGACACGGCATTTCCTGTGCCCAAATTAAATACTTCAGCACCATTAAAATTAGGATTATTCTCTAACCAATCAAGCGCCGCCACATGCCCTTGTGCTAAATCCATCACATGCAAATAATCACGTTCACAAGTGCCATCTTCTGTGTCGTAGTCGTTGCCAAAAATACTAAGTTTGTCACGTTTACCTACCGCCACTTGTGCAATATAAGGCAATAAATTATTTGGTATGCCAAGCGGGTCTTCGCCAATTTCACCGCTTTCATGAGCGCCAATTGGATTGAAGTAACGCAGTGATACCGCTCTAAACGCATTATTAGCTTTAACAAAATCTTCAATAATGCGTTCGACCATTACCTTGGTCGCGCCATATGGACTTGCTGTTGTACCAAGTTTCATTGTTTCTAAGTAAGGTGGTTGTGCCTCTTCACCATAAACCGTCGCTGAAGAGCTAAATACAAAATTGTTTACTTGATGCAGCTGCATTACTTCAAGTAAACACAATGAACCATAAACATTATTTTGATAATATTCGAGTGGCATTTGGGTTGATTGCCCAACCGCCTTAAGCGCAGCAAAATGGATAACAGCATCGATATCATTACCAATAAACAACTCGTTTAGTTGTGCTTTATCACACACATCACCTTGAATAAAGGTTACAGATTTACCGCTTAAACGCTCAACACGCTTAATCGCTTCAATACTTGAATTACATAGATTATCAAACACGACCACAGAGTGATTTTCAGCCAATAAAGTTAATACAGTATGTGAGCCAATATATCCTGCGCCGCCTGTCACTAATACATTCATAATTTTACTCGCTAAATACGCCTGCACCATCTTGCGCGGTACAAATAAATATCGATGGCTCTAAGCTCGTCTTTTGTTGATATTGCGCTTCAACTGCAGAAACGACACTTTCAACCATTGCCGTTGGCACTAAAGCAACCACACAACCACCAAAGCCGCCACCGGTCATACGAACGCCGCCTTGCTCTCCTATTGACTCTTTCATAATGTCGACAAGAATATCTATTTCACTACAGGTAATTTCAAAGTCATCACGCATTGAAGCATGAGACTCAGCCATTAAACGCTGCAATGTTTCCATATCGCCAGCTTGCATAGCATCAGCAGCCTCTACTGTTCTTTGGTTTTCGGTGATGATATGTCTTGCACGCTTTGCTGCAATTGGTTCTAAATCGCCTGATTCTTGATTAAACCGTTCAATATTCACATCTCGCAATGCTGGCACATTAAAATACGCTGCTGCTTGCTCACATTGTTCACGGCGTGTGTTGTATTCACTATCCACTAAACCACGTTTTTTATTTGAGTTTACAATTAATACAGAGACACCTTTCGGTAGCGATACCGCTTTTGTTTCTAAGCTTCGACAATCAATTAATAATGCATGCCCAGCTTCACCTTGAGCGCTAATTAATTGGTCCATAATGCCGCAATTGCAACCAACAAATTTGTTTTCAGCTTCTTGACCTATCAGTGCTATTTTTTGTGAGCTTATATCTAAATTGCACAACTCTTTAAAACACTGACCAATAACAACTTCTAGTGCAGCTGATGAGCTAAGACCTGCACCTTGTGGCACATTGCCACTAATGGCAATATCCGCGCCACATAACTTAAAACCATTGAGTTGCAGGTATTTGACTACACCACGAACATAGTTAGCCCAACCTTGGCGATTGTGTTTAATATCTTCATCAAGGGAAAACTCATCAACAGCATTATCATAATCGACCGATAATACTCGAATTACGTTATCGTCACGTTTACTTGCCAGTGCGACAGCTTGATAATTAATCGCACAAGGCAATACAAAACCATCGTTATAATCAGTGTGTTCTCCAATAAGGTTCACTCTGCCTGGTGCTCTTACTTTAAGGGCACATTGATAACCAAAAAATTCTGTGAATGCTTTTTCTGCGTTATTTACTAAATTCATATCTGATACCTAACCGTTTAAGTAATGGGTTTCGCTTAATGCTGCAAGTCTTGTCGCAGCTTGCTCTGCCGTTAAATCTCGTTGTGCTTCTGCCAACATTTCATAACCCACCATAAATTTCTTTACTGAGGCACTGCGCAATAATGGCGGTAAAAAACTCGCGTGTAACAACCATTCCGGATGATTTTCACCATCATAAGGCGCACCATGCCAGCCCATAGAATAAGGAAATGAACACTGAAATAAATTGTCGTATTTCGCTGTTATCTTTCGCAAGATATCGGCAAGAGATTGTTTTTGCTCTGCATTTAAATCTGTCATTCGTTGCACAGAAAATTTAGGTAATAGTAAGGTTTCAAACGGCCACGCAGCCCAGTACGGAACAACAACAAGCCAATCGCTATTTTCAACAACGATACGCTCTTTATGCTCAAGTTCACGTTGTACATAATCTAAGAGTAAATTTGATTTATGCTCGGCAAAATACTCACTCAAATTATGTTGTTTTTTGCTGACTAATGTTGGTAATTGATTTTGCGCCCAAATTTGTCCGTGTGGATGAGGATTTGAACACCCCATTACGGCACCTTTGTTTTCAAATACTTGTACCCAGTTATATTTTTTGCCTAAATCTGCGCACTGCTCTTGCCATGTACTAACCACATCAACAACGGCTTGTTGTGATAACTCTGGCAAAGACTTACCATGATCGGGAGAAAAACAAATAACTCGGCTTTCACCACGCTCAGACGCTATTTTAAAAAGCGGGTCTTCGCTACTAAACTCAGGCGTATCTTCGTTTAATGCAGCAAAGTCATTGGTAAATACAAAAGTAGAAGTATACTCAGGGTTTTTCACGCCATTAATGCGCGTATTGCCTTTACACAAATAACAAGACTCATCATAAGATGGTTTTTGTTCAACATCTGTTGCCTCTTCTTGCCCTTGCCAAGGCCGCTTTGCTCGATGCGGTGATACTAATACCCACTCACCAATTAGCGGATTAAACCTGCGATGAGGGTGCTCTGTAGGGTCAAATTGACAGCTCATTCTATTATTCCTAATTTTGTTCTTTCAATATCGGAAAGTTTAGATTTATAAATTTACTTAAAACAACGACTATTTCTGTTGCCACACACGTACATATTCGATTTCAAAATCGACAACGCCATCATCCTTTTCACCTTCGGGACTATTTCGTTCTAAATCTTCCTTACTTTTTGGCACACCATGCCAAGGAAAAGTTTCCTGATCTAACCACAAGGCAATTGGTTTTGTTGCAACATAACCATTGTAATCATCTGGTACTTCAAGGTTTTCTCGAGCATATTTAGTCGCTTGTTCTGCGCTTACTTCTGAAAAAAGCTTGCCGTCAACATAGTACTTCACACCTTTTTCATTCCACTCGAAACCATACACATGAAAGTCATCAGCAACTCTAAAACCTAGGTTTTTACGCTCTGTGTAAGTTGGTTTGCCTTTAACCGTTTTACTCCAATCACGAATTGACCACCAAAGTTGGCTATCAAGGTGCTTTTTATTCGGTTGGCTTGAACTACCAAACAACTCAAAAAAGTCTATTTCTAAGCGCTCACCCATTGCCCAAAAAGCACTCGATATTTCAGCATCAGCGGCTTTACTCTTGATTTCAATATAACCATACTTAAACTCTTTACGACCTATTAAGCAGGCAGTCGTGATATTTTCATACTTAAGTGCTTCACCAAAAACAGGAGTATGCATTTTTTCTTCAAATGGAAAATCTGGTTGCCACCTTGTTTCTAAGATAAGACGGCCATTTTCTAAACGGTAATTATCGCCAGAAAATTGCGACGGAGCTCTGCCTTTCCATACTTTTTTATTTGGCTTATCAGGGTGCTTGTATACAGGGTAACCGTCTTCAAGTTTGCCAACAATATACCAGCGACCTTCGTCAAGCACAGGCCCATCAAATTCGTCACTAACTTCTTTATTAAGGTGCCAGTTACCTTTATTTTCTTGATCTGAAAACGGCAACACTTGCGCTTGTGTTGACGTACAAAACATCAATAAAGATAGTAAAGCTAAAGGGTTGTATAGCTTATTTGTAAATTTCTTATGGTTCATAATTCCAACTCTAAGTTAAGTGTCTTGCGATTAGGCCAATATTAATTGCCGATTTTAGTTAATGTGTTTATCGATACGTTATTGATGCTTTGGCGTTCAAGGTTACTCCATACAACATTAACGCTATCAACCTTATTGCAACTGCCTAATCCAAAGTGCAATTTAGTATTTTCACCTTGAGAAAATGGCGACGAGGTTGCCCCAACGCGGCGTACAATTGATTTATCACAAGCTTGCACTTCAACGCTTGCAGCGATTGAACTCACTTTATGCTTAGGTGAAGTATTTACATCAACAATGATAAAGTTTCTCTCCTTGCTAGCTAGTTTATTGGTTGAGTTTTCAAATAAATGCCATTTACCGCGTTCATGAGAATAAATGATGTCTAGGTCTCCATCACTGTCGTAATCAAAATTTTCAATACTCCCACCTGTCACACCGAGCTCGCCCGCATATAGGCCATGAGTATTGTCTTGATTAAATTGTTTACCTTGTTGATTCAGCAATAATATTGGGTGTTGGGTATTAGCCATATTGCCATAAGGAACAATTAACAAATCTTGCCAACCATCATTATTAAAGTCACCTGTAGTAGCACTTGTAGATTGACCGCCAACGGTTACGTTGAGCGATTGAGTCACATCAACAAACTTTCCGCCTTTATTTTCTAGCAAATAAGCAGGTAGCTCTTGTTGAGTTATCGTTGATGGCGTATTTAATACGTTATGAACCACTGCTGCAGTAGTGGAATTGGTGTCAATGGCGATACGCCACATATCATTACCAAGATAACCAATATATAAACCTTTCTCAGCTCTTTGCTCTGGCCACCCTTTAGCCTCACTTTGGCTTATGGTGTAATTTCGCTCTGCACCTCTGTCTGCACCTTGTGCGAGTTGTGTTTTGTTTGCTCCAACGAACACATCATAACTCGGATACGCCATTTGTAGATTTTCAAGTATTAAATCGCCTTGGATTTGTAAATCATCGAATGCAAATGGCTTAAAACGTCCAAAAAAGGCAAACGTTTTAAGCTCTTGATCTAGAAAAGTTTGAGGCTTAAATTGATGCTTTGCACGAGTTAAAAATAAATCTTGGTCGCCATCATTATCAAAATCGATTTCTGTAATACTGCTAATATCTGAGATATTTCTTAACTCACCAAAGCTTGACGCCGTAACATTGGTAAAATCGAAACCTTTGCTGCCCTGCACAGCAGTTAAGTCTGCACCACCATAAAATATTAAATCGCTGTCATAGTCATTATTAAAGTCTGTTACTAAAACGCGATAGCCTAGCCATTTGGCTTGCGGTAAATGGCCAACAAATTCAAAGTTTCCATTACCATCATTTTTATAAAGGTGATTAGCCCCTTGTTTTTGTGATTTCATTGGAAAACCAGACAACACCATATCTAGATCGCCATTATTGTCTACGTCTACATATTTAACCGCGCGCCCTCGGCCTTTTTCAAAGTGATCGAACGTTTTGCCTTTAGATATATTTCTTTGCCCATCAATTTCAAACACTTTTGGTAATCTAGGGTTTGTGCCAGCGCCGCCGCCTTGCGATATAACAAGTTCGACTTTGCCATCACCATCGTAATCGGCAGCAGACGCACCGTGAGTATCACCTCTAATGACAACCACTGGTTCAGAGAATGTGCCATTATTATTCCAGTAAATACTTGCAGCCTGGCCATGTTCCGTTACTAATAAATCCTGAAATCCGTCTAAATCAAGATCAACGATCAGTGGGCTATCCCATTTCCGGCGAGACAAAGCCGGAAAACTAATGACGCTATTATCTGCTTGAGAAAATAGTGCTGCAGATCTAGTAGCTGAACTCTTATTCGAGCTAACGTTGCTTTGACAGGCACTAATTGAAACAGCACCTACTATTGCTGCAAATACAAAATAATGCTTCATTATTTATTAACCTTTATCGTAGTGTTCGTTTTAAACGAAAAGGCTCTTACAAAGCCGATAACAATTAACACAAGTAAAATGCTCTGGCTTCCACCAGATGATTTCTCACCTTGTTCAGGTAATTGAATTTGTTGGTTGTTGTCAGTGTTTGAAGAGTTATCATTTGTAGTTTCTTTAGCCTCAACTTTCAGACTAATTTGAGCTGACTTAGTAGTATTTTTAGCAACAACCGAAATAGTCACATCACCAACAGCTAATGCTTTTACCATACCGTTTAAATCAACACTGGCAATGGATTCATCACTCGATGAAAATAACACTTCTTGATTTGTGGCATCAATGGGTAATATAGCCACTTTCAATGCTAACGTTTCTTCAACCTTTAACGATTGTGCAGGGCTACTAAGGGCAATAGAATCGACCTCTATAACGTTACTTTCAAGCGCAGACGACAGCTCTAAAAACCTTACATCCATCGGTTTCATTTCAAAACCGTTAGATTCTGTATTTTGGCTGATTTTGTCTTTAATGCTTATTGGCTTAAACGAACCAGCAGTTAGATCAATGAAAAGGGTTTGCTGACTGGTGTTGATTAAAGAAGTAACGTATTTACCATCTTCTTTTTTCAGTTGACTCACTAATACACCATAATTTCTTTCACCTGCAGAATTTCTGGCAACAATTTGCAATTCTGGCCAAATGTCGGCACTCGCTAAATGAGACTCAAACAGCTGGCTCATTTTCAATACGTTACTAAAACTAAATGAAGATAGAGTCCCAGTTAACGTGTTGTTTGATCTTGTTTTACCGATTTCAGTCATAGCAAAATCATCATTGCCGGTTACTAATACAATTTGGCCATCATTATCGGCAAAGTTTTGTAGGGCATTAAAGTCGCTATCTGACATATATGTTGTTGGCGAAACGACGACGACTTGCTCGTCTTTGTTAATATTAGCCAGAGTGCTTGGGGTAACAAAACCGACTGCGGCATTGGTTAACTTTAATGCTTCATAAACATCGGTAAGCTTTAGGGTATAAGTGTCGTCTTGAATAACCGTATCCTTGTTATAAAACAACATTAATTTACGTTCATCAGGTGTTAATGACATAGAATCATTACCATGAGCATTCACTTCTTTAATTGCACGACCATAGGCATCTAATTGGATAGGTTGAGTGACACTGGTACCAATAAAGTCTGCTCTATTATCAATTGAACCATCGGCCTTTCGATTCCACACCCAAGTGGTGACAGAGCCTAAACCATGGGTAACACCTAACCAAATTGTAGCTCTGACGTACTCAGGCGACATATGATAATCGCGCCACCTAGAGCCTGAAAAAGCGTGCCACTCAGAATCATATAAGTGTTTTTCAGGCGCAATTGACTTCATAAAATCAAGCATTATCGACTGACTGCGCCATTCAATACTCGATCTATCTCGCCAACCTTGACTGTAACGTAAATTCCACTCGGCAGCATATGAAGACATTTGTGAATCGGTACCTGGAATATCAACTAAATTTGTTACGTATTCAAAATCGATGCCTTCAGATAAGTCAGGGTAATGAACTGAACGCTCGCCAAGTATTTTTACGTGAGTTTTAGCATTACTGTCGACGCTATGTACGCCATTATGAAGGTAAGTAAACCAGTCATTAACTCGCTCTAAATTGAATATATGCCAATCATACCAAACAGGTCCGCCGCGATAATTATGGGCCAATGGTATGGTGTATTGTGAAGTGGCGGCTGAGAATGACGCATGGTTCGTTTGATAAACTTGATTCAGCTTTTCAATAGTATCGTATTTAGTTATTAAAAATTGACGGTATTTATCCATTGTAAATTGAGTGACACCGTCAGTGGTTCTATGGTCGTTGCCTGATCCCGCAATCGCAAAAGTTGGTTCATTGGCAATCATATGCACACGTTCTAACTCACTTGCAGCCTCAACACCATCTTTTAGCTGTTTTTCAAAGAGATTATCTAACCAGATACGAACATTAGGATCATCAATATCGTAATCTGTAAACGTTCGATAACCATCGGCAAATGTTTGTGGGTAATTTTGACGCAATATTCCGCCACTTGGCACTGTATGCCCGAGGAAAAATTGCAATGGTGCACGGTTGGATTCTACTTCACCTTCTACTCTATCTATGAAATATGAACGTCTACTATTCTTTACTTCAAACTCTGAATCTAGATCGTTAGCTGAATAATACGATTCTCCGCCTCGACCAAACGCTTGCAAAACTTCTTCATCGATTGGCTGCCAAAAAAACTTACTGGCAAATACTTTCTGATCGTCAAGTTGATATGTATCATCAATAAGCTCAAGCTTGGTCTTGGCAAAATTAGGTGGAACGGTTAACTTAATTTGTTGTTCTAATTGCAAGTCTAGTTCGGCAATTGCGGCATCTGCGACTTCAAGGCAATCCGCCAGTTCATCAAATGGTAATCCAATAGGACCAACCGGATCGAAACGACCAAAACTCTTAGCATCGTACATCGCTTGCACTTGTTCAGGGTTGGCTCTATCCCACGGCGCAAATTTATCTTTAAACAGATCAATTGTGACGATAGAGACTTGCGCGTAATCAGTACTATAACCCGCCGCTTTAACAGCCTCCATTTTAGCTACAAGTTGGGCACGTTTATCAGTAACTTGATTAAGTAATTCGGTAAATTTTTGATCGGTTGTCGGACCATTATATACGCCGGCTTGAACATTGCTAAATTGCATAATTATTAACAACGCAAGAGTTATTGCCTTTTTCATTATTCCACCTAAAACCGAACGCTATTTTGCGTTTGCTATATTAAAATGTTTACCAAATTTGCGTTTTTCGAGCTGTTGGCCTTTTTCATCCACTAAATAGATCACCCATGCATATCTGCCAGCAGGAAAATTTGTCACGATTTGTTCAAATGGCAAGGTCATATTGCCAGGCTCTTTAACCGGAAATTCTATTGCTCCAAATTCTTTCCAAGTTTCACTTTCTAACAACTTTACATGTAAGATTCTTGGCTCGGTAACGTCAAAATCAATCGACAAGTCATAACTATTGTCATCATTAATTTGATCAGGCCAGTTAACTTTACTAATTTTGTCGCTAGTGCCTAACACAACAGGGGTTTTGTATAACTCTCTATTTACGACATCCATCATCGCCATAGTCGAATCTGCTAATCTAAAATTCCAGTTTTTTCCTTTAGGCGTTAAATAAGCATTCCAGCGATAACTTCCTGGTTTTAACGTGCCAACATCAAGTTGAAATTTGTAGGTACCAGACTTTGAAATACGTTTAAATTGTGATTTGATCGATTTAAACGTTTTGCCATTTTGTAACGCGACATAAAGATCTCTAGTTTGAGCAATATCAACATCAACAGTAATAATTGGACGCTCCGCAAAGCCTATTTTGTCTGGTACAGAAAGCGAAATAACACCTTCTTGTTCATTAGCGTGTACACTAATTGAGAGCACTAGGGCAGCTATAACCATCCAAACATTTTGCAATCGCTTTACCATCAATTTTCTCCAAACAATATTGTTGAATTTATTTCAGTGTATATTTATCAAATACTAAAAAAACATAAGATACTAACTATTCAAACATATGATGTTTAAATTTGCAACGAATAATTAACAACCCACGAAAACTATAAAAAACAATTAAATACAATAGATTAGCAATTTAACTATCTATATTTATAGAGAAGCAATGTTTAAATTATCTACAATTAATAGTAAAACTTACTTTAAATGGTTAATAATAACGTATGTATAAAATCAAAATGCTAAAGCATTGAGTGCTGCTACTTGATTAAAGGACCTAACGAACTTGACATGCCTGAGTTATGATAAAAGATGGTATAAATACATCTTATAGTCATAATATTTGGCTTTTGCGATTCAATATTTAACTAAGCAATTAAAGAATACCGGAAAAACATACTGGCGTTAGTTGCAAGGAGTCATATGATTAACATTACATCTGCCGTTTTAATTTCCATTGTAAATATGTATTTCGCAATTGTTATTTATCTATCGCTTCATGGTTGGATTGTTCAGCACGAAGAAAGTGGTATGCAGTTACTTATTCATCTTTTCATAACTGCTCCAGTTATTCTTTTGACGACTGTTTGGCTATATATGCTTAGTAAGTATAAAAAATGCAGCGGCATGTTCTGGAAATTTAATTTAGTAAGTTTCCTTGTACCAATAATGAGCATGCAAACAGGTGTTACTTATTACCATTATGACAAGGTCGGGGTTACGGTAGCATTGGTCGTTATAATCGCTTTGATTGTTCTTTATATTGGCGAGGCTAGACGGAAAATGTGCAAGAAACAATAAATGTCAATGCCTTGAGCCAGCTCAATATCTTGTTGTAAAAGGACAACTTTCAGAGAATAAAGGAGGCCTAGTATAATGACGAAATACTAGGCCAATGCTCACTAAATGTTTAATTTAGCTTGGGGAGAGCAAAAGTTTCATGGAATCGTGGCATTGATTTTTCGCGCCACTCAAAGCCTTCCTTTTGAATATGAAACCATAACGGTTGAGTATTACTCCAGCTCCATATTTCCATTTCAGCAACCATTTCTCGTAAAATAATCGGATATTTTTCACTCAGATCATTTTCTTCGCCAGGGTCTTTTTCGATATCATAAAGTTTCCAAACTTTACCTACATTGATTGCTTTAAAATTATCTCTTCTTGCGGAAGCTTGAGAAAGCCCCTTACGATGGCGAAGTGCGTAGATCATTTCACCAGGTCGTGCGCTTTTGTTATTAGCTAAAAATGGATAAAGATTTTTACCATCTAGTTTTTTGGTATTGGCAATTTTTGCGTTGGCTAAACTTGCAAAAGTTGGATATAAATCGAGTGTTGATATTGGGTGAATATATTCTTTACCTGCCTCAACTCCTTGTGGCCAGTGAAAAAACATCGGCGTTCTAAAACCACCTTCTTGCACAGAACCTTTAACCCCTTTTAATGGAAAGTTACTCGCTCCATAGTCAGCTCGGCCACCATTGTCACTAAAAAATACAATAAGAGTATTATCTAACTGCTCTGTTTCTTTTAAGGTATCGACTATTTTCTTTACTCCACGATCAACGGCATAAACCATCGCCGCATAAATGCGACGCTTTTCATTTTTTATATGCTTAAATACCTCAAGATCATCTTTGGTTGCTTGCATCGGTGAATGAGGTGCGTTGTATGCTAAATATAGAAAGAATGGTTGTTGTTTATTCTTTGATGCTTGACGTATAAACCCTTGAGCTTCACGTGATAAGCCATCGGTCACATATTCTGTTTCATCGACTTCTACGCCATTACGCTCTAATGGACGCAAATAATGAAAAATTGTGTGGTTCATACCGCGCTTTCGTTGACGCTCATATGCCGCTTTAAAGTTTTCAGGGAAATAGTCGTGGCCACCATTTAAAAAACCGTAAAATTGGTCAAAACCACGATTATTAGGATGGTATTGTGCTTCTTCGCCAAGGTGCCACTTGCCAATAGCACCAGTAAAGTAACCAGCATCTTGGAGCTCTTCACTGATGAAAGTTTCATTAACAGGAATGCCAATGCCGCCTGAGCGGTTACTGGTAGGTAAGTTAAATTGCGAACCAAATTTATGCGGATATCTACCTGTCATTATACCAGCTCGACTTGGACCACAAAAAGGGTGAGCGTTATACGCCGAATCAAACCTAGTACCTGCTGCCGCCAATTGATCCAAATTTGGGGTAAAAATATCTTTCGCGCCATTAAAACCGACATCTCCGTATCCCATATCATCGGTTAAAATAACTAAAATGTTTGGTCGTTTAGCATCAGCTTTGGTTATAACCTCTGACGCCATTGATGTATTGGCTGAAAAATAAAGGGCGAGCCCCGTTAAACAAATACATATATTTTTAATTTTATTCATTTCTGTAAATACTCTGGTTCTTTACAATTTGATAACATCAATACAAACATATGATGTTTAAAATTACAAGTATTATTTATTTGATAATTGAGTGTGACACGGATCGTTATGGGTACAAAAAAGGCTATGATCAACATCAAGCTGATTACCTAACGTGGTTCTGCTGCGGTAAAAACATGAAGAAAGCCCAATAGTTATTATCAACTATTGGGCTTTTTAATCTGAGAAAGATATTCTTATAGCGTATATTAGTATTAGCTAACAGACCGTTCAGTGCCAATAGCGGAAGTAGAGTTATTTAGGAAAGCACATGAAACTTTCTGTTTCTTCTGGCTTGGATAAGTCATGAGTAATAGTTAAAATTGAGCCATTACGTTTAAAAACTAGTTCTTGCTCAATATTCCCATTTAAACGACTAGCATAAAAATCATAGTTGATTGTATGGATGATAAAAACCTCTTCGTGACCGTTTCTACCTACAACAGCTTTGCCTGAATTCTCTTTAATGTAACGATTCTCTGTATCCTTGAGACTGAAATATATGCTTTTAGTTTTATCTAACCTTTCATAAGCATTATTTGACTTAGAGTTTGTATCCCACCCTGAACACCTAAATTGAATTTCATTTGAAGTTGATGGAGGCAAGACTATATGTTTTGTAGGTGCGGTTTTAGTGCTACTACATGAAATTAATATTAACGAACTTAAAATAACATATAGCTTATTCAACTTTATCTTCCTTGTTCAGTCTCTTTATCGCTCTTATGAGACCTTAACCTTTTCAGACAGTTAACGTCAAATTTGTGCCAATCAGAGACATAAAGGTTATTTATTTTCACCCACAGCAGGTAGCGATGCATCTTCAATTAATGAGAAATCTTGCAAGTTTATAACCGCAGAATATAGAGACCCATTCTTTTGATAAATCATAAGAAATTCGTTATCAGAAATTAACTCACTACTATTAAACTTTTCCACGCCAGACAATACCTCTAAATATCCAGTTCCATTTGGTTTAGCGAATGCAATCGTAATATGGTCACTTACTGTTAGGTGATTATCTGTATTTGAATCTAATTTAACAAGGTGAAACATTGTAGCTATGACTGGTGCTTTTGATGAGTAGTCACCTTTTCTTATGTTCTCACTTTTCTCAATTAAGTAATTTGTATGGTCAAATAACCAATATTTATCATAGGTTTGTGTGTTGATATATAGATAGTTTCGAGTGGATGTTGAGCTTTTACTATAATAACTACGGCTATATGATTGGTCTGATTGTAATGGTGCTTTCAGAACGCTCGTACCTTGAACGCTGTATATTGAACCTAAAGTCCAGTTTTCTTTAACTTCAGTATCTTCGGCAACATTTACAATATTATTAACCGTTCTCTCTCTAGTTGCGTCTTTTATCAGCTTGTATGAAACAAACAACAATACAATTATTGCTAAGATGCCAGCAATAGAGATAATTAATCCGTTAAAACGCCATACTAGTTTAAAAAACTTACTCTCTTCCATGTTGATTCTCTTGTAGTTTTATATTTTACGATGGACTGCTTATCGCTCTTATAAGACATTATCGCTTTAGCAGAGTTAGGTCAAATGAGATATTTCAACGGTGATTATTTAATTGAAGTAACAATGTTAAGTGCTTGCTATTACTTTATTCATTAATTAGCTAGTATGGATACTCAATAATTTCAAAAAGAATAATAAATGTTTTTATACGAACCAACGGAACTGAGAAGTGCAAGTGTGAGCTTTGATTTAACTCAATCAGTTGCAGGAAAGAAACGTGCTGATTTAGGTATTAGTGACAATTACGCTAAAGCATGTTTAGAAAAGCTCATTGGTGGAGGTATTACATCATTTTCTCAACTAAATGCTGCTGAACAATGCATACGTAGTTTAGTTTTCCATGAGCAAATAATATGCCTAACCCCGAGTGTAAAAATTAATAACATGTTTAATACACCAATTCAGTTATGTAGATCGCCAGTAGCGCTTACTGATTACCTAGGACAGGACATTATTAAATCCAGTATTGGTAATATTAATTACTTACATGGTTTTCAAAGATTAGAAGAGGCTAAAAAAGAAATTCAAAAGCGCGAAACTCTAAGAGCTAAAAGCAAATTACATTTACCAAGACAGCCCATCTTTTCATTAAGCCCAAATACAACTGATTTGAAGCACGTTGCCGATAATATCGATGACTATGCACAAAATTGCTTTTCTACCGATAAGGTACTCCAATCAAGATATTTATTACCAATAATAAAAACAAAAGTACCTTCTTATATAGCATACCCTTTCTTGATAGAAAATTTTGAAGACAATGTTATTCCACCTCAAGCAAATGAATTTTTTAATTCTTTAGATGATAGGTGGCTTGTGTATCAAGATAAACTCAAGAGTAGAATCGACCTAGCATTTCCGTTATTTATTTCTATAGTGTTGGATCGAGCAGAGAAAAGGGAAGATATCGGAAAAGTAATCATGGAGCTGAGAGAAGAGTATTGCGATTGCCGAAATGGACTATGGAATATTTATGAGCAGCTAGATAATGAAAATCTAAGTGATAGTAGATACGTTCAAATTCTTATCGACGTAGAAGAGTCGACTAAAGAAATTTTTAATCGTTCCTTACTAGCTAGTTCAAAATCACAGTTAACATTATCTTTAGATAATCAAAAGCGCTTAGGGTCTATTTTGACAGCGGGTGCTTCGTTATTTGATGCGGGAATGACATCAATAATCGCAACTATAAATGCGATGCTAGGCGGGATGACTATCGGGAATACCTTCGACCTAAAAGCAGCCCAAATAACTGCGCAAAACATAAAAGATTTAAACCAGCTTAACTTACTAACTAAATTTTTTACTGCTGATGAATTAAATGCTTTAAAAGAGTAATGCAATCAGGTTATTTTAATTTTTACTAGAATAATTTCTATCGATAGAATAAGTTAATTAAAAATAAACACAGCGGAAGTTTTCCGCTCGCCTATATTCATCCTAATGATTCAGTAGCTATTGTAAACAATTAATGTAAAAAAGCATAAAACTAGTCTAGTAGTTTTACGCTTTCAAGTAGATCCACGTTAGGTAATAGGCTTGGATAAACATAGCCTTATTTTTAAATTGATTCTTTATTGATTTGTTCAGCGTACAGTTAACTATCAAAATTTTCTTTTAAACGTCTAATCGCATCTGTTAATAATTTTTCTGTTAATCGTTCAGCTTCATCGCCATCACCATTAGCTACTGCATTACAAACCTCTCGGTGAAACTCAACAGAATGACTATTTTTTCGAGGGTCTTGGTTGGTAATTCTTACACTCACCAGTAGTGCTGAATAAATAACACCCTCCATAGCATTTAAAAACTCATTGTGTGCAGCTTTTAACATGGCTTGGTGGAATAGTGCATCGGCTACAATAAACTTCTCGATTGAACCGCTTTCTTGCTCCATTTGTAAACAAGCATCTTCAATTAATTTTACATCTTCAGGAGTTGCTCTTTCAGCAGCCCAGCGTGCAGCTTTAGGTTCAAATGCCAAGCGAATATCCATCAGTTGATTTATAAACTCTGGATTTGGGGTTGCTGTGATATGCCAAGCAAGTACATCATCATCAAGTAGAGTCCACTCGTTGCGCGGCCTAACTTTAGTACCAATGCCTCTACGAACGTCTAGCATGCCTTTGCCAACAAGAATTTTGACCGCATCTCTAACAACAACTCGACTTACCTGAAACCTGTCAGCTAATGCATTTTCATCATCGATTAATGCACCGGGTTCAAATGAACCAGCAACAATTCTACGTCCTAACTCTCTAGCAACTTGTACTGACAGACTAGGTGACATTTTGGTCGCATTTTTTAAATCGTAATATACTAATTCGCTCATAATTTTGAGTTATATATCCATGTAAAGTGTAATTTCAACATATTAAGCTAAAGATAATATGTTTACTGTTTTTCATTATAACAACAACAATATTTATTTCACTGATATTAAAGATATATTTGTTATTTAATTACATTTTCGAAAATTATATACAAAATCCTCAGCATTTTGTTTAATTTCAGCCAATGACATTGTCGGTTTGTATAATGATGAACCTAAACCAAAGCCTGAAGCGCCAGCCGCAACAAATGGTTGCATACTTTCAATTGTTGGGTCTATACCACCAACTGGATAACATAGCGTATTTTTGGGCAATACAGACTTAAGAGCCTTAAGGCCGTCAACACCCACCATTGAAATAGGAAACAGCTTAATGCCTGTGGCGCCGGCTTGCAGGGCAGTAAATGCTTCAGTTGGCGTAACTACACCTGGAAACGTTGCACAACCTGCATCGACTGACATTTTTATCACCTCGGCATTGCAGTTAGGTGTCACCACTAACTTAGCGCCCGTATCAATAACTTGCTGGGCAAGTTCTATATTGGTTACAGTCCCAGCACCGATCAAATAATCATCGCCATAAGCCTGCACTAACTTGCGAATACTATCTAAAGCATTTGGACTATTTAAAGGTACTTCTATCATAGTAAAACCAGCTTCGATAAGTACCTTAGCTACATCTAAACATGTATCTGGAGTAACACCACGAATTATCGCAATTAGTGGTAAATGTTTTGATAAATCTTGAGTCATTTTTTGATCCCTGAAATTAAATTATTCATACCCGCTAAAAAGCACTCATTACCGCTAAAGTATTGAGTGTCTTTACCCAAAGATTCTGCGGCTAATTGATAGCGTTGGCATAACGGCTCTCCGCCGATAAAATAAATTTTTTGCTTCTTGATGTTACGAAGTTCAAACCCTATTAAAAGACCCGATAAGTAATCTTCCATTTGTGCTTCGTGATACTTTTTAAATACTCGGTTAGTCCATGCTAAGAACACTCGATTGCTAAATTCGCCTGACTGTGCGTCTTTAATGCCATCTAGAAATACAGTTCGTTCAAACTCTTCGTTTTTTTCACGAGTCGCAATAAGGCTATGTTTAGATAATAATGAGAATAACTCCCCTGTCATATAGCTTGAGAACTCGCTAATTCCGTGATCATAAATAGCATGTTTGCTGTGTGTGCCGGGCAGAACAATACAATTTTGGGTGTCTTGGCTGTTTGTTTTATCTAGCAAGGCAGATAAACCAAACAACTGCACCTCTTCACCGCGCATAACATCAAACTTATCGCCGTCATACTGATGGCTTACACCTGGAAAAATAGTCGCTTTTGCGCCCCAAGGCGAATCAAAGTGATAAGCTTTTGCAACGATATTTTCAATAGAGCACGGCGTGGTTGCGTAATCTACATTAACCCACCCTTTTAATGAGCCAACCATACCTGCCATATAAAGAGGCAAACTCGCATAATCTTCTATCCAATCAGTTAGGATATCTTCTAGTGCTTTGGCGAAATTGCCATCTTTTACGTTAAGCAAACCAAGCGAGAGCTCTTTTTGGCTGACTACTTGGGTATTTTCATCGACAGCAAAGGCTCTGAAATTTGTGGTTCCCCAGTCAATGATAAGGTACTGTATTTTACTCATTGCTTTACGCTCTAACCAAGTCAGCTTCAATCGCTTCGATGGTTTTACCTTTGGTTTCAGGTAATGCAAAATACATCACAACAAGACCTGTAAAACCTAAACCAGCATAGATGGCAAAGATACTAGCAACACCCATATTATCTAATTGCCATGGGAAAAATTGTTGAATACTCCACGATGAGATTGTTTGTACTAGCGCTGCAAACGGTAAGGCCACACTGCGCACACTGTTAGGAAATATTTCCGAAAAAATCACCCACATAACTGGGCCGATAGATAAATTAAATGCCGCTAAGAAAGCGAATATGCCGAACAGTACCAGCGGCACACTTACACCAGTAATCGTGGCATTAATGATTGCGCCAGAAACCATAGGCAATTCTTTGTTAGAAAATACCTGCTTCATTTCTTGTTTAAGAGCGACATCGTCTGCAAATGTTTTGCCTTTAAACGATGCTAACTTTGTCGTATCTATTTGTTCAGCATTAAGTTGTTGTTCTATTTCAACAATTGCTTGTTCATTAAATACATACGTTGCTTGGCTAAAGCCAAAATAGGTGGAGCCATGAGCAACAACAACCAATAGTAGACCAGCAATGGTTAAGATTCGACGACCGTGTTTTTCAACAAACGCTATGGCAATAAATGTCGCTGCTAAGCCAATTGCACCAGTCATAATGGTTTGCATAAACGTATCTTCGACACTCATACCCACTTGCTCAAATACCATAGGAGCGAAGAATAATACGGCGTTCATACCAGTAGCGCCTTGCACAATAGCATAACAAACGGCGATAAAAACTATAAAGCGCATTTTTGAACTAAATAGCTCTTTTAGCTGGCCAGTTGTATTTAGTTTTACGTCTTTATTTAGGCTGTTTTTAACTTGTGCTACTAAATCATCAGCTTGTTCAGGTGCAGCGATCATCGCAAATATTTCTTTTGCTTCTTCTTCTCGACCTTGTTTAACCAACCACCGTGGTGATTCTGGTATTTTTAATAAAAGCGCAACCCAAACGACATTGGCGACAAGCTCAGCCCCTAGCATTACACGCCAAACGTTATCATTATTTATCCAAGATATTTGGTCCATTAAAGTTACTAAGAAGTAGTTGACGACAAAGGCAAGTAACAAACCAAGACCAATCATTAGTTGATTTACGGAAACAAATTTACCGCGTTTTTCAGCAGGAGCAATTTCACCTATATACATAGCCGAAACCGTAATTGAGGCAAATGCTACACCGCCAATAAAGCGACCTAGAACTAACATTTCATAGTTCACAGCAGTCGCAGATATGATTGAAGATAATGAGTAAGTAAAACCAATAATAAGTAACACTTTGGCTCGACCAAATTTTTCACAAAGCGTGCCGGTTATAAAAAGTGCACAAATAACACCAATAAGGGCACAACCAACCACCGTGCCTTGTTGCAGGCTATCTAATTCGAATAACGAACTTACATATCGTATTGCACCGGAAATGTTAGCTGCATCTAAACCAAAAACAAAGCCACCGAATGCGGCAACCATTGAATAGAAGGTGACTCTTTTGTTTGCACTACTTGTCATAACTTACTCATTACATATTATTATTTTAAACATAGTATGTTTAAATTTTGTTAAATACAATCTTTATCAATGTATCGACTTTCAATATAATTTTGATTATAAAAATTGAATATTTTTTGCTTTTAGCAAAAGCGAACATGACTTTTTAACGCCATGTTTAAATCGAAGTTAGCGAGTTATTTCGCTGTTACAGAAACATGAAAGGACTCAACTATACAGCTCTAAAAAAATAAAGCTGCATAGTTAAGAGCAATATCACTGTTACTTCCAAACAACTGGCATAAATACCGTCATTTCAGCTAACCCACGGTTACTCCAAGCAAAATATGGAACTAACTGGGTTGCAACATTTTGCCAACTCGGTTTAGCCAAGCTATTGTACATCTTGTCTGGTGTATCAGTTCTCACCATTAAATCAGCGCCAATTGTCGTTATGCCGCCCATCAAGTTTGATTGATGGTTTGTTTCCAGTTGGGTGTCACCTGAAATATATACATCCAAAATACTGGTACTATCTGGTAAGTCTGGTGATTCGATGCAATACACGACAGGCCCACGTTTAACTGCAACCTGATTACGAACTTCTTCAATACGAGGATGACCTTCGATAAAGGTAGCTTCCATAGGAATATCAATAACGATCACATCACCTTGTTGCCATTTACGATTAACCAATGCATATGTTGCCGGTGTAGTATCAATATTTAAGGCTTCACCATTCACACTAATTTGTGCGCCTGTTGCCCACCCAGGAACTCGCAAGGCAATATCAAAAACGTCGCCACTACATTCATCAACGGTAAGTTTTACTAAACCTTTCCATGGATACTCTGTGTCTTGAGTTAATTTAATAGAGCTGCCATCACGCATTGTTGTAGCAAGGGTATTACTACCATATAAGTTAACGTATAAGCCATTATCAGCAACACTGTATGCCCAACCAGAAAGATTAGAAATCGTGCGAACTAAGTTTGGCGGACAACAAAAACACGCTAAGTAACCTTCTCTGTTAGCCGTTTCAGTCACATCGGCATGAGCGTCATAATCACGAGTATTGTGGATCATTCTTAGTGGATTAGCGTAAAAGTAATCTTTACCTTCATGACTAATTCCAGACAAGCCACTGTTATACATAACAAGCTCAATGATATCTGCATATTTGGCTTGACCGTGTATGCCTAACATTCTAAAACTAAACATTGCGTTACATAAGTTTGCACATGTTTCATTGTAAGCCGTTAGGTTAGGCATCATGTAATCATCGATAAAACCTTCTTCGATCATGTCGCGATTTACCGAAGCACCATAGTGAGTTTGACCAACGGCACCGGTTGCGTACATTTTCTTTTCAGTAACGCTTTCCCATAATCTATCAAGTGCTGTAATAAGAGCCTTTTCACCTGTTTCTGCGTAAACATCAGCAGCACCAGCATAATAGTAAAGCGCTAGTACAGCGTGACCAACAGGCTCTGTTTCTTCTCTAAGTGGCGTGCGTTCTTGTACCATGTCACCTATTGGGTAACCAACAGTTGTAGAGTCATGTTCAATTTCATACGTTCCGCGGCGGTCAATAAATTTTTGCGCTAGCTCTAAGTACTTTTTATCGCCAAGCGTTCTATAAAGCTCTACTAGGCCCATGATTTGCGTTTGGTTAAAACCAAAACGACGATAATGTTTAGTGTCAGGGAAGAATATTGTATACAACAAATCCGCATGCTTAATGGCAATATTTAAGAAATTGCGTTGCCCCGTAAGTCGATAATGAGCACAAGCACTGATAAACAAATGTCCTGTGTTGTACATTTCATGATATTTACGATTTTCATAACGATCGGCATCTTCGCGCAGCTGAATTTGCGTTTGTAAGTAACCATCAGGCTCTTGAGCTTTGGCGATGATGTCAATGTACTCATCTAATTCAGCTAAAACATTTTCATCTTTAGAAAGGGCATACGCATAAGTTTTAGCTTCTAGAAATTTATAAAAATCTCCGTCATGCCAAAACATGCCTTTATGTTCGCCTTCTTTTAAGCCTGCGGCTATTTTAAAGTTGTTTAATGCATGGCCAATATCACCACATAATACGTCGCCCATGTAAGGGATCATTACATCGATGGCTTTTTTAGTTTTCTCTGCCCAAAAGCCTGTAGTCCATTGACAGTCGCCAAAGTTAGTAGCTTTTAATTTAACATTTGGGCTTTGCGTATTGGCTACAATCGCCCTGTCAATAAGTTGCTCATTCATTATGAGTGCCTCTGTAAAATTTATTGTAAATCGATATATGAAAGAGTGTAAGGTTTACTATGCTTAGTATTCCTTATGCCATTACCTTTCATTAAATCGAAATTGGAAATGATTAGTTTGTTGTCGAAAACCATAAGATCCGCAGGCTGATCTATCTGACCATTAGCGCCGTTATTATCTGGATAGTCAGCGAGTTTGGTTAGATTTTGCTGTGCATCAATTTTAAAAATTTGATTTAAACCAAAGCCAGCCAAATATAAGTTATCAAATTCGTCGAAGATAATACCGTCTACCCTAGTAGTATTAGGCAAAGTTGCAAAAATACTTTTTTCACTTACTTCGCCCTGTTCATTTAAGCTAAGTTTAAAAACAACACTATCACCTAATACCGCAGTGTATAAGTCACCACTACTATCAAATGCTATCCCATCTAAGCCAAAATCAACTTCAGAATTTTCTGTTTCGGTATAGAAAATTAGATGCTTATCATCTAAGGTATTATTCATCTTCAAATTTCGATCATTTACATTAAATCGATAAATACCACTGGTCATTTTTTTAGATTTAACTTTCGGCATTTTTAGTTGAGTTATGTATACCGCATCATTATGAATACGTAACCCATTTGGGTTAATACCAGTAGCGATAACTTCTGTTTTACTAAGCTTTTTGTCATTTGAAAATGTCAGCTTTAACACTCGGCCATTTTTTATACCCCGAGAATCTGCCACATATAACGCCCCATCTTCATCGTATGCTATGCCCATAGGGTTAGCTTTATGTTTCAGCTCTAAGGTTGGCACGGTTGCTAGGTGCGACACTTCGCCTTTGCTATTAATTGACAATAACTCTCCTTGTAAATTGTTATTGGCAAAGTTTGGACATGACAGTGTTAAAGACCCATCTGGCGCTATCGCTAAAGCATCAGGCGTAGGACAATTATCCGGTAAATTAGCAAACAATTTGGCGCTTTGCATATTTGCAAAACATATTGTAGGAAGCAGGCTTGCAAATACTAGCAAGCCTTTAATATTTTTGATGCCTTTGTTATTAGTTATTTTAAACATTATTTTCCCTAGATTACTCAGGTGTAATTTCAAGTAATAAAACGCCTTCTGACGCCAGTTCAAATTGAGAATCAACAGGGTTATTTGTCATTAAGTCTTTTACTTTAAAACCTTTGCCATCACGCAAGCTAATAGTTAAATTTGCTGTATTGTGACCAAAATTTAAAATATTAACTAAATAACTGCCATTTTCTTGCTTAGCTGTGCGCCACGTAGTGGTTTTATGATCTACGCCATTGTCTTCACTTAAAACTACATTAGCTAAGCTTTCTGGATCGATTGCTGCTAATGCCGCGTTTTTAATTTCGTTAAGATCTTTTGTTTCGAGAACTTTTAATGTGCCGTTTCCAGCAACCAATTTCTTATTTCGTTTTTGTCCATATTCGTTAAGCGACAGTGCTTCACTTGAATCAAGTATCACTGTTCCACCATTACTTAAATAGGCTTGAAGTGCATCAAATTCAGCATCGGTCACGAATTTATTACGGTAAACAACAACGATATCCCAATTATCATTATTTTGTTTCTCAATGATGTTCTTGGTAGCAAAACCTATTGGGAAGCCTTCAAAAAATAATTCCTCATAAAGCTTATAGCTTTCACTCATATAGTCATCAATATTGATCGCTGTCGTTTCAGAATAAAACAAGCGAAGTGGACGGCGTTGCTCTCTAAGCTCAACTATTTCCTCTGAGAAAGTATTTAAGTCATACATTACTTGCGTTACTTCGTTAGTAACATGAGGTTGCATATTATTAGAACCAGCATAAGCACCACCTAAACCTGGGTCGAAAAAGTCTAAATCACCTTCTAAACGATCTTCTGGAGAGCCATCAGGATCACGAGCCCAAAACCAGCCCATATTAGCGTCCATACCAAGCAAAGTTGCTAGCCAGTAAACACTGCGCACATAACTTGTACGAGTATCTAAATCACGCCATTGACCCGACGATAAGAAATGAGATTCGGAATTAACATTTATTTTATTAGGCGCTACAGATTCCATAAAGTCATGGAACATAGCAACAATGCCCCAATGATAACTATACTTTTCTAACCACTGTGATGATTTTCCAGGGCGGATATTCTTACTTCCGAACGATTTAGCATCGTGGCCCACCATAGTCGTTAACTCGGCTAATGCTTCAGTATCAATACCACCAGAGCGCGAATCGTACATAAACATGCGCGGCATAACTTTTACATGGGTATCTGCATCAGGGTTTACTGAGTGCAGTTCATCTTGCATAAACTTAAACCACTCAGTTCCGCGATCCATATTGTAGCGGCTCCAATCAAACCAAATAGGCTGACCTTGGAGGGCAGGATCAATTGGGATTTCAATTTCAACCGTATCGAAACTGCTAAATTTGGTGTTCCAGTTGCTATTAAGGCTAGCTATATTTCCTGCATACTTAGTATCTAACCATGCTCGAAACTTATTTAAGGTATACGATGAAATGGAGTTCATTTCTTTGAAGTTTTGAGTCCAGTGACCTTTTTCAGCAAACCAATGTGGCTCATTTGCTAATACAAAACCAAGTTCGGTAACTTTTTTGTCTTTGGTTAATTCACCAGTTCTACGAATTATTTTACCCCACAAGTCACGGGCAAGCGGATTATCAACATCAAAACCAGTAAATAGAGAGCGCCCTTTACGAACTTCAGGCTCCTGCTTTTCTACCCATTCAGGAATACCCATAATCCAATACACTAAAAAACCAATGTTGGTATCTGGAATATCGGTTAGCTCTTTCATTAACTCTTGATCGAAAGTTCCGTCTTCTTTTAATAAAAATGAATTAATCGCTCTATCATGATCAACCGGATATAGGTTTTCACCACCATGGTATAACGCACCTAGATGATCATTATATACATCAGTATTAGTTAAAGGCTGACCCACTGTTTTAGAAAAGTAATCATATGGAAATATTGGCTTACCGTTACTAATAAACATATTGTCAGCAGCTTTAGTGCCTTGCCAATCTACTTTATTTACCGGGCGACGTTTAATTTCACCTCTTAATTCTTGACCTAAAACATCAATGCCTTTATCGAGTATTTCATTAACTTTTCTGCGCTCAAAATCTGGTAGTTCTTCGGCTAACCTTTTTTTATCAGCCGCATAGTAACGCTCGTAACCAAATGCTTTTTCTATAGTGTCAGGATTCGCTTCATCCCAGTTGGCAAACTTTAAAAACTGCTCAGAAAACCATACAATAGTTTCTTCACGAGCGACATCAATACCTTGATTACGTGCTTGTGCCATCATGTTCTCAAGTTTTTTTAATTTTATTCGTGCATCTTGCTCTAAAGGGCTCGCTGAACTGTAATCAACTTCAACTGATGTTGTAAGTTCAGTTTCATTATTTTCTAATACTGTATTGTTCTCACTGCACGCTGAAGTTAGCAATAATGCTGACGCTATAGAAAGAGTTAATAGATGTCGCTTCATGTTGTTATCCATTTAAATGCTGTATATATCGAACAATAAGTAAAATTATTGTTACATTCTGTGTTAGCCAATATACTATAACGTAATACAATGTCAAACATCATATGTTTGTTTTTTATTTACATTTGCTTTACTCTTTAGTTCAACATTAAACATATCATGTTTACTAATATGGGATTTAGCTTGGTTCCATTAGTATTAAAAACATAAATAAGTATTTATATAGGTTGACCAAAAATGCTAAAAAAAATCCTCCATCTTCTCTCTTTATTCATTTTTATGAGTGCTAATTACTCATACGCTAATGAATCCATAAGTTCTGAAACACAAAATAAAGCCAATGTACTTGTGCTTATGTTCGATGATATGAGATTTGATACTTTTTCCTATAGAGGCGGTCCAGTAAATACGCCAAACATAGATCAACTTGCTGCGGAGTCTGTGCGTTTTGATAATGCTATGTCTACAACAGGTTTATGCTCACCATCACGAGCAGCTTTCTATACGGGCCGATGGGGTCATAAAACGGGCTTAGATGATAATGTTGAGTTGTACTCAACTCGACTCGCTGAACTTGACTTAAAAGAAGGTGGCTTATTGCGTAGAGCATCTGAAGCTGGCTACTTAGTTGGTCATGTGGGTAAATGGCATTTAGGAGCAAGAGGTACAGAACTTCGCGGAGCTGAAATAGATTTAGCACATGGCCATGAACCCAGAAAACGGTTTTCACGCGTTTACACTCCTTATGCAAAAGTGCCACAGATAAAAGGCTACTACGAAGGTAAGCTAGATAAAAACGATGAAAAACATGAGTATTATATTACCCTTGATGGCGGCTATGAAGATACTCAAGCCTACAAAAAGGTATTAGCTGGCAAAAAAATGCTGGCACAAATGGCTAAAGATAAACGTCCATTTTTCGGTGTTGTTAGTTTTAATCAGCCTCACCCGGCGTATAGAGTACCTGAGCCCTACGCAAGTATGTTTGATCCAAAGATGGTAAAACTGCCTAAAAATCATTTGGCAAAACGTATTGATAAACCACTAGCTCAAGATGGTATATGGTGGCCATGGCACGATGTCGGTCATATGACAGATATGGACTGGCGTAAATCAAGAACCTATTACTATGGCGCTATTGCAATGGTTGATAGAATGATTGGTGAGTTAATACAAACAGCTAAAGATGAAGGTATATACGATGATTTGCATATCGTCTTACTGGGCGATCAAGGTAGCATGTTAGGTGAACATTCTTTATATGATAAAGGGCCATATGCATATGATGAATTAATGCGAATGCCACTGTTAATTAAAAACCCAACAATTGAACCGAAAATAATAAACCGACAAGTATCTTTACTCGATATCACACCAACATTGGCATCTTGGATGGGACTAAAAAGTGATGGTGACGTCGATGGCCACAGTTTAATACCATTAATGACGATAGGTGACAAAGCCGAAGCAGAACTACCCGATACCGCCTTATATGCTTATGAATGGTATAACGGGGCGTGGTTTGGCATAAGAGCGGTGCGTACTCCCGAATTTAAATTTGTTTGGAACCCTGGTGATAATCGCGATGAATTTTATGATTTAACAGCAGATCCAGGTGAGATGGTCAACCATATAAAGACACCGAGCTATAAAAAACAACGCGCTAAGATGGTCAAACTTCTTATGTCAGAATTAGAACGTGTTAATGATCCGTCTTTAGTTAAATTAAAACATCATGCCAAAGCTTATTTATAATATTCAGAGCAAGTTTATTTAATTTTTGTACAACTATTTCTCATTTTTGCAGCGCCCTAGGCGCTGTTTTTTTTCCTATTCGTTCAAAAAACATCATTTTTTCACTTAATTTTTGTACTCTCAAAGTAACGAAAAAACACCGCTTTTATCATAACCTATTGATTTTATTCATTTATATTCGAATTACGTTGATTTCAATTTTTTTTAGCTTTTATATTGATAATGTAAACATCATATGTTTAACTAGTTAGTATCAAGTTATTAATATGTAAGACTACCGTCGATATAGATTTAAATAAAATTTAAATAGAGATCGCTAAATAGGTTAATTAAATAGATGAAAATTAAATGCATCAAAACCCATCTTGTACGTTGTGATTTAAAGCAACCGTTTGGGTTCTCTCAATGGTCTTATGATCACCGCTGTGTACTTATTGTTGAAGTTATCACTGACACAGGAGTATCTGGCTGGGGTGAATGTTACGGTCCAGCTGAAGTAATTCAAACTGCGGTAGAAAAATTTTACTCACCTAAAGTTATTGGAATGGACCCTATTTCAACAGAAATGATTTGGCACCATATGTGGCGAGCTTCTCTTGATTTCGCTCGCGGCGGCGTAATGATGGCTGCCATGTCAGGAATTGATATGGCTCTTTGGGATTTAAAAGGTAAGTTACTAGGTTTAAGTGTAAGCGAATTAATGGGCGGCCGTTGTCGCGATACAGTCCCTTGCTACGCAACAGGCATGTATTTTCAGGATATGCCTGAAGACGTATTATTAAAAGTGTTAGTTGAAGAAGCTTGCGTATATTCAGAGCAAGGTTTTAAAGCCATGAAGATTAAAGTAGGTAAGAATCCTGAATTTGATATCAAGCTGATCGAATTAATGCGCAAAGCTTTACCTAATACAATTTTAGCTGCTGACTCAAATCATGCTTATGACCTACCTGAAGCAATAAATGTAGCCAAAGCTTTAGAAGATAACGATTACATCTGGTTTGAAGAGCCTCTTTCTCCAGAGCACCCTGCTCAATTCAAACAATTACAAGAAACCACACGCGTAGCAATTGCAACGGGTGAATGTGAACAAACACGATTTGGCTTTAAGAAATTATTAGAGCAAGGTGGTGTTCAATTAGTTCAAGCTGATTTAGCTTACTGTGGTGGTCCAAGTGAAGCATTGAAAATTCGCACAATCGCATCAGCCCAAGGCCTTAACATGATCCCACACGTATGGGGCACTCAACTTAACCTTGCAGCCGCAACCCATTTCTTAGCAACGGCTTATTCTGAACCAGGACGTGCCGAAAGCAAGCCTTTATTCCTTGAATATGACCGAACAGAAAACCCATTAAGAGATGAGCTTTATAGCGTAAACGTAGAAGTACGTAATGGCTCTGCGATAGTCCCTACCGGTGTTGGACTTGGTGTTGAAATAAATGAAAATGCTTTAAAACAATTTTCAATTAACTCTACGGAAACAAAATAAAATGACTAATTACTCTATGTTAATTAATGGTCAACTTGTTTCATCAGCAACAAGTTTCGAAGTAACCAATCCTGATACAGGAAAAGTAATCGCTAGCGTTCCAGATATCGAATCAGAGCAAGTGCAACAATGTTTAGACGCGGCAGACTCTGCTTTTAAAACATGGTCTAAGACGTCAATCGCAGAACGTGAAAAAGTAATGCTTAATTACGCCGATATTTTAGAGAGTCATAAAGACGAAATTATTGACATCTTAATCAGCGAAACAGGAAAACCACTGGATAATGCTCAATATGATTTTGGCATGTTAACTACATGTTTACGCTTTTTTATTGAAGAAATGAAGCGTGTTGAGCAACCTGTTATTCAAGATCCTGATGGCCGTTTCCATCATTATATTCAACGTCAATCATTAGGCGTTGTAGTTGGCTATTTAGCGTGGAACTTCCCACTACTTAACCTTGGTTACAAAATTGGTCCAATTTTAGCGTCAGGCTGTACAGGCATTATTAAACCTTCACAAGTTACACCTTTGGCAACATTAAAATGTGCTGAGTTAGCTATACAAGCCGGTATTCCACCAGGTGTGCTGAACGTAATTACAAGTAATGATTACGATGTTACTAATCCGTTATTAACTAGCAACATACCTTCTTTGTTCACCATGATTGGATCTACACAAGCTGGTGTTCGTGCAATGCAAACTGCGTGTACTTCTGTTAAGCATTTTTCTGTTGAACTTGGCGGCAACGCACCAGTTGTCGTTTATGACGATGCAGATATAAAGAAAGCTGCTCACAACATTGTTGATTTAAAATTTGGCAATAGTGGCCAAGTTTGTGTGTCACCAAATCGTTGTTTTGTACATGAATCAGTTTATCAACAATTTCTCTCAGAAGTAGTTGAACATACTAAAGGAATACGCTTAGCGGCAGGACGTGAAGAAGGTCGCATTATGGGGCCACTGATGTCTGAAAAAGAACGCACACGTATCCTAGCGGCTATAGAGACAACAGTTAAGCAAGGTGCTCGTGTATTAATGGGCGGTAAAGCGCCAGCGGATAAAGCTGGTTACTACATTGAACCAACCATTATTGCTGATGCTAAACCATCAATGGCTCTATCTTGTGATGAAATTTTTGGCCCTGTTCTTCCGGTTATCAGTTTTTCAGATTCAGATGATGTTATTGCTATGGCCAATGATTGTGAACTTGGCTTAGCAGCATATGTATATACCGATAGCTTAAAGCGCGGCTTGCAAGCAGCTGACCAAATCCAAGCAGGTAGTGTATGTATTAATGAAGTTCATTATGGCGTGCACTTGCCACATGGCGGCTTAAAACAAAGTGGTGTTGGTAAAGATTGCTCTAAATATAGTTTACAGGAATACCTTACCAATAAACGCGTTTCTATTTTGGTTAATGAGTAAATAGACGATGAGTAAGTTAATTAATCTAATCAGTACGTTTATTTTTCTTTGTAGCACCAGTGCATTTGCTTTTGAAGAAAACAAACCAAATATTGTTCTGTTATTTGCCGATGATGCAGGTTATGCCGATTTTGGTTTTCATGGCAGTAAGGTTATGAAAACTCCAAATCTAGATAAACTAGCTCAGCGCGGTATTACATTTGCTCAAGCTTATGTATCAGATGCAACGTGTGGTCCTTCACGAGCGGGTTTAATGACCGGTCGTTATCAGCAGCGTTTTGGCTTTGAAGAAAATAATGTTCCTGGCTACATGAGTGCTAATTCTGCAGCAGATGGGCGTGATATGGGTATCCCTCTTTCAGAAGTTACGATGGGCGACTACCTTAAAAAGCAAGGTTATGCTACTGCATTTTATGGCAAATGGCACTTAGGTGGCGATGATAAATTTCACCCTCTAAAGCGTGGTTTTGATGAGTTCTATGGTTTCAGAGGTGGAGCTCGTAGCTATTATGCTTATGATAAAAATCCACCAAGTGAGCTTGATTGGATGGAGCGGAACTTTGAGGTTATGGGTGAGCATGAAGGTTATTTAACCGATGTATTAGCCGATGAAACCAACAAGTTCATTGAAAAAAATGCAAAACAAAAACAACCTTTTTTTGCCTTTGTTTCATTCAATGCTGTCCATACGCCAATGGATGCAACTCCTGAAGACTTAGCCCAATTTCCAACCCTTAAAGGTGATAGAAAGACTGTTGCAGCTATGACGTTAGCACTCGATCGCGCATCTGGAAAAATTATTGATAAGCTTGAAGAATTAGGTTTGTCGGACAATACGTTAGTAATTTTTACTAACGATAATGGTGGACCTTCAGATCGTAATGCATCAGACAACTCACCTCTTAGCGGCAGCAAATCAAATCATCTAGAAGGCGGTATTCGCGTTCCATTTATCGCATCATGGCCTGCCAAACTAAACAAAAGCTATATCTATCAAAATCCAATCAGTTTACTTGATTTATTACCAACATTTTACGCTGCAGCTGATGGTGACTTGAGCAAAGTAACTAATTTAGATGGCGTTAACTTACTACCTTATATAACAGGTGAAATAGAAGAACGTCCTCATCCAGTATTATTTTGGAAGAAAGATGTTAGAGGCACAATCCGTGTTGGCGACTGGAAACTAATGCGTTTTCCTGACCGTCCGGCAAAGCTTTACTATTTACCAGATGATCTAAAGGAACAGCATGATTTATCAGCACAAGAACCAGAACGAGTGCAAGCCATGTTCAAACAACTATTCGAGTGGGAATCAACGCTAGAAAGACCACGTTGGTTACTACAAAGAAAATTTGAAAACTACGATATAAACCGAATGGATCTCTATCACGATAAAGTATTAGAAGGCAGTCGTGGTAAAGAGAAAACTATAAAAACGCAAATAAATTAAACCGTTTATCTAATTATTTTAGGTAAATAATACAAAAATTCAGGTAAATAATAAAAGCAGTAAAAACCTGAAGAAGCACACAACCCAGGGGGCTAAAATGAGTCACAAATTTAAGTTATCAGCAGTTTCTGCAGCGATAATGGCAAGCTATATAGCAATGCCAGCATATGCTCAGGAAGACGCTACAGTAACGGCAGCAGCTGAAACTGAAGTTGAAGTGAAAGCTGATGCTGAAGATATCAGTGAAATAGAAGTTATTGAAATAACTGGCTTTAAAGGCAGTTTACGCAAAGCAGTGAATTCAAAGCGCTTTTCAGAAAGCGTTAGTGATTCAATTCATGCTGAAGATGTAGGTAAATCAACCGACCAAAACATTGCAGATGCGCTATCACGTGTCACAGGTGTATCGGTTCAAGAAGAAAATGGTGAAGGTGCTCGAATTTCAATTCGTGGTACAAGCTCTTCGATGAACCAAATTCAAATGAATGGCGTAGCTTTAACAAGTGGCCTTTCTGGCGATCAAGGCTCTAGCCCTACTGCGGACCAAAGTGTCGATTTATCTTCATTTTCATCAGATATTTTATCTTCGATAGATGTCATTAAAACGTCTTCTGCTGACCAAGATGAAGGTTCTCTTGGTGGTACCGTTATACTTCACACGGTTAAGCCTCTTTCATTAAATGAACCTCGCCGTTCTTTAAGCGTAGAAGGTCGTTACAATGAATACTCAGGTGAAGAAGACAGCCGTATTACTGGTAGTATTTCAGATAAGTTTTTAGATGACACCCTAGGTTTTGTACTAACCGTAGCTAAAGATACACAAACAACAAGGCAGGATAGATTAAATACTGACTGGACTGATGCTGCAATTCCAATTGCTGACTTATATGCTGACAGTGGCCGTACTGCACACGATTTAGAAACAGGTAAATATATTCGTATTCTAGATGAAGGCCAAACGGTTGAAGACTTAGCTAACTGGGATCCAGATACACAAATTGCACACCAAGGTCCTCTTGATGTATTAGCAAGAAACTACACCAGAATATCAACATCTACGAGTGAACGTGACCGTCTTTCAGTTTCTGCTGGTATAGAGTGGGCACCTCTTGATACCACAAACATTCAACTTGATATTACGCATACTCAACAAGATGTTGACGAAGAATATCACGCGTTTACTTTAAATTTTGCTCCACTTACCGGTGTTTCGGGTGCCGACCCTGTTGCAGACTGGAATGGTGTTAATTTAGATAACCGAACATTGAATAAGTCATATAGCCGTAAATCTGGTGGTGGATTCAACCGTAGTGGCGGTCTAAGAGAGTTAGAAACAAACGTTGTTTCTTTAGAACTTGATCATGACTTTAATGATTCATTCAGAATGAATCTTAGCCTAGGTTATTCAGAAACTACCGATGAAACAGATAATCATGTAGGGTTAAGCTCAGCAACATGGGGAACTGTTGGTAACACAATCCTAGAATCTGTTCCATTAGATCAACTTGAGCCGATAGGTTTAGACTGTACAGCAAGCGATGGAGATTGTGCTTATACTATGGGTACAATCCCAGCTGTATTTGATCCATATGATGGCAGTGTTAATTCAGTTACCAGTAAATTTAATCCATTTGATTTAGAAGCAAACCATTTAGGTTCGTTAAACTTTCGAGATAATCAACAAGAAGATACCAATAAATCGGTACACTTAAATTTTGATTACGATGTTGATAAATACAATGTCACTTCTTTAGAGTTTGGATTTAAGTATGCTAAACGTAATAAAGATGTATACACACAAAATACTTCCGTCAATACAGGTACGGCGTTAATCGATAACTCAGACCCTGACACAAGTTACTCTACTGTTGGTATGGGTTCAATTAATCTAGTTGATATGCTATCTGGTGAAGCATTCCCGTTTGATAATTTTGGTGAAGACTTAACGGATAATAGAGACAATGCTTTCTTTGGCGGTTGGCCAATGCTTGATGCTGATAAAGCTATTGCAGAATTTGTAGGCAGAGATCCTGGCACTGTTGGTGTTGCGGCTAATAATCAAGGTACGCGTGAGATCGAAACAGAAACTCAATCAGCCTACTTTAAAGTTAACTTTGAAGGATTTGATGGTCGCTTAACTGGTAACGTAGGTTTACGTTATGTTAAAGACGAAAATACGGCAAGTGGTTATGGTGGGATTAACTACTACCGCCCACCACATATGCTAGACCCTTATAACTTATTGGTTGAGCGTGGCCTAGGTACTATTGAAGGTCAACAAGCTTGTCCTGAAGCTGTTATGGGTGTTAACCCTGAAACCGGTGCAGGAGATACACGTTGGGCCCCACAAAACGAAAGTGAATTAACTGGCTGTTATGATTGGGCAATAACCCATGGTTATGATTATTGGAACGATGCAACAACACCTGTTGATGCAAATGGCAATTGGATATTACCAGGCGGAGTAGATACTAACCGTTTAGTTTTTGGTAATGCTGCTGATGGTTTTGAATTAATTGATTTACCAAACATGATTGTTGATGCAAATGGTAACTTAGTACCAGCAAGTCCTTTAACACATAGACAGTTTGGTTCTGCAGGTGAAATTTGGCCTTACCTAGATAGATCAACTTCATTTGTAGGTCCAAATGGTAATATTGAGTCTTCATGGCAACGTGAAGCACCAACAAGTGGTACAGCAAGTCATGAGTTGTTATTACCTAGTTTGAACTTAAACTATGCGATTAATGATGAAATGATCGCTCGTTTTGCGGTATCAAAAACAATGACACGCCCTGGTTTTGATTCATTAAACCCTCGCTTACAAATGAACGAAAACGTTTGGGGCCCTACGGCTGAAGGTAGCGCAGGTAATGTGAATTTAGAACCGCTTAAGTCTAAAAACTTAGATTTATCATTTGAATGGTACTTTAACGAAACAGGTATGTTATCAACAGCATTATTCTATAAGAAAATGAGTGACTTCCCTGAAACTGTTGTTACGCCTTTCCACTATAAAGATGTTCGTACTGAATATGACCTAGAAGATGCCAACCTTTTACTCGATTATGACGAAGAACGTCAACCTGGCGGTGTTGAACAATGTATGCCACACCGTTATGTTGGTGGTTTTGGTGCTAGTTCGTGGGATATAGAATGTCACACAGCATTAATTGCTATTGAGAAAAATGGTGAAGAAGCTGAAATTCATGGTATTGAGCTTGGTTACACGCAAAACTATGACTTCCTTCCTGGTATCTGGTCTGGTTTAGGTTTAAGTGTTAACTATACTTACCAAAATTCAGAAAAGGATCCTGAAGAGATCGGCACAACAGGTTTATTCACTCAACCTTTACCACAAGAGAATACGCCTGAGCATTCAGCTAATACAACTTTATATTATGAAAAATATGGTGTTTCACTTCGTTTAGCTCATAGATATACAGGTGAGCAGCTAATTAATGACGGCATTACTGGTGGTGCAATTTGGCAAGAAGAAACTAACCGTCTTGATTTTAGCTCTAGCTACCAAATCAACAAAATGTTCTCTATCACATTCCAGGCAACCAACCTTACGGATGAAGTATATCGTAACTATTACACGGCATATGATATCCAAAATGAAAATGGTGATGTTGTTTATGACGAAGGTAATGCACTTGATGAAAGTGTAACAACAAGTCGTACAGCCTCTATTTACAAGAGTGGCCGTCAATATCGTATCGGTATTCGTGGAACGTTTTAATTAAACGCTTTGGAAAATAATTAAACGATTGGTGATTTTCACCAATCAAATAATAAAAAGTTTGGAGATGTAAGATGAATAGCTTACTGAAAAAAACAACGATACTAGCTGCTCTATCAGTATCGTTACTAGGTTGTGATGACGTTGACGAAGGTTACGCAAACAACTTTAAAAATGACAATCCAGTTGGATTTTCAATGGAAAATATCGCTGCCGAATTCGAAGAGGTTTCCGGCATACAACAAGTTAACTTATTAGAAGGTGCAATGGTTGATGGTGAACCATTAACTCTAGAAAGCTCTTCTTCCCCAATATATATCAGGGATTTTAACTTTGAAACTTTAACTGATGGTTTTACTACGCCACAGGCTCCAGGTTTTGCCAACAACCAAGGTGTATCTCCTTTTACTATTGGCGATGATGGTGTAACACTTGAAATTGATACTGATGCCTTTGCTGAAGCATTAAGAATGTGTGATCCAACCGATGTAAGAGGCGCAGTAGATGAAAACAATAACCCAATAGGAAACGGAGTTAGAGATTTCCCAACATTGGTTGAATATAGTATTACTTATGTTGTCGATAACGGTTATGAATATGCACCAGGTGAAGAGCACCCAGTTCGCACATTAGAATTAACCATTACCGCAGGTAGCGATCCTGTAGCAAACGTTCAAGCGTTTGATATAAATGTTGCTTCAGGGGATAGCGTTCCTATGTTATCTGCTACTGCTCCAGCATATTCATGTAATAGCAATTTGACTTATGACGTTGCTGATACTTCAATTGCAAGTGTTGACGAAAACGGTGTTATTACCGGTAACAATAAAGGTCAAACGACTATTACTGTTGCCAGTGTTGAAAACCCTGAGTTAACAGCAACGGCTACCATCAATGTAACACCAGGTTTTAACCTTTTGATTACTAACCAAGAGTTTAATGACCTAGGTGCACCATTAGGTACAAAAGCGGTACCGACTTGTTCTGCAATAGGTGTAAACGTTGAGCCGACTATTGTTGCTGATGAATTATCAGGCGAATATACTTACGCTTGGTCTTCAGACTCGCTTGTATTAGCCAAAGAAGAGACAACAGGCGGCTTTAGTGCAACCGGTCGATTTGCTAATACCTTAGCCGTAGGAGAAAGTGCTGACATTACTGTTGGTTATGGTTCAGGTTATTCGGGTTCAACCGCTGCAGGTGACGTACAACCGCAAATGGTTACCGTTACAGCTGAAAGAAACTTAGCGTGTGATCCAGGTTTAAATGCTGATGGTACTGACTTTTTCGCCTCTGACCTTAAACTTGATTCAGGTAATTGGGGAGCAAGTGCGACCCATGTTGCTGAAGGCTTAGACGGTACATCTTTGCAAATTACCTCGACTAATGGCGGTAAATTTTATGGCGGTGTTGTTCAGCAACAATGGAACCAAGTGTTTAACTATCATGCAGCGACTTATGGACGTGGCGGTGCATCAATTGGCAGAACATTTAAGTTTAAAGTTTGGGCAAAGCTAGGCCAATTACCGACAGAAGAAGTTAAGTTAGAGCACTCTATCATTCCATGGAATTGTGATGGTTGTGACGGTTTAGCTAACTACCCGGCACGAATCGAAGCGGGTGTAGCAGGAACGGTTACTGCCGTACTTAAACCAACAACTGATTGGCAGTTAGTTGAGTTTATTAACCCACTAACAGGGACAGATGAGTGGTCAGTACCTGCGCATTTCAACGTATCAACTGCCGCTTTCCTATCTTGGGATATCTATGGATTTGCTGACGGTGAAACTATTCTGCTAGATAATTATTCAATTGTTGAAGTTGAGTAAATTACAACTTAAATCAAAAAGCCATTCATTATGAATGGCTTTTTTTTCTCAAAATAATACATAAGGAGATACAATGAAATCCTTAAATATAAAAAAAATAATAACAAAACACTTAACAATTTTAACGTTTTTTATCAGCTGCATTTGTGCATTCAATGTGCTTGCCGAAGACGCTATTATCGATTTATCTGCAACCGAACTAATTGGCTATACTGAACCTCCGAAGGTTTTTATTGAGCTAGAGGTAAATAAGACTCGTGACTTACATGTCGCCTTTCAAAATATGGATGGGTGGCAAACAATAAAAAGAACCATGAAGCGTATTAGAGAATCTGGTAAATATCATTTTGAAGTGCCTATAGATAATTTAAAACCAGGAAAATACCGTATTGACGCATATATTGCGCCAAGAGGAAAAAATTGGAGCGACCGTTTAACAGAGACAAAGCATTTTGAGTTTGAAGTAGTCAATGAAGAAAAATACGTAAAGAAAACACTCTTTAGTAGTCAAGACAAGATAAAATTTGTTGATTGGCCAAAGAAAATCGTTGGCACGCAAGAGGCAACATTAAAAATAAAATATGATATTACTGAAACTCGTAATTTACATATTAAACTCCTCGATAGTAGTAACTGGAAAGAATATGGCGCATTGAAGTTTCCTGTTACAGAGCCGGGTGAAATTACTTTACCGTTAAGTAATTTGAAAAGTGATTTTCCAGAAGGTAAATATGCTTGGGTTGTTTTTTTAACAACTTCAGATGATAGCACTGAAATGAGTGAAAAATACGGTAAGCATTTTGAATTAATCTATGGTGAAGAAGAATAGTTAATCGATGTTTGAATTAAACCCCAAATTAAAGCAGCAAGCCATAAGAGTTGGCAACGAACAAACGCCAATTTTTATAGTCGATGACTTTATGGGCGACTATCAAGGTGCTATTGATGAAGCAATAGCCCTACCTTATCGCAATGATAAAGATAGTGTTGGCGAATATTATCCAGGCATAAGAGCACCTGTAGGTAAAGATTATGGTATGTCGCTGTTAAAGCAGACTGCTGCTATCTTTTATAAAATTTTTGGTGTGCCAAGAGCCCTCACTTTATACCCTAAAAATGGTAGCTACTCTTTGATCACTAAACAGGAACATGAAATGGATTTGCTCCAATGTATTCCACATTTTGACAATAATGATACTTTTAGTTTTGCAATGATTCATTATTTAAATAATGGTGAGTTTGGAGGTACCGGATTTTATCGACATAAACCAACAGGTTATGAAAATATTAGCGTTGGGCGTAAAGCTCAATATATAAAAACATCACAAGAATTTATTAATCAAAATGGTGAACCTCAGCAACGTTATTTTACTAAATCAACAGAGCATTATGAGCTGATTCATAAAGTAGAATATAAACCAAATCGATTGGTTATTTATCCGGCAACGTTATTACACTCCGCGTATATAGATAACCCACAGCGAGATGTTAGCTCCGACCCAAAAACTGGCCGCCTAAGCGCCAACTTTTTTATTGAATTTAAATAGCCTTTAAAGGTAAAAACAGAATGAATAAACCACTCTTTTTAGTAACCATTGCTTACTTTTTCACAGCAAATATACCAGCCTTTGCCGATATACCAGCAAGTGCACAACAAGGCGAGATACGTTGGCAACTAAAGGGCAATCGATCTGATGATTTCAATCAACCAAGCCTTGATAATCGTAAATGGGATAATGCACCTAAAAAACTAAATGTAGGAGCATGGACATTTGCCAAAGATAATGCTTTTGTCGCTGACGGTAAACTCAATATTATGGCAACGCAGGAAACTCACACTAGACCTTTTAGAGATGTTTGCTTGCAAGGTAAAAAAGTAGACCGAGAGCTGTATTATAAATCTGGAGCTGTGCAAACCAAAGCAGATGGTGTTTATGGTTATTATGAAGCGAAGATAAAGGGAGTAAAGGTTTTCCCTGGCCTTAGCCCTGCATTTTGGTTATATAGTGATGGTCATCCATTTAACGATCGAAACGTAGTTGGCTCTGTTGATTACAGTGAAATTGACATTGTTGAGCTGCAACAAGCCGATTGGCATGGCCCTAAATTTGATGATGCAGATCCAATCAATATGATGGATCACAATTTACACGCCCGAATTGTTGGTAAAGATGGCAAAACATTTTGGCGTCGCCCTAAGCCCTACCCAGAACAGCAGTTGTTACAATATGAAGCACCTTTTGACCCTTCATTAGATTTTCATACCTACGCAGTCGAAAACAGAAAAGATAAAATCTCATGGTATGTAGATGGAAAATTAGTGGGCTCAAAACAAAATTTATATTGGCACCGACCAATGCATGTGATTTTTTCTATGGGACTGAGAAGACAGTTTATTAAGTTCAATCCTAAATGCCAAAGAGCAGATCCTAACCCTAACAATGTAACTTCAGAAGGGTTTCCTGAAGATGCCACTATGCAAATTGATTATGTCAAAGTTTGGCAAGCCATGCCCTCAGTCTGGATAGAGCAACAACAACTTAATAAGGAAAAGATTAATAAACAAAATAACTCAATAAACCTTACGGTTCATTATCACGGCGGCAGCAATGATTATGTAGTGGAAAATAACAAGAAAGGTTTAACATTGCAGTTAATTGAGAAAAACCAACAAGGTTTCGTTAGGACGTTAAAAACAGTCACAGATACTTCAGCTGCTGACGATAAGCATAAGTTCGGGGGCTCAATTAATATGGTACTTAATCTGGATGATGTTAAAGCATCTTCAGAATTGGCACAAGGCCATTACTATGTGCTCGCTCCTTCATTTAAATCATCAAATGGCTCTACTATCTGGAGCCAAGTTGAAAATAAAATCGAACTTTAACAAGGCATACTAAAGTGAATAAGAACAAATCTTTTTTTATAGCAACGTGCCTATCATTTATTAGCACCTCTTGTATGAGTTCAACAGAAACAAAACAAATAGCTAGTGAAAACACATTATTTGTTGAGCAAGCCCCAAAAATATTTAACAAGGACGGTAAAAACCGTAAAGGTTGGGATGCGCCAACCATTGCAGATTTAGATCAAGATGGATTTGCCGATATCTTAATTAATGATCATGGTTATGGATTAAGAGTGATGTGGAATAATCAAGGTAAGTTTGCTTTTCCATACGATATATTAATGGGGGATCTGCACGGTGTTTCGGTTGGCGATATAGATTTTGATGGTCAACTCGATATAATTATTTCGCGCGGCGGCGGCTCAGGTAGCAATGCTCGAAATGCAAAAATATACAGCGTAGATAAGCAACGTCAATTTAAAGCTTGGCCAGATTTTAAAGAGCCTCTGGCGTTAATGCGAGGACGTACGGTTAAATTTGTCGATTTAGACAACGACGGCGATCTAGATTTACTTAACTTTGCTTTTCCAAGCAATTCTAAAGAATCAGTAAAGAAAACTGAAAATTATATATACCAAAACAATGGTAAAGGCCTTTTAACCTTACGCTCTACAATCCCTATGGTACATGGCGATGGTCAAAAGACTTTAGTAACCGACTTTAATCAGGATTCACACCCAGACATTCTCATCTACGGGCATGGTGAGGTAAAAGCTTATCAAGGTAATGGTGATTTTACTTTTACAGATGTATCTAAAACCATTCTTCCATTCGCTATAAATAATGTTACGGCCATTGCAGAGCTTGATTATGACAATGATGGTGATTTTGACTTAATTTTCACTCGAGGTGTAGAGTTCGAAAAAGGCGAAACCTTCTATAACGAGCAAACGAAGTTATTAGGCTTTTATACTAAACGAGGTGCTTTTCGCTTTGACGATCTAGAAATTGGAGATACCTTAAAAATTGAAAATTATCAGGCTCCTTGGCCTGAAACCCTACCCTATATTGCCGAACCCGGTTACAAGCTCAGCTACCAAGGAGAAACCCATTCAGGTAGAACCATTAATTTGATCAGCAGCGACTCTTTCGGTTTCCCAGACAATATCACCGACAAAAAAGGCGCATTTATCGGCTATGTAGGTAATAAGAAATGGCGAATTTCTGGCAATATGTTTTCACCATTTAGTGGTGTTATCCACAATGTAAAATCCTATCCTAAAAGTGCTCATAGAGAAGGATTAACCGACCTATTAATGGAAAATAAAAATGGTAAATTTATCGATATTTCAACGAATGTTGGTTTAGTTGACAACCACCATTCCACCGGAGCTATAGTTGCTGATATAGACAATAATGGATTTAGTGATTTGGTGATAATGCGACGAGGGAATTTAATCCAAGCAAATTCAGCATTAGTTTATCTTAATCAACTGTCTGAAACTGATAAACGACAATTTTTAAAAGTTGCACATCATGGAGTTATTTCACCTGAGTTAGGTGCATCAGGACTGAGTGGTGAAGTTATAGATTATGACCTAGATGGCCGTTTAGATTTAATCACTGGCAATGAACGCGGACAGTGGCATTTATTTAAAAATAGACAAGACAATCAAAATAATTTTTTGAAAGTAACGTTACCAATAACCATGCAAAACAATACAAGTACATTAGGGGCACTTGTTAAGGTAGAAGCATGCGGAAATACGCAACAAAAGCGAGTGGGATCTTCTGGAGCAAGTTATGCTACATCATATGATCTTAATCTACACTTTGGTTTAGGTCTATGTGAAAAAGTTGAAAGTGTTACGATTACTTGGTCTAACAATCATACAAGCAAGTATTCTGAAATAAAAATCAACAAAACTTTAATCGTGGATAGTTAAAGATCGCGTCACAAATTTGGCACATTTTAGGCACTTTTATCAACACCTGATATAAGTTCATGATTTAAAAACAGATAAAGGGAGTGGTTCCGCCCCTCCGGAGGGCGAGGCCGCAGGTTCGACTCCTGCCGGGTGGGCCATTTCTCATGCACTAGTTAGCTTAGTTAAAATCGTAGTGTAATGTTTCGATACGCCACTTTGTTTTTATTGTATTCTGCAAAGAACTACATTGTGCTTGTCTATTCTGAGCGCTTTGATTTGAAATAGAAAACTCTTTCCCTGAGACCTCAATTTGCTCTGCTAAGTAACTCAGTTTATTTACATCATCTACAAGCACCATGCCAATTAACCCAAGATAACTCAGCGTTGAGATTTTTTTCTGCTCATCGATAAATTCATTTTCTAAACAATAATCTAATTGCACTTTCTGCTGGGCAAAATCCTCTAACTCCTCATTACTCAGCACTACATGAGGCGCTATTGTTTTTAATAAATGTGAGTCTTTTCCAGTTTTATTTGGTAAATGCTTAGAACATTCATCTTGGTTATGCTCAGAGCAATCGATAAAGTCGATAAGTTGTTGGTATGCTTGTGGCCCAGCTTCTTTCGCCATTGCCGAAGCTGGCATCATGCTGTTAATTAACACGATAAAAATAAAGTTAAATAAGTTGGAGTTGGTCATCAGGAAATACTTGTTGAAAAATGCTTTTATTAGTCTTAATAACTATTTTAAGACGATAAATTTAATATGCTGTAGCCTTGCAGTAGCTAAGTGTAGATATTTGTAATAACAAAGAATTTAAGCATATATTTCCAACTATTGGTTTTAATAAGCGCTTAATTTTTCTATTATATTAACTAACAATCATTATTTAGATAAACCATGACTGATCCAATTCGACAAGTACCGCAGCCCAAAGAAAGCAAACAACAATGTCACATAATTTTGGCAGGCAACTTAGTGGCGAAGCCAGATATCCGCTACAGAGCAAATCCAGTAGTGCCAATTGCCGAGTTTGTTGTTGCAACTAATCATTCATGGTTTGATAAAAAGACCAATTCATTTAAAGATTGGACAAGTTATCACCATTGTCATTTAGAAGGTCACAATGTTGAAGAACACTTTTTGTTTGCCGAAAAAGGCCAATTACTAATGCTTCATGGCGCATTGGCTACCAGTAAAAGAACGGGTAAAGATTTTATCCAGGTAGAGTGTTTATCGGTTTTAGGTAAAGGTGTTCATCAAGGTATAAACCAAGCAATTTGTAATGCCACATTAATATCAGATATAAAGCTCGTTAAAACTGAAAACAATGTTAGCTTAGCTGAGTTTACTGTCACCATTAACGAACCAGGATTTAGTGAAGCAGATCAAAACTTCAAAGGTCAAAAAATCGAACGTTTAGTGCACCTTTGGGGTAAAAGTGCCGAATACTTTGCAAGTAAAGCAGCTATTGGCCAACACGTGTTAATTGAAGGCAGTGTCAGTTATGTTAGCACACAAAAGAACAAGCAATTTATTGAAGCAAAGAAAGTCATTATTTGCCCATCTAAAACATAGCCTGTTTTATGTTTAAAACCTTAAAGAATTACTGGCCACAGCTCAGTTTTATATTAATTTTTTTAATAATAAGCGGGCTTATTGCCAGTATTTTCCACTTCTCTGGTGTATTTGAACATTTCAATAAAGAGTGGATTGAAACCACTGTGCATGGCAGTGGCATCAAAGGAATTAGCTACTTTATCGCTATTATCGCCTTAGCTACTAGTTGTGGCATGCCAAGACAAGCGGCCGCCTTTGCTGCGGGTTTCGCCTTTGGCACAGTACAAGGTACGCTTATTGCCACTTTTGCCGCAGCAATAGGTTGTAGCATCACCTTTTACACTGCCCGGTTTATTATTAGGCCTTTAGTATTACAACGCTTTACAGACAAAGTCGTTATCTTCAACCGCTTCTTGCAAAAAGACACCTTTGAAAAAACCTTCATCATTCGCCTTATTCCAGCTGGTAATAACTTCTTATTGAATTTATGTTCTGGTGTTGGCGCTATTGATGCAAAGAAGTTTATATTTGCCTCATATTTAGGCTTCTTTCCGCAAATGGCTATATTTGCAATGGCTGGTAGTGGTATTCAGCTAATGAGTTACTGGCAGATTGGCGCAAGTGCAGTGTTAAGCGTTATTGCTAGCCTCATGAGTTATCGACTCTATCGAAAATATAAACAGCAGCTTGCGCATTAGTCACACTAAGAGCTGCTACAAAAACAAACAATTCAACACACACTTTGACAGCTAAAAAAGTAACTTAGCATTATTATGTAAATAATGTGTGAGTTAGCTGTTAGTGAGATGCGATTGTGAGAAATAAAAATTTTGGTTTTACTTTAATAGAATTAGTTATAGTTATTGTCCTTTTAGGTATTTTAGCAGCTACAGTAGCACCTAAATTTATAGACCTAAGTGGAGATGCCAACCGAGCTAAAATAGAGGCCATGGGGGGCGCATTATTAAGCGCTAACGAGATTATTTTTTCAAAGTCAGTAATCAAAGGTGTGCATAATGAAGAAGATATGGATGCCGCAGTATTAAACCCTAACTATGCTGGTGCAAGGCTTATGTATGGTGAAATGCAAGCCGATGAAGTAACCTTGAAAATGTTTGTTGAAGGGCTTGATGATAGTTCGAAATGGACCTTAACACCAAATGGCGATATGAATATGCGTATTCACCCTGCCGATCACCCAACTATCGGTGACGGTCCTGGAAACTGCTTTGTGCAGTACCACCATAAACATTCTTGGGATGATGATAATGATCCAGAGACTCCGGATGCAGTGGTACCAACAGGGATAACTTTTTGGACAGATGACTGCTAATTTATGCGAATAAATTTCACAAAAAAGGCGCTCAATGAGCGCCTTGTGTTTAATATGTATTTTTTACTTTAAAGTAAGTAAGTATAAAACTACATTTTTATAATCATTTAAGAAATCAGAGCGACTTAGGTTTCTTGCTTCAACTTTATATTTACCGTTAACGATAATCGTTGGTACGCCTGTTAATGCACCTTTACGGCTCATTTCGTCTTGAATTTTCTTCATTTGCTTGGCTTTAGAATTAACACCAAAGCTTTTCATTAATTTTTCAAATTGGTCGCCATCAACACCATTCTTTTCGAATAGCTTACGTAAGTCAGCAATCGTTGCTAATGGTAAACGTTGTACTTGGATTGCTTCAAACATTGCCGCAATTAATTGTTCTTTTTGCGGTAACTGCTCAGCAACAACTAGCGCTTGCGTGATTTGAAATTGAACTTGAGGGCTAGCAGCACGTAAAAAGTCTACGTGGTTTTTTTCAAATTTCGCGCCAGCAGGTAAAGATTTAGCTAAATCTTTCATGAAAGGTTCAAACTTCAAACAGTGTGGGCAGTAGAAAGAGAAGAACTCACGAACTTCAGGAGTAGCCGTTACGGTGTCATTAACAACAGTGTAATGTTTGCCTTCTTCATATTTTGCCGCATTGGCAGCAAGAGGTAGCATTAATGCTACAAAAATCATGCTAATAAATTTTTTCATTAGTGTTTAAATCCTTACTAATTTTTACGCTATATATTTTATTGTGGCGTTAAGCTTAACGCGGGTTCTTGTAAAATTGCAAATTGCTCTTTAAGCATTAATATTTGCTGTTCCCAATATTTCTCGGTATTGAACCAAGGAAAATTTCTTGGGAAAGCGGGGTCTTGCCAACGCTTAGTTAACCACGCCATATAATTAATTAATCTCATCGAACGCAATGATTCTATCAGTCTTAGCTCACTATGTTCAAATGAAAAGAACTCTTCATAGCCCATTAACAGGGTGTCTAATTGTAACAATTGTTGTTGTCGATCACCTGAGAGCATCATCCAAAGGTCTTGAACGGCAGGGCCAGTACGGCAATCATCAAGGTCAACAAAGTGCGGTCCAGCATCAGTCCATAAGATATTACCGGCATGGCAATCACCATGTAAACGAATTTGTTTTTGTGGCTTATATTGCTCAGCAGATAATTCAATGACCTGATCAAGCACAGTATAAAAAGGCAGCTGTAAGCCCTGAGATACCATATCAGGCGTATTAACTAATATATCGCGGGCTTGATATAGATACTCATCAGTATTGATTGCAGGGCGGTGGATAAATGGCGTTTTATTGGCAACTGCATGGATACGGCCGATAAAGCGTCCCATCCACTCTAAATGATCAAGGTTATCTACCTCAAAGGTTCTGCCTCCTCGGCAGGGAAAAACTGCAAAATCAAAGCCCTGATGATGGAAGATACTTTGTCCATCTCGAACTAATGGAGCAACCAAAGGTAGTTCTTGTTGCTCTAACTCTATGGCAAAATCATGCTCTTCTTGAATTTGCGCAAGACTCCAACGATTTGGCCTATAGAATTTAGTAACAAACTTTATATTATCATCGTCGTGGAATTGATAAACGCGATTTTCGTAGCTGTTCAAAGCTAGCAAACCGCTAGCAACCGAAAATCCAGCGCTTTCTAAACCATCAATAATCGTTTCTGGCGATAGGCTCGCGAAGCTAAAATCAGTCATTAGCGTTTATTAAAAAACACACTTTGTTGTTTTAAAATCACATCGTTATCTATTGGCTCTACCTGCTGAATCACAAACGAAATATCATTCATATATGTCTCTAAATCATAAGGGTCGACAGCGATACTAATCGCTAAAGTAGATATTTGTGCACCACTAACTGTAACCTGCTGTTGACCTTGCCATGTATAGTCTTTTAAGCCTTCGACATGGATTTTATAAGTTGCTGTATGTTGAGATTTATTCAATATTTTTAAGGTATAAACATTCTCAACCATACCTTCTATATTTTCTCGCGCCAATGTATTTCGATCGCGAATAATATCAAGCTGTAATGGTACTCGCGTAGCTAAGTCAGTGATAAAAAAGCCGCTCATTAATATTAAGACAAATGCATACATAAACAGCTTAGGGCGAAGTATGTGTACTGTTTTGCCTTTTAAAGCAGTTTCAGTGGTATGACGGATAAGGCCTTTTCTATAACCCATTTTAGCCATTACATCGTCACAAGCATCAACACAGGCCCCACAATTAATACACTCATATTGCAGGCCATTACGGATATCTATACCGGTAGGACATACTTCAACACAGAGTGAACAATCAATACAATCGCCTAAGCCGAGCTCTTTAGGATCAGCTTTACGAGAGCGTCGCCCTCTAGTTTCACCACGATTTGCATCATAAGAAACCGTTAGCGTGTCTTGGTCAAACATCGCCGATTGAAAACGTGCGTATGGACACATATGCAAACACATGATTTCACGCATCCAGCCAGCATTGCCATATGTACAAAATGCAAAAAAGAAGATCCAGGCAGTTGCGGCTATAGATGCGTTAAAGGTAAAGAAGTCTACCGTTAACTCGCGCATAGGCACAAAATAGCCAATAAAAGTAAGTGCTGTTAGGGTTGAGAAAATTAGCCAGCAGGTATGTTTAGCAGCCTTTCGCCAAAATTTATTAAAATCCATCGGCTGTTTATCTAGGCGTTTACGCTGGTTGGCTGTCCCCTCGAATTTTTCTTCAAACCAAATAAAGATAAAGGTCCAAACCGTTTGTGGACACATATACCCACACCAGACGCGACCAAGGAAAGTAGTAACAAAGAAAAGTAAAAAAGCGGCGATTATTGAAATCCACGCTAATAAAGTTAAATCTTGCGGCCATAAAGTTAAACCAAAGATATTAAAGCGTTGTTCGCCAAGATCAAATAATACGGCTTGTTGGCCATTAAAATTTAACCAAGGAAGAAGGGCAAATCCAGCAAGAAAGACAAAGTTCATTTTGCGACGAAGTCTTTGAAAAAAACCACTAACCTTACGCACATAAATTTGGTCGCGCGGCTTGTATTCTTCCACCCCACTATTTTTAGGTTTATGAACTTTAATGTTCTTAACCGGTATTGTCTGCTTATGCTTTGGGTTAGGTTTATTGTCGACCATGTTCTTTCCCTAAATGACAAATTTGAGTATTGTTATGGCTTAATTATAACCCTAAGCTTAACTAAAAATATGATTTGAATTAAGTTTTTGTAACTTTTTCCGTTTTTTGTGCTTAAATTGGTTATCATTAATATCAAATCAACGTCAAAATAACTGGCTATTAAAAAACATGTTTAAAAAAATACTCGTCATTATTGTTGCAGCAGCTGTTTATTTGCATTTTTATCCTAACGAAGAATTAACCAATTGGTTCAACTCTTCTAAAGAAGAAGCTCAAACAAAGTTTGCTGACATTTCAGATACCAAAGCTAAAGTTGCACCATCAAAGTTAATTTCGGTGCTGCAAAGAGATTTTAAAAACTTTACAAAATTTGAAGTTGCTTACGTAAAAGAATTAGCCGAATCAAGAGAGAATTTGCGCGAATTTCATAAGACTTATTGTGAAACTGAGCAAGGTAATGAGAGATTAAGAAGAGAGCATGTAAAAAAAGTATGCTCTACTTTAGAGCAATATCGAATCTTATAGTTTTTTATAAAGTTACTTCAAAGGGCATGGTCAAAATCTAAACAACGCCCTTTAGACTGAGTAACTTTATTTGTTTTTTCCTAGTTGTTGCAATACTTTAGCAAACTTATCAGCAACCTCTTCTTGCTGTGCATGTTTGTAATCATTTACCACCCAATGACCATTTACCATAACATCTTTGATTGGACTGCTTTGGCTAGCAAACATCACGCTATCGAGTAAGAATTGATTATCATTGGCGAATAAGCGAGTTTTACTTTCATCTAAAACGAGTAAGTCCGCCTGCTTACCCACTTCTAGCTCACCAGTATTTGAATTTGTGGTTAAAGCACCAGCTTTAGCAGTATGCTGCCATAAATTTTGGCCTACCGATTCAGTTTGACGAGTTGCTAAAATAGCACGCTGTTGTTTAATCAAACGCTGCGCATATTCTAACAACCTGAGCTCTTCAATGGCCGAAACACTAATGTGACTATCCGAGCCAATTGCCACCTTACCGCCTTGCTCCATAAACTCTGTAGTTGGGAATATACCATCACCTAGATTAGCTTCAGTAGTAGGGCAAATACCAGCAACCGCTTTACTGGCAATAATACCTGCTACTTCTTGTTCATCTATATGGGTGGCATGAATCAAACACCAGTTTTCATCTAAGTCTGCATTATCTAGCAACCATTGCACCGGGCGATTACCGTAATGAGCAAGACAATCATCAACTTCTTTTTGCTGTTCACTAATATGAATATGAATAGGCGCTTTTGCATCTAAGCTGCGCACATGCTTAACCGCGGATAGTAAAGAGTCTTTATCTACAGCACGTAATGAATGCGGAGCAATACCAACATTGGTATTTTGTTGTTGGCTAGATAGCTCATAGCAGTCAGTAACTAATTGATTAAACTGCTCTATTGAGTTAATAAAACGTTTTTGACCACTGTTAGGTTGCTCAGGTCCAAAACCACTAAAACGATACATAACAGGTAGCATAGTTAAGCCTATTCCTGAATGCTTTGCAGCTTGAAAGATAGCACTTGCCATCTGTGCCAGCGATTGATGATTTTCACCATCTTTATCGTGATGTAAATAGTGAAACTCAGCTACTCGGGTATAACCAGCTTGTAGCATTTCAATATAAAGTTGTTGAGCAATAACTTGTGCCTGTTCAACCGAGATATTATCAAGAAACTGATACATTATTTTACGCCACGTCCAAAAGCTATCTTGGCTAGCGCTACCTTGCTCAGAAAAACCGGCAAAGCCACGTTGAAACGCATGCGAATGACAGTTGATCATTCCAGGGATAACACTGCCCTTGGCTACATAGGCATCTGCATCTTGACCATCAGTGATGTTAGTAATAACGCCATCATCAATGTGCAAGGTTTTGTCTTGCTGCCAACCATTGGCTAATAGAATATTTTTTGCAAATAATTTCATCATATTAACTCTACTACTTTATTTAATATCGATTTATTAGGACTAAGTGCATGGCGTTATGATTGCGCAAAATCTGCCATAGTGTTTACTAAATTTTGTAACTTAGGTATTACCTGCTCAGCTTTTTCATCAGCGTACTCTAAAGTATCTTCATTCATATAAGTGCGCTGAGATAGCTCTAATTGCAGGGTGTGGATGTTACGCCCTATATCAGCATAAGCTCGGGTGATGTAACCACCTTTAAAACGTCCATTAGTCACTTGACTATATGGTGAGTAATCTAGAGCTTCAATTGCTGTAACAAGAGCCTCATCACAGCTTACACCATTATTAGTACCAAAATTAAAGTCTGGTAATTGGCCATCAAAAAAGCGAGGCACTACTGAAGCAATAGAGTGTGCCTCTAGCATTACCGCCTTACCAAACTCTTGTTGTAATTTATCTAATGTTGCCTGGATAGCTTGATGATACGGTTGCCAATAAAGTTTTACTCGGCGTTCATTTTCAGCAACATCGGGAGATTGCTCTGGTAAATACAATGGCTTAGATTCAAAGCTAGTAGTTGGACAAAGTTCAGTTGTATCACTACCAGGGTATAAGTTAATACCTGTTGGGTCTCTGTTTAAATCAATAACATAGCGGCTGTATTTAGGCATTAATATATATGCGCCAAGATCAATGGCAAACGCATAGAGCTTATCCATATACCAGTCTGTATCTTGAACCGATAAACCAACAGGTGTCATTTTTGCTTTAATATCGTCAGGGATAGCTTCACCATTATGCGGCATACTGATTAATAACGGAATTTTGCCTTGAATTAACGTATATGTAGAGTTGCTCATTGAATACCTTTAAGTGAAAACTATAATCCCGTACTTACTATAGAGGGCACTATAGAGAGAAGTTGTATATACAAATTTATGCGTCAATTTAACATTTTGTCGACTTACTGGCAAAGTTAATATTTGCAATACCATAAAAGTTTTGGTTTAATTACAAACCTTTCGAAACGAAACTTAACTTTAACACTGAAACTTATGTCAAAACGAAATACTCAACAGCGCCGCCACAATATTCTTAGCCAATTGAGCGCAGCCGGTGAAGTAAGTGTTGATCAATTAGCAATTGAGTTTGAAACATCAGAGGTTACAATTCGTAAGGATTTATCTGCGTTAGAGAAAAGTGGCCTATTACTTCGTCGTTATGGCGGTGCCATTCCATTACCGCAAGAAATCGTTAATACCGAAGTTACTGAAAAAGTTTCATTACAAAAGTTAGCAATAGCCAAAGAAGCGGCTCGACATGTACGTGACCATAACCGCATTATAGTTGATAGTGGTCGTACAACGGCGGCAATGATCCCAGAGCTAAACCAAAAACGTGGCTTAGTTGTCATGACAAATTCCTTATCCATAGCTAATCGCCTACAAGAATTAGAAAACGAACCAACCCTATTAATGACAGGTGGTACTTGGGATGCAAACTCAGAAGCTTTTCAAGGTCAGGTAGCAGAATTAGTTTTACGTTCATACGATTTTGACCAACTTTTTATTGGTGCAGACGGCATTGATATTAATCGCGGTACAACTACATTTAACGAGTTAATTGGCCTTTCACAAGTAATGTCAGAAGTTGCTCGCGAAGTGATTGTTGTAGTTGAGTCTGATAAATTTTCCAGAAAAATCCCTAATTTAGAATTGCCTTGGGGACAAATAGATACTTTAATTACTGATAATAAATTATCGGTAGATATGCAAACAAATATTCAAAAAAGGGGCATTAAATTGATTTGTGCCCAGGTAAATTAATAAAAGGTTTTATATGTGCGGAATAGTTGGAGCAGTTGCTCAACGTGATGTCGCAGACATCTTAGTAGAAGGTTTACGCCGTTTAGAATACCGAGGTTATGATTCTTCTGGTGTTGCGGTAATCGATAATGACAGTAATTTAAATCGAGTACGCCGTTTAGGCAAAGTACAAGAGCTTGCTGATGCATTAACTTTAACGCCAACTCCAGGTGGTACCGGTATTGCTCATACCCGCTGGGCAACTCATGGCGTACCTTCTGAAACTAACGCCCATCCACATGTCTCAGGCACGAATATAGCTGTTGTGCATAACGGTATTATTGAAAACCATCAAGAGCTTAAAGTTAAATTAAAAGACTTAGGCTATGTATTTGTTTCTGAAACCGATACCGAAGTTATTGCCCATCTTGTTCATCACGAGTTAAAAACCTCAGATACACTATTAGAAGCAGTACAAAAATCTGCTAAGCAATTTGAAGGTGCATACGGCACAGTGATCATGGACTCAACCGATAAAGACCGAGTAGTTGTTGCTCGCTCTGGTAGCCCATTAGTTATTGGCTATGGTTTAGGTGAAAACTTTCTTGCATCCGATATGATGGCATTACTCCCTGTGACTCGTCGATTTTCTTATTTAGAAGAAGGCGATGTTGCTGAAATCACTCGTTTTGAAGTAAACATCTTCGATACAGACGGCAACAGCGTCGAACGTGAGATAACTGAGGCTAATGTTAGCCATGATGCGGGTGATAAAGGTGAGTACCGCCATTATATGCTTAAAGAAACTTACGAGCAGCCAACCGCTATTCGTAATACCTTAGAAGGTCGTTTTGAAAATGGCAAAATTGCTAGTGATGCCTTCGGCGTTAATGCAACAGGTTTAAGCGCTGATGATATCTTTAAAGACATCGAGCACGTACAAATTATTGCCTGTGGTACTTCGTATCATTCAGGTATGGTTGCCCGTTATTGGTTAGAGCAATACGCCGGGGTGAGCTGTAATATTGAAATCGCCAGTGAATTTAGATACCGCAAGTCATTTGTACCTAAAAATGCTTTAATCGTAACGATTTCACAATCTGGTGAAACAGCCGATACCTTAGCTGCCCTTCGTCTTGCTAAAGACCTAGGCTACCGTGCAAGTTTAAGTATTTGTAACGTACCTGGTTCATCACTTGTACGTGAATCAGACCTAGCCTTTATGACCAAAGCAGGTGCTGAAATTGGTGTTGCCTCTACTAAAGCATTCACCACGCAATTAGTTGGTTTAATGATGATGACTATTGCAATTGGCCAGCACAAAACACTAGCTGATACAGAGCAACAAGAGCTAGTATCTGCGCTTATGGGTTTGCCAAACAAGTTAGAAGAAGTATTGACTTTAGCCGATGAAATCGAAGAGTTAGCCGTAGATTTTGCTGACAAGCATCATTCATTATTCTTAGGCCGAGGCGATCAATATCCTATCGCAATGGAAGGTGCCTTAAAGCTTAAAGAGATCTCTTACATTCACGCCGAAGCATATGCAGCAGGAGAATTAAAACATGGTCCTTTAGCGCTAATCGATGCCGATATGCCAGTGATTGTTGTCGCACCGCGTAACGACTTAATTGAAAAGTTAAAATCAAACGTTGAAGAAGTACGTGCCCGCGGTGGTTTAATGTATGTATTTGCCGATAAAGATGCACACTTTGAATCAGACGATTCGATGAAGGTAATTAATGTGCCACACTGTGAAGACTCAATTGCACCAATCGTGTATACCTTACCGCTGCAATTACTTTCATACTACGTAGCTATAATTAAAGGTACCGACGTTGACCAACCGCGTAACTTGGCTAAATCAGTTACGGTTGAATAATATTTATATCGCAAACTCTATTTAAACAAAAAAGCGACAAACAGTAATGTTTGTCGCTTTTTCATTTTATAGAACTTGTTAATCTCATTAACTAGCTATTTATTGATTTTAAGTTATAAGCTATCGAGCTAGCCAGCCACCGTCTACAGCCAAAACATGGCCATTAACATAATCACTGGCATCTGAGGCTAAAAATACTGCCGCGCCACATATTTGTTCTGGCTCCCCCCATTTACCACTTGGGATACGATCTGTAATCGCCTGATTACGCTCAGGGTCATCTTGCAAAGCTTGGGTATTGTCAGTTTTGAAATAACCAGGAGCTATTGCATTGACTTGAATATTATCGATTGCCCATTCATTGGCTAATGCTTTGGTGATACCAACGAGCGCATGCTTACTCGCAGTATATGCTGGCACGGTTATTCCTCCGGAAAATGAGAGCATGGAGGCAATATTTATGATTTTCCCTCTCCCTTGTTCCAACATCCCCCGACCAATAAGACGCGATAATAAAAAGGCTGAATTAACATTTACATTCATCACATTAAGCCACTCATCTTCTGGAAAATCTACCGCAGGACAACGGCTTATGGTACCAGCATTATTCACTAAAATGTCTACTTTACCTTGCCATTTTTGTGCTTGCTCGGCTAATAATTTCACATCTTGTGCATCATTTAAATCAGCGGCTATGGTTGTAGCCTTAACACCGAATTGCTCAATTTTTTTTACGGTATCAACACAGCCATTAATTGATGAGCTACTGCAAATAACATCAGCACCTGCAGATGCAAAACCAACTGCAATAGCTTGCCCTAAGCCTCGGCTAGCACCTGTTACTAAAGCGGTTTTTCCAACTAATGAAAACATATATTTATCCATATCATTTGAATCAAATGCACTAATAGTCGCGTTATCTTTAATACCGCATTAGCAATTCCCTTTAAAACAGATAACTGCTAACTTTTAGGACTCTATTCGCCTTTAGACTTAGCCGCAATAACAGCGCGCGCCTGATGTAGCTTTTTATAACTTTCAATCAGTCTCAAATGCTTATCTAACCCTTCTAGTTGCATATTAGTTTGGGTTAAGCCAAAGAAGCGCACTTCACCCGTCACCGAGCCGATAACGTTTTGCATGTTTTCTTCGCCAAACATACGGTTAAAGCTGTGGGTGTAATGTTCAAGCTCTAATTCATCATCTAAAGCAATTTCTAATACGGCATTCACGGCTTGATAGAACAAACCACGCTCAACGGTATTATCGTTGTATTGTAAGAATTCTCCTACCAATTCTGCGGCTTCTTCAAGTGCGCCAAGTGCTAAGTAAATCAGGATTTTAAGCTCAAGAATAGTTAGCTGGCCAGATACCGTATTTTCATCAAACTCAATGCCAATTAAGGTTCTGATATCAATATAATTATCTTGTTGCGATTCTTCTAAACGCTCAACTAAGCTTTCTAACTCATCATCAGATAGTGATTGAATATTTAAGATATCTTCACGGTAATCTAAGGCTTTATTGGTGTTATCCCAAATAAGATCTTCAACCGGGTAAACTTCAGAGTAATCCGGTACAAGGATACGACAAGCAGTTGCACCAAGTTGGTCAAATACAGCAATATAAACTTCTTTACCTAGCTCTTCTAAAATAGCCATTAAGCCATTACTTTCTTCTTCGTTAGTACCAGTAAAGTCCCATTCGCAGAACTCATAGTCATGGTTACTACTGAAGAAACGCCATGAAATCACCCCGGTAGAATCAACAAAGTGTTCAACAAAATTTTCAGGCTCGGTAACTGCCATGCTGTTAAAGGTAGGTTTAGGTACATCATTTAAGCCTTCAAAGCTGCGACCTTGCAATAGCTCAGTTAAGCTGCGCTCAAGTGCTACTTCAAAACTTGGATGTGCGCCAAATGAGGCAAATACACCGCCAGTTCTTGGGTTCATTAAAGTGACACACATAACCGGGAACTTGCCACCTAATGAGGCATCTTTAACGACCACAGGGAAGCCTTGTTCTTCTAAGCCTTGAATCCCTGCTAAAATACTTGGATATTTTTCAAGCACTGCCTGCGGCACATCTGGTAGTACAATTTCTTGTTCGATTATTTGTCTTTTAACTGCGCGTTCAAAGATCTCAGATAAACACTGTACCTGCGCTTCAAATAAGTTATTACCCGCGCTCATGCCATTACTTAGGAATAAGTTTTCAATTAGGTTCGATGGGAAGTAAACCGTTTCACCGTCAGATTGACGCACGTAAGGAATAGCACAAATACCGCGGTCGCTTCGGCCTGAGTTGGTATCGATAAGGTTTGAGCCACGTAATTCATCATCAGGATTGTAAATATCTAAACAGTAATCATCTAAAATACCTGCTGGTAACTCATCACTGTCATCGATAGCAAACCACTTCTCGTTTGGGTAATGGACAAAATCACTGTTGGCAATTTCTTCACCAAAAAATTGATCGTTATAAAAGAAATTACAGTTAAGACGTTCAATAAACTCACCCAATGCAGAACAAAGCGCACTCTCTTTGGTTGAACCTTTACCATTAGTAAAACACATAGGAGAAGCTGCATCACGAATATGTAAAGACCAAACGTTAGGGACAATATTACGCCATGATGAAATCTCAATCTTCATGCCTAAATCGGCTAAAATCTCGGTCATGTTAGCAATGGTTTTTTCAAGCGGTAAATCTTTACCTAAAATATAAGTGCTAGACTCATCTTCAGTTTGGGCCATCAGCATGGCCTGAGCATCTTCTTCAAGGCTTTCTACTGTTTCAATCTTAAACTCTGGGCCTGTTTGAACAACTTTTTTCACCGTACAACGGTCAATCGAGCGTAAGATACCAGTGCGGTCTTTATCAGAAATACTTTCTGGAAGCTCAACTTGAATTTGAAAAATTTGGTTATAACGATCTTCTGGGTCAACAATATTGTTCTGTGAAATTCTGATATTTTCGGTAGAAATATCTCGAGCATTACAATACACCTTAACAAAGTAGGCAGCACATAACGCTGATGATGCTAAGAAATAATCAAAAGGACTTGGCGCAGAGCCATCACCTTTGTAACGGATTGGCTGATCGGCGATAACCGAAAAATCATCAAACTTAGCTTCGAGTCTAAGGTTGTCGAGAAAATTTACTTTGATTTCCATTACTATTTCCTGAGTAGTACGTTGTGATCTATGCGACTTACACTAATTATATTTAAAAGCTAAGGAGCAACTATCGATATAGTTGCTAATTATCGGCTGTTTTAAGGAAATAGTCTTGAAAAATTATAAAAATTGCTGAAATAAACTATCAATACTCTATTTTTTGCATTGATAGTTATAAAGGACGAGTATTGAAATCAACTTAATAAAATTGTTATGACTGTTTAAAGTTGCCTGTAACCATAGCCCTGATTAGGCTTTGTTTAACTCGTATTGAGGTAACTACAACAGCAATAATATGCAAACCAATAAAATATGTTAACGCATCAACGGCCCATTCATGCCATTGATCAACATCATTATCAAAACCCCAGTCGGTATCTTGACCCCAACCGGTTAGAGCGATAAAAATAAGCCCTGCCCACATAACATAAACGGCAAGCGCGCCAAAACTATTATGGCCTACCTGTTGTTGTTTAACCCCGGCTTTAATATGCTGTAAATGCTGTTTTGCATCTGCCAATTTAGGGGTAAAAGAGCTAAGTTGATTAGGGCCTTTTGCTAAGGTAAAGCCCCAAATTAAACGCACAACCAAAATAGCTAAAATGCTCCAACCAAGCCATTCATGTAATGATGCATCAGCAATAAACTCTGGCAGGAATGACCATGATAAGTAATCAGAGATAAAGCCATCTGGGTCAATAAAATAAACATTGGCAATAAAAAATAGCGCCACTAACCAATGTCCTAATCGAACAACATAGTCCCAGCCCAAATGCGTACTGCTCACAACTTTAGTCCTTTATATCTAAAGAGTTATGACCATCTTCTTTTAGAGTTTTTAATTGCTTTAATGCATCACTACCTTTAGTTAACTCGCCAGAATTAGCTTGAGCTATCATGCTATCAATGCCTTCAATCATTTTATCTACTTCAATTTTATAGGTTTTTAATTCTTCGCTGCCTTCAGCAGCAAAGCTAGGTAGTAATTTAGAATTTTTAACGGTAAGTTTTTTAATTTTTTCCAGGTTTTTTATCACATCTTTGCTCGTCTTAGCACGGCGCAGCTTACGCATAGTACGAGCAACATCTTTAAAGTTATTTGATACCGCACTGTCTTCATCTATCTGTTGAGCGGCATTAACAGGCATTGATACAGTTAGAGTACTTACAACACTCGTTAAGGCTAGAAAAGGTAAGGCATATAGAAATTGTTTCATGGAGAAATCCTATTATTTTTATTTGTTGAATCTTATGATTATGAAAATTTGAACAAGCCTTGTTCAAAAGCTTTATGGCTATCGGCAAACGAACTTTCTGGGATTTTCATTGATTTTAAAATACTAAGGTAAATGTTGCTCAATGCTTCTTTTTCGGCACGTATGTGTCGGCCATGTTGTAACCCCATATTAGCGCCACCGGCCAATAATAAAGGCAAGTTGTTTGTCACGTGGGTTTCACTACAACCGCTACCATACATAACAATTGAATTATCAAGCAAGCGTTGTGAGCCATCTTTGTAACTAGCAAGCTTATCTAAAAAGTAGGCAACTTGAGTACTTAAGAATTTATCGTATTTGGCAAAATTTAATTGCCCATTTTTATCTTTAGCGTGCGATAAACCATGGTGACCACCTCGCAAACCAATACGTTGTGGGAATGTGTCACTAATTCCCATACCATCTTCTCGATTTAACAGAAAAGAAACGCTGCGAGTAATATCAGCATCAAAGGCTAAGGCGATAATATCAAACATTACTTGATAAAAATCAGCCGGATTTTTCTCTAAATCATAATCAAAGTTGAGGTTAGAATAATCTTGTTTTTTTAGCGGAATATCGAGCCATTTTTCAGAGGTAATTAAACGATCTTCAATTTCACTTAACGAGGTTAAGTACAAATCCATTTTAGCTTTATCTACTTGTCCTAAAGATTGATTAAATTTACGCGAATTCTCCAGAACCGCATCAACTACTTTAGTTTTACTACGCAATAACTCTCTTTGTTGTTGCTGAGAATCATCATTTGATAAAAATAAGCGGTTAAAAATATGTCTTGGGTTATTCTCAGCAGGGATCGGATTGCCTGCCATATTGTATGAAAGTGTTGATGTGCGGCTTTGATAACCTACGCCAGCATCAATAGACATAACTAGGGATGGAACACGGCAAAACTGCTTAGTATGTTGAGCAATGATTTGATCAATAGAGACTGTATTATAGCCTCCAGGTCTTGGGTCATGTAATGGCGCACCGGTAAGCCACATATCAGAACAAATATGCGGATCAGACTTCGCTGCGTTAGGATGTTCAAGGCCACCTAAAAAAGTAATATCATTACGGTGTGGAGCCAAGGGTTTAGTCGACTCACCAAATTCATAATTAGCGCCAAGTTGCTGCGGATACCAGGACCACTGTGGAAGATTATGTTTAGCTAATGGGAATGACATACCATTAGCAGTATACAGCGCACAAAAGCGGCGAGCTGCAGCTGAGTTTTCTACCGCTTTAGCTCCCATGATTTCTAAACACGGCAGAGCTAAAGCTAAGCCCATGCTGCTTTTGAGAAATGATCTACGACTAATATTTTTAATTGTCATTTTAGCTCCATTACTTAGTCATAAAGATATTACTTGTTACAATAAACCGCACAATATCTTGCATCTTATAGTTGTCATCTGCAAGTACATCAAGGTTATTTTCGATATAGGCCAACTCACTAACCTTTAAGCTTCGGCCCACAGCGTAGCTAGCAATATGCTTGGCAAAGCCTACAGCTATTTGCTCAACTTTATCTTCAACCAAATAGTCTTTGAATTCAGTAAAGTTATTAACCTTAGTGCCATCAGGAAGTGTAGTTACCTGTTCGCTGTTTGGTTTAATATTACCTACAGCATCAAACTGCTCTAATGCTAAGCCCCACGGGTCAATTTTCTTATGACAACTTCTACAACCATCAGCGTCTCTATGCTTAGCTAGCTTTTGCGCCAAAGTCAGAGACTTATCTTCTTCATTAACAGGTGGCACATTAGGTTGTGGTGGCGGTGGTGTCTCATCAATTATTTTACCCGCTAACCATGCTCCACGCTTAACTGGGTTTGACTCATGGCCATTAGATAATCCTGCTAGAATACTCGCCTGGCTTAAAATACCTGCCCGTACTCGGTTTTCGTGCTTGACTGGAATAAACTTTAAACCTGACTCTTTTTTATTTTTATAACCATAATATTTGGCCACAGTATCATTAGCTAAAGTAAAGTCTGCATTAATTAATTGCTCTATCGGTAAGTTATTGGCAATTAAATAATTGATAAACTCTATTGGCTCTTGCTTTAATTGTTGACGAGTAAATTGATTAATTTTACGCGAATTTTTAGCATCAAAATTTACCACCTCAAAACGATTAAGTTGTAACCACTGAGAGGTAAAGTCATTAACAAAATGAGTAAACTTTTCATCCTTAATCATGCGCGTAACTTGCTGTTCTACCTGAGCGTGTAATTGCCCTTGCACCGCAAGGTCGAGTAATTGATGATCGGGAGGAGAATTCCAGAAAAAGTAAGATAACTTAGAGGCCAACTCATATTGATCTAGTGCCTCCATCTCTGGGCTTTGACTGTTTTCAGCGATAAATAAAAACTGCGGAGAAGTTAATACAAAAAGCAGTGCATCTTTAACTGAGTCAATCTGGGTTTTATGTTGCAAGGTAGCATTGCTATAAACAGTTAAGGCTAAATCAACCTCAGCTTCTGTCGCTGGTCGCCTAAACGCTTTCCACATAAACGACTCAATAACACTTTTAGCAGAGTGTTTATTTAATGTCTGCTCGGTTAAATCACCGAGTATGTTTTTATAAGTTTTAGCTGGCCACTGATCATAAAATGGCCCTTCCAACTCTATCGATTTAATCAATAGTCTTGGCGTTTCAAACTCATTAACTAATTGATTAGTTACACCTATTTCTCGTACGCCAACTAAATAATTTAAATTATCTTTGCCAACGTTAGGTTGAGAGTAGTTTTCAAATACACCTTCAAATTGGTATTCATTAAAATCAGTCTCGGTCACTTCTTGGCTATTGCCAACACTAGCTAAACTTGAGCCATGATCAAGGCGAATGCCCATTTGTACCGCAACATGAGGATTACGTTTACTAAAGCTGCTATAACGTTGCTGTAGTTTAGGTTCTGAAACAGGGCTTAAAGAAATACTATTTACTACAATATTATTTTTATGTTTAAACTTTAACGTGTGCTCACCAGCGTCTAAATACACTAATGCTAAAGAATTAGATTTTGATTCTAACTTTGGATTAATAACCAAGCTTTGTACTAATTCATCGCCATTAAATAGTGAAACTTTAGCGCCAAGAAGGTTCTTCTCTTTGCCTTTTTTATTAACGATTTCAATGTTGTCAACTAACTTAGCGCCACTAAGCTCAACTTGCATCCACGGGTTTGATTGGGACTTTGTTTGTGCGTATTGATTTCTATTTTTAACAATTAACTGCTTAGCACCAAATTTTTTAGCATTATCTTTATGATTTGATGATTGCGTTAGTTTCGCACTTTTAGATAAATCTTTTTTCTTAGAGAGTAACTTTACTTCTTGAAGCGCTAGATATTGATTGTCACCTATTTTATCTATTTGTACTCGCGTAATATTTTTATTAACCGCTATTTTTATTCGGTCTAATGACTCTTTATTTGCTAACGTCGCTCTAGCTTTAATAGCATATTCATAATCGTTAAGAGTAAAATTAACAATCTCACTATTAACGTAGTTTTTATAATTAAAATCTAATTGATATAAACCTGATTCAGGCACTGATATCTTGTTAATCGCCGCATTCTTAACTTGCTCAGCTTGTTTACTTACCGGCAAGTTTTGCACAAGTAATGCTTCATTGTTAAGTTTTGAGGCATTAACTTTTACCCGGAAGCGGCCTTGTTCGGGTAATTCTCTTAATGCTATTTTAAAGTGAGAGTTAGTTTGGCTTAATTCGGTACTTCCTCGCAAAGCAATACCGTCATTAATAATGCGCCAATGATCTGGCTTAGAAAAATTTGGGCCACTTAATCTTAATTTACGATTACTTAAAAAGAACGAATGCGCTAAATGGTCAAACTCTTTTAATACCGCAACTCGGCCATTACCCTTATAACCATCGTCAAATAAATACTTTTCTTGCATTCTAAATGGTGTATACGGAAAGTTTTTGTTTGGATTAAGTTGCTCTACGACAAAATCAGCTTGTTCTACAAGTTCACTTTGAGAGCCTAAAATTACCTTGCCATTATAAGGAGTAGGGTTAATGTTTTTACCGATATTTACTTTAAAGTTCTGAATGGTTGGCTTTTCATCTGGGAGGATAATTGCTGTATCTAGCGCTTTTGAAGCAATATTAAAATAATACTCTAACTGTAATGGAGATAAGCCAAGTACGTCGCCATTATTACGAAAGCCTTCTTTAGAAATAGCATCATCTGGAAGTATGTTAGTAAAGTCACTGTCTATTTCTAGTAACGTTTGGAGTGTGCGTCGATATTGCCCTTTAGTTAAACGTCTTATTGAACCATTTTTTTCTTGATCTCGAATTAAGCCTAACTCTAAGTTTTCACTGATCCATGCAACTGCCATTTCAATATCAGCATCAGTGAGTTGCTCTTCATCCTCAGGGGGCATATCAGCAAACTCAATAGTGTCGAGTATTTCTTGCCAGTGAAATAAATCTTTTGATTTAAATGAGGAATCAAGCTGATCAACACGTAAGCCCGATTTCATTTCTTCAGGACCATGACAACTAACACAATACTCATTAAAGAGTGGCTTTATTTTTTCTTTAAAAAATTTATCTTCATCGGCAGCACTATTAAAAGCAACAAAGATAAAGAGCAGGCTAAATTTTTTGAACATAAACATCTCAAAGCAATATTATTACTCATAACCTAACACCCGCTGACATCGTTATCAATTATCATGTTGAACTCGCTTTGTAAATTTTTAGTAAAGTTTTTAGGTGATTAACTTAAAATCAGACATACAAACACCATTAAATCTAAAAAACAGATTACAACAATCGATTTATATCGTTTTATTCAATTTAAAAATCAACCTATACTTAACCCATCAAATTTAAGCAGGCAGCAAACACAACTGCCAAATCAATAAACTAATTTTTTGGAGCTATCATGCTAGATAATAAAGAAGGTCAATCAATCCCAAACGTAACATTCCCTACTCGCGTAAACGATGAATGGGTTAACGTTACTACTGACGAATTATTTAAAGGTAAAACCGTAGTTTTATTCTCTCTTCCAGGTGCATTTACACCAACGTGTTCTTCTACTCATTTACCTCGTTACAATGAGCTAGCTAAAACATTTAAAGAAAATGGCGTTGACGAAATCGTTTGTGTATCAGTAAATGACACGTTTGTTATGAATGCTTGGGCAGCAGATCAAGAAAGCGACAATGTTACTTTGATCCCTGATGGTAACGGTCAATTTACAGATGGCATGGGCATGCTTGTAGACAAAGCTGATTTAGGTTTTGGTAAGCGTAGCTGGAGATATTCAATGCTAGTTAAAGATGGCGTTGTAGAAAAAATGTTTATTGAACCAAATGTACCAGGCGACCCGTTTGAAGTATCAGATGCCGACACTATGCTTGAATACATTAACCCAACGGCGAAAAAACCACAGCCAGTAAGTATTTTCACTAAGCCAGGTTGTCCTTTCTGTGTTAAAGCAAAAGAGTTATTAACTGATAATGGCTATGCTTATGAAGAAATTGAATTAGGTAAAGGTGCAACCCTTACTTCTTTAAAGGCGATTACTGGTCGTGAGACTGTTCCACAAGTGTTTATTGATAATAAGCATATTGGTGGTTCTGATGAATTAGCGGCTTTTTTAGAAAAATAAAACCTAAGCTCTGATCTTATTCTGGTTACTCACCGTATAAGATAATAATGATTAATGCTCGCGCATAGTTTTGTTTTACCAAGCCCTTGCCCCTAACTGTATTTGTTAGGGGCTTTTTTTTGCAAAGATTTAAGTGATAAAACAATGCTATGATTTAAATATCGAGTACGTTTCAATTTCTATGAAACAGCAAGCAAGAGAAAAATCATGACTGAACAAACACTGCATGGTAGCTGCTTATGTAAGCAGGTAACCTATTCAATTGTGACACCGCTAAAAGTGTTCCAATACTGTCACTGCTCACGCTGCCAAAAAGTATCAGGCAGTGCCTTTGCAGCTAATCTGTTTGTACCTAAGGCCCAATTTAGCTGGACTTCTGGCCAGGATTTATTAGGTCGATACGAGATCCCAGAAGCAAAGTATTTTGCCACCTGCTTCTGTACAAACTGCGGCTCAAATTTACCATGGCTAACCAAAACCGGCGAAACATATATTTTACCTGCAGGTAGTTTAGATAGTGAACTTGAGATGAAGCCAAAACAAAATATCTTTTGTGAAGATATACCAAGTTGGCATATTAGTGATGCTGTCTTGCCTAAATTTTTACAAGGTCCATTTGGGCCCAAATTAACTGATTAGTGCAGTTGCATTGATTTTTCAATGCATTGCCTTCATTAAGTAAAACACTAGCAAAAAAATCATTATAATTTTATAACAAGCATTACAACTATGTTTGTATTGTGGAGAATATTCAATGTCTGTGATCGCCTATTCAATTGCAACATCTAATGTAAACGCCCACCAGTTTAAAGTAACCATAGACATTCCCGAGCATAGTAGTGAAAAACTAAACTTAAGCTTACCAGCTTGGTTACCTGGCTCTTATATGATCCGTGACTTTGCCAAAAACATTATCAGCCTGAAAGCGACAACAATAGCTGGTGATGCGATTGTACAAAATAAAACGGATAAACAAACATGGCAACTAACTACACAAGGACAAGCGATTCAAGTTGAATATATGGTGTATGCGTTTGATTTATCGGTGCGTACTGCTTATTTAGATAATCAACGTGGTTTTTTCAACGGTAGTTCAACTTTTTTACAAGTAAAAGAATTAGCTGATTTAGCTTGTACGTTAGATATTATCGCCCCTGAAAATTTACCCGACTGGAAAGTAGCTACCGGCTTACCTAGAGATAAAAACACCGAAATATATCAATTTGGTCGCTATTGTGCTGACAACTACATGCATTTAATCGATTGCCCAGTAGAGCTTGGTAATTTTGACGTGGTTGAGTTTAATGTTGCAGGTATACCGCATTATTTAGTATTTGCTGGCCGTCATTTTGGCGATTTACAACGTTTACAACAAGATGTAGCTAAGCTTTGTCAGCACCATATTGATTTATTTGGCGAGGCCCCATTTACAGAGTATTGGTTTATAACAAATTTACTGGCTGATGGCTTTGGCGGTTTAGAACATAAAAATTCTACCGTGTTAGTAGCAAGTCGTTTTGATTTACCTAATCCTAATAAACCTAAAGAACTTACAGATAACTACCAAACATTTTTAAGCTTATGCTCACATGAATATTTTCATGCTTGGAATGTTTGCCGAATTAAGCCTGAAGAGTTTGTACCTTACGATTTAAGTAAAGAATCATACACTAAACAGCTTTGGGCTTATGAAGGTATCACTTCATATTATGATGATTTTTCTTTATATCGAGCCGGCATTATTAGCTTTGCAGATTACTTAACCATATTGGCTAAAACCATGACTAGAGTGTACCGCGGACAAGGAGAGCTTAAGCAGGCTGTAACAGAATCAAGTTATGACGCTTGGACTAAGTTTTATCAACAAGGTCCTGACGCGGTAAATAATATTGTTAGTTATTACACCAAGGGGTCATTGATTGCTTTGTGGTTAGATTTAACCATTCGCAGTAAAAGCCAAGGTAAAAACAGCCTAGATCAGCTTATGCGTAAAATTTGGCTTAACCATGGCAAAACAGGCATTGGGACAAAAGAGCAAGACTTTATTGATGCTGCCAATGAATTGTCTGGGGCAGATTTAAGTAAGCAAATTAGCGAATTATTGCATCAAGCTAAGCGGGTGCCACTAACAGAATTACTAAGTGAAGTTGGCATTGAGTTTACGCCAAGTGGTTATAAGACGTTAAATTCTTTTGCTGGTGAAAAACAAACAAGCTATCAACCTTATATTGGCGCTTTATATACAAGTACGCCACAAGGTTTAAAGGTAACCGTTGTTGAGCAAGACTCTCCGGCAGAGCTAGCAGGTTTGAGCGTTAATGACGTTATTATTGGAGTTGATAATATCAAGGCAACGGAAAAATCACTCAGCCAATTACTGCAACACAAAGCGGAAGGGAGTGAGTTAACTTGTCATTATTTTCGCGATGACGCACTAATTAGCAGTACATTAAAAGTAACTAACTCACCTTTATTAGCGGTTACTTTAGCAATTTCTACTGAGTCAAACTTAACCAAATGGCAGACTATTTATGCTTAATAAAATACTTGATTTAGGCTCATATAAAATAGCATTTTTGTTGCTTGTTAATTTAATGTTAGTGAGTAGTTGCTCACTACTTAAACAAGATATAAAAGAACCTGAAGTTGAAGTGGTAAAAGTTAAAATGCTACCTATGCAAGGGTTAGATCCTAGATTCGCCATTACTTTAGAGATTTATAACCCCAATGATTTTGATTTAGACTTCAACTCTTTAAGTTATCAATTACAAGTTAACGGCGCAGAATTATTTAATGGCACAAAAAAACCAATGCCGTTGCTTAAAAAAGGTAGTCATCAAAACGTTACTTTGTACGGTAAGGCAAAGCTATTTAATAGTTTTAAGGTAATAAAAGCAATTATCAAAAATCCAAACAAAGCTGTCGCATACCAACTAAATGCCGAACTGGAAGTATCGAGCATGATGCCAAATTATCAATTTGAACATAACGGCAGTTTTACCCCCCTCCCTAAATAACCTTGCAGTTAACCCCTAGTAAACAGCAAGTAAATAAACCGAACCATTATTTGCGCCAGATCAAAATGCTTCTCCTTAAATTGCTTATTCTAAAAGCATAAGGAGAAGCCAATGATTGTTGCTAAATTAACTGAATCTTTAAATTCCAAAAAAGCTGAACTAAGCAATCGCTTAGCGGCAATAGAAAATGACTTTAAAAAAGGTCGTTCACAAGATTTCGCCGAGCAAGGCAGTGAATGTGAAAATGACCAAGTACTTGATGAAATACATCAACAAACATTAAACGAAATTGCACAAATTAATGATGCTCTGAAATTACTAGAGAATGAGCAATATGGTGTTTGCACGCAATGTGGGCAGCAAATAAGTGAACAGCGCTTATTAGCATTACCACAAACGCATTTATGTATTAATTGCGCACCTTAACTCTAAATAGCAAACAGAAATTACTACAGTAAAACCTATAAATATTAACAACAGGGATAATACTATGAACATTCAAAAACACGACTTACACCATGAATTTCCAGAGTACACTGATGAAATCCGTACGCTAAAAATGAACAATAATCATTTTGCTAAAATTTTTAAGCAATACCATGAGTTAGACCACGAAGTGATCCGCATTGAAGAAGGTGTAGAAAACACTTCTGACGATTATTTAGAAGAACTGAAAAAACAGCGTCTACACTATAAAGACGAATTGTTTTTAATGATTAAAAAGTACCAAGCAACAAAAGCTTAATTTGAGTTCTGTTTAGAATTGTAAAAATGCGCCTTTATAGGCGCATTTTCTTTTACCCTGTTAAATCTCTATTTTGCTTTTGTGCTAATAAAACACTAAGTAAGATCACACTACCGCCTAACATGAGCCTAACTAAATCAGCGCTTTCAGCAAAGATAGTTACTGAGAAAATCACAGCAAGCGGCACATAGCCATTATTCATTACTGCAAGTGTTGTCGCATTTACTACTCGAGCGCCTTTATTCCATAAATAAAAGCATAATCCTGAGGAGATTACACCAAGATAAAACAGTGCCAGCCACTGTTTACCATCAATTTCTACTGACTTAATATCTGCTGTAGTTAAACAATAAAGCGTTGCGAGTAATGCCCCACCTAAGTACATCCACAACATATTATCTCTGTCATTGCCGTTGCCAGCCAAATATTTATATCCAACTTGGCCACTAGCAAAAGCAATATTAGCAAGCTGTAGCAAGACAAAACCCAATAAATAGCCATCTTGGTCGATATCTTTAAAGACAATAATAGCTGCGCCAACAATTGATAATACAACTGGATAAAGCATTTTAAGTTGCCAATTTTTGCTAATAACACTGTTGATAAGTACAACATAAAGTGGAGTGAAGATGGTAAATACAGCAACCAGGTAACCTGGCAAATATTGGTAAGAGTTTATATACAATAAATACATTAAACCAAATTGTACGCTACCTAGTGCGACTAGCTTTAAGTTTGGCCGTAGGCTTTTTGCAAAAAACAAACAGGGTAGAAAGGCTATAACACATAAAAGCAAGCGAATGCTTGCCACAACAGATGGGTCAATACCCGTCAACTGTCCTTTGATTAGCCCAAAAGAAAACGCCCAAATTACCGAAACTAAAACCAACTGCCACATAATAAATATCTAAATAACTTATCGTATGGCTATTCTATACGATTTATTGCACAAATAATTTTTTTACAGATCTGAGCTGTTAAATAGTTGTAAAAATATACAAATAATTCTGCTATGGTAATAATAACGAAAACCCGTTAGTACAAAATAACAAGAATAAGAGCGCTGTATGTCCTCTAAACCAGAATTAAACAACGAAATCGAAGAGCAATTGCAACTTTTAGCTGGTGATATTTTTATTCAGCTAGAAGAGCGTTTTAATCACCTCGCCGAAAAGCTACAAGCGTCTGCTGAAGAAGATAAGCAGCAAGCTTTGATCAGTCAAAAACAAGAACTTGAGTCTAAAATAGTTGAGAGTAAAGCAAGCGACAGCAATTCTAAATACAGCGAAACAGAACAATTAAAACAAAAACTAGTTATTGCACAAGAGCAATACACCGAGTTAAAACAAACGCTTACGAATACCGAAGAAGAATTGCAAGGTGTTGTTAAAAATCAACAAAAACTTGAAGAAGATGCGCGTTTAACTAAAGAAAACAGAGAGTTATTACAAAGTCAGCTCGAACCATTAAACCTTAAAAATCAACAAATCAGTAAAGAAAAAGAGCAGCTGCAACAAAAACTAGCAGATTTACAAGCTAAATTTGAGCAATTAAATAAAACCAATCAACACTTATCTGCACAGTTGCAGGCAAACGGTAATGACGAACAAAAAAGCCTACAAAAATTACAAGCTGAATTAGACAAAACCAACTTACATGCACTGAACTTAAGCCAGCAAAAATCGAGTCTTGAAGCAGATAAAACCGCTTTAGAAAAAGAACTTAAAACCTTAGAAAAAAATCAACAAAGTGAGGCCAAAAAGCTTAACTCTGAGCATAAAAAACAGCTAGCAGATGTTGAAAAATCGGTTAAAGAAAAACACAAGCAACTCGACAAAGCCGAGCAAGCAGTTAGCAAATTAACCGATGCAGAAAAAACAAATAAAGCAGAAATTAACCAGCTCAAAGCAGAGCTTAAAGAGCTGACTAAAAAATTAAAGTCTGCAAATCAAGACCATCAAATTATACTAAATAAGCAACAAGATGAGTTTGATAAACAGCTGCGTACTTTCCAAAAAGATTCAGGCTCTATTTCAGAAAACTTGTTAGTTAAAGATCAATTAATTGCTGATGCAAAATCTGAAATTAAGCAATTAAAACAAACAGCTTCAGATTTAAAGCTTGCTCATCAAAATGAATTAAGCAATCTGGTTAACGAACAACAGCTGACAGAGAAAAAGCTAACTAAGTCTCTACAAACCGCCGAATCCAAAATAGAAAGTCTTAATTGCCAACTTGATGCGCAAGCAAAATCATTAACTGCTGAACAAAAACAAATTAAGGATATAGAACAAGAATTTGCAAATAAATTAACCGCGGCAACAAGTTCTCTTGAAACAGAAGTGTCGAAGTTAGAGCAGCAGCTATCTAGTTCAGAGAAATTGCAAAAAACAACTGCCGTGCAAAATAGTGCATTAAAAGACAAGTTACTTAGTAATGACGAAAAAATTACTGAGTTACAGTCTCACAACTCAAAAATTAATAGCCAGCTAAAAACCGCTAGGGAAAACAGTCAGCAACAATTAAGTGAGCTGGAAAAGCAGCATAAACAAGCCCAACAAGAGCTTGCACAAGCCAGTGCCGAACAAGAGAAGCTTTATACTCAGCAAACTGCTGATCTCAATGAGCAATTAAACCAGCAGCAGGTTAAATTAGAAACTCACCAAGCGCAAACAGAGCAAATTATTGAAAAGTTAAATCAAGATAAAGAGCAACTTAAAGCCTCTATCTTAGATTTACAACAAGATAGTAATCAGGGCTCTTCTAAGGTTGAACAGCTAGAGCAACTTTTACAGGCTGAACGAGATAAAGTTGCAGAAATGAACCTTAAAAATGCTCAGTTAAAATCAAGACAAGATAGTAGTGATGACCAAATTCGCACAACATTGAAACAACTTCGCGATGAAAATCATGAACTTAAACAAAGACTTAAAGAAGAGGTTGCAGAATTACAAGATAACCTAACGGAATATCGACTTAAATTTGAGTACGCGCAAAAGCAGATAAGCTTAAGTTAAACTCATAGCGCTAATGCCGAGCTACCTCCTCGGTTTAAATAATGTTTGCTTTATATAATGCTGATAGGGCCGTAAAAATCGAACATGCCCAACTCAGGGAGGATTAATTTACTTTAACTGATATACTGTATCTAACTCTTTGTTAACTGGTAATAACTGTGGCATCAAACTTAAACCTCACCAACCTTTCTCTTTGGCAACAAACAGCTTTTTCTGCGGCTTTATTAGAGCGTATGTTGCCCAATTATAAAATGTTTTCGCAAGCAGCCGAATTTGGCAATCCAGCTTTATTACGCAATCAATTAGATTTAATTTGGCAACGTCTTGGCCAAGGACAAGTTAAAATTAACTTTGCAGTGCAACTAGAAAAGCTTGAAGAAGTGATCCCTGACATTGAAGATTTTGACTTTTTTGGTGTGCATCCAGCACTTGATACTTGCATGGCTTTAGGCTCTTTATTACAAGGCATACAAGATAGCGATGAAGAAACTATTGGTAATGTACCTTTATTGTCAAAAAGTAGCGTGAGTTATTATGTTGGTTTGGTTTTAGCGCAAGAACAAAGCGAGCAAGATGACATTGTTATTAAAGAGCAAGATATAGAAGATCACCCTTTAATGCAGTGGGAGATGGCAACCCAAGAAGAATTATTCCACGCCCTAAACCGAGCCAAAGAAAACTCAGATACTTGTAAAAAATTAAAGCAATTAGCCTTGTCAGAAGGTATGTCTAGTTTAGGGATTGAACTAGAGTAATCATAATTAGTGTCTACAAAATATTAGGCTATTCTTTATATGAGAGTTAAATTAATTATAAGGAATAGCTATGTCCGATCACCACACTTACAAAAAACTTGAAGTCGTTGGCTCTTCACCAAATTCAATAGAAGAAGCGATTGAAAACGCTTTGGCTGAATGTGCTAAGACCGTAAATAATATGAATTGGTTTGAAGTTGTCGAAACTCGCGGTCATATTGAAAACGGTAAAGTCGCTCATTACCAGGTTACAATTAAAGTAGGCTTTCGAATTAAGTACAGCTAGCTTTGCTGTAATAGCTTAGTTGCGTTGATATAAGCGATATGCCACTTGGCCTGCGACCTTTTCTTTAAGTAACTGCCAGTTACTTGGCAGTTCAAGTTGGCTCAATTCGGCTTCTACTTCCAAATAAATTACCGCATCTTTTGCTAAGGTATTTTCCTGTTCTAGCAGCTGTGCAGTTGCTTTAACCAAGCCTTGACGAAATGGTGGGTCAATAAAAACTAAATCATATTGAGCGTTAGTTTTTTGTGGCAATAATTGCAAACAACTACCTGTAGTTACGCTCGCCTCATCAGTTTTTAATAATTTAATATTATTACTAATTTGTGTACTTGCAGATTTATTCAATTCAAAAAACTCAACCCTTGATGCACCTCTAGATAATGCTTCAAAGCCTAAGCTACCAGAGCCCGCAAAACAGTCTAAGCATTTAGCTTCATATAAATAGGGCATTAACCAGTTAAATACAGTTTCTTTTACCCTATCTGTAGTTGGCCTTAATCCCTCAGCCATAATTACAGGTAATTTTCGACCACGATATTGGCCAGCAATTATGCGCACACTACCTGCTTTATTATTGCTAGCAGCCTTAACTGATTTATTTCTATTTGAATTGTTTCTAGCCATTAACCTGCTACTTTTGTTGTTTTTTAAACATTTTGCTCATTCATCACTGACGAATGCTAGTGCAATTAAGTTTGTTCTATCTGAATGGGAAAAAACTTAATGTAGTTGCTATAAGGTGATATTATACACTCAATTTTATCCTTGTTTGTTATATTTATGCCAAGTTCATTAATGAACTTGGTATTACCAACGCAATTAGTGAATCTATTTATTATGTCAAAGAAAAAAGGCCTGTTTTCCTGGTTTAAAAAAGATACTGAGCAACCAAAGTCAGTTGATACACCTGAAGTTGAACAGCAAGAAACTAACATTGAAAACGAACAACTTGCTACTGCACAAGTAGAGGTTGTAGCTGATGACAAAGTTCAGTCACAACAAGAGCCAGAAATAGTTGAAGCTAAACCTGAGCCAGAGATTGAAGTAGCTGAAGTCGAGGCTGTTGTAGAAAACGAAGCAAATGATATCGTTGCTGAACAAGAACAAGAACTCGAACAAGCAGAAGCAGAAGCAGAAGCAGAAGCAGAAGCAGAAGAGCCTAGCGCGCCAGTAATAGAAGACAAGCCAAAATCAGGATTTTTTAGTCGTTTAAAACAAAGTTTATCAAAAACTAGGCAAAACCTAGGTGGTGGTATTTTTGATTTATTCCGCGGTAAGAAAATTGATGATGAACTTTTTGAAGAATTAGAAACACAGTTATTATTAGCTGATGTGGGTGTAGACACCACAACTAAAATCATTGATTCATTAACTGAATCGGCCTCACGTAAGCAACTTAAAGATGCTGAAGCCCTTTATGATTTACTAAAAATAGAATTACAAAAGATTTTAGATAATATCGACACACCAGCAGAAAAAACGATTAACGGCCCTAAGGTTATCTTAATGGTTGGTGTTAATGGCGTAGGTAAAACTACGACCATAGGTAAGTTAACCAAACAGTTTCAGGCCCAAGGCAAGTCAGTAATGCTAGCCGCTGGTGATACGTTCCGAGCTGCTGCTGTTGAACAACTGCAAGTGTGGGGCGAGCGCAATAATATCCCAGTAGTTGCTCAGCATACCGGAGCCGATAGTGCATCAGTTATCTTTGATGCCATCAACTCAGCGAAAAGCAAAGGCGTTGATATCTTAATTGCCGATACTGCGGGTCGATTACAAAATAAAGCTCACCTTATGGAAGAGCTTAAAAAAGTTGTTCGCGTAATGAAAAAAATCGATGCCGATGCGCCGCACGAAGTATTACTTACTATCGATGCTGGTACAGGGCAAAATGCTTTAAGCCAGACTCAGCTATTTAACGACGCTGTTGGTCTTACAGGTTTAGCGGTAACAAAGTTAGATGGCACAGCTAAAGGTGGCGTTGTATTTGCTGTTGCTGATAAATTCAATATTCCGATCCAATACTTAGGTGTTGGCGAAGGTATTGACGATTTACGTCCATTTAATGGTAGTGACTTTATCGAAGCGCTATTCGATAAATAATACTAGTGACTTTATTGAAGCACTAATCGGTTCGATAAATAGTTACAGAACACTAAAAACCTGTTAAAAAATAATATGATTCGCTAAATAAAAAATAATAAGTGGCAATACATGATCAGTTTTAATGCAGTAAATAAAACCTATCCAGGGGGCTTTAATGCCCTGCGTAACATCAGTTTCAATCTTGATGCGGGTGAAATGGCCTTTTTAACAGGTCATTCTGGAGCAGGTAAAAGTACCTTATTAAAACTGATCTCTGTAATGGAAAAGCCAACGGCAGGCAAAGTTGCCATCAATGGCGTTGATGTTTCTAGTATCAAGTACAATCAAATTCCTTACATGCGCCGCAATATCGGCATGATTTTCCAAAATCATAACCTGTTAAAAGATAGAACCGTATTTGATAATGTTGCTCTGCCACTGATCATTGAAGGCGTTGGCGTAAGAGAAACTAGAAAACGAGTAGAGGCTGCATTAGAGAAAGTAGGCTTAAGTAGCAAAATTCGTTGCTACCCTTATATGCTTTCTGGTGGTGAACAACAGCGAGTAGGTATTGCCCGCGCCATCGTTAACAAACCGCCCATTATTCTTGCCGATGAGCCAACCGGTAACTTAGACCCTAAATTGTCATTAGATATCATTCGATTATTTGAAGAGTTTAATTCAGTAGGTGTTTGTGTATTAATCGCAACCCATGATTTAGGGCTAATTGCTCGCATGAAATATCGCACATTAACCTTAAAACAAGGCACCATGATCACCGACGGGTTAACGCAAAATGATCTGGAGGCAAACTAATGGCTAGCAATAATCAACAAACCAGTTTGCGCAATAAGCAAGCATTTAACTTAAACCATTTATTAATGTTACCCATCCGCCACTTACAACAAGCAACAGGTAGCTTAGGTGATTTATGGCGTACGCCAATGGCTTCGATGATGACTATTTTGGTGTTAGGTATAAGTTTAACCTTACCCGCAACATTGCACTTATTTACTAAAAATGCCAAACAAATCAGTAGCCAATGGAACTCTGCAGCCGAAATCAGCGTTTTCTTAAAGTTAAGTGTTGATGATAGAAGCGCACAAAACCTAGTAAAACGTATCCAGCTTTATCCAGAAGTAAAAAAGGTACGTTATATTTCGGCTAATGATGCTTTAGCCGACTTTAAAAAGTCATCCGGCTTTGGCAAAGCTTTAACTTATCTAGATAGTAACCCGTTACCAGCAACCCTGTTAGTAACTCCGAGTAAGCGCTTTAGCCAAGCAACTGCAGCTGAAGCATTATTAGAAAAGTTAGAATCCGAACGAGAAGTCGCACAAGGCAAGCTTGATTTAGACTGGTTAACTCGCTTAGAAGCTATGATGGTACTCATTCAAGATATTGTTACCGCATTAGCCGTATTATTGAGTTTATCTGTGGTATTGATTATCGGAAATACTATTCGTCTTGCGATTCTCAACCAAAAAGATGCCATTGCAGTAATGAAAATGGTTGGTGCAACCGATGCATTTATTCAACGCCCATTTATGTACACCGGTATGTGGTATGGCATATTTGGCGGCTTGCTCGCAACAATCACGGTGGCACTTCTTAGTTATTACCTTGATTTTGCCATTGTCGATTTAGCTCAGTTATATCAAAGCCAGTTCTCATTAGATGGCTTAGATTTTAGTGAAGTGCTATTTTTGATTATGACAGCAATTAGCTTAGGCTTATTAGGTAGCTATATTTCTGTACGTCAACATATCAGCGCTATAGAGCCAAGCGCAGAATAACTCCCGCATATAAAATATGACTGTAAATACTAAAATTAGTTAGTATTTACAGTATGTTACAAATCTATAAAATCCTTTTTTGAACTTTTTATTACCATATTAATCAAACAGTTAGAACTAATAAGATAAGCATCAATTTTATCGATTATATTAAGGTATTTTTTAAATTAGCGATCTCAAAAAAGCTATGCTAGTATCCAAGGTCCAAGCTAGGTTTTGATGCTTGTTTTTCAGAAGTAAAGAGGGTTTTTCATGACAAATTATTCGCACTCTATGGCACTAACTGTACCGTCAGGTGGCAGTATTGAATCATACATGCAATCAGCATATAGCATTCCTATGCTCAGTGCTGAACAAGAACATGAATTAGCTTGTCGCCTATACCATGAGGACGACTTAAGTGCTGCCCAAGATTTAATCATGTCACATTTACGTTTTGTTATTCATATTGCTAAAGGATATTCAGGTTACGGTTTACCACAAGCTGATTTAATCCAAGAAGGTAATGTTGGTTTAATGAAAGCGGTAAAACGCTTCAATCCAGATGTTGGTGTGCGCTTAGTATCATTTGCTGTACATTGGATAAAAGCGGAAATACATGAGTTTGTTCTTAAAAACTGGCGTATCGTTAAAGTTGCAACAACCAAAGCACAACGTAAATTGTTTTTTAACTTACGTAAAAACAAAAAGCGTTTAGGCTGGTTTAGCAATGATGAAGTAAACACAGTTGCTGATACATTAGGCGTATCGACTAAAGATGTGCTTGAAATGGAATCTCGTATGAGTAGCTCAGATCAAGCATTCGATCTTACTGATAGCGACGATGATTCTGCTAGTTACTCTGGTAACTTTTCTCCGGCACAGTTTTTAGAAGACAAATCTTCAGATTTATCTGCCGAAGTTGAAGGTAATAACTGGGATGACCATGTTAATGGCCAACTATTCAGCGCAATGTCATCTTTAGATGAGCGTAGCCAAGATATTATCCGTTCTCGCTGGTTAAACGATGATAAAGCGACGCTGCAAGATTTAGCTGACAAATACCAAATCTCAGCTGAGCGTGTGCGCCAACTAGAAAAGAATGCATTAAACAAGTTAAAATTAGGTATTAGTGAACACTAATATCTAGTGTTAAAATTGATAAAAGCCAGGTTTCACCTGGTTTTTTTTGCTAAAAATAATATATTAGCTACAATTAAATCTCCAAAGTTTGTTGCTTAAAACCAGTTTAATAACATGGGTTAAAAGGTTAACATTAATTGTAATACAGCCCTGAAGGAACAGGAATAAATGCTGAACAAAAGCGAAAAACATCTATTTAAGCTTAAGGCTCTTTTAGGGCAATATAAGCAGACTAAAAAAATTCAGACGGGCTTACTACGTTTATCTGAACTAACAAGCTCGGTCACAGATCTATCCGTTTTTTATCAGCAATTACAACAAATCATTCAGCAATATTTCCCTGCTGACAACTTATACATTCAATTATTTACTCAGCCCCATAATCGCAGCTCAGATCATTTTTATGTCGACCATTTAAACTGTGCGCCAATCGACCAACAGTTAGATGCTGATTTAGTCGAGTTCATTAGCTCACTCGGTAAGCCTGTATTAATTAATCATGAGCATGTCAGTATTTTAGAAACCGATAATACCGTTACAAATCGTCCTTTCCCTCATCGCAGCAATGAAACCAAACTCGTTGATGTTTGGCTAGCAGCGCCGCTAGTCATTGAAAATATTACCGTTGGTTTAGTTGGTATTAAAGGCTTTTTAGGACACAGTAAGGCGTTAGTTAATGATTTAAAACTAATCCAATTTATTGCCCTGCATATTTCCTCTGCAATATTACGTAATAGAGCCAATGAGCAATTAAAAGCCTATAACAATGATATTGAAGATGTTATTTTTGACCGAACCCAACATCTACAACAAAGTAATTTTAACTTACGTAAGCAAGTTGAAGAGCGCAGAAAGGTAGAACAGCGGTTATATCATGCCGCCCATCACGACACCTTAACTAAGCTGCCAAATCGCTCAATGTTTACCGAGCGTTTAGAGCACTCGTTAAAACATTTAAAACGTCATACTAATCACAGATTTGCTGTGCTTTTTATCGATCTCGATCGCTTTAAAGTAATCAACGACACCTTAGGTCACCATGTCGGAGATCAATTGTTAATTGAAATATCCGATCGTATTGCCCAGTGTATACGCGGTAACGATATTCTAGCTCGCTTAGGTGGTGATGAATTCGTCATACTGCTCGATTCATTAGTTCACCATGATGATGCTGAGGAAATTTCATTACGAATCATTGAAGCGATTAAGCAACCAATTATCATTGATGGCCAAGAGTTATTTAGTAGTGCCAGTATTGGAATTGCCGTTTGTGAGCGTAATTATAATTCGAGTACTGAAATTCTTCGTGATGCCGATGCCGCTATGTACCAAGCAAAAGCACTGGGGCGAGGACGATTTGTTTTCTTCGATGACAGCATGCGTGAAGAGCTTTTAGCAAATCTAAATTTAGAGCAAGAGCTGCGTAAAGCAGTAAATGAACAACAATTTGTTCTACACTTTCAAAAAATTAATGATCTGGTTAGTAATGAAACCATTGGCTTTGAAGCGTTATTACGTTGGCAACATCCTACTAGAGGTTTATTAGCTCCTAATGAGTTTCTTAGCATGGCTGAAGAAACAGGCTTGATCACCGAGATAGAATTTTGGGTATTAATGCAAACAGGCAAGCAATTACAAGCTTGGGACCACGAGCAAAACTATAAGAATGCTTATGTAAGCGTAAACTTATCAGGTAAGCATCTTATGCAAACGAAAACGGTAAAACAGTTGCAGCAAGTCATCAAAGATAACTTTATTGCCGCTGAACGTTTGATTATTGAGTTTAATGAGACCGCATTTAGCCAAAATAGTGAGCACACATTAAAGCAATTAAAACTATTGAAAAAGACCGGAATAAAATTAGCTTTAGATGACTATTGTTCAGGTATTTCATCACTTACTTACCTAAATAATTACCCATTCGAGTTTATTAAACTCGATCAAATTTTTGTGCGTTCATTTACCCACAACAAAAAGAATTTAATGTTAGCTAAAAGCTTATGTTCAATTGGTGAGTATTTAGGTTTTAGGCTTATTGCTGAAGGTATAGAATCACAAGCTCAACTCGATTTAGCCAAATCTGCCGGTTGTGAATATGGTCAAGGCTATTTCATTAATAAGCCTGAAGCGATTGATGCTAGTGCTCAATCAGGTGACATAATTCACTGCGCTTAAATACTGTTAGTGTTTGCACAATAATTAATAACTACCTAGTTTTTATCCGCTATATTGTAAAACTACTGGTTTTTCATATCATGCTAGGTATTATTTATTAAAACCAACTTAAAAATACCTTAATGCTGCTTTCCAAAATCATCAACATCGGCTGTGAAAACCAAGATCTTGCAGCAAAAAATAAAGTTCAAACCATGAACTTTATTACCTTAATTACTATCTTTATTTCCGCATTATATACGGCGTTTTATTACTTTTATTTACAGCAAATTGAAGTGGCAAGTATCAACTTACTTATCACTATGGCCTATGCCTGTGGCTTAATTATTATGGCCGTAGGTACGCCTACTAAGGCTAAGCTTTGGTTTTTTATTGTGCTTATGCTGCATTTATGGATTTGCACCAATATTTACGTAACAAAAGATTCAGGCTTTCATCTTTTTTATTTTCTGGTGCCTACTGGCGCTTTTTTATTGTTTGAATTACACCAATTTAAACATAAGATTATTTTATCATCGCTGGCTATTGCGCTGCTTTTCTATTGTGAAAATACCATTAACCCAACGCCCCTGGTCGAATTAAATAGCACTTTAAATAACACTCTTTATCAATCAGTAATTTTTTGTATTATGGTTGAAGTGCTTATTGTACTTAACCTTTTTGGTAAACAATTACAGCAACATGAAACTAATCTAAAGCAATTAGCTAGCGTTGATATGCTAACGAAAGTTAATAGTCGCGATTATTTCTTTGTTGTCAGCGAGCAATTGTTTAACGAATGTAGGAATGCCAATAGACCATTTTCTTTGCTCATTATAAACATAGATAATTTCAAACGAATTAACGAACTATATGGATATAAAGTAGGCGACGCTTTTCTGCAATCAATTACCGAAAAAATCCAACAACAATGTGATAAATCCGATTTGTTTGGCCGTTTAGGTGGAGAAGAGTTTGTTATTTCCATGCCAGAAAAAACTGCCTTTGAGGCTAGTCGCCTAGCTAAGAAGATAACCAAAGCCTTTAAAAACACTCCGGTATTAGATGCAACCGATATATGCTGTACAGCGTCTATTGGCGCTATAGCAAGTACTCCTAATATTTTAGATATCCATCAATTAGTCGCTTGCTCAGACCAAGCATTACATCAAGCAAAGGCCAAAGGACTAGGCCGTACAGAAGAATACTCTGAACAAGTTATTGGTTACACATAACAACTATTGAAACCCAACAAGCGTACAAACATTAACATCTTTTTAATTAAACTAGCTTTATAATTAACATTATTCATTTTTTGTTAAACTCAAACTTATTATATTGCTTATGCTTGTTAAAAATAAATTTATCACTCTATTTTTGCTCATTCCCACTTTGCTATTAACTCATGGTTGTAGTGATGACAAAAAAGATTCAAAAGATATTACCCAGCCTCCTGTAGAGCAACCTACAGAGCCACCGACTGAGACTCCTACAGAGCCACCGACTGAAACTCCTACAGAGCCGCCGACTGAGACTCCTACAGAGCCTGCTCCTATTGGTGGTATTGCAGAATGTGATGAAAATATAAGTTTAACAACAAATGTTTCATTTGAGTGTCGAGTTAATGTTGCCCAGTTTGACCAGCCCGCATTAATTAATGCACCCGAAGGGCTGGTGATGAATACAGGCTCGGGTGTCTTACGCTGGACTCCTATGGAACATCAAGTAACTTCATCGCAAAATATTGTTGTAGAGATCAAAGATATTAATGATCAATCTTTAACTATAAACATTGAGGTAGAACTTGGGCAATTAGATAGCCAAGGGCTTTATATTTCTCCTTTAGGCGATGACTCAATAGCGGATGGTAGTCCAACGAACCCATTCCAAACGCTTAAAAAAGCATGGCAATTTAGCCGAGATAACAATGTGCCATTACATGTATATATGCGTGGTGGCGACTACATAGATGTTTTTGATGAAACACCTTATGTACGAATAGCTGATATGGAAGGTACGCCTGATAATTGGTTGTTTATCCGCGCACACGGTAATGAGTTTGCCACAATAAAATCACAAGACGATGCTATTACTCTTAGCAAAGTAAAATATTTAGAAATTGAAGGGTTAACCATTTCAGGCAATGCGCCTCAAATTACTCCTGAAGAAGTAGCACAAAAATGGTGGTATGAAGGTGACGATAGGGTATATAGAGCCATTGGTATTTGGAACTTAACCAGTGACCATATACGAATAAAAAACAACGTTATTCATGACTTTCCAGGTGCAGCCATTGCAAGTAATGGTGGCGATTACTTATATATTGAGAACAATATCATTTATGGTAGCGGTTACTGGTCAACAAGTGGCGTGCATGGTATTGCCAATAGTAAACCAGGGGGAACTGATTCAGCCTTAAACCCTGATGATGAGAAAATCATCATTCGTAGTAATTTAATTTTTTCATCTGCGTCATTAATTCCATCAAGTGATTTTTTATATCGTGGTGAGGTACATTTTGTTTTAGATGAAGGTAATGGCGTACATTTACAAAATACCGAAGGAAATTTATTCGGCCATGCAACAGTTGAAGATAATCTCATTGCACATAACGGCAAAGCTGGTTTAGGCATAAATACTATCGAAAATGTAACCATAAAAAATAACTCGTTTTATGGTAATGGCTTAGTACCCGTTGAAACACAAGTATCTTCCCTTGGTGGCGAGCTTTTAATTCAATCTTCTACCGCTAAGACGGTAAGTAATAATTTATTCCAATCATTAGGCGAGACAGCTGCAATTTGGGATTACAATGGCGGCATGGTTAATGTTGGAGCTAACTTTGCTAACATTAATGAAAGCAATCAATTGCATCAGTCAGAGTCTGTTACCTTAGTAGATAATGTATTTACCGACCCTGCAAATAACGACTTTACGCCTTCATCACAAGTTGATTCAAGCTTTGGTATAACATCAGCTACTCATGATGAAATAATGCATAAGTTATTTGTTCATAATATCGAAATTGCTGAAATTGCATACACCATTGATTATGAATATATGAAGCAGAAAACTCTCGAAGTGTTTAGCATTTGGCCAGATAATACAGTGCATCCTGTCGATCCAGACAAGCCAGTAGATTATGAAACTGTGATAATTAAAGCAGTTGCGAATGATGGTGAAAAATACGATTATACAAGAGCAACAAGGGACCATTTTCCAAACCCTCCGCCTTCAAACTAACGGTTATTTGAACTAGCTTTACAAGTATAAAAAATGCCGAAGGTGAAATAGCCTTCGGCATCTATAATCTCAATTAAGGGGGATTAAATAAACCAGTATTATTTGTTCTTTTTGGCTGCCAACATAGCTCTTAAGCCTGCAACACCCGCCTGACCTTTTTCTTGTTTTTCTTCAGCACTTTGTTTACGTTCACCACCTTGTTCCCAAATTAAGTCATCCTGTGGCATTTCATACAAGAAGCGAGAAGGTTCAGTGCGGATAACTTCTCCATATTGACGGCGCTCCTGCGCATAGGTAAATATCAATTCACGTTGCGCCCTAGTAACACCAACGTAAGCGAGTCTGCGTTCTTCTTCAACGTTATCTTCATCAATACTAGTTTGGTGCGGCAGCATGCCTTCTTCCATACCAATAAGGAACACATAAGGGAACTCTAAGCCTTTAGAAGCATGTAATGTCATTAACTGCACTTGATCAGCGTCATCTTCATCTTCGCCTCGTTCCATCATATCGCGCAGAGTTAAACGGGTAACAATTTGAGCTAATGTCATCGGCTCGTCTTGTTCATTACCTTCTAGCATCTCAGTAACCCAACTAAATAGCTGGGTAACGTTCTTCATTCGCATTTCTGCGGCTTTTGCACTTGGTGATGTATCGTACAACCAATCTTCGTAGTTAATGCTTTGAATAAAGCCTCTGAGCACTGCTGCAGTATCGCCGCGATTGGCGTTGTCTTCGGTTTCAACAATTAAACGAGTAAAACGTTGCACATTAATCAAGCCACGCCCAGTTAAGTGTTGCTCTAAACCTAATTCAAAACTGGCAGCAAACATACTAATTTGCCTAATGTTGGCATAATTACCTAGTTTCTCTAGTGTTGCCGGACCAATTTCGCGGCGCGGTACATTAACCACTCGTAAAAAGGCATTATCATCATCAGGGTTAACGATTAAACGTAAAAAAGCCATGATATCTTTGATTTCTGAACGCGAGAAAAACGAAGTACCACCACTTATTTTATAAGGGATGCGATTTTGCATCAGGACTTTTTCAATCACCCTTGATTGAAAGTTACCGCGATATAATATGGCGTAATTTTTAAATTTACTTTTATTGATAAAACGATGACCGAGTAATTCACCGGCAACCCGCTCAGCTTCATGGTCTTCATTTTTGGTTTTAACCACACGTAGTTCAGGGCCATAAGCTAACTCACTAAAGAGAGCTTTATCATAAACGTGCGGATTATTGGCAATAAGAATATTGGCACATTGCAAAATACGACCACTTGAACGGTAATTTTGCTCAAGTTTAATAAGTTTTAATTGTGGAAAATCTTTACCAAGCAACACTAAGTTTTGTGGTTTTGCCCCACGCCAAGAATAAATTGATTGGTCGTCATCACCTACCACAGTTAAGCGTCCACGCTCACCAACTAAGTACTTAACTAACTCATATTGACTGGTGTTAGTATCTTGGTACTCATCCACTAATAAATATTTAATTTTATTCTGCCAACGCTCTCTTACTTCTTCATAATTTCGTAACAGTAAGGTTGGGATCATGATTAGATCATCAAAATCTAACGCGTTATAAGCTCGCATATTTTTATGGTAGCGCTGATAGAACTCAGCAAACATGATCTCATCTGCACCAACAGCGCGCTTAAGTGCCATATCGGGAAGTAGCAGATCGTTTTTCCAGTTAGAAATAGCGCTTTGTAATTGCGAGAGTAATTCTTTATCGCCATCAAGTTCTTGTTCGGTTAAGTCTTTCAATAAAGCTAAACTGTCTTGATCATCAAACAAAGTGAAACCTGGTTTAAAGCCAAGGGTTTTAATTTCACGGCGAACAATATCTAAACCTAAAGAGTGGAATGTGGATACCATTAAGCCGCGAGTAAGATCTCGACCAAGCATGTTACTGACACGCTCTTTCATCTCACGAGCCGCTTTATTGGTAAAAGTTACAGCCGCAATGTTGCGCGCTTTATAACCACACTCTTGAATAAGATATGAAATTTTTTGACAAATAACACCGGTTTTACCACTGCCAGCGCCCGCTAGTACTAAGCATGGGCCGCTAACGTATTTTTTTGCTTCATTTTGTCCGGGGTTAAGTTTCATTGATTTCTATTATGTAGGTATTGTTGTTTGGTTAATTCGATGGGCGATTTTACCTAATTTTCAGTCATCATCATATAGGTGGTTACAATACTAACGAAGAATAAAGCGGATCTTGTAACAAAAATAAACTGCGCCGATAATAATTTTAATTTACAATCGATGGTATAACTAGTTTAACCCTAAGTGATTATTATGATTAATGCTAAAAAAATTGAAGACATTGCTAAGCAAATTACCGACTCAATCCCTGGCGGTGTAAAAAACATTGCAACTGATATTGAAAGTAAAACCAAACAAGTATTGCAAAGTAAACTATCACAACTCGATGTGGTTTCGCGTGAAGAGTTTGATGTACAAACACAAGTATTAATTAAAACTCGAGCTAAATTAGATGAAATGGCGGCTAAAATCGCCGAATTAGAAGCTAAAATAGATTCTAAAGAAGATTAACCTCTAGTTTCTAGTTTCTAGTTTCTAGTTTCTAGTTTCTAGTTTCTAGTTTCTAGTTTCTAGTTTCCAATATTAAGCGATATCGTCTATTAGGCCATATCGCTTTTTTATTTTCCGCGTTATGACTCTTTACCCAAAAACGCTTGGTAGGCAGGGTTGTCAGTCTCTTCCGTGCAGTCGTAACCTAAGGCTTTTAAATGCCTAAAGAACTCAAATTCTTCCTCATTACTCACTTCTATACCAGCAAGTACTTGGCCAAACGCTGCACCATGATTACGATAGTGGAACAGTGAAATATTGTATAACTCACCTAGCGTGTCTAAGAACTTTTCTAATGCTCCAGGGTACTCTGGAAACTCAAAGCTAAATAAGCGTTCTTGCTCTGCTGCTTGTGATTGACCACCGATCATATATCGAACATGTAATTTTGCTAATTCGTTGTCGGTAAAGTCACGAACATGATAGCCATTAGCGGTTAGTTCATTGATCAGATTATCGAGTTCTTCACGACCTTCTGTTAGGCGAACACCAACAAAAATATGAGCTTTTTTATTACCCGCAAAACGATAATTAAACTCGGTAATAACGCGGCCACCTAAGCTTTGGCAAAAACGTCTAAAGCTGCCTTTTTGTTCAGGAATAGTTACCGCAAGTACTGCTTCTTTTTGCTCGCCAAGTTCACAACGCTCACTGACATAACGCAGTGAATGGAAGTTCATATTGGCGCCAGAGAGGATTGCCACTAACTTTTCATTGCCTGTACTTGTTTGACAATATTTATGCAATCCAGCGAGTGATAATGCGCCAGCAGGCTCAGCAATAACTCGTGTTTGCTCAAAAATATCTTTGATTGATGCACAAATCTCATCACTGCTTACAGTGATCACTTCATCACAGTACTGCTTAATTAAAGAAAATGTATGCTCACCAATACGTTTTACTGCAACGCCATCAGCAAATAAGCCAACACTGTCTAAATCTACTGGCTCACCGGCTTGCATTGCCGCAGCTAAACATGCAGAGTCTTCGGCTTCAACACCAACGATACGTGTATTGGGCGACAATTGTTTTAAATAAACCGCCATACCAGCTAATAAACCGCCACCGCCAACAGGTATAAAAACCACATCAGCATTAGGTAGTTGTTGGAGTAACTCTTTCGCGACAGTGCCTTGCCCTGCAATAACATCAGGGTCGTCAAACGGGTGGACAATGGTTTTCTGCTCATCAACGGCTAACTGCATTGAAGCAGTTTGAGCTTCATTAAAGCTTTTACCAATTAAACGTACATCGCCACCAAAGCGGCGTACATTATCTACCTTAATATCTGGCGTGGTAATTGGCATAACTATGGTAGCTTTAATGCCAAGCTTGCTTGCAGCTAAAGCTAAACCTTGTGCATGGTTACCGGCAGAGGCGGCTATAACGCCATGCTTTGCTTGCTCTGGAGAGAGCTGTGCCAACTTATTAAAAGCACCACGCAATTTAAACGAGTGCACCGGTTGTTGATCTTCACGTTTTAAGTAAATGTCATTGCCTAGTTTATTCGATAACTTAGTCAATGGCGTTAAATCAGTTTCTACAGCTACGTCATAAACTGGCGCCATCAAAATACGACGTAAATAATCAAGACCGAGATCTTTCATGTTGTCATGCTCCTTGTGTTGATTATCTATCGTCATAAAGTTTCCTATAACTGTTACAACAGTTATTAAGTGTCTTGGCCATCAAGTAGTTCGCGATTTCTTACCGCACCTTTGTCAGCACTGGTTGCTAACATTGCATAGTTTTTCAGAGCATAGCTGATCGGGCGTTCACGATTCACCGGCTTCCAAGCATCTTTACCTTTGGCTTGCATTGCTGCACGACGAGTATTTAATTCCTCATCTGATAAGGCTAATTTAATTGAGCGATTAGGAATATCGATTTCAATAATATCGCCTTGTTCCACTAATGCGATTGCACCGCCACTTGCTGCTTCAGGAGACACATGACCAATAGATAGGCCTGATGTACCACCAGAAAAACGACCATCGGTTAACAGTGCACAAGCTTTACCTAAGCCCATAGATTTTAAGTAAGTTGTTGGGTACAGCATTTCTTGCATACCTGGACCACCTTTAGGGCCTTCATAGCGAATAACAACAACTTCACCAGCAACAACTTTGCCATCTAAGATACCGGCAACGGCATCATCTTGACTTTCAAAAATATGGGCTGGACCGGTAAAGGTTAAATTATCATCGCTAACACCCGCTGTTTTTACCACACAACCATCAACGGCAATGTTGCCTGAAAGTACTGCTAGACCACCTTCTGTTGAAAAAGAGTTTTCAAAACTACGGATACAGCCATTTTCTCTATCATCGTCTAATGTGTCCCAGCGACAGTCTTGGCTAAAGGCTTTAGTCGTACGAATACCAGCAGGACCAGCACGATAGAATTTTTTTACATCTTCATCATCAGTTACTTTAATATCGTATTTTGAAATAACGTCAGCAAGTGTGGTACCTAAAACATTTGGCACATCAGTATTTAATAGTCCGGCACGCGCTAACTCACCTAAAATAGCGATAACACCACCAGCACGATGCACATCTTCCATATGGTATTTAGGCGTTGAAGGAGCAACTTTACATAATTGCGGTACGATACGTGATAATTTATCCATATCTTCCATGGTGTAATCTATTTCAGCTTCTTGCGCGGTAGCTAATAAATGCAAAATAGTATTGGTAGAACCGCCCATGGCAATATCTAAGCACATGGCATTATGCAGGGCTTCTTTACTAGCAATATTACGTGGTAATGCTGACTCATCATTGTCTTGGTAATAACGCTTAGTTAGCTCAACAATTTGCTTACCGGCTTTTAAAAACAGCTGTTCACGGTCAGCATGTGTAGCCAACATTGAGCCATTACCCGGCAGTGCCAAACCTAACGCTTCAGCTAAACAATTCATTGAGTTGGCAGTAAACATACCAGAACACGAACCACACGTTGGACAAGCTGAACGTTCAACTTGATCCGATTGCTCGTTTGATACCGTCGGATCTGCGCCTTGGATCATGGCATCAACTAAATCAAGCTTGATAATTTGATCTGAAAGTTTAGTTTTACCAGCTTCCATCGGGCCACCCGACACAAAAATAACCGGAATATTCAAACGCATTGCAGCCATCAACATGCCCGGAGTGATTTTGTCACAGTTTGAAATGCATACCATGGCATCGGCACAATGAGCATTAACCATGTATTCTACCGAGTCAGCAATTAAGTCTCGAGAAGGTAAGCTATAAAGCATACCGCTGTGCCCCATAGCAATACCATCATCAACGGCAATGGTATTGAACTCTTTTGCCACACCACCAGCTTCTTCAATAGCGCCAGCAACAAGTTGCCCCATATCTTTTAAATGTACATGGCCTGGTACAAACTGGGTAAATGAGTTAACCACAGCAATAATAGGCTTGCCAAAATCACCATCGGTCATACCGGTTGCACGCCATAGAGCTCGTGCGCCAGCCATATTACGGCCTTGAGTGGATGTAGCAGATCTTAATTTTGGCATTGTTCTTCCTTTAAAGCTTTTGAGTTTTACTTGTTATATTTTTATATGTTTGCACATATATATTACTTAACTTGATCTAACCAGTTCTCTGGTACTTCGGTAGTGCCATCAAACATACCAAAGAATGCGTCTTGTAGTTTCTTAGTGATCTCACCGCGCTTACCACAGCCAACTTGCATGCCGTCAACAGTACTAACCGGTACAATTTCAGTTGCTGTACCACACATAAAGAATTCATCGGCAAGGTAAAGTGCTTCGCGAGCAATAAGTTCTTCTCGAACTTCATAGCCCATTTGTTTTGCTAAAGTGATCACTGTATCACGAGTTAAGCCTGGTAAAATTGAACAAGAACCAGGAGGTGTGTAGATAATACCTTTACGAATAAGGAATAAGTTTTGGCCTGCACCTTCACTTACATAGTTATTAACATCTAAAGCAATACCTTCAGTATATCCATGACGAGCAGCTTCTCGAGAAATTAGCTGTGAAGATAGGTAGTTACCACCAGCTTTAGCCGCAGTTGGTATCGTATTAGGAGCAATACGATTCCACGAAGAAACACCAACATCAACGCCATTTTCCATAGCATCGGCGCCTAAATAAGCTTCCCAGCTAAATGCCGCAACCATTAAATCTGCTTGTGCATCATCAGCTGGACGTAAACCCATGCCAATATCGCCTAAAAAGGCAAGCGGACGCAGGTAAGCAGAATCTAAACCATTTTCAGCAACTGAATCACGACACGCTTGCATCACTTCTTCGCGGGTAAATGGGATATTCATACGATAAATTTTGGCTGAATCAAATAAACGGTCAATATGCTCTTCTAAGCGAAAAATACATGTACCTTTATGAGTTTTATAAGCTCGAATACCTTCAAAAACTGAAGAGCCATAATGTAATGCATGGCTCATTACATGCACGGTTGCGTTTGCCCATGGCATTAACTCACCATTAAACCAAATTTGTTCTGCGTTTACTTTAGCCATTTCTCTTCCTAATCTCTTGTTTGTGCAGCTTAAATTATGCATTTACTATGCAATATTAAGCGATAATTTTTTGTCTAGCCTGATCTTCAACTGTTATTTGCTTAATGTCGATAATTTTTAGCAATTGTTTTTTTAAGTTTTCGACTGATTTGTCAGTATCTACTGACAGTTCAATACTTAACTCATCATCAGCATTATTTGGAAACATACTTACGCTATGCAAAGTAAAGCAACGGTAACGAACCACCTGCAGTAATCTTTCCATTACTAAAGGTTGTTGTCGTGCTGTAATTTTAAACGTTTGTAGTGGCATGCCACAGTCTCCTATATTTTTTATATTTTAGCTCTATTGCAAGCTAAAATAAGCGGTGCAAATGATAACAGCTCTTTGCTTGTATTGTTTACGATTTTACCGACTCTAACATTGATTCATTTGCTGTTTCTGGTGGTACTAATGGCCAAACATTGTCCATCTCATCAATTCTTACATGTAATAAATATGGGCCATCATGTGCAAGCATTTCTGTAAGAGCTGATTGGATTTGTTGTTTATCAGTAATTTCTTGCGCTTTAATATCAAAAGCACGCGCTAACATAACAAAGTCAGGGTTATCACTTAAATCCGTTTCGCTGTATCTTTCTTGAAAAAATAGCTGTTGCCATTGACGCACCATGCCAAGACGAGAGTTATCAATAAGTACGATTTTAACCGGTATATTATAACGTTTTAATGTTCCTAGCTCTTGCACATTCATCATAAACGAACCATCGCCAGAAATAGCTATAACAGTGTCATCTGGGCGCGAAACTTGCGCGCCAATAGCTGCAGGTAAACCAAAGCCCATAGCACCTTGGCCACCACTACTTAAAAAGTTTTCTGGCTGATGAATAGCTACATGCTGCGCTGCCCACATTTGATGCTGACCTACATCGGTGGTAACAACACTACTATTAGGCATTAAATCACTCATAGTTTTAAGCAATGCTGGCGCAAAGATTTTTGAGCCTGGGTGATCGTAGCGCCAAGCAAAATCTTGAGCCATTTGTTGGCAATGTTCTTGCCATGGTTTTATTGCTAAACTTGTTGCTAATACATTAATGTTTGCAGCTAAATTACCTAAAACCGCAACATCTGCCACACGAACTTTGTTAATTTCAGCTTGGTCTATGTCAAAGTGAATAACCTTGGCATGCTTAGCAAATTCGGCTATTTTTCCTGTAACCCGATCATCAAAACGGGCACCAACAGCAATCAATAAATCACATTGTTGTACGGCAATATTTGCCGCTTTAGTGCCATGCATACCAAGCATGCCCAAATAATTTGATTGCTCAGGGTTTACTGCACCTAAACCTTTTAAAGTCGATACTGTTGGAATACCTGTTGCATTGATAAAGTCTCGCACTTCAGTAACGGCATTAGCCATACCAACACCACCACCAACATACAAAATTGGCTTTTGCGCAGCAGCTAGTAATTGTTTAGCTTGCTCTAACAAGCTGCTAACTTGCTGTGCATCTAAATCATCGCAAGTCTCTGGTTTTGTATAATCGAGATCCGTTGCAGCAAGTTGAATATCTTTTGGAATGTCAATTAATACCGGCCCCATTCGTCCAGAAAGCGCTATAGCAAAAGCTTCTTCTATCGCAGCAGGTAACTCATCAACACTACTTATTTGCACACAATGCTTGGTTACGGCTAAAGACAAACCGATGATATCGACTTCTTGGAAAGCATCACTGCCCATAGCTTTGGTAGATACTTGGCCGGTAATGGCAACAACAGGTACCGAGTCACTCATTGCATCGGCTAAGCCAGTAATTAAATTAGTAGCACCGGGGCCTGAAGTAGCTAAACACACACCAACTTTTTTGCTGGCTCGGGCATAACCAACCGCAGAAAATGCAGCACCTTGTTCATGACGACATAAATAATGTTTTATAGGGCTGTCATAAATAGCGTCATAAATAGGCATTATGGCACCACCTGGGTAACCAAACATGCTATCAACTCCATGTTGCTCTAATATTTTTAGTACTAATTCTGCGCCAGTCATGACTCTTCTCTTTTATTTAATTTTTATAATCTTTCAAAGGGTATAAAACAATAAACCCCCCGACTCTTTCGAAGCGGGGGGTTGAAATTTGTTATTTAAACTAACTCAACACCAAGCCCGCGGTGATTTAATAATCACAACGACAACACGGATAATCAGAATTAGGTTTAAGTTACTCATTTTATTTACTATTAACTCAGTTATTTACTTATTCGTTTTAGTTATAACTAGCGCTGCTAAAGCGCAGATGACTTATTAGTATCATAGCTCTAATTTTCTAACAAGCTTTTTATAGCAATTGTTTACATTTAATTAATATTCATTTTTGATGAATTTATATTCTCTACAGCGTTTATTTGCTGAATTTCGATAACTAGCTAAGCTTAATAACTCTAATACAAATTAAAAAATGGATTTTTTATGGCATTAGCATGTATATACTCCCGCGCTCGGATAGGGCTTGAGTCCCCATTAGTTACCATCGAAGTACATTTATGCACTGGTTTGCCCGGTTTTCATATTGTTGGTTTAGCGGAAACATCAGTTAAGGAATCCAAAGATAGAGTACGCAGTGCCTTACTCAATTGCGGTTATTCGTTTCCAAGTGAAAAGATTGTCGTTAACCTAGCTCCAGCCGACTTGCCCAAAGAAGGTGGTCGCTTTGATTTGCCAATCGCTATTGGCATTCTTGCCGCGTCAGACCAAATACCAACAACAGAGCTTGCACAATATGAATTTGCCGGCGAGCTTGCCTTATCAGGTGAGCTAAGGCCAATAATAGGTGAAATTCCTTTGGCTATTGCCTCGCGCAATGAGCAGCGCACATTAATTTTGCCTTATAAAAACGCTCAGCAAGCTTGTTGGGTTAATGATGCAGCAATTATTTCATTGCAACATTTAAAGCAACTATTTCCTCATTTCGCTCGTCAGCAATTATTACCTTTACAAAGTAATAAAAGTCCTGAATTAGATGTAGATGAAAATAAAATATGTATCGATGATATTGCCGATGTTATGGGTCAACCTATGGCTAAACGCGCCTTAGAGATAGCGGCAAGTGGATCGCATAATCTACTATTTGTAGGCCCACCAGGTACAGGTAAAACCATGTTAGCTAGTCGATTACCAGGAATTTTACCGCCGATGACCAAAGAAGAATCGCTAGAAACGGCAGCCATTCATTCTATTTGTTCTACCGCTTTTGATCATAAACATTGGCTACAACGGCCATTTCGAGCACCTCACCATACCGCATCCTCTGCAGCACTAGTTGGTGGTGGCGCCCAGCCTAACCCCGGAGAAATTTCACTTGCCCACAATGGCGTATTATTTTTAGATGAACTCCCTGAATATGATCGAAAGGTTCTAGATGTTTTACGAGAGCCGATGGAATCTGGCGAAGTGACTATTTCAAGAGTAATGCACAAAACAACTTACCCAGCTAAGTTCCAATTAGTTGCGGCTATGAACCCATCACCGACAGGGTTTTATAATGATAATCGCTCTACTCCTGAGCAAATTCTAAGATACTTAAGTAAATTATCAGGTCCTTTTTTAGACCGCATTGATATTCAACTAGAAGTCGCTAGGCTTCCAAAAGGCTTGTGGAATAAAACTAATGCTAACAATGAAACCAGTGAAGTAATAAGAGCCAGGGTAAAAACTTGCCGAGAAATACAACTTGCTCGGCAAGGTAAAGCTAACGCGCATTTATCAAGCCCAGAGTTAAAAGTGCACTGCCATTTGAGCATTGAAGATTGTGAGTTTTTAGAGTTAGCCGTTGAAAAGCTTGGTTTATCAACGCGCGCGCATCATAAAATATTAAAGATTGCTCGCACTATTGCAGACATGCAAGGACTCGAAGATATTGCCAGAGAAAATATTATCGAAGCTTTATCTTATCGGGCAATGGATAGATTGATTCAGCACTTAACCGCAAGTTTATCTGCTTAAAATGGCAGGATAAATTATGGGTTACATTTTAAGCACGTATGGAGTAACACAATTACATAAAACTCGCCTAGAATGTAAACTTATATGGTTTACATCTACTTTTACAAAAAAGGTTTTTAATGAAACATACGATAATAGCTTTAGCTTTATTAATGGTTAGCTCCTTCAGCTTTGCCTCCGAGCTTAAAAGTGATGAAATGTGCCAAAAATATATCAACAACCTGTTTACTGATGTTCATATTGCTGAACAAGTGGGTATGCAAGCACTTAGGGTATCGTTAAATCGCATTTCTGATGAGCACCCAGAGTATTTGAATATAGCTACGGAAATAGCCTTTGGTACAGCTTTAGATGATGCTGGTCATGCTCGGGTTGGCTCTTATATCAATGTTATGTGTACCAAAGAAGGTACTGTGCTTATGGATCTTGTCTATAAAATACTACTAGAAGAATCGATCAGAATAACGAAAGAGTTAGAAGCTACAAAATAATTCATAGAGCCATAAATCATTTGTTTTATGGTTCACTAATTGTTTCTAAAAACGCCTTAATTACGGGCTCTTGCATACGTTTAGTTAAACAACAAACACCTAACTCGAACGGTTTAATGGTATGACTTGGGGTAAGTCTTTTAATTCGCTCTTTTACTGGAGAGTTATCAATAACAACTTCAGGCGCAATACCTACACCACAACCAAGTGCCACCATAGACACTAGAGCTTCATGGCCAGACACTGTTGCATAAATATTTGGCTTACCTTGCCCTTTTTGCCTGTACCAATGTTCGAAGCGTTTCCTGGCACTGCCATGATCAGGCAAAATTATCGGAATAGTCGACCAGTCAATCTGACGAGCTTGCAATTGCTGCTGAACCTGGCATTCAATAGTTGGCGCAATTATGGTTAGCGGTATTTGGGCGATAGAGAAAAAATGACAACTGCTCGATAGCTTTTCTGGGTGCGCAGCAATGGCAAAATCAACTTGCTTCCCCTTAACTTGCTCTACCGCATTAGCAACGTTGCCCGTCTCAAGCATTATTTCGATATGAGGGTATTTACGGCGAAAGCCATCAAGTAACTGTGGCAAATGTGAATAAGCCGCGGTTACAGAACAGTAAATACTTAATTTACCTTGCAGTTGTGGTTGCTCGGCATGTAAGTCACCTTGTAAATCTTGCCATAATTGCAATTGCTGCTTTGCATAGCTTTCAAATCTAAGACCAGCAGCCGTTAATACCACCGAGCGATTATCTCGTTGTAACAGCTGACAACCTAGCTCATCTTCAATACGTTTGATCATACGCGATAAGGTAGACGGGCTAACATGATGCGCGTGAGCTGTTTGCCCAAAGTGTAAAGTTTGCGCTAAGTGACAAAATACCTGCTGTGATTTTATATCCATGGTTCAATTCAACTAATTCGGCAACAACCGTTGTTGCAATATATGCAACATAGTAATGCAAATATATCATTTTAAGCAACACAATAAATGAGTTAACCTGCAGTTAATGAATCGCTAAAGCAGTAAAGAACAGCCTTAGCAAGCAAAACAAACATGGATTTAACGGAGTTTCCAATGTCGAATTATTTTAATACTTTAAGTTTACGTGAAAAATTAGCCCAATTAGGTAAGTGTCGTTTTATGAAACGCGAAGAGTTCAGCGATGGCTGTAACTTCCTAAAAGGTTGGAACATCGTTATCGTTGGTTGTGGTGCTCAAGGTCTTAACCAAGGTTTAAACATGCGCGATTCTGGCCTAAACATTTCTTACGCATTACGTGATGCAGCAATTAGCGAAAAACGTCAATCATGGCAATGGGCTACAGAGAATGGTTTCACGGTTGGTAACTACGCCGAGTTAATTCCACAAGCTGACTTAGTATTAAACTTAACACCAGACAAGCAACATACTTCAGCTGTAAACGCTGTTATGCCTCTGATGAAACAAGGTTCAACTTTAGCTTACTCACACGGTTTCAACATTGTTGAAGAAGGTATGCAGATCCGTAAAGACATTACTGTTGTTATGGTTGCACCTAAGTGTCCAGGTACGGAAGTACGTGAAGAATACAAGCGTGGTTTTGGTGTACCAACACTTATCGCTGTTCACCCTGAAAACGACCCTCAAGGTAATGGTCTAGCTATTGCTAAAGCCTATGCTTCTGCAACTGGTGGCGATCGCGCTGGTGTTTTAGAGTCATCATTTATCGCTGAAGTTAAGTCTGACTTAATGGGTGAGCAAACAATTCTTTGTGGTATGTTACAAACGGCTGCAGTATTAGGCCACAAGCAGTTACTTGCACAAGGTATGGACGCAGGTTACGCACGTAAGTTATTACAATACGGTTTAGAAACAACGACTGAAGGCTTAAAGCACGGCGGTATCACTAACATGATGGACCGTTTATCAAACCCTGCAAAAATTAAAGCGTTTGATATGTCTGAAGAATTAAAAGTAATCTTACGCCCACTATTTGAAAAGCATATGGATGACATCATCGAAGGTCGCTTCTCTGCCACTATGATGGAAGACTGGAAAAATGATGATGCTAACCTTTTAAAATGGCGCGCAGAAACTGCTGAAACAACGTTTGAGCAAGCACCTGACTGTGACACAGAAATTACTGAACAAGAATACTACGACAAAGGCATTTTCGTTGTAGCCATGATCAAAGCGGGTGTTGAATTAGCATTTGAAGCTATGGTTGCCGCAGGTATTATCGAAGAGTCAGCATACTATGAGTCACTTCATGAAACGCCATTAATTGCTAACTGTATCGCTCGTAACAAGTTATACGAAATGAACGTAGTAATTTCAGATACTGCTGAATACGGTAACTACTTATTTACTCACGCAGCTGTACCTCTACTTGCTGATTACGCAAGCAAATTAACGTTAGAGCAATTAGGTGAAGGTATCCAATCAGCATCAAATGGCGTTGATAACGTACGTTTAATCGAAGTAAACGAAGCAATCCAAAGCCATGGCGTTGAAGTAGTTGGTAAGAAACTACGTGGCTACATGACTGATATGAAACGTATTGTTGAAGCAGGCTAATCAAGAGGGTCAGATCAACTTGAAAACTTGCTAAAGATACAAAGCCTTAATGTGTAACATTAAGGCTTTTTTAATATTTTAAATTATATCTATTGGTTCAGATTAAATCTGACATTTAAATTCGAATAAAAAGTGTAGCTAAATACTTTTATTTCTTCTTAAACACACAACTAAAAGCAGTAAGCCATATAGTACTGCACCACCAGAGCTATCTTCTTCAGTGACCACTTCTTCTTCAGTAACCACTTCCTCTTCAGTAACCGCTTCCTCTTCAGTAACCGCTTCCTCTTCAGTAACCGCTTCCTCTTCAGTAACCGCTTCCTCTTCAGTAACTACTTCCTCTTCAGTAACCACTTCCTCTTCAGTAACCGCTTCCTCTTCAGTAACCGCTTCCTCTTCAGTAACTACTTCCTCTTCAGTAACCACTTCCTCTTCAGTAACTACTTCCTCAGCAACAGTCATTATCATATCAAGCTCTTTAGCCACTTTTTGGGCTAAGGTAGAAGCACCATCAACGGTCAAATGTACATTATCGGTTAGGTGCGATTCATCTGTAAAAGTATCTGAATCGATTAAAAATAAATTTTCATCTGTATTCTCGAGCTCACTAAAAAGAACTCTCAGTTGCTCACGATATTCAACTTCAGCATCTATATGCTCTTGTGTAACTTTTTCATTTGGCGTTAAAACTGCTGTTAATAATGGCATCAACACTATTTTAGTTTCACTGTGCGTTTGCCTAATCAAGCTGTACACCTCACTCATTAACTCTTTATATTCAGTCGCGCTTCGATCTATTTTGTGCGCATCATTGTAGCCCCATAAAATAGTCACTACATCTAAATGAGCAATATCAGTTATAGCTTCGGCTTGGATTAAGTTAGTTTTACTACCGCTAACGGCTAAATTATGTAGCTGATAGCCTAATTGTTCAGCAACTAGCCATGGCCAGGTTTGTACCGTTTGATCTTGACCTATGCCATGGCTAATACTATCTCCGAGCACAGCTAATACAGGCTTATTATTTTCTATAATCGGTTCTAGTTGATAGTTAGGTTCCAACTCAATTTCGGTTATTATAGGATTAGCGAGAATTGGAAAAATTAGTTCATATTCTTGCGCCTCAAGTCTATCGCTATTTAAAACAAATTCGCCGGCAAACTCTCCATTAAGTACATTAGGCTCGACAATTTCGTCACTAAGCACACCATCACGTTTAAACCTAAACTCGCCTAAATCTCTATCAATCCGATTTTTACTTGGGTCCAATTCTGTTGCAGTTAAATTTTCTGGATCGGCAACATGACTCAAATCCTTAACAAAACGTAATACTATTGTTGGGCTGTTAGTTTTAAAGCGCATAGTAATACCAGATGTCGACAATGCTTTACCTACTCGTTGAGATTGAAAACGAGAACTTGCTCCAGCTAAACTATTGTTTTTATCAATCGTATCTTTTGCAAAACGGCGTAACATGATGCCTGGTGATTGCGGGTGGTTAGTGCCATCCACCTCTACAGCTCCTGAATATAAAATACATGGATTATTACTCAAAGGGTAAGTATTGGTACTAACACCATTAACTTTTATTACAGCAGAACAAGTGTTTGCTCTTACCTGAGAAAAAGAAAATAAACTTAAATAAGTCACCAATAATACTAATAGTTTGAATGTATTTTTAAGGCTTAACAGTTGTAACATTAATTTTTTTCTATGATTCTTACTTACTAATGTTATTTCATTTATTGACCACATGCTTACTCACCTAACCTGTTGTAAAAAGAGTGATTCATTCATTTTAAAACTTTAAATAAGAGAACTAATCACCAAAATTGTTACATGAAATTAACATGCAGAAAACGTTTACACAAGTTCAAAAATCTTAAATATACCAACAAAAAAAGTAATGATTGCACCTCTGTGCAACCAATAAATCAATTTAAAAATCACATTTGATAGCATCATAAAAGCTAAATATCTGCCTAACCCTATGAAACAAGATATATTCCAAACAAACCAAACAGAGAAAACGTTTACCTAATTAGGGCTGTTAGAAACTTTTGATTGTTAATAGTTGAGCAGCTAAAAATTAAAATAAATACGAATAAGTGAAATGGAGGAAGGGGGGTAAATATGAATAACAATGAAGTTTAAATTGGCCCTATAAAAAATATAGGGCCATCGTAGCCTGCTAATGGATTAGCATAGCCTTAAGATCTAACTTCGCCCTCGCCAAATACGACAAATTTTTCAGTGGTTAGAGCTTCTAATCCCATAGGGCCGTATGCATGTAACTTACTAGTTGAAATTCCTATTTCCGATCCTAAACCAAGTTCACCACCATCAGAAAATCTTGATGACGCATTTACCATTACCACGGATGAGTTAATACGGCGCACAAATTCACGGCTACGACTGTAATCTTGGGTAACAATAACTTCGGTATGATCAGAGCTAAACTGTTGAATGTGCGCAATTGCTTGCTCAAAGTCATCAACTTGTTTAACCGCAATTTCTTGCGCTAAATATTCGGCATCATAATCTGCATCGGTTGCTAGCTCTGCATTTTCAAAATAGCCAATAGTGCTGTTACAAGCATGAACCTTTACCTTAAATGGTGCTAACGCAACAGCCGCTTTAGATAAAAAGTCATTACTGACATCTTGATGTACAAGTACCGTTTCAAGTGAATTACAAGCACTAGGGCGCTGAGTTTTACCATTAACCAGTATATCTATGGCTTTATCTAAATCAGCATATTTATCAACGTATAAATGACACACGCCTTTGAAGTGTTGGATCACTGGAATACGTGAGTTATCACTGACGTATCGAATCAAACCTTCTCCACCTCTAGGGATCACCAAATCAATGTCCTGATTCAAGGTTAATAGCTTTTCTATTACAATGCGATCAGGATTTGGTACAACAGAAATCACTTCAGCCAGTAAGTTAAAGTCAACTAAGGTTTTATGTAAAACTTGCGCAATAGCTAAGTTACTATGCAGTGCTTCTGAGCCACCTCGTAAAATAACACCATTACCTGATTTTAAACAAAGCGCAGCAGCTTCCGCGGTAACATTTGGGCGAGCTTCGTAAATCATGGCGATAACCCCTAAAGGGATGCGCATTTTAGCTACTTCAATGCCACTTGGCCTTTTACTTGTTGGTGAAACACTACCAACTGGATCGGCTAAATTGGCAATTTCAACAATAGCATCAGCAATATCATTTATACGTTCTGGGTTTAGCAATAATCTGTCCAGCATTGCCGTTGATAAGCCTTTTTCTTCACCCGCACTAATATCTTTAGCATTTTCATTAAGAATTTTTGCTTGCTCAGCTTTAATATTTTCAGCCATAGCTAACAATAATTTATTCTTGGTATTGGTATCTAATTGCGCTGCTTGTAATGATGCTTTACGGGCTTTTTTAGCCAGTAAAGCAATATCAAATTCTGCGTTAATGTTATTACTCATTTAAGTGTTACTCATTTATTTCTTTAATTTGCATCGCCCGCTGTAATCAGCACTAAATCATCACGATGAATAATTTCTTTACTAGGGCAATAACCTAAAATAGTTTCAATATCGTTACTGTTTTTACCCTGTAATTTTTCTAAGTCTTGGCTACTGTATTGGCAAATGCCTTTGGCGAGTACTCGCGTACCACAACTAGCGGTTATATTAACCGACTCACCTTTAACAAAATCACCATAAATTTCAATAATACCCGAGGGCAGTAGGGAGGCCCCTTTATTTACCACGGCATTGATAGCACCTTCATCGATAACAATAGAGCCATGACTTTTTAAGGTATGCTTAAGCCAGTATTTTTTAGCTTTTAATGGTGACTGCTCAGCGATAAATCGAGTGCCTGGGTTCTCACCTTTAAGTAATCGATCAAATATTTCGCTTTTACTGCCATTTAAAATATAGGTTTGAATGCCGTGTTCACAGGCTTTTTCAGCTGCTTGAATTTTAGTTTTCATACCGCCTGTGGCAATACGATTACTTGTGCCGCCTGCCATGGCATATAAGGCATCATCAATTTTATCTATTTCAGAGAATAACTTGGCATCAGTATTTTTGTGGGGATCCTTATCGAAAACACCATCAACGTCGCTTAAAATCATTAAACAGTCGGCATCACTCACCATAGCCACAAGCGCAGCTAAGTTGTCGTTATCACCAACCTTTAACTCTTCAGTGGCAACAGTGTCGTTTTCATTTACCACTGGCAGTACTTTATTTTCAAGTAAAATGCGTAAGGTATTTTTAATATTTATATAGCGTAAGCGATCTTTTAAATCGCCATGAGTAATAAGCAATTGCGAACACTTCGAGTCAAAAAAGCGTTGCCAATTAGCCATCATTTGCATTTGACCGACAGAGGCCATTGCTTGCTTGCAAGCGATAGAAGGGTTTGCTGAACCATGAGCAATTAGTTTACGCCCAGCCGCAACACTACCAGATGAAACTAAAATTACCTCTTTGCCTTGCTCTTGGCACTGACTTATAAAGCGAGCAATGGCCAACAGATACTTGCCACTACAACCTTTACCTTCTGGCGCCACTAAGGCACTGCCTACTTTAATCACAACACGTTTGAAATCCATTACCCTGCCCAAATGAAACATATTTCTATACCTTAAGAAGACCCTAAAATGGCAAAACTTGCAACTAACATTTTGTAATAAATTAGAGACTTTTGATAAAAATTACTCTCGATAATATATTTTGCTATTTTTATGCCTGAAATGACCTTAAATATAAAGTGAATCAGCTATTTGTCAGCTTAATGAGAAATGCTATGCTATTCATAATCATGTAATTTTATGGAAAACTTATGTCAGAATTGATTCAAACATGGCTCGTTGAATATGGTCTAGGAGCTAATTTAATTCAACCCGTCTCGGCAGCGATTGGCTTAAGCATTTTATTATGTATTTGCTGGTTAAGTTATTACTTTGCTAAATATTTAGTATTAAATGTTGTCCATAAAATTGTGACCCGCAGTTCAAATACGTTAGATGACTTAATGATTGAACATAAGGTATTTACCCGCACATCTTGGTTAGTACCTATCGTTTTACTGTTAGCTTTTATTCCCGTATTTATCAGTGAAAATCCCCTACTTACCGATGCATTAACTATTTTTGCCAAGATAGCATTAGCACTACAGGTTGCACGTAGCCTGAGTTCACTACTAAATGTTACTAATGCCGCCTTTCAAGAATCGAGTAAAGAACGCTATTTACCGCTAAATGCTACGGTGCAGTTATTAAAACTAGCCATTTATATGGTGGCAACCATACTAGCCATTTCGGTATTAATTGACCGCTCGCCAATATACTTACTTAGTGGTTTAGGTGCTCTAACAGCAGTTTTATTATTAGTTTTCCAAGATACAATTAAAGGCTTAGTGGCCAGCATTCAAATCTCAGCAAATAAGATGGTGGCGCCAGGTGATTGGATTTCAATGCCGCAATATGGCGCAGATGGCGATGTACTTGAAATAGCACTAAATACAGTAAAAATTCGCAATTTTGATAACACCCTAACCACAGTGCCAACTTATGCATTAATCAGCGAATCATTTAAAAACTGGCGTGGTATGTCGACTTCAGGTGGCCGTCGTATAAAGCGTAGTTTGAGTATTGATGTAGCCAGTATACATTTTTGCTCTGAGGCATTACTGAATAAACTAGATGAAGTTGAGTTACTAAAAGACTATTTAGCTAAGAAAAATTCGGAAGTAAGCCAGCATAATACAGAAAAGGGAATTACTGATAACTCAGTTAACCCTAATAGCCGACGTTTGACCAATATTGGTACTTTTAGAGCCTATATCACCGCTTATTTACAAAACCATCCTAAAGTACATGACAATATGACTTGTATGGTTCGCCAACTTGCACCGACCGACAAAGGTGTTGCACTAGAGCTTTATTTCTTTAGCAATGATACTAATTGGGTTAATTACGAGGGTATACAGGCGGATATATTTGATCATTTATTCTCTATCGCACCATTATTTGAACTAAGAATCTTTCAAACGCCAACAGGATACGACTGGCAAAAGTCTTTATCTTAGAGCTGAAGGTAAAAGTAAGATCAGCATATATTACCCAACAAGGGATATATGCTGACCTAAAATAAGCAGTATTAGTATTGTCTTATTACCCCTTCCTGAGCGGTAGATGCAACTAACTCACCAGCGCGATTAAATATCTTACCTCGAACTAACCCTCGGCCACTACTAGCTGAAGGGCTATCAATATCGTATAACAACCAATCATTAAAGCTAAATGGGCGATGAAACCACATAGCGTGATCTATGGTGGCAATTTGAAAATCTCGCGACCAAACACTCTTCCCGTGAGGGTGAACAGCTGTAGGTAAAAAGTTATAGTCAGACGCATAACCTAACACATACTTGTTTATACCTAAGTCATCAGGCATTGTGCCTTTTGCTCGCATCCAAACTTGGTTTCTTGCCTCTGATTTTTGCGGGTGCAGCCAGTCATATTCTTTAACAGGTCTAAACTCGATTGGCCGCTCAGCAAATATAGTATCGTGCATTGCTAGTGGAATTTTATCTTTGTGCTGCAGCTGCAAATCAAACATACTCATTAGCCCCTCAGGACCAGGTACGTCTGGCATTTGGTCTTGATGCTCAAAACCTTGTTCATCTAGTTGGAAAGAGGCCATTAAGTTGAAGATAGTTTTACCATGTTGCATTGCTTGCACACGCCTTGTGCTAAAACTGCGGCCATCACGAGTTACTTCAACCAAATAAGTAATTGGTTTCGTTGCATCCCCCGGTCGTAAAAAATAAGAGTGGAAGGAGTGTAATTGTCGTTCATCAGATAATGTTTGCTTTGCTGCTGATAGCGCCTGGCCTATGACTTGGCCACCAAATACAGCCTTAAAACCTAAGTCTTGGCTTTGCCCTAAAAATAAATTGTCGTCTAATAGCTCAAGTTTTAATAAACCTAGCAACTCTTTAAGAACCTTGCTCATTATTATAATTCCTTATTTTCTAGTTATTCATAGTAAGCTATATACTGGATTTTAAACAGATAGTTACTATTAAATCTAACCTAATCGCGGTTTTTTATTAGCAAAAGGTTTACAGATAGATTTGTTTAGCTATAATCACAGTTAGGGCTACTTAGCTCGTCCAAGGCAAACCTGATGAAAATCAGGGACGCAAAGTTACCGGTCTAAAGGTGGCGATTAAGTTTTTAATTAGGTTTTATTACTGATTATTTAATCAAAATCAATGACAGCGGGACTGCCGACTAAGATATAGCGGGGGCTTATCTTTATTAGCTTTCTTGTGTGACTGTTTTCTTTGCGTGCCTTGTCTTTACTTTCTTTTCGAATATTCATCAGCGTCCTTGCTAACTAAATATCTGTATCTTTAAGCTTGCTTCTTACTCTTTATATATTCACCAATTTTTTGCTCGAGCAATGACAATGGAATAGAACCATTTTTCAACACTTCATCATGAAACTCACGTAAGTCAAAATTCTCACCAAGCGTAGTTTCAGCTTCAGCCCGTAAACGCTTTATCGTTAACTCACCTAGTTTGTAAGATAGTGCTTGTGCTGGCCAAGAAATATAGCGGTCAATTTCGGTTTGTACATTATGTAAAGACAAAGCTGAGTTATTTGCTAAGAAATCCATCGCTTGTTGGCGAGACCAACCCTGTGTATGCATCCCGGTATCAACAACCAAACGCACTGCTCGCCACATCTCATAAGTTAAACGCCCGAAGTCAGAATAAGGGTCTTGGTAAAACCCTGCTTCTATTCCTAAATACTCTGAATATAAACCCCAGCCTTCACCAAATGCTGAAATATAAGTACGGTTACGAAACTCTGGTACATTTTCCATTTCTCTAGCAATACTGCCTTGTAAATGATGACCAGGCACAGCCTCATGCAGCGTAAGTGCTTCTAATACATATAAAGGACGACGATCTAAAGCGTAAGTATTTACCCAGTAATTACCTGGCTGATCATCTCGGCTAGGCCCTGAATATCTGCCGGTAGTATATTTAGGAGCAATGCTCGCAGGTACAGGGATTACGCCATATGGTGTACGCGGCAACGTTTTAAATAATTTAGGTAATTGTGCATCCATTTTTTTAGCAATATACGAAGCTTCTTTTAATAGCTGCTCAGGTGTTGTTGCATAAAATTGTGGGTCTGTACGTAAAAATTCAACAAACTCAGCAAAGCTACCTTTAAAACCAACTTGTTTAATGATTTCGTCCATTTCAGCGCGGATACGAGCAACCTCATCTAAACCAATTTGATGAATTTCAGCGGCAGTCATTTTTAACGTGGTGTAATGCTCAATTCTATTTTGGTAAAAGCTTTCGCCATTTGGTAAATCTTTGGCAGCAATGGTTTGTCTGGCATTTGGAATGTATGTATCAACCATGTAATCATAAAAGTTTTGATACATAGGATTAATGTTATCTAAGATAACTTGTTGAGCTTTTTGCTGTAAGGCGGCCTTGTCTGTATCACTAATATGTTTTGGCATTTTGTTAAATGGCGCATAAAAATCACTTTTAGTCGCATCCTTAACGATATAAGCACTAATGCTATTTTCAAAACCTTTCAATACCACCTGTGGCTGAGTAATGCCTGATTCAATGCCTTTGTTTAACCAGTAGATTTGTTGCTCAAAATAAGTATTTAGGGCTACTAGTCGTTGTAAGTATTTTTCATAATCAGCAAGGGTTTTAAATGATGATCTTGATGAGATATAGGTTATATAAGCATGAAAGCCAGCTTCCGCGGTAAGCGGAATATAGTGATCAAAATTATGATATGAGTCGATAGTGTTTTTTAATTTGTAACTTAAAATAGTCCAGTTAATCAGATTTTGCTCTGATAGTTGGCTTTTATCTAGTTGTTGTAAACGATTATAAAGTTCGGTCACCTTGCTATTATGTTGCTCTAATGCACTTGGTGACGCGTCATAATACAAGATGTTGTTGCTGTCATTAAATGGATCTAAACTATCTTGATAGCTTTGTTCGTCTTTAATAATCTGCGCTAAAATTTGATCTGCATTTTGCGCGGCTTGTTGTTCTGATTTTGGTGCACAGGCACTGATCAAAAACACGATAGCGAATACGCTAATAATTTTTTTTAACATTGGTTAATACTCTTAAGTAATATTATGTTCAATCTAAAGACTAATTGACTATTTTGCTGTGATTTCGGTATTTATCGCTAAGATCAATTGATCAATAGTAAGCTCACTAAACACCTTAATGCCGTGCTCAATTAATAGCTTTGATGTTATACCCATACCGACAATTTTATTGCCTTTAAAACTGCCATCATAAATATGGCCCGAGCCACAAGAAGGGCTAAATTCTTTCAATAGAGCATAACGTATATTATGTTCTTTACAAAGTTGCAAAGCTTGCTCAGCTCCAGAGATAAAAAACTCGCTCACATCCCTACCATGCTCATCAATAACCTTATCACCAAATTGCTCTGCTTTGGGTCTTGGCACTGGTAATCCACCGGCCATTTCTGGGCATATAACGATTAATTGTTGGTTTTGTTGCCAAGTGGAAAGTTGTGGGTGCATTATGGTTTTAACCATCCCATCATAACGCACCTTATTGCCGAGAAAGCAACTACTGATCAATATCTTAGGTTCAGTACCCGGCATGGCTTTAGTCTTCTATATCATGTTTAAATAATGACTCAAGCTCTGCTCTTCCTTGTTTGCTTAGCTTAATCATTGCCTGCATATCGAGCTGTTGATTATCTTGGTATGACTGACTTAGCAATTCTTCGTCGTGATGCTTGAATACATTAACCATGTTTTCAGCCCTTGCTTGATCAAAACCATATTCTTGTAAAACCATACGAGCGGCTTCCAAGCTACCATCAAACATTTCACGGACACTGCTATACACACCAATTTCTTTATAAGTTAGTACACTCATTCGACTCTTTGCTCGAGCTATAATTTTAATATGTGGGTAGTGCTCTCGCACAACCTTGGCAATATCAAAACCATGCTTATCTGAGTCTGCAGCAATAAACATAACCTTGGCATGTTCAAGTCCTGCAGCCTTTAAAAGTTTGAGCTGAGTGGCATCTCCAAAAAATACTTTATTACCAAACTGTTTAATAAACTCAATATGTTCGGCGTTATTATCAAGGGCGGTAAACGGAATATGGTTAGCAGTAAGAATACGACCGGTAATTTGCCCAAAGCGACCAAAACCAGCAATAACAACTTCAGGCTCAGTTACTTCTGCTTGCATATCATATTCAGGGAAAACGGCTTTACCTTGTTGTAATTTTTCATACAAAATCACTAACGGTACGGTTAATGCCATCGACAAACCAACAATTAACGTTAACTGATCAGCTAAAGCTAACGGCAATAAACCATCATTGAGTGCCGTACCAAAGATAACAAAGGCAAATTCACCACCTTGGGCTAACATTAATGCAACTTTAATTGGGTGAGTACCCGGCTGTTTATTTACAGATAACAATAAGCTCAAGATAACAGCTTTAATTAACAGTAATAAAATACAGCCACCAATAATAAGCAGAGGTTGCTCAACGAGTAGGTTTAAATCAAGTTTCATTCCTACCGCAATAAAGAACAAGCCAAGCAGTAAACCTTTAAATGGTGATATCTCAACTTCTAATTGATGTCTAAAGCTAGAGTTTGCTAATAGTATCCCCGCTAAAAACGCACCTAGCCCCATAGACAAGCCTGCTAAATACATAACTTGCGCGGTAGCTATAACAATTAATAGCGAAGCTGCTGTCATCACTTCTGAACCACCATAGCGAGACAGGACACCCAACATAGGGTTAATTAAATATCGACCTGTTAACAATACGGCAATAACAGCCAATAATGTTACCCACCAAGCAGGTGCATCAGGGTTTTGCGCACCTGATAAAGCAGTAATAATAAGTAGAATAGGAATAACGGCCAAATCTTGCATTAATAAAACCGAAAAGCCTTTTTGACCTAAAGGCGTTTTTAGAATGTTTTTCTCGGTCATCAAACCTATGGCAAATGCGGTTGACGATAGCGCTAAACCTAAACCGATAACAACAGCGATTTTCCATTGCATGTTAAACAATAAAAGAATGCCAATAATTAAGACGCTAGTGAGTAATAATTGGCCGCCACCAATAAACAGGATTTTATTACGCATGCGCAATAGTTTTTCTGGTTCAAGCTCTAAACCAATAATAAACAAAAGGAAAACAACGCCAAGCTCAGCAACATGAAGAATTTGATCAGGGTCGCTAATAAGGGCTAAAACAGAAGGTCCAATGATAACACCCGCGGCAAGATAGCCTAAGATAGCACCAAGTTTAAAACGAGTGAAAATGGGTACCGCAATAACCGCGGCAAGAAGAAAAATAATGGCTGAACTAAGATCGCCCATCAATAGGTCCTAACATATACTGAATTAGGGTAATTGTACTGCATAAAACAACCAATTAGGTATTATTTTTAACGGTTAACTATGACTACCCCAGTCATTATTAATGGCGTGCTCGTGCTTGTCTGATCCACATATAAATCCCAGACATCGACAAAATAATAATAAACAATGCCACTAAGTCCATGAACAGTACACCTAAGCTAGCAAAGAAACGCCCACTGTGAATATCAATTACAACTCGCTCCCAATTAAGGATTTGCGTGCGATATTGTTGTTGATAGTGTTGAGTTTCGGCTGTTGAAATAGTCGTTGCTTGCGACCAATGCTCTAAATGCTTATTACTTTCGTATTGTTGCCAACTGTATAGTTCGTCGTTACTTAAAAACACACCTTGGGCTGTTTTTAAATAAACATCATTTCCATCGACAAATAGAGTTTTTATGTTGCCGGGTAGGCCAGAGGCTTTATCCATTACATCAACCAGCTGCCCAGCTAAGTTGTATAATCGTAAGTTATTATCAGAGCTAATTAAAATAAATTGTTGCCAAATAGCTGCGGCTGTAATGTCATTGTCAGAAGTAAATAGTAAGGTATTGGCCAACCATACTTGCTTGCCCACCACAAATAATGCATTTTTGTTTTCAGCTAATGAGAATTTTTGCACCTGCTCCGGTGCTTCAATATTATAGTGATCGAGTATCCAATTAACGCCAACTTTAGTTCGGTCAAGGTTAAGCGAATTTCCGTGATTAATAATAATGCCGGTGACAGCTAAAAAAATCATAAAAAAGGCTAACAACATCCCTAATTGGCGATGAGTTTCACGCAAATGTTTAATCACTCGTACATGTACTGAGCGCTTGCCTTTCCTTACCATTATTAACTTCTCTTTATCAGCCTAACTATTTTATTCTGGACGCTAATGAGCTAATCGCTCTTGATCAAGCCAGAGCGCCATACGTGCTAATTTGGTTAATGCGCGTACCGACAGTGTTGCTCCGGTTATGCCGTCAATTTGTTTATCTAGTTGTTTATTATCGATTAATTTGGCATCAACAAATTGCTTAGTAAAAAAGTCGGCTTTGACTTCATCACCTCGGCTTTCACGATAAATTAGAACCTTTATTTGTTTTAGTTGTTGTTTTTCAACAACTAAACCAACTGTAATTGGTGCTTCCTTACCTATTTCTTCTAGTATCCACGCACTGCGCTCACCTTGCGGCCAGTAACGAATGCGTAAACGATTATAGTTGTGCTGAAGGATATCAGCTATTTCAGCTTTTTGCTCTTTGTTAAGCCATAGGGTTTTAGCTTTTGGTGTTGTAGAGGTAAATGCCTGAGCTACAAAATCTTCAGGTGCTTGAATCACTTGCTCGGCAAAAACAGAACTACTTACCAATAATGATAATATCAAAAAATACTTTTTCATTTAGCACCTAATTTTAATAAAGAGTTATCCACTTATGTATGGATAAATAAAACGACAAAAGTGAGCATACCATTATTCATAGTAAGCTCACTTTGCGTAGCATCAATTAATTCTAATCAATTTAGAACTGGTAACCAACACCTAAGTTGAAACCATCTACATCAACATCTTCAGAGCCTAAACCATCTTTGGTTGCGGTACCACCTGAAGCGATTTCATAATCCGCTTTCAATACTACATTTTCATGTAAGTAGTAGTTAACACCGAATGAAACTTGCTCTGTTTCAGTATCTAAATCATTACCAGCGTTGTTATCCCAAACATTGTAACGGGCAAACACACCAACTTTTTCATTAAAGCGGTACGATGGTTCAATGTAGTAACCTGTTTGCTCATCACGACCCATGCGTGCAGCTTCGTCGCCATCAATATCCCAAGTTGCGTATAATGCTTTAATAGTAAAGTTATTAATTTGGTAAACAGCATGTGCGGTTAATAATGTTGCAGATGCTTCATCAACAGTAGTGCCATCTTTAGTAACACCACCTTGAGTAATATCTTCTTGATATTGCATTGAAGCAGCAAGTTGTAAACCTGGGATTGCTGTGTAACTTACACGACCAGTAAATGCCAATGCTTCAGCTTCTGCTTCTGCAATTTTTTGACGACCTTTACGTATTAAGAATGAATCATTTACATATAAACCAGAATGAACCGCGGTATCAATCGACCAACCAGCTGCAGGTTTATAGTTTAAGTTTGCACCACCTTCCCACCACGTGGTTGGAATAATATTTTTCTCAACATTGTTACGCTCAACACCGTAAAATGTTGGTGGCTCATGAGTTTCGTTCATTAAGCCTACAGGAACTAAGAATACACCTAATTGAGTAGTAAATTGGTCATTAATGTCATGCTCAATATAAGCTTGCTCTAATTCTACTTCACCCGGCTTATCATCACCGTCACCAGATAATGCATGCTCAAGTTCAAATTCAGAGAAGAAACGGGTAGTTGAGTTAAACTCTTTACCAAAGAATAAAACGAAACGGTGGAAGTCCATTTCTTTCTTTTCGGCATCAGCACCTGATTTATTGTTATCAGTTAAGTTGTTGTAGTGTAATTCACCGTAACCACCAATAGTAACAGCATTTGAGTCACTGCCAGCTGAAGAACTATCAACAGCATCTGCTGTTGCTTCAACGCGCTGGTCCGTTTCATCTAAACGACGCTCTAAATCTTTTAAAATTTTATCTTGCTCAGCGATAATTTTACGTAATTCAGCTGTTTCTGTAGCTGTTGGTTCAGCAGCATTTACTGCTGAGGCAGCAAATAAACTTAATAAAGTAGTAGCGATTAGTGAACGCTTCATATTGACCCCGGAAATATTATTAATATTGGTTGATGTATTTTCTAACTGCGGCAATATTAAAACAACTCAAATCTAAATGCAAACCATTCTCATTTGTATTTTTGATTTAATTGCGTTTTATTTGATCTAGTGCAATATTTATATCAAAACTCAGGTCTATGGATGTAACAAATAACGCAAGGTTTATTACTTGCCCTAACAATAAGAGATTATTTTGAATAAGATTTATTTATTTTTAACTTTATTTATCACCGCGACACTAGCTACAAGCGCAACCGCGAAAAACATAGCTGAATCAGCAGAAACGGTAACCCCATTATTAGTGGGGCAAAACGTTCCCGAGGTAAAAGCTACCGATATTAATGGTAAGTCAGTACTATTGAGCGAAGTGATAAACAATAAGCCAACGATTTTATTCTTTTATCGTGGCGGCTGGTGTCCATTTTGTAATGTACAAATGGGTCAATTACAGGCAATCGAAAAAGATTTAACCGAACTGGGCTTTCAACTGATCGGCATATCTACCGACTCTGCTGCAGATTTACAAAAAAGTCTTAAAGATAAAAAGTTAACTTATACCTTATTGTCTGATTACCACTCAAATGTTAGCAGCGAATTTGGTTTAGCCTTTTTCGCATCACAAAAAGTAACCGATCGTTATTTAGCAAAGATGGATTTACAAAACCCTTTACAGAAAAATGCCGCTGGCGAACAACGCTTAGTGTTACCAGCCCCTGCTGTTTATGTGCTTGATAGTGATGGCCTAGTGCATTTTCAATACGTTAATCCAAACTACAAAGTAAGATTAGCGCCAGAATTGTTATTGCATGCAGCTAAGTTAGTTGTGGAATAGAAACTAGAAAAGTATAAAGCTAGATAGAACATATCTAGCTTCTTATGCTTATTCTAACTAACAGTTTCGTAAATGACAGGTTCGACTTCTTTAGCTTGCTCAGTAATTGCTAACATAGCTAAGTAATTTTGAGCAGCATTTTTTGCGCTTTCTTGATCGCTGGCATGAACCCGCGCAATAACATCACCTTTAGATACTTTTGTGCCTAAAGGCAATATCGCATCAAAACCAACACTGTGATCGACACTTTGCGTATTATCAACTCTGCCACCACCAAGACTAACGACCGCCAAACCGATATCTCTGGTTTGCATCGATGTTATATAACCACTTTCTTGCACCACAATATCTTGGATCACTTGCGCTTGCACCATAGATTGCCAAGGCTTATCAAATAAATCAGCTGGACCGCCTAGCGCACAAATCATCTTGGCAAAAACTTCTGCTGCTTTACCATTACTTAAGCTATTTTCAACAAGAGTACTAGCATGCTTGTTATCATTAGCTAAGTTACTATCAACTAACATAGCACAAGCTAAAGATGTAACCACTTGATGTAAACGAGGTTCGCGGTATGCTCCAGATAAATAGTCGAGTGTTTCTTTGATCTCTAAAGCATTACCTGCACTATTACCCAAAACTTGGTTCATATCGGTAATAATTGCCTGAGTTTTAACACCAGCTCCGTTAGCGACATCAACAATACTTTTGGCAAGAACTCGGGCATCAGCAATGGTATTCATTTGCGCGCCATTACCTACCTTAATATCCATAACTAAGTTATCAAGTCCGGCAGCGAGTTTTTTCGATAATATTGATGCCGTAATAAGTGGTATAGAATCAACTGTTGATGTTACATCTCTTATCGCATATAGGCGCTTATCTGCTGGTGCTAAGTTTTCTGTTTGCGCAATAATAGCCATGCCAACATCTTTTACGATCGCTTGAAATTTCTCATTAGTTGGGGTGACATTAAAACCAGTAATACTTTCTAACTTATCAACCGTGCCGCCAGTATGCCCTAAACCGCGGCCAGAAATCATAGGTACATAACCACCATTAGCTGCAACAATAGCTGCCAACATAAAGCTAACCTTATCGCCAACACCACCAGTTGAGTGTTTATCGACTATAGGCCCATCAATCTCAGGCCAAGACAATACAACCCCTGAATTCATCATGTGCTTGGTTAATGCAACAGTTTCATTTATGTCCATACCTTGTAAACGAATAGCCATGGCCATAGCGCCAACTTGCGCATCATTAAAACTATGGTCCACTAAACCTGTAACAAAGGCTTTTATTTGTTCGTTATCAAGTGATTTACCATCGCGTTTACAACGAATAATTTCCTGTGGCAAAAGCAGCTGTGTCATCTGTAAATTACCTTATATTCATTAGCATAAGTTTTAAGATAAATCTTTAGGTGTAAAAGCATCAGGTAATAATTGTTTAACCTGCCAATGTACAACATCACCCAAATGATTTGTTGCTGTAACAACTGCATCTTGGTTAAAGAACTCGGCAATAACTTGCCTACAAGCACCACAAGGCGGGGTAAGTTTGACTTGTTCAGTGTAGATAACAATCGTTTTAAACTCTTGCTCTCCTGCAATTACTGCTTGCGCTATACAATTACGTTCAGCACAAACCGTTAGCCCATAGGATGCATTTTCAACATTACAGCCGCTAACGATATCACCATTTTGACAAAGCGCTGCGGCACCCACAAAAAAATTACTATAAGGGGCATAGGCATTATCATAAGCTTGTTTAGCTGCACTCACTAACTGTGCATGTTGTGGGGATAAAGTAGTCAATTGAAATTCTCTAATATATTAATTTATTTAATTTTAGCAAAGTAAATAAATTTTACTTACCTAGATAACAATCTTTTACATTTCAAGGAGATAGCTAGACTCCAAGCTCACAAAATAAAAACCAAGAATTTACACCCGGTTAACATTTAACAACAAATCTCTCCTATTTATCTTGCTAGTCAGATTTTATAATGCTAATTCGTCCATAAAAGAATCAGACTAGATAAGGAGAGAATAATGAAATCTAATAATTCATCGTCATTAGCGACATTAACATTACTCGTCTTAGCCTTAATAGTTAGCATTTTATATATTCAAATTAGCACTCTTAGTGCTGATAAAACGCAATCAAGCAAGCAAGTACATGTGCAGCCTGATAGTACGATCAAACAGCAAAGCAAGCCTGGCAAAGTAAAACCTGTGACCAATAAAGAAGCAGTACCGGCAAGCAAAGACCAGGATGATTTACAATCAGATAAACAGCAATGGCAACCAGCTTTAACTATGACTAGCGATGTAGCAAAAGCTGCTGATACTGTCGCGATAGAATTACCCAATGAGCCTGTCACCAATGATGAACAGTTAAATATAACCATGGCTGAAACCGAGTTTACTAGCGATGATTTACAATTTAACCCTTACCTTGGCATTGAAGCTGATTATGCTAATTTAAGCACTTCACAAGCAGGCCAAGAGGCGATTAATGCAAAAGATGCACCTGAAGTAGAGTATAGAAAGGAAGATGAAGCCGCAGCGATTCTTTTAAATATTGTGGGCTCATATTATTTTGATAAAAATAGCTCTTTGTATGCAAAACTTGGCGTCAATGCTTGGCAAATGGATGATAATCACATTAACGCACTATCAGCCAATAGTAGTCAAACACCATCTAATTTAGCTTCTAAATCGAACATTGGAGCAGATATGTTTTACGGTATTGGTTTTAAATATGACTGGCGCTCATTTGTATTTAAGTCTGAATACAAAATCATAAATTTCAATGGAGAGCAATTTCAAACCGTTAATATTGGTGGTGAAATAAGTTTTTAATGCCATGAGCTTAACAAAGCTTGTTAAGCTCATAGTAAAGAGTTACAGCAAATTAGCCGGCGAATATTGATCGGTTAATACTCGATATTCAGTCACCTTATTGGGTTCAAAGGTTATATATTCAAACGTCTCTTCTAGATCAACACCAAAAGTAGCCAGAGGCTGTTTAAGTGCTTCTGCATTTGTTGCAATAGCTTGTTGGTCAAGTAATGATTTTCCTACCACCAACACCCTATTACCTACATTATTAGATTTTCTTATCGAATAAAAATCGCCGAATACATCATGATATGTCGCCGATTCATGGTGGTAAAGCTTACTGCTTGAAAACGTATTAGCAACTAGGATGCCATCGTCTTTTAATAAGCTTTTACTTTCTTGCAAAAATTCCTTAGTAAGTAAATGCTCAGGAATGTATTCACCATTAAACGCATCAAGAATAATTAAGTCATATTGCAGTTTTTTACGCTGAGCGCGTTTAATAAAGATACGTCCATCTTGGATATGAGTCTTAACTTTAGCGGTTTGTTTAAAGCCAAAATAATCTACCGCAACACTAACTACCGCAGGGTCTATTTCAACATTATCTATTTCAATTTCAGGATATAAATCGAGAAGGTTATTCGATAATGTGCCACCACCTAAACCAATAATAAGTACACGCTCTGGCTTGGCTTTAAATACTAAAGCAGACATAGCGAATTTAGTGTAATTAAACACCACCTTCTTTGGCTGAGATTTAAACATACACGATTGACTAGAAGTGCGGCGTTTAACCGAAAACTTTAAACAACGTTTATCGCCATCGTCTTCAACAAACACATTTTGATATAGTGAACGCTCTTCTTTAATAACCACAGGTTTAGCAGTTACTGTTTGGCTAAAAATAGCTGCAGTAAAGGCAAACAATAAAACATTAAGCTTGCGGTTGAGCAACATAACTAGCCTCCATTTTATTAACTAAAACTGCACATACACCTAAAATCATTAAGACAAAACAGTAGCTTAAAATGATTGTATCTACATTAAACCAAAGCACGAAATAAAACGATGTAGCTAAGGTACCTAACGCACTACCTAGCGTAGAAATAAAATATAATGCACCTGCAACTTTACCGCTTTCTGCTTCATTAGTTACTAATAAACGTACCGAATAAGGAGATATCATGCCTAAGATAATACTTGGAATAAAAAATAAGCCCATAGAAGCTAGTAGTGAGCCATAACGACTATCTTCAATATTATCGAAGACTAACTCTAAAATTGGTGTAGAAAAATAAGCTAGGGGTAATAAACACAAACCGGCAAAGATAAAAATAGTGCCGTAACGCTTTAACGATGGATTATGCAAAGATAAACGGCCACCAAATAAGTAACCTAAAGAAAGTGCCAACATGAAGACAGTAATAATACTACCCCAAACATGAACGCTTGAACCAAAGTAAGGAGCTAGAATACGACCGCCTAAAAGCTCTATACCCATAATGGAAAAGCCGCTGGTAAAGGCGAGAAGGTAGATAAAATAGTTATGCCATTGCTTATTCATAAATACAACTTAGAAAATAAAAAAGAATAGTTAACTTAACAGTTGTAGATAGGAGACAGCAACAAAAAAGTAACAAATATTAGTTTCTAAGGCTGATGGCCATTAACAAGATTTACGCTCTATAATTTGCGTAGGAATAAGTAAGGTACTTGGCTTTTCCCCACCAATTAATTTTAATAAGTTATCCACTAACAATCGACCGGCTAAGGCCGTATCTTGTTTGGCCGTGGTTAAAGCAGGGCTAGTAAAGCTAGCAATAGGAATATCATCGAAGCCAACCACTGCAACATCATCAGGAACTTTCAAACCATTATCTTTTAATGCGCGCAGAGCACCAATGGCAATTAAATCGGTGGCGGCAAAGATAGAGTCAAATGATACATTTCGAGCAAGCAGCTCTTTAGTTGCTAAATAACCACCTTCTTCGGTGTACATTGCATCAACTTGTAATTGCTCATCAATCTCAATGCCAACACTCTCTAACGCCTGACAATAACCTCGATAACGGTCGTATAACTCAGGAGCTCGTTGTGATGCAGTGCCGATAAACGCACAGGATTTATTGCCTTTATTTAATAAATGCTTAGTTAACAAAAAGCCGCCATTAATATTGTCACAGCCAATAGTGGCAACGGCCATGTCCTTAACTTCAGCTCCCCAGCGAATAAAATGAGTACCTTGTTCACTAAGTTGTTTCAACTTTTCTTTATAGTGGACGTAATCACCATAACCCAACAAAATAAGACCGTCGGCGCGATTGGTATCTTCATATTCTGCATGCCAATCGTTATTCATTTGCTGAAAAGATACTAACAAATCATAACCTTGCAAAGAGCAAGCTCTTGTTATGCTCGCTAGCATCGACATAAAAAATGGGTTAATTTGCGAGTCATCGATACTTTTATCTTCAAACAAAAGTAACGCAATGGTATGGCTTTGTTGGGAACGTAAATTACGAGCGTTTTTGTCAACTTTGTAGTTTAGCTCTTTCGCGATAGCTTGCACTTTAAGACGTGTTTCTTCATTCACTAGAGGGCTATTGCGCAATGCTCTAGAGACTGTAGATTGAGAAACACCAGCACGGTAGGCTATATCAAAGGAGGTCGCTTTCACTAAATACATCTGAATAATTGAGTCTTATAAAAATATTAACGCAACCGACTAGTAATGTATAGTTTTTAAAAATGCTTAAAGCCAGTCCAGCAAACGCTGAACCGGCTAATTTATCTAGGTATTAAGTTTAATCTTTAACGCGAAGTACAGTTAAGCCTGCGATAAACATTAAAACACCACCTAATACTAAGGCATATAAACTTTGTCCAGCAAACAATTCTCGCACTAGCAAACCAAGAGCACTGGCGGCCAATAACTGAGGAATAACGATAAAGAAATTGAAAATCCCCATATATACTCCCATTTTTTTCGCTGGTAACGAACTTGATAACAGCGAATACGGCACTGATAATATTGATGCCCAGGCAATACCAACACCTACCATTGAAAATAGTAGAAAATCAGGATTTTCTATGAAAACCATCGAGATCAAGCCAGCAGCACCACAGCTTAAACAAATGAAATGGGCAATTTGTCGTGAATACCTAGATGCTAGCACAGGGATTAAAAATGCGGCTAATGCGGCAAATCCATTATAAGCGGCAAATAAAACACCAACCCAATCAGCACCTGCATTATAAGCAGCGGATGAAGTGTCAGTGCTACCAAAATGATAACTAGTTACCGCTGAAGTCGTGTAAATCCACATAGCAAACAAACCAAACCATGAGAAAAATTGAGTAATAGCCAACTTACGCATGGTTTCAGGCATATGGTATAAATCATCGATCACTTCATAAAAACCATTGCTTGTTTTATTTGCTGCTTGCATATAATCAGCAGCAAACTGAATAACCGCAAAAGCAATAGCGCCAAGAGATAAAATATAAAGTTGCTTATCTAAAGCCAGTTGATGAATTGCTACCGTAGTAAACACACCTAAAGTGAGATAAGAAATAGCTTTGATTTTAAAGTTAATTTTAGTGCGGGTAACAGCCTGCGCTTCACCTTGACTATGTAATTCTTCCGCCGCCTCAAATTCAGCTAGCTGCTCAGGACTGTATTCTTTTGATCGATAAACTGTCCACATCACAGAAGCAAATAAAACCACACCACCAAAATAGAAAGAGTATTTTACTGAGTCGGCAATTTCACCTGCAGGAGCTACGTTACTAATGCCAAACCAGTTCGCTAGCATATACGGCATAGCTGAGGCGACTATAGCGCCAATGCCAATAAAGAAACTTTGCATAGCAAAACCGCTTGTACGTTGCTCGTGTGGTAAATTGTCGCCAACAAATGCTCTAAATGGTTCCATCGTTATATTGATTGACGCATCTAATATCCATAAAGCTCCAGCTGCAATCCATAGCGTTGGCGAGTTAGGCATTACAAACAAAGCAAGAGTAGTAAGTATTGCCCCAGCAAAAAAGAATGGGCGACGACGACCAAATGAATTCCACGTTTTATCGCTAAAATAACCAACAATCGGTTGCACAATCAAACCTGTCAGAGGCGCGGCTATCCACAAAATAGGAATATCATCAATTTCAGCCCCTAAAGTCTGAAAAATACGGCTTACATTGGCATTTTGTAAGGCAAAGCCAAACTGAATACCGATAAAGCCAAAACACATATTCCAAATTTGCCAGAACGATAACTGTGGTTTTTGTTTCATCTTTTTATTTCCATTATGGTTATTTTATCGCTTTAATTCGTCAGTATTATTTTACAAACACTGCGGCGCTAAATTTGTTTACACTAAAGCCTTTTGCTGTAGCTTTGTTGTTACTTGTTAATGTATCAGAGCTGGCTGCTTGTACTGGATGTAATTGATAATTTTCAGCGCCGTTATAAGCAAATTTTTGCTCTTGACCAGTGCTATTAAATACCACAATAATTTGCTCATACTTACTGCTTAAATCTGCATTTAATTTGCTGCCATCTATTTTCATCACAATCAAACCTAGGGTTTGAGCGCGGCCAGTATTTAAAAACGATACTGCACTATTTATTTGCTCGCTGGTCGTTAACCGAAAAAGCGGACTACTTGTGCGGATATTCAATAGCTCAACAAAGCGAGACTTACTAAAGGCAATATGCGCTGGTGCAACAATATCTCGCCCCTGATTTTGTTGAATGATTTTATTTATTACCTGCCAATTTTGCTGATCTTTTTCAGCAGGAGGCAAGCCAACATTATAGTTATTGCTTTGACCACTGAAATCGACCAAGTTAAACCAGTCACCATAATCGTAACTATCGCGTAAAAATGATTTAGAACGCAGTAATTCAGAACCCATATGGATAAAAGGAATACCTTGAGCAAACATAGGGTAAGATAAACTTAACGCTTGCATGCGCACTCTATCATCGGTGCTGAGGTTAGAATTTATGCGGTACTGATTGTTATCCCATAGCGTTTGATTATCATGTTTTGACACATAATTAATTGTATCGGCAGGGTCTAAAGCGTAACCGGCAGGTTGATCGCCATAAGGAATATCTTTACCTGTCACTTGCTCACCAGCAGCATTTTGCAGTGGAAATGAAGCTAAGTTACCAGCTAAACCAACACGTAAAATATCAGCCATGGCTAAATAATCAGCCTTACTATCGGCAACGCTACGTAACTCATTAGGTAAGGTAGCAAGACCATTACCTATGCCTTGTAACCTACGTATGCCATCACCTGATTCGGTCATCCCACCACCACGCACAGCATCACGAAGCCTGTCGGTAAAAGTGCCTATTTGCGTTCCACCTAATTCAAGTTGACTGGCTTGAGTAAATCTTTGGTTATTGGCAACCTCACCAAAGTTCCAACCTTCACCATAAAAGTAGTTATCGGCATCCACAGCTAATACAGCTTCTCTGGCCTTTAACATGACATCTTTCGGTTGATGGGCCATAAGGTCAAAACGAAAGCCATCAATTTTATAGTCTCTTGCCCAAACAACTAAAGAATCGGTCATCAATTTAGCCATCATAGTTCGCTCTGTGGCTGTATTATCGCAACAGGTCGATTGTTCAATTAAGCCACTTTGTGGATTTAATCTTTGGTAGTAGCCAGGTACAATTTTATCTAACACAGAGGTTCTTTTTAAGCCGGCTTGATGAGTGTGGTTATAAACCACATCCATAATCACTCTAAAGCCAAATTGATGTAACCTTTGCACCATCTGACGAAACTCAACAATACGAGCATTACCATCTGGGTTTTGCGCGTAACTTCCTTCCGGCACAGTATAATGAAATGGATCGTATCCCCAATTATAATCATCAAATTGGCGTAACTGACTCACTAACTGCTGTGCATCGCTACTTTCTGGATTATAAGAATTTAAAACATCAATTAAGAGAGTATCACCTGCTATATCTGTGCTACATAGGCTGTGCTCAGGGTAAATTTTACATAATTTAGCTTTATCATCTTGCAAGCTTACACGTTGTTCGCGATCTTCATTTACCGTACCAATATCGAAAGTAGGTAATAAATGAATATTATTCAAACCAGCTGCTTTTAGCTCTTTTAAATGCTTTACACCAAAACTGTTTGTTTCAGAAAATGCGCCGTATTTGCCACGCACACTTTCATCATTAAGTGCGGTTTCACCTGCACTAAAATCACGAATATGTAATTCATAAAAGATATTATCTTCATAATTATCTATGCTGGGGATAATCTGCTCATCCCAACCTTCAGGCTTAGTGGCGCTATGGCTAAGATCGGTTACTTGCGAAAACTCACTATTGCTCGACAAACTCAAAGAATAAGGGTCGGTGTTAATAAGCGTTTCGATTTTATTGGTTGCATTATGAAAGACTTTTATTTGATATTGATAGAAGTGCTCAAATAAATTTTTGCCAATCTGTGCTGACCAAATACCTGTACTAGTATCTTCAGTTAAAGGGTAAGTAGCTAATGCTTTTTTATGCTGATCAAAGACTAAAACCTCAACATTCATCGCCGTTGGTGCCCAAAGCTTAAACTGAGTTAACGGCCCCGCGGTCTTATTAGTAAAAGTAGCGCCTAGATCAGCGACTTGCTTAGCGCTATCACTGAAGAGAGCATCAATAACATTACCGGTTTGTACATATGAACTCTTTAAAACCTTATCTTTAGAAACCTTAGCAAGCACTAAAGCTGATTTAAGTAAGGCTTTTTTCTCGCTATCAGAGAACGTAGTAGCAAATTTAAATGCTAGCCCTTTACCTGCAAGATGTGGATATTTAATCGAATTTTCGCTACTAAATGGAGAAGTTTCCAGCAAATAACTCTTAGTTTCAGCCTGTTTATCCGCGGTAGTTGCCAGCAAATAATAAGCCGAACTTTCTGATTGAGCTTCACCATACCAAAATAAAGTGTCAGCGTTTAACCAATGCGCAGCTGAATCTGTTACCTGTTCGAAAGCACTATCTTGCAACCAAGGGGTTTCACTTTGCTTGGGAGAGCATGACATTGCAAACAAACAAAAAACGATAATTGTATATATATTGCGCATTGTAACCAACCTGTTATCGAAACGACTAATGAAAACTTTTAAAAAGTCTGACAAGGATGATCTAATCTAATGTAATTATCAATTGCATACGTATTCAACAGATTTTAAATAACAAAAGCAACCTCAAAAAACAACTTAACCAATTGTTTTAAAAGGAAATAAAAAAAATGTTAGCAATAAGTTAATAAAATGAAAGCCCGAGTGCGCTTTTTATGAATACGTATGCAAGTCATTCTATTTGTAATCATTTGTAATTACCATTGTCACAACCTAAAAAAAGTGGGTTACTTTTTAAACAATAAACTGGCTAGGACAGCTGGTAAAAATATCTATAACAAGGATGAAACGGGGAGATAGAAAATGATTAACTTTAAACCGAACAAACTGACTATTGCACTACTATCTAGTGGTTTGATGTCAATGAGTGCTGCAGCATTTGCAGCCGAAGAAGTACAAGCAGAAGCGGTAGCGGTAGCCGAAGAAGAAGTAGAAGTTATTGAAGTAACTGGCTTCCGTCGTAGTTTAGTTCAATCTATGAATACTAAACGTTATTCATCAAGTGTTGTAGAAGCTATTTCAGCTGAAGATATTGGTAAATTACCAGATTCATCTATTGCTGAATCAATTGCTCGTCTACCAGGTCTAACGGCACAGCGCCTTGACGGTCGTGCATCAAAAGTAAGCATCCGTGGTTTTGGCGAAAACGAAAGTGCAACAACGTTTAATGGCCGTGAGCAAGTATCAATCGATGATAACCGTGGCGTGCAATTCGATTTATACCCTTCAGAGATCATGAGTGGCGTTACAGTATACAAAACTCCTGATGCAACAATTGAAGGTGAAGGTATTGCTGGTGTTGTTGATTTACAAACAGTTCGTCCTTTAAGTAAAACTGAGCGTGTAATTCAAATCAATGCACAATTAGAACAAACCAGTTTTGATGAATTAAACCCTGATGCTGATAACACAGGTGAACGTGCTACTTTCTCTTACATGGATCAATTTGCTGACAACACAGTAGGTGTTGCTGTAGCAATTTCGACCATGAGCTCTCCTAACCAAGAGAAACGTTGGAACTCTTGGGGCTACCCAGAATTTAATGATGCAGCGGGTAATACCTACTCTATCTTAGGTGGTGCTAAGCCATTTGTACGTTCTTCAATGTTAGAACGTGATTCAGTTATGGGTGTTCTTGAATTTGCACCAACTGATGACTTACATTTAACGTTCGATGCTTTATACGTAGACTTTACTGATGAAAAAATCTTACGTGGTATCGAAACACCTTTCGCATGGGGTCAAGGTACAATTGATCCAGCTTCTGCAGTAGTTGATCCTGAAACAGGTTTTATTACTAGTGCTGTAACAGAAGGCCAACGTGTAGTACTTCGTAACGATTACGAAGAACGCCAAGCAGAAATGAACTCTTACGGTTTTAATGCTGAATATAACTTAAATGATGACTGGTCATTAGAATTTGACGCATCTTACTCAAATGTTGATCGTGAAATATGGTCAATGGAAAGCTACGCCGGTACTGGACGTGGTGATTCACGCGGTGTTGCAGACAACATTGGTTATGAATTTGATGGTGGTAACACTGGTGCTAAATTCTCTCACGACTTAGATTACTCAGATTACAATCTAATGCAATTAGGTGGTCCTTTATCTTGGGGTTGGTCGTCAGCTCTAAATGACAAATATGGCATCACTGGTACAGAATATGAAAACCAAGCACAAGATGGTTTCTTAAACACACCAACAGTTGAAGATGAATTAACTTCACTTCGTTTTGCTGCGACTCAAATGATTGAAAATGATTACGTTTCTGCAGTTACTTACGGTGTTTCATACAAAGAACGTGAAAAACAAAAGAAATCTGACGGTTTCTTCCTAACAGTATCATCTTTCTCTTTAGATACTCCTGGTATGATGCCAGTACCAGAAGAATATAAAGAAGGTACGGTTAATTTAGACTTTATTGGCATGGGCGATATGATCGCATATAACTCTAAAGGCCTTGTACAAGACGGTTACTACGATCTGTTATCAGAAGCGTTAACTAACACAAGTCACGCGACTAAATCTTGGACTGTAAAAGAAGAAATTACAGCTGCATTTATTAAAGCAGACTTAGATATGGAATTAGGTGGCTTCCCAGTAAGTGGTAATGTTGGTGTTCGTTATGTGCAAACAGATCAATCTTCACAAGGTAATGCATTTAATACTCAAGATGGCTTAGTTATTACTAGCCCGACAGATATTGAGCATGATTACTCACATATTTTACCTAGCTTAAACTTATCATTACGTTTAGACGACAATCAAACAGTTCGTTTTGGTGCTGCTAAAACTATCTCTCGTGCTCGTCTTGATGAAATGAACGCATCAGTAAATGCTTCTTATAATCAACAACCTGATGATAACGGAAATTACTGGTCTGTAAGTGGTGGTAACCCAGAGTTAGAGCCTAAAGAAGCGATTGGCTTAGATTTAACTTATGAAAACTACTTCTCAGGTGAAGGTTACTTCTCTGCAGCATTATTCCATAAAGATTTAAGCGAATGGATTTTCGACGGTACTTATGAAGTTGATATGTCAGGTGTTGCCGATCCAGCAACTGGTGAAATTCCACCAAATTCAACAGGTACTGGTACTGGTAAAGTAAATGGCGGTGAAGGTACTCTTTGGGGTTACGAACTTTCAGTGGCATTACCATTTAACGTATTTAGCGAAAGCTTAGACGGTTTTGGTTTAATTGCTAGCTACACTGGTGTTGAGTCTGATATTGAAGACCAAAACGGTAACGAATACGAATTACCAGGCTTATCAGATAGCATTTCTAGTGTTACCGCTTACTATGAAAAGAGTGGCTTCCAAATCCGTGCTAGCATGCGTTCTCGTTCAGACTTTAAAGGCGATGTATACGGTTTAGGTTTTGACCAAGTACAAGTTGATATCGAAGGCGAAACAATTGTTGATGCTCAAATCGGTTACGATTTTGGCGAAGGTGGTTTCGAATCGCTTGATGGTTTATCAATCTTCTTACAAGGTTATAACTTAACTGAAGAGCCATTCACTTCATTACAAGGTGATAACTCTTTACAAGTACGTGACTACCAAGATTACGGTAGCAGCTACTTATTAGGTTTCAGCTACAAGCTGTAATGCCTTTGTTAATTTAAGATAAAGCCCTTGTAATGAACTATTGCAGGGGCTTTTTTATTAAAATAATTAGTTATTATTACCATTGTTAATAGTGATAATATCTAATTGTTTTAGAATAATTCAGACTCCATTGAGCAACAATTTTATAGGTGCAGAAGTGAATACAAACGCGGTAAAAAATGTCGTCATTGTTGGCGGTGGTACTGCTGGCTGGGTAAGTGCAGCATTATTAAATCGAGTACTTGGCAAAGTGCTAAATATCACCTTAGTTGAGTCTGAAGAAATTGGCACTGTCGGTGTTGGCGAAGCAACAATACCGCCTATTATCACCATAAATAACGCCCTTGGTATCGCTGAAAAAGATTTTTTACAAGCGACTCAAGGTACCATTAAGCTTGGTATAGAATTCGAAAATTGGAAAAAACAAGGCGACAGCTACATGCACGCCTTTGGCGGCATAGGTAAAAACTTTCCATTTTGTGATTTTTATCATTACTGGCTAAAAGCCAAAGACTTAGGTGAAACGTCTGATTTTTGGGATTTTTCCTTAAATTATCAAGCAGCCAAACAAAACAAATTTTCAAAAGCACCAAAAATCGCTGGCACAAATATGCCAGGTCTAACCTATGCCTATCATTTCGATGCGAGCTTATATGCCCAGTTTTTAAGAAAACTAAGTGAATCAAGTGGCGTTACTCGCATTGAAGGAATGGTGAACTCTGTCGAGGTTAACGACGAAAACGGTTTTATCAAATCCATTACTCTAAAAGATGGCAACACCATTGCTGGTGATTTATTTATCGACTGTACTGGCATGGCAGGGTTGTTAATTGAGAAAACTCTAAACACCGGTTTTGAAGATTGGTCACATTGGCTGCCTTGTAACAAGGCGATGGCCGTACCATGCGAAGCAACCAAGCCTATCTCACCATTTACCCGCTCAATTGCTCATTCAGCCGGTTGGCAATGGCGCATTCCACTTCAACATAGAACGGGCAACGGCATTGTCTACTCAAGCAAACATATGAGTGACGAACAAGCAAAAGCAGTGTTGTTAAATAATTTAGATGGTAAACCGTTAGGCGAACCTAAAGTAATTCCATTTAGAACGGGGCGTCGTCGCAAACAATGGCATAAAAATGTCGTCAGTATTGGCTTATCAAGTGGGTTTCTAGAGCCATTAGAGTCTACTAGCATTCATTTAATTCAAACCGCAGCCATTCGCTTAATTAAACTTTTCCCGCATCAAGGCATTAATGATATTGAAGTAGATGAATTTAACAACCAAGCGAAAATTGAAATAGAACGTATTCGCGATTTTATAATTTTACATTACAAAGTTAATGAACGTGATGACAGTAAATTCTGGAAAGAATGCCAACGTATGGATATCCCAGAAACATTACAGCATAAAATAGACCTGTTCAAAGCTACCGGCAAATTATTCCGTGAACAAGATGATTTATTTACAGAGATTGCTTGGCAACAAGTACTGATTGGTCAAGGAGTTATACCTGAAGATCAACATGCTTTAGCTGATTCATTAAGCAAAGAGCAGCTATTTGAATTAATGAAAAATTTAAAAATATTAATCGACCGTAGTGTAGAGCAAATGCCTAGCCACGCAGATTTCTTGACGCAAGTGTCACGATAAAAATAGAGAATCAACATGAAAACAACACAAATTGGCCATATCTCCTTACCATCTTCTCGCCTAGTATACGGCTGTATGCGAATCAATGGTGACAACTCTGCAGATGCCTTCAAACAAGGTAAAAATGCTATTCGTGCGGCAATAGATGCTGGTTACAACCATTTTGATCACGCTGATATTTATGGCGGCGGTGTATGCGAGTCTATTTTTGGTGAGGTTATTAAAGAATCTCCAGAATTGCGCGAGCAACTTATCGTCACCTCTAAAGCCGGAATTCGTTTTGCTAACACTCCCAACGAAGGTGATGTTGGTCGTTATGATTTTTCCAAACAATACATCATCGGGCAAGTAGAAGGCTCATTACAGCGCCTCAATGTTGATGCTTTAGACTTATTCTTATTACACCGACCAGATTACCTTTTTGATCCACAAGAGGTTGCAGAGACGTTTGAGCAGCTTAAACGCCAAGGTAAAGTAAAACACTTCGGTGTAAGTAACTTTTCTCCATCACAGCTTAATCTATTGCAGTCATTTACCAGTGAAAAACTTGCGGTTAATCAGGTTGAAATCAATATTCATAATATCGACGCGTTCAGTAACGGTACATTGGACCAATGTTTGCAAAATAACATAACACCAATGGCTTGGTGCCCTATAGCAACGGTTGTTTATGAAGCTTGGGGTAACACTTTTAGCCAACAAGATGTTGAGCGTATTCACCAAGAGTTTGACCGACAAGCACAAATTTACGGCGTAGAAAAATGGCTAATAGCCTTTGCTTGGTTACTAAAACACCCTGCAAAGATATGCCCAATCGTAGGTACAACCAATCCTGAACGTATCAAGGCAGCAACCTCTGCTCTGGAAATTAACTACTCACGTGAAGATTGGTACCGACTTTTACAAGCCCGTAATGGCCAGCCAGTGCCTTAGACGCTTATTAATAATAAACAGAACTAAAACGATAAGCCTTATAACAACTATTTGAAAGAGAAAACAACATGCTAGCAATACAACAAAATTTGAGTAAGCGTTTTTATGCATTACTTAGCTTACCATCAACGGCAATGGGGTTTGCTCTTTCAGTACAGATTTCAGCACTAAGTTGGATCTTAACGACACAATATGGTTTAGACATACATGAGGTTGGTTTAGTCTGGGCTGCAGGTCCTATTGCAGGAATTTTAGGGCAAGTAATTATTGGCATTATTTCTGACAAAGTTTGGTTTTGGAATGGTCGCCGACGCCCTTTTATTTTAATTGGTGGTGTGCTCGCTGGTTTGATGTTACTGGCTCTACCAAACATTGATATTATCTCAACAGCAATGGGCGTTGAAGCCATATTAGCGGTAGCTATTGCCATAGCACTAACTTTAGACTTATCAATTAATGTTGGCTTTAATCCTACTCGCTCTATCATTGCTGATGTTACACCCGAAGGTGAAAAACGCACTCGAGGTTATACTTGGATGCAAACCATATCTGGCACGTTCGGTGTTTTAGCTTACGCGATCGGCGCTATTTGGGGTAATTTCGTTCTTATTTACTTTGGTGCGGCGTTAGTTTTAGTATTATCAATATTCCCACCTTTGTTTATTACTGAGCCAAAAGAATTACAGCAAAGCGAGAACCAAGTAACGAGTACACCATTATCTTTTGCAGATATTATGATCAATATAAAACCATTATGGGGTTTTATTATTTATGACATCTACGCAATGGGCAGGCAGCTCAGTGGAGCGACTGTAGACAATTACTATGTAGAAATTATCTGTGCCATCCTCACTGTAAAATTTGTTATGCAGACCATGATAGCTAAAGAAGATGATAAGACAGAACACGAAGCAGGCTTAGTTGGTTTCCGTAAAATCTTAGCCGCTCATTCTTTTAGCTGGATTGGCATCCAAACCATGTTCGTTTTTATCTTTGCCTTTTTACAAGATAAAATGACTGGCATAAGCGATGCAGATCTTGGTCAAATAATATCAATTAGCTTCTTAATTTTAAGTGCTGTAGCCGCCATTCTACCAGCGTTATTATTACAACCCTTAGCGAAAAAAATAGGCCGCGTAAAAGTACATACCTACTGTATTGCTTCTATGGCTGTTGGCTATTTTGCTATCGCTTATTTAGGTCATTCACAGTACACCTTGTATTTCTTAATGGCGATTTTAGGTATTGGTTGGTCTGCTGTTATCAGTTTAGTCTTTGCCATCATGTCAGAGAAAATAGATCAATCAAAAATGGGAATGTACATGGGCTTATTTAACTTATCGGTAGTGATCCCACAATTGTTGGTGAGCTTAGGTATAGGACTGTTTATTTCACAAACCCAAGATAAGAGCATGATATTTATTCTTTGCGGTATCACCTTAGCAATATCAGCATTATGCTGGAGCCAAGTTAAAGAACACAAAAAATAAATCAAGGTGTCTGACACCTTGATTTTATATCTATGACTCGTCTGAGAATATCTGTTCTATCGGTAGAGCGAATAAACGCGATACTTTAAAGGCAAGAGGTAAGCTGGGGTCAAACTTACCTTTTTCTATCGCATTGATTGTTTGTCTCGATACATCGAGAGCGTCGGCAAGCTGTGCCTGAGTCCAGTCCCTTTCAGCACGTAAAATTTTTAAACGATTTTTCATCGATATTTTACTCCACCTTTAATTACTCCAACCATGAAAGCGATACACATAACGATTATTAGATGAGATATTTCGGGCTCAAAGGCAATAAGCTTAATATCTTCTAGCAATTGATAGCTACAGCCTAGAACTAAGCCGACACCTAATGATAATGCCATTGCTTCACTTTGAATTTTTTGCTGCATTTCATCTAAGCCACGTAAATGATTACGGTTCGCTAAGATCATACCAAAGCCAACAATAATGTTAGCTATTACTGCAATAATAGTTAGTGGCACATTAAAGTCCCAGATAAACTTTGGGGCAAATGCGACTATTGCAGTAGTAACCAACCAAGAAAAAGTCCATATCCCTAGAGTAATGGTATTTTTCTTAGTACGTGTTTTCCAATTAGTTTCTTTGTGCTTCACTGTCTACCTCACTTGTCATTATGTAAAACAAACTTTACTTTTTATTTAGCATAGACTTTGAGTAAACTCGTGTCAAGCTTGCTTTACTTTTAGACAAATAAAGATTACTTAATATACTCACAGTATGGGGCAGGAGGTCCCGTGTCTCGCTTATGCTCGCACAGGATGACGTGGTTAATTGTTTCTAATACCAATTGAGAAAAAGGTTTTTACCCGTGGGATTTGCATCAAGGTGTCAGAGTTGTTGAAATGAATTTAATTTCAACAACTCTGACACCTGATAGGTTTATTGTGCTTTATAGATTGCGTAGCTTAATGGGGCTAAGTTAATTGTTACTTCGCCATTGTCTTCGCTTTTATCTTTGGCTAAAACTACAGGTTCAAAGCCTTTATAAGACATATTGAACGTTTGTTTTTGCTCTGTTGTTGCGGTGTTCGCTACGATTAAGTATTGCGCGTGCTCAGTCGTTCTAGTGAAAGCGTAAATGCCTGGTGTATCTTGTGCATAAACTTGTGCTTGCGCGCCATGACGTAATGCATCGTGCTTAACGTATAAGTTAGCAAGGGCAACTAAATCTTGGTAAAGCACATGGCTCTGATCAAAGTTATCATCCGCGGTAGTTGCATCTGTCCCGAGTAAATCATCATCGTTATAACTAGCCACTAAAGATGGCATCATATCTTGGCGAGAGTCTTTATCATTACCATCACCAACAAAGCCTTGCTCATCACCGTAATACACCACTGGAATACCACGAGAGAAGTACATTAGTGCGTTAGATAATTTAATACGCGCTAATTTTTCAGCTTCGCTCATATCTGGATTTTCTCTGTCTAACATGTAAGCAAAGCGCCCCATATCATGATTACCAGTAAAGGTTACTAACTGGCTCGCATCACTGTCTTCATCTTTATAGAAATGATCGCCATTAAAAATAGCTTCTAACTCATTTGTGCCTTTTTGCTCAATTAAGCTTTTATATATGCCGCTTTGCACAGCAAAATCTAAAATCGATTGCATTTTACCTGTCGTGGTAAAGGTGCTTAAAAATTCAGGTGTTGAGTCGTATACTTCACCAAACATGAAAAATTGTGGTATCCCTAATGACTTAGCATGGTCAACAATCGCTGGTGAAAACTCGCTCCAAAACTCCATATTTACATGCTTAACCGTGTCGATACGAAAGCCATCTGGTTTAAATTCGCTTACCACACCTTTGAATACATCAATTAACCCAGCAACAACTTCAGGGTTGTCGGTATCAATATCATCAAGCCCTGCAAAATCACCATATATCGCGCTTTCGCCTTCCCAAGTGCTGTCACCTTGATTGTGGTAATACTTAGGGTCATTTAACCATTGCGGGGTTTTAATGTTTTCACTACCTTCGGGTACAAAAACAGTATATTTATCGCCATTCGCTACTTGCTCTAACGTTTTATAATCACATAAGCCTGGTGTTGCTCCTAACCATTGCTTACCATCTTCACCATGACATTCTTTGAACTTAATCACATCGGCACTATGGTTAGCAATAATGTCAAAAAACACTTTCATATTAAGTTTATGAGCAGCATCAATTAAGTCTTTTAAGTCTTGGTTCGAGCCCAAGTGCGGGTCAATTTCGGAAAAATCTAAAACCCAATATCCATGGTAACCTGAGCTATCACCTTGCACTGCTTGGTTACGCATAATAGGCGTCATCCAAATTGAGGTAATACCCATTTCTTGTAAATACGGAAGTTTGTCTTTTAAGCCAATGATATCACCGCCGTGATAGTGACCTTTGCTCGTTTTATCAAAGCCACCTTGTGACTCTACTAAGGTTTTTGAACCATTATCATTACTAGTATCGCCATTTTGAAAGCGATCAGGCATAACAAAGTAGAATACCTCATCACGTATATCGCGCTCTAAATAATGAGGCAACTGGGTACTAATTTTTGCAACTGCATACTGCTGTTCTTCATTATCTTTTGCTGCGTGCTGATTATTATCACAACCCCAGAGAGTCATTGCTGCAACTAGTGGTAAAATTTTACTTATAAGTTTCATATGATTTCCTATTAACAAAAAGGAGATATCGATCTCCTTTGATGAATTTCTATCTTTTAACTAGCCTTTCGGGCGTTCGTGATTCATCACATTGACTAAATTAGTCATATCATGATGCTGCCAAAATTCATTAATAGTGTAAGGTAGACGGCGACGCCAATTTGGATGCTCATCGATCGTTCCAGGGATGTTAACTTGCTCGTTTAAGCCTAACGCGTCTTCAAGTGGTACCAATAAAATACGACTCGGCGCTTTCGCTAAAAAGGCTTGTACTGCTCGAGATAACTCAGAGTTCATTACTGCTGGCTGTGTTTGTGGGAATTGCTCCTTAGATAACACGCCTTCATATTCAAGAGCCCCAAGTAGTTGCTCTCGGTCGGTAATACGGCCATTGCGCTCATCTATGCCCATTTGCTCATTTGGGTATAAGTTAAGGTCTTGACGCCATTTTAAATCGTTACCTGTCCACCAACCAGAAATGGTCGATAAGTCGTGGGTTGAAACCGTAACCATAGACTGTTCAGGGTAAATTTCAGGGCGGAAGTACAAACCATTTTCGTAACGCTCAAAGAACAGTACTTTGTAAGATTGCAAACCTGAGGCTGCCATAATCTCACCGAAACCGTCCGGTACATTTCCTAAATCTTCACCAATAACCACACACTTATTGCGACGAGATTCAAGTGCGATAATGCGGAATATATCATCTAATGGGAAGGTGATATAAATACCTTGATCAGCTGCCATACCTGGGGCAACCCAATATTGGCGCATTAAGCCTAAAACATGGTCAATTCTCAGTGCACCGGCATGTCGCATATTACTGCGCAATGCTTTTACTAACGGCATATAGCCTTTTTCTTGTAAAGCCACCGGGTTAATTGGCGTTAAACCCCAATCTTGGCCAAGAGTATTCATTGCATCTGGTGGCGCGCCAACTGCCGCACCTGAAACATAGCTATGTTTATCGGCCCAAACTTCAGCGCCACTACCATCACAACCAACCGCTAAGTCTAAATATAAACCAACCGGCATATTATCTGCTTTCGCTTGCGCAGCAGCTGCACCCAATTGGCTGTCAGCAACAAATTGTAAAAATTGGAAATAGCCAATGCGCTCTGCGTTGTCTACTTTGAACTTTTCAACTTCAGCACTATGTGGGTCTTGAAACTCTACCGGCCATGCTTTCCAACCATAAGCATTGTCATCTATCTTTCTAAAATGTTCATAAAGTGCGTCAAAAGTAGCTAACTCGAATAAATCATCGCCCATTTCAGCAACGAATGCTTGGTACTGCTTGGCAAAGTCAGTATTGGCTTGTAAATGATTAGCCACGAAATCTGCGTATAACAACTCAAGAGCTTGTAATTTAAGGCTAGCAGCATGAGTATAATCAATGAACTCTTGCTGATTTACTTGCGCTATTTGCTCTTTAAAAGCTTTACTCGCCACTAGTTTTTGCACTGCTGAACAGCTTGCAAAGTTAGCCACATTGGTAACATCAATGTATAACGTATTAAGGAAACAACGGCTCGTTGGAGAATAAGGACTAATATGCCCAGGGTTATCAATATATAAAGGATGTAATGGATTTAAACCTATCGCGGTAACACCACGCTTAGCAGACTCGGCTACTAAATTTTTCAAATCACCAAAGTCGCCCATGCCCCAGCTATTGTCAGACTTTACTGAGTATAATTGAGCCGCTAATCCCCACATACGGTAATCGGCGGCATCATTTGGCCCAAAACATGTTTTTGGCGCGACGATTAAATGACATGTTGCCGTTTTATTCGCGATAGTAATGGTTAATGAATGATAACCTTCTGCAATGCTTGGCAACTCTAGGTGTAGTTTTTTATAAACAACGCCGTCAACATTTTGCTCTGCAAGCACAGTTAGCTCGCTAACATTGATCTCACCCGTTAAAGTTTCACCTGACTCTAATTGCACAGTCCAATTTAATGTTTTATCAAAATCATCGCTAGCAACACTTAACCAAGCGTTATAACGTTCGTCTTCAGACTTAAGTAATTGCATCGCTGGTAATAATGAAACCCAAGTTGAGTTTTTAAGGGTGTTAACGCTTTTCATAATTGCGTCATCGCAATCAACGTTATACTCCATAGCGGTTAAAAGTGCTTTCAAGGCGTCTTGATTTGCGAGTACATTATTGCCGTAGCAGTCAATGTAGCTCGAGTGAAAACCGACCTGTTCGGCCAATTGTTGCATAGGTGTCATGGTTATAATCCCTGAATATCTTTTTGGCTATAAGTTAAAACCGAGCAGCTAAATGCTGAAATAGACAACAGCGAGTCTTCTATTTTATTTGCATTAATTTGTGGAGAGCTGTCGGCTGTATTTATTATTTGAGTCCAATTGCCTTTTAATTTTGGCAATTGAAATTTGTGCTCATGATCATGAGCATTGAAAATGATCAACAACGCATCGTCGTCATAGACCTTATCCTGGCCTTTATCATTTATTTCTTCATGTTCGGTATCGGCAAGCATCATTGCAAAACTCTTCAATGATTTATTATGCCAATTACCTTCATCCATAGCTTCGCCATGGCAGTTAAACCAGCTTAAATCTTGCAAGCCTGTTTTCTTTGAAACTTTATGGCCATGCTGATAATTCAAACGGTTCAGAAGTGGGTGTTGCTTACGCAGTTTAATTAGCTGCTGTACAAAGCGTACTTGCGCTTCATCTTCTTTATGCCAAGTTAACCAAGTAATTTCATTATCTTGGCAATAGGCATTGTTATTACCTTGTTGCGAGTTATTACGTTCATCGCCAGCAAGTAACATAGGAGTACCTTGCGCTAAAAACAAAGTAGCTAAAATATTACGCTTTTGCTGCAGCCTAATTTGATTAATATCAGCATCATTGGTTTCACCTTCAACCCCATAATTACGGCTAAAGTTGCTACCATGGCCGTCACGATTTTGTTCGCCATTAGCTAAGTTATGGCGTTGTTCATAAGTAACTAAATCATGCAATGTATAGCCATCATGAGTAGTAACCACATTCACACTAGCGTATGGGCGACGACCATGATGTTCAAAAATATCACCACTGCCGTGCAAGCGTTTGGCTAACTCGGGGATCATATTGTCATCACCACGCCAAAACCTGCGCACAGCGTCGCGGAATCTATCATTCCATTCGTACCAGTTACCAGGAAATTGACCTAACTGATAACCACCATGACCAATATCCCAAGGCTCGGCAATAAGTTTTACATGGGCCAAAACTGGGTCTTGGCGCAGCGCCGCAAAGAAGCTCGAATGACCGTAAAAGTTATCATTACCACGTTGGTCTTGGCGGCCTAAAATTGGTGCTAAGTCAAATCTAAAACCATCAATACCCATGACTTCAACCCAGTAACGTAAGCTATCCATTACTAGTTGTAATACTCTAGGGTGGGCTAAATTTAATGTGTTTCCACAGCCTGAATGGTTAATATAAAAACGCTTATCTTCATTTTCTAAGCGATAATAACTGGCGTTATCTATACCTTTAAAACTATAAGTCGGCCCCATGTGATTGCCTTCGGCGGTATGGTTGTAAACCACATCTAAAATCACTTGCAACCCAGCTTGGTGAAAAGCATCCACCATTTGCTGAAATTCTTTTAACTCATTTTGCTGACAATATCTTGGCTCAGTCGCAAAAAACGCAATCGAGTTATAACCCCAATAGTTTTTCAAACCTTTTTCTAAAGCAAACGATTCATCAAAAAAAGCATGCACCGGTAGTAATTCAACACTAGTCACACCTAAGTCTTTAAAATACTGAATAACAGAGGGTTGGCCCAAGCCTTTAAAGGTGCCGCGCATCTCAACGGGTACATTGGGATTTAATTTAGTAAAGCCTTTTACATGCGCTTCATAAATAATGGTTTCGTTGTCAGCAACAGTTACCGAATTATTTAACCCCGATAAATTCTCTGTTACTACGCATTTAGGCATGCAATTTGAGTTGTCGGTAGTATCTATCATCAGATCAAGCTGACGAGAATTAATATCAAAACCGTAGTGTTGCTCTGACCAAGAAAAGCTTTTATTTAGTTGTTTAGCATAAGGGTCCAGTAACAACTTAGCTGGATTGAAACGATGACCATTATGAGGTTCATAAGGCCCATAAACTCGGTAACCGTATAAGGTACCAGCCTTCACCTCTGGTAAATAAATATGCCAAACTTCGTCGGTATATTCCGTTAACTCAATACGCTTAATTTCAGTTTCAGTTACTTTATCAAATAAGCACAGTTCAACCTTAGTAGCATTAGCACTAAACAACGCAAAATTGGTACCATTGCCATCGCAAGTAGCGCCTAAAGGATAATTTTTGCCAGCTAAAGTTGTTGTCATAATAGGCTTAACCTTCAATCTCAAATACAAGTGTCGCTAGAGGAGGTACAGTTATATCAATAGACTGCGGGCGATCTTGCCAAGGAGTTGGGGCAGAGTGTACACCACCTAAATTGCCAACATCACTACCACCATAAACATTGGCGTCAGAGTTAAATATTTCTTTATGGAAACCCGCTTTTGGTGTACCTAAGCGGAAGTTGTGCACGACATTAGGGGTAAAGTTACATACCACTAAAACAGGGTTGCTAGCATCAGCACTGTAGCGCACATAGCTGTATATTGATTGCTCGGCATTAGTATGATCAATCCAATCAAAACCGTCTTTTTCGCAATCTAATTGATGTAATGCCGGAGTACTTTTATAAAGGTTGTTTAAGTCTTTAATTAAGCGTTGTACGCCTTTATGGTTATCATTTTCAAGCAAATGCCAATCTAAGCCTTGCTCAAAATTCCACTCTGCGCGCTGACCAAACTCACAACCCATAAACAGTAGTTTTTTACCCGGATGAGTCCACATAAAACTGTAATAAGCACGTAAGTTGGCAAATTGTTGCCATTCATCACCCGGCATACGAGTTAAAATAGAACCCTTACCATGGACAACTTCATCATGACTTAATGGCAAAATAAAGTTTTCATCAAAGGCATAAACTAAGCCAAAGCTCAATTCATTATGATGGTGTTGACGGTATATTGGGTCACGTTTCATGTACTCAAGCGAGTCATTCATCCAGCCCATATTCCACTTATAACCAAAGCCTAAACCGCCATCACTTGTTGGGCGAGAAACGCCTGGCCAAGATGTTGACTCTTCGGCAACCGAGAATGCTCCTGGGTAATCCGCGTAAAGCTCTTCGTTAAACTCTTTTAAGAAAGCAACCGCTTCTAGGTTTTCATTGCCGCCAAATTCATTTGGGATCCACTCACCTTCGTTACGGCTGTAATCTAAGTAAAGCATTGAAGCAACCGCATCAACGCGGATACCATCAACATGATAAGTATCTAACCAATGCATAGCGCTAGCACGTAAAAAATTAGCTACTTCAGTACGACCATAGTTATAAATTAATGTATTCCAATCAGGGTGAAATCCTTTACGTAAATCTTCGTGCTCATACAAACACGTACCATCAAATTTTGCTAAGCCGTGTTCATCAATTGGAAAATGCCCAGGAACCCAATCAATTAATAAACCAAGACCGGCGTTATGACAGGCTTGTACAAAGTATTTAAAATCTTCAGCGCTACCAAAGCGAGCAGTAGGCGCAAATAAGCCAACCGGTTGATAGCCCCAAGAACCATCATAAGGAAACTCACTAATAGGCATCAATTGAATATGAGTAAAGCCCATTTCTAAGGTATAAGGAATTAAACGCTCGGCAATCATGCGGTAATTTAAAAACTCATTATTTTGATCCCGTTGCCAAGAACCTAAATGTAATTCATAAATTGAAATGGCTGAGCTGCGCTCATTGCGTAATTGGCGAGAGTTCATCCACTGCTCATCGTTCCAATCAAACTCTATTTCGGCGCTTATTACCGAAGATGTTTCAGGGCGAACCTGCGCTTGTATGCCATATGGGTCAGCTTTAAGAGGTAATAAGTTGCCATTAGCATCTTTAACTTCAAACTTATAATGACAACCCGGACCTATAGTTGAGTAAGTAGCATCTTGTGGAATAAATATTTCCCACATGCCACACTCTAAACGTTTACGCATTGGGTATAAGCGACCATCCCAGTTATTGAAATCACCAACAACCGCAACATGGCTTGCATTTGGCGCCCAAACAATGAAGGAAACACCTTTAACACCATCATGTTCAACACAATGAGCACCGAGTTTTTGATAAGGGTGCTTGTGCTTGCCTTCATTAAATAAATAGATATCTAAGTCGCCAAGTACTGGTGAGCAATTAAACGGGTCGGTGATAATACGCTCACCTTGGCTGTCAGTAACTTTTAATTGATAAGCAAACACTTTTTTACGGCGAGTCACTTTACTGAAAAAACCGTTTTCATCAACTTTATCAAGCTTAGCAACCGTTTTACCTTTTTCGTCTAGCAATGAAACAGCCTTAGCTTCGGGTAAAAAGGTATTAATTTGCAAATAACCTTTATCATTTGCATGCAAACCTAAAAAACCATAAGGGTTATTATGGTTAGCATTATTAATGGCTTGAATATCGTGTTGCATTTTTAGTTCTTCCTAAACTCTTTATTTAAGTGTTTTTAGTAAGTTAATGGCAAAAAACAAGTAAGTTTCGTTACTTGTTTTTTGCGTTAAATTTTAGTGCTTAATAGGAGTTAATTTCCAAATATTATCAACGTAATCTTGAATTGATCTATCAGAGGTAAACTTACCCATTTTCGCCGTATTGATTATCGCCATGCGTGCCCAGCGCTTTTTATCTTTATAGGCTTTATCTAATTCGATATTGGCTTTGGCATAAGCGTCATAATCTGCGAGTAAACGATATGGGTCACCACCTTCAAGTAAGCTTCGAGATATAGCTGCTAACTCACCAGGCTTGCCAGGTGTAAAGTAATCAGTATGTAGCCAATCTAAACACGCCTTGATTTCTTCATTGCTTGAGTAATATTCGTAAGGGTTGTAGCCTTTTGCGTTTAACGCTCTAAGGTCATCCACGGTATTACCAAAAATAAAGATATTGTCATCACCAACCTCTTCAGCAATTTCAACGTTAGCGCCATCAAGGGTACCAATAGTAACCGCACCGTTTAAGGCAAGTTTCATATTACCAGTACCAGAAGCTTCTTTACCTGCCGTAGAGATTTGTTCAGAAACATCTGCAGCTGGAATTATTTTTTCAGCAAGCGTTACTCGGTAGTTAGGCATAAATACAACTTTCAATTTGCCTTTTATACGCTCATCGTTATTAACCATATCAGCTACTTTATTGATGGCGTAAATAATCTCTTTTGCTAAGTAATAGCCAGGTGCTGCTTTAGCGCCGAAGATATAAACACGAGGATGCATATCGTAATCAGGATTGTCTAATAAACGACGATATAAAGCTAAAATATGTAAGAAGCTTAAATGCTGACGTTTGTATTCATGTAGACGTTTAATTTGCACATCAAAAATAGCATCAGGAGAAACAACAACACCTGTTGTCGCTAGAATTTCTTCTGCCAATTTTACTTTATTATTGTGCTTAATCTGCATAAATTGTTTTTGGAAATTCGCATCGTCAGCAAACTCAGCAACTTGTGCAAGACTCGATAAGTCTTTCGCCCAATCAGCTTTCACCTTGCTATCAAGTAATGCTGATAGCTCAGGATTACACGCTTTTAACCAACGACGTGGCGTAACACCATTGGTTACGTTAGTTAATTTACCCGGATAAAGCTGGTTGAACTCAGGGAACAAGTCACTCTTAACTAAATCAGAGTGAATTTGTGCAACGCCGTTGACTTTAAAAGACGTAACCACACATAAATGTGCCATACGCACCATTTTTTGTGGGCCTTCTTCAATTAGTGATAGACGGCCACGAATTTGATGGTCGTTTGGCCAAAGTGCGCCAACCTCTTCATTTAAGAAGAATTCGTTAATCGAGTATAAAATTTCTAAGTGACGAGGCAATACACGCTCAAACATTGCAACCGACCACTTCTCTAAAGCTTCAGGTAATAAAGTATGGTTGGTGTATGCAAAAATCTTACGACATAAAGCAAACGCATCATCCCAGCTAAAGTTGTACTCATCAATTAAGGTACGCATTAACTCTAAAATAGCGATAGTCGGGTGAGTATCGTTTAATTGGATAACGACTTGCTCAGCAAAGTGCGACCAGTCATCAGCAAATTGTTCTTGGTAACGCTTAATAATATCTTTGATTGAACAAGCACAGAAGAAGTACTGCTGAATAAAGCGTAACTCTTTACCTGCATCGGTTTCATCATTCGGGTATAGCACCTTACTGATCGTTTCCGCTTGGTTTTGCGCAGCATGTGCATCTTGGTAATCACCAGAGTTAAACTGATCCCAGTCAAAATGGCTTGACGCGCGCGACTCCCATAAACGCAATACGTTTACTGTTTGCGAGTTGTAACCAACAATAGGTACATCCCAAGGAACCCCTTTAATTATTTGACCTGGGTGCCATACTTTTTGTACAGAGCCATCGGCGTTAGCAATGGTTTCAACATTACCAAATAATGGAATTTCTTGTACGGCTTCAGGGCGACAAACTTCCCATGGGTTACCATATTCACGCCATTCATCCGGCGTTTCAATTTGGCGACCTTGATGGAACTGTTGCTTAAACAAACCATGCTCGTAATGAATACCGTAACCAACCGCATTAAAGTCCATAGTTGCAAGTGAATCAAGGAAACACGCGGCTAAACGGCCTAACCCACCATTACCAAGAGCTAAATCGTGGCCTTCTTCAAATATATCTTCAAGCTCTAAACCAAGGCTCGCCACTGCTTTTTTCGCCACGTCGAATAAGTCTAAATTATGTAAGTTATTAGAAAGCATACGCCCCATTAAATACTCTAATGAAAGGTAGTTAATCGAACGTGTTTTATGTTCTTTATGGTAAGTATTCGTTTCTTTTAGTTTTTCGTAAACTACTTCATTTACAGTAAGGCACACGGCTCTTAATACTGCTGTAGGGTTTTCAACAAAATTATCTTGTGAAGAAGTGAAATTTAAATGCTGTAACACTTTCTTTTTGAACTGCGCCGCTGTTAAAGGCTTTTTAGCTGTTGCCATAATTTATTGATCTCTATTGAAAATTAAATATACCGCTTATAGGTATTGCTCAAATCGTATAACTGCTTTTTCAAGTCTGCCGGCTGTTTAAAAAAACGCCACTATTAATCTATGTAAGTAAAGTTACGTTAATTTACAGTTTTAGTGCAAATTACTACATACGTATGCATAGCAATATAGCTATGCATACGTATGCAAAATAACAATTAAGCATTGCTTGTTAATACATTATCAATAGCTGACAAACGCTGTGTAAACAATCACTGTATGGATGATATTTTTTAACCTATTGATTGAGCATTTTTTTGTGTTAACAATTTACCCAATAAAAGCATACCAACTAGGTTGTGCTTTATTTAGGTTGAACTCAATGGGGGAGTTAATTACGATGGTTATTGTTTTATATAACTAGCAAGGATTGATGTGAACCCAACAATATCTGAGATACAGGAAGATTTTAGTAATGAAAATATAGCTACTAATGAACTAATTAGTATTGCCAACCTAGAATTCAGTGCATTGTCATCTAAGTACTTCCCCACACATCGCTTAGTTATATTGATAACAACATTGATAGTGATGACTTTAGTTCTGGCAATACAATACCAACCTTGGGCCGTGCCACCTAAAGAACTAAAAGTAGTATTAGAAGTGGCTTTATGGGTCATTGGCTCCATTGGCTTATTAAAATACTTATATAGTTACTTTGCCGATCCGAAAAAAAAATACGCCTTGCGTGAACAAGATATCAGCTATCAGTCAGGTCTTATTTTTAGAAAAACAGTAAGCCAACCAATTTTGCGAGTACAACACGTTGAATTAAAAAGAGGTCCTGTAGAACGTAAAGTTGGCTTAGCAAGCTTACAAGTATTTAGTGCTGGTGGAGCTATGCATACATTCGAAGTCCCTGGGTTAGATTATGACAATGCCGAAAATATTAGACAGTATATTTTATCCCATAAGGATTTAAATCAGCATGGATAATGAGCTGCACTCTGATTTAGAACGCGATTGTGAGCAAACATCGCAGTCAGCAAGCCACACATCGACTAATAACTGGCAAAGAATCTCTCCTATTGCACTGATATATTTTGTGCTCAAGCTAGTCAAAGGTATTTTTGGCAATTTTATTTATTTAGCGCCAGCTCTGTATCTGAGTTATGACAAAGTAGCCGAAAACCCAAGCTTTTGGCTACCAATTATTTATGGTTTTATTGCATTAATCGTATTGTCGGCAGTGCTAAGTTTTTACTTTTTTCAATACCGCTTATCTAACCAGCAAATAGAGATCCGCTCGGGGGTATTTTCTAAGAAGTACATAAACCTACCGTTTTCTCGCATTCAAAATGTTGAGCTAACCGAACCGCTTTATTATCGCCCTTTTGGCTATACCTGTATGCAGCTAGATACCGCAGGTTCGATTAAACAAGAAGCAAAAGTGGTGGCTATTAATAAGCGCAAAGCATTGCAGCTAAAAGATGAAATATTAGCCGCTCATAAACCTGAAAACGTCACCACAAATACCGAGCAAGATTCCCCTGAACAAAGTGAAGATGAAGTGGTACTTGATACTCGAAATTTAGATGATTTGGTTATTCATGGTATTACCAACAACCGAGTATGGATATTTATTGCTGGTTTAGCGCCATTTATAGACCAAATAAGTGACAAAATAGGCCAGTGGCTTTACCTGTTTGGCTTTAATGTTGAACAATACTTTGAATTTGAAGGGAAATCTGGCTGGCAAATAGCCACTACGGCAATATCACTTACCTTAATGGTTATGATCCCGATCACCATATTTTCCATCATAGGTTCAATAATAGCTTTTCATGACTTTAAGTTGAGTAAAAGTGGCGACCGTTATATCCGTCGTAGCGGTTTATTTACTCGTAACGAAGTAACCATGCGCTTATCTAGGCTACAAGTCATAGTTAGACAACAAGATTGGTTAGATGTATTACTTGGCCGTATTAATTTAAAGTTTGAACAATCCAACGCTAACTTCCAACAAACTCAGCCAGGACAACTTACCAACAAGATAATTGTGCCATCAGTTACGCGCAAAGAATGTCAGTTTTTAATTGATGACGCCTACCCTGAAAACCAGCTAGCAGATATCCAGTTCAAACGAGTAAGCCCTCGTTTATTAGTAAGAAACCTATTTATCTTTGTTATGCCTATTACCGCAATAATCACCAGTTTTGTTTATGTTGATCAACCAGTAGACATGATTATTTATGTTTTAGTTTTTGCACTGTTTATTAGCGCCTTAATTACAATGAGTTATTTACGTAAGGGTTATGCTGTTGATGATAATTTTATCTATGTAAGAAAAGGCTGTTTAGGCGTCGACTATTATTGCTTCCCTATTTATAAGGTACAGCAAACAAGCTTTAAACAGAGTTGGTTTTTAAAACAAAGGCAGTTGTGTTCAATTGAATTTGTACTTGCCAGTGGCGCAATAGCTATTCCATATCTAAGTGAAAAAATTGGCCTAAGCCTAATAAATAATAGTTTGCAACAAGTAGAACAATCAAAGAAAAATTGGATGTAAACCTCGACAGCGGTTTTATCAAATGGCTTTTTTGGACTAGGCTAGTAACTAACAGCGTTTAGTTAGGAGTAATACATGTCGAATAAGAAACTTATCAGCATCGCATTAATGATTGTAGGAATAGGTCTAGCTATTTGGGGATATCAAGAATCAACCGGTGCCAGTTCACAATTCTCATCAGCCTTTACAGGTTCATTTTCAGATAGAGTAATGCAATTATATATTGGCGCTGCCGTTTGCTTTGGTATTGGCTTTTTTATGTCACGAAAGTAGATTCCATGGCATCCCCCATGTCCTGTGCTACAAATCTAAAACCATCCATGGTGATTTGCATACTTTCATCCATGAAAGCAAAAAAAAGGGAGAGCAATTGCTCTCCCTGTAAAAACCTCGTCATAGGCGAATAGGAACGAGGGAAAAGTTAAACTCTTCTATAGCACATACTTAGCAGTGAAATGTAAGTAGTTAGAATCAGCATCTTGATTAGCCAACTCGTAATTACCTATTTCCACACCAAATGCTAATTCTTTAGTGTAATTTTTAAATAAGTTCACACCAACATGAGTTCTGTCAACATCAGACTCTTCTGTTGTGGTATTACCATAAAATACGGTGCTGCGAATATCGTCATTCCAGAAGTGGCGATACGCAACCATAACTGAAGTAGTTTCTTCAACTTCATCGGCAATTAAATCACGTGAAGCTGTAACACCAACATAACGACCTACTTCACCACCATGTACTTGGAAACGTAAGTCATCTTTACCAAAGGTTTTAATCTTACCTGAGATACCAAAACCAAGTGCCGCTTCTTCATCATCATCTGAAGTTTGTAATTGACGAGCTACTGCAGCAATAGAGATAGAACCCCAATCATCGCTGAAGGTATATTTACCAATAAGATCTGGAGCTGTATCGTTACCTGTTAAACCATTTTCAGTGTAAGTTTCAGGGTTTTCGATTGCTAGCTGTAAACCACCATTGGTATAACGGATTTGGCCTTGTCGAATAAAGGCTACCGAATTTAACGGACCACCAAAATCGGCAGTTTCAGCTAAAGCGCCGGTGTTAACAAAGGTTGACCAAGTTTGACCAATCAATAAGTTTTCATATTTAATAAACGCATGACGTAAGCGTGGTTTAGATGAGTTAGAAATCGCTTCATTACCACCACCACGAACTGCTTCACCATAAAAATCCATTTCAATAAAGGCAGTCACATCGCCATGTACATATTTAGTATTAAAGCGAGTTTCATTTGCTGTAATTGCAAAATTTTCTGTGTCTTCACCCTTTGAGCCGCCACCATACCAATATTCAGTCGCTGGTACATCGCCGTCAATATAACGGGCATCAACTTTTACATAACCACCAAAAGTAATACTGTCTTGATCACTAATTTTAATGGTGTAACCTGCATTTGCAGCACCTGTTAATAATGCTAGTCCTGTAGCTAAAGCTAGTTTGTTTCGTTTTAACATTTTTCACTCCCCATCGACTTCCCAGGTAGACTGCTAACATCCGTTCAGGCGATCTTTAGTTATTATAAGGGGAGTTACCTCCCCAATTTATTTAGTGTTAATTCCGACTTTATTGCTTATTGTTGTTATTAGTTATGCTGTCGTTAAAATTATTCTTCTAACGTACTTAAGTCACCTTCGTCTTGCCCTAAAGCTCTCGCTTTAAGTACTCGACGCATAATTTTTCCTGAACGAGTTTTAGGCAATGAGTCAACAAACTCAACCGCTTCTGGCATCGCGATTTTACCCATTTCAGCACCAACATGAGCTTTTAACTCAAGTGCTAACTTGTTATCTGCAACCACGCCATCTTTAAGAATTACGTAGGTATGAATAGCATTACCTTTTAGTTCATGAGGTAGGCCAACCGCTGCAGCTTCAGTAACTGACGGGTGACTTACTAATGCACTTTCTACTTCAGATGTACCTAAGCGATAACCACTGACTTTTAATACTTCGTCAATGCGGCCAATAACCCAGATGTAACCATCGTCGTCTTTCTTAGCACTGTCACCGGCAAGGTAGCGCCATTTGCCATCAACTTCTGCCCAGTACAAATCTTTATAGCGCTGCGCATCTTTATAAACAGTTCGCGCCATACCCGGCCAAGGGTTGTTGATCATCAACTTACCTTCTTCATTAGCTGCAACCTCGACACCATCGTCATTAACAATAGTGATTTCATTACCAAAGAATGGCTTAGTTGCAGATCCTGGTTTTAATGGTGTTACAGGCAATGGACAAATCATGAAACCACCGGTTTCGGTTTGCCACCAGGTATCAATAATTGGACATTTACCATTACCAATTACGCTGTGATACCACTTCCACGCTTCAGGGTTTATTGGTTCACCAACACTACCGAGTAGTCTTAAACTAGACAGGTCATGTTTTTTCGGCCAACGCTCACCAAAGCGCATTAAGCCTCGAATTGCGGTAGGTGATGTATAAAGAATATTGATGCCGTAGTTTTCAATAATTTGCCACCAACGGTTCGGGTAAGGATAGTTAGGAGCACCTTCATAAAGCATGATAGTGGCACCGTTAATCAGTGGACCGTAAACAATATAACTGTGACCTGTGATCCAACCTGGATCGGCCGCACACCACCATCTATCTTGTGGCTTAATATCAAACGCCATACGGTGAGTTGTTGAGGTATAAACAGCATAACCGCCGTGAGTATGAACCATACCTTTTGGCTGGCCTGTTGTACCTGACGTGTAAAGGATAAATAGAGGATCTTCAGCTTCTGTAGGCTCAGTTTCACATGTGCTACCAGCAATAGGTAAAGCTTTTAAATCATGTAACCAAAAATCACGTGAAGGCTCCATTTCAACATCAAGTTCGTTGTTTTTAACACAAATACAAACTTCAATGCTTGGCGAGCGCTTCATAGCATCATCGGCAATTGATTTTAAATCAATTTGCTTACCACGACGCCAGCCGCCATCAGCAGTAATAAGAACACGTGAATGGGCTGCATCAATACGAGATGCTAATGCTTCGGTACTAAAACCACCATAAACTACAGAATGTACCGCGCCAATTTTGGCACAAGCTAACATTGCAAAAACAAGCTCAGGAATTTGTGGCATGTAAATAGTAACTACATCACCTTTTTCAACGCCCATGCTTTTTAATACATTAGCAAATTGACACACTTCACGGTTTAATCCGTTGTATGAGAAATTACGTTTTTGACCGTTTTCACCTTCCCAGATAATGGCCATTTTATTACGGTTGGCATTTTCAAGGTGACGATCAATGGCATTGTGAACAATATTAATTTGACCACCATCGAACCATTTATAAAATGGTGCGTTGCTTTCATCTAAAACTGTATCCCACTTTTTAAACCAAGATAAAGTTTCAGCTTGCTCAGCCCAAAAACCTTCACGGTCTTCAACTGAGTACTTATACATAGCTTCGTAATCGCTAACATTCGCCTGATCGATAACCTCTTGACTCGGATAAAAGATATCCGGGGTATTGGCTACATTCATAATTTTCTCCATAACTTTGTTGTGGCATTTAGAAAAGATGAAAAAATGCCTAATAATTTTTTTATTTCAACTTGATGATATTAAGGTAGGGAAATTATGCTGTTATGAACATTAGACCTAAGTCTAAAAACGGTCGAAATCGCCTTAGACCTTAGTCTAAGTAAATTAAAACACGAGTAAGTAAAGCAGGCGCTTTATGCAGTAAATAATTACTTCAGAAGGAATTCAGATAAAGGCGTAGAAAAGCCTTGTGGGTAATTTCGCATTTGCGCTAATAGTAACTCGGCCGTAGCAATAGCATCATTTAAGGCATTATGTTCGTGATGAGCTGGTAAGCCATAAGCTGCACGTAAATTTATTAAGCGCAACTGGGACGGATCAAAATGCTTTTGCGCACGTTCAAAGTGTTTTTTAGCTAACGCTAATGTATCAATGATAGGAAATACCGGAGCCATGCCATAAAGCTTAATACAGGCTTGCTCTAGAAAAGTTTTTTCAATATTAGCGTAATGCACCAACATAACTTTACCGGCTAAATCACTCAATAATTGCTCTATAACTTGTTCAAGCTGACAGCCATTAGCTTTTTCTGTATCGGTGATCTGATGAATAACTACATTGTCTTTATCCATATCACCATTACTACAAATAATTTGGTGGTGACTTTGGCCTAATTTTATTAAGCCATTTTTAAAATTAACATAACCTACGCTAAGCAACTTATCTTGTTTGGCATTAAGTCCGGTTGTTTCAAAATCTAATGCCAAAATATCTACTTCACCTATTGCCTGTTCGGTGCTGGCAAAGGGAACTTTAAGAAATTCTTTTAACGGACCTTCTGGTGCTTTAGCTAGCAGCTTTTTACGCTTACTCTCTAAACTAAAAAAATAATCAACTAAGTTAGTGAACACAATACTTTAACTCTCTGTTTTGCTTAGCTATAAGTCGTTTGACGACTATTTTGCATAGATTTAATCACTTTAAAAGCATCTTTAAGGTGCTCTCGCTCAAGCCGAGATATTTCTTTTGGCGCTAAATAATTATCTGGTTCAGTATTGGCTTGTAATTGTCTTGCTTGGTGTTCAACCCTTAGCATACCTAAAAACTCATAAGCATCGATTAAACTGGCTGCAGACTTGCTACTTAACGATGGCGTACCTGATGCTTGTCGCAATCGGTCAATTGTATTTACCGCTTCTATTCCTTCCGATAAAGCATAAATTCTGGCTAAGTCGACAATAGGGGCAATACCATTGTGTTTTAAATCTAAAGTCTTCTTATTTTTACCATTTGAGATCAAAACAAAATCACGGAAAAAGCCTAATGGTGGTCTAAGTTTTAACGCGTTACCCGATAAATGTGCCACAAATAAAGTATTGGCTTTAGTTTTGTTGAGCATTTTTGCGCGTACGCCGGCAAGTAATGAAGCATCACCACACACCGTATTTAAATCAAAGAAAATACTACTATGCATTAATGCTAGTGGTTCAGGTTGGTTAATCCATTTATCAAAGTACTGACCCCACACTTTTGCCGGTTGACGCCATTTTGGGTTAGTCGCCATAACATTGCCAGGACAGTAAATAAAATTACATGCCGCTAAACCATCACTGACAAACTTGGCCAAGTCAGCAAACCATTTATCATCTTCTGGTTGCATATCGTCGCTAATGATTAGCGCGTTATCTTGATCAGAATGAGCAAATTGCTCTTGTCTAGCCTGAGAGCCAGCAGCCATCCACGCATAAGGTACTGGAGCTGGGCCTATTTGTTTTTCGGCCATTTCAATTAAGCGCATAGTAAATGAGCCGGTAATGGCACTTATGGTTTTGCCAACATGATCTGCCGTAGTACCAAGTTTGGCCATCCTAATTTGTAATTTAGGTAATAATTCAGCAATTTTAGCTAGCTCAACAACCGTATTCGCCTTACGAATAGTGCTCGCCATATTAACCGCATTTAAACCTTCTTGATTCATTAAATCTGTAACGGTAACCATACCCGCTAGTTTGCCATTTTTGGTGACCGGTAAATGATGAATCCTGCCACTGGTCATTTTAATCAAGGCATCGTGAGCACTATGGTTCACATCGATTAGCTGCACGTTAGAGGTCATAATATCGCTCACCGGTTGAGTTACCGCTAAACCTTGAGCAATACAGCGACGACGTAAATCTTTATCAGTTACTATGCCCGCAAGCTCATCATTAGTGACCACTACTAAACACGAAAAGCCCAACTCGGTCATCTTAATTGCCGCGTCTTGAATACTTTGTTTCGAATCAATCGTAACTGCTGGCGCATGGTAAAAGTCACTTATCGACATATTCATCAGTGTTGAAGACACAATAGCCTCTTCATTAATGCTTGCGACTTTATTTTGTAAACGCTCACCTGCCGTATTCATAAAGAACGCGAACACTTCAGGGTAATCTTTAATAATTACCTTTAACTCTTCGTAATCGATAACACAAAGTAAGGTGTCCTCTTCAGGGATCACCTTAATGTTTTCTTTTCTATCGGTGCGACAAAAGACACTACAGATATCACCTTCGCCATATTTACCTAAAAGTTCACCATCTTCGCCATTACTCATATCATAATAAGCTAGCGCGCCTTTACGTAAAAAATACAAACTTGGCTGATCAATTCCTTGTGGCGGCAAAGGCTCACCTTCACGCACATAACAGATACTGATCTGATTAATAACCTGACCAATAGCACTATCTGATAATTGATTAAATGGTTCTATCGCTTTGATAAAATCATGAATGTCTGCCAACTCTGTACTCATCTAAAGTTCAACCTAGTTATATCGCATACTAATAGTTTTACTTGATCACCGAAGTTAACTCAACCAATAGCCACAAAACCTAGACTAAAGGTGTAGACCAAGGTGTCTGACACCTTGATATTGAGTTGCTCTTGACTAAAGCCGATAGGCTTCTGTTGATAAGCTTTATGATGAACTAATAAAGTATATGAAAACTCCAACCGCAGGTTGCTGTCGTCAGGATTTATGAGGTACGAATAAATATGCTATAGACTCTTTTTTGACTAAAGCTGAAAGCTAATATAAAAAATCAAGGTGTCTGACACCTTGATGTAAACTCGCTCTTGACTAAAGCCGATAGGCTTCTGTTGATAAGCTTTATGATGAACCAATAAAGCATATGAAAACTCCAACCGATAGGCTTCTGTCGTATAGGTTTAATAAGAATTATTAAACCTGTTATAGACTTGCTCTTGACTACAACCGACAGGTTGCTGTCGATAGGGTTTATGAGGTACGAATAAATCCGGTATAGACTAAAGTTTAATATTCTTCCCTCCCCATCATTGCTAGTGTGTTAGTTAGAAAAAGATTTTGCCGATGATTTGTAGGTCTTTTTGCCTAACTAATTAGCTTCAACATTAGTATGTTAGGTAAAAGCTCCAATAGATGCAGTATCGCTAGTCTTCTTCCTTAACTGATACTTACAACAAGATTTAATAATTATAAAAATATCTATAACGAGGAGAACATTGTGGAGAATAACGCAAATTATTGGCGCGAAAATCTACGCCTAATACTTATCTGCCTTGTCATTTGGTTTGTAGTTTCATTTGGCTTTGGCTTGCTTTTAGTTGAGCCGTTAAATGAAATCAGACTCGGTGGTTACAAGCTAGGTTTCTGGTTCGCGCAACAAGGCTCTATTTACACGTTTGTTGCTTTAGTTTTCTGGTATTCATCGCAGATGAACAAACTAGACAAAAAATATAACGTCGAGGAATAAGCAATGGATGAGTTAAAACTATATACATATATTGCCGTATTTGGCTCGTTTGCCATTTATTTCGGTATCGCTTGGTGGGCTCGAGCAGGCTCAACTAGTGATTTCTACGTTGCTGGTGGTGGCGTTACGCCAATACAAAACGGTATGGCGATTGGTGCCGATTGGATGAGTGCTGCATCATTCATTTCAATGGCTGGTCTTATTGCTTTCTTAGGTTACGGTGGCTCAGTATTCTTAATGGGTTGGACTGGTGGCTACGTATTACTTGCAACATTGCTTGCACCATACATGCGTAAACACGGTAAGTTCACTGTACCTGAGTTTATTAGTGATCGTTATTACTCAAAAACGGCACGTGTTGTAGCTGTTGTTTGTTTAATTATTGCCTCGCTAACTTACATCATTGGTCAAATGAAAGGTGTAGGTGTTGCCTTCTCTCGCTTCTTAGAAGTTGATTACGGCTTAGGTTTAGGCATAGGTATGATGGTTGTTTGGGTGTATGCAGTACTTGGTGGTATGAAAGGTATTACTTACACGCAAATCGCGCAATATTGTGTACTTATTTTTGCTTACACAATTCCTGCAGTATTCATTTCATTACAACTAACTGGTAACCCTATTCCGCAACTTGGTTTAGGTAGTACTTTAGCTGACGGTAGTGGCGTTTACTTACTTGATAAACTTGACTTAGTTGTTACTGATTTAGGCTTTAAAGAGTACACCACAGACAATATGGGCGGCACATTAAACATGTTCGCTTACACTATGTCTCTTATGATCGGTACTGCTGGTTTACCTCATGTAATTATGCGCTTCTTCACTGTACCTTCAGTACAAGCAGCTCGTTCTTCAGCAGGGTACGCTTTAGTATTTATCGCTTTACTTTACACTGTTGCTCCTGCAGTAGGTGCAATGGCTCGCTTTAACTTAATGAACACAATTGAACCAGAAGCTGGTCAACACATGGTTTATGAAGAGCGTCCACAGTGGTTTAAAGACTGGGAAAATACTGGTTTACTTAAGTTTGAAGATAAAAACGGTGACGGTAAAGTTCAATACGTAGCGGATGCTGAGAAAAATGAAATGGTTAAAGTTGACCGTGACATTATGGTTCTTGCAAACCCTGCGATTGCAAACTTACCTAACTGGGTTATAGCTTTAGTTGCCGCCGGTGGTTTAGCCGCTGCACTATCAACAGCAGCCGGTTTATTATTAGCAATATCATCCTCTATTTCACATGATTTAATGAAAGGGGTGCTTACGCCAGACTTGTCGGAGAAAGCAGAGCTTAGAGCCAGTCGTATTGTAATGACCATCTCTATCTTAATATCTGGTTATCTCGGTCTCAACCCGCCTGGATTTGCCGCCGGTACGGTTGCTCTAGCCTTTGGTTTAGCTGCATCGTCAATATTCCCGGCATTAATGATGGGTATCTTCTCGAAGAAGATCAGTGGTAAAGCTGCAGTAGCTGGTATGTGTTCTGGTATCGGTGTAACTATGCTGTACGTGTTCCAACACAAGGGCATTATGTTTATCCCTGGCACTTCATTTATGGGTGGCTTAGAGCAAAACTGGTTCTTCGGTATTTCACCAAACGCATTTGGTGCAGTTGGTGCATTAGTTAACTTTGCTGTTGCATTTGCAGTATGTAAAGCAACTGGTGAAGCGCCTGAAGAAATTCAACATTTAGTTGAAAACATGCGTATACCAAAAGGTGCAGGTGAAGCTCACGCTCACTAATAACCTTGAGTAATTAATAAAGGCTCCTACGGGAGTCTTTATTTTATCAAAATTAAAATAAATCAAATTAAAACAATAAACTATAAGCATTTGTTATTTTATACTCGCAATTAATATGAAATACTAAATACATATAGTTTCCAATCTCTGCCAAGCTCGATAATGATCAATTTTGGCATTTTTGCTTAGCATTCATTCATAGGAAAATGTTTGATGAACAGACACACAAAACTTGCCATTCTTATTGCACCAATTTTAGCTATTGGTGGCTATATCGCCTCTGACTTTTATTTAGCGCACGATGCAGAGCAAACAAAATTTATTCAACTAACGACGGAAAGCTCTTGTGATGTGCTCGCCGGTAAGTGTGTATTAAGCAGTGGCGAGTTCAAAGCCAACGTATATGATGAAAATGGCGTAACTCATGTAAACACTACATTTCCTCTTGATACTGCAACATTATTTTTAGTTGATTCATCTGATGTAGCAACGGTTTACCCTTTACAAATGAGTGACTCTCCTTATTATTGGTTTAATAAAACCCCACTTAGAGAGCTAAATGGTACACAAGGTGATAGTCAAAAAATGCGATTAGTGTTACAAATAAAGGGTGGGCAATATATAAGCGAGTTTTATACTCAAAATGGTGGCTAGCGGCCATTTGCTAACACATTAAACAATAATAGAGAGCAATTAAATGTTCCAAAACTGGCAATTAGCCACATTAAGTTTAGTTTATATCGGTTTACTCTTTATTATTGCCTATTTAGGCGATAAATATAGACATAAATTAGTCGGCAATGCCAAAGCGATAATTTACGCTCTTACCTTAGGGGTGTATTGTACTTCTTGGAGTTTCTTAGGAACTACAGCACAAGCCTCAACCAATATATTTTCTCATATCCCTATCTATTTAGGCCCTATTTTACTGTTTGTTTTTGCTTGGCCTTTCATCCAGCGCATTATTAGAGTCAGCTTAAAACTAAATTTAACATCGATTGCCGACTTACTTGCCGCCCGCTTTGGTAAGTCACATAACTTAGCCATTCTTGTGACTATAGTTGCTTTGATTGGAACCTTGCCATACATGGCTTTACAGCTTAAAGCGATAGTCTACTCTTTCGAGTTGTTGCAAATAAACAATAACGTTAATGCATGGCAGTTAGGTTTAATCATTTCCCTGGTGTTAGCGGTATTTACTGTCGTTTTCGGCATTAGAAATATCGATGTTCATGAATGTCACCCTGGGGTTATGTTGGCTATTGCATTTGAATCATTGGTTAAGCTTTTTGCCTTTATTGCTGTAGGCATTTTTGTCTGTTTTATGCTGTTCGATTCCCCTTCTCAATTATGGCAAAAAGCAAATATCGATACCGAACAACAACTATCCCTACCAAATATTTCAGCCATGCTCGGCATGTTAATTATCGCCATGGCAGCGTTTCTGTCATTACCAAGACAATTCCAAGTGATGGTGGTTGAAGCTAGAGGTGAAAGCGATACTAAGTTTAGCCGCAGAGTATTTCCAATTTATATTTTGATATTTGCATTACTCGCGATTCCTCTTGGTTTAGCTGGTGAAATGTTATTTGATAGCAGCATAGCTGAAGATTCGTATGTGCTATTGCTGCCAGGCTTAGAGAATCAGTTTTGGCTTTCATTACTGGTTTTCCTTGGCGCAATTTCAGCAGCAAGTTCTATGCTGATCATCTCATCAATTGCCCTTAGTACTATGATCAGTAACGAGATAGTGTTCCCGCTATTATTCCGCAGCGGTCAGCAGCAGAATAATTATGAGAGTTTCCGCTTAAAGCTACTGAACATAAGAAAATTCTTAGTCTTACTCATTATTATGCTTGGTTACGGTGCTTTTTTAATGGTTTCACCTGGCGCGCTTTCCTCTCTAGGTGAAATATCATTTGGTGCTATAGCGCAATTAACTCCAGCTCTGGTAGCCGCATTTTACTGGCGACATGCTAGTTTAACCGGTGTATTTAGTGGTATTGCTACCGGATTTTCTTTGTGGTGTTTGTTGAACTTTTTACCCGCTCTAGGTTTTTATCAACAACCATTAAGTGGCGTTTCTTTATCGGTAAATACTAGCTCTACGTTAATCAGTTTAGGCTGTAACATCATTGTTATGTGGGCAATTTCATTATTAAGCCGTCAAAGCGTACATGAACGAGTACAAGCAGCTTTCTTCTCAGAAGATTCAACCAATGTAGCTATCCCACAAAGAAAAAGCAGCATTGATAGCTCCGAATTAAAGTTGTTATTAGCAAACTTTGTTGGTGAAGATAAAGCCGAATTAAGCTTTGTAGAGTTTGAACAAAGCATTGATAAAAGTGCAATGAACAACAACCAATATAAACAAGCACTATTGCAGCATTGTGAACAAACACTGGCAGCGGTAATGGGCTCAGCCTCAGCAAAGTTGGTATTAAAATCGGCCTTACAAGGACGAAACATCAACCTAACTGAACTAGCGAAATTAGTTGAAGAAACCTCAACTCAGCAGCAGCAATTTAATCAAAACGTATTACAAAGTGCCATCGAAAACGCCAGCGAAGGTATTTCCATTGTCGATAAAAACTTAAACTTGATGGCATGGAATAAAAAATATCTAGAGCTATTTAATTACCCTGAAGAGATGATTTACATCGGCAGTCCAGTTGAAAATTTAATACGTTACAACGCGTTGCAGGGCTTTTGTGGTGATGGTGATATTGACAATGAGGTAGAGAAACGCCTTAACCATTTACGGGCAGGTACATCACATATTTCTGAAAAAGAGCACAACACAGGCCAAGTTATCCGTATTGAGGGCAACCCTTTACCTGATGGCGGCTTTGTTATGATTTTTAGGGATATAACTAAATACCGCCAAGCAGAAAAAATATTAAAAGCAGAAAACTTAGATCTAGAAAGCTTAGTTGCCGAGCGCACTAAAAAACTTGAATCAGTTAATAGTGAGCTTGCTATAGCTCGAGAAAAAGCAGAGCAAGCTAACCGTAAAAAAAGTTTATATTTAAAAGCATGTAGCCATGATCTAATGCAACCATTAGAAGCGGCACGCTTGTTTACTTCGGCATTAACTGATGAAAACAAGCTCAGTGATAGCCAAAAACGACAAGTAAATAATATTGATCATGCCTTGCGCGTAGCCAACGATTTACTGGCAAATTTAGGTGAAATGGCTCGCATTGAAGGCGGTAGCATAAAGCCAAATATCGAGTCTTTTTGTTTAAATGATATCTTAAGCCAACTCGAACAAGAGTTCTCTGCTGCAGCGCTTGAATACAATATTGAATTTAAAGTGTTCACCTCACATCAATGGATCCGCTCAGACAAACACTTACTGCGTCGTATACTGCAAAACTTATTAACCAACGCATTTCGTTATGCCAGTCCAGGCAAGGTGGTGGTTGCGGCAAAATTATTTGAGGATCAGTTAAAAATTCAAGTCGTTGATAACGGCCCAGGTATTCCTCTTGATAAGCAAAAGCTAGTATTTGAACAATTTACACAATTGCATACCAATGCCAGTCAAAGCGCTAAAGGGTTAGGTTTAGGCTTAAGTATTACGCAATCTTTGGCACAAATGTTAGGCCACCAACTACAGCTAGAGTCTGAGCCTGATCATGGCTGTAACTTTTCAATAATGGTGCCACAAACAGGCGCAGAGCAAATCGTAGATATAGCGCCAACTCCTAAGGTTGGCTTACAAGGTGTTACGGTAATGTGTATCGATAACGACCCTAAAGTTTTAGAGGGGATGCTAGACCTACTTAACGCTTGGCAATGTAATGTTTATGGGGCAAGTTCAATTCAACAAGCCAAAGACCTTTATGCACGCCACTCTAATATTGAAATCTTGTTAGTTGATTATCAACTAGATAATGATGAAGATGGCCTTACGTTAATCAAAGAAATTCGCTTGCAAGCACAACGGAAACTACCAGCAATACTTATTACAGCAACTACAGAGCATGATATACAGGATAAAACCGAAAATGCAGGCGTAGGCTATATGAGAAAAATGGTTAAACCTGCAGCCCTAAGGGCTATGATGAGTGCTATGCTAACTGAGTCTTTACAACAAAATTATTCACCGAAATAGGATATCACTCATAGGTAGGTAACTTTTGTTAATAAAATTCTACTTTACTGCATCACACAAATAAAAATTAACATTATTGAAACAATAGTTTATCCTTAAAAATTGATTATAAAAACAAGGATGTAACTATTGTACCAATTCTTTATTTCCGACCTTAACCTCCCATACACCATAGCTTTAACGATCGTTTTTGGTGTAGCAATGTTAGAAGGTTTAGCTCTCCTTATTGGCGCTAGCTTGATGAGCCTACTCGATGACCTAGTTGATATCGATATTGACACGCAAGCCAATATATCAAATGGCGGACTAACCTCATTACTTGGTTGGTTATGCTTAAATAAACTACCCCTTTTAGTTTGGTTAGTATTACTACTCACTAGTTTTGCATTGGGCGGGTTAATTTATAATTACATAGTAATTACTACGATACAGTTTGAATTTTTATTTTGGCTAAGCAAGCCTGTAGCGTTAATTACTGCTCTTATTAGTACGCATTACTTAGGCGCAAGGATTGCAAAAGTAATTCCTAAAAATGAATCATCAGCCACCTCTACAACTGAGTTTGCTGGTCGAGTTGCAACAATCACCTTAGGCAAAGCATCTAGTGGAAATGCTGCACAAGCTGTATTAATTGATGATTACCAACAAAAACACTATGTCATGGTGGAACCTGAGCAAAAAACGCAAGAATTTCCACAAGGCACTGACGTAGTATTACTCGAGAAAAAGGCTAGCAGTTGGATTGCTGCGAGCTTAAAACAATAACAACTAATAAAATTTAATAACAAGGACTCTTCATGAACCAATTTGCCACAGGCGATAACTTAACATTCATTGCCATTATTGCTGGAGCTATTTTAATTTCATTGCTCACAATCGGCCTTATTTTCGCTAAACTTTATATTCGAGCGACTAAAGAAATTGCTTTTGTTCGAACCGGAATGGGCGGTGAGAAAGTAGTAAAAGACGGAGGGGCAATTGTACTACCAGTTGTACATGAGACTATTCCTGTAAACATGAACACCCTACGGATTGAAGTTGAAAAAACACAAAAAGATGCACTTATCACTAAAGATAGAATGCGTGTTGATGTAAAGTCTGATTTCTACTTACGAGTTGCGCCAAACTCTGAAGGCATCTCTATGGCGGCACAAACGTTAGGTACTCGTACCATGCGAGTTGAAGAGCTTAAAAAACTAATGGAATCTAAATTTGTTGATGTACTTCGAGCCGTAGCAGCAGAAATGAGCATGACTGAAATGCACGAACAACGTACGGAGTTTGTACAAAAGGTACAACAAAGTGTGATGTCTGATCTTGAAAAGAATGGCCTAGAGCTTGAATCAGTATCTTTAACAGGGTTTGATCAAACCGACCTACAATTTTTCAATGAAAACAACGCGTTTGATGCTGAAGGCCGAGCTCGTTTAGCTAAAATCATTGAAGAAAAGCGTAAAGAAACTAACGATATTGAACAAGAAAACCGCATAAAAATAGAGCAGCGTAATTTAGATGCAGAAAAGCAATCTCTAGAAATTCAGCAATCACAAAAAGAAGCGCAGTTAGCTCAAGAACAAGCGATTGAATTTAAACGTGTAGAACAACAAGCAGAAATTGTTAAACAACGAGAGTTACGTGAGCGTGAAGAGCGTGAAGCTGAAATTTCAAAAGAAAAAGCTGTTGAAGCAGCTGAAATTGAAAAGTCTAAACAAATAGAAACTCAACAAATAGATAAAAGAAAAGCTATCGAGCAAGCGCGGATTCAGCAAGAAAAAGACATCGAAGTTTCAAATCAAGATAAGCAAATTGCAATTGCAGAAAAATCAGAAGAAGAATCAGCCGCACGAGCAAAAGCAGCTGAAGCAGAGAAAAGTAAAGTAGAAAAAGAAGAAGCCGTAATAACAACCCAGCAAGTTGCTCAAGCAAATCGTAAAAAAGAAATAGAAGTCATCGATGCAACAAAAGAAGCTGAACGCGAAGCTGTTGGAATTACAGTTCAAGCACAAGCGGAAATGAAAGCGGCAGAAGATAGATCTCAAGCAGTGCTTATAGAAGCAAAAGCTGACGCTGAATCGAAAAAACTGTCTGCAGAAGCTGATGAAAAAGTATACGCTGTTGAAGCTGCAGGTAAAGAGGCTCTTTATGAAGCAGAAAACAAACTTAGGGACGAGCAAGTTGAACTTCAAAAATCACTAGCAATACTTTCTGCACTACCAGAGATTGTTTCTAATGCAGTTAAACCTTTAGAAAACATAGATGGAATTAAAATTTTACAAGGTTTTGGGACCAATGCTGGTAACACGGTCGTTAATAATGGTGAAGGTAGCGGAGCAACAAGCGGAGGCCTTGCTGAGCAGATAACCTCAGCAGCATTAGGTTATAGAGCTAACGCACCTTTAATTGATACTATGATGCGTGAACTTGGCATAGTGGATGCTAAGACAGGGACCCTAGATGATTTAATCACTGGCAACCATAATCTCGCCAACGATGCTATTACAGTTACCAAACAAACGTTAAACGGAAGCAATCAGGCTCCGAACGCCGAGTAATTTCAATAAAAAAACCAGCACAAATGGTGCTGGTTTTTGTTGATTGCAAGTAAGCTAAAAGCAGAGCGCTATTACAGACTTATCTCTTGTGAAAAATCTGTTTCAGTTAAATCTAACTGACCTAATACAATCACCGCTTGTGTACGGTTTCGTACATCTAACTTTTTAAATATTGCTGTTGCGTGCGCTTTAATGGTCGCTTCAGAAACATTTAAATCATAAGCAATTTGCTTATTTAACAGGCCTTCAGCAAACATAAGTAAAATTTTATATTGTTGTTGGGTAAGGCTAGCAATACGTTTAGCAACTAATGCTTTACTGTCAGGTTGCGTGCTAGAAGAGGTTGTCTCAGGAGTCCATAGTTCACCAGACAGCACCTTATTAATGGCTGTGAATATAGTTGAAACATCTGTAGATTTAGGAATAAAACCTGCTGCACCATAATTCATAGCTTGGGTTATGGTGTCGATATCTTCATAAGCTGAAACCACAACAACAGGAATTTGAGGAAAATGCTGGCGAACATGAATTAAGGTATTAAAGCCATGAGCTCCAGGAATATTAAGATCAAGTAAAAGTAGGTCTGAATCACTATCTGATAATAGCAATTTATCTAATTCTTCGACCGTTTCGGCTTGTAACCATTTGGTGCTCGACATCCGCTCTTTTAAGGTTTCTAGCAATGCTTGCCTAAACAGTGGATGGTCATCGGCAATGATAACTTTCTCTGGTGAAAACATTTTATATTGTCCCTACTATTATTTCCCTATTCATTGTAAGGGTTTTGTAAAGATAATGTTATAAGACTTTAGGCTAATAGCAAATGTTTTTCGACTAAATGGTTGTAGTAAATAAAAAACCGCCTAAATAACATTAGACGGTTTGAAGAAGTGATATTAAGAATGTAACTGAGTTTGTTGGTATTGCTCTCGTAATCGAGCTTTCGTTAATTTAGCCGGGTTTTTATTTTGTAAACCAAGTTTAAGCTTGATCCGATTCATCCAAGTCAAATAAGAAACCAACAGCAACAAATGAAATGCCATAGCAGCAACTTCACTATATAAATAACTTAAAGGAAAGTTAAACACACTAACTTGCATTAACCATTCGTTTAAAACGATACCAAAGCCAAATGTAACCATAAGCCAGATACCAGTTAATATATAAAATACTTTTTTACTTGCTTGCCAATACAAATCTAAACGTTCGTCCATGGATTTTAGAGATGTGTATTGCGATATATTTTCTTTCGCCATATATTTCCCCATTTTTCTGCAAAGCTATTTGGATTTTATTATTATTTTTATATTTTTTTATATTATTAAGCGCTCGTATTTTTACTTGTTATTGCTTTTGAAATAGTACGAGTGTTCAAACACAATATACTAGCTTGATGAAAAATAAAATAGCCAATAGAAAAAAAACAAAAAAAAGGCACCCCGCAGGATGCCTCTTGCATTACAAATTACTGACTACAGTTGCTTTACGCCCATATTGTAAAGGGTAAAGCTAAAGATATCTGCGTATTGTTCAATGGTTTTAGCAACAGGTGTCCCTGCACCATGACCAGCATTAGTTTCAATACGAATAAGCGTTGGCGCACTGCCTGCTTGCTTATCTTGTAAGTGGGCAGCAAACTTAAATGAGTGTGCTGGCACAACTCGATCATCATGATCTCCAGTTGTGACCATAGTCGCAGGATAACTAACTCCAGGTTTTACATTATGTACTGGTGAGTAAGCTTGTAAATATTCAAACATTTCTTTACTTTGCTCAGCTGTACCGTAATCGTAAGCCCAACCAGCACCTGCCGTAAAAGTATGGTAGCGCAGCATGTCTAATACACCAACGGCTGGCAAAGCAACTTGCATTAAGTCTGGACGTTGCGTCATCACAGCGCCAACCAATAAGCCACCATTAGAGCCACCACGAACGGCTAGATAGTCACTCGAAGTATATTGTTCTTTAATTAAATATTCGGCTGCGGCTATAAAGTCATCAAACACATTTTGTTTTTGCAGTTTCGTACCAGCATCATGCCATTTTTTACCGTATTCACCACCGCCACGTAAGTTGGCAACAGCGTAAATACCACCTTGCTCCATCCACACAGCATTAGCAATTGAGAAACTTGGCGTTAGACTAATATTAAAACCACCGTAACCATATAAAATAGTTGGGTTATTACCATTAAGTTCTATATCTTTTTTATGGGTAATAATCATTGGTACCTTAGTACCATCTTTCGATGTGTAAAATACTTGTTTTGACACATAGTCATCACTATTAAATTTAGCGCCAGAGGCTAAATAAACTTCCGACTTACCTGATGCAACATCAAAACGATAGATTGTTGATGCTACTTTGTAGTTAGTGAAAGAGTAGTACAAGGTGCTTGCGCTAGCTTTACCAGAAATGCTTGAAACACTACCTACACCTGGCAAGGTTACTTCTCTAACTAATTTACCATTGAAGTCATACTGGTTAACTTTTGAAATCGCATCAACCATATACTCAGTAAAAATAAAGCCACCACCAACAGATGGTACTAATACGTTTTCAGTTTCAGCAATCAAATCTATCCAGTTTTCAACACTTGGATTATTCGCATCTACGGTAACGATTTTTTTATTTGGCGCATTTAAATTAGTAACAAAGAAAAGCTTATCACCTTCATTATGAAGTAAATAAGTATCTGATTTTTGGTGATCGAGAATGTTAATTAGCTTGCTATCAGCTTTAGTTAAATCTTTTATGTATAGATCGTTACCTGACGTTGATTGCGCACCAGTAACAATTAAAAAGCGATTATCTTCGCTAACTTCACCAGCAATATAACGACGTTTTTCATCTTCGCTAGCACCAAATATAACTTGGTCTTGTGATTGTGCTTGACCTAACTTGTGGTAATACAATTTATGTTGATCAGTTTTAGCCGATAACTCACTACCTTTTGGCTTGTCGTAGCTAGAGTAATAGAAACCTTCGTTTTTATACCAAGAAATCCCTGAGAATTTAACGTCTACTAACGCTTCTTCTAGAGGCTGCTTAGTTTCAACGTCAATAACAATAATTTTACGCCAGTCACTACCGCCTTCAGAAATAGCGTATGCAGCAATAGAACCATCTTTTGAAAAACTCAACGTACTTAATGAAGTAGTTCCATCGGCACTAAATTTATTTGGATCGAGGAAAAGTTCAACTTCACCACCATCTTTTTGACGATAAACAGCATATTGATTTTGCAGACCATCATTTTTATAGAAATAAGTATATTCACCTTCGGTAAAAGGTGCGCTGAACTTCTCATAATTCCAAAGCTCTTCTAAACGAGATTTGATTTTGTTTTTATATGGAATAGCATTTAAATAATCAAAGGTTACTTTATTTTCTGCTGTAACCCATGCCGCAGTTTCTTCACTACGGTCATCTTCTAACCAACGGTATGGGTCGGCTACTTCAGTATCAAAATACTTATCAACCACATCACCTTTGCGAGTAATTGGGTAATTAATTGAATGATTTGGTTCTACTTGAGAGGTTGTAACTTGTTGCTCGGCATTGTCATTACCACAAGCGGTTAACAGGCCTGCAAGGCATAATAAGGTCATTTTTTTCATAGTTATTCTTAGTTTGTTTTTGTAATCGGCTCAAGAATAAAGACTCAGGCACTATATGTCTATCAACAAACATTAAAAATGCGACCGACTCCTTGTAAAGCAAGATAAACACTTGATTAATACAAGGTAACTAAAATAAAAAATATCCAAGCAAGGCAAAACTAATTACATAGGTCAAGATAGGTAACTTGGTAAAGCGCAATAGTACAAAACCTATTAAGACAATCACAAGCTGACTAATAGACAGCACAGCACTGATGAAAACAGGGTTATACAAAGCGGCTAATAATAAACCGACAACGGCTGCATTTACGCCAACAATAGCATTAGCTATATTTTTATTTTGAGCCAAGTTAGACCAACTTTCTTGTAAGCTCAGTATTAATAAAAACCCCGGTAAAAAAACTCCCAAAGTAGCTATAGTTGCGCCAAGAAGAGCTTGTTCAGGTAAAGAACTAGCACCTAAAAAAGTAGCTAAAGTAAACATAGGGCCAGGAACGGCTTGTGCAGCTGCATAGCCCGTTAAAAAATTATCGGTAGTAACTGCGCTTCCAAGTGTTTCTTGTAATAACGGTAAAACCACATGGCCGCCACCAAACACTAAGCTACCCGCAAGGTAGAAGTCATTGAATAAGTTAAGTAATGGCCAAGGTAAAGAGATAAAAGGTAGTACGATTAATAAGCTCAAAAACAGTATCATTGGTAGCTTATTAAAACCCATATGCTTTGCTGTCGACGATGTTTGTTCAACTATCGAGGGGTTAGCTTTTGATTTTGCTACTTTTTGATATACAAGCGCAATTAATGCGCTAGCAACCAATACCAACAATTGGCTTAACAAGCTTGGAAAAAGCATTAAAAACAGAGCACTAGCGGCAAATATAAAAATAGTTAATCTGTTGGTGCAAAACATTTTAAACATAGTTAATGTAGCATCGGCGACGACAACAACAGCTAGCAGTTTTAAACCATGAATAACACCATCAAGAAACACTTGCTCGCTGTGCTGACTAGTTGTTAAGGCAAAAAAATAGAGCAATAAAAAAGAAGGTAAGGTAAAGCCAATAAATGCCGAAATAGCACCTGCTAAGCCAGCTCGTTGGTAGCCAATACTAAAGCCAATCTGGCTAGAGCCAGGCCCAGGCAAGAACTGACTCAAAGCGATAAGGCGTGCGTAAGCAGATTCATCTAGCCACTTTAACTGCTCGACAAATGTTTTCCTAAAATAGCCAATATGAGCAGCAGGACCACCAAAGCTGATACAGCCTAGTAAAAGAAATCGCCAGAACACTTCAACACATTGATTCATCGAGTTTTTCATTGGTTAATTAATTTAATAGCTCATTTTAGTATGCATATATTACAAGCATATGTCAGCAAATATAGCGTTGGTTAAAGAACTCAAATCTTTAGGGCACAACTCAACTTCTAAACCTCTTCTACCTGCACTTACATAGATACTAGGAAATTGTTTAGCGGAACTGTCTATAACTGTTTTCAACCGCTTCTTTTGCCCCAAAGGGCTCACTCCACCTAAAACATAACCTGTACTTCGTGCAACTGCAGCTTTATCTGCCATCACAGATTTTTTCGCTTTAACAGCTTTGGCAATTAGCTTTAAACTGAGCTTAAAAGACACCGGAACTATCGCTACAGCAAGTTCATTATTATCTAAACTAACAACTAAGGTTTTAAATACACGCTCGGCAGGTAAAGAAAGTTTTTCAACGGCTTCTAAACCAAACGAGTCACAAAGTGGGTCGTGCTGATACTCATGCACTGTATGCGCTATTTTGTGTTTGTTTAACAAATTAATTGCTGGAGTCATAACAATACAGCCTAAAGGTGCAGTGAATTTTCTATTTTCGTTCTTTCAATATTTGCATCAGATTTAAAGGCTACCTGTTCGATCTGTGCAATGTACTCCTTGGGTAAAGCCGATTCTCTAGCACCAATTAATACATGTTTTTTATACCAGCAATATGGCACCGCCTCGCTATCTATCGTGATTGCATAATACGTTGAAGCTTGTGCTTGATTGCCAAATTCATCTTCAACAAGTACTGTTTTTTCATTATAGCCAACGCCCAAACCTTCAACTTTATCTAAGTAAGGCTTTTCATTTTCAGCTATTTCAAACAAAGCGCCAATGACTTTATCATGCTTATTTTGAGTAAAATATGCATCGCATTTACCTGAGCCGTCATGACTTACTTTATGAAATTTTAATGTATGCTGCTTTAAAATAAATGTACCTAAGCGTTTAGCACTTGGCACACGAGCACTTAATCTTGCAATTGACATATTCGAGCCATAGGCAAAGTATTTCATTTTTTTCCTTATGTAGTTTTATACCAAGTTAATTAACCAAGTGGGTATTTTCTAATTAGACGGTTATTGTACCTTGCAAGTATTGCACAGCCTTGCCTGAGACTAAAACCCGGTCATCACTAATACGGCAAGTTAACTCGCCGCCACGCTGCGATGCCTGATAAGCACTAAGGTTATCCTTATTTAACTGCTTAGCCCAAAATGGCGCAAGACCAGCATGAATAGAACCAGTAACAGGGTCTTCATCACCACCGTTAGCCGGCCAAAAATAACGCGATATAAAATCATATTTACTCGCAGGCGCAGTAACAACCACATCATAAGGCTTCAGCTTTTTAAGCTCGTTAGAGTTTTGTACTACTTGAATAACATCAGACTCATGCTCATAAACGGCAAAGTAAGCTTGCTGATTTTTAAGCACTTGCTTAGGCTTAATAGATAACCCATTAAGTAAGTCTTCAGGTATATGGTCAACATGTTTAGGGGCGCAATTAGGAAAGCTCATTTCAATTAAGCCATCATTTTTGCGTTTAACTGTTAACTCTCCAACATGTAATGTTTGAAAGACAACTTGCAATAAAGACTTATCTTGTGCAAACAAAGTAAAAGCGGCAGCTAAAGTAGCATGCCCACAAAAATCTATTTCGGTAATTGGCGAAAACCAACGTATTTGAAAAGAATTCTTAGCCAGTGGCTTTACAAATGCCGTTTCTGATAGATTGTTTTCTATCGCAATATTTTGCATTAACTCATCACTAAGGTTGTGCTCAGTAATAAGAACTGCCGCAGAATTACCTTTAAACGCTACGCTAGTAAAAGCATCCACAATATTTATATTTAAAATCATAGTTTACCGTATTTTATGTTGCTACATTTTTAATCATAGGTCATATACATGTTTGATAATAAAAATAATACCATCACTGCGTCATTTAATGAGGTATTTTCTCCTTAAAAGTGTTAACTTTCGTTTTTATTTTTTAATCATTAAGCTGTAATTTATGACTATAGAAACTACACAGCAGGCACCTAAAGATACTTGGTTTAATCGATTTTTAGCTTCGGTTGAATTTTTAGGTAACTTGCTACCTCACCCAATCACACTCTTTGCCCTATTTTGCTTATTCATCATTGTCTTTAGTGGCATTGCTGATTGGTTCGGATTGAGCGCAATTGACCCTCGCCCAATAGGCTCTTCAGGACGAGATCCTGATGGTGTTATTGAAGTGGTTAGCCTAATGAGCGCCGACGGTTTGCAAAAAATTGTCACTGGCTTAGTTACTAACTTTACTAACTTTGCACCTCTAGGCACTGTTTTAGTTGCATTGCTTGGTGTTAGTGTTGCTGAACATTCAGGCTTTTTATCTGCGGCATTACGCGGCATGGTTATGGGAGCATCTAAGCGCTTAGTAACCTTTATGATAGTGTTTGCAGCTATCTTATCAAATACAGCTTCGGAGCTTGGTTATGTAGTTTTAATTCCACTTGCAGCCATGATCTTTCATAGCTTAGGTCGCCATCCGTTAGCTGGTTTAGCTGCTGCCTTTGCTGGTGTTTCAGGTGGTTATAGTGCCAACTTATTACTTGGTACAATTGACCCTCTGCTTGCAGGTATAACAACGCCAGCTGCGCAAATGATCGCCCCTGATTACCAAGTTGGTCCTGAAGCCAACTGGTACTTTATGATGATCTCAACCTTCCTTATTGCAATCTTAGGTACCTTTATTACTGAAAAAGTAGTTGAACCTAGATTAGGAAAATACAATGAAGATGAGGCAAGTGAAGTGCTAGACACTAATATTGAACACTTGTCTGCAATTGAGCGTAAAGGCTTAATGTATGCTGGCTTAACTTTTCTTGGCTTAGCAATACTACTCGCGCTTACTATCGTTCCTGACGACGGTATTTTAAGACACCCTGAAACTGGTTTAGTAAAAGGCTCTCCGTTTTTAAAAGGCATAGTCGCTTTTATCTTTATTACCTTTGCCATCCCTGGTTTTGTTTACGGTAAAGTGGTTGGCACCATGAAAAACGATCGTGATGTGATTAACGCTATGAGTAAAAGTATGGGCTCGTTAAGCATGTATATTGTGCTAGTATTTTTTGCGGCACAGTTTGTTGCGTTTTTTAAATGGACCAATTTAGGCACCATTTTAGCAATTAATGGTGCTGAACTATTACAAGCATTAAGCATGACTGGCCCTGAGGTCTTTGTTTTATTTATTTTAATGTGTGCGGTAATTAACCTAACATTAGGCTCGTCATCTGCACAGTGGGCAGCTACCGCTCCTATATTTGTGCCTATGTTAATGCTGATCGGCTATGCACCTGAAACCATTCAAGCGGCTTACCGTATTGGCGACTCGGTCACCAATTTAATCACCCCTATGATGAGCTATTTTGGTTTGATACTTGCGGTTGCAACTAAGTACAAAAAAGACATGGGTATAGGAACATTAATAGCGACTATGTTGCCATATAGTCTGGCTTTCTTAGCCGGTTGGGTAGCGTTATTCTATATTTGGGTATTTGCTTTTGGTTTACCAGTAGGTCCTGGTTCACCTATTTATTTTCAGCCTTAAATAAAGCGAGTTAATGTTCTAGCTTAAACTTATTAGCTAGAACATTAACGGCTAATAAAGCCAAACATTAATTAGATGGTGTAAGTTGTAGCAAGCGAGCATTTTCACCATCTTCTAAAACCCAGATAGCTCCTTTAGGTCCTTGCTCTACCTCGCGTATGCGTTTTTTCATATCAAAACGCTCAGCCTCTTTTACTTGAATACCTGCAATATGCATTCGTAGCAGTGACTCAGATTTAAGCCCGCCGATAAACACATCGCCTTGCCATTGAGGAAAAATTGAACCGCTGTAGACAATCAAACCAGAGGGAGCTACCGTTGGTACCCAACTAACCTTGGGCGCACTAAATTCTGGACGGGTATCATGATTAGGTATTTTTACACCCGAATATTGATTGCCCTCAGATACAATAGGCCAACCATAATTACCTCCACCAACAACTAGGTTAAACTCATCACCGTGTCTAGGGCCCATTTCATGGCTCCACAACTGGCCTTTGTTATCAAAAGCAATGCCGAGCATATTACGATGACCTGTTGACCAAAAAGTCTTTGCTAGTTCACCTTTGTGCTGGAATGGATTATCTTCAGGTACACTGCCATCGCTATTAAGCCTAATGATTTTACCTAAATTTTGTTCCCAGCTTTGTGCTGGCTCTTGCTTTTGTCTATCGCCAGAAGTAATCATTAAATAACCATCGGGACTGAATGCCATTTTATGCGAATAATGGCCACTACCGCTAACCTTAGGTGTTTGTTGCCAAAGAGTTTCGATATTTTCTAATTTAGGTTTACCTGAGGGTAATTTAAGTTGCGCACGAATAACTACAGCACCTTTTTTACCAGAGCTATCCTGATCTGCATATGACAAGTAAACCAAGTTATTATCTTGATAGTTAGGGTGAATAATAATATCGCCCAAACCACCTTGGCCGCCATAAGCGACTTTCGGCACTCCTGCAACGGTTACCTTGGTGCGCTTGTCTAAATTAACAAGTATCAACTTACCTTCTTTTTCAGTAACCAGTAGCTCGCCATTAGGTAAAAATGTCATTGCCCAAGGTTGATCAAATGTAGCAAACTCTGTGGCATTAAGCTTTGAACCTTTATTGCTACTAAACACATCGTCAACTGATTGTGCATAAGCTTTATTTGCAAACATTGAAAACAGAATACATAAATAACTTATTAAACGTATTGGCTGCATAGTTTTATTTTCCTTAATTATCTTGATTTGTTACGTGCATTGTTTTTTTGCCTGTAAATTTATCATAAATACTTTGATGAGCGACTTTAGAGAAGGTATCTGTTCGAAGATCATATTGTGAAATCCAATCGATTAACATATCCAAGTTTGCATCTTGGGCTGCTTTACTTTCGTATTTATGAGCTTCCCAAGGTCTATTTTTTGCATTTTTAATACAGTTTGGTACAGGTAAATTTAAAAAAATCATTTCACTCGCATATGGGATGATCATTTCAATTAAATCTGAATAGCAGCCTTCAACAATCCAGTTATCGTTGGCATTTAAAAATTGTGTAATTAACGTATTTGATTGTGCAAGAGGCATACGTTCAGGTTGAGGAGAAGAATTCCAAGCAACTGTATCTAAATCTAAATGAGACAAGCCACCTTTACTAGCAAGTTGTTTTGCTAGCGTTGATTTACCCGAACCAGAATTTCCAAAAATTATAATTTTTGTCAAACTTTCCCCTTAATAGTGAGACTTAACATTAAGCTTTATAATATTAATCGAGTTTTACTACTTTAGGATGCTTATCTGACGAATACTCATGGAATATATCATCAAGATAAGTAGCAAGTTCTGCTATATCTAAGTCTTGAGGAATAACCACATCATAAACACGCGAGCGCATACCCGTATCTGATTCATTAAATAGTAACCATTGTTGGTCTTTTTTAACAACAGACATCTTTTTACCAAACACATTAAACTTAATCATGATCACACTCGCGTTATTTGATGTAAGTAATTTACCTTAATAGTCCTAAAACTTCTTCGCCATTAAAACTTACGTTTAATTGTTTACACCCTTTAGACGTAATCAATACATCAACAAAAGTATCTTCTGCAGCACGTTTCTATAAATACTCATTTAAGTTAACGATATTTAGCGGACGTAATAAATTCTCCAAAGGCCTCACACCAAACCACAACAGTATTAAATTGCGATAACTTAACGCTAGCCTCTAGCTTTACCATGAAATTGTCAAAAGTATCTACATCGCCAACAAGTTGCATTGAGGGCTTCAAGAGTTCAAATTCAGCTTCGGTTTCAACAAATTTAGGAGATAAATAAAGTTTGTATTCTGGGCCAGGAGCAAGCTCCCCCATTAAAGTTATATATTCTTGGCTAAGTGAGACCCGACCTTCTCCCCAGTGGAGCAGATCACTGCCCTTTAGATCTCGTGTAAATTCAGTCCTATATTCAGCCTGCAAAGCTATTGCTTTAATATCAGCAGCAGTTGGTGAAGGGGGAGCGATAAGTATAGGTAATAGATAAATTCCTATGATAAAGCCAAAGGCCAACATAGAAAGGTGTGTAAAGCTTAGTAAGATTAACTTTTGAATTTTCATAATACTCGTATACATTCCTTTAAAGCCGATTTAAAGGCCAATTTCTTTTGATTAAAACCTTAAGAGCTTGAAAATCTAAGTTTGATAAATAGTTGTTTTAGCCATAACTAGGTGATTTTCAACTCCATGTAATAAAACTTTTCATCCTCACTGACCACACTAAACCTCTGTCTTTTATATAGGTGATATGCAGGGCTAATTTTAAACACCTTCAAACTTAGCTTTGTAGCAGCTAAATTTCGAGCCAACCGCACTGATTCATGCAATGCTTGGGCGCCAATACCTCGATTCTGAAATGAAGCACTAATTTGCAGATCTCTTAGATAACAGCCATCACTATCGAATGACAACCGTAAAACTCCTATTAGCTCGCCATTAAGTAAAATATCCCAATTATCTAGATCTTGAATTTGCTCCAGAATTTTAGCTTGTTCCCAATCGACAGAGTGATGAGCATAATAAGAACGCATATTGTCATAAGTAATTTCAGCTGATTTTAATAAATCATCGGTTGCTCGATATGAAATCATAACTAATCTCCTAATGCTAAGTTAACACTCTGCCAACTAGAATCCAGCTTTAAACTCTTGTTATAACGCTTTTACAAGGCAGAAGGTTACATGACCTTGGGGATGATCGACTAACTCACCATAAACTTTATAGCCTCGTTTTTCATAAAAAGGCTTTGCTTGGAAACTTAATGTTTCAGTGCGCATATATTTGAAGCCTTTTTCTTTTGCAAAGCTTTCTGCTGCGTCCATTAATTTGTTGCCAACACCTTTACCTCTAGTTTCATCAGATAACCAGAGTAACTCTAAAATACAGTAATTCCAAAATGCTGTAGCTCTCACGCCACCTAACACTTTGCCATCATCATCTCTAACAAATGCAGCAAATTTGGTATCGGCTTCAAATACAACATCATCAGGAATATGTCGTTGGTTAAAAGATTGAATACCTTTACTTATGGTTTCAAGGTCGCTTTCTGTTGGGGAGGTTGTTACATCAATCTTCATCTTTCTTCCGTGCTTTATAAAGCTATAACGCTGTAGTAGGAGGTTAATAATGCTTGTCTAAGTTTAATAATGGAACCCTTAACCTGTCTAAAGCTATTGAACTTTGAACACTCAAAACCAACGCCGCCTTAAGAAGCTAATGATACTGACACATGTTTTTGTGTTATTTATCCTATTAAGTGACTCGTTATATTGTTATACGCCTAGTAATTAACCATAAGCTAAGCAGTGGGATTAGCACTAAAAAAATAGGTTGTCCGAATAATTTATAAAGAGCCCATACTTCTTCGTTGACCACTTGATTAACAATGTAGGCAATGATTGCTAACGCAAAAAAAAGAGATATATTCATCAGGTTAAACCTACACCAAACCTTATTGGATAAGTGCAATCTGCTACCTAAAAACACATATGGCAATCCTTTATTTTGAAATAGCGTAATCAAAATAAAGAATACGGCTAAGATGCACCAAAAAACTGTTGGCATTAAGCTAAAATTATTAATTAGATTCAATAAGTTCAGTTGCTCACTTATAAACGCAACGAGAAGTGATGAAAAGAAAATTGAAAGTAGATATCGCCAGTACATTCCCCACAAACTAATTTCCACCTATTGATTCAAACGCAAAAGTTTAATAAAAAGATAACATCGCCTTAAGTGTCTTAAAACTGTTGTCTAAAGCTAGCTAGGTACGAGTAGAAAGCCAACTGTTTTTGTCCGTTTAATTGCCTTGCTATATTTTTTATACCATAATCTAATATATATTGGTATTTAAAAGGTTTTACATTATGGCTAAGAATACAAGCGTAACATTGGGCGAGCATTTCGATAAATTTATAAATAAACAACTTAACTCCGGTCGTTATGGTTCAGCAAGTGAAGTAGTACGTGCTGGTTTAAGAGCTCTAGAAGATCAGGAAACAAAGATAATGAGTTTACGAAATATGCTAATTGAAGGTGAAAATAGTGGCATCTCAGATTACTCGTATGATTCTTTGATTTCTGAGTTGGACAAAGATAATCTCTAATGTCGAAATTCGAATTATCAGGAAAAGCTAAAAATGATTTAATAAAAATAGCAAAGTATACTCAATTAACTTGGGGAACAAAGCAAAGAAATGATTACTTAAAGTTGATAGATAATACTTTCAATCAATTAGCCGACGAACCAATGTTGGGAGTCAATTGCGACTATATAAGAGAAGGTTATCGAAAACAACCTCAAGGTAGTCACGTAATTTATTATAAAGAGCACAAAAAAAACCAAGTTTTAATCGTTAGAATATTACACAAAAGTATGGATGTTAACCGCGGGCTATGAGATATAGAGGCCCTCTTGAGCGACTTGTTATATAACAAAACACCCACATTACTTGGCAAATAATTTTTTAAATAGTTCTTCAGATTTTTTAAGCCCCTCATCAGTAAAACAAACTGATTTGACTTTACCCTTAGGGTCATAAATTAAACCTTTATCGAACAGCCTGTTTGTAACTTCCCAATCCATTTGCTTCCAGGCTCTGAATTCATCATGTAACGTCAAATATAATAAAGCGAGTGCTGCTTCATCTATTTTGTCTTCATCGAACTCCATATTACCTCCAAATTATAATTGGTATATAACGCCTTACTAAGAGGCTAATGATACTGCTTTTTGCGTTGTTTGCATAAACTGTGACAGTGTTATTTGTCCTATTGAGTAACTTGTTATTTAGATATTACCCAGTTTTTTCTTTTTTTAGGTGCTCCATTTATAGGAACCCATTCACTCGTTTCACTTACATATTGCAAGGTATATAGTATTTCTGGGTTTTGGTTAGACACTATTAAACCACACCGAAATCCAACATCCTCTTGTGGAACGAAATACAACTTAGAGCCATTCTCAGTTTTTATGTTTTCTAGAAAAGTTTTCTCCAGTTTAGAATTAAGCACTTCTTCTAAACCATTAAGCTCGTTTTGTATTTTTAGCAAAAGGATGTCTGTTTTCTCAGTTGCCACAGCACCTATAGAAATTATGCTTAATATCAAAGCAATGGTTAAATTTTTCATCCTATCCTTTAATCTTAATAACGCCCCACTAAGGGGCAAATAAATGCTTGGCTAAAATTCTGGCACGCAGTGACAAAAGCCAAGCTTTATTTGTCCTGCTTTATTGCCTTGTTAGGTATTATTTAGTCTAGTGCTAAATTTAAACTTATGAATACCATACGTAATTAATGCAAACCCAACAAATGAAAACAGCCCAAAAGTAGTATCTTTTTCATCTATCAAGGATGTAAAAGCGACAAGTGTTAATAGTAAAAAAAACCATTCAAAGCTTTGCGCGATTAGTTTAACAAAGGTATGCACAAATGGTTCTTCCGACTTGTTTGAAACTAAAACTATGCCTGCTAAACCAAGTAATATAATAATGAACTCTCTTGCAAGAGAAACAACCTCTATAACTTCACTTAAACCAGTTAAATTAAATAAAGACATTCCGATAGCGAAGCATGAAACATGCAAAATTATAGCGAGAAATGTTCTGAATACTTCACTCATGTTTGAGTAATACCTAACGCCTCATTAAGAGGCAAAAAATAGTTGGTTAAAATAAGCGACGCAGGAGCAAAAACCAACTGTTTTTTGTCCTTTTGAATGACTTGTTAGCCTTTCTTTTGCTTGGGTATTAATAAGAAGCGTGCATCTTTACGGACACTTTCAAGACCGATTCGAGCACCTTTTCTTTTTTGAGGACTCCATGCTTCACCGTCTTGCCAAAACCTACTTTTTAGGGAAAACCTACTAGATAAATTCCGATCAAATGGTCTAGTTAAATTTGCAACTCGATCCCACTTATGAGCCAATTCAATTTGTGCTCTTCTAGTATCTGGTGATGGTGCTTCATAATAAGTCACAGTAGAAAAGTAGGCATCACTTAAAGCATCAAGTGTTTCATTTACCCGATCATGCTCTTTTTCTTTACGTGCTTCTAGTGTTGGTAATAAAGCTACAACATAGCCTAATAATACTTCCCAGCTCAATAAATTCTCCTTGAAAGGCTAACGCCCCATTAATGGGCAATTTTTAGTTGGCTAAAATAATGAGCGAAGCGAACAAAGCCAACTGTAAATTGTCCGATTGAATGCCTTGTTAGGTAGCTGCTTAACCTAAGCTTTCTTTTTTAAACTTACGGCGTTTGATTAGGTTAATAAAATAAAACACTGTGCACCACACTAAACCAATAATTACACCGGATATAACCGATGTTGCTCCAGATACACCTGGCGTATAATTTGAATCAAAGTACATTAAAGCCTCTAGCCTAAATACAACACTTAACTCAAATAAAACAGCTCCTGCGGCTAAGCCCCATAGCTGATATTTGTATGCTACAAATGCTGAAACAACAAATCCAACAATAGGTATAAACCAGTTTACAAACTCAGCCATGTTTAAAGCTACCTAACAGCTTATTAGATGGAAAAAATCCTTAATTTTACGAATTTGAATTTCCACCTTTTATTTTTATTAACACTACTTTAACTTGTACTTACTTGATATTCAAAGAGAAAATAAATTGTCTTTGTTTAAACACGGAATTATTCCTTATTTACTGTTAAAAGGCGGAATTAGCATTGTTTTTTATGATCTATAATTAGTTTTGATTAATTGAAAAGGAATTCAAATTATGAAATCTAAATTTTTATTAGATGTAGAAAAACAAATGTGGACGCGTCAGTATGCAAAGAAAACTATAGAGGCCTATTTATACTGGATTAAAGCGTTTATTAATTTTAATAATAAAGCTCACCCGGATACTCTTCACAATGATGATGTTGAATTATTTCTCAGCTTCTTAGCGAATGAAATGCATGTTGCACCTCGTACTCAAGCTCTTGCGTTAAATGCATTAGTATTTTTATATCGAGAAATATTTTCTAATCCGTTAACTTTAAAATTAAACTTTAATAAAAGCACTGCTCCAACTAAGTTACCTGTAGTTTTAACCAAGCAAGAAATAAAGCAGTTTTTTAATTTCCTGCCTCCTAAAATGGTGCTTCCTTGCCAGCTAATGTACGGAAGTGGTTTAAGGCTTATGGAAGTTGTTAGGTTGCGAGTTCAAGATATAGATTTTGACTATATATCACTACAGATTTGGCAAGCTAAAGGAGGTAAGAACAGACGAGTTACTTTAGCTAAAGAATTAGTAACGTCTCTAAAACAGCAGATAAATAAGGCGACTTATTATTATCAACAAGACTTAAAAAATAATAATTATGATGGCGTTTGGTTACCGTTTGCTTTAGCGAAAAAATATCCTAGCGCACGTAAACAGTTAGGGTGGCATTTTTTATTTCCATCTAATCGTTTAAGTCTTGACCCTGCAAGTCAAGTTCAGCGGCGTCATCACATAGATGCTTCAGGAATACAAAAGGCGGTAAGAAAAGCAGCAAGCTTGGCTAAGATTCAAAAACGAGTTACTTGCCACACCCTTAGGCATTCATTTGCTACACATTTATTACAACGCGGTGCCGATATTCGAACTGTACAAGAACAACTTGGCCATAGTGATGTTCGTACTACACAAATTTATACGCACGTGATAGAACGAGGAGCTAGTGGCGTGCTTAGCCCCTTATCAGATTTACTTTAATGTTTTTGTTTTAATTATTAGTTGTCGTTGTATTTAAAAACTCTAAGACCATTTGACTATCTTTTATGTTGGCGAGCAAGTTGGTTCTGATCACCTCAAGTATTTGTTGTTCTTGGTAGCTAGTTTCTTCAAGGTTAAACGTAACTGGTACACCAACCGATAGAGCTTGGCCAACAAGTATTGAAAAAGTTAGATTGATCATAAATACTGGCCAGTTAAGTTCTCGCCAAAGAGGGTCAGTAGGTGAACCTTGCAAATGTGTTGCTAAACGTAGGTAATGCTGGCCAATGTTTTTATAGATATCGCCTTCTATTTCAGGAAGCTGATTATTCATCATTTCTTGCACTATGATGGCTGTGTACGTTTGCTCTTCTGTACTCCAGTCTTTAAAGCTGTGGCAAAACTGACTAAAGCGTTCAAGTACAGGTAAGCTTTGTTGATTTAAAATAAGGCTATCTACAAATTCGCCTAAGCTTTGTTCTAAATGCTGTTTAACCGCATTGTACAAACCAGCTTTCGATTTAAAGTAGTACATAATAGTTGAGTTTTTTACACCGACGGTTTCTCTGATCTTACTTAAACTTGCCCCCTGAAAGCCAAATTGTGCAAACTGTTGGGCAGCTGCCAAAATCAACTGCTGTTTAGTAGATGATGCATTACTTTGTTTTGGTGGTCTTGCCATTGCAGCTAGTTTCCTTGGTTTTTTTATCATATGACTTGGCTCGTAAGTGCCAATCATAACCTGTTTATCATGCTTATAAAATTGATCTTTACAACTTATGTACTGATTGATACATTATATACCAACTGGTACATAAACTAATTGGTAATATTATGACAACAGCAACTAAGGGGCATATTAATGAAGCGGCAATTGCCGATTTAACTTTGCTATCGCAACGCCCAGAATTTAAAAAATTACTGTACGTTCCTCAAATTAATTGGGTTATTGCTTTATCTTGTATTTCAGCGTTAATTGCCTGGGCTGGGCTTTCTTATTTTTGGCTACAAGGTGATATATCAGCTGTTTGGGTCACCATTTTAAGTACTTATACGTTTTTTATTTTTATATTAACGGTACATGAAGCGTCACATTTAATTATGTCACGCAATAGTACTTTTAATGATTGGTTTACTAATATTTTAACCTTTATTCCTTACCCTCATATGCCTATCGCGGTATTTAGACATCAACATTTAACCCATCATAGAGATACTTGTGGCGAAGAAGATCCTGATGAATATCTTTACCATGGTAATGCCTTGGTACGTACATTTAAGGTATTCACTCAAGACTTGTATTGGAATTATTGGTCATTTAAAAACCGAAAAGGTACCTCAAATAATACGCATTTAGTTAATGTGATTGGCTTTACTTCTTATATGGTTATTTTAGCGGTAGGTTTTTCATCAAGCTATTGGTATGAATTTACCATGCTTTACTTTATCCCTCAGCGTATTGGCGTGGCAGTAGCAATTTACATGTTTGCCTATGTACAACATCCTAGCGATAAATGTGAAGTAAAAGAATCAAGTCCATTTAAAACAACGTCTGTTATTCGAGGGTTTGATAGTGCCTTTGCTAAAGTGTATTTCGGTCAAAATCGCCACCTAATACATCACTTATATCCAAGTATGCCTATTTATCGAAATTGGCAAGCATGGCAATTAGGTAAAGATGTATTCGAACGTCAAGAGCTAGTGAACATAGGTATAGATGCCGAAAGTTACACAGAGAAAAACGCAACCAAGATAACTGAATACTTAACACAACAAGATAAGTTAGCTGTAACCATAACGGCAATAGCTACGGTTGCGAACGGCATTAAATCTTACACACTTTCACCTATTAATGCTGATGCCAAGCTACCTAAGTTTACCCCAGGTGCACATATTGACGTTGAAATAAAGCCAGGACTTATACGCCAATATTCGTTATGTAATGCGCCAAGTAACTCCGATGAATATGTTATTGCAGTACAAAAAGAAGAAAATGGCCGAGGCGGATCTAAGCAATTACACCAACAGTTTAGTATTGGCGATACCGTTATTATTAGTAAGCCACGTAACCTTTTTGCCTTAAAACCAGCAAATAAAGTTGTGCTGTTTGCTGGTGGCATAGGTATAACTCCAATGCTGTCAATGGCCTGGCAACTGCACCAAAGTAATACTGAGTTTGAGTTTCATTACTGTGTAGCAACACAGAGTAAGTGGGCATTTAGGGATCAGTGGCAGCAATTACCTTTTGCTGAGTCAATTAAGGTTTATATTGACGATGAAGACAGCGCTAATATAGATGCCGAGCAAGTGTTATTGGCAAATAAGCAAGCCGATGTGTATGTGTGTGGCCCTGCTGGTTTTATGAATTATATTGAGCGCAGCGTAGAAAGTGCAAGCTTAAATAGTAAACAGTTTAATAAAGAAAGTTTTGCTGGCGCAACGGTAGATAAGCATGCAAAACCGTTTCAATTAAGTATAAAGGGGCGCGATCAGGTGTTTGATATACCTGCAGATAAAAGCATAGTACAAGTACTAAAAGAGCATGAGATATTCATTCCTGTCTCATGTGAAAACGGTGTCTGTGGTACCTGTAAGTGTAAAGTAACCCAAGGTGAAGTAGATCATAAAGATATTGTTTTAAATGATAATGAACACCAAAAACAACGCCTATTTACACCTTGTATTACTCGAGCAAAAAGTGAGTATTTAGAAATAAGTTTATGATCTAATCTCTGAATATTTCCCTTCAGTAAAATTACACTTTACTGAAGGGAGCTATTACCAATGATAAGCAATATCAAGTGCTAAAGCATAAGGTGTATCTCTTTTGGTCACCACTCTACCTCTAGATAAGCTAGGGCCGGTATCAACTTTAGCGTCACCTTGTTTATAAATATTAAAATTGACGTCCCACTTATTTTCACCTTCATCTAATGTAAAGCCAGCACCAACTCCCCACAGCTCATCTATTGGCATAGAAAGCGAACGATACTCATCATCAATACCTGAAGTAACATGCATAACACCTACTTTGTAAGTTAAATTATCCTCAGCTTGCCAGCCATAACCTAAAGACATAAACCAAACATCTTTATAATTACTAGTGACCGATATAGTGTCGCTTTCATTGATTGAAACATCACCCGAGCCAAATTCAGAAAAATCGGCCCAAACTGTATCGAATGTAAAGAAGTCACCTTGTTCCGTTTCGTGATAAAGACCAAATTGCACTCTTTGCGGGATAATATTTTCAACTTCAAACTCTCCATCTTGCAGGTTAGCGAGTTGTTCTTCTCTATTAGCATCTAAACCAGAAAATTCTAAATCGCCTTCTAAATCAGCGCTACCTTCGGTGCCATAAACTAAGCCTATTCGGGTATATTGATTGAATTCGTAAAGCATAGAAACTGAAGTATTTATAGCGAGAGCGCCAGCTTCGTACTCTAACTTGCCATCGGCTGAATCTGGGCCTGTGTTTTTAACGGCTGAAGTACTTGATGAATAGTTATAAGTGAATGATATTGCCGCCCCAAGAGACAGATTGTCATTAACCTTGTATGCAATAGCTGGTGTTGCGGCTATGTATATTAAAGAGAATTCATCACTATAATATCGACCAGCCCACTTATTACCATTGTCTGCACCAACACCACTTGGGATATTAGCACTAAAACCAAAACGCCAATCTTCATTTAATTCGGTTACGTAATAGTAGCCAGGAACAACAACAGGTAAATAGTCTGAGTCAGGGTCGCCACCATCGTATGTACTTTGGTCTTGATTAACTTCTACGCTTGATAACCCTAACGCGACTATGGCGTGTAACTCATGATGAGTTCCCTTTAATCGAGTCATTCCGGCAGGGTTAGTTGCAGAGGTTCCTGCGCCATCAGCTTGAGCAAAGAAACCTGTTTGTGCAGGTGATCCCGCCAATACAGGGGCAGATAAAATAAAACTTGTTGCTAGGGCTAAGGAGATTAAATTCCGTGTCATTATTACTTCCTACAAATTTATAAAAACTTATATTTACAGTGGTATTACCAGTAAGAGTACAAATAAAAATAATATTAAGCTATTAGTTTAGTTAGTATTTTCTTTTTTTTGCTTTTTCTTATCATTTTCTCGTTTAACTAAAACAAAGGTTAAGTACATTTTGGTCGGTAACGATAGAATTAAGCCAAAGGCAATACAACTGGCACTAATGACCATTCCTGTTACACCCATTTTTTCTGGTAAATTGGCATACTCTAATAGGTAATGACCGAGTAACAATAAGCATAAACCTAGTACAATGACGTACTTTAAAATCTTAATTAATTTTTCTTCTGTCACAAGTGCACCTCAATAAGTATCTATTTATAAGATAACCTAGTTAAAGCCACCTGTTGTTGATTAACATCATATTTACAACAGTTATTTTATTCAATAAAAAAAGCAGCCTAAGCTGCTTTGATTTTATCAATTAGGACTAACAGCACTATTTTTTAGTCGGGCGTTTCCAACCATCTAAATTACGTTGCTTAGGACGAGCGATAGCCAACTGTGCATCTTCAACGTCTTTGCCTATAGTAGAACCTGCACCTGTAGTAGCCATTTTACCTATAGTAACAGGGGCTACTAATGAGGCATTAGAACCTATAAAGGCGCCATCACCAATAATAGTTTTTGACTTATTTACGCCGTCATAATTACACGTAATAGTACCAGCACCAATATTTACCTTTTTACCTATTTCTGCATCGCCAAGGTAGGTTAAGTGCCCTGCTTTTGCGCCTTCATCCATAGTAGTGTTTTTCATTTCAACAAAGTTACCTACATGTGAATCGGCTTTCATTACAGTGCCAGGACGAATGCGGGCAAAAGGACCTGCTGAACAGGCTTCGCCAATTTGAGCATTTTCAATAATGCTATTTGGCTTTATGGTTGCACCCTTGCCTATTTGGCTATTAATGATAATGCAGTTAGCACCAATGGTTACGTCATCAGCTAAGCTTACCTCACCTTCAAAAATACAATTAATATCAATTTGTACTTCACTACCTATGGTTACGTTACCGCGTACATCGATACGATTAGGATCACGTAAGCTAGCGCCAGCAATCATTAACTCTTCAGCTTTACGCAATTGGTAAGCACGCTCTAAGTTAGCCAATTGCACGCGGTTATTTGCGCCTTCCACTTCTATTTCAGTATCAGGATGAGCTGTGCTTATTTCAACACCTTCACTGTGTGCCATAGCAATAATATCGGTAAGATAATATTCACCTTGTGCATTGTCATTTGAAAGGTTTGATAACCAGCGTTTTAAATCACCGCCATTAGCAAGCAAAATACCAGTATTACACTCATCAATAAGTAGTTGCTCTGCAGAAGCATCTTTTTGCTCAACAATACCAACTACGTGGCCACCTAAACGCATAATACGACCATAGCCAGTTGGGTTTTCTAGCTTAACTGTTAATAACGCCATGCCGCCATCTTGCTTAGCCGAAATTAACTTTTCTAAAGTCGATACTTTGGTTAATGGTACATCACCATAAAGTACAAGTACGTCTTCATCATCTTTTAAGAAAGGGCTAGCCATATCAACTGCATGGCCAGTTCCTAGTTGTTCTTTTTGCTCAACGAAAGTTAAATCATCACCTTGAACTCGGGCTTGCAATAACTCGCCGCCAAAACCATAGACTAAATAAATATTATCTGAATTAACCGAGCGAGCAGAGTCGATAACATGTTCAACCATAGACTGGTGAGCAACAGGGTGTAAAACCTTTGGTAAGTTTGAGCGCATGCGAGTGCCTTTACCTGCGGCTAAGATCACAACGGAAAGAGACATAAAAAATCCAAATAATATAATGAAATAAATTGCGTTTATTCTAGCGCTGATCCGCTTAAATTTCTAATCTAATTACATTTTTATGTATTTAAATGAACGGGATTAGTCAGTAAATTTTTGACAAAAAAAAGCCACCTAAGGTAGGTGGCATAAAAATATAGCATTTCAGGGAGGAAAACTATGAAAGTTAACTGTGTTAAATAATAGCTTTAGCACTGAAATAAGTCCGTTAACCAAATGTAAAACACTGCAATAGTTTGTTGTAAGTAAATTGTTAAGGTTTAACTAAAATTAATAAATTTTAACTTATTACTACTTTGCTAATGATTGATCTGGGTGTTTTTTTAGTAAGTGTTGTGACAATCCATAGCGCCAGCTTCGCATTGCCAAGACCACCGTAACGCCAAAGCGCTGCTCTAACGGTAAGTTAGAATCTTCTTGATTAAGTACTTCAAACTCTTGTGCAATACGTTTTAGTTTGCGTTGAAATTCACTATTACTGGCACTGGCAAGCATGCCATTGAGTACTATGAGGCTTTCCTCGTCTTGATTAAAACGTGAGTTAAAAAACTCTTGTCCTATAGTATGTTGAAAAAACTCCTGGATAGGGCCATTGTCACGCCAACCAAAATTAGGAGCAACTAACAGCTTAATCCGATTACCGGGTAACAATTCGATAATCTTAAGCTTGTCTAAACGAGCTAGCTTTTGAATACAGTAATGAGTTTCAAGTTCATAATGTTCAATAATTTCATCCATGGTCCATTTATTAAGGACCGACAAAGCTATTAATAGTAAGCCAAGATCTTGGCTTAACTCCTGCTCTTGCTCAACGCTCAATTGTTGCAGCTGAGATTGTTGCTCATTCATCAACAGAACAAGATCTGAGATTTCTAAGTCCATCATTTGGCATATTTGATCAAGACGCTGTAATGAAATATTTTCTTCACTAAACAAGCGCTTAATACTCGCTTGCGTTAATCCTATGTGCTTAGCAACATCGGCATAAGTATAACCATGAGCTTTAAGTGATTTTTTCAAAGAAATTAACAGTGAACTTGTTTGTGCCATAATGTACTCTAATTATTGTTGTATTATTTTTAGACTAAGTATTAAATATTTATACCTAATGGCGAATATATTGCAACAACTAAATTATTGGTAGAAGAATATACAATAAATAGTCACACTAAATACGTGTTAACAACCAATAAATAAAGATTAAGGGAAATTATGAAACAGTTATTCGCTTTTAAGGGATTTTTTGCTTATATCGCCATGGTATTTATTAATGCCTTTGTTGATTTAGGCCACAAAATTATTGTGCAAAATACCGTATTTAAAATTTATGATGGCGATATACAAATAGTATTAACGGCAGTATTAAATGCCTTAATACTTTTACCGTTTATTTTATTATTTTCTCCTGCTGGTTTTATTGCCGACAAATACCCTAAACCTACAGTAATGCGCAACAGTGCTTTAGTTGCCATTGTCGCTACTTTATTAATCACCTTGTGCTATTACCAAGGTTGGTTTATCGGCGCATTTTGTTTAACGCTATTAATGGGTATTCAATCAGCACTTTATTCGCCAGCTAAATATGGCTATTTAAAAGAGTTAATTGGTGTGGATAATTTAGCCCAAGGTAATGCTTTAGTGCAGGCTGTTACTATTGTTTCTATTTTATCAGGCACCTTTGTGTTTTCAGCATTTTTTGAATTATTACTTGCCGGCGTTGATTTAACTAATAGTAGTATCATTTTGCAAGGCGTTGTAGCTCTTGGTTGGGTTATGGTTGCTCTTTCAGTTATTGAGTGGTGGTTTTCTTGTCAAATAAAAGACACTAAGGGCGTTGATCATGGTATGACTTTTTCATCTAAAACTTATCTTCAAGGTCAGTATCTAACTAAAAACTTAAAAATGATTGTGAGCAATAGAACCATATGGTTATCAATTGTTGGTTTATCTATGTTTTGGTCTGTATCACAAGTAATGCTGGCAACATTTCCTGCTTTTGCTAAAGAAGTTTTATCTGAAAATAATACCTTAATTATCCAAGGCATTATGGCTAGTACAGGTATTGGTATTGTATTGGGCTCATTGTTTGCAGCTCGGATATCTAAGCACCATATCGAACTAGGTTTAATTCCAGTTTCTGCGATAAGTTTTGCTCTTTTACTTGGCAATATCGCTTCTCTAAACTCAAGCTTTTCTATGGCGCTAACTTTTCTTGGTTTAGGTATAAGTGGAGGTTTGTTTATTGTACCGCTTAATTCTTTAATCCAATATACAGCTAAAGAAGATGAGTTAGGAACCGTGCTAGCAGGAAATAACTGGGTGCAAAATGTTGCCATGCTAAGCTTTTTGATTATCACAATCGCACTAGTATCCTATGGCGTAAGTAGTGTCGGTATTTTTTATGTTTTAATGGCCATAGCTTTAGCTGGTGCAATATTTACTGTTTATCAGTTACCACACTCATTGATGCGAATGATCACCACATTTATTATTCAGCATAGATACAAATTACAAATATTAGGTTTTGATAATTTACCGGCTAATGGTGGGCTTTTATTACTCGGTAATCATATTAGTTGGATTGACGGATTAGTAGTGCAAATGGCTTGTCCACGCAAAGTCCGATTTGTCATGCTACGCAGTATTTATAATCGTTGGTACCTTAAGCCTATCGTTAAGTTTTTTGGTGCTATTCCAATTAGTGAAGGTAATAGTAAAGAGTCATTGGCATTAGTAAATCAGGCACTAAAAGATGGCGAAGTTGTTTGTTTATTTCCTGAAGGTGCAATTAGCCGTACTGGCGCACTTGGTGTGTTTAGAACTGGCTTTGAGCGTGTAGTTGACGATGTTGATGGTGTTATTGTGCCATTTTACTTACACGGCTTGTGGGGCAGTCGTTTATCTCGTGCGAATAGCAGTAAACTTAGAGAAAATACTCAGCAAGGTTTCCGCCGTGATGTATCAATTAGTTTTGGTAAACAATTATCAATGCAAACGCCTGCTAGCGATCTAAAACAAAAGGTATTTGAATTAGCCTTTAATGCTTGGGAACACCAAACTAGCTATGCCGATCCACTACCTTTAGCTTGGATTAAATCGGCTAAACATAGTTTATTTAAACTGGCAGTAAAAGATACTAGTGGTAGCCGTTTTTCAAACTTACAATTATTAGCTGCCACAGCAACATTGGCCGCTAAAATAAAGCAGTTAGATAACAGTCAAAATATTGGACTCATGTTGCCAGCAAGTAGTGCGGCAGTTATGGCTAATGGTGCTGTATTACTTAATGGTCAAACTGCGGTTAATTTAAATTATAGTACCAGTGTTGATGCGGTGTGTTCAGGTATTAAAAACGCTGAAATATCTACCGTTTTAACTTCTAAAAAATTTATTGATAAGTTAAATGCTAAAGGCATTGATTGCGATACCATGCTTGCTAATACTAATATTGTTTTTATGGAAGATCTTAAGCAGCAATTATCAAAAGCGCGTTATATTTGCGCCATTATTGCTAGTTTTATACTGCCATCGAATAGCTTCTACAAGGTATTTGGTAAAGTGGTTGATATAAACTCACCAGCATGTATTTTGTTTTCTAGTGGTAGTGAAGGTACACCAAAGGGCATTGTACTTAGCCATAAAAATTTCTTGGCCAATGTTAAGCAAATAAGTGATGTTTTACGCACAGATGACAAAGAAGTAGTTATGGGGTCATTGCCACCATTCCATTCTTTTGGCTTAACAGTTACTACCTTTTTACCCTTGATAGAAGGCATCCCGGTAATTTGTCATCCAGATCCTACCGATGCACTCAATATTGCCAAAGCAATAGCTAAAAACAAGGCAACCTTACTGTGTGCTACTGCTACTTTTTTAAGGTTATACACGCTTAATCGCAAGATTAATCCATTGATGCTAGAAAACTTAAGACTGGTTGTTGCTGGTGCTGAAAAGCTACCTGAAGATACTCGTCAAAGCTTTAAAGATAAATTCAATAAAACCATTTACGAAGGCTATGGCGCAACTGAAACAACACCAGTGGCAAGTGTAAATATTCCAGATCAGTTAGATCCAAATGATTTAAAAGTTCAGTCGGGCAGTAAAGTTGGCACTGTAGGTATGCCTTTACCAGGTTGTTCGTTTAGAATTGTTGACCCGCTAACTATGCAAACCTTACCTACTGGCGAGCAAGGGTTGATCTTAATATCAGGTAGCCAACTGATGCTCGGTTACTTAAATGACGAAGCAAAAACCAAAGAGGTTATTGTTACGCTTGATAATCGTCGTTGGTATAAAACCGGAGATAAAGGCTCACTTGATAGTGACGGCTTTTTAACAATTGTCGATCGCTACTCGCGATTTGCCAAAATTGGTGGTGAGATGATCAGTTTGCAAGCTGTTGAACAAGAAGTAAATAACGTAATAAGCGACGATATGGGCGAGTTTATGGCTGTTAATCTACCCGACTCTAAGAAAGGTGAGAAAATCGTTATTTTGACTACTACAGATATCACAGTCGATGAATTAAGACAGACTTTACTCGACAATAGCACCAATCCTCTAATGATCCCTACAGCTGTATATAAAGTAGAGCAAGTGCCTAAACTAGGCAGTGGTAAGTCTGACTTTGCTGGCGCTAAGAAATTAGCGTTAAGCTTTGCTTAGCCAAGAGCAATCAAGTTGATCTGACCCCCTTGATTTAGGCAATAAAAAAGGCACCCTAAGGTGCCTTTTTACTGAGATTATACATGGTTAAACCAAGTAATTATCTCTTGTGTTTGCTTGCTTCTTGGATAACACGTAATTGCGCTACCGCTCTGGCTAGTTCTGCAGCAACTTCTGCATAGTCTACATCGCCAACTGCGTTGTTGATGTGTTCTTCAGCACGTTGCTTAGCGTTTAGAGCAGATTGTTCATCTAAGTCGTCACTACGTACAGCCACATCGGCTAATACTGTTACGCTGTTAGGTTGAACTTCCAACATGCCACCAGAAAGATAAATAATTTCTTCCTGGCCATGTTGTTTAACAATACGCGCCATACCCGGTTTTAAGGCCGTTAATAAAGGTGCGTGACCAGGCATAATACCTAGCTCACCTTCCGTACCTGAAATTTGTAATGATTCGATGCGGCCAGAGAATAAACTCTCTTCTGCACTTACTACATCCAAATGAACCGTCATAGCTGACATATTAATCTCCTGTGCCTAAACTAGGCAAAATTACATTTTGCTAGCTTTCTCAGCCGCTTCGTCGATTGAACCAACCATGTAGAACGCTTGTTCTGGAAGCTCATCGTAGTCACCCGCTAAGATGCCTTTGAAGCCTGAAATTGTATCTTTAAGAGATACGTACTTACCAGGTGAACCAGTGAATACTTCAGCAACGAAGAACGGTTGAGATAAGAAACGCTCAATCTTACGGGCACGGGCTACAGTTTGCTTATCTTCTTCAGAAAGCTCGTCCATACCTAAGATAGCGATGATATCTTTAAGTTCTTTATAACGTTGAAGTGTCGACTGTACGCCACGAGCAGTTTCGTAGTGCTCTGCACCAACTACTAATGGGTCAAGTTGACGTGAAGTAGAATCTAGTGGATCGATTGCAGGGTAGATACCTTGCGATGCGATGTCACGAGAAAGTACAACTGTTGCATCTAAGTGAGCAAAGGTAGTCGCTGGAGATGGATCCGTTAAATCATCCGCAGGTACGTATACCGCTTGGATTGATGTAATTGAACCATTCTTCGTTGACGTAATACGCTCTTGTAGTACACCCATCTCTTCTGCAAGAGTTGGTTGGTAACCTACGGCAGATGGCATACGACCTAGAAGTGCAGATACCTCAGTACCAGCAAGAGTGTAACGATAGATGTTATCTACGAAAAATAGTACATCACGACCTTCGTCACGGAACTTCTCAGCCATTGTTAAACCTGTCATGGCAACACGTAAACGGTTTCCAGGAGGCTCGTTCATTTGACCATAAACTAACGCTACTTTATCAAGTACGTTAGATTCGCTCATTTCATGGTAGAAATCGTTACCCTCACGAGTACGCTCACCAACACCAGCGAATACAGAGTAACCACTGTGCTCGATTGCGATGTTACGGATTAATTCCATCATGTTAACGGTTTTACCAACACCAGCACCACCGAATAAACCTACTTTACCACCCTTTGCGAATGGACAAACTAAGTCGATTACTTTGATACCAGTTTCTAGTAATTCGTTTGAAGCTGATTGCTCTTCATAAGAAGGCGCTTCACGGTGAATGATCCAACTTTCGTCAGCTCCGATTTCACCAGCTTCATCAATTGGTTCACCTAAAACATTCATAATACGACCAAGAGTTTTTACACCCACTGGTACTTGAATTGCTGAACCTGTATTTTCTACATTCAGACCACGACGCAAACCGTCAGATGTACCCATAGCAATGGCACGTACAACGCCACCACCTAGTTGCTGTTGTACTTCTAGTACTAAACCAGCAAGGTCACCTTCAGTTATTTTTAATGCATCATATACCTGAGGTACGGCATCTTGTGGAAACTCAACGTCCACAACTGCGCCAATGATTTGGACGACTTTACCTGCACTCATGTTTATTCCTCTAAACTATTAATTAAACTCTTTGCCTATACCGCAGCTGCACCAGCAACAATCTCACCCAATTCTTGAGTAATACTTGCTTGACGAGCTTTGTTGTATATCAACTGTAAATCATCGATTAAGTCACCAGCATTATCTGTAGCGGCTTTCATCGCTACCATACGGGCAGCTTGTTCACTGGCTAGGTTTTCAACCACGCCTTGATATACTTGAGACTCCACGTAACGAACCAGTAATTGGTCAAGCAATGCTTGCGCATCTGGTTCGTAAATGTAGTCCCAACGATGGGTAATAGCGTCATCATCTGACTTAGGCAAAGGTAACAATTGATCGATTGTTGGCTTTTGCGTCATAGTGTTTACAAACTTGTTGCAAACAACGTATAACTTATCGATTTCACCGTTGTCATAGGCGTCTAACATCACTTTAACTGAACCGATTAAATCGGTAACAGAAGGTGTGTCGCCTAAACCTGATTTTTGCGCAACAATATTTGCGCCAACGCCGCCAAAGAATGCAGAGGCTTTAGAACCTACTACAGCTAAGTCAACATCAACGCCTTGTTCTTGCCATTTGGCTGAATCTTTTAATACAGATTTGAACAAGTTAATATTTAAGCCGCCACAAAGACCACGGTCGGTAGAAATAACGATATAGCCTACACGCTTAACTTCACGCTCTTCCAAATAAGGATGGCGATATTCAAGTTGGCCGCGTGCAATGTGACCGATCACGTTTCTAATGTTTTCAGCGTATGGGCGTGATGATGCCATCAAATCTTGCGCTCTGCGCATCTTTGAAGCAGCAACCATTTCCATTGCGCTTGTGATCTTCTGTGTATTTTTTACACTTCCGATCTTAGTTTTTATTTCTTTACCACCGGCCATGACTATTCACTCCGAAACTATTAATTACCAGGTTTGCGTTGCTTTGAATGATTCAAGCAATTTAGTTAAACCCGCTTCGATATCTTTATCGTAGTTACCAGTTTCGTTGATGGTAGCCATAAGCTCAGCATGCTCATTGTTTGCATAAGTCAGTAGAGATGCTTCAAAATCAACGATTTTGTTTAGTTCTACATCATTTAAGAAACCTTTCTCAGCTGCAAATAATGAAACACCAGTTTCAGCTACAGACATAGGGCTGTACTGCTTCTGCTTCATCAATTCAGTAACGCGTTGACCGTGCTCTAATTGTGCACGAGTAGCGTCATCTAAATCAGATGCGAATTGAGCGAAAGCCGCTAATTCTGCATATTGAGCTAATGCTAAACGGATACCACCACCAAGTTTCTTGATGATCTTAGTTTGTGCAGCACCACCAACACGAGATACCGAGATACCAGCGTTAACAGCTGGACGGATACCTGAGTTGAATAGGTTTGACTCTAAGAAAATCTGACCATCAGTGATAGAGATTACGTTAGTTGGAACGAATGCTGATACGTCACCGGCTTGCGTTTCAATGATAGGAAGAGCAGTTAAAGAACCAGTCTTACCTTTCACTTCACCGTTGGTGAACTTTTCAACGTATTCTGCGTTTACACGAGAAGCACGTTCTAATAAACGAGAGTGAAGATAGAAAACATCACCTGGGTATGCTTCACGGCCTGGCGGACGACGTAAAAGTAATGAGATTTGACGGTAAGCAACAGCTTGCTTAGATAAATCATCATATACGATTAGTGCATCTTCACCGCGGTCACGGAAGTATTCACCCATAGTACAACCAGAGTATGGTGCTAAGTATTGTAATGCTGCAGCTTCAGAAGCTGATGCAACTACAACGATAGTATTTGATAACGCGCCGTGCTCTTCAAGAGAACGTACAACGTTAGCAACAGTTGACGCTTTTTGGCCAATTGCTACGTAAATACTCTTAATACCAGTATTCTTTTGGTTAATAATTGCGTCAAGTGCGATCGCAGATTTACCAATTTGACGGTCACCGATGATTAGCTCACGCTGACCACGACCGATTGGAATCATTGAGTCAATTGATTTGATACCAGTTTGAACTGGCTCATCAACAGACTTACGATCGATAACACCTGGTGCGATGCGCTCAACTGGTGCGTAACCATCGTTTTCGATTGGTCCTTTACCGTCGATTGGCTCACCAAGAGTGTTAACAACACGACCTAAAAGGCCACGTCCTACTGGTACTTCTAAAATACGACCAGTACTTTTAACTTTTAAGCCTTCGTGTAGGTCCGCGTAAGGACCCATAACTACCGCACCTACCGAGTCACGGTCAAGGTTTAACGCGATAGCGAAACGATTGCCAGGAAGTTCGATCATCTCACCTTGCATTGCGTCAGCAAGGCCGTGGATGCGAATGATACCATCAGTTACAGAAACGATAGTACCTTCGTTACGAGCTTCACTAACAACGTCAAATTGATCGATACGATTTTTGATCAATTCAGCGATTTCAGTGGAATTCAGTTGCATGCTCTGTTCCCCAATTAGGATTGTAGTGTAGCTGCTAAACGGTTCAGTTTACCACGAACTGAGCCATCAATTACCATGTCGCCTGCCTTGATAACAAGACCAGAAACGATGGTAGCATCTACTGTACAATTTAGCTTAACTTTACGTGCCAGACGCTTTTCAAGCGCGGCGCTCAATGTTTTTACTTCAGCTACTTTCAGTTTTTTAGCAGAAGTAACATCAACAGATATTTCTTTTTCAAGGTCTGCTTTTAATTCAACAAACTGTGAAACTACCTGTGGTAGCACCAATAAGCGTTCGTTTTCAGCCATCACTTTAATAAAGTTTTGACCTTGCTCATTTAGCTGTTCGCCACAAACGTTTAAGAACAAAGTTTGCACTTGTTCAGTACCCATGCCACCTGAAAGGTAGTTAGCAATGGTTTCGTTTTGGCTTACTTCAGCGGCAAACACTAGCATTTCTAACCAAGTGTCTATCGCGTTAGCTTCAACGGCATAATCGAACGCTGCTTTAGCATAAGGACGAGCAACGGTTGTCAATTCAGACATAGCTCATTCCCCTTAAAGTTCAGCGACTAGTTTATCTAAGATGTCGCTATGTGCAGCGGCATCAATAGAGCGATCGAGAATTTTCTCTGCACCAGCAACGGCAAGAACAGCAACTTGAGTGCGTAATTCTTCACGTGCGCGGTGACGCTCTGATTCAATTTCTGCGTGTCCTGAAGCGATGATTTTCTCACGCTCAACTTGCGCTTTAGCAGCAGCTTCTTCAATCATTTGAGTTTCGCGTTTTTTCGCGGCATCAACGATGTCAGCAGCTTGAGCTTTTGCTTCTTTTAATTGTGCTTTAGCATTGTCTTGAGCAAGCTCTAGATCTTTAGCAGCACGTTCAGAAGCAGCAAGTCCGTCAGCAATAGTTTTTTGACGGTCTTCGATAGCAGCCATAATTGGCGGCCATACGAACTTCATGCAGAACATTACAAATACGACAAATGCGATTAATTCACCAACTAGGGTTACGTTAATATTCATTTGTGTACCTCCTTAAAGTTATTCAAGTTTAATAAAAAATGTCTTATTAAAGAGCGAATAACATGTATAGACCAATACCTACACCGATCATCGCGATAGCATCGATAAGACCCGCTACGATGAACATTTTTACTTGAAGTTGAGGTGCTAATTCAGGTTGACGAGCAGCTGATTCTAGGAATTTGCCACCAAGTAGACCGAAACCAATCGCAGTACCTAAAGCACCTAAACCGATTAGTAAAGCAACAGCAATATATAACATGTGTATCTCCAGTTATTATTTAGTTAGTTAAGTTAAAAATTAAAGTATTTAATAAAATTAAATTTGTTTTCTAAGCATCCTTGCTCAATTAACCCTTCGGGTTGACTCTTAAACCTTAAGAGCCGTTAGCTCAGTCCTTTTGCTCGTATTTCAGGCTTCCTGCCGTCGCCCCCGAAGGGATCGAATACGTTTCCTAAATAGCAGTAATGCTACTTAGTGATCTTCGTGCGCTAAGCTTAAATACACGATGGTTAACATCATGAAGATAAACGCTTGAAGAGGAATTACTAATAAATGGAACGCAGCCCATAAAAAGTGTACTGGTAATTGGAATAAACCAATTGTCGCAATCAAAATAAAGATCAACTCACCAGCATACAAGTTACCAAATAAACGTAGTGCCAATGATAATGGACGCGCTAATAAAGTTACTGTTTCTAAGATGAAGTTCACTGGAATAAATGCCCAGTGACCAAATGGTTGTAGTGTTAGTTCTTTAACGAATCCACCAAAACCTTTTACTTTGATTGAGTAGTATATAACAAGGAAAAACACACCTAATGAAAGTGCAAATGTCATATTTAAATCAGTAGTAGGAACAGATTTGATGTAAACATCATGTGGATCAACACCCATAAAGCCACCAATAAAGCCAGCAATTGTAGGTATTAAGTCAACAGGAACCCAATCCATTGCGTTCATTAACAATACCCACACAAAGATAGTTAATGATAAAGGTGCGATTAGTTTGTTTTTACCGTGGAATGTTTCTTTAACAGAGCTGTCAACGAAACCTACGATTAATTCAACTGCACATTGCAATTTACCTGGGACACCGGAAGTTGCTTTTTTTGCAACTGAACGGAATGTTAAGAGAAAGATCAAACCAAGTACAATTGACCAAAGTAACGTATCAATGTTCAACGTCATGAAACCGGCGTTTTCACATGCTTTGTTAAAAGCAATACCAGCATCAGTTGAACACATTTGCGCATTGGTCAAATGGTGTTTGATATAAGAGCCTGTATCTGCAGCCATCTTCTATCCTAATTATTGTTGATTAAAGTTAAAATTTATTAACAACGGCAGTTAGCCAAGGCGCTACCATTGTTAAGGAATATGTTGTAAAAAATACTATCGGCGTTAAAACCAAAAATTTAAAACACAATACAAATAAGATTGCCGTAAGTATCATTTTTATTTTTACGCCCTTGTTAAACGAGTCGACGACTTGTTTTGCGGCGCTAGCTCCAGCAAATTTAAATGCTTTCTGAGCAAATATGATGTTCGGTATTATACTTACAGCGCCACCAGCTAAAGCTGATTGTGAAGCAGTAAAACCCCAACAAAAATAAACGGTTACAAAGCTTAGAAGGGTAACAACAAGTTGCATTATAAGTTGCAGATTTGCGTATTTTTTACCGGGTTTTGTAAGAATATTTACCACCGGTAACTCCTAAGAAACACTATAAAATTTAATATTTTTTTAGCAATTATTATTTTTCTAGCTAAAAGCAAGCGCAAGTATACTGATTTACAGTATTTTTGCAACTTTAAAGACTAATACTTTCGTCACTAAAGGTGTCGATTTTTGTTCTAATTATTATCTATTTAACTTTATTTGATCTTGGACAAAATACCGTCAAGCTCATCAAGAGAAGCATAAGAAATAACCATAGTTCCTTTGCCTTTTTTATTGTGCTTAATTTGCACAGGTGAACCAATTCGAGTCGCTAAATCATCAGATAACTTAATAATATCTGGATCGATTGCTTTTTCTTGTTTTTCAACAATAGGTTCTTGTACTTTTTTAACTAACTTTTCAGTTTCACGAACAGTTAATTCTTTTGCTGCAACAGTTCTTGCAGTAGTAGTTTGTAAGTCACCTTGTAAACTTAGCAAAGCACGAGCATGACCCATTTCAATGTCACCATTTTCTAAAAATGTTTTAACATCGTCGTTTAAGCTATTTAAACGCAGTAGGTTGGTTACCGTAGTTCGAGATTTACCTACAGCAGTAGCAACTTCTTGGTGGGTTAATTCAAATTCATTAAGTAAACGGTCTAATGCAACCGCTTCTTCCATAGCATTTAAATCTTCACGCTGAATATTTTCAATCAGGGCGATAGCAACCGCTGATTCATCAGGAACGTCTTTGACTAAACATGGCACCATGTCTATTTCGGCAAGTTGTGATGCACGCCATCTGCGCTCACCAGCGATTATCTCATATTTTTTTTCACCAATAGGGCGGACTACGATAGGTTGAATAATGCCTTGAGAACGAATTGAATTTGATAAATCTTCAAGGGCATCAGGGGACATGTCTTTACGAGGTTGATATTTACCTGGCTGTAATTGCTCTATAGGTAAATTTTGTAATTCACTTTTTTCAACAACTTCGGTAACGGCTTCGGTTGTAGTTTCGACGGCCTTTTCTTGGTTTTTTCTTGGTGCTGAGGTTAATAGGGCATCTAAGCCTCTACCTAAGCCGCGACGTTTCGACGTGCTCATGGAAATCCTTGATTAATTATTTAAGCTATTTCTTCTTGTTGTATTTGTTGCTGTTTTTTTAATACTTCTCCAGCCAGAGCTAAATACGCTTTAGCGCCAGTGGCAGATTTATCATAATACATTGCCGGAGCGCCAAAACTTGGTGCTTCCGCTAAACGAACGTTACGTGGAATCACAGTACGGTAAACTTTATCACCAAAATGGCGCTTTAATTGTTCAGATACGTCATTGGCCAATCGGTTTCTAGGATCGTACATAGTGCGTAATATGCCTTCGATGTGTAAATCTTTATTCACTACAGAAGATAATTTAGAGATGGTATCCATCAACGCAGTTAAACCTTCAAGAGCGTAATATTCACATTGCATTGGCACTAATACCGAATCGGCAGCAGCCATGGCATTAACAGTTAGCATGTTTAAAGAAGGAGGGCAGTCGATGATAATGAAATCGTACTCGTCTTTGTATGGCTCAAGAGCATTTCTTAAGCGCAATTCGCGAGCATAGACTTCCATTAATTTAATTTCAGCAGCGGTAACGTCTGTATTGGCTGCAATTAAATCATAAAGCCCTGTTGTTTCCTTACAAATAACGTCTGTAAGAGGTTGTTCTTCAATAAGTAATTCGTAACTTGTGGCGTGAACTTCGTATTTATCTATACCGCTACCCATAGTAGCGTTACCTTGTGGATCAAGGTCGATAAGTAATACTTTACGTTTTGTGGCAGCTAAAGAAGCAGCTAAATTAACCGATGTAGTCGTTTTTCCAACGCCACCTTTTTGGTTAGCAATTGCAATTGTTTTTCCCACAATGTCCCCACAAAATTTTAAATTAAAAACAGGTATAAACTTCACCTGTTTATTATTATTTGTTTTTAAAGTTTTTTATACTTTTTTTAATTCAATTAAATGACGCTGACCTTCAAGCTCTGGTACATTGATCACTTCACTGTTTGTTAGCTCAATGCCAGCAGGTAATGCGTTCAACTCATCTTCAGGATACAAACCTTTTAGAGCATAAAAACGGCCGTCATTATCAATCAAATGCTTACACCAGTTAATCATATCTTCAAGCGAAGCGAAAGCTCTACTTAACACACCATCAAAAGGTACTTCAGGTTGATATTGTTCAACACGCGATAATACAGGCGTTACGTTTTCTAATTTTAGCTGAAAAACAACTTGCCGTAAAAATGTAATTCGCTTGCCTAAGCTATCAAGTAAAACAAAGTTTTTCTCAGGATATAAAATAGCTAATGGAATACCAGGTAGTCCAGGTCCTGTGCCAACGTCAATGAAGTTCTCACCTTTAAGGTGTGGGCCATTCATTAAAGAATCTAAAATATGTTTAACTAGCATGTCACGTGGATTACGAACAGAAGTTAAATTGTACGCTTTATTCCATTTATCAAGAAGTTGCACATAGGCAACCAATTTTTCAACTTGTTCGTCGCTTAAGGTTAGGCCCGATTTTTTTATCAGGACATGAAGTTCTTTAAGTAAATCCATAAATTCTATTAATTACCTAGTGGGTCGTTGGTTTAGCGTTTAAGCTGATTTACGTAATAAACCATGTTTTTTTAAATAAACTAGCAACAAAGACACTGCTGCGGGAGTTATCCCTGATATTCTTGATGCTTTACCTAACGTTTCAGGACGAGCGTCTGAAAGTTTCGCTACCACTTCATTTGATAAACCAGATATTTTACTAAAATCAAAATCGACAGGAATTAACGTATTTTCATGACGCTTTTTCTTATTGATCTCGTCCATTTGACGATCAATATAACCCGCGTATTTAGTTTGGATCTCAAGTTGTTCAGCTGCTTGCGTATCAGCGATTGCCGGACCTAAGTCAGTTATTGACATTAAATCTTCGTAACGAGTTTCAGGTCTACGTAATAATTCTTCTACATTAGACTCTTTGCTTAATGGATTTTTAAGCATGGTGTTTAATTGCTCAACACCAACATGTTCCTTATGAACCCAAGTGGAGCGTAAGCGCTGACGTTCTAATTCGATATTTTCCATTTTTTCACAGAAACGAGCCCAACGAGCATCACCTACAATGCCTAATTCACGGCCTTTTTCTGTTAAACGAATATCAGCGTTATCTTCGCGCAATAACAAACGGTATTCAGCACGAGATGTGAACATGCGGTATGGTTCTTTTGTACCTAAAGTTGAAAGATCGTCTATAAGTACGCCCATGTAAGCTTCTTCACGGCCTGGGGTAAAACCGTCTTTACCTTGGCTACGTAAACCGGCATTTAAACCAGCAATTAAACCTTGAGCTCCAGCTTCTTCGTAACCGGTAGTTCCATTAATTTGGCCAGCAAAGAATAAGTTTTCAACAAATTTAGTTTCTAGAGTTTGTTTTAAATCACGAGGATCAAAGTAATCGTATTCAATTGCGTAACCAGGGCGGGTTATATGAGCATTTTCAAAACCTTTGATCGATCTAACCAGATCCATTTGTACATCAAACGGTAAACTTGTAGAAATACCATTTGGATAAATTTCATGAGTAGTTAAACCTTCAGGCTCAACAAAAATTTGATGCGAGTCTTTATCGCTAAAGCGCATTATTTTGTCTTCAATTGAAGGGCAGTAACGAGGACCTACACCTTCAATAACACCAGTATACATAGGAGAACGGTCAAGTCCGCCACGAATAATATCGTGAGTATTGGTGTTAGTATGTGTGATGTAACAAGGAATTTGCTGCGGGTGATGCTCTTTTTTGCCCATAAACGAGAATGTTGGCAAAGGGGTGTCACCAGGTTGCTCTTGCATCACCGAAAAATCTAATGATCTTGCATCTAATCTTGGTGGAGTACCGGTTTTTAAACGCTCGATCCTAAATGGCATATCACGTAAACGCTCAGCTAAGTTTACCGATGCTGGATCACCCGCACGACCACCTTGATAATTATTTAAACCAATGTGGATCTGGCCTGCAAGGAAAGTACCTACAGTTAAGACAACTGTTTTACCTTTAAATTTAAGGCCCATTTGCGTTGATACACCAACCACTCGATCCTGTTCAAGGATCAAATCATCACATGGCTGTTGGAAAATAGTTAAGTTTTCTTGGTTTTCTAGGAAATTACGAACATAGTTTTTATAAAGTAATCTATCGGCTTGCGCACGTGTTGCGCGAACGGCAGGGCCTTTAGAAGAGTTTAGAGTACGAAATTGGATCCCAGCATGATCAATAGCTTCAGCCATCAAGCCACCAAGGGCATCAATCTCTTTCACTAAATGGCCTTTACCAATACCACCAATTGCAGGGTTACATGACATTGCACCAAGAGTATCAATGTTATGAGTAAGCAATAATGTTTTACTGCCCATGCGAGCTGATGCAAGAGCTGCTTCTGTACCTGCGTGTCCGCCTCCGACTACGATAACGTCAAAGGATTCTTGATACCACATGCTTTTGCACCTCTAAAAAATTAATGAAAACGAATAAAACTTTAAGAAGAGTATTCTACCGTTATTTTTAGCTAAGTGAAACGATCAAAATGTTAAAAAGATCTTAGCCATGGATCATTAATAATATATAAAGATCTTTATATAGATCTTATTACTATTACTATTAACGATCCGTTTTTCTGTGGTTAACTCTATATTTATTATATATTACAGTAGTTTAAGTTAGATCCTAAACTGTGATCAAACGTGGATCAAGTGGCAAATAACCTCTGTTTAAATAGGCCTTTTATCCACAACACGATCTTGTTTTTATTTAGTACACTGAATAACAACGTTAAATCAATATGTTTTACACAGATTTATGCACAATACAGTTATTTTAGATCGTAAAATGTGCATAACTCGTTATAACTGATCTAAATTTTTAGTAATCCAGATCTTAGCACTCTCTTCTGGATCATCATCAGCGACCATATCGATCATGAAAATATCGATTAATTTATTAGCTGACTTAGATAACATTGTGTTTTCTAAAGACTTTCCGGCATAACAAAAAGTATCGTAACTACTATCACCAACAGCGATCACTAAAAATTTTAGATCGCTAAGGTCTTGATCCGTAGATTTTAGATCGTGGATAAAGTTTTCTATGTTTTCAGGAAAATCACCAGCTCCATGGGTTGAGGTACACAAAACCCAAGTCTGATCTTTTTGTTCAATTTCAAAAAAATTTGGCTGAAAATGAATTTTTGTACTGTGATTTTGCTCTTTTAAGACTTCTTCAACAGCTTCTGCAACATATTCTGTGCCACCTAACATGCTGCCGACGATGATTTGAAACGATGACATTTGGGTTCTCTTGCTTATTATTTGAGTGTTTATGGGAGGATATTATAGCTGAAATATGGGGGAATTAGAGTGGTTTTATAAAAATATGCACGCTGTCAAGCGAGGGGGTCCCGCACAAAAGCACTGCGGGATGACGCGGTGTAAATTAACAATTTAAGCTGAACATTCTGAGAAAAAATACTCCGTCATCCCTGAGGAGCACTAGCGACATCAGGGACCTCCTGACTTGTACAGTGCATTAATTAAAATATGTTTTTAGCTATGGTTAAATATCATTTACCAATACAAAACGATGAAAAGATCTGGCCAAGTAGGTCATCAGAGGTAAAATCACCGGTAATTTCATTAAGGTGTTGCTGACAAATTCTGAGTTCTTCAGCTAATATTTCACCTGCAACAAAAGATTCTAATTGATCTAATCCGGTGATTAGATGCTGGTGTGCTTGCTCAAGTGCGGTTAAATGACGACGTCTGGCCATAAAACTACCTTCCATTGAACCTTGGTAGCCCATACATTGCTTTAAATGATCTTTTAGCTGCTGTACGCCATCACCTGTTTTAGCAGATAGCGCTATAGTATCTGTGCCATGCTCAAGTGATTTACCAGTAGTAATCCCACTCACATCAGCTTTGTTTTTAACTATGGTTACGCCCATATCTTTAGGTAAGCGATCAAAAAATTCAGGCCAAAATGCTTTTGGGTTACTGTGATCTTCTTTTTCTGAATCAATCATAAGTAAAACGCGATCTGCTTGTTCTATTTCTTTCCAAGCTCGTTCAATACCTATTTGTTCTACTTTATCAGGGCTTTCCCTTAAGCCTGCAGTATCAATAATATGCAGTGGCATGCCATCTATATGTATTTGCTCTGTAAGTACATCACGTGTTGTCCCTTCAATGTCGGTAACTATGGCAGAGTCTTTACCACTTAATGCATTAAGCAGGCTAGATTTACCAGCATTAGGGCGTCCAGCGATAACTACACGCATACCTTCACGGATAATTGCACCTTGTTGAGCTTGCTTTAATACTTGATAAACACTGTCGATAATTGCTTGTAGATCTGTATTTATTTTAGTGTCGGCAAGAAAATCAATCTCTTCTTCAGGAAAGTCGATGGCGGCTTCAACGTACATTCGTAGATGAATTACATCTTCAACGAGTTGGTGAACTAACTTAGAAAAGTCACCCTGCAATGAGTGTAGGGCAGCTCTTGCTGCTTGTTCCGAGCTTGAGTTAATTAAATCTGCGATTGCTTCTGCCTGGGTTAAATCAAGTTTATCATTTAAAAAGGCTTGCTCAGAGAATTCACCAGGTCGAGCCATACGTACGCCTGCGATTGCTAGAATATGATTAAGCAACATATCTAAAATTACGGGACCGCCGTGGCCTTGTAGTTCAATAACATCTTCACCGGTAAATGAATTTGGGCCTTTAAAATAAAGTGCTATACCTTGATCAATAACCTGTTGATTTTGATCATAGAAAGGTAAATATTCTGCCTTTCTTATTTCTGGTACTTTACCAAGTACCTTTTCGGCAACCATAGTAGCTAATGGCCCCGATACTCGGATAATGCCAACACCACCTCGACCTGGCGCAGTTGCCTGTGCTGCTATGGTTTCAGTGTTTTGGCTTAAGGTACTTGAGTTTGGCATTGGATAATTCGCTACTAGGTTTTAATTTGATAATTGTTTGTATTATAAACATAAAAGAATGGAGAGACTAGAAATGAGGGCAAAGTTAATAGTTTAATTGTTTTTTGAAGTGATAAATATCTTAGTTATATGAAATATAAGCTATAAACCTGTTTGTTATAAGCACGCTGTCAAGCTGGGAGGTCCCTGATGTCGCTAGTGCTCCTCAAGGATGACGGCGTATTTTATCTGATTTTCACTATAAAATTATTAACTTACACCACGTCATCCCGTCGTGCTTTTGGACGGGACCTCATTCAGCGAACAGTGCTTAACTAAATTTACACTACATCGTGTGTGCTACCGATACTTCGCTCCTGGCGGTATCGGATTACGACCATCCCTGGTCGCAAAAAAAAGCGACCATAAGGTCGCTTTTATCAGAAGTATTGAGATTATTAACTCTTAGCAAGTTTCTCTTTTTCTTCTTTCTTATCAATGCCTCTAAATATAATTAGCATTTGGATAATAGTAATTACGTTTGAAATGAACCAGTAAAGAACTAAGCCTGATGGGAACCATAAGAAGAAGAACGTAAAGAATACTGGCATCCATTGCATCATTTTTTGTTGCATTGGATCTTGTGACATTGCCGGTTGTAATTTTTGCATCAAGAACATAGATGCACCCATAAGAATAGGTAGCACGAAGTATGGGTCTTTTGATGATAAATCTGTGATCCATAAACCAAATTCTGCGTGACGCAACTCTACACTTTCCATAAATACCCAGTATAAAGCTAGGAAAATAGGCATTTGTAGTAATAGTGGTAAACAACCACCAGCAGGGTTCACTTTTTCTTTCTTGTATAGTTCCATCATCGCTTGTGACATTTTTTGACGGTCACTGCCATGACGATCTTTTAATGCTGCAATCTTTGGCTGGATCTTACGCATTTTAGCCATTGAGGTATATTGCGTCTTAGTTAATGGGTACATTAATGTTTTCACTACAATAGTGATACAGATAATGGCAACACCCCAGTTAACAACAATACCTTGGATAAATATTAATAAGGCAAATAACGGTTGTGAAATCATCCATAAGAAACCGTAATCTACAGTTAAGTCGAGGCCATCAGCAATTTGTTCAAGTTTGTCTTGATCTTTAGGACCAACATAAAACTCTGCAGATGTTGTTTGCTGCGTACCAGGAGCAACAGAGATAAGAGGTGCTTTAAAACCAATTACAGCTTCACCATTATTAGCTAAATAAGTTGTGTAAATTTGATTAGTGTTATCTTTATTAGGTACCCATGCCGTTACAAAGTAATGTTGTAACATTGCAACCCAACCAGCTTTAGTAGTCTCGGTTAAGTTGGCATCTTCGATATCATCAAAGTCATATTTTTCATAACGAGTTTCAGTAGTTGAATAAGCAGCACCACGGTAAGTAGGCATCATCATTGAAGAGTCGTCATCAATATTAATTGATTGCTTTAATTGTGCATATAACTGCACGTTCGCGTCACTAGCACTGTTATTAATTACATTGTAAGCAACTGTTAAGTTGTACTTACCTTGTTCTAGGGTAAAGCTTTTAACGTATGTTACATCGTTATTTACATAGCTTAGCTCAACAACTAGTTTTTCATCACCCTCAGCTAAAGTGTAATCTTGTGCTGTAGAAGAATAAATAGGGCGACCAGCTGCGCTAGCATCAGGACCTTGATTGCCAATTAGACCGCTTTGGGCAACAAAAGTGAAACCTTCCTTGGTGATGATAGGCATAGCAATACCACTACCTTGCTCTGTTTCATAGGCTAGTAATTTAGCTGAAACAATATCTCCACCTTGCTTATCAATTTTAAGCTCTAATACATCTGAAGTAATGGTTATGATGCCACCAGCAGTTGCCGATTGGTTAACCGAACTTTTTGCATCACTTCCTGCAGGAACAAATTCATCATTTACTGCTGAACTTGTAGGAACATTATTTGAAGTAACTTGTTCTGTTTGAGGTTGTACTGGAGCATTATCCAGTTGCCATTGGTTGAAAAGTAAATAACTTACAACTAACAATGCTACAAATAGCAAACCGCGTTGTGATTCCATAATCTGTTAATTCTCTTTATTTGTGTTTTTTGGTACGTGGTCTTCACCACCTGCATGCAAGGGATGACATTTTAATATACGTTTGATAGCTAACCAACAACCTTTTATTACGCCAAAGCGATTAATAGCTTCAATAGCATAGGTCGAGCAGGTTGGGTCAAAGCGACAATTGTTACCTAATAAAGGGCTTATCCAGCGCTTGTAGGCAATAATAGGAGCAATAATTAACTTTTGTGCCGTTGAATTATTTTGCGCCATATTTTTTCCAATTGTTGATCGATTACCGCATTATCAAGCTTATCAATTCCTGACTTTACCATAACAACAAGGTCAACGGCAGGTAGTTTATGCTGATTTTTGCGAAAACTTTCACGAGTGAGGCGTTTTACACGATTTCGTTGCACTGCAAGCTTTACGCGTTTTTTGGCAATAGCCATACCTAATCGATTTTTTGAATCTGGATTTGATGTTACTAGAATGGTGAAATGGCTAGAACCATAACGAACAGGATTGTCAAAGACTTGTTTGAAATGACCGGGAGTCAACAAACGTGATTCCCGGTTAAATTCGTAGTTACCCATGAGGGTTTATTAACCTAAATACTTAAGTTAATAATTAAGCGGTAAGCTTAGCACGACCTTTTGCACGACGACGAGCAATAACTGCACGACCGTTTTTAGTTGCCATACGTGCACGGAAACCGTGGTTACGCTTACGTTTTAAGTTGCTAGGTTGAAATGTTCTTTTCATTACACTAATCCGTCTGTTTGTTTGCTTTACGAAAACAAACGTTTTCAAGCATTGTCTAAAAAATGAGGCCGAATTCTAAGTTTTATTGATGGTAAAGTCAACGCTTATTATGAAAAAACATTTAAAAGATCCTTATTTATTTAAAAAGATCTTTTTAGATCTAAAAATAGCGTTTTTTATCTGTTTTTCTTATATCCACAGTTTTATAACAATCAAGGATCTTAGCGTTTAATAACTTTTTAATGGTTATCATTAAAAATACAAGTTTACAGTGCTTATAAAAACTATTTTTTATAAAAAAAATTAATCATAATATATCTATTTTACAGCAACTTATGCAGTTGAATTGAAAAATAATTAATTAAATTAATTTGCCTTATTGCACTTGTGGATAAGTAGGGAGATAATGGTGCCAATCTAAAATAATCATTATAAATAAGATCTACTTAAGCAAGTATAAATAGCCTGTAAATCATCTGCTATTTTCATGTTAGATTCGCTTAATTAGTATCTGTAGGGGAATATTGAGTGGAACACTCACTCTGGCAAAGTTGTTTATCTGTTCTTGAAGAAGAATTACCTGCCCAGCAATTCAGTATGTGGATCCGACCACTGCAATGTGTTGTTCAAAATAATACCATGACACTTTATGCCCCAAATAGATTTGTACTTGATTGGGTGCGTGAGAAATATGTTAGTAGAATAACTCAGCTAGTTGAACTTCAAGATACGAATAATCCTGTACAAGTACGATTTGATGTTGGTAGTAAACCAGTTGAAAGTTCGCAACCTGTTAGTGAAAGCGCTAAGCCAGCTGCAACTAAAAGTTCTCAATCGGCAGAAGCCGTACCTAATATTAATAAACCGGCGAATGTACGTAATAAATATACTTTTGATAATTTTGTTGAAGGTAAGTCTAACCAATTAGCTCGAGCGGCAGCATCACAAGTTGCTGACAATCCTGGCCAAGCTTACAACCCTTTATTTATATATGGTGGCACAGGCTTAGGTAAAACCCATTTATTACATGCTGTTGGTAATGGTATTTTATTAAATAATCCTAAAGCTAAAATTGCTTATATGCACTCTGAGCGTTTCGTGCAAGATATGGTGCGAGCACTGCAAAACAATGAGATTGAGAAGTTTAAAAACTATTATCGCAGTGTTGACGCTCTGCTTATTGATGATATTCAATTTTTTGCTAATAAAGAGCGTACTCAAGAAGAATTCTTCCATACCTTCAATGCATTATTAGAAGGTAATCAACAAATAATACTAACAAGTGACCGTTATCCTAAAGAGATTTCAGGTGTCGAAGATAGATTAAAATCTCGATTTGGCTGGGGTCTTACGCTTGCAATAGAACCACCTGAATTAGAAACTCGTGTAGCGATCCTTAAACGTAAAGCACAAGAACATAAAATTAATCTTGCTGATGAAGTTGCTTTCTTCATAGCTAAGCGTTTGCGTTCAAATGTTCGAGAGTTAGAAGGGGCTCTAAATAGAGTTATCGCTAATGCTAATTTTACTGGTCGTCCTATTACTATCGATTTTGTACGCGAAGCATTAAGAGATCTACTGGCTTTACAAGATAAACTTGTTACTATCGACAATATACAAAGAACTGTTGCCGAATATTACAAAATAAAAGTGGCAGATCTATTATCTAAACGCCGAAATCGTAGTGTTGCTCGTCCAAGACAAATAGCAATGGCGTTAGCTAAAGAATTAACTAATCACAGTTTACCTGAGATTGGTGACGCATTTGGTGGTAGAGATCATACTACCGTACTACATGCGTGTCGTAAGGTGAAAGCTTTACGCGAAGAAACACATGATATAAAAGAAGATTATTCAAATCTAATAAGAACACTATCATCGTAGACAGGGTATAAAGAATGAAATTTTCATTAACTAGGGATTTACTTTTAAAACCACTTTTATTGGTTTCTGGTGCTGTTGAACGTAAGAGCACATTACCTATTCTAGGTAATATTTTACTTGAGGTTAGTGGGCAATCACTAACCATGACAGCCACTGATTTAGAGCTTGAAATGATTTCATCCACGCAAGTTAACAATCTTGGTGATGATGGCAGAATTACTGTTCCTGCTCGCAAGCTTTTAGATATTTGTAAAAGCTTACCTGATGATGCTGATATTGAATTTGAATTAGTTGATGACAATATCAATATAGCTTGTGGTCGAAGTCGTTATACCCTAGTTACATTACCTGCTGCTGATTTTCCAAATATTGAAGAGTGGCAGGGCGATGTTGAGTTTAGTTTGCAAAAACTACAACTACTACGTTTAATTGAAAGCACTCATTTCTCGATGGCTAACCAAGATGTTCGTTATTACCTTAATGGTATGTCAATAGAAACTGAAAATAATGAAATTCGCTCCGTTGCTACTGACGGTCACCGCTTAGCTATTTGTAAAATTGTTAATGACGGTCTTACTTTACCTGCTAGACAAGTTATTGTGCCAAGGAAGGGGATTTTAGAAATAATTCGCTTGCTTGATCCAATTGACCAGGAAATTCAAATATCACTTGGTAGTAATCATATCCGTATCGTAGATACTGACTTTTCATTTACTAGTAAATTAGTTGATGGTCGCTTCCCTGACTACCGTCGAGTTTTACCTCGTAATGGTGATAAGGTATTAGCAACTAATAAAGAACAGTTAAAGCAGGTACTTTCTCGTGCTTCAATTCTTTCTAATGAAAAGTTCAAAGGGGTACGTTTAAACTTTGCTCCAAATGAATTAAAAATTACTGCTAATAACCCTGAGCAGGAACATGCTGAAGAATATTTAGAAATCGATTTCCCTTTTGAAAGTTTAGAAATTGGTTTTAACGTAAGTTACATTCTTGATGTGTTAAATGCTGTAAAAGATGAATCGGTAAAATTTACTTTATCTGATGCAAATTCAAGTGTGGTTATTGAAGGTAATGAAACGGGTGAAGCATTGTATGTGATCATGCCAATGCGACTTTAATGTTGGATGAGCATTCAGACATTAACAACGAGTAACTTTAGAAATTTAAATTATGCCAACGTAAAATTTAATGAAAAATTAAATTTTATTGTTGGTGATAATGGTAGTGGTAAAAGTAGTTTATTAGAAAGTATTTTCTTTTTAGGACATGGTAAGTCTTTTCGAACCAGTAAAATTGAAAACTTAATTAATGCCGAATCTGATCATTTTGTGGTTAGTGTTAAAGATGACCAAAATCATCAGTTAGGTATTCAACGTGATAAACAGGCTAATTTTGATATTAAGATTAATGGCGATAGTAAATTCCGCCTTTCCGATTTAGCCAAACATATAGCTGTGCAAGTTATAACTCCTGAAACATTTAAACTGTTTTTTGGAGGTCCTAAGGAACGTCGTCGGTTCATTGATTTAGGATTGTTTCACGTGGAACATCAGTTTTCTGATCTCTGGCGAGATTTTCGAAAAGTATTAATGCAGCGTAATGCGTGTCTTAAAAATAAAATATTTGGTCAGCAATTTGATTTTTGGAATGATAGTTTTTGTCAACTTTCAAATCAAATTGCATTGGTTAGAGCAGGGTATGTTAAAGAGTTAAGTGCCGAGCTAGATACTTGGTTAGAAATTCTTTTACCTGAATTGGCGAGCAAAATAGATTTATCTTACTCGCAAGGCTGGAGTAATAAAAAACAACTTAGCCAAGTATTGATGGAAAATTCTGAGCGTGAAAGAATTTATGGTCACAGCATGTTTGGTGCTCATAAATTTGATGTTAAGTTTAATTTTAACAAACTAAATATTGAACAAATTCTTTCTCGCGGCCAACAAAAATTATTTTTAATTGCCCTGACTATAGCGCAATCTAATTTGATTTTTAAAAGCCAAAATGTAGCTCCAATTATCCTTGTGGATGATATAGGAGCAGAGCTAGATGAAAGCTCTAGACAAGCATTAGCAAATGCCATTTCTAACATTAACTGCCAGTTATTTATAACTGCAATCGATGAAATAGCGTTAGCACCTATAATGCCAAACACAAAAGATTATAAGATGTTTCACGTGGAACATGGTGTGATTACATCGAAAGATGAATAAAATTTAGAACTGTTAACTAAGGTAATAAAAATTATTTATTACTTTAGTTGATGAAAATAAAGTACCAGAGTAAATTAAGAGTTAATCCTTAAACACTGTTGGTATAACAATAGGCAATAATAATGACAGAAAATAGTTACGATTCGGCTAGTATCAAAGTTTTAAAAGGCTTAGATGCAGTACGTAAACGACCTGGTATGTACATCGGTGATACGGATGATGGCACAGGTTTACATCACATGGTATTTGAGGTTTTAGATAACTCTATTGATGAAGCTTTAGCTGGTCATTGTTCAGATATCCATGTAACCATTCATAGCGATAACTCTGTTTCAGTAAAAGATGATGGTCGTGGTATTCCTACCGACATTCACCCGGAAGAGGGTATCTCTGCAGCTGAAGTTATCATGACGGTTCTGCATGCTGGTGGTAAGTTTGGTGGTGAAGATTCAGGGTATAAAGTATCAGGTGGTCTTCATGGGGTTGGTATCTCAGTAGTTAACGCCTTAAGTTCTAAACTTGAATTAACTATTCGTCGTGCTGGCCAGGTACATGAGCAGTCATACTCAATGGGTGATTCACTTGCTCCTCTGAAAGTGATTGGCGAAACAGAAAAAACAGGTACACAAGTACGCTTTTGGCCAAGTGCTGAAACTTTCTCTGATACCATTTTCCACTACGATATCTTAGCAAAACGAATTCGTGAATTATCATTCTTGAACTCTGGTGTTTCAATCAGATTAAAAGATGAGCGTGATGGCCGTGAAGATCACTTCTTCTATGAAGGTGGTATTCAAGCATTCGTAGAATATTTAAATACCAATAAAACACCTGTAAATAGTGAAGTATTTTACTTTGATTTAGAGCGTGAAGATGGAATTATTGTTGAAGTAGCAATGCAGTGGAATGATGGTTTCCAAGAAAATATCCATTGTTTTACTAACAACATTCCTCAGCGTGATGGTGGTACTCACTTAAGTGGTTTTAGAACTGCACTAACGCGTACTCTTAATTCTTATACAACCAAAGAAGGTTTAAATAAGAAAGGTAAGGGTGGCGTTGAAACTAACGCGAGTGGTGATGATGCTCGTGAAGGTTTAACAGCTGTAATTTCTGTTAAAGTACCTGACCCTAAGTTCTCTTCACAAACAAAAGATAAGTTAGTTTCTTCAGAAGTTAAAACAGCTGTTGAACAAGCAATGGGTGAAAAGCTAGGTGAATACTTACTTGAAAACCCGACTATTGCTAAGACAATTATCATGAAGATAATTGATGCTGCTCGTGCTCGTGAAGCTGCTCGTAAAGCTCGTGAAATGACTCGCCGTAAAGGTGCATTAGATATTGCCGGTTTACCTGGTAAACTTGCAGATTGTCAGGAAAAAGACCCTGCACTATCTGAACTATATATTGTGGAAGGGGACTCTGCTGGCGGATCAGCCAAGCAGGGGCGTAATCGTAAAAACCAAGCAATATTGCCTTTAAAAGGTAAAATCTTAAACGTAGAAAAAGCACGTTTTGATAAAATGATTTCTTCTCAGGAAGTTGGCACTCTAATTACTGCATTAGGTTGTGGTATTGGACGTGATGAATATGACCCAGAGAAAATGCGCTACCATTCAATCGTAATCATGACCGATGCCGATGTCGATGGTTCTCATATCCGTACGCTATTGTTAACTTTCTTTTATCGTCAAATGCCAGAAATCATTGAACGAGGTTACATCTATATTGCTCAACCACCACTTTATAAAGTTAAGAAAGGTAAGCAAGAAAGATACTTGAAAGATGATGAACAAAAAGAAGCATACTTCACAACATTAGCGTTAGATAATGCTTCTATCCATGTGAATGAAGAAGCTCCAGCTTTATCTGGTGTTGCTTTAGAGAACTTGTTTAATCAGTACCGTGATACCCGAGCTGTTATTAGTCGCGTATCTCGTCAGATACCAGAAGGTATTTTAAATGACTTAGTATATGCTCCTGTAATGACAGCTGACGACTTTAAAGATCAAGCTAAAGTTGAACAGTGGACTGAAGAGTTTATTATTCGTTTAGAAGACTCTGGTGATAAGAGTGCTTTATATTCTGCAACAACAGAATTTGATTCTGAGCGTAGTATTTACTATCCAAATATTACAGTACGCTTACACGGTAACGACACCAGTTATAAACTAAGTTATGAGTTTATTACTTCTCCAGAATTTAAAACAATAATGGATCTTAATAAATCTATTAACGGTTTAATGGAAGAAGGGGCTTATGTTAAACGTGGTGAAAAAATCAAGCCAGTTAAGTCATTTGTAGAAGCACGTGAATGGTTACTTAAAGAATCAGAACGTGGCCAATACATCCAACGCTATAAAGGACTGGGTGAGATGAACCCAGAACAGTTGTGGGAAACTACAATGGACCCTGAATCGCGTCGTATGCTACAAGTTACTATTGAAGATGCGATTGGTGCTGATCAGTTATTTACTACCTTAATGGGTGATCACGTTGAACCACGCCGTAACTTCATTGAAGAAAACGCGTTAAACGTTGCCAACTTAGATGTTTAGTTAAGTAATCAATAACTTAGATTCAAACAACTAAAACAATAACGAAGTCCGGACATCAAAATCCGGGCTTTTTTTGTTTAACAATATAGAAAACATATAACCGGCTAAACTAGGGCATAAACAATGGTTAGGTTTTTGTTAATAATTAACCCTAATAAGCTATAAATAAAGCTTTCGAATAAAAGCACTAGTCGAATAAGTATGCAGTAGGTATAATTACGGCAATTTTTTTTGAAACAGTAAACGGTATTCATGAGCACATTTGATATCAAAACATTCCAAGGGCTTATTCTTAAGCTACAAGAGTATTGGGCACAACAAGGTTGTGTCATAGTTCAACCTCTTGATTTAGAAGTTGGCGCTGGTACATTCCACCCGATGACATTCCTACGTTCTATTGGCCCAGAGCCAATGAGCAGTGCTTATGTACAACCATGTCGTCGCCCAACCGATGGCCGCTATGGTGAAAACCCTAACCGTTTACAGCACTACTACCAATTCCAAGTAGTTCTAAAACCATCACCTAAAAACATTCAAGATTTGTACTTAAATTCATTAAAAGAAATAGGCATAGATCCACTAGTACACGATATTCGCTTTGTAGAAGATAACTGGGAATCACCAACACTTGGCGCTTGGGGCTTAGGATGGGAAATCTGGTTAAATGGTATGGAAGTTACACAGTTTACTTACTTCCAACAAGTTGGTGGTTTAGAGTGCGCACCAGTAACAGGTGAGATCACTTATGGTCTAGAACGTTTAGCTATGTATATCCAAAATGTAGATAGCATTTATGACTTAGTTTGGGCAGATGGTCCGTTAGGTAAAGTATATTACCGTGATGTATTCCATCAAAACGAAGTAGAGCAATCTGCATACAACTTTGAACATGCAAATGTTGAAGCGTTATTTACTCAGTTTGATGTTTGTGAAGCCGAAAGCGCTAAGTTAATCGAATTAGGTTTAGCTTTACCTGCTTATGAGCAAGTAATGAAAGCATCACACGCATTTAACTTATTAGATGCACGTCATGCTATCTCAGTTACCGAACGTCAACGTTATATATTAAGAGTGCGTACTTTAGCAAAGGCTTGTGCTGAAGCATTTTACGCAGCTCGTGAAAAATTAGGTTTCCCTTTATGTCGCGACCAAGAAACGGAGAGTAAATAATGAATACTAATACTCTTCTTATAGAATTAGGTACTGAAGAATTACCACCAAAAGCATTAAAAAAATTAGCTACTGCTTTTTATGACTCTATTGTTGGCCAGCTAGATGCAGCATCTTTAAATTATACTGAAGCTAAGTGGTTTGCTACGCCGCGTCGTTTAGCCGTTATGGTTAAAGAGCTTGAAGCACAGCAAGCCGATAAAGTTGTTGAAAAGCGAGGCCCAGCGGCCAACGTTGCTTTTGATGCTGATGGTAATCCAACAAAAGCTGCACAAGGTTGGGCTCGTTCAAATGGAATCACTGTTGAGCAAGCTGAACGTTTAGTAACAGATAAAGGCGAATGGTTATTACACAAAGCGGTACAACAAGGTAAGTCAGTTACCGATATTGTTGAGTCAATCGTACAAACAGCAGTAACTAAACTTCCTATTCCAAAACCTATGCGTTGGGGTAGCAGTCGTATTCAATTTATTCGTCCGGTTCATACCTTAACTATGATGTTTGGCAATGAATTAATTGCTGGTGAAGTATTAGGTATTAAATCGGCGGATCAATTACAAGGTCATCGTTTCCACTACCAAGGTAATATTACTCTTGCTCATGCTGATGAATATGAAGCGACACTTGAACAAGCTTATGTTATTGCTGACTACGAAACTCGTCGCAATAAGATAGTTACTGAAGTAAATGCAGCAGCTAGCGCTTTAGACGCGAAAGCACTATTAGATGATGAGTTGGTTGATGAAGTAACTTCAATTAACGAGTGGCCGTCAGTATTAGTAGGTAGCTTTGATGATGATTTCTTACAAGTTCCAGCTGAACCATTAATTTATTCGATGAAAGATCACCAAAAATACTTCCCTGTAGAAGGTAATAATGGCGAGCTATTAGCTAAGTTTATTTTTGTGACTAATATCGAGTCGAAACAACCAGAAGAAGTTATTCGTGGTAATGAAAAAGTTATTCGTCCACGTTTAGCGGATGCTGAGTTCTTCTTTACTACTGATAAGAAGCAAAGTTTAGAAAGCCGATTAGCTAGCCTTGAAAATGTATTGTTCCAAAAACAACTTGGTACTTTAAAAGATAAGTCAATGCGTATCGCCGACCTAAGTAAGCATGTGGCTACTTCATTAAATGAAAATGCTGATAATGCCTACCGAGCAGGTTTATTAAGTAAAACAGATTTAATGAGCGACATGGTTTTAGAATTCCCACAAGTACAAGGTACGATGGGTAAATACTACGCACAAAATGATGGCGAAGTTGAAGCTGTTGCACAAGCTTTAGAAGATCAATACCGTCCACGTTTTGCTGGTGATGCATTACCTGAAGGTGTTATAGGTTCAGCTGTTGCGATTAGTGATAAGGTCGACACTTTAGTGGGGATCTTTGGTATTAACCAAGCGCCAAAAGGTGATAAAGACCCGTTTGCACTTCGTCGTGCTGCAATTGGTTTAATTCGTATTATTATTGAAAAACAACTGCTATTAGATATTGCTGACTTACTTGAAGTAAGTATTGCCTCTTATGGTGATAAATTGGTTAATGACAATACAGCTGCTGATGTTATTGATTTTATCATGGGTCGTTTCCGTGCATATTATCAAGAACAAGGTATTAACGTTGATGTTATCCAAGCGGTTCTTGCTAAGAAGCCAACTGCACCGTTAGACTTTGATCAACGTGTACAAGCGGTAACTTTCTTTAGAAGTTTAGATGAAGCACAAGCATTAGCTGCAGCTAATAAACGTGTTGGTAATATTTTAGCTAAATTTGATGGTGAACTTTACAGCGAATTTAAAGTTGAACTTGCAAGTGAAGCACAAGAAGTTGCATTAGCTGATGCTTATAGCGCTCTAAAAGCTGAATTAAGCCCATTATTCGCTAATAAAGAGTATCAACAAGCATTAACTAAATTAGCTAGCTTAAGAGAGCCTATAGATGCTTTCTTTGATAATGTTATGGTAATGGCTGATGATGAAGCTGTTAAAACCAACCGCCTAACATTATTAAGTGAATTACGAGCGAGTTTCTTTAATGTTGCAGATATCTCGTTGCTACAGTAGTTAATAAATAATATGGATAACAGAATTTGCACCGTCCATGGTAATTCTAAGTGTATTCATCCCTGAATAAAAAAGACGCTTTACGCGTCTTTTTTTATGTCTAAACTATTCTAGTTTCTAGTTTCTAGTTTCTAGTTTCTAGTTTCTAGTTTTAGCACTTCTTAATAACGTATTGGTAGGGCATAGTGTCAACTTGTTTAGCAACTAACTCATGCTCCATAAATTCACAAAAACTTGGTAAGTCACGACTGGTTGATGGGTCATCGGCAATAACTAATAAAGTTTCACCAACAGCAATTTTTCTGATATTCATGCGCACCATCATCACCGGCTCAGGGCAACGTAGTCCAACAGCATCAAGCGTGTGATTGGTCGATGTAAATATATTTTCAGTCATTTAGGTCTATCTTTAAATAAGTAATGTATTGGTGATACCAATTCGTAACAGACATTTTAAAGTTTTCTTATACCATTAAACAAGAAAAAATTTTTAGATAAGGTAAGCGTAGCTCATGTTAGTAAAACAACTAACACAAATTGTTTTGATATTAATGGCCACTATTGTGGCTACCAATATGACGCTTGCACAAGCAAAAAGTGTGCTTAAGGAAGTAGATAAACCAAGTATATCAATTGATGACTTACGTGCTCGTTACTTGAAAGCCGAGTTAGGTAAGTGGAACGTAAATTGGAGTTCATATCAACAAACGCTAGACGATCTTGAGGGTTATCCTTTACTGCCTTATTTTGAGCAATCACAGCTAATGAAAAATTTTGCCTTAAAAAATGAAAGTAAAATTAGTGACTTTTTAGATAAGTATCAAGGTACTCCATTAGATGGGCCATTACGTAGGAAGTGGCTAAGTCATTTATCTCGATATAAATATAAATCTCGTTATCTGCAATATTTTAAAGCGCCGATGAACAGTAAATATACCTGTCTTTATCATCAATACCAACTTGACCAAGGAATAGCTCTAGAAGAGGTTTTACCGCAAGTAACTAAGCTTTGGTTGGTAGGGGAGTCACAGCCTAAAGAATGCGATGGCCTATTTAAACTATGGCAAAAGCATGGCTATCAAAGTAACGAGTTAATTTGGCAGCGGGTAATGTTAGCGCAAAAAAAACGCCAATACATCTTAGTGAAGTATTTGTTAAAGCAACTTCCTAAGGAAGAGCAATACTTGGTTAAATTATGGAAAGAGATAAAAGCCAAACCTAAGTTAGTTCAACATTTAGATAAATTTAAGCGAGGCAGTAAACAAGAAACGCGCATCATTATTGACGGCATAAATCGTTTAACTTGGCAGGATGAGTTGTTGGCGCTAGACGTTTATCAACAAGCAAAACAACAAGGAAGATTTAGCCCTTTGCAACAAGAATTGGTGTTAAAGCCACTTATTACTGCAATATCACGCTCTGATAATGAAAAAGCACAGTCTTGGTATAACGCATTAGATGAAGATCTTATTCATAGTGGAGCAATGCAATGGCGCATGGCTAGGGAGCTAAGAAATGTTAATTACCAAGGGGTTAAAAATCAATATCAATTACTTAATGCTAAACTGCAACAAACCAGACAGTGGCAATATTGGTATGCTCGTACTTTGCAGTTAACAAATAAAAGTAGTGAAGCTTTGAAAATTTATCAGGAGTTAGCGAAACAACGAAGTTACTACGGGTTCTTAGCAGCGGCAAGAATAGGGGATGAAGCAGTAATTAATCATCAAGCGTTGGTTTTTACTGATGAGCAAAAGCAAGATTTATTAAAACATAGCGCATGGCAACGAGCTTTAGAGCTATACAAATTAAACCGGTTAACTGCAGCAAGGCGTGAATGGAATTATTGGATGTCGCAATTAACAACAGAAGAAAGCTTGATTGCTGCTAAACTTGCTTATCAACAAGGCTGGTTTGATAGAGGTATTTACACTCTGTCGCAAATAGGAGCAATTAACGATATGGATATACGTTTCCCTATGCCTTATAACGACCAATTCTCACAATTTGCTAAGCAATATAGTATTAATGTTGCTTGGGCATACGCTATCGCTCGCAAAGAAAGCCTATTTATGAGTGATGCAAGCTCTTCGGTTGGCGCATTAGGCATTATGCAAGTAAAACCAATTACAGCAGGTTATATCAATAAAACTAAATTAAACAGATGGCAGATCTTAGACGTAGATACCAATGTTAAATTGGGTATAAACTACTTAAGTTATCTCATGGATAAGTTTGATAATAATATTGTCCTTGCTACAGCAGCATATAATGCTGGGCCTGGCAAAGTAGAGCGTTGGTTAAAAGCTGAGCCTAACTTAGCGGCCGATGCTTGGATTGAAACCATACCTTATAAAGAAACCAGAGAGTACGTTAAAAGCGTGCTTGCCTATACTGAAATTTATCAGCAAAAAATAGGGCAACGGGCTTCGCCGTTTAAAACATTAATACAATTACAGATTGATTAAGCCAATACCTTTTGTGCTATTAAATTGCTATTATCTACACAATTTTATTTACCTTATACCTATTTAATTAAATTTATACTCACTGAGTGGGAAATTAATTATTAAATTGGTATTTAATACATACAAGACAACTATGAAACAATTAGCTACTCACTATCCAGCACACATCACTGAACTACAGCAACGTAGTGCAACCATACTCGATAGAGAAAACATTGAAACTTTGGTAATCCATTCCGGCCAAACCAGCAAAATTTTCCTTGATGATATGTATTACCCATTTAAAACTAACCCGCACTTTAAGGCTTGGTTACCTATTGTTGATACGCCAAACTGTTGGTTAATCATTAATGGCCGTGATAAACCGGTTTTAGCCTTTTATCAGCCGTTAGATTTTTGGCACAAAGTGACTAAGTTAAGTGATGACTATTGGACTAGCTTTTTTGATATTAAGTTAATGGCTAATCCCGCAGAAATAGAAAGTATTTTACCTAGTGATAAATCAAAAAGTGCATATATTGGTGCGCATAGCGATGTGGCGGTTAATTATGGTTTTAATCTGGTTAATCCAGACAATGTATTAAATTATTTTCATTACCACCGCGCTTATAAAACGGATTATGAATTAGTATGTATGCGAGAGGCAAATCGTTTGGCGGTATTAGGTCATGTTGCAGCTAAAAATGCGTTTTACAATAAAGCCAGTGAGTTTGAAATTCAGTTAGCTTACCTAAGTGCCGTTGGTCAGAGTGAAAATGAAATGCCGTACGGTAATATTGTTGCTCTTAATGAAAACGCTGCGATTTTGCATTACACCGCTCTAGAGCAGAAGGCCCCAAGTACGCATCGTTCATTCTTAATTGATGCTGGCGCTAGTTTTAATGGTTATGCAGCCGATATCACCAGAACGTATTCGTTTAATAATGACGAATTTGCTGAGTTAATAATCGCTGTTAATGCAATGCAACTTGAACTTGGAAAAAGCCTTAAGCCTAATACTAGTTATGTTGATTTACACATTGCCAATCACTATCAATTAGCTGATATTTTAAAACGCTTTAACTTAGTAAATATGTCAGCAGAAGCTATGGTAGAGCAAGGTATTACGGCCCATTTTTACCCGCATGGTTTAGGCCATCACTTAGGCTTACAAGTGCATGATATGGGTGGCTTTATGGCAAATGAACAAGGTGAAACTATTGATGCACCGAGTGCTCATCCATTCTTAAGAACAACCCGCGGCATAGAGAGTAAGCAAGTGTTCACTATCGAGCCAGGTCTTTATTTTATTGAGCAGTTTTTATCTGATCTTGCTAAGTCTGAGCACAGTCAATATATTAATTGGCCAAAAGTTGATAGTTTAAGAGCATTTGGTGGTATCCGCATTGAGGATAATATTATTGTTCATCATGATCGTCTTGAAAATATGACTCGAGATTTTAAACTCGATTAAGTTCGTTAATTTTATTTATGAAAGACTTTGTCAACGCGACGCCTTATTTGATCCCAACAGATGAAATAGAAGTCGAAACTATTGTTAATCGTAGCCGTTTTATTTGCGCTATCAAACATTGCTCAGATAATACGGCAGTTAAGGCTTTTATAGAGCAAATAAGATTACAATATCCTGACGCATCCCATCATTGCTATGCGTTTGTTTCTAGTCGACCAGATGATAGTCAAAGCTATGGCTTTAGTGATGATGGTGAGCCAAGTGGCACCGCTGGACGACCTATGCTTGCGATGCTACAGGGGAGCCAAATAGGTGAATTATGTGCAGTAGTTACTCGTTATTTTGGCGGCGTTAAATTGGGGACTGGCGGTTTGCAACGCGCTTACGGTAATAGCGTAAGACAAGCTTTACTCGAACTACCCACACAGTTAAAAACGCCAACCGAGCAAGTACACCTTAGCTGTGAGTATCATCAGATAAAAGATATTGAACACTACGCTGAGCAGTTTAATGGCAAAGTGGTTGAGCAAACTTATGGTGAGCAAGTACAACTGTTAATAGAGTTGCCTATTCCTGTCATTACAGACTTTTGTCAGCGTATAATTGAAATCACCGGTGGGCAAGTTTCTCCTAAGACTAATAACAATAAGGAATAGCTATAACTTGGTTTTAAATCAGGTTATGCTATAACTTATTCATTGCACACCTAAAAATAACTAAAATATATAATGCAGTACCGTAATATAATTCGCATCTTAGGCTTATTGGTCGCTTTACTCAGTGTTACCATGCTGCCTCCTATTGCTATCTCCTATATCTATGGTGATGGTGGTGGTTTGGCATTTATTATGGGATTAATCTTGTGTTTAGCTTCCGGCTTTTTATCTTGGTATCCTAATCGCTACCATAAAGGTGATCTTAGAGCCCGCGAAGGTTTCCTTATCGTAGTACTTTTCTGGACAGTATTAGCTAGTTTCTCTGCTGTCCCTTTTATGCTGACCGAAAGTCCAAATCTATCTATCACTGATGCATTCTTTGAATCATTTTCAGGTTTAACCACCACAGGCGCAACAATACTAACCCAAATTGAAGGCTTACCTCATGCTGTATTGTTCTACCGTCAGCAACTTCAGTGGATTGGTGGTATGGGTATCATCGTACTTGCTGTAGCTATTTTGCCAATGCTTGGTGTTGGTGGCATGCAGTTATATCGTGCAGAAACTCCTGGTCCGGTAAAAGATTCGAAAATGACTCCGCGAATAGCTGATACCGCTAAAAACTTATGGATGATCTATTTTTCATTAACCGTTGCTTGTGCACTATCTTATTGGCTGGCGGGTATGACCTTTTTTGATGCGGTTTCGCATTCATTCTCTACCATAGCTATTGGTGGTTTTTCTACTCATGATGCCTCAATGGGGTATTTTGACAGTCCATTAATTAATTTTATTTGTGTCGTATTTTTGATCATTGCCGGCGTTAACTTTGCTTTGCATTTTTCCGCGTGGTCATCATTGTCGAATACTAAAAGTCCAACAAGGTCAATTCGAACTTATTTCTATGACCCTGAATTTAAAGTCTTTATCTCAATCCAACTGATCATAACCTTGGTATGTTTTTTAGGGCTTATAGCCTATGGCTATGAAACTAATTATGAAAAAGCGCTAGATGATGCACTGTTTCAAGCGGTATCAATAAGTACCACTGCAGGATTTGCCACAACTGACTTTTCAGCTTGGCCGGCGATGTTGCCATTGTTATTAATTTTTGCCAGTTTTATTGGCGGTTGTGCTGGTAGTACCGGCGGTGGCATGAAAGTGATGCGCGTAGTTTTACTTTACCTTCAAGGGGTCAGAGAATTAAGTCGACTTATTCACCCTAAAGCTATTATCACCATTAAGCTCGGTCGTAAGGGACTTCCTGATAAAGTTGTTGATGCTATTTGGGGCTTCTTCTCTGCCTATGCCGCGATATTTATTATCTGTATGGTTTTGCTTATGGCGACAGGTATTGATGATATTACCGCGTTTACAGCGGTTGCTGCTTGTTTAAATAATTTAGGTCCAGGTTTAGGCGAGGTTGCAGCTAACTTTTCAAGTATTAATGACTTTAGTAAGTGGGTGTTAGTGGTTGCCATGCTGTTTGGGCGTTTAGAAATATTCACCTTGTTAGTCTTATTTATGCCATCATTCTGGCGCGATTAGTAATTAGCAATTTATCTTACCAACTTGTTGGTTTAGATAAATGCGTATCCTCAACTTGATTGGGGATCTCTGATCTGCGCAACTCGTTGGCTTAGAATAATACGTATCCCCAACTTGATTGGGGATTTATAAATTAATGCGCAACTCGTTGGCCTAGAATAATACGTATCCTCAACTTGATTGGGGATCTCTTGGTTGCTGTTGAAGTCGATATAAAAAAGGCGACCTAGGTCGCCATTGTTTTGAGCTTAATTTGAAAAATTAGAAGAAAATAGCACTTACCGCAAAGAGCTTTTCAACTTGGTGAATATATTTTTTGTCGACTAAGAATAAAATTACGTGGTCATCGGTTTTTATAATTGTGGTTGAATGGGCTATCAATACTTCTTCACCGCGGACAATTGCGCCAATGGTTGTTCCTGGTGGTAGCTTAATCTCTTGGATTTCTTTACCTACTACCTTAGATGATTGTTCATCACCATGAGCTATGGTCTCAACCGCTTCAGCTGCACCTCTACGCAAGCTATAAGCATTTACAATACCACCTTTACGTACATGTGAAAGCAAGGCTGAAATTGTCGCTTGCTGCGGTGATACGGCAATATCTAAATTTGAACCAACAAGATCTAAATAAGCTGTTCGCTGGATCAAAGCAATGGTCTTTCTCGCTTTCAGCTTTTTCGCAAGCATAGCCGACATGATATTAGCTTCATCATCGTTGGTTACCGCTAAAAATACATCAATTTGATCTATATGCTCTTCTTTAAGTAATTCTGTATCTGAAGAGTCCCCAACAAATACTAAGCTATTATTTAATTCATTAGACAATAATTCTGCACGCTCAGGGTTGCGCTCAATTATTTTAACTTGGTGATTCTTTTCTAATATCCTTGCTAAACCAGCACCTATATGACCTCCGCCGGCAATCATAATACGCTTGTAAGCTGGTTCTAATTTTTGCAGCTCACTCATTACGGCGCGGATATGTCTAGTAGCAGCAATAAAGAAAACCTCATCATCAGCTTCAATTATGGTTGTACCAAGTGGACGAATAGGTTTACCTTTACGATAAATTGCCGCTACTCGGGTATCAATATTAGGAATATGTTCACGCAAAGTAGAGAGTGCATGACCAACAAGTAAACCACCGTAGTAGGCTTTAATCGCCACTAAACTTACTTTGCCATCAGCAAACTCTCGAACTTGTAAAGCACCAGGATAATCAATTAAACGAGCTATATCGCGGGTTACTAGCTGCTCTGGAGCAATAATATGGTCAACAGGGATCTCTTGCGGGTGAAATAACTGATCTTTAAATTTGATAATTTGTTCTGAACGAATGCGGGCAATTTTGGTTTCGGTGTTGTACATGGTGTATGCCACTTGGCAAGCAATCATGTTGGTTGCATCATCACTGGTAACCGCTATTAGCATGTCGGCATCTTCAGCACCCGATTTGGCAAGTACATCAGGATGACTACCGTTGCCAGTAACCACTTGTAAGTCCATTTTGTCTTGTAACTCGCGCAGTCGTTCAGAGTCGGTATCAACTAAAGTGATTTCATTTTGCTCACCAACTAGGTTTTCTGCTAGTGTGCCGCCAACTTGTCCTGCGCCGAGAATGATGATTTTCATTTGTTTAGCTTTTTATTTTTAGTTTATAAAATCAGTGTACTGCTTTTTTAGTTAGTTTGGCATAATAAAAACCATCCATCGAGTTTTCCCCCGGTAATATTTGCCAATCTTTGCAATTATCAACTATTGCTAGATCTTCTAAATGCGCATCTGCATTGTTTTCTACAAAGCGTTTTACCTGTTCCGTATTTTCTTCTGGAAGTATAGAGCAGGTTGCATAAATCATGGTGCCACCTGGTTTTAACAGTGCCCAAATTGATTTTAATATTTGCTGCTGTAACACTACTAAACTATCAATATCTGAAGCTCGTCTTAACCACTTAATATCAGGATTTTTACGGATAACACCGGTACCAGAGCAAGGTGCGTCTAATAATATTCGATCGAAGTGTTGGCCATTAAACCATTGCTCAGTATTTACTGCATCTGCGGCAATAACATTAGCTTGTAAGCCTAATCGAGCTAAGTTTTCTTCTACACGAACCAAGCGTTGTGCTTCAATATCGATAGCAGTCATGGAACCTAGATTTGGTGTTAATTCTAAAATATGACACGTTTTACCACCAGGCGCGGCGCAGCAATCTAATACATTATCATTAGCTTGCGCTTGCAAAAGTGGGGCAGCCATTTGTGCAGCACCATCTTGTACCGATACCCAACCATCGCTAAAACCTGGTAGTTTTTGTACATCAACAGGACTTGCTAATAAAATGGCTTGGCTTAGTGGCGCAACTTGCACAACTTCAATTTCTTGCTCGCTCAGTAAAGTTAAATAATCAGTGACAGATTTTTTACTTTGATTAACCCTAAGCCACATAGGAGGGCGTTGTTGATTTTGCTCTAAAATTTGTTGCCATGAATCAGGATAACCTGCTTGAATTTTCTTAATAAACCAACCCGGATGATTATATTTAACTGCATCAGGCAGAGTCTCATCTAGTTCAGGTTCGCGCTGATAACTACGTAACACCGCATTGACCAAACCTTTTAGATGCTTGTTTTTTAAAATGGCGGTTGCCGCAACAGTTTCTGCAACAGCGGCATGATCAGGAATACGTGTATATTTAATTTGATAAATACCAACAATCATTAAAAAGTGAAATACGCGTTGTTTGCCAGTAAGAGGTTTATTAACAAAGCGCCTTACTTGAAGCTCTAGCTCTGGTAAATATCTAAGTACGCCATAACAAAGCTCTTGCAATAAGCCTTTGTCTTTTGGCGAATCTACTAACAATTGTTGCTTTGGCAATTCATCATTTAATGAGCGACCTTGATCAACAACTGCATATAAACAGCGGGCGGCAAGGGCTCTGATATTTTTACTCATTAATGTTTACGCCATTAGAGTTGGTACCATTAATGCTATTACCGACAACAAACCAATCAGCTCGGCCATTAAGAATATCTTGCACAGCTAATGCTTTTTTACCCGGCAGTTGTAAACAAGTTAACTTTAAACAGCCATCTGTTGTCGCAACCACTATGCCTGATTTATCCACGGCTAAAATAGTCCCCGGAGCTTTATTGGAGCTATCTGCTATTACTTCGGCATTCCAAACTTTAATGCGATGCTCTTTAGCAGAGCTATCTTTATAAAGTATTTGCGCGAAAGGCCAAGGTTGGTAGGCTCTAATTTTTCTATGCAAAACTTCTGCTGATAATTGCCAATCCAGTTCAGCTTCTTCTTTGGTTAACTTGTGCGCGTAATTAGCTAAATCATTATTTTGAGGTTCTGCATGATAACTACCACTAGCCATATCTTGCATCGTCTCAAGTAAAGCCTTAGGGCCAAGAAGCGCTAACTTTTCATATAAGGTAGCGCTTGTGTCGGTGCTAGTAATAGGACAACTTGCTTTTAATAGCATATCGCCAGTATCTAAGCCTATATCCATTTGCATAATGGTAACGCCTGTTTCGCTATCACCAGCTTCTAATGAACGTTGGATTGGTGCTGCGCCGCGCCATTTAGGTAATAAAGAGCCGTGCACGTTTACACAACCTAAACGAGGGGTATCTAAAATTACTTTTGGTAGTAATAAGCCATATGCAACAACAACCATGACATCGGCGTTGTAACTTGCGAGCTGTTGTTGCTCTGCTTCGCCTTTAAAGTTAATAGGTTGTTCTATTGGTAAATTGTGCTCAAGTGCTAATTGCTTAACAGCACAAGCTGTGAGCTTTTTACCGCGCCCTGCAGGCTTATCCTGAGGTGAATAAACAGCAACAACCTCGTGCTCTGAATCAATTAATGCTTGTAAATGTTTAGCCGCAAAATCGGGAGTACCGGCAAAAATTATCTTTAATGGTTTTGACAAAGTTTAATTCCAATTAATTAAATTATGATTTAGCCGCAGCTTTTGCTTCTTTTTCTAATTTAGTTTTAATGCGCTGGCGTTTTAAAGGCGATAAATAATCAACAAATAGCACACCATTTAAATGATCTAGCTCATGTTGAATACAAATGGCGAGTAATTCATCTGCATCTAATGAAAATGCTTTACCATCAATATCTAATGCTTCAACGGTAACTTCTGTGTTTCTATCTACTTTGGCATAGCAACCAGGGACTGAAAGGCAGCCTTCCTCATTAACCATAATGTCACCGCTTTTATTGGTAATTTTAGGGTTAATTAGTACTAATTGATTTTCTTTTTCTTCGCTAACATCCATAACGACAATGCGTTGGTGAATATTTACTTGTGTAGCTGCTAGGCCTACACCATTTTCTGCGTACATGGTTTCAAACATGTCGGCAACGATCTTTTTAGTCTCATCTGTTACTGCAGATACTTCTTTAGCAACAGTTCTTAGGCGTTCATCTGGAAAACGTAGTACATTTAAAATAGTCATAATATTTACAAAACAATTAGCGATATTTTCGATTGAGTGTTATGTTTTAATTTTAGCCATTATTTATTATTAATAATAGGGCTTTATGCGTTGTTAACAGATATTATAATAGACAACGTAGTAATAATTGCTTAAATGGACCTAATTAGCATGTTAAAAAAGATACTAATAACAATAATTTGCCTATTCTCTACAATGTTTGCTTTAGCTGACGAGCTGCAAATAAAAGAAGACGCCCCTAAAACTTACGTGGTTGTTAAAGGAGATACTCTCTGGGATATCTCAGCGATGTTTCTTAACGAACCTTGGCTATGGCCAAAACTGTGGCGTTTAAACCCTGATATTAAAAACCCTCATTTAATTTATCCTGGCGATGAACTTCGTTTGGTTTATGATGAAAATGGTGAACCAATGCTTGTTAAAGGTAAGCCAGCATTAAAGTGGTCACCAGAAAAACGTAAAAAATTAAAAGATCAAAACCCGATCACGATTTTACCGTTAGAGCATTTAGCGCCATACTTAAATTATTCGACTGTATTATCAAAAGCGGATTTAGATGAGTCGCCTCATATTTTAGGCGGTGATGAAAAGTATAAATCTAATATCGATGGTGCTTTGTTATATGTGAAGGGTGAAGTAGAAATAGGTCAAAACTATGCTATTTACCATCAAGGCGATGAAATTCGAGATCCTGAATCAAATGAATTTTTAGGCTATCAAGCCATTCTTGTTGGTACTGCACTAGGTTTGCGTACTGGTAATGATGAAACTCAACAGCCTTCGACATTGTCATTACAAAAAGCGAAAAGAGAAATTAGAGCTGGCGATGTGATTATCCCTGTTAATGAAGACCAATTGCTACCTTCTTTTTATAGCATGAAAGCCGCATTAGATAAGGATATCCAAGCTCGTATGATTAGCTCACATAATTTAGCTAGAGAGTTTGGTAAGTTTGAGGTTGTACTATTAAACAAGGGTGTATCTGCAGATATTGCTATGGGTGATATTTATTCTATTAACCGTCAGAGTCCAACGGTTATTGAAACAAAGAATGGCCCTGTATATGAAGAGGATGCTTCAAGCTGGTATCGCTTAACTCGAGATAGTGAAAGTGATAAAAATGTTGAGATGCCAATTGAAAAAATAGGGCACTTACTAGTGTTTAAAGTACAAGAAAAAACGAGTTTTGCTATCGTTCTTTCAACCGTTAAATCAGTAAAAATTGAAGATTTAGTTACCGCCCCTTAATGAGGCTATAACAATAATAAAATCTACTCATAAAAGGGCATTATTCAAAAGGAATTTGAATTATGTCAGATATAACAAAGCAAAAATATTGGCTAGCCTTGAAGTTAATCCCTCGGCTAGCCAATGCCATCAAATATAAACTAGTTAATCAGCACTCGATTGAAGGTTTATTTAACCTCAGCCAAGAGCAACTTGCTCTAAGTGGTTTAAATCATACTCAGCAACAGGCCATTGTTAAGCCCAATTGGCAAAAAATAAACCATATTATTGAACAATGTCAGCAATTTGATATTGCAATTATTAATATCACCCAAGCTAATTATCCCAGCCTGTTAAAGCAAACTCATAACCCGCCTAATGTTCTGTTTTATCAAGGTAATGCAGATTTATTTAACCAACCTCAAATTGCGATAGTGGGCTCAAGAGCGGCAAGTATATCGGCACAAGAGCATGCTAAAAGCTTTGCTAGTAAATTAAGTGCTAGTGGTGTTGTTGTAACTAGTGGTTTGGCTATTGGCATTGATTCGTGCGCACATAGAGGCGCTTTAAATGTTCAAGGTAAAACAATAGCCGTTGTCGCTACAGGTCTTGATCAAGTTTACCCAAAGCGCCATAAGGCACTTGCTAGCGAAATTTTAAATACTAATGGTTTAATTGTAAGTGAGTATATTCCTGGTAGTCCACCTAATCCAGGTTGCTTTCCTAAGCGTAATACTATTATTACCGGAATGAGTTTAGGTACTTTTGTGGTTGAGGCGACAATTAAGAGTGGCTCTCTTATCTCGGCTCGCAGTGCTCTTGAGCAAAATAGAGAAGTTTTTGCTATGCCTGGCGCAATTAATAATCCACAAACTAAAGGTTGCCATTACTTAATCAAGCAGGGGGCTACTTTGGTTGATGAAGTTGATGATATTTTATCAGTGTTAGATCTTCAGGGTTTATCCGGTCTAGATAAAAGGGAACAAAAAAATAGTAAAAATAATCATCAACAAGACTTGTTTATCGATGAATTGTTAAGTAGTGTGGATTATGAAACTACTTCCGTAGATACAGTAGTTTCTCGGAGCCAACTTCCCACAGAGGAAGTATTAACCCGATTATTGACGCTAGAGCTGCGTGGTCTGGTAACTGCGGTACCAGGAGGCTACATAAAATTGAATTAATTCAAATCTATTGTAAAAAATTCAATCATTTAAAGGGGCTAGTTATGTTTGATATCCTAATGTACCTTTTTGAAAATTATATCCACAGTGAAGCCGAGGTAATGGTTGATCATGACCTACTTACCGACGAGCTGACCAGAGCTGGTTTTCATCAAGACGAAATATACAAAGCGCTTTCTTGGTTAGAAAAATTGGCTGCATTACAAAATAGTGATGCGCTTCCATATTTAACTCGCCGACCAAGTACGTCTATGCGCATTTATACTGCAGAGGAAATAAAATTCCTTGATGTAGAGTGCCGTGGATTCTTAATGTTTTTAGAACAAGTAAATCTGCTTGATTTTTCTACCCGTGAGATGGTTATTGATAGAGTTATGGAACTTGATACCAAAGACTTTAACATCGATGATTTAAAGTGGGTGGTGTTAATGGTACTCTTCAACGTGCCAGGTAAAGAGTCTGCCTATTCACAGATGGAAGATTTAATCTTTGATGAGTGTGAAGGTCCGCTGCATTAACTAATACAGCGTCTTTATACTAGTTAAACCAATTACGTATAGTAAGCTCGAGCTTATGCAAGGGCTTACATATTTTTGTTCCCTGAAATGGGTTCATTATCCATGGAGTAGGTAGGTCACCCTCTTTTAGGTGCAAAAAGTCTTCAGCAAAAGGAAGCTGTTTTACATCCCTTTGTTTTAGCTTTTGTATCTCATCATCTGTCATATATTTTAAAGGATGAAATCCACATAAGTTTTTCTTTTCTGCGAGCTTGTGGCCGAAGGTTTTCATTTTCCCTCTATATGCCGGCGCACTTGGTAAATACATTAGGAAAGGGTTTACCATAAATCCCATAGCTTCAAAATTTTCAAGCGCTTGTTTACTATTATCTTTTTCGCTTGAAATAAAATTCCAATTTGCCGCTTTTAATCTATCAACATTGGCAATGCATATATCTGAATAATATACCCCCGCACTCTGTTGCGTGTTTTTTCTATAATAAGAATTAGACTCTTGATCGTAAACTGTTGAAGAAAGAGCTCTTTGTCTGTTCTTTCCTTTAATAAAAGCATATTGTAAAAAAGCAGAATTTGGCTTTTTATTAAAATAATCATGTATCGAATAGATATCTTCTATGTCAATTTTTCTAACAAGTTGTGTGTCATCTTGAACAAAATAGGCTAATTCTCCCGCAGGAATATAATCAAGAGCCATTTGCATATTATTATGTAAGCCACCACATTTATATTGCTCTACATCACTTGGGTTAGGTTTGATTATCGTTGTTTGTGAACTAAGGCTGGCTAGCACTTCTAAAGTAAGTGGATCATCACTGTTATCGTCAAAAATAAAAATAGTAGCGTTATCCGTACAACGCAGGATTGATTCGATACAGTTTTTTAATAATTGTCCTCGATTATACGAGAATACGCAGAAATACATAGATAATAAAATTCAAGGTAACCTGCCTTGATGATATGGTAATTATCTATAAATGTCACTTATTTCAGTTTATTGACTTTAGCTAATTGTGCTAATATTTGAATCACTATAGTTTTTAAGAATTTATTATGAAAGTTTCGGTTTTATTTACTACCTACAATTCTCCTGAATGGCTTGAAAAAGTATTATGGGGTTTTAGTGCTCAAAGTTATAAAAACTTTGATATTGTCATCGCTGATGACGGCTCTACTGAAGAAACTCGTTTATTAATCGAAAAAATGCAAGAAGTTAGTGGTTTAGATATAAGCCATGTATGGCATGAAGATAATGGCTTTCAAAAATGTGAAATACTAAACAAAGCTATTTTAACGGTTAAAAGTGACTATATAATCTTTACCGATGGTGACTGCATACCTCATCCTGAGTTTGTTGCTGAGCATGTTAAAAATATTAAACCAAATAGGTTCTTAACTGGAAGTGTTATGCGCTTACCAATGTCTACAAGTGAGCTCATTAGTAAAGATGATATCTTTTCAGGTGTATGCTTTGATTGGGATTGGCTGGTTGATAATGGTTTGCCTGTAACTCGTAAACATTTGAAGTACAAAGTCACAGGTTGGAAAGCGCGAGTCATGAATAGGTTGACACCTGCACCTAAAAGCTTTTTAGGTTGTAATGCTTCTGCATGGAAACAAGACATACTAGATGTAAATGGCTTTGACCAACGCATGCAATATGGCGGCTTAGATAGAGAGTTAGGTGTGAGGTTACGTAATAATGGTGTAGAGGCTAAGCATGTTAGATATAACGCGCATGTCTTGCATTTAGACCATCCACGAGGTTATCGAGATCCTGAAATGATGGCTAAAAATAAAAAGCTACGAGTGTTCAATGAAAAGAATAAGGTTAAAACAACCGAATTCGGATTTAACCTTTTAGAGCCTTAGGGAATACTTTCTGAGGCGCTTTAGATAAACTTATTGCGCATTTTATCTATTAACTGCTTACTTCTTTTTTTAGTTTTAAAACGTGCATAAAACGGCAATAATGCACCGACAATGAATTTAAAACTAAATGTCTTTGCACCAAAGCCATCAATAAGGATTGGCACTAAATCACCGTTAGATGATTTTTTAAGTAAAATATTTTCTGGATTCTTGTCATCCATAAGAATCCCTTTTGCTGATAAACTATTACATAATTGCCAAATAATAGTTTCAGCGTTTTCTATCGTTATTTGTTTGCTCGAGATGTAATCGTTGATTGTCAGAGAGCGCTTACCATCATGATCGGTTATCATTTCAAACATTAGGCCTTTACCCAAGTTGGTGATAATGGGGCCATAAAGCTTAGGTAAAATATTTTCTGTTTTAACTTTTCTGAATTTTAAAATTGAGAAATAAAACTTCTCAATTCTATTTTGATCAGCTTGGGCATCAGACCTTGGAATTTTTATGCAAACAGCAGAGTTCGTTGGGTGCTGATAGCAGCGCCGCTCTGCACCTTGAGCGAAGTAATTATCAACCTTTAATTGCAACATTTATTTGAACCAGTTTCTGACAGTGAGCTCTATTTTGTGAAGAGGCTTTAAAAATTTAGTGCCTTGAAATGGATTAATAGCCCAAGGTTTTCTTAACTCTTTATGCTTAAGTTTTAAAAAATCTTCAGCAACGGGTAATTTTTTTGCGCTACGGTTCACAAATAAATCATTTTCTGTATCTGACATGTAAGATAAAGGGTGAAAGCCACATTCATTGTAGTCTTCAGCCATCTTCAACCCCCAAGTCTTAGTTTTACCTCTATAAGCTGGTGCACTAGGAAGTTGCATTAAGAAAGGGTTTTTAATAAACCCCATTTTTCCAAATAAGTCTTTTGCTTGGGAGTTATTATGCTTCTCTCTAGATAAAAACTGCCAAAAATTGGATTTCAAGCGATCAATATGAGCAATAGCTATAGCTGAAAAATAAATCCCCGCACTTTGTTGTGCATTATCTTTTCTAAAGTATGCATTAGAGTCTTTATCAAAATAGGTAGACTCTTCATCTCTGGATCTTAATTTACCTTTTAAAAAGGTATAGTTAAGGAAAGCTGACTTAGGGTTAACTTCAAAAAAATTGTTTATATCTTCGATATCTTTCTTTAAAATTTTTCGCACTAACTGGCTATCATCTTGGGCAAAGAAAGCAAGCTCGCCGTCAGGAATATAGTCAAAAGCCATTTGCATGTTGTTATATAAACCGCCGCACTTGTGCATATGAAAATTATCTAAATCAGGCTTTATTATTTTATGTTTGACCTTTATCTCATCAAGAATAGCTAAAGTTTCAGGATCTTGGCTGTTATCATCAAAAATGAAGATAGTAGGACTTTCCGCGCATCGCTCTATGGACTCAACGCAATTCTTTAAGAGCTGACCCCGATTGTAAGAAAAAACACAAAAATACATAGCTATAAATCTTTTTTAAATAATGTTAATAGGATAGTTTTTTTTTCATAAAAAGTCATTACTATAATTATTAAGCGGTGTTTGATAATGTAAGTATTAGTCATTTTAGGTAGCCTTGAATGATTATCTAATAGTTTAATAAAAAGAGCCGCATTAACTAACTAATAGTGATTGCCAAGACTTAATGAAATCTAATTTTCTTTGGCTTAAAACCGTTTTATTTTCTTTATTAAAGGTCTTATAGAACTCAAGTTTGTTATCAGCTAGCCAATTAATTCCCTCGACTAAATCATCTACTTTACAGTTAGCTGCTTTTACCCAGTTTAAACCTAGATGCCAATTATCGCGATCTACTATTGGTAAATCGGTATCGGTATAGCTTACTGGTACTGTGTATCCAAGTTTTTTGTGACTAATCCATAAGTTCATAGGGGCTGCATCTACTGTAAGTACTGGTGTGCCGTGATATAAGCTTTCAAGTAAAGCAAAGCCAACTCCTTCCCACTTGGAAGGCGCTATAGAAAAGTCAGCTTCTGTATAATAGGTTAGGTTTTTCTTATAACTTGTATTTTTATAATGGTATATAAAGTTTTTGCCCTTATATGCATTTAGTTGACTTACATCTAATGCTTTTTGAGTTTTCAATAAAAACTCAATATCGTTGCGTTGCCCTAGTACTATACTAAATGCCTTTATTACAGCTTCACAATTGCGACGATCGCCAACGCCGCCACCCCCAGCATTAAATAAAAATTTGGTTTTTCCTTTATTTAGCTGTTTTGTATGCAGTGGTAGGTTAGCAATCCATGGCATATTAACTACATTACCTAATGAAAAACGCTTTGTTAATAAGTCTGCACAAGCTTGCATAGGACTAATGATAATATCAACTTTATTAAAGTCTTCAGTGGTTAAATCTGAATTAATCCATTCAATATTCGGGCGCCAGATGCTTTTTATCTGATGCTTTCTGCATTCAAGGAATAGGTTAGGCATAAAGTGTTCAATGGTCATCACATAGTTCTGTCGCTTTAACCATTTTATGAATCTTTTGTTTGTTTGCCACTTATTATCAAATGCTTTTGAAGCCCGGCCAGCTCGGATTTCAAAAATATCGAATTGATATTCAGGCAAATGCTCCCTGAAAAATTTTTTTAGTAATCTTGCTTCTGTTCCCAACCCTCTGTTATTAAGGCAGCTAACCAAACCAAATCGTTTTTTATTTTTATGTTGATTAAAAGCAAGAAAAGAAAACATACTATCCTATAGTGTTGTTATAACCCAATAATTCAAAATCTTTACTGTACATTTGCTGCATTAATTCAACGCATTCACTATCATAGTACTTCTTTACTTTATCTGTTGCGCTAGTTGAAGGAGGCCCCTTTCTAGAGAAGTCATTATTTGTTGATTCTTGACCTTTAATTTTATTAATAATAAAAGCTAAGTCATCATTTAAATTTTCAAACTTTCCAATAAAATCAAATTCTTCAATAGGTATTAATAAGATAGATGTTTGTGGCGCCCAGTGTAAGTTTGAATGAAGCTTACCCGCCTTTAAAGATTTTAAAAAATCTTTAAAGCTTATTTTTTCTTCGTTTTGGTTGAATTTACGATCAATCTTATCTAAATAAGCAGATAGGGTTCGAGAGAATGGGTCTCTAACAACAGCAAACTTAAATAAGTCATCAAATTTTTCTAGCTCTGCTGTTTTTAATTGCGAAGGAGTTGTAAAGACTTTTTTAGCTTGTGGTGAGGCTATCTCTTCACCTAATTTTAACTGAACTAAATTTGAAACTATTGTCGAGTTAGCTGCTTTAGGAATACGATTGCAAAAAATTCCTAAGTCAAAATCAATTGCTCCTCTATCGTCGGCACTGCGAATAGAGGCCTTTCCTTGAAAAGGGTACTTTTTATAAAAAGGAGTTAAGCTAACAGTATATTTATTATAAATAAGTTTATTAACGACTTTATTCAACGACATGTATATAACCTAATATATTAAGATTTTAGTTTTAAGTGACGAATTTTACTGCGTACACGTGACCACAAAGAACCTTTTTTATAACGTCCCTTTGTTACGTGCCTGATTTGAAAAATATTATCAATATCAATAGCAACACCATGCGTACCCAATAACCAACGGAAACATCTATCTTCTACACATTTACACCAATGGTTTGATGGGGTTTGATAAATAGATATATTGGCACAATAACCTGCGGCTCTGGCTACGTCACCATGTGTTATCTGGAATTCTCCTGTTGCTTTTGAGCGAGAATAGTATTCAAAGTTTTCTTCATTTTCTATTCTGATCACTTGTGGCTCAGCATCTTTTTGCAATAAAGGGTGATCTTCTTTTAGCATGGGAGTAGTTTTTTCTTTTTTAGGAAAAACTAGAATGTCATTTCTACCCTGTAAGCTATCTACAAGACTATCAATACAATTTTCATTAAACATAATGTCACAATCAGAAAACCAAACCCAATCCGCTTTAGTTTCTAGTGCCGCTCTGTTACGGCCTATAGCTCGCCTAAACAATAGTTCTTTAGGAAGAGGCTGCCAATTCCAAGTGACATTCTCAACATTGATAGAAGAAAAGAAGTCTAATTGTTTTTGTGTTTTTTCATCTTCCGGGCTATAAAAAACAGTCATAGTGACATGTGCTTTTTTAGGGGGATAATTTACTAATGAACTTAATTGGTAAGCCATCATATGTGAATATCCCCAGCAGTGACTAACTACCTCAATATTCAAATTGCCAATTTTTTTACTGCGAGCCTGTTCTTCTGGAAGGTTTTTTAAAAACCAAGATGCTGGAATATAACCACTGGCAGCTAATTTGAAAAAGAATGCTAATAAGCCATCATAAAATCGAGGCGTATAAATTTTAGTTTTACTCAAAGTTTTTACCACTTTTACCAATTGTTATTTAAGCTTAACATATTTCTAGTTATAGCCAGTATTATAATTGCTGGTATTTAAACATACATTTTAATAATTATGATTAATTTTATGCCATAATGTAGTTACTTGATAATACAAAATAAATTATGAAAAAAGACAACGATCCATTATTTAGCAAACACGAACATGCTTTAGAAAAAGCCTATGAGGTGTGCCCTGAATGTGGCAGTGAACTCGCCGTTAAAAACTCTAAAGCGGGCGCTTTTTTAGGGTGCGTAAGTTACCCAATCTGCTCTTATACTCGACCTATTGTTGAACAGGAAAAGTTTGAGCAGCAATTACTACCTGGCACTCAATGCCCTGAATGTGGACATGAATTAGCGGTTAAGCAAGGTCGCTATGGCTTGTTTATTGGTTGTACTAACTTCCCTGAATGTCACCATATTGAGCATGAAGATAATCAAGTAGTTGCCGATGTAACTTGCCCAACATGTAAAAAGGGCCACTTATCTGAAAAACAAAGCCGTTATGGCAAAACATTTTATTCTTGTGACAACTACCCTAAGTGTAAGTTTGTAGTTAACCATAAACCCGCGGCAGGTTGTTGTGAAAAATGTGGATTTGAACTTTTACTTAAACGTAATATGGCTGCGGGTGAAAAACTGCAATGCGCAAGTAAGAAGTGTAGTCACTTTCAAAGTGAGTCTTAATTGGTTGTAGTTAAAAGTTATGGATATAAAAAAGACGAGCATTGCTCGTCTTTTTTGTTATTTAAAGTCTAAAACTTGGTATTAGTTAACTCTAGCTTGTAACATAGTGGCAAATTCTTTTATATCTTCAAACGCAAGAGGGTCTAATATCTCAGCAAGTTGTGATAATTTATCAGCTAGCTCTTGCTCATTATTACCACAAACATTAATGTGTCCCATTTTACGGCCATTACGCTTTTCTTTGTTATACCAGTGGATTGCAACACCAGGCATAGCTAGTACTGCTTCAGGCACACTATCTTGGCCTAAAATATTGATCATCGCGGTAGGGCGTATTAATTCGGTATTACCTAGTGGTAAACCACAAATAGCGCGCAGATGATTTTCAAATTGACATGTATCACAGCCTTGTTGGGTCCAATGCCCCGAGTTGTGTACACGAGGCGCTATTTCATTTACTAATAAAGTATCTCCAACTTGGAAAAATTCAATAGCTAATACGCCAACGTAGTCTAACTTTTCTGCTAATTTACTAAATACTTCAAAAGCTTGTTCTTGTAGTTTAGTTGGCACTGGCATGGCAAGACTGACACTTAAAACACCATTGGTGTGATGGTTTTCAGTAATAGGATATACGGCTATTTCACCTTTGCTATTACGAGCTCCTACAATCGATACTTCGCGATCGAATGGCACCATTTGCTCAGCAATAATGCCTTGTGGTACAGAGGTCTTTGCGCCTGCGACAAACTCTTCCATATCAGTCCAAATTGACTCTGCTTGTGATATGTCTTTTAAGCGCCACTGACCTTTACCATCGTAACCTTCTAGTGCGCTTTTAAAAATAATCGGTAATTGCAGCTGCTCAATGGCATTAGTAAAATCTTCATGGTTAGCAATTACTTTATGCTTGGCATTAGCAACATTACATGATTCAAGTAGTGACTTTTCTAGACGACGATCGCCACCAATTTTGATAGCAGTACTTGTTGGGAGTAACTTTCCTGAAGCCTCACATTGCTCTAAAACATCATGGCTTATGTGTTCAAACTCAGAGGTAATAACATCAGCTTGCTCTATGCCTGATTGTAAATCACCAAACTTATATTCATTCACCAATGGGTGTACGACTTCATCTATGCGAACATCAAAAGCTTTGGTGTTTAGATTTAAAGGAGTACCCGCTAAATCCATCATTCTTGCTAGTTGACCAGCACCAAGTACTAAGACCTTATTCATTTTACCTATTCCGCAGGGTTAGGGTTGTTTAATATATTTTCTGTTTGAGCTTTTCTAAACGCTTCAATATTGGCCATGATACTTTCATCATGAGTACCTAAAATTTGTGCTGCTAACAATCCGGCATTGGCTGCACCGGCTGTACCAATAGCTAAGGTACCAACAGCAATGCCTTTAGGCATTTGTACAATTGATAATAATGAATCTTGACCACTTAAAGCTTTAGATTGAACAGGTACGCCTAGTACCGGTAAGCTTGTAAATGCTGCTGCCATACCTGGTAAATGAGCGGCACCACCAGCACCAGCGATAATTACCTTTAAACCGCGTTCTTTTGCTGACTCAGCATATTCAGCAAGTAAGTGAGGAGTTCTGTGCGCAGACACCACTTTAGTTTCATATGGAACTTTAAGAAGATCGAGCATTTCGGTTGCATGTTGCATAGTTGGCCAATCTGATTTTGAACCCATGATAATTCCAACAGTCATGTCATTATACCTTTTATGTTAATTGCTTTAGATGCTATCAACCCTGTTAGGGGTTAAAAATGAAAGGGCGCATTATACCCTTGTTTACAAAAATTCCCAAACTTTGTAACTTGATTTATTTGCTATTTTCTAGACTAAGGTCGGATTGCTAAAAACCTAAAGAAATCTCACTATGATGTTATAGAGTAAGAGGGGATTTCCAACATGTCAGATAAATATACTAATGGTTTAGGAAAAGTTGCAGCTAACCATCAAGCTTTAACGCCAGTTAATTTTCTTAAGCGTACAGCTCAGCTGCATCCACAACGTAAAGCGATTATATATGGCACAGAATCTTTTACTTATACAGAGTTTCAAGACAATGTTTATCGTTTAGCTTCTGCATTAAGAAAAAGAGGTGTAAAAAAAGGCACTACAGTTACTATTATGGCCGCCAATATCCCTGCTTTTCTTGATGCCCATTTTGCCGTACCTATGATCGGTGCAGTGTTAAATTCTTTAAATACTAGGCTCGATGCTGCCAATTTAGCGTTTATTCTTGATCATGCTGAAACTGATGTATTACTCGTTGATACATATTATTTAGATGTAATGCAACAGGCCGTGTCTTTATCTACACGCAAACCAATGATAATAGATATTGTCGATCATGAATGCCTTGATGGCAGATTAATGGGTGAAATCGAGTATAAAGATTTATTAGCCGAAGGTAGTCCTGAGCCATTTGATCATTTAATTGAAGATGAATGGGATGCAATGGCTCTTAACTATACGTCGGGTACTACAGGGAATCCTAAAGGTGTAGTTTATTCACACCGCGGAGCTTATTTAAATGCTATGGGTAATAACATGATATGGCCGCTTGGGGAAAACTCTGTTTACCTTTGGACCTTGCCTATGTTTCATTGTAATGGTTGGTGTTTCCCTTGGACTATCACCGCAGTTGGCGGGACGCATGTTTGCTTAAGGCAAGTCGAAGTAAATGCCATAGTAGACGCCATGGCAGACAACCAAGTAACTCATTTTTGTGGTGCTCCAATCGTATTAAATATGATTTTAAATGCACCAACCGAGCTTACCCAAAAGTTACCTCGCAATATAAAAGCTATGACCGCTGGCGCTCCGCCACCTGCTGCTGTTATTAAGGGGATGGAAGCTATGGGTTTTGATATAACACAAGGTTATGGTTTAACTGAAGTTTATGGCCCTTGTGTGGTGAGTCAATGGAAAGATGAATGGAATGAGTTAGGTGATGATGAGCGTGCTGCTCTTAAAGCTAGACAGGGTATTCGTTATCCAACTCAAGAAGATTGTGATGTGCTTGACCCTGAAACTATGCTGCCAGTCCCTTGTGATGCCGAGACCATTGGTGAAATTATGTTTCGAGGTAATACAACAATGAAAGGTTACCTTAAAAATGAAGCTACAACTGAAGAATCATTTGAGCATGGTTGGTTCCACTCTGGTGATTTAGCGGTTAAACATCCTGATGGGTATATTGAAATTAGAGATCGCTCTAAAGATATTATTATCTCCGGCGGAGAAAATATTTCATCTGTAGAAGTGGAGGGGGTTTTATATCGCCACCCAGCAATCATGGAAGCTGCTGTTGTTGCCAGAGCAGATGAAAAGTGGGGAGAAACCCCTTGTGCATTTGTAGGATTAAAGCCTGGACAAAGTGCTACAGAGGAAGAAATTATAGAATTCTGTCGCAACGAAATGGCCCGCTTTAAGTGTCCTAAAACCATTATATTTGCTGAGTTACCTAAAACCTCAACGGGTAAAATCCAAAAATTCATTTTGCGAGAGAAAGTGAAAAACATGTTTTCTTTGGATAAATCTGCCTAATTTTATTAAAACTCCAAAGTAAAAAACACTAAAACAAATAAATGCGGTCATTATACAAACACGTTATAATGGCCGTTTTTAGATCCTAACCTTATAAAAATGAACAAGAATAGTTTTATACAAGAGCAATTAGAACAAGCTAAGCAGGCCTATTTAGCCGGAGGCGTTATTGCTTACCCAACTGAAGCCGTGTTTGGATTGGGCTGCGACCCTGACAATAAAGACGCTGTGTATAAACTGTTAAAATTAAAGCAGCGCTCTGTAGATAAAGGTCTTATATTACTTGCGAGTAGCTATTCGCAGCTTCTCCCTTACCTTGATGATTTAAAAATTCCTCAAGATCAGCGCTCTGTAATATTATCTCGTTGGCCTGATGGTGTTACTCAAGTAATGCCTGCCCATGAAAACATAGCCTCTTTTTTAACTGGTAAGTTTAATACCATTGCCGTGCGCGTCACTAGTCAACCTGATGTAGTTGCATTATGCAATGCCGTTAATAGACCGATAGTTTCTACTAGCGCAAATCTAAGTGGTGAAACACCTGCAATTACTTGGCAAGAAGTTGAAGCTAAATTAGGTGGTTTTGTCGATCATATTATTAAAGGTAAAACTCTAGGGTTTAAACAACCATCTACTATTATTAATGCTCTTTCAGGAGAAGTGTACCGACAATGAACCAAGTTAACATTGAGCAAGTTGTAGAGTTTCTAAAATCTCTACAAGATCAAATCTGTAATGCCCTTGAAGCTGCCGACGGCAGTGGCAAATTTATTGAAGATAAATGGCAACGTGCTGAAGGTGGAGGCGGTCGAACTCGCGTATTAACCAATGGCACTGTTATTGAACAGGGTGGAGTAAACTTTTCTACAGTAAGTGGCGATAAGTTACCACCATCAGCAACCGCTCATCGTCCAGAGCTAGCTGGCCGTACTTGGCAAGCTTGTGGCGTATCATTAGTTATTCATCCTAAAAATCCACATATCCCAACGTCTCATGCCAATGTACGTTTTTTTATTGCAGAAAAAGAAGGTGAGGCTCCTGTGTGGTGGTTTGGCGGTGGCTTTGACTTAACGCCATTTTATCCAATCGAAGAAGATGTTATACACTGGCACCAAACAGCTGCCGATTTATGTCAGCCATTTGGTGATAATGTTTACGCCGATCATAAAAAATGGTGTGATGAATACTTTTACTTAAAACATCGAGATGAAACTCGTGGTGTTGGCGGTTTATTTTTTGATGATCTAAATGAGTGGGATTTCGATACTTGTTTTAATTACATTAAAGCTGTTGGACAAGGTTATATCGATGCTTATGTGCCAATTATTAATAAACGCAAAGATACGCCATATACTGAACAACAACGCCAATTTCAGTTATATCGCCGTGGGCGCTACGTTGAATTCAATTTAGTATTTGATCGCGGCACCTTATTTGGCCTGCAATCTGGAGGTCGTACAGAATCTATTTTAATGTCAATGCCGCCATTAGCTCGCTGGGAGTATAACTTCCAACCGGCATCTGGTAGCCCTGAAGAGCTATTGTATTCACATTACTTGCAACCTCAAGATTGGCTAAAATAATTAATTGCGCCAAACTAAAGCTAAACTGTATATATTCATTGGAAGGAATTCCCATTTATTATGGTGATAAAATAACTACAATATGCCTAAATCTATGACCTTTAGAAAAGATATAAATGGCCTTCGTGCTATCGCCGTTATGGCTGTTGTGCTATTTCATTTTAATGCGAATTGGTTACCTGGCGGTTTTGCGGGGGTTGATGTCTTTTTTGTTATCTCTGGTTTTTTAATGACAGGGATCATTTTTAAAGGACTTGCTTCTGATAATTTCTCTACCTGGAATTTCTACAAAGCTAGAGCGAGACGAATTGTTCCTGCTTTAGCAATACTTTGTATTGTCGTAATGTTATGGGGCTGGTTTTTTCTTGATCCTACTGAATATAGAAGACTAGCAAAGCATGCAGCAAGTAGCATAGGATTTGTATCTAATTTCGCCTACTTAAGAGAAGCAGGATATTTTGATGTCGCATCACACCAAAAATGGCTTCTGCATACTTGGTCATTATCGGCAGAATGGCAATTTTACATTCTTTACCCATTAATTCTTGTTTTACTCAAAAGGTTTATGTCGTTTAATGCGATGAAACTCTTTGTTTTAGTTGGCACTGTTGTGGGCTTTGTTTTTTGTGCCTTCGCTACTTCTCGATGGCCCGATAGTTCTTATTACTTGTTGCACACAAGAGCTTGGGAGATGATGTTAGGTGGGGTAGCTTATCTTTATCCTTTTAAAATGAATGCTTTTAAAAGTAAGTTATTGGAAATAGTTGGCTTAACGTTAATAATCGCTTCTTGTTTGTTAATCACCAACAATGACCCTTGGCCAGGGTACTTAGCTTTCTTTCCTGTTTTCGGTGCCTTTTTAATAATTCAAGCGCAGTGCAATGACAGTATATTTACGCAAAATATCATTTTTCAAAAAATAGGGGCTTGGTCATATTCTATTTATCTATGGCACTGGCCATTAGTGGTTTGTATATATTACTTCTCCCTCTCTGAAGTATTTATTTATTTAGGGCTTAGCCTCTCAATTTTATTTGGCTTTTTAAGTTATAAATTTGTGGAAACATTTAACTGGAAAAATGACTCCTCGTTTTGGTCTAACTATTTTAAATACAAGCCTATCTATTTAGTTATTTCCGTAGGGCTGTTATGTACAGTCATTATCGAAGGGAATGGTATCGATTTACGCTCAAGCAATCCTGATTATTCATACAAGACCATGAAAAAAGCATTAAAAGCAAATCATGGCTTAAGTAAAACATGTGAGCGTAGCTTCACCTTATCAGAGGATTGTAGAACTGACCAAGCCCCTGAAGTTGTAGTGTGGGGGGATTCGTATGCTATGCATATAGTAAATGGAATTGTAGCTTCTAATCCAAATCCGAAAGTGATTCAATTTACTAAAAGCCAGTGTGCTCCATTTTTTAACCTTACCAGAGCTCACACCCCAAAATTTATTGAAGAGTGTTTAACTTTTACTAAGCAAGTAAAAGAGTGGTTACAAGCAAACGAGACTGTAAAATATGTTGTGCTGTCAGCGCGGTTTATGGCGTACTTTGAGTTGGATGTGACATTCCGAGGTGAAGAACGTATTTTTCGAGCGCCCGATGAAGTAATTATGTCGGAATTTCAAAACACATTGGTTGAGCTAGAAGATATGGGCTTTATTCCTGTTATTTTCTCACCTCCACCTCAAAATTCTGAAAACATAGCGAGATGTTTAGACCGACAATATTTTTACGATGCGGATTTATCTGTGTGTGATTTTGAAGTAGCAAGGATGCCTCAAGTTCAGCAAAAGGTTCACACTTGGCTTCGCTCGTTGAGTAATAACTATAAAACCATAATGTTGGATGACATCTTATGTGATGGTGGTATATGTAAAACTCACTTTAAGGATACTTTCATATATAGAGATGAAGGGCACTTATCTGCTGCTGGCTCTGAGCTTTTAGGCGTAAAAAATAACTTCTACGATCTAATTATCAAATAGTTTATTTATTTAGCGTCAACTTTTAATTAGTTGACGCAGCGTTCTAATCGTTAAACCTTAATTATTTATTTCCTTATTAAACAAGTAATGTTTAGTTATTTTGTTTTAAATCAAAGTTGTGTCATACAGTTTGTTTACAATTCCTGACAATAAGAAAACAAAATTTAAAAACATTACTCTTTGAGGGAATAAACATGAAAAAATCTATCCTTAGTCTTGCTTTAGTATCTTTATTTACGTCATCAGCAGCTTTAGCTTCATATGAAGCTGGTGACTTTGTTGTTCGTGCCGGTGCTACTATGGTAAGTCCTGATGACGGAAAGTCAGGCGTTGATTTAAATGGTGCGGATTCTGGTCTTACAGTATCTGTTGATGATAATACTCAGTTAGGCCTTAACTTTGTATACTTCTTTGATTCAAACTGGGCTGTTGAAGTTTTAGCAGCAACACCATTTACCCATGATGTTAAATTGCAAGCAGGCGATACAGAAACTACTTTAGGTGAAGTTACACACTTACCACCAACAGTTAGTGCTGTTTACTACTTCGATACGGGCTCTAAGTTCCAACCATATGTTGGTGCTGGCTTAAATTATACTATTTTCTTTGATGAAGAATTCTCATCAACTTATAAAGAAGCTGGCTTCAAAGATTTAGAGTTAGATGGTTCTTTAGGTTTTGCTGTGCAAGTTGGCGCAGACTACCAACTAAATGATAATTGGCATGTAAATGCATCTGTTCGTTACATTGATATTGCGACAGAAGCTAAATTTAAAGTTGCTGATATCGCTAATGGCTCTGCAGACATTGACGTAGACCCTATGGTTTACTCAGTAATGTTAGGTTATAAATTTTAAGTCATAGCTTAAATTGATAGAGCCGTATTTAGTCACTTGATTAAATACGGCTTTTCTATTTTCTTGGCATTAGTAATTAATATCCGTTAGTCTATTTAATATATTATATAGAGTGATCTTTACTGGCTTAACTTAATGGATAAATACTTAGTTCTTGGCAATCCTATTGCACAATCTCGTTCCCCGAGCATTCATCAACTCTTTGCAAAGCAAACAGATCAAAATATAGCTTACGATAAACAGCTAGTTGAATTAGATAACTTCAACAATCATATCAATACCCTTATTGCGCAAGGTATTAAAGGCGTTAATGTAACTATGCCATTTAAAGAGCAAGCATTAGCGATTAGTGATCAACTAAGCGATCGAGCAGAGCTTGCCGGTGCGGTAAATACATTAAGTTTTGTTGATGGCAAGATCTTTGGTGATAATACTGACGGTGTTGGTTTAGTTAATGATTTGAAATCACAACAAGTGGAGTTTCAAGGTAAACGTATTTTATTGTTAGGTGCTGGCGGTGCAGCACGAGGGGTATTACTGCCATTATTATCAGAAAACCCTGCGTTACTTTGTATTGCCAACAGAACGGTAAGTAAAGCCGAATCATTGGTAGCAACAATTAAAGACTCTCGAGCGCAAGCTATATCATTTGCACAAACACAAGAGTTTGACTTTGATATTATTATTAATGCGACATCAACGAGCTTATCTGCTGATATCCCTCCGATAAGTAGTCAATGTATTTCTATAAATACTGTCTGTTATGACATGGTTTATAGTAAAGAAGAGACTACTTTCTTAAAGTGGTGTCGTGCTCACGGTGCTAAACAAGTTATTGATGGCTTAGGTATGCTTGTTGGTCAGGCTGCAGAAAGCTTTCGCATTTGGCGTGGCGTAATGCCTGATATTGCGCCTGTATTAGCTAACCTTCGAGTTGAACTATCTAAAGATTAATACCGATAAAAGTATATATACAAATGAACCAAGCAATATTATTTAATGACGATCATTGTTTTGATGAAGAACAGCAAGCGTGGAAATTTACCGGGCAACTATCTGGTGACCGAATAACTATATACATACGTGATACTAAGCGGGAGATCAGCCAAGACCTAAAATTTACCTGGGAAGACAGGGTTGAAGAATGGCTAGAAGATAATGAGCCAGATGTAGATAATTGCATTTGGCTCTAAAGTTTGGTGATTAATAAGTATAACTTTTGCTTTGTTCTTCTATGTATTCATTTTTTAAAAGTACATAGTTGGCAGCAGTTTTCTTAAGAAAGGCAAGTTCAGTATCTTTAAGTAAACGGCTTTGTTTAACTGGATTACCCACATATAAATAACCTGATTGTAAAGTTTTATTCGGTGGCACCAATGAACCCGCACCTATAATTACATCACTTTGTACAACTGCACCATCCATAACAATAGCCCCCATACCTACTAATATACGGTCATGCAAAGTACAGCCATGCAACATAACTTTATGGCCGACGGTAACATCTTCACCAATAGATAGAGGAAAACCATTTGGGTAGGTATCTGAGACTCGGCTTACATGCAGCACACTGCCATCTTGAATATTACTACGTTTACCAATTGTTATTACATTTACATCACCTCGAGCAACAACCATAGGCCAAATGCTGGTGTCATCAGCCAAGCTAATTTTACCTATAATTGTGCTGGTAGGATCGACATAGACATTGTTACCTAATTGAGGCTGATGATTGCGATAAGATCTAATATTAGAAGTTGTCATAAATAAGGCTCTGATAATGAAATAATAATAACTTTAGCAAAAAAGAACATAATGCATAGTAATTATTGAATTAAACCCATACTTAATTGTATGCATGTGAAAGACGTTAAATATAAAGATGTATTTAAAAAGTAATCGATTTACAAATAAATATAACTGTGTAGGCCAATTAAACAGCATGTTGGTGTAAATTTGCTCAAACGATATATTATTTAAAAATAAATACAAAAAGGTGTTGACGCCAACAGTTAAATCTATAAAATGCGCTCCACTTCTTCGGGACATCCCAAGACAGTGTTTTAATAAGTTAACTAAGTTGATTGATTTAGATAACAGCAACCAAACGTTTTAAAATAGCTTTTAGAAATATTAGCAAAAACTTTAAAAAATAAGTTGACATTAAAACTGAGGTGCTTATAATGCGCCTCCTGCTTCGGGCAATCGAAGCAAAGAGAGTTAAGCGAATGCGACTTGCTCTTTGTTATAAACGAACGTTTATAACCTCTTTAACAATTAGTTATCATGCAATTTGTGTGGGCACTCACATTGATGTTGATTTTACATAGCTACTTAGTAGCAAATTAACTTAATGATGAATGAACACACAAAACGACTTAATTA
>NZ_VKDD01000010.1 GCF_007097525.1 Thalassomonas sp. M1454
TATTCGATGTGAGAAGTATTGATTGTAATACCACGCTCACGCTCTTCTGGAGCGTTATCGATTTGTGCGAAATCACGAACTTCACCACCGTGAACTTTAGTTAAAACTGCTGAGATTGCAGCTGTTAAAGTTGTTTTACCATGGTCAACGTGTCCGATTGTACCAACGTTTACATGTGGTTTCGAACGTTCAAATTTTTCTTTAGCCATTTTAAAATACCTATAAAGTTATATAAACGGGTGGTGCCCGATGTTTTCTTAAATTAAGTTTAAAGTCCTGTAAAATCGCGTTTTTATACTTATAAAAACAACTTAGTAATACTAGGAGTCTTTTTACAGGGGCACAATTTAGCAAACTCTTTAGATATTGTCTAAACTTTATGCTTTTCTAGGGCGAATTTTCTATAAAAAGTTGAAAAAACATAAAAATATGGCTTAAAACCGCCGGTATTTATAAGTTTTTGCAACAAGTTGATTATTTTTTATCAAATTTTGATGTTAGTTGTGTTCAACTAATGTATAATCCGCCCAAATTTTTTTAACGTAACTATTCATCACGTAGTAGTAACTATTCATTTAGACAAGAGTATTGAAATGGCAGATTTATCAAAATACAGAAATATTGGTATTTTCGCTCACGTTGATGCGGGTAAAACCACAACAACTGAACGAATCCTAAAACTTACAGGTATGATCCACAAAATCGGTGAAGTTCACGATGGTGAATCTACTACCGATTTCATGGAACAAGAAGCTGAGCGCGGTATTACTATCCAATCTGCTGCTGTAACATGTGAATGGAAAAAGCACCGTTTTAACGTAATCGACACTCCTGGTCACGTTGACTTCACAGTAGAAGTTTACCGTTCATTAAAAGTTCTTGATGGTGGTATTGGTGTATTCTGTGGTTCTGGTGGTGTTGAGCCGCAATCAGAAACTAACTGGCGTTACGCGAACGAGTCTAAAGTTGCTCGTTTGATCTTCGTAAACAAATTAGACCGTTTAGGTGCTAACTTCTACCGAGTTAAAGACCAAGTAGAAAACGTATTAGGCGCTCGTTCACTAGCGATGACTTTACCAATCGGTGAAGAAGATGATTTCGTAGGTGTAGTTGATGTATTAACTCAAAAAGCTTACTACTGGGATGATTCAGGTCAACCAGAAAACTACGAAGTTAAAGACATCCCAGCTGATATGGTTGACGATGCTGCAGCTTACCGTGAAGAAATGATTGAGACAGCTTTAGAAGCTGACGAAGATTTATTAATGGAATACCTAGAAGGTGAATTAGAGCCTTCAATCGAGCAAATTAAAGCTTGTATCCGTAAAGGTACTAACGAATTATTATTCTTCCCTACTTTCTGTGGTTCTGCTTTCAAGAACAAAGGTATGCAACTTCTTCTTGACGCTGTTGTTGATTACTTACCTTCACCAACTGAAGTTCCACCTCAACCGTTAACTGACGAAGAAGGTGAACCAACAGGCGAATTCGCTTTAGTAGATGCTGAAGAACCATTCCGCGCGTTAGCATTCAAAATTATGGATGACCGTTTCGGTGCATTAACTTTCGTACGTGTTTACTCAGGTAAGCTAAATAAAGGTGATACAGTTCTTAACTCATTCACTGGTAAAACTGAACGTATCGGCCGTATGGTTGAGATGCAAGCAGAAGATCGTACAGAACTTAGCTCTGCACAAGCTGGTGATATCTTAGCTATCGTTGGTATGAAGAACGTTCAAACTGGTCACACTTTATGTTCAGTTAAAGAACCATGTACTCTTGAAGCTATGGTATTCCCAGAGCCAGTAATCTCAATCGCTGTTGCACCTAAAGATAAAGGTGGTTCAGAGAAAATGGGTATCGCTATCGGTAAGATGGTTGCTGAAGATCCAACGTTTAAAGTTGAAACTGATGAAGATTCAGGTGAAACAATTTTACGTGGTATGGGTGAGCTTCACTTAGATATCAAAGTAGATATCCTTAAGCGTACTTACGGCGTTGAATTAAACGTTGGTAAGCCACAAGTTGCTTACCGTGAAACTATCACTCAAGCAATTGAAGATAGCTACACGCATAAGAAACAATCTGGTGGTTCAGGTCAATTCGGTAAGATCGATTACCGCATCAAGCCAGGTGAACCAGGTTCAGGTTTCGTTTTCACTTCATCTGTTGTTGGTGGTAACGTTCCTAAAGAATTCTTCCCTGCTGTAGAGAAAGGTTTCAAATCTATGATGGATACTGGTGTATTAGCTGGTTTCCCTGTATTAGACGTTGAAGTTGAATTATACGACGGTGGTTTCCACGCAGTCGATTCATCTGCTGTTGCTTTCGAAATCGCTGCTAAAGGCGCTTTCCGTCAGTCAATTCCAAAAGCTGGTGCTCAATTAATCGAACCTATCATGAAGGTTGACGTATTCACTCCAGAAGATCACGTTGGTGATGTTATTGGTGACTTAAACCGTCGTCGTGGTATGATCAAAGACCAAGAAGCTGGTACTACTGGTGTTCGCATTAAAGCAGACGTACCTCTTTCAGAAATGTTCGGTTACATCGGATCTCTACGTACAATGACATCAGGTCGTGGTCAATTCTCAATGGAATTCTCTCACTACATGCCTTGTCCTAACAACGTAGCAGAAACAGTAATCGCTGAAGTTAAAGAGCGTAACGCTAAGAAATAATTAGATTTTCTAATTAATTCTAACAAAAGGTCGCGATTGCGACCTTTTTTATTGTCTGAAATAAAGAGCAGAGCAGGAAGGTGATGTACATGGCATATTGCCTTGTCCCCTCTCAACAAAATCGTAGCAGAAACAGTTATCGCTGAAGTTAAAGAGCGTAACGCTAAGAAGTAATTAGGTTTCTAATTAATTCTAATAAAAGGTCGCAATCGCGGCCTTTTTTATTGTCTAAAATAAAGAAATACTTCTACTGCTTTGTGCCATAAACTGCCAAAAAACAACCAGTTTAAAAGCACCAAAGAAGCATGCACATAATCAGAGAAAAATAAAAAACCACTAGATAGTTGTCTACCTAGTGGTTTAAATAATTTGTATCGATTTAAGCTAGATTACTGTTCAAGTAACAAGCCGGTAATTGTGGCAATACCAGAGCCTGTTGCGCCAGCAGCCCATAAACTAGTGCCGTGTTCATTATAACAAGCGGATAAATCCATATGTAGCCAACCCTTACCTTCATTACCCACAAAGCGTGCTAAGAAGCCTGCAGCATTACTTGCGCCACCGGCACCGCCACCTTTTTGTGTTGTCGAGTTAGCTGTATCGGCAAACGCTGAAGAGCATTTAGCGCTATGGAATTCTTCAAGAGGTAACTGCCAAGCAGGGTCATTTTGTGCTTTAGCCACAGCTTGAGCTTTAGCTACGATAGAATCATCTAAAGCAAATAATGCATTATATTCACCACCTGTTGCATTCATTGCTGCGCCAGTTAATGTTGCTGCATCGATGATCATTTCACCATTGTTCTCTGTTGCAGCAATAAGGCCATCGGCTAATACCAGTCGCCCTTCGGCGTCAGTGTTCGCGATTTCTACCGTAGTGCCATTTTTATAAGTGAGGATATCACCAAGTTTAAAGGCAAAACTACTTACCATATTCTCAGCACAACACAGGATTAGCTTCACTCGTTTATTTAGCCCTGATTTAATCGCTAGCGCTAATGCAGCAGTAACTGTCGCAGCTCCGCCCATGTCACATTTCATCGAAAACATACCAGCACTTGGCTTAATTGAATAACCGCCAGAATCAAAGGTAATGCCTTTACCAACTAAGGTTGTAAATACTGGAGCATTGACGTCGCCTGAAGGGTTATAGTCAAGCATAAGCATTACAGGCTTGTTAATGCTACCTTTACCAACGTTATACGTACCTGTCCAACCTTGCGCTTCTAATTCTTTATCAGCAATGATTTCAGCGCTTACGACATCTGGCGCTAAACCTTTAATGTAAGTCAATGCACTTTGAGCTAGTGTTTCAGGCACTAACGCAGAAGGAGATAAGTTAATTAATTCTTTAGCCCAAGCGGAAACTTCTTGTTTATCAGTTAAACGTTTTATTGCTTCGTCGCTGCCTGTAAATTCAACCGCGGCTAATTTACCTACTTTGCTAAACCCTTGCGCAAATGCCCATTGGCTTTGTTCACACCAGTTATCACCAATTAATTTTGCTTGCTTAACGCCTAATGCATCTACCTTGCGAGCTGCTTGTTGAATTTTTCTCAAGTTACTTTGATTGTCACCATCAATAACTATCGAAATTTCTTCTCCATTGAAAGTTAATGGGCCTGCTGATTGCCAGTTAGTTGCTTTTTCTGAAGTAAGTTTAATAAGTGCTGTATGCGACATAGGATACCTTTTGGAGATTGTATGACCTGTAAATCAGGTGAATTGGCATAATAGTATACATTAGGAATTAATATGCAAATTTAAAAAGTATGTTAAATTAGCATCCTCGTAAAATATTCAGCACAGACAATCAGATGATATTCACTCCTCCTTTACAAAAAGCCACTTTAATTAAGCGCTATAAGCGTTTTTTAGCCGACGTTATACTTGAAGACGGTAGCCAAACGACGCTGCACGTTTCAAATACAGGAGCTATGTCTGGATGCGCGGAGCCTGGTGATATTATATGGTATAGCACTTCCGATAACCCAAAACGTAAATACCAATACAGTTGGGAGTTAACTCAAACTAAAGCAGACCATATGATTTGTGTAAATACTATTCGAGCGAATCAATTAGTTGAAGAGGCTATTAATAGTAATCAAATAACAGAGTTATCTGGTTATGCTAAGTTACAGCGAGAAGTAAAATACGGCAGTGAAAATAGTAAAATTGATTTTTTATTAAGTGACGGAGGGCTTGCTGACGCTTATGTTGAGGTAAAAAGTGCAACTTTATTAGATAATAATCAAGGTTTTTTCCCTGATGCAGTAACTACTCGCGGGCAAAAGCATTTACGCGAATTAATGGATGTTGCTCAATCAGGTAAGCGAGCGGTATTACTCTTTGCAGTACTGCACTCTGGCATTGAGTCTGTCAAAGCGGCAAGCCATATAGATAAAAAATATGGTGAATTAATTCAGCAAGCGCTAAGTGCTGGGGTTGAGATAATCGTCTATAAAGCCACTATTAGCCCTGAAAAAATATCTCTTGAAAATCAATCATCATTTATCGCCAGCTAATTATGCTTAAGATTGTTTAGGAAAAAGTTGACGCAGGCCATCTAAATTTTGCTGTAAAATAACTGCTGGGTCGCCACCTTTAACATGCCCTAAAAGCCCAAAAGGCCCTTGATAATTTAAATCTAAAAGTAATTGGATCATCTCTTGCTCTAGGTTTCCTTCACCTAGAGTTACTATTTTGGGGCCATCGGATTTCATACCATTTAAATTAACGCACCAAAGATAAGGCATAAGCATTTTAATATTCTTGTTATAATCATTCAAAGTGTCATGCCCATGATGAAAATTAAAGACAACGCCAATATCATGTTTTGGTAGAGAGTTGATTATCTTTATTTGATTTTCAGGTTTACCAAACCAACCACCATGATTATAAAGAGCAACTTTAGAGCCTAAGGAGCTAGCCCTTTTAGAAAGATATGACACCATTTCAACCGCCTCTTTCAAAGCTTGTTGGTTGGATAAATTTTGAAAATATTTAGGATCAAAGCCCACCCATATTTGGGTATGTAAATTAACTGCAGCTAGGTTTTCAAAAACAGCTTCGGTTTGTTCCCTTAATGAACCCGGTTTATCTTTAGCAAGGTTGATGTATAACCACACGGCTTTAATATCGATGCCCTTTTCTTTAGCTAATTGCCACTCATGTTTCATAGTTGGTATATGTTTTAAGCGATGGCCGTAGGCGTATTGTTTAAAACCTAGCTCTTCTAACATAGCTAATCTTTGTTCAGGCGTTCTTTCTTTAACATCAAACCCTACAATTGACCATGGTATAAGGTTATCTTGTTTAAAAGGTGTTTGTTTTTCCACAATGGTATCTTGGCATGCGCTTAATAAAAAACACAATAAAATGACCAAGGCATATGATTTTATAACCATCACGCAATACCAACCTATAGACTTAAAAACATTATATATTACTGATTCTGTTTGATTTTAATATCAATAGCAATTAACTTTACAAAGCTCAGGTTACTGTTGGCAAAAATAAATTTTTAAATAAAGTATATTTACCCTTGATATTGTTTATTGGTGTCCATATATAGCCTCTTTACGGGAAGTTGAGTTATTTACAGCTAATAAAAAGAAATTTTAATTGCGCGCAATGATTGCCCAGATTAAAAGATTCTGTTATAGATACTCAATTACATTTATCGCTATTCGAATTAGGTAGTTTTAGGAGATTCGGCATGCCGACCAACAAACCAAACAAAGCCATAGGCATTCTAGCTCTTGCGGGTGTTAGCCCATACGTAGAGAAAGCTGGTGAAGAATACATGAACCCAGCTCAAGAAGATCACTTTAAAAAGATCCTTGAAGCATGGCGAGTACAGTTACGTGAAGAAGTAGATCGCACAGTAACTCATATGCAAGACGAAGCTGCAAACTTCCCAGATCCAGTAGATCGTGCAGCACAAGAAGAAGAGTTCTCATTAGAATTACGTACTCGAGATCGTGAACGTAAATTAATTAAGAAAATTGAAAAGACATTACAATTAATTGAAGATGAAGATTTTGGCTTCTGTAACTCTTGTGGTATCGAGATTGGCATAAAGCGTTTAGAAGCTCGCCCAACTGCTGACTTATGTATTGAATGTAAGACATTAGCAGAAATCAAAGAGCGTCAAATGGCAGGTTAATCCTGACATGAATTCTTTGCAATCTTTGCAAACAGTTATTCCAGGGCGGCCACATACTTCGTATCGTGGCCGTTTTGCTCCCTCCCCCTCAGGTTTACTTCATTTCGGTTCATTAGTCGCAGCTTTAGCGAGTTTTCTGCAAGCTAAATCTAAGCAAGGTAAATGGTTAGTCCGTATTGAAGACATAGATAAACCTCGTGAGCTTATTGGTGCCGATAAAGAAATCCTTAAAACTCTTGAAGCATATGGCTTATATTGGGATGAGGAGGTTTTATATCAAAGCAACCAAGCAGAGCTTTATAACGAAGTACTCAACCATTTGCAGCACAACCAACTAAGCTATAACTGTCATTGTACTCGCGCGCAAATAAAGCAATCAGGCGGTGTTTATCTTGGTACCTGTAAAGACTTAAACTTACCCGCAGAAGGTGCGGCAATACGCCTAAAAAATCAATTTCCCTACACTGAGTTTATTGATGGCTTACAGGGAAAGGTTATTGTTAATAGTGGGTTAGCAAAAGAAGATTTTATCATTCATCGCCGTGATGGTTTGTTTGCCTACCAACTTGCCGTTGTTGTTGATGATATATATCAAGGCATCACAGAAGTTGTTAGAGGTTGTGATCTGTTAGAGCCAACAGCAAGGCAACTAACTTTATTTAAAACTCTTAACGCCCATCAGCCAAATTACTTACATGTACCACTAGCTATTACCGAACAAGGTTATAAGCTCAGTAAGCAAAATGCAGCGCCTGCAATTGATAACAATAATCCACAACCGGCATTAATACAGGCCTTACAATTTTTAGGGCAAAACCCTGAACCAGCTCTTATGAAAAGCTCTGTTGATGAAATAATTCAATGGGCAATAAGTAACTGGCAGGTTAATAGCATCCCTAAAAAGCAGGAAATTATGCTATAAAGCGCGAATAACTCACGGTTTTCGTTCTCTTTTTAAGCACTTTCATATATTATTGCGCCCCATACCAATTCTATCGTTTTTGGTATCATTAACTACACTAAATAGCAGATTAAAAAATCGTTAAATGATTGTCGATGCTATTATAGATTGAGGATTAAGCTATTAAAGCAATTACTAGGTTTGTAAAGTCCATGCTTGGAAAAACAACCAAAGCCACTACTTCACCACTTGTTATTGAACGAGGTGGCCATACTGTATCGCGTAAGAACATCAGTGATAATGCGCTGAAAGTTTTATATCGCCTAAATAAAGGTGGCTACGACGCTTATCTTGTTGGTGGTGGCGTGCGTGATATTTTATTAGGACAACAACCTAAAGACTTTGATATTGCAACTAATGCTACGCCAGAGCAAATAAAAGCTCTATTTAGAAATTGCCGTCTGATTGGACGCCGATTTAGATTAGCTCATATTGTTTTTGGTCGAGATATTATCGAGGTAGCTACGTTCCGTGGTCACCATGACAATGCCGATAATAAAAGTAGCGTAAAGAAAGACTCTGCTAATAAAAATGCTAAAAAACAGCATTCAAAGCAATCTGAACATGGCATGTTATTACGAGATAATATCTATGGCACCATTGAAGAAGATGCCGAGCGCCGTGACTTCACGATTAACTCGCTTTACTACTCAGCACGTGATTTTAAAATCTATGACTTTGCTAATGGTTTAGCAGATATCGAGAAAAAACAAATTCGATTAATAGGCGATCCTGAAACGCGCTACCGTGAAGATCCTGTACGTATGCTTAGAGCAATTCGTTTTGCCACTAAGCTTGATATGAAGATTCATAAAGATACTGCAAGTCCAATCCCAACTCTTGCTCCTCTTATGGCGAATATTCCAGCAGCCCGCATGTTTGAAGAATACTTAAAATTATTCTTAGGCGGCAAAGCACAAGCAAACTTCCATTTATTGGCAGAAAACAATTTACTGCAATATTTCTTTCCGCAAATGAGCCAAATATTAGCAGCAAATAGCAATAAAGCCGCAATAGCCTTTATTGAGCAAGTATTAATAAACACTGACAAGCGTATCAATGATGGTTTACGTGTAACCCCAGCATTTTTACTTGCAGCAGTAATTTGGTATAGCTTAGAAGAGAATATTAATGCCTTAATGGTTGGTAATACCATGGCGCCACAAGATGCATTTTTTGCTGCTATGCATGAAATTATGGCTGAGCAGCAACGTTGTGTCGCTATTCCAAAACGTTTCCAATTACCAATGAAAGACATTTGGATTTTGCAGCAAAAATTACACCGCAGAGAAGGTGCTAAAGCATTTAAACTTTTAGAGCATCAACGTTTTCGAGCCGCTTATGATTTCTTATTAATACGTGCCCAAGTTGAAGGCGGCGAATTACAGGAATTAGCTGATTGGTGGACAAACTTCCAAGAAGCGTCTCCTGATACCCAGCAACAAATGGTTAAAAGTGTACGAGGCCCGCGTTCGAATAGTAGACGCAGAGCACCGCGTAAACGCAGAAAGCCGAGTGCACCTGAATAGCTTATGAGTACCGTTTATATCGGCTTAGGCAGTAACTTAGATAACCCTGCACAGCAATTACAAGGTGCGGTGGATAGTTTAAAAAGCTTGCCTGAAACTAAATTTATACTAGCTTCATCTTTATTTTCAAGTAAACCTATGGGGCCGCAAGATCAACCAGACTATATGAATGCAGTTGTATGTATAGAAACTGAGTTATCACCACTGGCCTTATTAGATCAATTACAAGCAATCGAACTTGCCTTTGGGCGTGTTCGCAAAGATGAACGTTGGGGAGCAAGAGTTCTCGATTTAGATATTTTATTAATTGATGATTTAGTTATCGAGAATGAACGTTTAACTGTACCTCATTACGGTATGAAAGTTCGAGAGTTTGTGATTTACCCATTAGCACAAATTAATCCTGAATTAGTACTGCCAGACGGTTCAAATGTTACACAATTGCAAGAAAAAATTGACGATAATGGGCTAATCATTGTTGGTGAGTTGCGATAAGGTCTCATCTATGAGATCGTACGCAAACTTTAATCGTGTTGTATTAAACACTGAAATAAAACATAAAGACTTTTATTATGAGTAGAATAACCGTAAGTACCTTGCAAAAGATGAAAGCTGCAGGCGAAAAAATATCTTCAATTACCGCTTATGACGCAAGCTTTGCCCATGTCTTTGATGAAGCCGGTATGCATGTAATGCTAGTAGGTGACTCATTAGGAATGGTACTACAAGGCCATTCTGACACATTACCTGTAAGTATTGATGATATTGCTTACCATACCCAATGTGTACGCCGAGGCGCTGCTAAAACATTATTAATTGCAGATATGCCTTTTATGAGTTACGCAACTAAGGAGCAAACCTTTAGTAATGCCGCTAAGCTAATGCAAGCAGGCGCTAATATGGTAAAAGTTGAAGGTGGCGACTGGTTATTTGAAACAATTCAAGGCTTAGTTGAGCGTAGTGTTCCTGTATGTGGACATTTAGGTTTAACTCCTCAATCAGTTAACGTATTTGGTGGCTTTAAAGTACAAGGTCGCGACAGCGAAAAAGCCCAAGAAATGATTGAGCATGCTAAGCAATTAGAGCTAGCAGGTATTCAACTTCTTGTGCTTGAATGTATTCCTACTGAGCTAGCGAAAGCGATTACTGAAGCGGTAAATATCCCGGTTATAGGTATTGGTGCTGGTAACGTTACTGATGGCCAAATCTTAGTAATGCATGATGCCCTTGGCATCTCTTTCGGCAAAACTCCAAAATTCTCACGTAACTTCTTAGCTGAAACAGGCGATGTTCATAAAGCAGTTGCTCTTTACATGAGTGAAGTATCAGCTGGTAACTTCCCAAGCGATGAACACAGTTTTAATTAAGTCATGCAAACAGTAGAAAATATACAAGAGCTTCGCGCGCAAATTACACAATGGCGTCAGCAGGGCTTTAAAATAGCTTTTGTGCCAACTATGGGTAATCTGCACGATGGTCATATCTCTTTAGTGGATGAAGCACATAAGCATGCCGATAAAATCGTGGCCAGCATTTTTGTTAATCCAATGCAATTTGGCGCTAATGAAGATATCGACAAATACCCGCGTACATTAGAAGATGATAAAGCACGCTTAGTCCAAGCTAATACCGATTTATTATTTACGCCAACACCAGAGATCATTTACCCTAAAGGGCTAGATAAACAAACGTTTGTTGAAGTACCAGATGTATCTGATGGCTATTGTGGTGAATCAAGACCGGGTCATTTCCGCGGTGTTTCTACTATTGTTTGTAAACTATTCAATTTGGTGCAACCAGATGTTGCTTGCTTTGGCTTAAAAGATTATCAGCAAGTACAAGTGATCCAATTGATGGTTGAAGATTTATCAATGCCAATCGAAATTATTCCTGTTGAAACAAAACGAGAAGCATCTGGCTTAGCCATGAGTTCTCGTAATACTTATTTAACTGCTGAAGAAAAAATTATTGCTGCGCACTTAAATAAAACAATGCGTTGGGTTGCCGAGCAAGTTCAGTTTAATAAAGATTACAATGATATATCTGCAAAAGCCTATGAGATGATCAACAACGCAGGCATGAAAACAGACTACTTACACATCTGTAACTCTAAAACGTTAAACCCAGCAACAACAGAAGATAAACAGTTAGTTATATTAGCAGCTGCGCATTGTGGTAAAGCTCGTCTAATTGATAATATTTTAGTTAACCTATAACTCTTAGTTGCTAGAAATTAAATAAAAGCCCAATATTGAAAAATATTGGGCTTTTTAATTTTAGTTTAAAATATAGATTTTTTAGCTATTAATGAGCTCAGATAAATTATTACAAATGCTTGCAAACTGCTGTGCAATTTGTTTTTGCTCTTCTAGTATCGACGATAAAATTTCTTCCGTCGTTAACGGGTTTGCTAAGACAACTCTAAACACTGATATTTTTTTCAATAATGGGTTATCAACTTCAATACGAGTGCGAGACACAAACGACTGCCCTGTTTCTCGTTGCTGCTTTTGCATTGCTTGCGTTAATTTATCAAGTTCAATATTAATCGCATATTCTTGCTCTTGTGACGCATTCTTTAGAAACTCTTGCACCGCCTTAGGAACATAACGATAAGTTAATAAGCAAAGCTCTGGCGCGGTTACTAACTGAAAATCATCTTGTTGTGTTATCAGCTTGGCAAAGTATTTAGCTTTGTCGATACTTTGATTAATTAAAAGCTCATAACCAGGTCGGCTGATAACATGCATGCTGGCATATACTAACATCGCCATACCAGGGCGGGAGCCTTCTAAAGTATGACTACCTAAATCTTTAGAGCCTTTACGCAGTATATATTCAGCATGATGCTCTATGGCAGCAACGGCACTTGGGTCTTTAAATACCACTAACCCCGCCCCCATTGGTACATACATTTGTTTATGCGCGTCAATAGTAACGGAATCTGCTAACTCGATGCCATCGAGTAAACCACGGTATTTATTTGATAACAAGGTGGCACCGCCCCATGCTGCATCAACATGGAAGTGGCTGTTATATTTACGTGCGATTGCTGCAACCTTGCGCAATGGGTCAATATTTCCCGTTTCAGTAGTCCCAGCTATGCCAACAATAGACATAACTTTAATATTCTGTTTGGTTAGCTTTGCGCAAGTTTTTTCTAGCTCAGCGCAATCAATACGATTATTGGCATCGGTTTTAATGGCAATCACATTGTCGCGACCAATTCCTAAAATATCAGCAGCTTTTTTTAATGAATAGTGGCCTCGATCTGAGACCAAAATAGCAAGTCCATCATAGTCATAGTGCTTTAATGCTTTAAATAAACCTTCTTGTGCTATGCCTTTAAAGTCACCATCAGCCTTTAAAATTAAGTTTCTTGCAACCCAGAGCGCTGTAATATTGGCAACGGTACCGCCAGAGCAAAAAGCCCCAAGAGAGTGTTCGGCACTATGCATCCATTGTTGGTAAAAATTATCATCTTGTTGATAAACCAAGCGATGCATCATACCTAATACTTGACGCTCAAGCGGAGTAAACGCTTTCGATGTTTCAATCTTTACCAAATTTTGATTTAAGCCCGTCATTAACTTAGACAACGGCAGAATAAAATAAGGTAAGGCCGAGGTCATATGGCCAATAAAGCTGGGAGCAGATGTATGCACCGACTGTGATATTAATTTGTCTAATAAATGATGCGTATGATCAGACACATATTGTGGCTGTTCAGGAATATTTGAATCAGCAAAATCTTTTTCTATTTCAGCTAATGGGCGCTCTTGGGCAGCAATGTGATTGCTTAAAAAACCGTTTAGGTTCTGTGATATTTCAGCTTCTATACGCCCTAAAGTAGAATCAGGAGATTCAGGGATAGTAAAGATTTGGTGTAACGACTCAAGCGAAGCTTGCGCCGGACGTTTATTGTTTGTCATATTGGTAAATATTCAAAATGTAATGCACAGATATTATTCAAAAAACAGGTAGAAATCTGTGCTAATTAGTTATCAACAATACTATGAAATTTTAGCAGTTAATGCCCAACATTGCTGTTCGCTTGCCAAATATTTAGCTTCGAAAGGCGTTAAGGGCTCACCTGCTGGTAATTCATTTAGCTGTGAATCAATATTAGCTAAAGCCATTGCCGCCTGAAACTCTTCCAGATACAAACGCCAATTACTGCGCAGTTCTATAGTTTTTCCTACCTGAATAATGTATGGGAAAACAGCGCTACCATGCCAACGTCTTTTTACATGTTTGGCTTTTGGCCAAGGGTTTGGATATAAAATATAGTGTTTTTCGACAGGCCAATTTTCCTGTACAACCAAACGATAAAAATCATTTAAATCGGCACGCACTAAATGATAGTTTTCCACCTGCCACTGGTCATCAACATTACGAGTAATGCGATTATCCGACTTATCCACACCAATCACCAATGCATCAGGATTTTGCTTGGCGATGATGCGCGTACTTTGGCCAACACCACAACATGAATCAAGGATTATTGGACCATTAAATCCCTGCACTAATTCATTAACCTGATCAAACGCTTGCTGAGTATGCGTAGATATTGGCTTTTTAAATTCTGTAGTTAAGTGCTTATTAACAATATCGGCCAAATTTTCATTGATGCCGTCTTGGTTAGTAATAATTGCTTTTGAATCACCGAATGACATTAGCTTCTTAATCCTATGCCTTTTGAAATAAGCACCATAGCGATAGTAAATAGAGTAACGATAAATGTTAAAATTACCGCAAACGCAACGCTTAAACTGACATCGCTGACACCTAAAAAACCATACCTAAAAGCATTTACCATATAAACGATTGGGTTCACTTGTGATACGCCTTGCCAAAATTCAGGCAACATCTTTATTGAGTAAAATACACCACCTAAATAAGTTAACGGCGTTAATATAAAAGTTGGAATTATTGAAATATCATCATAACTGCCTGCGAAAATAGCATTGATCAAACCACCTAAAGCGAATACCGCCGAAGTTAATGCCACTGTCGTGATAATCACCCAAAAGTTATGAATTTGAATATCAACAAACAATAAAGAAATTAAGGTAACAATCAAGCCAACTAAAATGCCACGAGCCATACCGCCGCCAACATAACCTGCAACAATAACCCAGTTAGGCACGGGTGCTACCAGCATCTCTTCAACATTGCGTTGCCATTTGGCACTAAAAAATGAAGAAGCCACATTTGAATAGGAGTTGGTGATCACCGCCATCATAATTAAACCAGGGACTATAAATGACATGTAGTCAAAGCCGCCCATATTGCCGATACGCGAGCCAATAAGCTCACCAAAAATAACAAAATATAAGCTAATAGTGATTGCAGGAGGTACTAGAGTTTGCACCCAAATACGCATAAAACGATGTACTTCTTTGTGTAAAATACTGCTTAAAGCGATACGATTTCTAAAAGTCATCATTAGTTTACTGCTCCTACTGACGATGCCGATTTATTTGCAGTTAAGTTAACAAATAGTTCTTCTAAGCGGTTTGATTTATTACGCATACTGTTTACGACGATTCCTTGGTCAGTCAATTGGCTAAATACACTATTGATCGATTGCGCCTTATCAACATCAACTTCTAACTTATGCTCATCGATTAATCGAGAGGCAAAACCATTTAATACAGGAGCATTGCTACTAGCTTCAATGTCAAAGACAAAGGTTTCAATATGCAAAGACGCAAGTAATGACTTCATGCTGGTATTTTTGATAATTGTGCCATTATCGATAATCGCAATATTGCGACAAAGCATTTCTGCTTCTTCTAAATAATGAGTAGTTAAGATAATTGTTATACCTTGTGCGTTTAACTCGCGTAAGTAGTCCCACATATGGCGACGAAGCTCGATATCTACCCCAGCAGTTGGCTCATCAAGGATAAGAACTTTTGGTTCATGCATTAAAGCACGAGCGATCATTAAACGTCTTTTCATACCGCCAGAAAGATTACGAGATGGCTCATTGCATTTATCCCATAAATCTAACTGTTTAAGGTATTTTTCAGCGCGTTGTATTGCAACTTTTCGAGGTACACCATAATACCCTGCTTGGTTTACCAAAATTTTCATCGGCGCTTCAAACTGATTAAAGTTAAATTCTTGTGGCACTAAACCTAAGAAACTTTTCGCGGTATCGAGTTCTTTATCAATGTCGTGACCAAATACCTTAACTAAACCTTCGGTTTTATTTACTAAAGAAGTAATAACACCAATTGTGGTAGATTTCCCTGCGCCATTAGGGCCAAGTAAAGCAAAGAAATCTCCCTGTTCAACGGTAAGATTTAATCCCTTAACTGCTTGAAATCCACCCTTGTAGGTTTTTTTTAAGCCAGTAATTTCCAAAGCTGGTTGCATAATAAGTTTACTCTCGCGAGAATCAGTTTAATCGAATGAATTACTGCTATTATACTTACTTATTCAGCAAAGGTTTAATTAAAAAGTATGTTTGATAAACAAAAGTTGCTAGTAAAGATCATCGAAAAGCTACAACAAGAACTTGATAACGCAGTATTTGCTGCAGAAACGGCTAGAACTGACGCTACCGACGATCAAAGCGTAGCAGAAACTCAGTATGACACTTTAGGCATTGAAGCCTCATATTTAGCCCATGGGCAATCTGAGCGGGCAGAAAAATTAAAACAGCAAATTAACCAATATAAAAAACTCAAGGTGGCTGACTTTAATACTAATGATGAAATTGCTATTGGCTGTTTAATTAAACTCAGTGGTTTCAATCAGCAGAGGCTGTACTTTATTGGGCCAAGTGCAGGCGGGATAAAATTTAGCATAGACGCGCAAGAAGTTTTAATTATCACTCCCCAAGCACCTATAGCTAAAGAGTTAATTGGCAAGTACCAATTTGATCAGATAACAATGCCGGGGAAATCTTTAGATGATGAGGGAATTGAAATACTTGCCGTATATTAAACATAATACCAAGAGCATTAATTAACTTGGTATTATTACGACAAGTAATCTGATTTAGCGAGGTTAAGCTAAAATTGCGCGTACTTGCTCAATATCAACAATCGCATCATCTAACTTTAAATAAGCAACAGAATCTGAATAGACGATAGTTGATTCAAGCACGCCTGGCACTTTAGATAATTCATTGGCAATTTGTTGAGCATGGGCTTCATCATTAAAATTAACCGAAAAGCTTAAACTCTTCGATTTCTTCACTGCTGGCATACCTAATGCCACGAAAAACCAAAAAACTAATAATAATGCACAAAATAGAAATACAGCACCATCATCAAAATAGGTTTGTACTATGCCACCTGCAACACCACCACAGAAAGCACCAAAAAATTGACAGCTAGAATACATGCCCATTGCCGAGCCTTTTTCTCCAGCAGGAGCAATTCGCGATAAGGTTGAAGGCATAGTCGCTTCTAAATAGTTAAATGCCGTGAAAAACATCATCACTAAAACCACCATTATCCATAAACTATCATGACTCAGCCATAGTGTAGTTAACGCAATCGTCATTAAAATAATAGCTGCGCAAAATACCTGTTTCTCTTTTTGCTTCTTAATAGCCCAAATCATAAATGGCACCATAAAGACAAAAGAAACTAATAATGCAGGTAAATACAACTGCCAATGATCGCTTACGGCAAAACCAACATCTGTAAGCATTATAGGCAAAGAAACAAACATGGCAGTTAGTGCTAAATGCAGAACGAATACACCGAAATTAATACGGAATAATTGTGCATCTTTTGCAAGATTGAATAGTTTACTTGGGATTGGTAGTAAATCACCAGGTGGTGCACTATTAACCGAGTTAGGTACAACAAAAACCACTAAGCCAATACCGACAACAGCCAAAATAGCGGTAAGGTAAAATAAGCCCGACAAGCCAAAACTATCTGTTACCAATGGACCTAACACCATAGCAATAGCAAAGGATAGGCCGATAAACATACCAATAGTTGCCATCACCTTTGGGCGATGCTCTTCACGACTCAAGTCAGCTGCTAGCGCTAAGGTTGCACTAGCTATAGCTCCCATACCTTGTATAGCCCTACCTATGACTACGCCATAAACAGAGTCAGATAAACCCGCAATAATACTACCAATACAAAATACAATTAAACCGGAAATAATAATGGGTTTACGACCAAATTTATCCGATAAGATCCCCATAGGAATTTGCAGCACTGCTTGGGTAAAACCATAAGCGCCAATAGCTAATCCTAGCCACATAGGACTATAGCCTTGAAGCTCAACACCATAGATGGCAAACACAGGTAAAATCATAAACAAGCCAATCATGCGCATACCAAATACTGTGGCAAGCGAGAGCGAGGCTTTCTTTTCTATACTGTTTAATCCGGTTACATTCATTTTATTATTGGTTATTCATTGAGATGATATAAAAACTCGCACATTTTAACACGGATAAGGAATAAAGCATCTGATAAAAGCTTACTGCTGCAGTAAAGTTATACAAATAAATGCAGCTCTAGTTGCTTGCGAATATTATCGCTGATCGGTTTAGCCTTTTGGCTTTGATAGCAAAAATTTACCATTACAGCATTACCACTCGCACAAAGCTTTTGTTGCTGCCACAGTTCTTGATAAACGACAAATGAACTATTGCCAACTTTCTTAATATAAGATTTAACTTCTATATCATGATCAAAATACATCTGCGCATGAAACTCTACATCCATTTTTGCGAGTATTACCGGCCACTTTTGTAGGTTAAGTGTAGGCATAAAGATTTTAAAAATAGGGTTTCTTGCTCCCTCAAACCAAACAGGGATCATAGTATTGTTTATATGACCCAGGGCATCCGTGTCACTAAAACGAGGAGTAATTTTTTCACTAAACATAATTGCCTATTACTGAGTTTTATTTTTATAGTTAATTTAGCAGAATTAAGGCATAGTGCCGATATAAATGATTAAAAGAAATACATTATGACCGATTTTATTGAAGTTTATGACAACGCTTTGACTACCGATTTTTGTCAAAAATTTATTAAGCAATTTGATAGCAGCAAGCATCAAACACCTGGACTCACAGGTGGTGGTTTAGACAAAACGAAAAAGCATAGTAAAGACATTTATTTAAATGAACATGAAGAATTTTATCCTGCATTACAAACAGTATTGCAAGCAACAACTCATTGTTTAAAAGATTATATTAGTAAATATATTTTTAGTTTGATTGGTGGCATTTCATTAACCTTAAACCATCCGACTACAGGCAAACCTGCACAATTAACTGTAGAGAATTTTGCAGAAGTTGGTGAGCCAAACATTATGAACTTGATTCAATATCTATTCAGACTAGACCCAATCAATGCGCAAAAATACGATAAAGGTATTGGCAATTATAGCCATTGGCACTCTGAGATATATCCACAACCAAATGAAAATAAATCACTACACCGAGTGCTATTATTTTTAATTTATTTAAACGATGTAGAAGAAGGTGGTGAAACTGAGTTTTATCATCAAAAACGAATTGTTAAACCAAAAGCGGGAAGTATCGTTATTGCTCCTTGTGGATTTACGCACACTCATAGGGGAAACATTCCTATCTCCAATGATAAATACGTATTAACTTCATGGATGCTATATAATCCAGCTGAAAAAATTTACACAAAATAAAATTAACATCATTATAAATTAGCAGGGCTTACTGTGAACTCTCGATACACTCAAATACTCCTAATTCTTATTACTCTATTGTTAAGCCAATTAGCTTGGGCTGATGATTCTATTTTACCTCCTATTAAAAACTTCCAAGGTGCTAGTTTAGAGTTAATCCAAGGTGCAGATAATCCATGGCAAACCCCTGCTGAAAAAACGGGTTTAACGTCAACTCCCAATTATAAAGACAGTGTTGAATATTTAACAAAATTAGTAAAATCAGATCCAAGACTTACCATGCAATCGCTAGGGAAAAGTCCGCAAAATAGAGATATATGGTTAGTAGTAGCATCTACTGATGGGGCTTCAAATGCAAAACAGTTAAGTGCAAACAAGAAACCTACGTTACTTATCCAAGCAGGTATTCATGCCGGAGAAATTGACGGTAAGGATGCTGGCTTAATGATACTAAGAGATATAGTAAAAGGGGATAAAGCTCATCTATTAGAACAAGTTAATATCCTATTCTTGCCTATTTTAAATGTTGACGGGCACGAGAGGAGCTCTGAGTTTAACCGCGTAAATCAACGTGGTCCTAAAAATATGGGCTGGAGAACTAACTCTCAAAATTTAAATTTGAACCGTGACTTTGCTAAAGCAGATACGATTGAAATACAAATTTTGATGCAAACCATCAATGAATGGCAACCGAGCTTATATTTTGATGTTCATGTAACTGATGGTGAAGATTATCAATACGATATCACCTACGGGTTCAATGGTGAACATGCTGACTCACCTGCAACTAGTAAATGGCTTGCTGAAACATTCACCCCTTATGTAAATAACGATCTAGCAAAAAATGGTCATAGAGGTAACCCTTTAGTTTTTGGCTTAGATAGTATGGATTTCAATAAAGGATTGTTTGGTTGGACTGCCGGTTTACGTTTTAGTAATGGTTGGGGAGATACTCGCCATTTACCAACTATTTTGGTTGAAAACCACTCTTTAAAACCATACAAGCAAAGAGTCCTAGGTACTTACGTATTTATTGAATCTAGCCTAAAACTGTTAGCGAAACAGCATAAACAACTAGCTTTAGCAGTAGAAAAAGATAGCTCTTCTCGCCCTGAGGTTCTTACTTTAGCTTGGGATCTTGATAAAAAAAATCCAACCTATGATAACTTCTTAGGAATTCAGTACGAGAAAAAAACTGACACTCTAACCGGTATTGAATACATTGCATGGACCGGAAAAGAAAAAACTTATAAAGATTATCCAACATTTTGGGCAAGACTACCTAAAGTAACTGTACAGGTGCCGAAAGCTTATTACATACCGCCTCAATACCAGGAGGTAATATCACGTCTGCAGACTCAAGGAGTTAAGTTTGAAACTCTCATGAAAAATACTGAAGTGCATACCACTCAGCTTATTGCTGTTGATCCAAGCTTTGGCAGTAAACCTTTTGAAGGTCATATGACAGCTAGCGCATCTTTTGATCAAGTAGAAATAACAACCGTATTACCTAAAGGCACGATTAAGGTAGTAACAGATCAGACTTTGGGAAGGTTGGCTGTCGCTTTGCTTGATCCAAGAGGCCCTGATTCTTATTTTAGCTGGGGCTTCTTTAATCAAATGTTCCAACGTACTGAATATATTGAAAGTTATGTAATGGTACCGCTAGCAAAGAAAATATTAGCAAATGATGATTCGCTTAAAAAAGAATTTTTAGCTGCATTCCCTGAACAAGATACTAAATCAACAAAAGATGGAAATAAAAGTCCAGGGAGCTTAAATGAATTATTTGCGAGCAAACCCGGCGAGAAAATGCAGTGGTTATATCAGCGTTCTAAATACCATGATAATGAATACTTAAAGTATCCAGTACTACTTAGTTATTAAATTAAAACTTAATGGCATCAGAAGTTAAAGCGGTTTATAGGAACCGCTTTAATATTCTATCAAACTGCGTAAGGTTAATTTTTCTCAATAACTCTCTAGGCTTATCAGGATAATCGTGTATTGATTCAATATCAGACAAGGAGTTTACCCTTTGCGTATTAGATAAGATTAACTCAAGCTCTTTATGCCATTGCGGGATTAAAGTTTTATCTCTGTCGATTATCAATAAACCATTTTCAAGATCTAAACTCCAAGCTCTTGGGTTTAAATTACTACCGGTGATCAAATGATATTTATCGTCTGAAACCACACCTTTTAGGTGAAAGCTATTCGTTCCATCTTTCCATAAATGTAGGTTTAATTGGCCTTTATCTATATACGCTTGATTTCGTTTTATAAATCTACCAAGTAATGTTTCATAAATATAAGGAACAATACCTATAGTTGAGAACTTTTCAGGATCCGCTACATAAAAATCATTCGCAGTTTTATCACCAACGACAATAGTTACTTGAACGCCTTTTTTAAGTGCTCTTCTTAGGTCTGCAGCCAGTGCTTTTGGAAAATTGAAGTAAGGAGTGAACACCACAAGTTTATTTTCAGCACTTTTAAACACTTTTCGTGCAGTTGAATTTAACTGGTTGCCACGAGCCCCTAACCCTGCAAAAGGTATAACCAACATATCTTTAGCTGTAGCAGTAGGGTTACTTACTTTATATTGGGCGCGTTTTAATAAGCCTTTAAGCTGTTTTATCGTTGATTTAAGGGCTTTCTTTGTAGGTACATTATCTTGGTTTATGCGAGGCGCTAAAGCGGAATCAACAAAACACTCATTAAGGTAGTTAACAAAGCTATCGGCTAATGCAGAGCTATTGAATTTGTGGAAACGGTCACAGCGATATTTATCACCTACGTGTAAATAAACATCGTTGATACTCGCACCACTAAAAAGCAACGTATTATCAAAGACAAAACCTTTTAAATGTAAAACCCCTAGAAACTCTTTTTGCTTAACGGCAACACCGTAAATATTAATGTCGTGCTCATATTGCTCAGACAGATCTAAGTAAAGTTGGCGATTACCGAGTGATTTTTTCTCTCCAATCAAACCACGTTGGGCTCTATGGAAATCAACAAATATACAAACATCTAAGCTGGGATTATCTTGCTTAGCTTGAAAAATCGCATGCAAAATTTCACGACCGGCTTCATCGTCTTGCAGATATAGAGCAGTTAAATAAATTCGTTGTTTCGCCGTCTTAATGAGCGTTAACAATTGCTGATGAAAATCTTTAGACGAATATATAAACTCAACATCATCTGCAGATAATGGCACTGAGTTTTGTATGGAAAATTTGCTGTTACGGGAAAAAATCATCGAGTTTATTATTAATAAGTTATGACTTGATTATAAACGCAATCTTGTAGAAAAAGAAGTAACGACTTGACGATTATAATTTCAAGTTGTTCTGAGCCCCATAATACAACAGCACAGCAAAATGGAGTGAATTACTTCAGATGACTTAAACCTAGTAAAGTACATGTTAGCAAGGCCTTATCATCATAGCCCCTATTACGCATCCAATAAGGTAAAAAAATCCATTTACAGCTCTTAATACAATATTAGAATTATCCGAATTCTTATTTTCATCGTTTAACCCTTCACTAAACACAACTAACTTATCAACCTCATCTACAGGTAAAAGCACGTTGTGTTGGCCCATAATGAAATCTTTATTAGCTTCCTTTAGCAAGAGCAGATAAGCATCATCACCTAAATGCACTTCTATCAATGAAAACTTGGGAAGGCTTAAATTTTCCAATACACTTTTATCCGTTATAACATAAGGTTCAGATTCAATATCATCAGGTAAAGAGTGACTAGAAAACTTTCCCCATCTTAAAACTGCTATTTTAGTTATATCTTTTTTCCTAATTTGCTTCTTTCTTAACGTTAAAACAAATTCGTCTGTAATATCTTTAATTACAACCTTGTAGGGCACTTCATCTACAAATAAAATGACAAATGAATTTATAGGCAGAGTATCTTTATTTATTTCATCCGAAGAATATATGTCAAAAATCTCAGCAGGAACATTAGCCTGTTGCGGTATGGTATTAGAAGAGCATGCTATAACATTACACGAAAACATTAGTATAAAAATTAGCCTAATATACATATTTTAATCAGCCTTAATGACTAAATCAAACCACAAAAGCCTTAGCTGTGCTTTTGCTAAGTTAAACTTCGCAATCATAAAATTCAGCTCTAAAAAATTGATGCTCCTCAGAGTATGGGTGACTAACTAATACTGCATTAGCATTAAATGCCAAAGCTAAGGCTTTAGCTTCTAACAGTACTTGAATTGCAGTTTTGTTATATTGGCTATCAATATATTTGTAGCCAGAATAATAGTACCCCGCAATCTTAGGTACTTTGCATTTAGCTTCATTTCCTGTGGTGAGCAAAATTATAGAATTTAAATCAATTTTATCTACCCGTTTAATTCTTGTGAAAAACGTGCCTTTTTTATAATAAACATTGTTAACTTTCAAATATTTAATGGTACATGACTCACCTGAGCACCACTCTTCTGCATCATAAAAAGCCTTGGCTGGTTGTGGAATAAGTTTATAAAATCCACAACCAGAAATTAAAAGAACACAGATCAGAAATAATATTTTCATACACGGATTATAGCAGGGTGCAATATAATCACATCTCATGGACTAAAAATGGGAAGGTTACAGGAGGGTTACAACACTTTTTGGGACGGTACCTAAATAACATACGGTTTCGGTAAAAATGGCTACAAAAAAGGGTACCCTTTTGGATACCCTTTTTCATTTTCAATAGGAGTCTGGCAATGACCTCGGCTCTGGCATCCTGCTTCACCCTGCCTCCTCCATCCATAGAGTAGTACTCTCACATGGGAACTCCCACACTACCATCGGCGCTACTGCGTTTCACTTCTGTAGGTTTTGGTATAGCGCATGGGTATTATCCCATGCGACTCAGAATCAGATTCTTAAAAGTAAAAAAGCCCTTAGCGTTAGCTAAGGGCTTTTCGAAATAGGAGCCTAGCGATGACCTACTCTCACATGGGAACCCCCACACTACCATCGGCGCTACTGCGTTTCACTTCTGAGTTCGGCATGGGATCAGGTGGTTCCACAGTGCTATTGTCGCTAGACAAAAACATGTACAATTTTGAAAGCTGTATTAATGACTTACTCAAGTCGTATTCTTTAATGCGTGAATGTGTTTCCACATTTTTCTTTGTCAGACCATACAGTCTCAAACGAAAACCGCTTGGGTGTTGTATGGTTAAGCCTCACGGGCAATTAGTATCAGTTAGCTCAATCCCTCACAGGACTTACACACCTGACCTATCAACGTTGTAGTCTCCAACGACCCTTTAG
>NZ_VKDD01000011.1 GCF_007097525.1 Thalassomonas sp. M1454
GCTGTATTCCAGTTTAAGTTTGACGCTCAAAATCATGCTGGTGGTACAATTTATATTGATAACTTGTATTTCGGTAACCTTGTGGTTGATCCAGCACCAAGTGCACCAGTTACGGCTGCGCCAGCACCAACGGCTGCGGATGCTGATGTGATTTCTGTATTCAGTGATGGCTATACGCAAGTTACAGGTGTAGATACTAACCCTAACTGGGGTCAAGCGACGGTAACTACAGTAGAGAGCATTGAGGGTAATAGCACGCTTAAAATGGCTGGCTTAAACTATCAAGGTATACAATATGACTCTCAAGATGTTTCAGGTAAAACGACTTTACACCTTGATTATTGGACAGCTGATGCAACGGCATTTGATGTATTTCTTATTAGCCCAGGTAACGAAGTAGCCTACACAGTTACAGCCACTCAAGGCGGCTGGCAGAGTGTTGATATTCCATTAACTACATTTGATGGTGTCGTTGATTTAACGGATGTATTCCAGTTCAAATTTGATGCTCAAAATCACACTGGCGGTACGATTTATATTGATAACCTGTATTTTGAATAATCAATAAACTTAATAAATCAACCATTAAAAACCGATGACTTGTCATCGGTTTTTTATTGCCCATTTGTACAAAACACTTTGTTAAGGTATTGTAAGTATTAAACTAATCAAGGAAGACAAGATGCAGAAAATTTTGCTGAGTATTGCCATAATACTCTTTTTTTATTCGACTCAATCTATGGCGACAGTGCCACTCGAAGCCTACGGTAAACTACCATCTAAAAGTCTTATGGTCATATCCCCAAATGCGCAATTAATGGCATATAGAGATACGAGTAATGGTAAAGATCTAATAGTCGTTGTTGATATAGCAAAAAATGCCATAGTAAATGCAGTTAACATCAATGGCTTAAACCCCAACAACGCTTACTTTGTTAGTGATGATAAACTCATTTTAGTCGCTTCAGATACTAAAAAAATTTCGGGTTTTTTAGGAAAATATGAAATCAGTGCTGCATTCGCTTTTAATTTATCAACAAATAAAATCCACCAATTACTAACCGCAGGATATGGGATTTATAAGGGCCAAACTCGTTTAGGAAAAATTATTGGCGTCTCAGAAGATAAAAAATATGCTTATATGCCCGCTTATAAAAATGCCGGGTCTTATCATTTATACAGGGTGGATTTAGAAAAGAAAAGAAAGCCTCGAATACATAAACGCGGTACGAGTGACACCATTGATTTTTTCTTAAATGATAAAGGTGAAGTAATCGCCAGAGAACGTTTTAATGAGAGTGATAATTTACACAGAGTAGAATCTTACATTGATGGTAATTGGCAGGAAGTCTTTCGTCAAGAAACAGAGATACGAAGTAAAGGCTTTACTGGATTAACACCTGACTATAAAAATTTAGTCGTACTCGACGCTGAAAATGATCATGGCCGATGGGCATATTACACCATGTCACTGAACGACGGAACAATATCAGAGGCTATCTTCAGCCATGAAGATAAGGATGTAGAAAATACCCTACAAGACCTGCAGCGAGTTGTACATGGGGTTAAATATTCAGGCTTTAAGCCAAGCTATGAGTTTTTTGATAAAAAGCTGAATGCGCGTATGCGTGGCATAAACAAAGCTCTTCCTAACAACACTTTTAATATTGTAGATTACAGTAAAGACTGGAACAGTATAGTGTTTTATATGGATGGAGAACAAAGCGCTGGTGACTATGTGTTTTATCAAAATGGTGCTTTATCATTTCTAGGCAGTAGTCGACCAGATGTACCACCTGAAGCAGTGCATCCAATGCAAGAAGATAATTTTTCGGCACGAGATAACCTAAATATTCCCACTCTTCTAACCCTCCCTAAAAACAGTAAAGGTAAAAATTTACCGGCAATATTGTTACCCCATGGTGGCCCAGAGTCTTATGACAGAATAGGCTTTGATTGGATGAGTCAGTTTTTTGCCGAACAAGGTTACGTTGTTATTCAACCACAGTTTCGTGGCTCCTCAGGTTTTGGTCCATCGCACTTATTTAAAGGACGAGGAGAATGGGGGCAAAAAATGCAAGATGATTTAACCGATGCAGTAAACCATTATGCTAAGCAAGGGTTAATTGATAAGAACAATGTCTGTATTGTTGGCGCAAGTTACGGTGGATATGCTGCACTCGCAGGAGTCACCTTTACTCCTGAAATGTACAAATGTGCCATTTCAATTAATGGTGTTGCCGATGTTGAGGAAATGTTAGATAGGGATAAGTATAAATATGGAAGCGATCACTGGGTTGTTGCTTATTGGGATAAGGTAGTAATTAGTGATAAGGAAAAAAGTGAGCAATTGGAATTAATTTCACCTATTAATCACGTAAATAAAGTCATTGCACCGATATTACTTATTCACGGAGAATATGATCAAATAGTATCCATTGCACAATCTGAAGATATGTATGATGAACTAAAAGATCTGAATAAAAACGTTACTTTTATCGAACTTAAAAAAGGTGACCATTATTTAAGTAATGGAGAAAATCGATTGAAAGCTCTACAAGAAATTGCAAAATTCCTCAAGGCTCATTTATCAGCCTAAACTTAATAATTAATGAGGCTTGAATTTAATCATAGCCTCATTAATTGCATTTTATTACTGAAATAATTTTCTAACTTGTCGCTACACACGCATCTAAATCGCTAGCCTTATCTACTGTACTAGCACCACTACCACGCTTGCGTTCAAGCTTTTCCCTTACATCGCGAGCGAATGCTTCATCGATTGGGTATTTAACTATCATCCAAATAGCGATAGCAGAGGTTACGATTGGAATAATCACATCAAATAGACGCATTAAGAAAATCGTTTGCGCTGTTTGGTCGCCTGCTAAAGCAACATCGAAACCTGTCGCATTTAATAAGAAACCGCCAGCAGCTAACGCTAATGCCATGCCTAGTTTTACCACCCACCAATAGATTGACCCAAACATACCTTCACGGCGTTGACTGGTTTCTAGCTCATCCATATCACATACATCGGCAACCATTGATGGCATTAAGGTAAATAAACTGCCTAAACCACAAGCAATAAATACTGGTGGAATTAATAGCAATAAAGGTTGCTCAGGACTGTAGCATACCCACTTAAGCGCAAACCCGAATATTGAAAGGCTTATCATCACAAAGAAGGCTTTACGTTTACCTATAACAGTAGACAGCTTACTGGCGATAAATATGACACAAAACGTAGCTACTGCTGACACGGTACCTGACCAACCAGCATACTCTGCGCCAAGTGATTGATCGCCGCCAAATACATAGTAAATAATCACGTAAGTTTGAAAAGATGAAACTAGCATAAAGCCATTAAAAACTAGGAATGTTGCCGCACATAAATACAAAAATGGTTTAAATTTAATGGTAGTTAAGAAACCTCTAACAAAATCTCCAATACTTGCTGGGAACTCTTCGGCTTGTGCACTTTTAGCTTTATGCTGTTTAGTTTCTTCACTGTCATTATTACTAAAGCGCTCTTTCAAAAATATCGCAGGTAAAATACCAACACAAATAGTGAAAAGGCCAATAATTACAGCTAACCAACCAGCACCTTCGACCATATCTTCAAAATAAACATCCGATTGCATAAACCATAAAAACCAAGGCGCTATTAACCAAGCAAACTGGCCCATAAAGTTTTGTACAGCCATTACCCGGGTACGTTCGTGGTAATCAGGGGTTAATTCGTATCCCAGTGCAACCCAAGGCGTGGCAAATACGGTATAAGCAAGATAAAAAACTATTGAACCAGCTAGGAATGCCCAAAATAAGAATGTTTCACTTTGATCTGTCGGTAATTGCCAAAGTAAGATGAAAATAATACCTGAAGCGATTGCTCCACCGAATATATAAGGTCTACGTCTACCCCACCTAGATTTAGTATGGTCTGAAATATAGCCCATTAATGGGTCAGTAATTGCGTCGGTTAAGCGAGGTAGAGAAGCAAGTAGGCCAACTAAAGCAGGGTTCATTCCTAGTCCCAAGTTCAGCACAATAATCATAGTACCAATTGCAGCACCTAAAAGATTATTGGTTAACGCGCCTAAACCATAGATAAACTTTTGAACAATCGAAACCTTATCTTCAGCAGCGGTTTGATAATGTGTAGCATTCTCCATAACTCTAAATTTCCTGCACTATTTTTGCTCAACAATCCATTGACCTTATATATAAATAAGCGCTAGACAATACAAAAACGGTGAAACGGGGAGTTAAAAGCGATGAAGCGGTCACCATAAAATAATAAATAAAACCGAAGCCAAGTCACCTTAGTACAAGTCCACTTGAACTTATTTCTATTGAGAAAAAATTGTGTAGGTATATGCTCAAAATCAGCAATTTTTTTAAATAGATAATGAAAAATAATAAACCGTTACTTTAATTTCGAAAGTTAAAGTCAATGTTTTAGGGGATTTAATGTCACTAAATAACGTCCAACATTTGCATCAGTCCTTTTCTGAGGAAGAACAAAAAGTACAACAGCTTTTATCAGCAATGACTTTATCAGAAAAAATTGGCCAAATGAGTCAATTTTCAGGCAATGAAGGTTTTATATCACCAGACCTAGCCGAAGCAGTTAAAGCAGGTAAAGTTGGTTCAGTTCTTAATGAAGTTGATGTAAACGTAGTTAATCAATTGCAGCATATTGCCGTTAATGAAACTAGGTTAGGAATTCCCTTACTGATTGGTCGAGACGTTATCCATGGTTTTAAGACCATAATGCCAATACCACTAGGGCAAGCAGCAAGTTGGTCAAAAGACTTAGTTAAGCAAGGTGCAAAAGTTGCAGCTATTGAGGCCAAAACTCGAGGCATCAATTGGACCTTTGCGCCAATGATAGATATTAGCCGCGATCCTCGCTGGGGCCGAATTGCAGAAAGTTTTGGCGAAGACCCGTTTTTAAGTTCAGTACTTGGCGTTGCTATGGTACAAGGCTTTCAAGGTAACTCTTTAAAAGATAAAGGTTCGATTGCAGCATGTGCGAAGCATTTTGCTGGCTATGGCGCATCTGAAAGTGGTCGTGATTATAATACTGCAAATATTCCTGAAAATGAGCTACGTAACGTTTACCTCCCGCCTTTTAAAGCAGTAGCAGATGCAGGTGTTGCCACATTTATGGCTTCCTTTAGTGACCTGAACGGCGTCCCTGCTTCAGGTAACGAGTGGCTTATGAAGCAAGTATTAAGGAAAGAATGGCAATACCAAGGGTTTGTGGTAAGTGATTGGGACTCAATAAGACAACTAAGTGTGCATGGCTTTACTCAAGACGATAAACAGTCAGCTTATGAGGCGGTTAATGCGGGCATTGATATGGAAATGGTCAGCTCAACTTATCAAAATCATATTGAGGATTTAATTGCTGATGGCAAGCTCATTATTGCTCAAATTAACACTATGGTTGCCAACATCCTTACGGTTAAATTTAAATTAGGACTTTTTGAAAACCCATTTACTAATCAAGATGATTTACCCAAGGTATTAAACCAACAACATTTAGCTATCGCCAAACAGTCAGCCTTACAGAGCTGTGTATTACTAAAAAACTCAGCAAACACTTTACCTATAAACCTAAACAAAACCAATTCGATTGCTGTTATTGGGCCACTGGCAAACGATGGCTACGAGCAGTTAGGTACGTGGATTTTTGATGGTGAAGGTAAAGACAGCAAAAACTGCTTAGACGCAATTAAAGATGTAGTGAATGGCGATGCCGAAATTCATTTCGAGCAAGCGCTGAGTAATACTCGTAGTAAAGACACTCAATATTTTACCAATGCTGTCGCAACTGCTGAAAAATCTGATGTAGCGATATTATTTTTAGGTGAAGAATCTATTTTATCTGGTGAGGCTCATTGCCGTTCCAATATAGACTTACCCGGCTGCCAAGAGCAGTTAATCGAAGCTATAGCCAAAACTAACACCCCTATCATTTTGGTTGTGATGGCAGGACGCCCACTTACCTTAACGAATATAATAGATAAAGTTGATAGTGTTCTCTACGCTTGGCATCCAGGGACCATGGGTGGCCCTGCCATAGCCGACTTACTCTTTGGTAAGCAATCACCTTCAGGAAAATTACCTGTTACATTCCCACGTAATGTTGGCCAAATCCCAATGTATTATGCGCACAAACATACTGGAAAACCGGCGAGTCAGGACATGTATGTACATATGGATGATATACCACAACGAGCGCCGCAAACATCATTAGGCATGGCGGCGACCCATCTAGATACGCATTTTTCGCCATTATTCCCGTTTGGTTTTGGTCTTTCTTATACCCACTTTAAATATCAAAATTTATTACTTAGCACAGACAAATTAAAATTTAATCAACCACTTAAAGTAACTGTTGAAGTGTTAAATACTGGTGACATAGACGCAGATGAAATCGTACAACTTTACCTTCGTGATTTAGTAGGCAGCGTAACTCGCCCAGTAAAAGAATTAAAAGGGTTTGAACGAGTGCACATTAAGGCAGGGGAAACTAAAACAGTAACATTTACCCTAGATACCAAAGATTTAGCTTTCTTTGATAGAAACATGCGGTTTAACGCCGAGCCAGGTGAATTTTTATTATGGATTGGCGGCAACTGTGAAGCCCAATTGATGGCTAGTTTTAGCTTAGAGGAAGAGCACTAGTGTCGACTAAAAAACAACAATTGATAATCGACAACAAAGTAGATGACCTACTTAATTGTATGTCGGTAGAGCAAAAAATAGGGCAAATGATCCAAGTAGAGCGCTCGCTTTGCTCGCCTGACGATGTCAAAAAATATCATATAGGCTCTGTACTTAGTGGTGCAGGCTCGAGCCCTGAAGATAATCTACTCAATGATTGGGTAGAAATGGCTGAACAATATTGGCAAGCATCTATTATTGCTGACCAAGAGCATCTTCCTATTCCTATCATGTATGGAGTTGATGCTGTTCATGGCCACAACAACATTAAGGGAGCAACTATATTCCCTCACAATATTGGATTAGGGGCCGCTAATGATGCTGAATTAGTAAAGCAAATTGCCCAAGTTACCACTAAAGAGGTTCTTGCCAGTGGCATAGATTGGGTGTTTTCGCCTAACTTAGCGATTGCCCAAGATTATCATTGGGGTAGAGTTTATGAAAGCTTTGCACAATCGCCAGAATTAGTTACCAAGTACAGTGAAAGTATTATAGAAGGCATGCAACAAAACCCTTTAAATGCGAATATAACTGCTTGTGTTAAACACTGGATTGCTGATGGCGGTACCTCATATGGTATAGACCAAGGGGATACAATTGCCAGCTGGAGTGAGTTAGAACAAACTCACCTACCACCATTTAAGGCTGCTATTGAAAGCGGAGCTCTAACCATAATGGCCTCGTTTAGTAGCTGGAATGGAGATAAATGTCATGGTCATAAATATTTGATCACAGATGTTTTGAAAAATCAGCTGAAATTTTCAGGTTTTGTATTATCTGATATGAGCGCCATCGATTACTTATCTAATGATTTCTATAAATCAATTGGTCTCGCTGTCAACGCAGGCCTTGATATGTTTATGTTACCGAAAAACTTTCATGAGTTTATTGATCACCTACATAACCATATTGAATTAGGTACTGTGCCAATTGAACGAATTAACGACGCGGTTCGAAGAATTTTAACCACCAAATATAAGGTGGGTTTGTTTGATGCGGTTGCGCCAAAACAGCGAGTAACAACCAATTGTGCAAGTTTTGGTAGTGTTGAACATAGAGAATTAGCCAAACAAGCGGTAAGAAAATCACTGGTGTTATTAAAAAATGATGGCGATTTATTACCTCTCAACAAAGAGTTAAATATTTTAGTTACAGGCAAAAGTGCTAATAATATTGGTCATCAATGTGGTGGTTTTACCATAGATTGGCAAGGAGTTCGCGATAATGAATTCATTGGTGGTGGCAGTTCTATATGGCAAGGAATTAAGCAAGAAGTAGAAAATTGCCAATTAATAACTGAGCCAAATGACTTAATTAAGCAAGCAAAAGACTTTGATGTTGCAATTGCTGTGATCGGCGAATACCCCTATGCGGAAGGTATGGGAGATTTACGCGCAGATAACAACATTGTGGTTGAGAGTGGCTCGTTAATTAATGGTGAAATGAATATTATTAAGCCCTACGGTAAAACTCTAGAGCTAAGTAAACTTCATCCTGAAGACCTACAAACCATCAACAGCCTGAAAGCTGCTGGCTTACCAGTGGTAACAGTACTCGTTTCAGGTAGACCTATGGTGGTAAATAAAGAATTAGACGCATCTAACGCATTCATCAGCGCCTGGCTTCCAGGCTCTGAAGGTGCAGGTGTGAGTGATTTACTGTTTGGAGAATATGACTTTCAAGGCAAGTTAGCTTTTCCATGGCCAAATCAAAAAATAAAAAGTACTAATAAAAATAACTACAGCACACTATTTCCATGTGGCTATGGTTTAACTTACAACAAGCTTAAGGGATAAATTTTGAATTTTAAATTATCTAAATCTATATTTTTGATTGCACTATTAACTTCAGTACCAACTTATGCTGGTTGGCAAGTTCAGTGGATTGATACATTTGCAGGCGACTCGGTTAATTGGAGTAATTGGACTGCGCAAATACAAGCAAATTATAACAACGAAGTGCAATGTTACACCGATGATGAAAGCTCGCAAGATAAAAATTTTGAGGTTTCTGATGGCACATTAAAAATTATCGCTCGTAAGCAAGCCATTAATTGTCCTGGATTAGGCGGCGCTCAAAAAAGTTGGACATCAGGCAGGATTAACAGCAAAGACAAAGCTGAGTTTTTATATGGTCGCATAGAATCACGAATTAGATTTCATAATTTAGAAGGTGGCACATGGCCAGCTTTCTGGATGCTTGAAAATCGTATCGCTGAGCATCCTAAAAAGAACGATAATGACTTTGTTAATTGGCCAAACCCTGGAGCTGGAGAAATCGACGTATGGGAATGGTTTTCAAACCAACCAAACACATACATTACTAACTTTTTTAACACGAATGGCTGTGGTAGCGAAGTAAGATATAACTATCCTAATGGTGGAGCTGATGTTTTAAATTGGCATAAGTACGCAATGGAATGGGATGAAAACAGTATTCGTTTTTATGTTGATGACACTTTAGTTACCACACAAAATGTAAGCTCATGTGCTCAATATAAAGAGCCTATGTTTATTTTATTAAATGTAGCTATGGGTGGTAATTTAGGTGGTAGCATTGATCCAAGTTTGACCACAGCAACTATGGAAGTTGATTACGTTGCCCATTGTATCAGCGATGAATCAAATTCTGCTGCTTACTGTGATGAAACTACACCCGGAGCCGGAAATACAATACCTCTCGATGATGATAATGACGGAGTTACTAATGACAATGACTTGTGCCCTGCTACTCCAATAAATAGCAATGTAGATAGTGATGGTTGTGTTATAGAGCAACAACCAGAAGCGCCAACGACTCCAACTAATCCAACTACTCCTATAGAGCCAAACCAAGCGCCTGTAGCTATAGCAGAAGCTGACCCTAACAAAATTTATCCAGGAGAGTATGTTGCCCTTAATGCAGGACAGTCCACTGATGCGGATGAAGATTTATTACAGTTTTTTTGGCAGCAAACTGCAGGTATTAGCGTTGAACTAATAAATCACACGAGTAGTTCAGTGAATTTTATAGCACCAGAAGTTAGCGAGCAAACAAACTTAACTTTTGAAGTAGAAGTAAGTGATGGTAACTTAACTGATACGGCAACGGTTTCACAGGTGATTTACCCAGTAATCACTGAAACAGTAGAAGCTGTCGAAATTAATGACACTCAAGATGAAAGCAGCAGTGGTGGCAGTCTATTATTTAGCTTAGCTGCCACATTTATATTGTTATTTAGAAAGCGTTTGCAGTGATAACTAAAGAGCCGATATTGATTGCGTAAGCATTGTTTTAATTTGCTCAACAATATCGGTAACCTCTTGTTTTTTCCATTCTTTGATTCTTGGTGTATGGATATGGCCAACCGGTAATTGTGGCTGATATTTATCACGCAATAATATACTACGATAAGAGATCTCATTAGACAGATATCCCCCACCGCCACCTTGCACTGCAGTTTGATTATCTAATTGAGCTAAACTTGTTGCGTCAAATTTGCCTTGCTCTAAAGTTTCCACACTTCGGTTATCATTAATCTTATATTTGCCTTTGGCTTGCTTCATCGCTGTTATAGGTAAGCTAAATTCAACAAATTCAGGACCTGTAAGTAACTTATCATGCAAATAAGGTATCAAAGGATTTTTACTATTGGCACCGGTATATACCCCTAAATTTCCAGGAGCAACACTACTTCGACGTAAACCAGGAAAACGCTCTAAATCAAAGTCGCTGCGCCCCATACTCACCGTAGTGATCATATCAATATCGTTTGATTTAAATACCGGGGTTAGCATTGTTTCAATCATACCTTGGTCAAAATCACTAAAACGCACAGGAACCATTAAGGTTTGAATTTCAGCAGTAACACCATTATGTTCAACAACCATGCCATCAAACGTCATGGCAGCGATACCTGATGGATTACTTTGCGCTATATTACGATGTAAAAAGAATGGGTCAAAACCAGTTAGCAGTATTTTTTTATCCGTATTTTTAGTAAAGCTAACATCATTATTACCTCGACTAGCAAGTTCAAATTGAAACATCAGCTCTGATTGTTCTTGCTTATTTAAATAATGAAACGCAGGCGATGTACGCAACACAGTTGCGAGTTGTAATCGTCCCCAATAAAGAGCTCTATCGTCAAATGTTTGTTTAGTTTGTAAGTGACTAATTGCTTGCTGCCATAGTTGTTCGGCAGTAGATATAACTAAAGCGGTTAATTTTTGGCTGCCTTGCTTATTCGCTTGATAAGTTTGTAGTTGCTTAGTGAAGTCACTAATTAGTAAGTTAAATTGCTTACTTATCTCAGGCAGTTCCTGCTGAGCTTGATAAGCTTTTGCTTCTTCCACAGTTACATAGGTCGGTGATGATGCATAGCTCAAGCTGCTAAATAGTGTGCCAATAAATAATGGCAAGATGCGTTTAAACATGGGGGAGAATGATCCTAAAACAAGTGACTTATAATTTGCTGTACTGATTTAATCAAGTGCAGACTGTTTTAATTTTTGTAGCTCGAGTATATCTTGTTTTTTATCAAGTAGAGCTATTTTTTTAAACTGGAAATTATTAAAACCATTTTGCCAAACTTGTGCCGGTATATGGTTAAAACTCGCTTTGAATTTTGCATCTATCATCAACCATTGCTGAGCAATAGTATCAAACTCAATTCCTTCAATTTCATCGGGTAATGCAAGTGTTACCGGTTGCGCATTAGCGAAATCGTTTATATCTAAACCTAATAAATCTTTATGCTTAGTTAATAACTCTGCCGGTATTAAATGAGGCTTACGAGTGTGCCCTAGTTGATAGTCACGCTTTAACAGCATGTATTTTTTTGGTAGTGGCTTAGAAGAATCCCACCAATGACCGTCAGTTACTTTAAATAAGAAATTAGTTTGATCTTTAGTAACTGGTTGTAATGCTTTTACAGTATCAATCAACCAATTACCCATATGCTGACTGTAGAGCTCTTCAGTCATGGCTAAGTTATTTGCCAATAAAGCTAATGCCACCTTAGCGCCTAACATATTTGAATATAAATCTTCTGGTGAAAATGCGGAAACATATTCAGGCCAATGTGCCCAACTACGATAACCATGCCACTGTGCTATTTCGTGGGCTTCGGCCATAGAAAAAGCCATTTTAGCGGCTAAAAATGCACTAATATGCCAACGCTGCAATGGTGTGTATTTAGTGGTGTCAAACTTATTAAGTTGAATATAACGTTGCCCTATTTCCTTAGGTAAAGGAATGCGTGCATCACTGCCGAGCAAAGGATAAATTTGATAAAACAAAGCTACGGTATTATCAGCAGTATCTCTTACGTGAGCAAAATCAATAAAACCACCACGCATAGTATACATTTGCCCGTTATTTTCTTTATCAGGAATACTCACCGGCGTTGACTGCTTTAAACTTAGTGTGCCGGCATCATAGCCATGAGGGCCAATATCTTCGATCCCGACAGTGTTCGCATATCGAAAGAATGGAATGGGTAAATCTGCTATTTCAACCGGTTGATCATTACCAAAAGAACAACATGGTCGAACTGTTTTAGGCATCTCAATACTTGGATAGCCTTTTAAATGTAAGCTACTTAACTCATCACTATTTGGCTCAGATTGCAAAGCTACGCTTACCGAGCTAGGGTTTGGCTCTGCGCGCATTTCCCACCCGGCGTAACAAACAAAGCTTGGCATTAAGGCTAAAAGTAAAAATGTAAATTTACGGTTCATTAAGTATTCTACTGTTTGTTCATAATTATATATTAATAGTATTATGAACAAACGTAGACAGTGTCAAATTTAAAGTAAATTACACGACTAAAGTTTTAGCTAAAAAACACTAAGGTCCATGAAAAGTTGTTTTGCTTGTTAATTCGCTCTGAGTTTTAACTTCCTGCAAAACAAATTCAAAATCAGTAAACTTTTGATCATAATTTTCAGGAGATATAACGGTAACCATAACAATAGTTCGCTCTTGTGCTGGTACTTTTATTGGCTGCGTCTCTTGTAGAGTAAAACCTTGCAAACCTGAAAGCTCAACATTAAAGACTGCATCCTGCTTACTTTTATTAAATAGCTTCATTTGGAAGGTGTTTTCAATCGTATTATCAAAAGTTTCACGGTACAAAACATTCCGATCTTTAATCACCGATACTTCAAATTCACTCCGATTAATTATCCATAATATTGAAAGCACAGTTATAACAGTCATGATCAGAGCGTAACCATAGTTGATTGCTTTACTAGGCGCATGCTCATTTATAGCGCTGTATTTTATTAACCCGCGAGGATATGAAAATTTATCCATGGTTTGGTCACACGCATCAATACATAAACCGCAACTAATACACTCATATTGCAAGCCATTACGAATATCTATGCCAACAGGACAAACCTGCACGCATAAATTACAGTCAACACAATCACCTAAATGCTCAGGTTTTTCTTTATTGATTTTTCTTGGTCCGCGTTGCTCTCCACGTTTAGTATCGTATGTAATCACCTTAGTATTACTGTTAAACATAACCGATTGAAAACGAGAATATGGGCACATATGTTCACACATTTTTTCTCTGATCCAACCCGCATTGATGTATGTACACATAGCAAAGAAAATCACCCAAAAGTTAACTAAACTTGATGAATTAAAGGTTATTAAATCTATGTAGAGCTGATGCGCGGGTACAAAGTAAGACATAAACACTGCTGCGGTAATAACAGCAATTAATAACCAAATAGCATGCTTAATAAATTTGGTGGTAATTTTCTTAATACCATAAGGCATTTTTTCAAGCTTGATCCTAGCTTGGCGGTTACCTTCAACTCTATGTTCTACCCATAAGTACATCATGGTCCAGATTGTTTGCGGACAAGTATAACCACACCATATTCGGCCATATTTATTTGAAACATAAAACAGAGCAAAGGCTGCAAACATTAAAAGTAAAACAAAAATAAATAAATCTTGCGGGTATAAAACGAGCGAGAATAAATTTAGCTTTTGCACTTCTAAATCAAATAATATGGCCTGTTCACCTTGGTATTGAATAAAAGGAATAACCATAAACAGTATCATTAGAGTCCAACCTAATGAGCGCCTGATCCTTTGAAAAAATCCCTTTTGCTCTCTCACAAAAACTTTACTGTCGATATTACTGGTTTGAAAAATTACTGCGCCGGAGTTCTTTGTTGATTTGTGCATGTGCACGACCTAATGATGAGATAACTAAAATTGCGCTTATTTTAATTTGATCTCAAGGGTACAGACAGTGACAATAAATTAAATTACAATGGGTACAGTTTTATCTAAGGTGCGTTCATGAGCATTCATATTTACCAAGACTTAGTGCATTTTTTTTCAGCTAAAATTAGTGATGGAATTTTATTGCCCGGTGATAAATTGCCTTCAATAAGATCCTTAGCTAAGCAGCATGACGTATCGAAAAACACTGTCATACGTGCTTTGATGGAATTAGAGAAAAAAGCACTTATCGAAGCTCGACCGCAAGTGGGTTATTTTGTCTGTATTACCGCCAAAGAAGCTAAGGTACCAAAACAACTTTATCCTAAATTAGTTCCCAATGAAGTATCTGTACCTGCTATTTTTTATGACATTATGGCTCGCAGTGCTGCGTTTGATATTTTACCCAAAGCAACGCAGCAGCAACCATCAACTCATCTAGTAGAGTTAAACCGCCACCTCAGCCGAGCGTTAAGAGATAGCGTTCATAATAAGTCAATGTATTACGATTCTCCTCTTGGTTTAGCAAGCCTACGTCAACAGATCAAAGATCGTTATCGTATGCGTGAATTAACACTTAATGTTGATGATTTTTGTATTACCTCAGGCTGCCAACATTCTTTATTTTTAGCTTTATTAGTTACCTGTAAACCTGGTGACAATGTTGCAGTTGAAAGCCCAGCTTTTTATGGTGTTTTACAACTTTTAGAACAGTTAAAGTTAAATGTAATCGAAGTATCAGCTTCCTCGGTAACAGGTTTAGATCCACTAGAGCTAGAAAAAGCCCTGTCTAATTGGCAAATAAAGGCCTGTATTGTTACCCCTACTTTTGCAACTCCTACCGGTGCAACCATGCCTGATGCCGCGAAAAAACAACTCATAAACTTAGCCAATAGCCATGACTTTGCAGTAATTGAGGATGATATCTACGGAGAACTCAGTTTTGCCAAAGTCGTCACACCTATAAAAGCTCTAGATACACAACAAAGAGTTATCTTGTGTAGTTCATTTTCAAAGTCATTATCTCGAGATTTGCGCATTGGTTGGATTGCGGCAGGTCGCTGGCATAACGATGTGGTGCGTTTAAAGTTAACCAGTCAATTAGCAAGTTGCCAAACACAGCAACAAGGCTTGGCGAGCTTTATTAGTTCGGGTGGTTATAGAAGGCACTTAGACTACTTTACTAGGACTCTTGAGCATCAACGCGAGCAATTGCTAATAGCCTTAACTAAATATTGGCCTAGGCAAATTCGCTATACAGTTCCACAGGGAGGTATTGCCCTTTGGCTTGAACTTGATGCCAACCTTGATACTGTAAAGCTTTATCAAGAAACCATTAAAGACAATATCGTAATTACGCCAGGGGTGTTATTTTCAAGTGCTAATTTTTACCAAAACTACATTCGTTTAAGCTTTAATCATGCAACAGTAGGTAAAAGAGAGAAAGCGATAAAACGTTTGGGTCAGCTAATAAAAAATAGTTAATCGCAATCCCATTGAGTTTCTACTCATTGATCACATAACCAATAAAAATGGTATAAGTATTGTTTAAATTAAAGAATTTCCTTTTATAAGTTTCATTACATCATTTCCCTCTTCTTTAAATTTGTATATACAACTTGAAGCATCATCTTGTTTGTGAGATATTAGCGCCTCAAAGTTGTATATACAGATTTGATTTTCATTTAGGGAATATGATGACAACACCAAAGTTTACGCAAATTAAGCAGTTTATTTTTAAGCAGATTGAATCTGGTATCTGGTCTGAATTAGAGCGAGTACCTTCTGAAAATGAATTAGCGACAAAATTTGACGTATCAAGAATGACCGCCCGTAGAGCATTACAAGAGCTAACTGAAGAAGGTGTTTTAAACCGTTCAAAAGGCTCAGGGACATTTGTAGCAAGCTTTAAATCACAATCATCTTTACTTGAAATTCGCAATATAGCGGAAGAAGTAACAGAGTCTGGGCATCAATACTCTGCACAACAAATTCGCGTAGAAAAGCTCATTGCCGATGAGAATATTGCAACCGAGCTTGATATAGAAATTGGCGATACTGTGTATTTTTCAAAAATATTGCACATGCAAAATCAGCAGCCAATCCAGCTTGAACAGCGATACGTTAATGCGGCTTTAGTACCTGATTATATTGCACAAGACTTTTCGGTATTAACTCCGCATGAGTACTTGAGTAAAGAAGCACCGCTTACCGAAGCAACTCATCAAATAGAGGCGGTATTAAGCGAAGCAAAAATAGCCAAGTTGCTGGCCATTAAAGCCGAGCAACCATGTTTACAAGTTAAGCGTCGCACCTGGTCATCCCAAGGTGTTGTAAGTTTAGCTATTTTGACCTCTCCAGGTGATAAATATCGCCTTGGTGGGCATTTAAAATTTTAGAAATTATTTAGGAAAACAATATGACATTTAAATATGGTATTGACCATCTAGAACTTGATATTGTAAATGGCATAGCCGACGGAAGCATTAAGGCTGAACTTTGCCAAGAAGCATTAGATCAAATCAATAAAAGTCGACAAAATGTTGAAGTTATGGCCGCATCAGATGAGCCTGTTTATGGCATAAACACTGGTTTTGGCCCTTTATGTGACACACAGATTTCACCTGCAGAAACGCACTTATTACAAAAAAATCTATTGATCACTCATGCAGTAGGTGTTGGCGAGCCTATCGCTAAAAGTATTTCAAAGTTAATGCTAATAACCAAAGTACACGCATTAAGCCGCGGTTTCTCAGGAATTCGCCTTGAAGTTGTACAGCGCATGCTAGCTTTTATCGAACTTGATTTAATTCCGGTAGTTCCTGAACAAGGCTCAGTTGGTGCATCAGGGGATTTAGCGCCACTTTCTCATTTATTCTTACCGTTAATTGGCGAAGGTGAGTTCTGGCAAGACGGCAAAGTTGTGCCAGCAAAAGAAGTGCTAGAGCAGCACGGTCTAGAGATCATGGATTTGCATGCTAAAGAAGGTTTAGCTTTAATCAATGGCACGCAATTTATTTTATCGCATGCAATCACTGCATTAACTCACATGCGTTATTTATTAGACTTAGCAGATTTAACCGGTGCGATGAGCATTGAAGGTATGCAAGGTAGTGAATCACCATTTAGAGATGAGTTACATCAAACTCGTGCTTTTAAAGGCAACTTGGAAGTGGCTGCACGTATGAGAGCCTTTTTTAAAGATTCACAAAATATGGCTGACCACGAAGAGTGTGATCGTGTACAAGATCCATACTCATTAAGATGTATTCCACAAGTTCACGGCGCATCACGTAATGCTTATTATCATTTAAAAGAGCTAGCTGAAATCGAAATGAATTCAGTGACAGATAATCCAATAGTGATCAGCAGTGAAGAAGCCATTTCTGGTGGTAGTTTTCACGGTCAACCTCTTGCGATGGTTTTAGATTACGCATCAATTGCTGCAGCAGAGCTGGGTAACATTTCAGACCGACGTTGTTATTTACTACTTGAAGGCTTGCACGGTTTACCGCGTCTCTTAACTAAAGCAGGTGGTTTAAACTCAGGTATGATGATCCCTCAATATGCAACTGCCGCCTTAGTAACAGAAAACAAATCTTTATGTTTCCCACCATCAGCCGACAGTGTACCAACATCTATGGGTCAAGAAGATCACGTTTCTATGGGTAGTATTTCTGGCAGACAGCTTAATCAAATATTAGGTAATGTTGATAAAATTCTTGCCATTGAATTAATGTATGCCGCACAAGCGATTGAATTTAGACGTCCGAATAAATGTTCTGACATCATCGAAGAGAACTTTGCCATTATCCGCGCTCAGGTAGATAAACTTGAAGAAGATAGACTGTTAAAACCAGATATCGATGCGATGATCAAACTAGTTAAATCGCAAGCGTTTAACGTTAGTGTTGCACATTAATTATAGGGCTATTACCAATGACAAATTTAACCGACTTTCAAGCACAAATTAAACAAGGTATTCCAACTGAATTACCAAGTGCTAAGCCTTACCCGATTGATGCTAACCGTGCACCTAAGCGTAAAGACATTTTAACTAGCGATGAAAAGCAGCTCGCACTTAGAAATGCACTTCGCTATTTTCCTAAAGAATGGCACCAAGAGCTAGCACAAGAATTTGCGCAAGAGTTACAAAACTTTGGCCGTATCTATATGTACCGCTTCAAGCCAAACTACGCATTAAAAGCTCGTTCGGTAAAAGACTACCCGGCAAAATGTGAGCAAGCAGCAGCGATTATGCTTATGGTTGATAACAACTTAGATCCGGCTGTTGCACAACATCCTGAAGAGCTTATTACCTACGGTGGTAATGGTGCGGTTTTCCAAAACTGGGCACAGTACCTATTAGCAATGAAGTACTTGAGTGAAATGGAAAGCGACCAAACATTACATTTATACTCAGGTCATCCTATGGGTTTGTTTCCATCATCAAAAGATGCGCCACGTGTAGTTGTTACCAACGGTATGATGATCCCAAATTATTCACAGCCAGATGACTGGGAAAAATTCAATGCCTTAGGCGTTACTCAGTATGGTCAAATGACCGCTGGTTCATTTATGTATATCGGCCCGCAAGGTATTGTGCACGGCACAACAATCACCGTAATGAATGCTTTTCGTAAGGTACTAAATAAAGATGAAAGCTCGCAAGGCAAGATCTTCTTAACAGCAGGTTTAGGCGGTATGAGTGGCGCTCAGCCAAAAGCAGGTAATATCGCCAAATGTATTACAGTATGTGCTGAGGTAAACCCAAAAGCAGCTATTAAGCGTCATCAGCAAGGTTGGGTTGATGAACTTATTGATAATATGGATGAGCTTATTAAGCGTGTACAACAAGCACAAGAGAATAAAGAAATAGTTTCAATTGCTTATATCGGTAATATTGTTGATGTTTGGGAAGCTTTCTACGAGCAAGATGTTTTTGTTCACTTAGGATCAGACCAAACGTCCTTACACAATCCTTGGTCAGGTGGCTATTACCCTGTAGATATTAGTTATGAAGAGTCGAACCGATTAATTCGTGAAGAGCCGGAAGTATTTAAAGTTAAAGTACAAGAAACGTTAAAGCGTCATGCTGATGCAGTAAATAAGCACACCGCTCGTGGTACTTATTTCTTTGACTACGGCAATGCCTTTTTACTTGAAGCTTCACGCGCCGGTGGCGATGTTATGGCTGAAAACGGTATAGACTTTAAATACCCTTCATACGTACAAGATATTCTTGGACCTATGTGTTTCGACTATGGCTTTGGCCCATTCCGCTGGGTATGTGCATCTGGTAAATCAGAAGATCTAGATAAAACTGACGCGATTGCTGCAAAAGTACTTACCAAGATCATGGAAGAATCGCCAGAAGAAATTCAACAGCAAATGCAAGACAACATAACCTGGATAAAAGACGCTAAGCAAAACAAGTTAGTCGTTGGCTCGCAAGCTCGAATTTTATATGCCGATGCACAAGGTAGAATTGAAATTGCTAAAGCATTTAACGATGCAATAAATAGCGGAGAGATTGGCCCTGTAGTATTAGGTCGTGACCACCATGACGTAAGTGGTACCGACTCACCGTACCGCGAAACATCAAACATTTATGACGGCAGTCGCTTTACTGCCGATATGGCAATTCACAATGTTATTGGTGACAGTTTCCGCGGCGCAACTTGGGTATCTATCCACAATGGTGGTGGTGTTGGCTGGGGCGAAGTAACAAACGGCGGCTTTGGTATGTTACTTGACGGAACTGCTGATGCTGAACGTCGTTTGAAATCAATGCTTTTATTTGATGTAAATAACGGTATTGCAAGACGTAGTTGGGCACGAAATGAAGAAGCTAACTTTGCGATTAAGCGCGAAATGGCAAGAACGCCTAAATTGAAAGTTACCTTAGCCAATTTAGTCGATGACGATATTTTGGATAACTTATCGCTTTAAGCTAAAAGCTAAAAGCTAAAAGCAAAAAGCTAAACTTACTAAACCGCAGATGCATAAAACATCTGCGGTTTTTTTATTTCTTCTGGTGTAGTTACATGTGACCCTGTCAATAAGGGAGATTATTTACATTAGCTCGCTGTCAATTAGGGGAAGCTGTATAAAAGCACACTGTCAATTAAGGAGGTCCCGTATCTCGCTTTGGCTCGTACAGAATGACGTTGTATTTTTTCTAATATAGCGATAATTATAAATGTTTTCTGTTCTGGTGTGTTTTCATTTTAAAATTAATGCGCGATGTTAATTTACTTAGAACGTCATCCTCGAGGAGCTCAAGCGACATCGGGGACCTCCTGCGGCAGTGGCGTGCTTGAATTGGATACGCAGAGTTTTGCCTGCAACGAAGTAGGTCTCGCTAGGCTCCATACGAAAAAAGCCCTCTGCGTTAGCAGAGGGCTTTTCGAAATAGGAGCCTAGCGATGACCTACTCTCACATGGGAACCCCCACACTACCATCGGCGCTACTGCGTTTCACTTCTGAGTTCGGCATGGGATCA
>NZ_VKDD01000012.1 GCF_007097525.1 Thalassomonas sp. M1454
CGTTCTAAACGAACGGTGAACGTATAAAAAGCAGCCTAATGGCTGCTTTTTTTGTGTGAAATAAAGGTGTTTAGGTAAGTGATATGTAATGTTTGTAATCTGCCTATGTTGTTGTATTTAAAGGGAATAGATAATTAATATAAGATTTATAAATGTTTATTTGAGAGTTGTTAGATTGCAGTGGTGGTTAAAGTCCTTTAATTATAGGGTAAGAAAAAATTTAAGCTCGCGTTAGCGCGGGTGATTAAGTTAATAACCCAGACGAACAATAATAATAAACGTCATTAGCAAAGTAGGAAGAGAAATGAGTTTGACTCCAAAATTAAGAAAACTGATATACGGTAGTGGTTTAGTTGCTACTACATTATTAACCGGCTGTGGCGGCGGTGGTGGCGGTGGCTCTGCTACGCCTGAGGCACCAGCTAATGTTGCTCCTACTTTAACAATTCAATCGGCGGATCGTGCGACTGAGCATGACACGGTTGTACTTAATGCTGTAGCGGAAGATTTAGATGGGTCGATTGCAAGCTACCAGTGGTCATCTAGTAATACCAAGGTGGTATTTGATGATGCCAACTCTGCAGTCACATCATTTATAGCTCCAGATGTAGATGTTGATACAGATTTCACCATTTCTTTAACCGTAACCGATGACGATGGCGCTGCTGTATCAAAAGAAATCAATTTTACAGTCGAGCGTATTTATAAAACATTAATGCTTACAGGTGCGGTGTCTTCAGGCGAATATTCTATAAGTCCTGATGGCGAGGTAGAACCACTATTAGCAAACTCAATTAGTTACGCAACTATAACAGTTACAGTTGGTGACGAAATTATTGAATTTATAGGTGTAGGAGAAGAGTCTCCAAACAACAATGAAGGTACAGACTCTCTTGGTAATTATTTTATAGAGTTTGAGATCGATGAACGGAATTTCAATAACCTAGTTAAGTTAACTGCAACGGGTAACGATAATTACGATCCCGGTATTACTTTAGTTTCACTATTAAAGTCAGTTAATAGTTTAGAAGCCTTAGCTGGAACCAATAATGTTGTTGAAGCTCATGAATTTATTGGTGTTAATATTACAGCAACGTCAAGCAGTCAATATGTAATTACTAAACTAAAAAACAGTGGCAACGAAATCACAGAAGAAGGGCTTTTTGACGCTCTTTATCAGGCTAACTCATTCTTTGATTCTGAAGAAGTAAGAGAATTGGCCAAGCTATTAAAAATTGTTATTGACGATAAAAATATTGCCTTACCATCTGGTGTCAAAAATACACTTGAATTGATTCAGTCTGAGCAAGCGGTCGCTGCGGTTATAGATTATATCGAAAACAACCCAGAATTATTACCTGCTCAATTTGAAACCAGTGCAGAGTATTTTGATTACATTTTAGATAATTTGTATGCCGATAAGCTATCTCTTGGAATTGTTGATACTGATCGTGATGGTATACCAAATAATTTAGATAATGACGATGATAATGATGGTTACACAGACGAAAATGATTTTTTCCCATTAGATAAAAACTTATATGCTCCAACCATTGGTATGCTTGAATATAAGGATTATCTACCTGAAGCACTTCTATCTACTGGTGACGCAAAAGCTTGTGTAAACGCCTCTTGGACATATAACAATTTACCAAACCTACCTGAATTCGAGGATATTTCTGTTTTAGAAGTTAAAACTTTAGCTTGTACTGGTTCTAGAATTCTTGGTATTGAAGAATTAAAGTATTTCGAAAATCTTGAAGAATTATCACTTGCATCAACAAGCGTAACTGATGTAAGCGTAATAGCAAACTTTCCAAAGCTAAGAAAGTTAGATTTGACAGGTCTTAATATTACTGATTTTTCAGCTTTAGAGGGGCTAACTAATCTAGAAACATTAATCTTAAATGATACTGGTTTTATAGACCTAAGTGTTATACGTAATTTATCTAAGCTGAGCCATTTAGAAATACGAAGTGGTGTGGTATCAGATTTATCAGCCGTGATTAATTTTAGTGAATTAGAAGTTTTAAACCTTGAAAATAATGCAATAGTTGATGCTACAGGGCTTGTTGCGTTAACTAAGTTAACAGAATTGTATTTAGCAAATAATCAGATTGCCCAAATACCGAATACCAATTTGATGCCTTTATTGACAAGCATAACTTTGCATAATAATGCAATTAGCAATATTGACAACTTATCTGGCTTGACTGAAGTTACAGAGTTAAACCTATCAAATAATAATATTGCAGATATAACTGCATTAACGTCATTAGTAAAACTAACATCGTTAGATTTAAGTAATCCATTATCTGCACCTGCAAGTGCTAACGCAATAACGACTATTCCTGACTTATCGTTATTAACTAATTTGACAAACTTAGACTTAGCTCAAAATGCTGTGCAAGATGTTACAAATTTGAGTGATTTAACCAGTTTGAAAAATTTAGATATCAGTTCGAATAATGCTATCTCAAACATAGAAAGCCTAAATACACTTGTCAATTTAGAAACTTTTTATGGTCATCATAATGCTATTACTAATGTTGATGTTATTGCTAGCCTAAACGCTTTAATAAAAGTTGATTTTAGTTATAACAATCTAACTGCAACGCCAAATGTAGCAGGATTGACGAATTTAAACTCATTATTGTTAAATGATAATCAGATCACTGATATTTCAAATTTGGTTGATTTAAATACATTGCCAAGCGCCATTACCCTGTCTGGAAACGGTACTATGGATTGTACTGACTTAGAGACTCTAGTGGCGAACGCTGCTAGCCAAGGCGTAAATTTAAGCGTTGATTTAGAAACCGAGTGTAGTATTAATACGGCTAAAACATTCCCTGATTTAGTTAATGTAACTCTAGAGCAAGCTTATGCAACTTCGTTTCTCCAAAAATTTACATCAAAACTATATGCTCCGATTGCTCCCAATTCAACATCTACTGATAAATATTTAGGTGAAGCTTACAGTTGTTGGTACCCTGCGACCTGGATAAGTAATGGTTATCAAATTTGTTTTCCTAAACCAACTACATTTGATTCCCCAATGTGTAATGCTGCTGAAGGTGACACACAAATGTTATGCTCAATAACAACCTATGGCGAAACGACAACGTTTACACTTGATGCTGACTACGGTCCTGCTTTAGATAAACGTCATAAAAATGACTTTGATAATCGAATCATCTACAGCGTTTTTGGCGCGAATTTCCAATATTTGTCGGAAAAGTCTTGGTATAAAACTATAGAGTGTTCTGCTTTAGTTGACGGTATCTCTACTTGCACTTTTAATCATCCGATATATTTAGAAGACGTGGATGCTGTTACATGGCAACAAAAGCATGACATACCATTAGCACCGCGTTGTGAAGGGGTTAAAGGGTCGACGGTTGTTACTTGTATGCCAGGTGCAGTATCTGAAGGCGAAATGCCAACGACTGAAACCGATGAAACCTTTAAGTTTAGTTTTGATTTAGCAACATTAACTCTTATTGCTCCTCAACCTCAGCAAGAAGAAGAATGTGATCCTATTGTAGAGGTTTGTGCCGGATAATTTTTATCCATTTTAATTACTAAGTAAAAGCCTAAATTAAATGTTTAGGCTTTTTTTTGTCTTGAAAAACTATCTTTTTAAATTATTAAGTTGTTGAATATAAAGGATTAGATAATTAATTGAACATTAATTGTAGAATATTAGATGATGTTAAGATTGTGTTGTTGGAGGTAACACTTTATTTATATGAATGAGCTTGGAAAACAAAATTATAAACATTTTTTCTTATTAAAGATGGTTTTAATTTTAATAAAAACAAGAAAGTGTTTATCAAGCGTATTTCAGAAATAATAATAGGAAAATATATGTCTAACAAAATAAAATTTAATAAAAGCTTGGTAGCAGTTGTTGTTTCATCTGCAATGCTATCAGCTTGTGGCGGTGACGATAAAACGACTGTTGAGCCTGCGGCAGTATCAGTGCCAGCACCTGTAGTTGAAGTAAATCCTGCACCAATTGTTGAAGCTCCTGCTGCAACTACTAGCCTGTCAGGTTCAGTTATTAATGGCAAAACTCGCCTGCCTGTAGCTGGGTTAGACGTTGAAGTACATGTAAATGGTCAAGTATATTTAAGTACCACTGATGAAGTTAAAAATGAAAGTGGTGACGTAGTAAAAGGTGCAGGTACATACTTCATCGACAATTTACCAGAAAATTCTGATTTTTTAGTTGTTGTAACTGATCCTATGGGTACTATTGCACCAGCATATTACCAGAGCTCTATTGATAATAACTCTCTAGTTACTAAAACAATCTCTGTATATGAAGCCAAAGAAGCAATTGTAACAGTAAATGATGTACTTGGTGCTAATGTGAGTGGTTTAACACTTTATATTGCTGGTTCAGATTTATCATCTAAAGGTTACATGGCTAATATCCCTGATAATATAGCTACAGAAGTTGATGGTAAGTATACTTTTATGCTGCCAGACAATGGTCAATCTTTTGAAGTAAAAATTGCTAACCCAATGTCATTTGAAAACAACTACGATGTAGTTGGACCTAACAATATGACTATCAGCGTAGGTAATGATGTTGTTATTAATACCGTAGCTGAAGCTGCTGTAATTGACTTTAACTTAGAGTTGAGTTTTGTTACACCAGCAGGCGATGCATACGATAGTGTTGACACAATCGAAGCAACTTGTGGTTCAGTTTCGCAAATGGCTATGGTTACTAACGGTACTTGTACCGTTAAAATTGACCAAGATGCACTTGATACAGGCAAAGTAACCTACATGTTAGGTGGCGTTGCCCACGAAATTAAATTCGCACCAAGCCATTTTGAAAATGGAGTAATGACTTCAACTGTAGTTGTTTCTGCTGACCATTTAGCTAATGAAAAAGAAGAGCAAGAGCAGAGACAAGAAGATTGGGAAAATGCTGATTTTGGCTATGAGGTATCTTCATCATTAATCGAAAACGATGAAATGAAGGTAGTGGTTAAATTTACTCAACCTGCTGAATTGTCGCGTGATGTTGTTGTTCGTTACCAAGACTTCTCAATAGAAGAAGCAATATATGACACTACTCGCGCATTGCATGACGGCGTTAGCTCAGACGTTATTAATCAATATCCAACTTTTTCATCTTGTCAGGGAGAAACTGCTCAATCTTGGTGTTTCGCTGCTAAAGCGCGCGGTGGTGCTAGTGAAACTGGTGGTATCGGTATGGCTGCTGCAGTAGATGTAGAAGGTTATGTTGATGCTGACGGTATTACTTACGAATTACCTTTACGTAGCTCAACCCCATCAGGAGTTGTTGCTGGAACCGATGCTAACTTTACTGATAATGATTTAAACGTTACAAATTGGCATGCAACTAATTTTGAAGCTGGTTTCGAACCTTACTTTAAAGAAGGTAGGCCACTTGAAGCTGATGATATTTTCGATGCTGAAGATCCTACTTTTATGACAATTAAGCCAGGTATCACAGAAAATGTTATGTTAAGTGTAGAAGTTTATAACAATTTAACATGGGCGTACGAAACGGTATGGACTGAATATACTCCTGCTGAATTAGAGACTTACATTGCTTCTGGAAAAATTTACCAAGAGGCTGATGGTACATTTTATGAAAAAGACTATTATGGCCCTGTTTCTATCAGACTTTATGAGACTGAACCTGGTGCTGTAGGGTCAATTTCATGGTTCTTAAAAGAATCTGGTATGTGGGAAAATAGTGGTAACAGATCATTCAATGTTGATACTCACACTGCAAAATACAAAATTGTTGATGGTGAAGTATCTGATCGATTAAGTTATTACCCAACTGCTGCAGAGCAAGCCGTTGATCTTGAGTTTCCTGCGAAGATCCCTATGGGGGTTTATAATGGATTCTTTAATGGCGTAGTTGTTGAAAATGAACAAACTTTATCTGCTGAAAACTATCATTGGAATGAAGACCGTACAGTTTTAACTATTATTGGTGATGCTGCTATGGTTAAAGACGACCTAGAATACTCTTTTGATATTTTAGCTTCTAGTAAAATCACTGGCGAGTTACTTGCTGTAACTTCTGAAGCTGAAAATACTGTAAATGTTATGGCTGTACAAAAACTAAGTTACGGTTTAGAAGATGTTAGCGTTCAACATTTTGATAACCTAGATGCACAGCAATTTGTATTACTTGATGAGTATGGTGTTCCTGCCTTTGCTGCTAAGGAATTTACTCCGGTTACATTACCGAAGAATACTAACGTTGGTCATAATGTTACTATCCCTAGTCTAATGATGAGAGATGGCGTTACTGCTGTACTGGACTTAGATGGAAGTAACTTACCTTGGTATAAAGCTATGTTTAGTGCTAATCAAACAAAACAGTTTGATAATGTTCCACAATTATCTACAAGAACTTCTTATATTGTATCGCCAGTTGAGCTAAGTGGTTCGTTTGTAGTTAAATCTGCAACATATGAAACAGTTGTTACTGCTGATTTTGTAAATACGCAAGAAAGCGTAACTCATCCAGTAAATGCAATTGTACGTTTTGGTACTGATGCAGAAGCTATTGAAGGTGTTACTGATATTGAGCCAATCGTTGCTTATAATTCAATGAAAACAGATCGTTTTTATGCTAAACGTGGAACACTTGATAATGTCGCAATGGTATACCCTGAAGTAACTCACTTTATTTACGGTGCTTCTACTGCTGCTAAGTCTGGTGTGTCATATATTTATGAAATACCAGCTTCAGTGTTAAATGGTGAGTTTGGTAAAGGTGGTTACACAAGCTTTAGTGCAGATGTAAACATCGAAATGAACGGTGAAATGGTTAACCAACAAGACGTTGAGTTTAAACTTCATTAAGCTTTAATCTAACATTGTCAAAGGCCACCTTCGGGTGGCCTTTTTTATATTTAATGTTCAGTCATTTTATCATTATATAAAGCGAAACCATTAGTAAGCTTTATGCAAAACTAAGCTGTTTAAGTTTTCCTTAACATTAAATAATAGTATGTTCATCATGCTATTTTGCGACTAAATATGTTTGATAATTAATTTTTAATGTGGTCTTAAGTGGTTGTTTTTAATGGATTTGTTTTTAATTGATAACTAATAGATGATTAATTGAATGAAATTATGAGCTGTTGCTCGTCCCATCCATTGCTTGTTGTCCCTTGTTACCTTATTTTGTCATCAACAAAAATTTTACCGTGCCCGTTAGCCATAAAAGCAATAAAAAAACCAAGTTTTGCTGGCACATTTTTTAGGAAGGGAAATAAGTATGTTAAAAAAATCTACTGTCATTTCGCTAATTTTATCTAGTACTTTATCGGCCTCTGTTTTTGCACAGAACGATTTTGTATTAGGTCAGTTTAGTCAAAGTAGTAATACAGACACCTCAACGGTGTTTCAGGCTCGTGAAGGTATGCAAACTTACGTAATAAGTTTACATGCACCAGGAGCAATTGACCCTGCATATAGCGAACGAGGTCTGACAAAACAGCAAGCCTTTGACGTTATTAAAGAGGAGCAAGATTTAGTTATTGCTGAAGTTCAATCGTTAGACGGCAATATCCGCATCGGTGAGCAATTACAAATTGTTGCTAATTTATTCTATGTAGAGATGCCTGTTGAATTAGTTGATCGAGTTTCTCAATTATCTTCTGTTGCAAGCGTGACACCATACGAAGCGCAACTTCAAGATTTTATTGAACCGGAAAAGTCACCTTATGCAAATTTAAAAGTTAATGATGCGGGTGATAGTGTTGTTGTTGCTATCATTGGTCCAGGTGTCGATTATACTCATAAAGCCCTTGGTGGTGAGGGGTTACCTGACAGTTACTCAAAAGCATACAATAACATCAGCAATTCATGGCCTGGATTTCCAAATGATGTGGTTATTGGTGGTTTTGATTTTGTTTCTGAACAATATACTTTTGATTATAACCCTCTAGAATATCCTGTTGATGTTACCGACGCCTATCGTCCTTGGATGAAGTATAAAGGTGGTTTGGGCACCATGGCTGCATCATTAATTAGAGATTCAGTTCAGGATGCTAAGATATTAGCTTATAAAGTCAACGGCATTAACTTCAATGGTTTAGTTGTTGGCGCTGGACGCCAACAACTAGCAACCGCTTTTGAAATGGCTATGGACCCTAATCTTGATGGTGATTTATCTGATGCCCCAGATATCATTTTATTACCTTATGCTAATTCTTTTAGTGGCTACTATCGCGAAAAAGAATTGGGGACTTCGCCATTTCCTGTTGAAACGGCTCTTATTCGTAGCTTAGCTGCAAGTGGAGCATTGGTAGTCGTTGGTGCAGGCAATGTTGAAGCAGAAAATACAAATAATGAAGACCAACTATATTTTGAGCAATTTTATACAATTGGCCACTATGGCATTGCTCCAGAGGCATTAACGGTTGGTTATTCAAAAAGAGTGGATAATAAATACTACGTTACTCCAGATAGCCCAATGGGACCAACTCGTGGAGACTCTGTTCTCAAGCCAGACGTTTTAGCACTAAATGATGACATGATTGGGGCGATGCCTGCCTCGGGTAGTGCTTATCATGAATTACCTGATGATCATTATCTTGCTGCTGCAAGAGTTGCCGCGGCAGCTGCTGCGGTTAAAACAGAAAAACCATATTTAACATCTGAAGAAATAAAAGCGCTTATTGTTAACACTGGTATTATTGATGTTGATTACCACAAAAAGATTTTAATCGATGATAAAACTGAATTAGCAACAGATGTTAAAGATAATCATGGTGTAGTACAAATCGGTGGCGGTAGTATTAACCCACTTGGCGCATCTAAATCTTATGCTCTGATGGTGAATGCGGATACATCATTGCCAAATATCTTTGGTGGCATTGTTGGCGTTAGCAATAAACGTGCAATCATGCAAAACATTAAAGTTAAAAACTTAACCGCAGAAACTCAAGAATATCGTAGTCAGGTTCTAAGAAACAACAGTGCTGGCAACGAAGCGGTAACTGTTTACTTACCAGAACATGTTGTATTAGCACCACATGAAGAAAAAATCATATCTGTAAGTATCAATATTGATGCCGATAAATTGCCTCCAATGCCAATTACTGAAGGCTTGGACTTTACAGCTGAAAACTTTAGTAATTTTGCCATTGATGGTTATATTCAACTTAATCATCATAAAAACCCTGGCGCTTCTATTCATTTACCTTGGTTAGTGATGCCGTATCGAGTTGAACCGATAACTTCTGACCGTGATAGTTATATTGGCTATTTTAAGCGCCCAGATAGTTACTATGAAGAAAATAAAGACAATGAGTCAATTACAAACACGCCTTTATATCACGATCAACACTTTCCTAGTGATGGAGATTATGACTTCACGGTTTCTGGTTCTCAGATAGAACTGACCAATAACAGTAATGTTGAACAAGATCTTTGGGCAATGCCTTCGTTTTATCAAGCGATACAAAAGCCTGCAGCGCTTGTTGGTAATCATGGTCACATAGTACAGAATATGGCTGGTGGCTTATTCCCTGAATCACAGTGTGACTCAGGAGAGAAGCTTAGTATTGCAATCAAGTTCTTTGATACATTCCAACTGCCAATTGCTAATCACTATGAAAGACTTGGGGTCTTAATTTTTGCTCTAAAACTTTATAATAAAGATGCAATCCTTCGATCTCACGACTCAGGCCGAGCGCTTGAGCAAGCAACGCCACCTGAAGATCAATTAACAGAATTAAGAGTTGAGATAAACGAAGATGGCTCTTTTACTACCTATTATATTGATTTTGGTAAAGATTTTGATAGAACAAACCCTAGAGGACGAATTCATTCAACTAACTTACCAACCGTAACTGCACCTGGTTCAGACACTGTTTTAGTCAATGTTTGTACCGATGATTTGTATCATGGCAACATAGATGCGCAAACATTTAATGAAGATATCGGTATTCAAGTAGTTACCGACCGTCAGGCCTTACCTGGTTATTTTGATTCTATCTTAAGTCATAATTTCAGACTAAATGGAACAGTTACTAACACCGCATTTAATAGTGCTCCTGTAATTCCTGGTGAATGTTCTAATGGTGAAATTAAAGACGCAACTAATAACTGTTTGCGCGTATTTAATAGTGAAACTACATTAACACTTACCGAATATTTATCAAAAAGTGATACCGGTTCACCTAATGAAGAGTTTGCTAACGATACGTTTGAGCATCAATGTGCATTACCTGAATTTGGACTGAAAGTTTGTTCTATTTCACATGAAAGATTTAATGGTGAAGTCGCTTTCTATTTACCTGAAGTTTATGACTTTGATGGCGTAGTTAATTGTACATTTGAAGCTGATGACCCTGAAAGTGAACGTAGATTAGTGGCAAGCTGTATTGCAGATGGCGTGCCTGAAGAACCTACCTACATTCGTGATGTAAATTTTGCAACTGTATTGCAAGCGATTCCTCTAGTGGCCGATGACTCTGGAGAAACATTTCATACAGGTATGCATATTAAACTTGCAAACGGCGAAATCGACAATATTGAAGATCTAGAGTGGAGCCATAAAATTACCATTCCTGCTCACGAAAAAGCTGTTGTTTCATACTTTGCTGATAGTAAATGTGATGGTTTTGGCTATACAGAAGCTAATTGTATATCTGCCTTAGTGTTTAACCCTGCAACAGGGACTTCTTTCCAAGCAAGTTTTGGCTCACAATTGCCAATCATTAAACCAGGTCAGCAATTTTCAATAGCCGAAAATGCTAAAAATGGGCAAGTAGTTGGTAAAATTTCAGTTCAACAACCAACGATCACGCCACACCGTCTAGTTGAATATAAAGCTATTCATGCTGGCGGTGGAGCACCTTTCCAAATAAATGATGAAGGTATCATCTTTGTAAGAGATAGCTCTTTGTTAGATTACGAAACACAATCTAACTATCAATTAAATGTGCAAGTCTTATGGGGTAAGAGTTGGGGTGCGGTAGAAACCATTCATGTTTCGCTGTTTAATGCCAATGACAATGCGCCAAACCAAGTAACTAATATACCAACACTAGTGCTTAATGAGCTTGAAGAAATGCAAGCTGTAGAACTAGGTCAATACTTTATTGATGTTGATAACTCAAGTTTAATTTTTGAGGCAATTAATCTACCTGAAGGCATTTCTATTAATAAAGCCGGAATTATAAGTGGTACACCAACGGTTGATGGTTTATTTGAAGCAACATTATTTGTTACTGATGGCGCTCATCAATTTACTACTGTAATTAATTTTACAATCAATGATTCTGTATCTACACAAGTGAATGAAACAAGCAGCGGTTCGAGTGGCGGTAGCTTTGCTTACGCCTTGGTTTTGTGTCTTTTATGTTTACGTCGCCGTTTTGCTTAATTGATTTAGGGGCTACGGCCCCTAAGGAGAAATAATTTTGAATTTTAAAATGAGAAAAATAGTAGCTGCACTACCTCTGGTTTTATCCATTGGCCATGCAAGTGCAGATAATTACAGTAAACCATACTTTACTGAAGATAACGATGGTAAAACATTGTTACGTAGTAGTGAAAAGTTAACTAATTTTGATATTACTAGTCCGTTCAATATGAAAAAGAGCGTGACCACGAATACTTATATAATCGAACTAGAAGATGAACCTTTAGCTACATATGATGGCTCTGTATCGGGGTATGATGCCACTAGTTTACTTGCTAGTAAAAATAGTAACGCTACAGATAAAGGTATGATTAATACTAAAAGTTTAGCGTCTAAACGATATAAGCAATACTTAGCTGGTAAACAAAGCGAAACTAAACTTCATGTTAATTTACGACTAAAAAGAGATGTTGATTTTAGTTCTAGCTATGACACTGTGCTAAATGGTTTTGCTGTTGAATTATCAAAAAGTGAGGCTATTTTAGTTCGCCAGATCGATGGGGTAAAAACTGTTGAACCAACTGTCGATTCGCACATAACAACAGAAAGTGGTCCAGCATATGTCGGAGCTACAAAAGTTTGGCAAGGTACGCCAGATCTTCCAGAATCGAAAGCAAAAGGTGACGGTACACTTATAGGTATCATCGACTCTGGTGTTGCTTCTTATTTGCAGCCGGTTGAGGATATTTTTGACACGGCTACTTTACCTCCGTTTAATCCATCTTTTGCTGCAGAAGTTGATGAAAATAACGATGGCCAAATTGATTATGTTCATACTAATCCTTTAGGAAGTGGTAACTACCTTGGAGATTGTCAAACTGAACCAAATTGGTGTAACGATAAGCTTATTGGTATCTATGCTTTTGGCTTTTTAGGTAGAGATTTAGTTAACCGTAACCCATATGATGCACGTTCTGAAACCGGTCAAGATACTAATGGTCATGGTACTCACGTGGCTTCGACTGCTGCAGGTAATATTGTTTATAACATTAAAACTGAAGGTGAAATTGGTGGACCTATAGGTGAGGTATATCCTCAAGAATTTGTTTATGACAGAATCTCAGGTGTTGCCCCACATGCTAATATCATCTCTTTTCAAACCTGTAATAAAGATGGTATTTGTTTCCAGGAATTTGCCCTAGAAGCAATTGAAAAAGCCATTGAATTAGGTGTTGATGTTATTAACTATTCAATTGGTAGCCGTCAACGTTCTCCTTGGTATGATCACGTATCATTAGCTTATTTACGTGCACGTGAAGCTGGTGTAAATGTTGCTGTTTCTGCTGGTAATAATGGTAATTTTGGTATGGCTACTGTTAAAACTCCTGGTAATGCACCTTGGGTTATGTCAGTAGCTGCGGCCACTCATGATCGTGCTTTTAAATCTAAAACCGTTACTTTAAGTGGTGGCAGTGCTGATTTTGAACTTGAAACCAACATATTTACAGGTGAAGGGGCTACATCTGGTATTCCTGCAACCGAAATTGTTTATGCTGGTGATGTAGAGTACAAAGAAGATGGTGTACACACTCATGCTCACATTCATGAGTATGAAAACCTTAATCATGAGTACGAATACAAACCTGAATGGGAACCAAGTGAAGGCTTAGATGTAAATCATGAGTTTTATCATGTGCATGAGCATGAGCACACTGCTGCTTATGATACTTATGGCGTAGAAGGTACATGTGCCTTTGACTCTATTCCTGCTGAAAAGGTAGCTGGTAAAGTTGTTTTCTGTAACCGTGGTGCCGGTATTGCACGTGCTACCAGAAGCTTTGCATTATTACATCTAGGTGCTAAAGGTTTAGTACTAACTAATACCAACGATACACCGAATGAAATTGTTGCCGATTTGCACAGTATTCCAAGCATTCATATAAAGAAAAAGGATGGAAAAATCATCCGAGAATGGCTTAAAGAAGGAACTGATCACAAAGTGGCAATTGGTGGTACTGAGCTTATTAGTAGCACGACATTAGAGCCAGAGTTTGATTTTAGTGGTGTAATGGCTGCGTTTTCATCACGAGGTCCTGATCTTTTCTCTCCAGATTACCTTATTCCTGGTATCACAGCTCCTGGCGCCGGTATATTAGCATCTGGCTTAGGTAAAGATATGCAAGAAATTGGCACGCATGAAGCACTTGAAACTGATGTCGATTATGTTTATCGCTCTGGTACTTCTATGTCTTCACCTCATGTTGCCGGTATGATGCTATTGATCACCTCTGCGCATCCTGATTGGACACCTGCAGAAATTCAATCGGCCTTAATGCTTACGGCTGCTACCAATGTGAAAGTTTATGGTCCGATCATTGATCAAAAACAGACATTTGATCCTGCGCCGCTTATTGAAACCGGCGCTGGTATGGCTCGTGTAGATAGAGCGATTGAATCAGGTTTGATTATGTCTGAAACATCAACTGGCTATCTGCAAGCTGACCCATTTGGCGATATCGTTGGTATGCAAATGCCTGCACTTGATGGTGAAGAAGAAGAAGAACGTCCAGATAATCTTCGTGATTTAGAAAAAGACTTACCTATCGGCTGGCATGGCAAACCAGAGCAGATGAACATTGCGAGTATGTCAAAAAGTGATTGTATAGAAAGTTGTTCATGGACTCGTACTTTTAAAGCGACTAAATCTGCGGTTTGGGAAGTGTCATTTAGTTACACAACTGAAGGTATGGTGTTAGAAGCCGATAAAAGAGTAATCAGCGTAAATAAAGGCGAAGAGTTTACTTTAGATGTTACAGCAAGCGTAAATGAGAAGTTGGATTCTTTATGGTCTGATGGTCGCGTTCATTTAACCCCACAAGACTCAAGCATTCCAGCGGTGTCAATTCCTGTTTCTGTGAACTTTGCAGCAGGTTCTGCCCCAGAAAAGGTTGAGATAACAGCGCATCGCGATACTGGTACTGCTGATATTAAAGGTGTTGTAACTATCGGTACATCTGACTTTGATACATTAGCTTCGCCGCTTTCTAAAGCAAGTACTTTTACAGGCACAGCTAAGCGTACGATTGATCCAGAAAATATTTTTGATGGCATGGAAGATTCAACTTTTGTTGTACCATTGTCAATTCCTGCTGGTAGTGCAAGGGTTGTGGTTGAAATACTAGAAACATCATCACCTGACGTCGATATTTACCTAGCTCACGATAATGATTTAAACGGTGAAGCGAGCCCGCTAGAAGTACGTGGCGGTGTTAGAATGTGGGAAGCAACGTCAAAAGCACTAGAAGTACTAGACTATAGCTTTCCTGTTGCAGGTGATTATGTAGCAATTATTCATAACTTCGGTGATCACTACAACCACCGTGGAGATGATGAATTTGACCAAGTAAAATCTGATACTTTTGACGATATAAAACTTGCAATTACCGTTGTTACTGGTGATTTAGCAGACGAAAGTGATAAAGAGTTAACCGTAGTTGCACCTAAAGAGTCATTCCCTAATTCTGAAATCCCTTTATCAGTTAAATGGAATAAAGAAATGAAAGAAGGTGATCGTCTATATGGCTCAATTCTTCTAGGTACTAAAGAAGAGCTATTAGGTAATGTTGGGGTAATAAACGTCAATATTAACCGTGGAAAAGATGACGTAGCTTTATCAATTGCTGATTTAGATAAAGACAATAGCTTAGCAACATTTAATCTTACTTTTATGGCCAACGATACTGATAAAGAAAAGGTTTATCAAATGTCGGCGCAACTGCCTACTGGCGCATTACTTGAAGGTTTAAGTGTAAGTACAACTGCTAATGGCGTTACTAGTTATGGCGATGCTGTTGAGTTTACTCAAGATGGTGATGTTATTACTTGGACTCAAACTCTTGCGGTTAATTCAAATGAGCAACAAGTGTCATTAGTATTTAACTTTGCAGAGGTTTCTGGCTATATCGATATCACTCCTTATGTAGTTTCTATTTTAGATGATAGTGAAGATGAACAAGTATCTTCTCTAAAAGAGAGTGTGCTTATTGAAGGTAAGCCTATATTTGCTGTTGATGCTTCAGCAACCTTTGTTAAAGCGGGGGATGTGATCACATTAACTTCTTCTGTTGTTGATGCCGTAATTGATAATGCTGATATCACAATGGCTTGGCAGCAAGTATCTGGTCCGCAAGTTGAAATTGAGTATGGCTTAAACACCATTACCTTCACTGCACCAGAAGCTAATCAAGACCAAGAAATAACCTTTGAGCTAACGGGTAGTAATGGCGAACGTAATGCTATGCCTGTACTAACAACTATCTATGTAGACTCTGAGGAAACTGGCTCAGGCGGCTCTACTGGTTTACTTATGTTAGTTCTAAGTCTTGGGCTACTTTCTGTTCGTAAAGTTAGATTAGCCATCAAATAAAATAACAATAATAGAAGAGGCTAGACAAGATCTAAGCCTCTTCATAAAACTATAAAAAAAATCGGGATATAGTTGTGAGAAATATAAATAAATTAAGTTCGAGCATTCGAGCGGCGTTAATGCTTGGCGCCTTAAGCAGTGTAAATGCTTACGCCTTTGCTGAAGAAGAATCGGCAGTCGAAGTAGAGCAGGTTCAAAGCCAAGAGCAAGACGAAGATGTTATTGGTGAAGACGAGATTGAAGTTGTCGAAGTAACGGGTTCACGAATTAAAGCGAATACGTTAGAGGGCGTAAGCCCAGTAACGATAATTTCAGCTGATGATATGGTGAAGAAAGGTTTTGCTACAGCGTATGACGCGTTGAAAGATTTAACGGCGAATACGGGTACGACGCAAGGTGCTGAGATGGCTGCCAGCGGTGGTTTTACGCCGAACGCGCAGACGGTAAGTTTACGTGGTTTAGGTAATAACCAGGTACTTGTGTTAGTTAATGGTCGTCGTATTGCCGATTACCCATCACCATATAATGGTGCTTCGAACTTTGTTAACTTATCAAGCATTCCAATGGCGGCGGTTGCCAGCATAGAGATTTTAACTGCAGGTGCGTCAGCGATATACGGCTCAGATGCGGTTGCGGGTGTAATGAACATCAAGACTAAGCGTAACTTAGAAGACACGACGTTTAGTGCCAAGGTTGGTACCACTACCGAAGGTGGTGGTGATGAAGGTCGTTTCCAACTTGCCACGGGTGTTAATGGTGATGATTACACGGTAACGTTTGCACTTGAGTATCATAAACAAGACCCAATTTTCTCTGCGGACCGTGATTTTATGGATTCGGTAGATGATGGTCCTGCGGGTCATAACTACTTAGACCGCGGTATTGTAATTGTTGATGAAATGGTGCGTTTAGGTTATTACCAAGACGATGAAGAAACCGAAGATATTGACGAAGGTTGGACATTGTACCGAGACCCGACAGAGCAACGCTGTCAAATTTCAGGTTCAGGTTACGAGTACACAAACCGTGTTATGAACGAAGGTGAAGAAGATGAATTAGACTACGGTTACTACTGTGGTACGGATTTATCGGGTACTCGTTCAATTCGTAACGAGCGTGAAACGATTTCAACGTACTTAAG
>NZ_VKDD01000013.1 GCF_007097525.1 Thalassomonas sp. M1454
ACTTTGAGTCCCCTAAAGGGTCGTTGGAGACTACAACGTTGATAGGTCAGGTGTGTAAGTCCTGTGAGGGATTGAGCTAACTGATACTAATTGCCCGTGAGGCTTAACCATACAACACCCAAGCGGTTTTCGTTTGAGACGAGTATGGTCTGACAAAGAAAATGTGGAAACACATTCACGCATTAAAGAATACGACTTGAGTAAGTCATTAATACAGCTTTCAAAATTGTACATGTTTTTGTCTAGCGACAATAGCACTGTGGAACCACCTGATCCCATGCCGAACTCAGAAGTGAAACGCAGTAGCGCCGATNGTCGTTGGAGACTACAACGTTGATAGGTCAGGTGTGTAAGTCCTGTGAGGGATTGAGCTAACTGATACTAATTGCCCGTGAGGCTTAACCATACAACACCCAAGCGGTTTTCGTTTGAGGCTGTATGGTCTGACAAAGAAAATGTGGAAACACATTCACGCATTAAAGAATTGAGTAAAACGTTTAATATCGAATTCCAAATTGTAACAAGCTTTTGTCTAGCGACAATAGCACTGTGGAACCACCTGATCCCATGCCGAACTCAGAAGTGAAACGCAGTAGCGCCGATGGTAGTGTGGGGGTTCCCATGTGAGAGTAGGTCATCGCTAGGCTCCTATTTCGAAAAGCCCTCTGCTAACGCAGAGGGCTTTTTTCGTATGGAGCCTTTTGTGACCTACGTATTTGCAGGCAATTCAAGCTCGCCACTGCCGCAGGAGGTCCTCGATGTCGCTTGAGCTCCTCGAGGATGACGTTCTAAGTAAACTAACACCGCGCATTAACTTTGAAATGAAAACACACCAGAACAAAAAATATTTATAATAAACGCTATAATAGAAAAAATACAACGTCATTCTGTACGAGCCAAAGCGAGATACAGGACCTCCCTAATTGACATCGTGCTTATAAGAACATCAATCATTAAGTTTACGTGAGAATATATAAAAATATTTTCAACCACCGCTTTATCAGAAAAATCACCGTTATCCCGCAGTGCTTTTGTGCGGGACCTCCCTAATTGATAGCGTGCTAATGTACAGAACCCTAATTACAGCGTGTTATCTAAACCCTAACATTAGAGTTAACCTAAAAAAAGTACGCTTTAAATGATTAATTGATGAAAAAGTGATGTTGATTTGAACAATTAACTCTAATGGGTCATTAACAACTTAGGTTTTAGTGCGTATGATGCTCTTCATAAAAAATTATTTCGCAGTTTATAGGTTTTAGATGTTTAGGTTTGCAGTTACTTCGTTGTTTGCGCTTTTTACTTTTTCAGCAATTGCTGATGAAGGTGCTTTGTGGGAGCAAGTAAATAGAGGATCTTTAAAGACTATTAATATTACGCAAGCCAGCCTAAATTCAAATGCTAATCTATTTAGGTTAAATGATTCAGTTCTTACCGATATTTTAAGTCAAGAGGTAGTTAAATTAAGACTGCCGATGCCTAATGCACAACTTATTGATGTTGTATTAACTCCAATATTAGTGATGGAAGAGTCATTAGCAGCCAAATATCCACAAATATTAACGTATAAAGCTGAGCAAATAGGCTTTCCAGAACATTATGGTCGGATTGATTACACTGAAAATGGCTTTCATGGAGTCATAAATTACAAAGGGCAAACCGTATATATTGACCCTGTGAAATCGCAAACATCTAATTTATATAAAACATACTTTGCTAGTCAAAAAACCGGTAAGCAAGGCTCTATTGAGCGCTCTGTACTAAAGAAAAAATACAATGAGGCAAGTGTCTCTGCTAAAAATGCTAAGACCATTCAAAAAAAATCTTTATCATCTGTTAGTAAACAATACCGAATAGCTTTCTCAACGACAGGCGAATACAGCCAGTATCATGGTGGCACAACCCTGAGTGTTTTGTCAGAGCTGGTTACTTTAGTAAATCGCTTAAATAAAGTCTTTGAAGTAGAGCTAGGAGTAACTCTCCAATTGGTTGCTGAATCAGAGAAGGTGATATTCCTCGATGCTAGTACTGACCCTTTTGAAAATACTGATAATGATATTTTCGTTAACGGTGATGTCCTTAATAATTTTATTGGCCAAAATGACTATGATATCGGCCATGTGCTAACAACTGGGTTTGGTGGTTTAGCTGTTGTTGCTGCGGTTTGTGACAATAATCCATATGAAGAGTTTAATTATAATGATGAGGTTATCGCTAGTTATACACCAATTAAAGCGATGGGAGTAACAGGCAGTCAAAATCCAACTAATGATAGTTTTTATATCGACTTTGTTGCTCATGAAATAGGCCATCAATTAGGTGCTGATCATTCCTTTAATGGCCAAAGCGGTATTTGTGCCACAAGCCGTACATTTTATGATGCATTTGAACCTGGAAGCGGTTCTACGATAATGTCTTATGCTGGTTTATGTGGTGAAGAGAACTTACAGAACCAAGTTGACGATTATTTTCATATAAACTCTATACTCGAAATGCGAGACTATTTAATCAATGACCGTCAAGGTATAGGGCAAAGTTGTGGAACAACAACAATAACTAGCAATAATTCACCGAGTATTGAAGTTCTTACTGATTATCATATACCTGCTAATACCCCATTTAAACTTGATGCCGTTGCTAGTGATATTGATCTCGACTCCTTAAGTTATACATGGGAACAGTATGATTTAGGTCCTAGTTCATATGACCAAGAGTCAATGCAAGATGATGGCTTAAAGCCGATATTTAGATCGATTAAATCAACAACAGAAAGTAGCCGTACCTTTCCCAAATTTGACTCATTATTAAGTGGTAATTTAATTGTAGGTGAAAATTATGCGACTACTGATCGAGAGCTTAACTTTCAAGTTACGGTTAGAGATGGTAATGGGGGCGTTGCCCATGAAGGCGTAACACTTACAGTTCATAAAAATGATGAACTAGGCTTTCAAATTACCTATCCAACTAGCGAGGATTACTGGGGAGAACAAGATACTTCTCTAGTGCAATGGAACTTAGCTAATAGCCACGCGACGCCAATTAGTTGTGATAGCGTAAGTATAGAATTTTCAGCAGATAATGGTAAAACATTTACCCAGATAGCCGCAAATATTGAAAATAGTGGGCAAGCTCAAGTTACAACGCCAAAAGTAAATACAGTACAAGCTCGTTTAAAAATAAATTGTGAAAATAATGTATTTTTTGCTGTTTCAAAACAAGCATTCCAGGTGTTTAATAGTGACCAACCCAATACCAAGCCAACAATACTTGGTTTGCAGGATGTAAGTCAGACTAAAGCTATGCAAATCGAAGATACTGATTTTATGCTAACAGTGGAAGATCTAGCTATAAATGATATAGACAGTCGTTTCCCTGATGCGTTTGAGTTATTTATTTTACCTGGTGAAAATTACACCGCCAATAATGGCATGGTTACTATCGCTGAAAACTATAACGGTATATTAAGCCTTAATTTACAAGTAAACGACGGTGAGTTAGATAGCGATATCTTCACACTCTATGTTGATGTAATGGCAGTTAATGATGCGCCTGTTGCTTATAACGATTCAGTTGTTGTTAACTACAATAGCCAAGCATCTATCGATGTATTAAATAATGATATTGATATAGATAACGACCAATTAGTGTTAATCGATATAACCTATTCTGGTAGTGCAGAAATAGAAATTAGTAACAATGCCGTGCTATATACACCAGCGTCAAATTTTGTGGGGGTTGACCAATTTACCTATGTGTTGCGTGATCCATCAGGTGCAATAACCAGAGCTAAAGTCACCGTTGAAGTAATTAAAAATTCGTCGGGTAGTGGTTCTGGGGGAGCTTTGACATGGTTGCTTTATATTATGTTCACACTGATGTTTAGAGCTGGCATATCCAAGCAAGGTTTACCCAAATAACAACTCGAAATCTGCAATTTAGAACCTAGTAATACCTGTTTAAAATGGCTTTGTATAACTTTATTTTAAGCAGGAAAACTTTTTAAACCACCTCTTCTAACCCATTTAAACCTAGGTTTATCATCGGTTACCTTCTTATTTATACCTCCTTTCATTTTTTTTAAAACCCTTAAAAAACAATGGCTTGATATGATTATAAGATAAATAGATATTAAATTGATTTTAATTAGACCTGCTAGTTATTGTTTTACACCTCGCAAAGTGTAATGTGACGCTCACATAAAAATAACTCAAGCGCTTACAAAAATACTAATAAAGTTTAGCGCTTTAAATTTAGATTCAGTTAAATAAAGAGAGAACTATGATTTTTAAATCATCCACGATTGCAATTATTATGTCGGGTGCCTTGTCATCATCTGCAGTATTTGCAAATAGTTTAGAGGAAGTAGTAACTGATACTAATCGAACTTTTACTATTGAAAACCAAGAACGGGTTTCTTATCGAGTGTTGTTGAACCAGCCGGCTGTGTTAGCCGCTCAATATCAAAACGCTCAGAGCAATCATAATGAATTATTAAACACTGTAATCGATTCTCAAGTACAGCTTATTAGTGTTATCAAATCTCTAGATCCGCAAGCGAACATTCAAACTAGTTTAAAGTTGGTAGAGAATGTTTTGTTTGTCACTATGTCTAAATCTGCGGGTGACGCTTTATCATCTAATGAACTCGTATCTAAAATATCAGCGATTCCATACGATACATATCAAAATTCAAACCTTCCATCTAATGGCAAACTTGCTAGCAAATATGCCGATGAAGTAGATTTAAATAATCGTTACCCATTTTTGAAAACTAACCCTGCAAATGGCAACCCTGTCGTTTCAATTATTGGTTCAGGGGTTGACTACACCCATAAAAAACTGGGCGGTGAAGGTACATGGGACAATTTTGTTGAAGGTTGGCAAAATAGAAATAATGCTTGGGATGGCTTTCCAAATGGTGTTGTTATTGGTGGGTATGACTTTATCGGTGATAGTTTATCTGAAGATTATAACCCACTAGAGTATCATGTTGACTTAACCGATCGGTTAAATCCAGATGTGAAATACAAGGCCGGTATGGGAACCATGGCTGCATCAATGATTTTAGATTCTTACCCAGATGCAAAAATACTAGCATATAAATTAAGAGGGGTATTAGGTAACTCCGTATTTAATACGCCATTTAGAGAATACTTCAGTGTTGCCTTAGAGATGTCGATAGATCCAAATATGGACGGTGACATGTCTGACCGTGCGGATGTTATTTTAATAGAAAATAATGGCGGCTTCTCACCTTATTATAATGAGCTAGAGAATAGACACAGTCACGGAAGTGTTGAGCGTGTATTAATGAGAAGTGCTGCCGCATCAGGTGCGTTAATTGTAACGCCTGTTGGGGAATTGGCTAGAACGGATACCTATTACTCTACAGGAAGCCGTACTGCTGTTCCCGAAAGCATTGCCGTTGGTAGTGCATACAAGCAAGATGGACACTACTATGTTGACGATACTAGCTCTTTTGGTCCTACACGAGGTGAATCGATATTAAAGCCAGATCTAATAGCCGTGAGCCAAGAAGTGTATGGTGCTCAAGCAGGGACTGGTAATGGTTACCGTAAGATGGAAGCCGATCCATACTTTGCTGCTGTTCGAGTTGCTGCTACTGCAACAAGTCTAATCGCAAATTATCCCGAGTTAAGCAGCGCAGAGGTGCGAGCTCTTATTGTTAATACCGGTTTACTGAATATAAAGAATAGTAACGGCGTTGCTCATGTAGGTGGCGGTACATTAAATTCATTATCGGCGTTAAAATCTTATGCTTTGATGTATGAAAAACAAAGTCGTCAAGCGAATGCTTTTTTTGATTTTGTTGAGGTATTTAATGTAGAAACTTTTGCTCGTGAAATTACTATTAAAAACCTAACAGATAAAACCCAAGTTTATACAGCAAATATTGTTAAGCAAGGTGAAAAACAAAATAACTCTGCTGTAGCAGTATCTTTTCCTGAAACAATTATTTTACAACCTAACGAAGAAAAAACTGTGTCGCTAGCGTTAACTATTGATGCAGATAAGCTTGAGAAAATGCCTATTCAAATTGGTAGTGATTATACCATTGAAAATTGGAATAAACTTGCTGTTAATGGTTATGTTGTATTAGAGCACAGTGATAATCCAGGTGCAGCTATCCACTTACCTTGGTTAGTGTTCCCAAAACAAGGTAAAGGTTTTACTACTAACATAGACTATCGTGATACAGATACTTATCAAACAGACTTTATCTATGATCTGCGAGACCAAGATAAACAAACACCTCCTCATGATAGTGATTGGAAATTTAACGGCGAATATGACTTCCCTGTTGAGCGAGTTCAACACGAAGTAGTTAATCAAACTAACTCCCAGCAAACATTATATGCAATGCCTTTAGTAGCTTTAAATGAAGATAGAAATGCTACCGGGGGGCATTATGTAAAGGCTGTAGCTGGTGGTCTTTACCCTGAAGCTCAGTGTGAATCTGGTCGTAAGTTAAGCTTAGCGGTTATGATGGAAAAACCATTTGAAATACCTGTAGCAGACCATACTGATAGAGTCGGTTTTGACTTGTTCGAATTAAAGTTATATCCAAAATTTGCTGTTGAAGCATCTGGCTTTAGACCTACAAGCTTAGAAAATTTAGGTAATGGGGATGATTCAAATAGATTAACTACAATAGTGGTAACTTTTAAAGCGGAAGAAGGTCAGGGCCAAGGCTTTTACTCAAGATATATTGACTATAGCAAACCCTTTGACTTTAGAAATCCTGCAGCACGTATCACGCCAACAAAGTTACCAATAGAGTTATCGCCTAACGGTAATACTGTATTAGTAAATCTTTGTACAGAGGAAGCGTATCATCACAACGTAACAGAGCAAACGTTTGAAGAAATTATTGGAATGCAATTTGTTACTGACCGTAACTCATTTCCAGGCATAACAGATTCAGTGTTAGCGCATAATTTCTCTATCGGCGGTAGAGTATACAACAGAGCTCCTGTAGATGATGGTTCACCAATAGAGCTGCCAAATCAAGAGTGTGAAGCAGGGTTTATTAAAGACAGTGAAGACAATTGTATTGAAGTTTTTACTAGCGATACTGAAATGTTTTTACACGAATATTTTTCTATACCTGAATTCGAATTAACGCCACAGTGTAGTCCAGTTGTAAATAATCGCTCTAACTGTGTTGTTTCTCACGAGCTATTTAAAGTTGATATTAACTTTCCTGCACCGTTTAACCAAGTTTTAGGGCGAGTATCTCCAGGAAACTTAACATGTTTATTCCCTGCAGATGGCGCTGTTGATACTGAATACCAAGCTACTTGTTTACCATCTAATCTAGAGTATAGCGATGGTTATAACGAAGAAGATTGGGATATACAGTTAGATGTAGGTAGTGTCTTAGCAGAAAAAGTTATCAGAGATAACTCTGGGACAACTTTAATGTCGGGTGTAGCAATAAAAATTGCCAAACTTAATAATGATGAAACACAGCTTGAATGGACTAACAAACTTAATGTTATGCCAAATGAAAGCGTGCGTGTTTCTACTTTGATGCATCAAGATTGTGCTGGTGGTATTGGTGGTAGCAATGGTGTGTGTAGCTCTGGTGGTTTAGTATTTAATACCACGACTAATTATCATGCTATTACTACTTTTAATGCTGAGCAAGGTACGATAAAACCAAATCAAGAATTTACAGTGCTTGAATCAGCTGAAACAGGCCAACTTCTTGGGCAAATACAGTATCAGCACCTAGGTATAGAACGTTATCATTCACAAGAAATGCTATTAATATCAGGTGATCATAAAGGTGTTTTCCAGATATCAAAGAACGGCGAGATTCGAGTTAGGGACGCCGCATTACTTGATTATGAAGAGCAGCGAACATTTGAATTAAAAGTTCAACTTTATGCGGGGAATTTTTATACCTCAGTAGGTTCAGTAAGGGTAAATGTTATTAATACAAATGATAATGCACCGCAGCAACTTGCTCCTATTGAGCGTATTGAGATCACTCAACATACAGAAATTACTGGGATAGACATTAGCTTAAAATTTATTGATTTTGATGGTTTTGGTATTCGCTTTGCAAGTGAAGACTTACCGGCAGGTTTGAATATAAGTGCTGGTGGAGTTATCTCTGGTAAATCAACAGTGCATGGTATTTTTACTTCACATATTCGTGTTTCAGATGGTAAAGAGAACTTTATCGCTGAAGTAGAAATTGAAATTAAAGAAGCTTCTGCTGAATCAAACTCGGAAGAAAATACTACAAGTAGCTCAGGTGGAGCACTTGTTTACTTATTAATGTGTACCTTAATGGTTGTGCGTCGTAGAAAAGTTTAAAATTTATAGAGGTGCTCGTTAAGCACCTCTTCGAGGAATTATTGTGAATATAAAATTTAATAAAATAATCGCCGCATTGCCATTACTTACAATGGCATATTCGGTAGATGCTAATATAAGAGTTGGTGACGGGATTGAGCCAAATATTGCATCAAGTGTTGTTGTTGAGCCCGTGTTTAATTTAACTAAATTAATTGATGGCAAGTCTCCTGCGATTGCACAACAATATGTTGTTACTTTAAAGGATAAGCCTGTTGCTACTTACGACGGTGCTATTTCTGGCTTTAATCCGACTAATCCTTTAGCGAGCAAAAATAGTAATATCAATGCTAAAGGCATGCTTAATACAAAAAGCTTAGCGTCAAAAGCATACAAAAAGTTTTTATCAAATAAGCAAACTGAAGCAAAACTACATATTGGCCTTAAAATCAAACGAGAACTTGAAATTATATCAAGTCAGCAAATAGCGCATAATGGTTTTACTACTTATTTAACAGCAACCGAAGTTGCGATGATCAAATCTATGCCTGAAATCAAGGCAATAAGCAAAGTAGAGCTAGTTCAATTAGACACAGATAGTGGTCCAAAGTACTCGGGTGCAACTAATGTTTGGGCGGGCACTGACTCTTATGAAGGTACAAAAGGTGAAGGTGTCATCGTTGGCATTATCGATAGTGGTATCTCTTCATTTTTAGAGCCGGTAGTTGATATCAATGACTTAGATAATTTACCAGATTTTCACCCTTCATTTGCTGATGTAGGTGCTGATGGCTATGATCATACAAACCCATTTGGATCAGGGAATTATCTTGGCGAGTGTAAGCAGCAACCAGGTTGGTGTAATGATAAGCTTATCGGGGTGATTACTTTTGGCATCCTAAAGCAGACGATTATTAATTTCGATCCAAACGATCCTCGCAGTGGAACTGGCCAAGATGGTAATGGCCATGGTACACATACAGCATCAACAGCGGCTGGTAACGTTGTGAAAAATGTTAACACGCATCGTGAAATTGATGGCTTAGATGAAACACATTATCAAGAAAGCTTTGTTTATGATCAAATTAGTGGTGTGGCTCCGCACGCTAACATAATGTCTTATAAAATTTGTAACTTCCATGGTTCTTGTAACCCGGCAATGGTTCTAGATGTAGTAGAACATGCCATTGATAACGGCATTGATGTATTAAATTACTCAATTAGTGGTCCTGCACAGCGCCCATGGTATCATTATGGTGCAGAAGCCTTCTTAAATGCTAGAGAAGCCGGTATTCATGTTTCAGCATCTGCCGGTAATACTGGTTATGGTGGTAATTATACCGTGCAAACGCCTGCTAATGCTCCTTGGATTACTAGTGTTGCGGCAAACACCCACGATCGTGGTTTCAATAAAAAGCAACTTACTTTGATTGGTGGTTCTGAAACATTTGAGTTAGAGTCAGATGTGTTAACTGGCGAAGGTGCCACATTAGGTTTGCCTGCAACCGATATTGTTTACGCAACCGAAGTTGAATATAAAGGAGAAGGTACTCATACACATACCCATTCTCACAACTCTCTTGACGAAGATGATTATTTCCATTATCCAACAGATACTCATGATTATAATGAGCCTACTGGCCAATATCCGCAGCCCTATGAACATACCCACGTACATCGCAATTATGATGCATATGAAGTTTTTGGCATTGAGGGGTCTTGTGGTCAAGATAGCTTAGATCCTGAAAAGGTTGCTAACAAAATAGTTATCTGTAATCGTGGTGGTGACAAAGATGGGCGAGTTTTAAGCCGTTTATCTAAAGGTCATGCAGTGAAGTTTGCTGGTGGTGCTGGACTAGTGTTGATCAATACTAGTACTAGTAACGATAATACCGTGGCAGATAGGCATACAATCCCAGCCATTCATCTTGATGAAAAAGATGGCGATGACTTACTTGACTGGCTTGCTGAAGGTGAAAACCATCAGGCATCTCTAAATACTTCAGTGCTGATACCAAATGAAGAAACTGCTGGTTTGATGGGAGCTTTCTCAGCCAAAGGGCCTGAGGTTTATAACTCTAATTACATGGTACCAGCAATATCTTCAGCAGGTGTAACTGTCTTAGCAGGCGGCCTTGGAAAAGATATGTTGCACTCTGGTGTAAACGAGGCAAATTACACTGATGCAGACTTCTTGTATAAGTCAGGTACGTCAATGTCGACTCCACATGTTTCAGGAATGTACGCGCTAATTAAAGCTGTACATAAAGATTGGACTCCAGCACAAGCTCAGTCAGCATTGATGCTAACTGCTGGAACCGATCTGAAAATACATGGCCCAGTAGTCAGAGGAGAGCAAACATATGAACCTGCGCCTCTTCATTATAGCGGTGCAGGTTTAGCCAGAGTTGATCGTGCAATATCTACTGGCTTGATCATGTCAGAAACATATGAAGGTTATTTAGCTGCAGATCCTGATGGTGATAATATTTATATTCGTGATATTACTGTTGATTCACCCGCTTGGGATACAGGAGTAAATACACCTGACGAAATAGCCGACCTTGGACCAAAAGAATTACCTGTAGGCTGGCATGGTAAGCCAGAACAATTAAACCTTGCCAGTATGAGTATGGGTCAATGTATTGATTCTTGTGAATGGACCAGAACATTTACAGCCACAAAAGATGCTATTTGGAAAGTATCATATGAGTACACCACTCCTGGTTTAGAATTATCTAGTGATAAAGATGATGACTACATATCAGTTAAAGCAGGTGAAGATTTTTCTTTAACAGTTACGGCTAAACCTGCAGAAGGTATCGAAACGGACTGGGTTGATGGGCGTGTAGTACTTACACCTGCAGATTCGTCGATTCCTGTGGTAACTGTTCCTGTCACGGTTGAGTTTATTGTTGGTAAAGCACCAAAAGCAATTAATATTGAAGCCAACCGTAATGTAGGAGAGTTAATTTCTACTGAATTTAGTTCGATTGGTAGTGACGATATAACAGTCACTGACTCTGAAATGGTTACCGGTACTGTATACAGTGGTCACATTTTAAGAAACTCAACACCGGAAGAAATTTTTAAGAAGATAGATGAGTCTACTTTGATTATTCCAATCAACATACCAGCAAGATCATCTCGTTTGGTTGTTGAAATTCTAGAAACCACTTCTCCAGATTTAGATATTTATATTGGTGAAGATCTAAATAAAAATGGTTACCCTGAATTTAGAGAGTTGAATGGCGTATACTTTTGGAGCTTAACGAATCAAAAATTAGAATTCTTAGATTATGATTTCCCTCGAGCTGGTTCATATTGGATTATGGTCCATAACTTTGGCGATAGTTACAACGATGAATCATCTCCAGATTTTGATCCAAGTAAAGTAGTTGAGGATTTTGTTAAATTAACAGTTGCTATTACATCGCAAGCCGATGATGAAAAAACGCTGACAGTTAGTGCGCCAAAAGAAGCCTATAGAGAACAAAAAATCCCAGTTAAATTGAAATGGGATGTAGATATGCAAAAAGGTGATCGAGCTTACGGTTCATTCTTAGTTGGAACAGACGAAAGGTTGCCTTCCAATATTGGTCTAGTTAAGGTGAATATGTTGCGTGGTGAAGACGATGTTAAGCTTGAATTACTATCTAATGATACTGCTACCGAACGTGCTGGCTATAGCATAAGCTACATGGCAAATAACAGTAGTGAAGATATTAGTTATCAAATGGAGGTTGAGTTAGTACAAGGAGCTGAGTTAGAGCAGTTTGACGGTGTGGAATATCAACTTGAAGGGGATGTAATTAAGTGGATACATGTACAGCCAGCAGGCTCCGCTAGTAAGCAATATTCTGTAGTGTTTAATTATAATAACGTTGGTGGTTATACTGATATTACACCATATGTAACATCGTTAAAGGATAACGAAGATGAAGCATTGGTAGCTAGAACATCACCAGCAATGATAATGGGACGTCCTACATTTGATATTGAGATAAGCAAGCCCTTAGCTATTCCTGGAGAAGTTGTTACATTATCTGCGATGCCGATGGATATGGTGATAGAGCAACCAGAAGTTAGTTATCAATGGCAACAAATTAGTGGTAATCCAGTGCAGATTGATAACACAGCCTCGAGCTTTAGTTTTGAGGTTGATCTTGATTCAAAATCAGATACTTTACAGTTTGAATTTATTGGCAGTAATGGTGAAAGACAATCTACCCCTATGATTGTTGATGTTTTCGTTGAAGCTGAAGAGTCTGGATCTGGTGGTTCAACTACTTGGTATCTATTGTTGTTATTAATCGCTTGTATTGCTAATAAAAAATACAGAGCGCAAAAATAGGTCATTGCAGACAAAGTTGAAACTATTTAAAAAAGGTGAACATCGTTCACCTTTTTTTATTGTATTTAAAGTCTTTTTATCTACCAAATTATTGAATAATTTAACCTTAGAATATCTTCTATTAGCAAAATAAATACCTGCTTATTACATAGAGCTAGGTGATGGTAGATAGCACAATAATCTGTTGCAGCCATATTAGTTTAATTGCAAGCATTATTGATACCGAATAACAATCAATTTTAGCTTCAAGTTGATAACTTTTAATGAATTTTAATCTTGTATAACTTGTTGTAATTAAAGGGATTTGATAATAAAAAGATAATTTATTGGATTATATTTGATGTTAAAGCTATTGCACCTATTAAGTTTTCCATTTAAATATTAGGCAACAAAAAATCAACAGTATTTTTGCTGCGATAGCTACTAAGTTCATCAAGTTTTATCGAGGCCTAAATCTTTGTCAAAAATAATAATAAAAATATTCATTACCTTGGAATTTTTCTAGGTAAAACTATAAAAAAAATCGGGATATAGTTGTGAGAAATATAAATAAATTAAGTTCGAGCATTCGAGCGGCGTTAATGCTTGGCGCCTTAAGCAGTGTAAATGCTTACGCCTTTGCTGAAGAAGAATCGGCAGTCGAAGTAGAGCAGGTTCAAAGCCAAGAGCAAGACGAANTGTTATTGGTGAAGACGAGATTGAAGTTGTCGAAGTAACGGGTTCACGAATTAAAGCGAATACGTTAGAGGGCGTAAGCCCAGTAACGATAATTTCAGCTGATGATATGGTGAAGAAAGGTTTTGCTACAGCGTATGACGCGTTGAAAGATTTAACGGCGAATACGGGTACAACGCAAGGTGCTGAGATGGCGGCTAGCGGTGGTTTTACGCCGAACGCGCAGACGGTAAGTTTACGTGGTTTAGGTAATAACCAGGTACTTGTGTTAGTGAATGGTCGTCGTATTGCCGATTACCCATCACCATATAATGGTGCTTCGAACTTTGTTAACTTATCAAGCATTCCAATGGCGGCGGTTGCCAGCATAGAGATTTTAACTGCAGGTGCGTCAGCGATATACGGCTCAGATGCGGTTGCGGGTGTAATGAACATCAAGACTAAGCGTAACTTAGAAGACACGACGTTTAGTGCCAAGGTTGGTACCACTACCGAAGGTGGTGGTGATGAAGGTCGTTTCCAACTTGCCACGGGTGTTAATGGTGATGATTACACGGTAACGTTTGCACTTGAGTATCATAAACAAGACCCAATATTCTCTGCGGACCGTGATTTTATGGATTCGGTAGATGATGGTCCGGCGGGTCATAACTACTTAGACCGCGGTATTGTAATTGTTGATGAAATGGTGCGTTTAGGTTACTACCAAGACGATGAAGAAACCGAAGATATTGACGAAGGTTGGACATTGTACCGAGACCCGACAGAGCAACGCTGTCAAATTTCTGGTTCAGGTTACGAGTACACAAACCGTGTTATGAACGAAGGTGAAGAAGATGAATTAGACTACGGTTACTACTGTGGTACGGATTTATCGGGTACTCGTTCAATTCGTAACGAGCGTGAAACGATTTCAACGTACTTAAG
>NZ_VKDD01000014.1 GCF_007097525.1 Thalassomonas sp. M1454
GGTTCAGGTTACGAGTACACAAACCGTGTTATGAACGAAGGTGAAGAAGATGAATTAGACTACGGTTACTACTGTGGTACGGATTTATCGGGTACTCGTTCAATTCGTAACGAGCGTGAAACGATTTCAACGTACTTAAGTGGCGAGTATAACTTAACTGATGATACGGTTGTGTATGCTGATGTAATGTATTCACAACAAGACGCGTTTATCCGTGGTAACTTCCACTTCTTAAATGCCCCAATTATCGAGTACCGTGAAGACGGTGACGGTAACATGGCCGCGTTACAAGAGTTTAGTGATGAGTATGCTGGTTCAGAGTTTTACGATTACCGTACCGAGCAACGTTTGTTTGCTCAACATGAGCTAGGGTTTCGTTCAACGACGGTTGAAGATGAGTCGGTACAATTAATCACGGGTGTTAAAGGTATTATCTTTGACGATTATGATTGGGACTTATCATTCAGTCGCAGTGAAAATGCCAACGACACGTACGCTAACTTACTTAAAGAAGAAGGTATTTATAATACTTACTTAGGTCAGCAAGGTGATTACTGGGAAGTTGAGTACTACGATGGTTTAGGTACGAACGATTTATATGACCCAATCACAGATGAGATGCGCGATGCGTTACGTGGTATTCAGCATACAACGGCAGACTCTTACTCAAATACGTTATCAGCGTTAGTTACGGGTCCATTAATGGAGTTACCGGCGGGTGAGGTTTACTTTGCATTAACGGCGGAATGGAATAAGCAAGGCTATGACATTGAGCTTGATGACCGTACATTAAACAGCACAGGCCAAGGCTGGTGGGGTACAACCGGTACTGAAGGTGGTGGTGACCGTGAGCGTTACGCGATTGGTTTAGAGTTACAAGTACCAATCTTAGATTCGGTAAGTGCTCAGCTTGCAGGTCGTTATGACCAATACGACGATGACACCACGGATGTTGGTGGTCGTTTCTCACCACAGGTTGGTTTAGAGTATCGTCCGACGGACAGTTTGTTAGTACGTGCTAACTGGGGTTTAAGCTTTAGAGCGCCAGATATGCACCGTGTATTTGCAACCGAAGGCGGTTACTACACGTCGGGTGCAGATTTATCGGTTTGTGAAGACCAATACTATGAAAACGAGCGTGATGATGACGGTGACTTACCGGAAGATATCGAGCCGTTTGAGCCGAGCGAGAACTGTATGCTGCAATCAGTTAAAGGTAGCAGTTCAGGTTCAAAAACGCTTAAAGAAGAAGAAGGCATGAACTACGGTGTAGGTTTTGTTTGGGATATGACAGATGACCTAAACGTAACGGTTGACTGGTATGCGATTGAAATAGAAAACCTAGTAATGGGTGAATCAGTTCAAGGTATCTTAGAAACCGACTACTACTGTAAAGAGCGTCAAACGACGGATGAAGATGCGGATGATTACTACCCGTATGAAGTAACAGAGCGTCCAGACATTGTACCTGGTAGTCAACAGTGTTTAGAGAACGAAGCAAAAATCACGCGTAAAGACGGTGGTTTTGCAGGTGAAATCATAGATACGGTAAGCACGACTCATGTAAATGCTGCGAAACAAACGACGGAAGGTATTGATGCAAAAGTAGCGTATCGTTACGAGAGTGCGTTTGGTGATTGGTACTTCAACTTAGGTTGGACGCATACACTTGATTCAACGTTCCAAGTAGATAAAGAGAGTGAAGAAGTTCATACCCGTGATTTATGGTGGAACTCGAATGCACGTTCAACGATGAA
>NZ_VKDD01000015.1 GCF_007097525.1 Thalassomonas sp. M1454
GGTGGGTTCCCCCATTCGGACATCTGAGCCTATAACGGTTTTTATCACCTTAACTCAGCTTTTCGCAGATTAACACGTCCTTCATCGCCTCTAACTGCCAAGGCATCCACCACATACGCTTAGTCACTTAACCATACAACCCCAAAAAGTTTCCTTTAAGACTGTTCGGTGACTAAACCGAACTAAGTTGCAAGTCTGACATTTTCACGCATTCATAAGAATATTGACACTAATGTGTCAAACTCACATTGCTGTGAGCCTTGAGTAAGAACAACTAACGAAACGATAATTATCGTTAGTTATAATGTTGAGATGTTGTATAAACATCTCAGTGATAAACAAGTTAATGTTTATCATGGCAACTTATTCGACGTTTATGATTGGAGGTCATAAACATAAGTTGCCGGGTTTAATATCAGCTTTCCAAATTGTTAAAGAGTAATTAAATGCGCGCATTCGGCAAATAATTTGGTAAAAAACCAAACTTAAGGTATCCGTAGGATAGTTTAAGTTTGGCCTTTCATCCTTTAATTTTCGTTATCATGTAATTTGTGTGAACACTCAACATTAAGCGTTCTACTTAAGGTAAGGAGGTGATCCAACCCCAGGTTCCCCTAGGGTTACCTTGTTACGACTTCACCCCAGTCATGAATCACAAAGTGGTAACCGTCCTCCCGAAGGTTAGACTAGCTACTTCTTTTGCAACCCACTCCCATGGTGTGACGGGCGGTGTGTACAAGGCCCGGGAACGTATTCACCGTGGCATTCTGATCCACGATTACTAGCGATTCCGACTTCATGGAGTCGAGTTGCAGACTCCAATCCGGACTACGACAAGCTTTCTGGGATTCGCTCCACCTCGCGGTCTCGCTGCCCTCTGTACTTGCCATTGTAGCACGTGTGTAGCCCATCCCGTAAGGGCCATGATGACTTGACGTCGTCCCCACCTTCCTCCGGTTTATCACCGGCAGTCTCCTTAAAGTTCCCGCCATTACGCGCTGGCAAATAAGGATAGGGGTTGCGCTCGTTGCGGGACTTAACCCAACATTTCACAACACGAGCTGACGACAGCCATGCAGCACCTGTCTCAGAGTTCCCGAAGGCACTAATCTATCTCTAGAAAATTCTCTGGATGT
>NZ_VKDD01000016.1 GCF_007097525.1 Thalassomonas sp. M1454
GGAGGACGGTTACCACTTTGTGATTCATGACTGGGGTGAAGTCGTAACAAGGTAACCCTAGGGGAACCTGGGGTTGGATCACCTCCTTACCTTAAGTAAAACGCTTAATGTTGAGTGTTCACACAAATTGTATGATAACGAAAGATGAAGAAGATTAGGTCGTAACTACTTAAGTTGCAGACCCATCATGATAGGTCTGTAGCTCAGCTGGTTAGAGCGCACCCCTGATAAGGGTGAGGTCGGCAGTTCAAGTCTGCCCAGACCTACCAAATTAACGTTTTTTCTGCGTTACTTTGGTACTTGTGTAGGTTAACTACACGGCGTACCAAATTAACTTGTAAAAACCTTAATTGCCATTAGTAAAGTAATGGGGCTATAGCTCAGCTGGGAGAGCGCCTGCCTTGCACGCAGGAGGTCAGCAGTTCGATCCTGCTTAGCTCCACCATCTTCTTTAGAAAGACCAAACTTAAAACATCCGCTGGATGCATTAAGTTTGGTTTTTTACCAAAATCTGCACCGAATGCGTGTGTTGATTAACTCTTTAACAATTTGGAAAGCTGATATTAAACCCGGCAACTTATGTTTATGACCTCCAATCATAAACGTCGAATAAGTTGCCACGATAAACAACTTGTTGTTTATCACTGAGATGTTTATACAACATCTCAACATTATAACTAACGATAATTATCGTTTCGTTAGTTGTTCTTACTCAAGG
>NZ_VKDD01000017.1 GCF_007097525.1 Thalassomonas sp. M1454
ATGACTGGGGTGAAGTCGTAACAAGGTAACCCTAGGGGAACCTGGGGTTGGATCACCTCCTTACCTTAAGTAAAACGCTTAATGTTGAGTGTTCACACAAATTGTATGATAACGAAAGATGAAGAAGATTAGGTCGTAACATTCTTGTTGCAGACCCATCATGATAGGTCTGTAGCTCAGCTGGTTAGAGCGCACCCCTGATAAGGGTGAGGTCGGCAGTTCAAGTCTGCCCAGACCTACCAATTTAACGTTTTTTCTGCGTTATTTTGGAACTTGTGTAGGTGAACTACACGGCGTTCCAAACTAACTTGTAAAAACGCTAAATAACTTTTTAAAGTGAATGCTTTAGGAAGTCCCAATATCCATTGGAAAACAATGGGGCTATAGCTCAGCTGGGAGAGCGCCTGCCTTGCACGCAGGAGGTCAGCAGTTCGATCCTGCTTAGCTCCACCATCTTCTTTAGAAAGGCCAAACTTAACTTATCCTACGGATACATTAAGTTTGGTTTTTTACCAAAATCTGCACCGAATGCGCGTGTTGATTAACTCTTTAACAATTTGGAAAGCTGATATTAAACCCGGCAACTTATGTTTATGACCTCCAATCATAAACGTCGAATAAGTTGCCACGATAAACAACTTGTTGTTTATCACTGAGATGTTTATACAACATCTCAACATTATAACTAACGATAATTATCGTTTCGTTAGTTGTTCTTACTCAAGGCTCACAGCAATGTGAGTTTGACACGTTAGTGTCAACATTCTTATGAATGCGTGAAAATGTCAGACTTGCAACTTAGTTCGGTTTAGTCACCGAACAATCGAGAAGGAAACTTTTTGGGGTTGTATGGTTAAGTGACTAAGCGTATGTGGTGGATGCCTTGGCAGTTAGAGGCGATGAAGGACGTGTTAATCTGCGAAAAGCTGAGTTA
>NZ_VKDD01000018.1 GCF_007097525.1 Thalassomonas sp. M1454
GACGGTTACCACTTTGTGATTCATGACTGGGGTGAAGTCGTAACAAGGTAACCCTAGGGGAACCTGGGGTTGGATCACCTCCTTACCTTAAGTAAAACGCTTAATGTTGAGTGTTCACACAAATTGTATGATAACGAAAGTAAAGAATGAGAAGCCAAAAGAATTAACTCACTTAATTCTTTTGGTTTTTTACCAAAATCTGCACCGAATGCGCGTGTTGATTAACTCTTTAACAATTTGGAAAGCTGATATTAAACCCGGCAACTTATGTTTATGACCTCCAATCATAAACGTCGAATAAGTTGCCACGACAATCACTTGTGATTGTCACTGAGATGTTTATACAACATCTCAATATTATAACTAACGAACTTTATCGTTTCGTTAGTTGTTCTTACTCAAGGCTTAAACAGCAATGTTTAAGTTTGATAACTTTGTTATCAACATTCTTATGAATGCGTGAAAATGTCAGACTGTCAACTTAGTTCGGTTTAGTCACCGAACAGTCGAGAAGGAAACTTTTTGGGGTTGTATGGTTAAGTGACTAAGCGTATGTGGTGGATGCCTTGGCAGTTAGAGGCGATGAAGGACGTGTTAATCTGCGAAAAGCTGAGTTAAGGTGATAAAAACCGTTATAGGCTCAGAT
>NZ_VKDD01000019.1 GCF_007097525.1 Thalassomonas sp. M1454
TACGAGAGTGCGTTTGGTGATTGGTACTTCAACTTAGGTTGGACGCATACACTTGATTCAACGTTCCAAGTAGATAAAGAGAGTGAAGAAGTTCATACCCGTGATTTATGGTGGAACTCGAATGCACGTTCAACGATGAACGGTTCAATCTCTTGGATACAAGATGATTTATCGGTAACGTTAAGTGGTCGTCGAACGGGTTCAATTCCAATTTGGAATCCACCGGCAGAGTTCAGTGATGAAGATAGCTACTACTTCGAGAAAGTACAACGCTTAGACCCGTACTACACGTTTAACTTAACGTCTTCGTACCGTTGGGGTGACAACTTAATCTTGAAAGGTCAGGTTGTGAATATCTTCAACCCAGAGCCGCCAAGTGATGAATCTCACACAGCATGGCCATACTACAATGCGGGCCAATATGGTGGTGCCGCGATTGGTCG
>NZ_VKDD01000002.1 GCF_007097525.1 Thalassomonas sp. M1454
ACGTTATTAACAACAGTTTTTGTCTAGCGACAATAGCACTGTGGAACCACCTGATCCCATGCCGAACTCAGAAGTGAAACGCAGTAGCGCCGATGGTAGTGTGGGGGTTCCCATGTGAGAGTAGGTCATCGCTAGGCTCCTAATTTAAAAAGCCCGTATCTACGGGCTTTTTACCCTCTGGGTTTAATTGATTTAAGATTTTAATAGTATTAAATCAATTACATCTTGAAGGCATAACGCCTTATTGATAAAAGCTTTTGTCTAGCGACAATAGCACTGTGGAACCACCTGATCCCATGCCGAACTCAGAAGTGAAACGCAGTAGCGCCGATGGTAGTGTGGGGGTTCCCATGTGAGAGTAGGTCATCGCTAGGCTCCTAATTAGAAAAGCCCGCTCATTCGAGCGGGCTTTTTGCTTTTTGAAGCATAGCTCTATCCCTACTCGTAGGTCACCGCTCATTGCCATCCATGGCATCGCGGCATTAGTGCATCCATGCACTTCATCCCTAGGCTCCCATTTCGAAAAGCCCTTAGCTAACGCTAAGGGCTTTTTTCGTATGGAGCCTTTTGTGACCTACGTATTTGTAGGCATAGCACCGAGTATCCAATTCAAGCACGCCACTGCCGCAAGAGGTCCCCGATGTCGCTTGAGCTCGACAACTGCTCCTGCGTTGTTCTACCTAAGTGCGTCCATGCACAAGTCCTCGAGGATGACGTTGTAAGTAAACTCACACAGTGCATTAACTTTAAAATCAAAACACACCAGAACAAAAAATATTTATAATCACGCTATAAAAGAAAAAATACAACGTCATTCTGTACGAGCCAAAGCGAGATACAGAACCTCCATAATTGACAGCGTGCTTATGTACAGGACCTCCCTAATTGACAGCGAGCTTCTGTAAATAGTTTAAAACATATTTCTAAAAATACTAAAACAAAGAAAAATTTAAAATTTTATAATTTAAACACAAGCTCTAAATGCACTAAGCTGGTTATTCTTCTTATGATAGCAAAAAAATCTTGTTTGTAATTGTTCGGGAAGGATAGATGGATCTATTTGGATATAGTTATTGGCGCTATACAGTGGATTTAAAGAGCGATCTGCAAAGCAGTATAACGTTGAGTGCTTAACTAATGAGTGCTTAAGCAACTGGCTAGCTAAGCCTTTATGTTGGTATTTGTTATTTACCACTAATGCGTGTAAAAAATTACAGTCATCAATATTTGAAATTACTACAGCTGCAATGATTTCATCATTTAGTTTCATTAGGTAACAAGTATCATTACCCATAAAACTTGCAGAGTAATTATTGTTTTTGTAAAAGCGTTTAATTGATTTTTTGTCAGACTTTTCTGCTAACTGTATTTTCATTGTAATAAATTAATTGGTTTCCATAAAAAATGCCAGAGCAAGTCTGGCATTTAGTTAAGTATTTACTGATGTTTCTTTAAACTCTTAAAGCTTTTTCACCACGAGCTATACCTACAGTACCTGAGCGAACAACTTCGATGATCTCTGTTTCATGATTTAATACATCGATAAAAGAAGAAATTTTATCTTCGTCACCGGTTAACTGAACCGTATAAATTTGCTTGCCAACATCAACAATATCGCCTCTAAAAATATCGGCAATACGTTTTACTTCGGTGCGTGTTTTATTATTCATTGCTAACACTTTAACTAACACTATCTCACGTTCAATATGAGGGCGTTCGGTTAAATCTGCCACTTTAATCACGTCTACCAGTTTATTTACCTGCTTAGTGATCTGCTCTAGAACTTTATCATCACCAAAAGTTGATATTGTGATGCGAGATAGAGTTGGCTCATTAGTTTCTGCTACACATAAACTTTCTATATTGAATGCACGTTGTGAGAAAAGGCCTACAATGCGAGAAAGAGCCCCTGGTTCATTCTCTAATAATATTGATACTATACGGCGCATTATACTTTCTCTCCTTTTTTCAGCCACATTTCATCTACAGCTCCAAAACGAACTTGCATTGGATATACATGTTCTTTTTCATCAACTAATACATCAACAAACACTAAACGATTTTTTATTGAGAATGCTTTTTCCATTGCTGAATCTAATTCATCTGGATGGTTTACTTGCATACCTACATGACCATAAGCTTCTGCTAATTTAATAAAGTCAGGTAAAGATTCCATGTAAGATGATGAATGACGTCCACCATAAATCATATCTTGCCATTGGCGTACCATACCTAATGAGCGGTTATTTAGAGCAACTATCACAACTGGAATGTTATATTGCAAACAAGTCGACATTTCTTGAATATTCATTTGAATTGAACCGTCACCAGTAACACAAACTACATGGCTGTCAGGGAAGGCAACTTTTACGCCCATTGCTGCAGGAAAACCAAAGCCCATAGTGCCTAGGCCGCCAGAGTTAATCCATTGGCGTGGCTTTTTAAATGGATAATATTGAGCCGCAAACATTTGGTGCTGACCAACATCTGAACAAATGTAAGCATCGCCTTGGGTATGTTTATAAATAGACTCAATAACCTGTTGTGGTTTAATTAACTCGGCAGATTCTTCATAGCTAAAGCTGTTTAAAGCGCGCCACTTGTTAATTTCGTTCCACCATTCTTTGTAGTCGTCTTTATTTGGTTTATGGCCAATAGCATCAAGCTCTTCAGTAAGTTGATCAATAACAACATCAACTAAACCAACAATAGGTACATGTGCATTAACTGTCTTTGAAATAGAGGTTGGATCAATATCAACATGGATAATTTTTGCATTTGGACAGAATTTTTCTACCTTATTGGTTACTCGGTCATCAAAGCGAGCACCTAGCGCAAGAATAACATCTGCATTAGCCATAGCTTTATTTGCTTCTGCTGAACCATGCATACCAAGCATACCAATAAAGTTTTCATGAAGGCCGCTAATGCCACCTAAGCCCATTAGTGTATTGGTACAAGGTGCATTTAAACGCTCAACAAGAGCCGTTAACTTTTCAGCCGCATTAGCGATAACAATTCCACCACCAGTATAAATAACTAAGCGCTCAGCTTTTGTTATTTTCTCAACAGCCTTTTTAATTTGTTTTGTATGACCTTTAATATTTGGGTTATATGAACGGATTTGTACATCTTTGTTCATTACAAATGGGGCAGTATTATCAGGCACTAAAATATCTTTTGGTAGCTCAATAACAACAGGTCCTGGACGTCCTGTCTCAGCTAAATAGAAGGCTTTAGCGACAACATTTGGTAGTTCTTCAACACTTCGACAGTTAAAGCTGTGTTTAACAATAGGGCGTGAACAGCCGACAATATCGGTTTCTTGGAAGGCATCACCACCGATCAGACCAGAAGCTACTTGTCCAGCAAGAACAACCATTGGGATAGAATCCATATAAGCGGTTGCAATACCGGTAATACAGTTTGTATTACCTGGACCTGAAGTGGCTAACACTACACCACATTTACCCGTAGCACGAGTATAGCCATCGGCCATGTGCGTAGCAGCTTGTTCATGACGAACGAGTAAGTGGCTTACTTGGTCCTGTCTGAAAATAGCATCATATATATCTAATACTGAGCCACCTGGGTAGCCAAAGATATACTCTACATCTAATTCAGCTAGAGCTTTTATTAATAACTCCGCCCCTGAAAAACGTTCTATTGTCATTTTTATGCCTTTTTATAAATTTTTTTTCGTCCAGAAAAAACAAAACCCTCGATTATTTAAGCGAGGGTTTATTGAATTATTATGCTATTTCTAATTATTCAGTCAAAACCCATGCCTTGGTAGTAAAACCACGACTAGCAGGAGTTTAAGGAATAAATGGGTAAATTTCATCAATAATTTTTTATTTGTTTAACATTGATTTATATTTAATAAGTTTGGGCATGAATGTCAACAAGTAATTCACAATACGGCGTAAATAACCGTAAATTAAGGCATTCGGTCATTTACTAGTACAAAAAAGTCGCTACAATAGCCGCAAAGTATAAACTTAAATAAATTAAGTTCGGGAGTGAAAATGAATAGTTTTGAAGCTAATTTTGATGGCTTAGTAGGTCCAACTCATAATTATGCCGGTTTATCTGAAGGTAATGTTGCCTCTAAGCTAAGTGCTAATGATATTTCGAGTCCAAGAAATGCCGCATTGCAGGGCATTAATAAGATGAAGGCACTTCACGATTTAGGTATGACACAAGGTGTTTTTGCGCCGCAAGAGCGACCTGATATTTTTTCTCTACGCCGTTTAGGGTTTTCAGGAACCGACGCAAATGTATTAGAGCAAGCATATAAAGTTGCTCCTAGCGTACTTTCTGCTTGTTGCAGTGCGTCGAGTATGTGGACAGCCAATGCCGCAACTGTTTCTCCATCTGGTGACTCTCTTGATGGAAAGATTCACTTTACTCCTGCTAACCTTACCAATAAATTTCATCGTTCATTAGAGCCTGAAACAACGGGTAACATTCTTAAATCAGTCTTTAATGATGACAAGTATTTTAATCATCACTTACACTTAAATGATAACGATCATTTTGGTGATGAAGGCGCCGCTAACCATACTCGTTTATGTGGTAGCTACGGCGAGCAAGGTGTTGAAATTTTTACTTTTGGTAAATATGCCTTTAACGCAAGTATGCCAGCACCAAAAAAATACCCTGCAAGACAAACACTAGAAGCAAGCCAAGCGGTTGCTCGCCTGCACGGTTTATCTGACGATGGCGTTGTTTACGTACAACAAAACCCTGATGTAATCGATCAAGGTGTTTTCCACAATGATGTTATCTCGGTAGGTAACCAAAATGTGCTGTTTTATCATGAACAAGCGTTCTTAAATACAGACGTATTCTTAAATGAGCTAAGTGAAAAGTTTGCAAAAACAAGCTCTGAGCAATTGCACTTTATCAAAGTTCCTACAGAAGAAGTAAGCTTAGAAGATTGCGTTAAAACTTATTTGTTTAATACCCAAATTATTACTTTAAATGATGGAACAATGACAATTATTGCGCCTATGCATTGTCATGATAACCCGAGAGTTAAAGCTTATTTAGATAAATTAGTTACGCAAAATACGCCTATTAAACAGGTTAAATATTTTGACGTGAATGAAAGTATGAAAAATGGCGGTGGACCTGCTTGTTTAAGGTTACGAGTAGCCATGACGCAGCAAGAGCTTGGCGCAGTTAATCAAAACTGTTTAATGAACGATGAACTTTATAGCAATCTAACTGCTTGGGTAAATAAACACTACAGAGACAGTATTTGCTTTGACGACTTACGTGACCCAAGCTTATTAGTTGAATCTAGAACTGCGCTTGATGAATTAACTCAGTTATTAAAACTTGGCTCAGTGTACCGCTTCCAGCGATAATCATTAACACGGTAAAAAACTTATAAAAGGATCTTGTTTAAGATCCTTTTTTTATTTCACTTGGCATTACTCTCTTTACATTAAACTCAAAATATCTTTAATTGTATCTGCAGTGTATATGATATCGGCTTTATCAATATTTAAGTGGGTTACTAAACGTAACGTTTGGCCGGCAGAGACTTTTATACCTTCTTGTAATAATAATTTTGCCATAAGCTGAGCATTAATTTTTTCATCTAAAGTGATATAAACCATATTAGTTTGAGGCTCTGTAATGGCTAGCTCATCACAGTCAGATAATAAATTAGCTAATAACTTAGCATTTGCGTGATCATCAGCTAATTTAGAAACATTGTGCTCTAAAGCATAATCCATCGCTTTAGCGATAAGACCTGCTTGGCGAGTACCGCCACCGACCATTTTTCGAATGCGTCTTGCTTTATTGATTATTTCTTTACTGCCACAAAGCACCGAGCCCATAGGTGTGCCTAAGCCTTTCGAAAAACAAATAGAAATTGAATCAACGTACTGGCACATTTCAGCTAACTCAATATTTAGCTCAGTGAGAGCGTTGAATATTCTGGCGCCATCTAAATGAATAGCTAAATTATGTTTATTGGCAAGCTTACGAGCTTTAATAAAATAATCTAATGGGATCACCTTACCGCAATGAGTATTTTCTAGGCTTAATAATTTTGATTTAGCAAAGTGTTGGTCATCTTCTTTAATTACCGCCTCTATGTCGTTAAACGCTAGCTCTCCTGAAGGTTGTACTGATATAGGTTGAGGCACAACGGAACCTAATACTGCTGCTCCTCCTGCTTCATAAAGGTAGGTATGATAACCTTGGCCAACAATATACTCTTCGCCACGACTGCAATGAGCGAGAAGGGCGCATAAGTTTGATTGCGTACCTGAATTAACTATCATGGCTGCTTCAAACCCGGTAAGAGCGGCCATTTTTTTCTCAAAAGCATTTACTGTTGGATCGTCGCCATAGACATCATCGCCAAGCTCTGCGGTGATCATTACCTCTAGCATTTTTTGACTTGGTTTGGTTACTGTATCAGAGCGGTAGTCGATCATTTTATCTTCCAACAATTTTATTATTTAAAAAATTATACATGAATTTGATTATAAAAAATGGACAATGGGAACATCATTTATAGTTCATAAAATAGTGTTAAGTTTGTGAATATATAGGATTAATTAGTTATAACTTAAATGTTGCCCATTAAGTATTCAGTCTATACAATAAGTTCATTAATTAGGTGGTGCAGATTAAACTTTGCATCTTAAATGGGAAACAGGTTCAATTCCTGTGCTGCCCCCGCAACGGTATATGGATTTATATTTTGTATGATATCCACAAGCCCGATACCAGCCCAGTTAATTTACCTCAAATTTTTTAATTTGATTACGATGAAGCGGAGGGCTCCATCGGTGAACTAACAAGTGTTAGTATTCGCTGCCCCTCCCCCAAAATATGGGGATTTCCATGTATAAAAAAATAATAGCTAGTTCGCTAGCAAGTATTCTAGTTCCACTTAGTGCTTCTGCACAACAGTCAGCTGACGCCGATATGGATGTTATTTCGGTGAGTGCTGCACGTACCTTATTATCTGATAATAACTTAGGTAGCACGGTAAGTACGATAAACGAAGATGAATTGAATTTACGACCTAATATCTCTGTTGGTGAGTTACTGCGTACGATTCCAGGTGTTTCAGTAAGTCGTTCAGGTGTTCATGGCTCACAAACTCAGTTGCGTATGCGCGGCGGTGAAGCTAATCAAATCCTTGTTTTTATTGATGGCGTTAAAGCTAATGATATTGCTCAAGGTAGTGAGTTTAATTTCGCCCATTTACTTAATTATGATATTGAATCTATTGAAGTTATCCGCGGTCCGCAGAGTGCCTTATGGGGAAGTGATGCTCTTTCTGGGGTGATAAGTATAACTACGAGGCAAGCATCTCAAGGTTTTAAGGCCGACGTATTTGCTGAAGGCGGAAGTAATGACTGGAAAAATGCTGGAGCCACGATGCGTTATGGTAACGATAAGTTTAGCGGCAAATTAAGTGTTTCATCTGTTGATACACAAGGGGAAAATATCTCCCGACAAGGCGATGAAGATGATGGTTATGAAAATGATACTGTAAGTATGAATGGCCAATATAATTTTTCAGACAATTTCAATGTTAACGCCATGGTTCGGGGAGTAAACAGTAAAAGTGAATTTGATGGAACAGATTGGGCTACGGGCTTGCCCGCAGATACTAGTGATTATGTTGAATCGGAACAGATTTACTCAAATATTGCTGCAAACTGGAGTAATTTTGATAGCCGTTTAAACAGTAAATTAAGCTATAGCTATGTAGAATCTGATAACAAAAATGTAGTCGAAGACGCATTTTCTGTGACAGGTTTTACTACAACTAAAGCTATTTCAGATAGCACCACTGTCGGCTATCAGGGAAGTTATCAATTTAATGAGAGCTATCAATTAACTCTTGCAGTTGAGAACTTAGAAGAAGACTTTAAACAACGCGGGCCGGCTAGTTTCTTTGGCGATCCTAATCGTGATGAATCGGTGAGCACAGACTCTTATATTGTTGAACTTCAATCTATGTTAACGCGTAACATTACCTTATTACTTAGCGGTCGACATGATGACAATAGCGACTTTGGTGATAGCACAACCGGTCGAGCAACTGCTGCTTGGATGTTAAACAACAATAACACCAAACTGCGTGCATCATTTGGTACAGGGGTAAAAAATCCAACGTTTAGTGAGCGATTTGGTTATTTCACTAACTTTGTTGGTAATCCTAACCTCGAGCCCGAGGAGTCAACAGGCTGGGAAATAGGTATAGATAATAGCTTTTTAGCTGGTGATTTAAATGTCAGTGTTACTTATTTCTCAGAAGAATTAGACAATGAAATAAATGGTTTTGTACTTGCCGATCCCGTTTTATATACCTATACATCTGCAAATGAAGATGGCACTAGTGAACGTTCAGGTATTGAAATTGAGAGTGACTGGCAACTAACTCAGTCACTGAGCCTAGGTTTTGGCTATACCTTGCTTGATGCTACAGAAGAAGATGAAAATGGCTCTCAACAAGATGAAATTCGCCGTGCACGACACAGTGGTAATGTACATTTTACTTGGATTTCATCAAGCGAACTTGCCAATATTAACTTCAATGTTGATTACAATAGTGAAATGGATGACTTCTTTTATCCGCCAACACCACCGTACTTTGAACGTGTAGAGCTAGATTCATATACGGTAGTAAGTATTGATGCAAGTTATCGTTTTACTTCTAATTTTCAAGCCTATACACGTATTGAAAATGCTCTAGATGAAGACTACGAGGAAGTGTTTGGTTATCAGGCTCCGGGTAGTAATATCTACCTTGGGTTTCGTTATTTACTTAATTAATGGGTATTTAGCTAATGACACTTAAAAATTTACGAGAAGAGCATTTAATTTTTGCCTTTATTATAGTCATCGCTTGCTTAAGAATGATCCCGCACCCATGGAATTTTACTCCTATAGGAGCGTTAGCATTATTTTCAGGTGCTTATTTATCCAAAAAAGGCTATTTCATTATTCCTTTAGCTGCATTATTAATTGGTGATGCCTGGTATGGTTTTTATAATGGTATTGTTTTCACCGCAGTTTACTTAGGCTTTATTGCTAGTACGCTCGTTGGACATAAGCTCTTAGCCGATAAATACAGCCATACACGTTTAGGTTCATCAATTGGTTTGGGAGCGCTTAGCTTCTGGTTAATTTCTAATGCTGGCTCATGGCTCGCGTTTTATCCATTAACATTTAACGGCTTAATACAGTGTTATGTCAACGGCATTCCTTATTTAGGGCGTAGTTTAATTGCTGATGGATTGTATGCAATATTGATTTTTTCAGTATTTCACGCGATAAAAAATAAGATTTTTAACATCAAGTTGAATAACTTAAATAGTAATATTGCCTAATGAGAATAGTATCTTTACTACCGAGTGCTACAGAGATCATCTGTAGCCTTGGCTTGGAGCCTTATTTAGTTGGTGTTACCCATGAGTGTGACTTCCCTTTAACCGTGCAAGGTTTGCCGGTGATCACACAAACTCGCATACCCAAAGGCTTAGCCAGTAGCGAAATTGATGATATTGTTCGTAATCAGCTAGAAACTAACAGCGCATTATATTCATTGCGGATGGATATATTGGAAGAGCTTCAACCCGATCTTATCGTGACTCAAGCATTATGTGATGTTTGTGCTGTATCTGGTGATGAAGTTATACAGGCGGCTAGAAAGTTAGCGAGCAAGCCACAAGTTGTTAACCTTGAACCTTCTTCATTAGAAGAGGTGTTCGATACCATTAAACTTGTCGGTAGCGCTGCAAATGCTGAACATGATACTTCGATTTATTTACAGTCACTTCAGGCAAGAGTGGTGGCAATAACTAAGCAAAGTGATTTGATCGCAATGTCAAAGCGCCCTAAGGTTGCTATGTTAGAGTGGTTAGACCCTTTGTTTAATGCCGGGCATTGGACTCCACAATTAGTTAATATGGCCGGGGGCGTTGAATGCCTTGGAAAAATTTATCAAGCATCCCACACGATTAATTGGCAAACGCTTGCCGACTGTGATGCCGATGTGATTTGTATTGCTCTTTGTGGATTTGATATTGAGAGAAGTAAGCAAGACTTAATTTATCTAACCGAGCATAGCGGCTGGCAGTCGTTGACAGCAGTTAAAAATAAGCAAGTATACGTGGTTAACGGCAATGCTTACTTTTCTCGCTCCGGTCCAAGGTTAGTTGATTCATTAGAGTTAATTGCGCACTTGTTGCATCCGCAATTATTTACCTTACCTAGTTACATTGAACCCACTATTAATATCTTTGATGCCTAACTTTTATTTTCGTTAGTTCCATTATTAAGCCGTTGGTAATACTGGCGGCTTTTATCAATATTAATACACAGCTTTTCTAATTCTGGTATTAATCGATAACTCATGCGATGTAATAAATCGGCATTGGGATACAGCATTTGCTGATGGATAGAAGCTTTAATTTTCGGGTACTTTTGCCAGTTTATAGCATCTACATGTTTCTCACCGTTTGAATTTGGCTGAATAATTATTTGCGGATCAGCTATTATTACTTCTTCCAGATTAACTTGTGGATAATCTTTTTTGATTTTACTAAAAGGATTTTTAGCACCGCATACGTTTAAAGCTAGTTGCGGCCACGCCTTATTGGCAACGGTAGTTACCGGTTTTGACCAGAGTTCATAAAACACTGTGATTGGATCTTTGTTTGCATAGTGTGCGGTTAACCGAGCCAGTTTTTTTTCAAAATTTAACGCTTTTTCCTCAGCCAATTTTTGAGTACCTGTTAAGCGTCCTATTAAGCGGTAATCTTTACTTACATCAGCTAGGGTTGTAGGCTTTGAATAAACCACCTTTATGCCAAGTTTTTCTAATTTAGTTAAATCATCAACCGGATTACCAGTGTGCCAGGCAATTATTAAATCAGGCTCAAGGGCTATGATTTTCTCTATTTTTAATTGCGCATAATTACCGACTCGAGGAATGTTTAAGGCTTGCTCAGGAAAGTCAGAAAACTCAATAGTGCCAATTATTCGATCACCAATACCTAAATCAAACAATAACTCGACTAAATGAGGGGCTAAAGTAATTATTTTTTGCTGACTATAATCTTTATTTTCGTCATTTTGTTCTCGCTGCTGGTTGTCGATGGCTTGATCTGAAACCACTTCAATTGGCGTGCTAGATGAGTAGACGGTAACCTTAACAGTCCAAGCGACAAGTATTAAACTTAAAACAACTAAAACTGAGAGTTTTTTATTCTTCAAGTTTACCAATCAATACCTGCCTGGGCTTTTATGCCATTGTCAAAAGCATGCTTTATTGATTGCACTTCTGAAACGGTATCAGCAAGCTCGATAAGTTTACGATGACATGCTCGCCCTGTAATGATGACATGTTGGTGTTTCGGACGGTTGTTAATACAGGTGATAACGTCTTCTAAGTCAATATAACCATAAGTTACCATGTAAGTTAGCTCATCAAGAAGAACTACATCCGTTTTATCGTCGTTAAGTAATTTTTTTGCGTCTGTCCAAGCAATTTGAGCGGCCGCGGTGTCACTTTCTTTGTTTTGCGTATCCCAAGTAAAGCCTGTTGCCATCACTGAAAAATTTACACCATGAGACTCCAAAAGGTTGCGTTCACCACATTCCCAGCTACCTTTAATAAACTGCACTACATGAGCAGTTAAACCATGACCCACAGCTCTTGCAACAGTGCCGAAACCAGAGGTACTTTTACCTTTACCATTTCCGGTTATCACTAAAAGTAAGCCTTTCTCTTTCGTTGCGTTTGCTACACGTTGATCAACTTTTTCTTTTAATCGTTGCTGGCGTTCTTTATGGCGCTCATCTTTAATTTTGTCATTCATTGTATTTATCTCAGTTTATAATTTGTTTTGTTGTTAGCACAAAATCTTTTTCTCTGGTTTACATTTTCCGCATTAATAATAGAAAGAATACGCTACCTAATGCTGAAGTAATAACGCCAATAGGTAACTCTTGCCCGCTAAGAGCTGTACGAGCTATTACGTCGACAACAACTAAAAAACAGCCTCCCAACATACCTGAGCCAATAATAAGTTTCGTCGTTGTTATCCCTACATAGTGACGAACTATATGTGGGATCATTAAACCAACAAAGCCTATACCACCGCAAAAAGCAACAATAATAGCGGTACTTGCGGCGCAAGTTGTGAGTATTAATATTCGTAAACTTTTAACATTAACCCCTAAAGAACGTGCACTTTCATCACTTAATAATAAGGCATCTAGCTGGCGCGCCATTACTATTGAAATAAACGTCGACAGTAATATTACAGGAGCTATCCAACCAAGAGCATTAAAGTCTGCATTTGATAACGAGCCCATTAACCAAAAAATCACCCTGTTGGTAGCAAAGGCTTCTCCTGTATATAAAATAAAACTAGTCATTGAGCTTAATAAGAAGGAAACAGCGACACCGGCTAATAATAAGTGCTCTACACGTCGCCAATTATTATTTAACACTACTGATAATACGAGAGTGATAGCTAATAACGCACCAATAAACGCAGCAATAGGGGTTGAAATAAAAGCAATACTCTCTGGTAGTAAACTTGCTAATGTGGCGCCTAAACCAGCACCGGCAACGATACCAAATAGATAAGGATCGGCTAATGGATTGCGAGTTACGTTTTGTAATAATGCACCAGCTATGGCCAAGCCAAATCCTGCGATGAAACCTAATAATACTCGAGGTAAGCGGATATCAAATAGAATAGTTTTATATATTTCTTGTTCACATTGACCGGTAAAACATTGCCATACTGCAAGATGATCTACACTGCTAACACCAAAGCCAACTGAAAAGACAAAGGTTATAAATACTAAAATTAGTAATAAGCTGTACGCATATTTGTTGTTGAGTTTATGTTTCATTACATATCTCCTGATGTGAGGAGATATTATTAGCAAAAGTTATTCGAGGTTTGTTCGTGAAAGGATTTTCATCGATTGCACAATCTAAATTAAATACCTTTTTAAGGTTTTCTGCAGTAAGAACTTTTTCAGGGGTATCATCTGCTACAACTAAACCTTTATCCATAAGTACAATTCTATCGCAATACTCGGCTGCTAAATTTAAATCATGTATGGTAATTAACAAGGTAATATTTAAACTTTTTACTAAGTTAAGTATTTGATGTTGATAGTAAATATCTAAATGATTGGTAGGTTCGTCCATGATTAATATATTTGCGGCTTGTACAATAGCTTGTGCAATTAATACTCGTTGTTGTTCACCACCTGATAAAGTATTAAATACTTGATGTTGCTTATTAAGTAAATCTACTTTGTTAAGAGCCTGTTGAATTTTTTCTAGGTCACTTTGAGTATCGCCATCAAATAAATTTTTATGAGGGATCAAGCCCATACGTACAATATCGATTACCGATAAATTAAATGTGGATTGATTATGCTGACTTACAACAGCTATTTGTTTGGCAATTTCTTTGTTGTTTATAGTATGCAAAGGCCTGGCGTTTAATGTTATTTCACCACTGTAATTTGGGGATTGGCCATTTAAACATTTTAATAGAGATGTTTTTCCAGCACCGTTAGGTCCAACAATAGCAACTGTCTGACCTTGGTAGAGAGCAAAGTCGATAGCATCGATAATTGTTTTATCTGTTACTTGCCAAGTTAACTTTGTTGTCTGTAGTACTGTTTTTGCCATGTTATTGATCTTTATAAGAGCAAGCAAAAAAGAAGGGACTATTTAACTAAACAGTCTTGATCTTCTTCGTGTTACCCGCACGTGTTAATCGGACTTGATAAATAAAGGCTGGCATTCTGGCTTACAACATCATCATTTTTAGAAACGCTTATGTTGTTTACAGTTGCGGGAACAGCTATGGACTTTAACCATATTCCCAATTAAGTCTAAAGTTAAAACTAACCGAAGACACCTTAAAATTAATTCTTGATGTTAGCAGTTTAGTTATTGTTTTAATATGAAAATTTTGGCCTATGGTAAGTTTATCGAGCGAGTTTTTTATGGGCTTTAGCAAAATGGCCTGCGCAAAACGCACCTATTATCGAAAGCTCACCGGCTAAACATAGGCTAGCACAAACTTCAGCAAGGGCTTGTGCATTACCTGAACCTGCTAAGCCCAGAAGTTGCAAGTTAGCTTGCTGAGAAGGAAGCCCAGTGCCACCACCAACGGTGCCAACCATTAAGTTCGGTAAAGTTACAGCGGCATATAAACTGCCGTCATCATTTAATTCCATACGAGTAACGCCAACTGCAGATTCAGCTACACAAGCAGCATCTTGGCCACAGGCAATATATAACGCAGCTAAGCCATTGGCATAATGACCTTGCACGCCAACAGAGCCACTTAACACGCCGCCAACCGTTGACATGCGCCAAAAGTCAGCCATACGCTCCGGTGTTGTATGCAGGCGTTTTTGCACAAGGTCTGCAGGAATGTGAACTTCGGCGGTTACCTTTTTTCCACGTACGCCATTAAGTGTTTGTGATGTTGCTTTTTTATCGCCTGATAAGTTAGCGTCTAAAAAGGCATATTTAATATCAATAGGGGACTGCTCTAAAATATGCTCTAATACCGTGTTGGTAGCAATAGTAACCATATTTTGCCCAGATGCATCGCCAGTTAAGTAATCAAAAATAAGATAAACGTGGTTACCTTCGACGTTTATTTTAATATCTTTTAATGTCAGATGATTTGATGTTTTTTCAGCAATCTCAGTCAGCTCTGCTATTTTAGTGCTTACCCAAGCAACAAACTGACCTGATTGAATCAATGACTCAAAAGCAAAGCCTGGCGTGCGGCACACACCTTCATTAAGTAGTATAGCGCTACAACCACCTGCTTCAGAAATTAATAATGCCCCTCGGTTATATGAGGCAACTAAAGCTGCTTCTGTTGTCGCTAGCGGAATAAAGTAATCATCTTTAGCAAATAAGCCATTAACTCTAAGAGGGCCGGCAATACCGACAGGAATTTTTACTGTACCAATAAAGTTTTCAATGTTTTTTTGATATTGCGCCATTGAGGCTTGGGTCAACTCATCAAGTAATTCTGTTTTAGCGTGATCACAATCAAGCACTTGCCAACGTTTATTAACGGCTTTATCACTAATGAACATATTAAGAGGTTGGCGTCTTTGCAAAGGAGAGTAATGTGCAGATAAATTCTCTATTGAGTCTTGCTTGTTAAGTAGGCTATTGCCTTCGGCATATACATTACCATGATTATTTTTTTGCATTTGATCTTCTATTTGCTCAAGCTTGATCGCTTTACTATTTTATGGAGTTTTGTAAAAGGCTAAGTTAAGCCTTTTACAAGCAAGGCATTGTATAAGGCTTAAGCTATGGTGAAAAGGGATTATTAAATAAACTGTTAGCTATGTTTGGTTAAGTTATCGACAGAGGCTGTACAAAAACGAAGAAAAGTTGCCATAAAGTATTCAACTTCGGGCATTGTCTGGGAAAACTCATCTAACTTTGCTTTTAAACGTTGTTCTACGTGTTCAAATTCTGGGTTGTTATGGTTTAGCTCATCAAGAGATTTTATATAAGCAACTAAAATATCAGCAGCTTTTACTATGCTTTTATACTCTTCATCAACGTTATCTTGCACGATTATATCGGCAAATATATCGCGAAATTCTTCTGGTAAAGAATCCAAACACTCTTGCTCGGCAATACGCTCAATCTTTTTAAACTCTCGTGCTATTTCTGGATTAGCGTATTTAGTTGGATTAACAATATCGCCATATCTAGTTTCGCTAGCTTCATGATATAAAGCTGTTGTAGCAACTTTGTCCGCATTTATAGAGCCATTGAACTTCTTATTACGGATCACCGCAAGTAAGTGCGCAACAATAGCAACTTGGTGGCTATGCTCGGCAATGTTTTCTTCTTTAACACAGTACATTAATGCCCAGCGCTTGATCAAAGGCATGCGAAACATCCAAGCTAAAAATGTACTTTCCATTATTTAAACCTCTTCTTGAGAGTAATGACTAAAAAAGTGCTTTAAGCGTGTAATTGCTTGTACTAGATCTTCACTGTGCGGTAAAAATACTAACCTAAAATAAATACCATCAGTTAAGTTAAAGGCACTACCTTGCACTAACAAGATTTTTTCTTGGCGAAGAATGTCTAACACCATTTGCTCATCATCATGAATTTTTAATTTATCGGTATCAACTTTAACGAATAAATACATTGCACCTTTAGCTTTATGACAGCTTAAACCATCAATTTCATTTATCATTTTATGAGCTATATCGAGCTGTACTTTTAAACGCCCACCTTCTGTGACTAACTCATTTATACTTTGATAACCACCAAGTGCCGTTTGAATCGCGTGTTGACAAGGTACATTCGCACACAGCCTCATCGAGGCTAGCATAACTAAGCCTTCAATGTAGTTTTCTGCCTGATGTAATGGACCGGTAAGCATCATCCAACCAGCTCTAAAGCCGGCGATGCGATAGTTTTTAGATAAGCCACCCATAGTGACCACAAGTACGTCTTCAGTTAAACTTGCTGTTGGTGTATGAGTTGCACCATCGAATAATACTTTATCGTAAATTTCATCTGAAAATACAATTAAGTCATGCTCTTTAGCTAAGGCAATAATTTGCTCCAAAACCTCTTTCGGATAAACGGCACCTGTTGGATTGTTTGGGTTAATTAATACAATCGCTTTGGTTTTACTGTTTATTTTACTCTGAATATCCTCTATGTCTGGATACCAAAAGTTGGCGTCATCACAACGGTAATGCACTGCTTTACCACCAGATAATGACACGGCAGCAGTCCAAAGAGGGTAGTCTGGAGCCGGAATTAGTACTTCGTCACCACTATTTAACAGAGCTTGCATAGCCATTACTATTAGCTCACTTACGCCATTACCAATAAAAATGTTATCTACACTTAAATTGAGTAGACCAAATTGTTGATAATATTGCATAACAGCAACGCGAGCAGAGTAGATGCCTTGTGACTCACTGTAACCTTGTGCGGTAGGTAAGTTATGAATTACATCGCGTAAAATATCATCTGGGGCTAAAAAACCAAATGGGGCAGGGTTACCTATGTTCAGTTTTAATATTTTTTGGCCTTCTTCTTCCAAGCGTTTAGCTTCGGCGGCTACAGGGCCTCGAATGTCATAACATACGCCAGATAATTTTTGTGATTTTAAATACTTACTCATGGGCTACTTACTGCGTTTAATGGTCTTCCTTTATAGAATACTTAAATACTAGTCTTTTGAAACACTTGCTGACACTTTTTTTGTGATATTTTGTGATTTTTTGCTTATAACTAATATTAATAGAGCTATTTATAGCAAGTAGAAGGTGATTTATGGCATTACCGTTAATTTTATTAGGCGCCGCTGTAGTTTCTGCTGTGGCCGCGAGTGAATTAAAAGAGCATCAAAAAAAAGCTGATAAAAACCGTAGGTTAGATAGCAATAAAACTATCAGGGATGAATTTGATCTGCACAGCAGTGGTATTGCTAAATACCCTTCTGAAATTTTTGCATCAACGCATTTTGCTAAAATTAAACCTGGTGCATTAGTGTGTTGTGGTTTAGGCGGGGTATTAGATCATACAGGTATACTAATTGATAAAGATACTATAGTGGAATTACACGGTAGTGGCTTGATTAAAGCGATTTCTCCACAGCGATTTTTAAAAGAGCGTTCAGGTAATGAAATATTTGTTGCTTGTGACGCCAAAGGAAATGCTTTGGTTAATGATTTAATTGCACAAAGGGCAATTAAGCAGATATTTAATTATCAAGAATATGATCTAATTAAAAATAATTGCCATCGATTTGTTTGGCAATGTATTAGTGGGACGAATGCTGAACTAACAACCTTTCATCAATTAAATAAGCTGTTTTCGAAATATTTTAAGCAAAAAATTTATTGGGATAAGTGGCAATTCGAGAAACGATTTTGATGTTTTCTAGAAACTAGAAACTTTTTTTTACTAATAAAAAGGCCTGTATTCACATAGAGTACAGGCCTTTCGCTATTTACTTGTAAGAACGTTTCTTATGGTAAAGTTTATTCTTTACCAAAAACGTTATTTTCTTGCTCTTGTACTCGGATAAATGTAGTTCGTTTAGTTAGCTCTTTAAGCTTAGCCGCACCAACATAAGTACAAGTAGAGCGTACGCCGCCCATAATGTCTTGAATTGTTCCTTCAACGCTGCCACGGTATGGTAATAACACTGTTTTACCTTCTGCTGCACGGTAATTAGCAACACCACCTGAATGCTTGTCCATTGCACTTTGTGAAGACATGCCGTAAAACTTCATAAAAGATTTACCATCTTTTTCGAACACTTCACCACCACTTTCACTGTGACCTGCAAGCATGCCGCCAAGCATAACGAAATCAGCACCGCCACCAAAGGCTTTTGAAACATCACCAGCACAGCTACAACCGCCGTCACCAATGATCATGCCACCAAGGCCATGAGCAGCATCAGCACATTCAATAATTGCAGAAAGTTGTGGGTAACCAACACCTGTTTTAACACGAGTAGTACATACTGAACCTGGGCCAATACCAACTTTAACAATGTCAGCACCAGCTAAAATAAGTTCTTCAACCATGTCACCAGTAACTACGTTACCCGCACTAATGATTTTGTTAGGGAATTCAGCACGTACACGCTCAACGTATTCTACTAAATGCTCTGAGTAGCCATTAGCAATATCGATACAGATAAAAATTAAGTCGTCTGAAAGCGCCATAATGTCTTTCGTTTTTTGAAATTCAGCTTCAGAAGTACCAGTTGATACCATCGCGTTGTTCAATACACTTGCGTCGTAGTTTTTAACAAAGCCAGCCCAATCATCTACTGAGTAGTGCTTGTGAATAGCCGTCATTACGTTATGTTTTGATAAAGCTTCTGCCATTTCAAAACTACCTACAGAGTCCATGTTAGCGGCAATGATAGGTACGCCTGACCATTTACGGCCACTGTGTTTAAAAGTATATTCGCGATTCAATTCAACTTGGGAACGACTTTTTAAAGTCGAACGCTTGGGACGGAAAAGCACATCTTTAAAACCTAATTTTAAGTCTTGTTCAATACGCATGGTATGTCCTTTAATCTTTAGCTATTAAATAAAATATAAGTGTCCTGGTTAGCTAAGAACAGCACACTAAAAAAATTCCAAAAAAAAACCGGGATGTCTGGTAATCAGACGCCCCGGTTTTCAGTATTATATGTTGAGATATTTAATTTACAACTTAAATTTTTGATAATTCTGTAACTAAAGGTTAAGTTATTGAATTGCTGAAACTAAATAATCGATAATTTGCGTATCAGCTTTCGGCTCAATCGTTAACGGAAATAATGATTGAGCTCTTGGGATGAAGCCGCGTTCAATCATTTCAGTCACAACAGGTAAATCCACTAAGCCAGTTTTACCTACCAATAGATTATCCAGAGGATGTGTTTTACTTAATGCAACTATATCTCTAAAGCCTTTTAAATAAAGGTAGTCTTTAGTAAAACCGCCACCACGATAGGCTCTTGTCGCTAAGGTGAATGCTTGCTCTCTGCTTACTTGATAATTATCAATAAGGGCTTGGTATGTTTTAGTAAAGTCATTGTGTTCAAGCATAAACTTAACTGCCATTACACGCAGAGCCAACACTTTTAAGCGACTGAGAGTTAAGTTGCCAGAACAATACTCACTAAATATAGCTAAGCCTTCTTGAGTATGGGTATTACCCACTAACCCTAAGGAAAATACTTTCAGTTTTTGGTTTTTCGCATTGATGGTGGTTAACATATGTATGCCAAGCTCATGATAAGCAAATGCTTTTAATTCTTTTTCAGAAAATAACGCATCTTTATTGACCAGTAATAGGCCTTTTTCATTATTAACCATGGCTTTTGCCACTATGCGAGCTGACTTTTCTATCTTACATTTTAAGCCCCATTGTTTGGCTATTTCAGTAAAGTATTGCACCACATAATCGGCATTATGTATTGGCTCTTGGGCATCACCCTCAAGCATTGGTGCGCGCAATATAAATTCAGCATTGGCAATATCATTATCATCGGGTTCGCCATAATATTTTAATGAGTTATAGACAAAATCATCGTTACCAATAGAGCTAAGTAGGTCAATTTTTGTGGCGTAATTCTCAATGACATGACGATATAAATGATTAATATCAGGATCAATTATCTCATCAATCGCAAGCTTATAAAGCTTTTCTCTAAACTGGTGCGGATTGATGTTTAACTGTTTGTACCTAAATTGTGGGTTCTTTTGTGTTTTACTTGATAAAAATTTCTTACGTTCACTGGCAATATTAATCGGATTAATAAAGTTTAAGGTCTCTATTTTTCGGCACAAACTATATAATTTTTTATCAACTGCTAATATCTCAGGGGCTAGGGAAGAAGCGAGCATATCGACTTTACTAACGGATTTCTTCTTTGCATAACGGCGCATAAAGAATGCCGCGGTTTCTGAGATAGCATTCTTAATGCCTGCTTGTAACTCTTCTAAAACTAATGGATAAAGTTCACCATTAGTTTCATTCATAAATACTTTTTTGACCTCTACAGGCAATACCAAGGTATTATCGAAGTGTGCGTTAACATGGGTAATTAAATAACCTCGACCTTGAAATACTTCATTAGTTGCGGCTCGGGCATTAAGGTTTGGTAGTTCAATCTTATGCAACTGCTTTTCAAAATGATTAGCGATTGAACCCCAACGTTCAATATCTATTTGAGCAGAGCCGATATTAAATGTTGGCGTGTCTTGTTCGATGCGCTTGAAGTTATAAGAGTGAATATCAAAGACAATACTGTTTTTAAATTGTTTTTCAATTTTAGCTATAAGCGCCTCAAGTACATTATAAAAAGACTGGTGCTTAGCGTGACTCACTGCTCTTTGTTTAGGGGTTAGCGGTTTTTGCCAAACTTGTTTATCCCAAGCTGTTTTAAAATATGTTGAGAGCGTTTTTGCTCGATTTAAGTCATACTCAAATCGAGAATCATTACCACAAATAGTGATAGGGAAAGAAGATATTAGGTCGTAAGTATACGGATCTTCTTCATAAAAACGCTCATCATCGCTTAATAAAAAAGCTTTTTGTAAATCATCGCGCAGGTTATGGCCATTATGTATCGCTGCGCAGATAACAGGGCAATACTCATCAATTTTTATAATAAAAGCAGCGTTTTCTACTTCGGCATGAAAACACTCACCTTTATTAATCAGCGCAATACATTGTTTCTCAGATAGCGTGAGCATCTTTTATCGCCTTTCTAAATTCAGTTTTACGTAACGTTAATGCTTCTTTGGCGTTAATAACACTCTCGATAAAATCAATTACTTTCTTTTGTAATTTAACATTGTTTAAACGGTTAATACGCATGATGCCACCTGGGCTTTGCACGTTAACTTCAATCAGTTTTTCATTGATTAAATCAATGCCAACAAAATACAAACCATCGCGTACTAATTTAGGCCCAATATGCTTACAAAGCGCTTTTTCTTTTTTAGTTAAACTGTGCTTTACTACTGTGCCACCAGCATGGACATTTGAGCGAACTTCGCCATCTGAAGGAACACGTTTCATTGCCCCAATAGGCTCACCATTAAGCATTAAAACTCGTACATCACCGGCATCTGCCCCTTCCACATACTCTTGTAAAATAACGTAGTTACCACCTTTACCACTGTTAATGTAAAACTCTAATAGGGAATGGAAACTTTTTTGAGCGTGCTTTTCAACTAAGATAACACCAGCACCGCCATAGCCATCGAGGGGTTTCATGATCATTTTATCGGTTGCAGACTCACGCAATACTTCTTCTAAATAATCTGGTGTTTTAGATACATGAGTTACTGGAATAAATTTATTGTTAGGATCATCAAATGAGGCTGTGTACAACTTGTTATTGGCAATACGTAAACCGTCAATGTCATTCATGATGAACACTTCTTCACGCACCGAATCTAAAAAGTTTAAGGCGATTGGATCTAGTGGAGGGTTGGCACGCATAATAATAGTGTCAAAACCAGCAAGTGGCAGCCTTGATTTTTTAAACTTGGCTTTTTTATAAAATGAGACAATGTTTGCTGGTGTCGGCGCCTGAGAAAACACCTGACAAAATGCACTGGCAACTGAGTCGCGCATAGTTAAATTATTTGGTGTGGTGATTGCTACTGTATGACCGCGCGAAACACATTCGTGAATTAAACGTAAGGTAGAGTCTGTTTCAGGATCAATTTTATCCCACGGATACATCAAAAAGAGTATATTCATTTATAACGCCTTGCATAAGGCAGTCTTCAGAATTTCTTTGTAAAGAACTAGGTAAGTTTGCTAATGAAGACCGCAAAAGTTAAAAACAACTAAGTCATCTAGTTACTTTATATTTACTGGCTGAAAGCGAGTGTAACTGTGATGAAATAAACAATTAAAGCAAAAATCTAAATGATAATTAATGAAGATAAAGTTCTTCTACCATTTAATTTAGATCAATAATTTTAAAATGTAGAATTAATGAGTAAATATTTTTCAAAAGCTAATCTGCTTTTGTATTTATCTCTACATTCGATTTATTTGTTCTCCATTAAAAACAGCAAAACCGCTACCTTATAAGGGCTACAGCTAGGCTATTAAAAATAATAATTTACTTAAAGGCTGCATTAGAAGTGCATAAGTAAGACATTTATGAAGGGCTAAATCTAGCTCTATTCATATTTTGCTAATATTAAACGATTGTTAATACTGAAATCTACTAATAAATTGTATTTTTTAGTGCAAAAAAAAAGAGCATCAATAGATGCTCTTTAGACTTTAACTTAGAATAAATATAAAGGTTTACTTATTACAAATAAACTCAACAACATCAGCTATTTTTAATGTTTCTTTATCGCCTCCACGGCGGTGTTTGTATTCAACTTCTTCATTATCTAAATTACGTTCACCAACAATAATGCTGTGTGGAATACCGATTAATTCAGCATCTTTAAACATTACTCCTGGGCGTTCTTTTCTGTCATCAATAATAACTTCAACACCTGCAGCTAACAGTTCACTGTAAAGCTTTTCTGCTGTTTCTTTAACACGAGCAGACTTATGCATATTCATTGGCACAATAACTACTTTAAAAGGAGCAATAGCATCAGGCCAGATAATACCGTTTTCATCATGGTTTTGCTCAATTGCAGCAGCTACAATACGTGAAACACCAATGCCGTAACAACCCATGGTCATGGTTTGGTTTTTACCGTTGTCGTTTAATACCGCAGCGCCCATGGCTTTGGCATATTTATCACCTAATTGGAAAATATGGCCAACTTCAATGCCGCGCTTGATTGTTAAACTACCTTGACCACATGGGCTAGGGTCGCCTGCAACAATATTACGAATATCGGCAACTTCAAATTCAGTGATATCGCGTTCAAAGTTTGCGCCTGTGTAGTGGAAGCCTGTCTCGTTAGCACCACAAACAAAATCAGCTAAATGTGCAGCTGTTCTGTCAACTACTACACGAATATTTAAGCCTACCGGACCGATTGAACCAGCATCACAGCCAGCGGCATCTTGAATTTGAGCATCATTTGCAAACGTAAGTGGTGAAGCTATACCTGCAATTTTCTCTGCTTTAATTTCGTTGAGTTCATGGTCACCACGAAGTACTAAAGCGACTACAGGTGGTGTTTCACCGTCTTCACATTCACCTAAAACTAATAATGTTTTAGCCACTTGCGTTGCATCAACATTTAAGAAGCTAGATACTTCCTCAATGCTATGTACATTAGGCGTTGCAACTTTTTCTAACGCTTTAGTTGCAGCTGCACGTTCGCCTGCTGGCGCTAATGCTTCTGCTTTTTCAATGTTAGCGGCATAATCACTTGCATCACTAAAAGCAATATCATCTTCACCTGAATCGGCAAGTACATGGAATTCATGAGATGCATCACCACCAATTGAGCCGGTATCGGCTAATACTGGGCGGTAAACTAAACCTAAACGATCAAATATACGACAATATGCAGCATGAATTTTTTGGTAAGTCGCTTCTAAACACTCTTGATCTAAATGAAATGAGTAAGCATCTTTCATTAAGAACTCACGGCCACGCATTACACCGAAACGTGGACGAATTTCATCACGGAATTTAGTTTGAATTTGATAAACCGATAAAGGCAGTTGCTTGTAGCTGTTTAGCTCAAAGCTGATAAGCTTAGTGATAACTTCTTCATGAGTTGGGCCAAGTACAAATGAACGGTTGTGCCTGTCTTTAATACGAAGTAATTCTGGGCCGTAATCTTCCCAACGACCAGATTCTTCCCATAAATCAGCAGGTTGTACAAGTGGCATAAGCATTTCGATAACGCCTGCGCGGTCCATTTCCTCACGTACTATGTTTTCAACTTTCTTTAAAACCTTCAGGCCAGTGGGTAACCAAGTATATAACCCTGAAGCTACAGAGCGAACAAGGCCCGCACGTAACATATATTGATGACTGATAACTTCAGCATTTGCTGGCGTTTCTTTTAACGTAGAAAGTAGGTATTGGCTGGTACGCATTGCTGTACAATTCCGAATAAAATGAATAGAAAATTGTCGCTATTCTATCAGCCTCACGGGTAAGGAAAAAGCACAATTTGATGTTTTTGTCTTTTTAAATTGATTGAATACTATTAACTAATGTTTTCGGCGAATAAGGTTGCGCTTTAGGTTGTTGTGTTTATGGCATCGGCGGCGTATGTTTAACCACCACATAGAAGAATGATTATCTGTATCTGCTTGTTCAATCTCGTCAGAAACATTGCTATTTAAACTTTGATTTTCATCTTTTAACTCATCAAAATTTGAAATATCGTCAGCCATAATATAAAACCTGTGTGGTTAATTATTGTACAATTTTAAGCCATCATTAAGTTATTTTCAAATCACAATGTAAGGTGTTGAATTAGTAACAAAAAGGCCAGCGTCTATGCTGGCCTTAAAATTATTTTATATTGCTGCAACGTTATGAACTAGTTCTTTGTTGCTCTATTCTTTGCTTTTTAATCGCTTTACGCTGTTCAATGGTTTTAGCTGCGCCACTACCAATATGTTCTTCACCACGCTGTTTTGCCAGGTTCATTTGTTTTTCACGTTCGGCATAACGAGCACGTTGCTGGTCAGTTACTTTATTAATACAGCGATGACAGCTAACACCTTTTTCATATTCAGGTAGTTGCTTTTCTTTTTCAGTGATAGGCATTCGACATGCATGACATTGATCATATTTACCTTTCTCTAAAGAGTGATCAACCGCAACTCTGTCATCAAAAACAAAGCAATCGCCTTGCCACAGGGTATTCTCTTCTGGTACTTCTTCTAAGTATTTTAAAATCCCGCCTTCAAGGTGATAAACTTCTTCAAAACCTTGCTCTTTCATATAAGCAGTCGATTTTTCACAACGTATACCGCCGGTACAAAACATTGCCACTTTTTTATGTTTAGCAGGATCTAAATTATCTTTAACATATTGAGGAAACTCACGAAATGTTTCTGTATTTGGATTTACGGCATGCTTAAAAGTACCAATCTCAATTTCGTAATCGTTGCGTGTATCTACTAATAATACTTCAGGATCTGAAATAAGAGCATTCCAATCTTGTGGCTTTACATAAGTACCAACAACTTGCTTAGGGTCAATACCTTCAACACCCATGGTAACGATTTCTTTTTTTAGTTTAACTTTACAGCGTTTAAATGGAGGCTCTTGGGTAAATGATTCTTTGTGAGAAAGCTCGCTCAAACGCTCATCGCTTTTTAAAAAAGCTAAAACATTGTCTATGCCTTGACGTGAACCAGCTATAGTTCCGTTAATACCTTCTTTAGCAAGCAATAAAGTACCTTTGACATTATTTTCTTGCATGGTGTTATGGATAGGATTTCTTAATTGCTCAAAATTTTCGAGCGTGACAAATTTGTATAGTGCAGATACAACTATATTGGACATGGTATTTCCTCGTGCTGACCGGAACGTAAATCCGGCGCGGTTATTAAATTGTTTGCCTTTGTTATTTTATGTGATCAAGGCGGCGCAATTATACACAGCAAAGGACACAAAGCAAAATTAAGGGAAGGGGGTCTAGCTATTATTGCAGATTAATGCTGATAACCTCGCATTGGTTATCTTTAACTTGCCACCTTATATTTAAATCATATAAATTCATGCCATACTCTTGCATGTTTTTATTTAGCTTTTTATATGCAGGGCGAGGATCTTGCTTAAGCACTTGTGTGATCAATGTTTCCAATTCAGGGTAGTTAGAGGCTAGTGTATTTAATTCAATGCTTGCTTGTTCGCTAAAACTTACTAATAACTCTTGCTCTGGCGCTGTATTAGCCATGGCCGAATGGGCGCTTGCTATCGAGTCGCTATAAGGGATGTAAGGTTTTATATCCAAAACAGGTGTACCATCTAATAAATCTAAACCTGAGATGTTTAGGTAAATTTTACTTCCTTGCTTAACAACACCCTCTAGCTTGACTACTGACATTCCGATAGGGTTTGGTCTAAAAGTGGAGCGAGTAGATAACACCCCAGTTTTCTTATTGCCGCCTAAGCGGGGGGCTTTTACTAATGACTTCCAACCTTGTGCTTGGGTGGCATGAAAAACAAAGATTACCCACAAGTGACTGTGTTGCTCAATATCTCTAACAAGCTCAATATTACTATAGTCGGCAACCAATTCTATTTTTCCATGTGCGGCACTAACTAGACCCGGTTGGCGGGGAATGGCAAACTTCTGTTTATATGGAGAGTGTACAACTGCAATGGCATTAAAATTAAATGTAGGGCTGTTAGTCAAAATAGTCACTTTAAATAAATAGGCAGATTATTGTTTATCTACGACTTGATAAGCTTTGCCGTAACAAACCATCATTTCAAGACATTGCTGATCTTCAATTAGCGTACATGAGGTAAAAACAACTGCGTTTGCGTTTAATTGTGCAGCTTTTTTACGTGCTTGTGTTCTTGCATCTGCGGCATTAGCAGGCACGCTATTTTCTTTTGCTTTACAGCTTTCACCTTCGACAATGCCAACAAAATTAGATGGACCATTAAATTCATTTTCATCTTGGTAAACGGTTACCGAACCGGTAGCAAAGTAATTCTCAAAATTTTCGGCATCTAAATTTGTTTCTACCTCAACATTACTGCTACAGGCTGTAATTAAGCATAAAATAGTGAGGGGAATAACATAGCTGCGTTGAAATTTATTGATTATATTTAGTGGCTTCATAAAAGTGTCATATTAAGTTGCTAAGTTAGTTGCAAGCGTACACGTACCCCGTGCAATCGTTTATACCAATTTATTGGTGTTAGCTAATGCCATGCATTAGCTTTTTTTATTTTAGATGTTTGAGAATAATTTTTTCTATATCTGCAAGCATAAATGGTTTTGATAAAAAGTCATTCATTCCCGACGTTATACATTTTTCCATATGCTCTTTTTGGGCATCCGCGGTTAATGCGATAATGGGTAAATCATCATATTGAGCTTGTGCTCTTATTTTTTGAGTTGCTTCATGTCCATCCATTACTGGCATATGAACATCCATAAAAATCATCCGATATTGATTTTTTTCAACTGCCGCAAGCGCTTGCTGACCATCCTCAACAATATCAACTTGTATACCAAGTTTTTCAAGTAATCCTTTGGCTACTATCTGGTTTAGTTTAAAGTCTTCAGCAAGTAATACTTTAATGCCATTAAATGCTTTATCTTCATTAATATCTTTTGAGCTCGGGGCCTGTATTTTTAATAGGTTTAGTATTTCTGCAAAAATCAGCGGGCAATGAATATTTACCTTATCGCTTTTATAACTAAACTGCTCTCTGTGCTCTGTTTGGTTGATATTGGTTAAAGTGACCAAGTTGACTTTTTCACTTTCTAATATTGCTTTGTGTTGCTGTGCAATTTTTGCCACTGTGCTTGTTGTTAATGAGTGGCAATCGATAATTACTAGGCTATCTTGCTTAAATTCTTCTATTTCTTGTTCTAACTGCTCGATTGAACGAAGGGTGAGCTCTAAGTCATAAAATTTAGCATTCGAGTCACATAGCTGTTGATGATGTTCATTATCTGAATAGAGTACAACCGGCATTTTATTTAATTCAACCGCAGTGTTGTTTAACTCTTTAATAATAGGCAAGGCGAGGGTGAAGGTACTGCCCTTATTAAGTGTAGATGTAACCGTTAACTGGCCATTCATTAATGCAGTTAAACTATTACAAATAGTTAAACCTAAACCTGTGCCACCAAATTTACGCGTAACTGAGTTATCAGCTTGTGAGAATGGCTTGAATATATGCTCAAGTTGCTCATTACTTAAACCAACACCTGTATCGATAACTGACAGTAATAATTGCTCGTTTTCAGTGCTTAATTTTATTGTAATACTACCTTGCTCGGTAAACTTTATCGCATTTGAGGTTAAGTTCATTAATACTTGCCCGATACGGATAGGATCGCCGTAAAACTGCGTTGGTAGCTCTGCTGGTATGTCGTATATTAGCTCTAAGTTTTTGTCACTTGCTTGAATTGCTAGGACATTGCTAATGCGATCAAATAATGTTTTTAGGTTAAATTCAATAGTCTCAATATGCAGCTTTTCTGAGTCAATTTTTGAAAAATCTAATATGTCATTGAGGATATCTAATAATTGCTGAGCGGATAATAAAATTTTATCAACGTAGGCTTGTTCTTCAACGCCCAATTTTTGTTGCTGCAATAATTGGCTTAGGCCTATTATGCCATTCATTGGAGTACGGATCTCATGGCTCATGTTTGCTAAAAACTCACCGCGACTCTTATTGGCTGACTGAGCTTGATGCTTAGCTTGCTCTGCAAGTGCTGTTTGAGCTTCAAAACGAGATAAAGTTTGCGCTATATCCCCCTGCATTTGCTGCATCGACTTTGCAAGCAAGGTAATATCGGCAGTATCTGTTGTAATTTTTACTTCACTAGAAAAATCACCTTTAGCAATTTTCTTTGCATAGCAAGTTAATGCCGTAAGTGGACTGCTTACATTTTTGATTAAAAAGAAGCGTATTGATAAAAGCGTTAATAAAAACGTAATTTGTAAAAGTAATTTAGTGAACTTAGCCCATTTTATTTGCTGCTCTAATTTTGATGTTTGTTGAAAATGCCATTTATCGTAAGCAGATTCAAAAACGTCAACTTGTTCCATCATTTCACTTTTTAGTTTTAAATAGTGCTTACCATACAACAAGGTTAACGCTTGTTCTTTACCAGAACGTTGATCTTTATTATATAAATTAATAGCTTGTAGCTCTATTTGGTTTATATTGTCGGTAAGTCCCACGGCATTTTTTAAAATTAACAAATGCTCTTCTGGCGTGATCAAGCTGCTAATTATGTCTAGTAGTGGCACTTCTCTGCTTATGCTTCGTTCTGCTCGGGTATGAAGTTTATCCCAGTAAATACTAAAATAATGCTCGGGGCGAGGGCGCTTACCACTATGAATATCTAATATTTCATTAAAATATCTTTCGTAAGTTTTATCTCCTGTAACTACGTAGGTGCGCGAGGTTCTGGTTAGTTTGTTTGAGGTATCACGGACTTGCGCTGACAACTCCATTATTGCTAGGCGGTCGTTTTGTAAGTCACTTAGTTGCTGCTCTGAATGTTGGTAAAAATAAAATGCTGAAATATTTGCCGTGATAACAAATAGTAGGAGTAGAAAAATACCGTTGAAAAAGCGATTTATAGTCATAAAAACAACAAGTGGTTAATAAGTATTATTGATTCTAAGTTTATCATTAGATTACTTTTTTTGCATTATCAACGTTATTTTGCCTATAAAAAAAGCCGCAAAGCGGCTTTTTTATAATAATGTTAGCTGAGAATATTATTATGCAGACTTTTTACTCGCAATATATTCTTTAACCATTTGTTCTACGATATCCATAGGTAGAGGACCATTTTTTAAGTAAACATCATGGAATTCGCGAATATCGAATTTTTCACCCAACTCTGTTTTAGCCATATCTCGTAAGCGTAAAATCTCTAGCATACCTACTTTGTATGCGGTTGCTTGAGAAGGCATTACCGCGTGGCGCTCAACCATTTTAATCGCATCTGATTTAGCGTTTGGTGTATTTTCTACGTAGTAGTTAATACTTTCTTCACGGGTCCATTTTTTAACATGCATACCTGTATCAACTACTAAACGACAAGCACGCCATAATTCCATAGCTAAACGTCCAAAGTCAGAATAAGGGTCAGAGTACATGCCAATCTCTTTCGGTAAAAACTCAGTGTATAAGCCCCAACCTTCGCTATAAGCTGTGTAACCACTGAACTTTCTGAATGTAGGAATACCTTCAAGCTCTTGAGAAATCGCTAATTGCATATGATGACCAGGAATACCTTCGTGGTAAGCTAGAGCTTCCATTTGGTAAGTAGGCATTGCCTTCATGTCATATAGGTTCGCGTAGTACATACCAGGACGGCTTCCGTCTGGTGCTGGGCGGTTGTAAAAAGCTTTACCTGCTGACTTTTCACGGAATGCTTCAACTCGCTTCACGATTAAATCGGCTTTAGGTTTAACTAAAAACAATTCATCTAAATGAGTTTTCATCGTATCGATATAAGCCGTAGCTTCATCTAAATAGCGTTGCTTACCTGCTTCCGTATTTGGGTAGTAGAATTGGTCATCATTACGCATGAATTCCATAAACGCAGCTAAATCACCTTTGAAACCAACTTTATCTTTAATTACACGCATCTCTTCATGAATACGAGCAACTTCGTTAAGGCCTGTTTGGTGGATTTCTTCCGCGGTAAATTTAGTTGTCGTCGTTTTCGCTAAAGCATTGTTATAGAACACATCACCTTCTGGGAATTTCCATGCGCCAGCATCAGCTGTTGACTTAGCTTCTAGCTCGATTAAGTAGTCAACAAGATCTTGATACGCAGGACGTACTTTAGTAAGTAATGCAGTACTTGCTTGGTTAAGTAATTCAGATTTCGCACTTTCTTCTATTTCTAAAGCATTAACTTTCTTTTTAAAGTCAGCTAAAAGAGTAGAATCATCGCCGTTATCAAATGGTGCGCCAGCAATTAAGTTTTGAGAATCACGAATTACATGAGGGAAAACAAAACTTGGTGCGATAATGCCCATGTCTTCACGAATTTTTAATTGAGTGATCAATTGCTCAATTACTACATCAATACCATTTAAACGACTAACATAAGCATTAGCTTCGTCTAAATTTTTAACTGTGTGTTGATTGATTAAGAATGAAGGTACATTTGAGTGAGTACCAAACATTTGGTTAACTGGGTAGTTATGGTAGCGCCATTTATAATCAGCTATTTCTCTTTCCATTGACTGTTTTGCCAATGTGTAGCTGATTTTTGTTTGCTCATCTAAAGCGTCGTAGTCAAAAGTTTGTAATTGCGCTAAATTATCTTTAGTTATTTGCAGCTCTTTCTCAGCATTCGCTTCTGAATTGTCATCCCACTTATCGTAATCATCTTTAATACCTAAGTAAGTTTGGTATTGTGGAGAGCGCATAACTGCATCCATAAACGACTTTTCAAAGAAGGCATTTAAACGCGCTGATTCAGTTTCAACTTGTGTTGCAGTTTGCACTTGCTCTGTAGTTTTTGTTTCAGGTGCAGTCGTGTTATTACAACCCCCGATAAATGCAGCAGACAATGCTAATGCGACAATAGACTTTTTAACTTGCATATTAACTCTCTATAGATTCTATATTTATTTACTATTACTTAGCTCATAACTTATTACAAAACAGCACTAAGTGTAATCTTGAATGTTAAGTTACGCGATAAACACACAAATTTACAGGTTGTGTGACATATAGTTACAATTTTCGTGGTAGAGAGTGTAATGAAATCGATACTGTTATAGCAACTTTATTAATTAACTATCGATTTTAACAAGTAAAAATCGATAGTTAATCGCTTAAGTTGAAAGTATTTTTAGAAGGTGTTAGTAAATTAACCTTGGCGCTTTAGGTTCGGCTAACTCAATTTTAGAAGGCGTATCTTCACCATTTATTAAAGATTTGGAGCCCATTGCAATCGACTTTATTACATCCGTCATTTGAGCTAAATCGAGAGATGCTAAATCATCACTCGCTTGATGATAATCTTCATCATTACTTATTTGAGTACTAGAAAAACTATGGGCAGCAACCCCAAGTTTTGCCAGTGAAGCATTGTCTGAGCGATAAAATAGTCCATATTTTAAATAAGGGTCAGCATAAACTTGGCTATCATTAGGTTTTAAGTTCTTATTGAAAATATCAGCTAAGTTAGAACGTTCAAACCCTGTCATCCAGTATTTTCCTGCACCAAACTCAGACGCTTTACCGATCATTTCAATATTAATCATGGCTTTGATTTTGTCTGCATCAATAAAGTCAGTAAAATATTTTGAACCAATCAAGCCACTTTCTTCAGCAGTGAAGGTGACAAACATAATGCTACGTTTATGTTCAGTTTGACTAAAGTGGCGGGCTAAATTTAATACCGCAGTAACACCAGATGCATCATCATTTGCGCCATTATAAATCTTATCTGCATTTGAATTTTGTTTAACACCTAAATGGTCATGATGAGCCGAAAATATTATAAACTCATCCGCCTTTTCGGTTCCTGGTAATACTGCGACCATGTTAGCGACATTCATTTTATTTTGCGTAACTTTGGCTAAAACCTTAAGGCTAGTCACTTTAGGTAAGTCGGTAAGAGCGAGTACTAGGCTAGAACGCTGTTTTTGTGACGTTGTTTTTATACCACGTTGAAATGATTTTTGATAACGAGTAAATAGCTCAGCATGGTTTGGGTGCACTAATACTAGGGCATTATCTCCTTGGCTATTTAAGTTATTCATTACCTCTTTAATATCATCATCTGCTGATACAGAAACCACATTAACTTTTTGCTCGTTCCAATCGATAGTTGGCGCAGTCCCGATAAATGCGAGATTTTCTTTCGCTATTGATTCGTTATTTAGAGTGACATTAATTTCTGTAGGTAAAAAATGATGAAGTTGGAACTTTTGTTTAAAACTCTCATTGTTACCATAATATTTTAAACCAAGGCTTTTAAATTGAGCGGCAATGTAATCCTCCGCCTCCAAGATCCCTTGGCTGCCTATACTTCGACCTTGGCGTTGATCTGAGGCTAAAAATTGCATGTCTTGTTCGACAGCGTGTAAGTTGATGGTTTTATCAATACTCGTATTGCTACTTGGACTATATGTCGCATTTACCTGTGAGGTAAATAAACAGGTTGTCGCAACAACAGAGAGTAAAATTTGGCGAGTTTTCATCATTATTCTTATTCTGATTATTTTATTTCGAGTAGTTTTTCAGGTTCAATGTGCACTGTGTGTTCATTATTACCTAACCAAACTTGGCCTGAATCTATAGAGCATTGCAAGTCCATAGTACGAGAGTGTAATTGCAGTAATTGCTCACAGGTATTCTCATCTATATGAGTGATAGATAAATTATTAAAACCGCCAAGCTTATTTTGAATTTTTTGCCACCAAGTATCTGCTGATGATCCATAAGTGTATAAGTGCATTTTCTTGGCGCGAGAGCAGCCTTTCTTGATACGCTTTTCATCAATTTGACCAAGTTCAACCCAAAGTTGTAAAACATCGGAGTAATCTTTTAGCCAAATTTCAGGCTCGTCGTCTTCACTTAAACCTTTGGTAAATTGTAAACCTTCTTGGGCGTTAAGAATAAAGGCAAGAATACGTACCATTAATCTGTGCTCTGTTTCTGATGGGTGTCTTGCTATCGTTAAATTGATAGTGTCGTAATAATGCCTGTCCATATCAGAAAGCTGGATGGTCGCTTTATATATCGTTGCTTTTAAAGCCATAATTTTTATTAAAATAAACTAATGGGTAATTAGTCTTCTTTCGCCTGTATTAATTCGATGGCGTATCCATCTGGGTCTTTTACAAAAGCGATTTCGGTAGTACCGCCTTTAACGGGGCCTGGCTCGCGAGTGATCACGCCGCCTAAGGTTTTTATTTTTTCACACGCCCGATATACATTATCAACTTCAATAGCAATATGGCCAAAAGCCTCGCCAAGATCGTAATCGGTTACGCCCCAGTTATAGGTCAATTCAAGTACGGTGGAGTGTGCTATATCGTCGTAGCCAAGGAAAGCTAAGGTGTATTGATACTGTTCATTTTCACTGCGTTTTAATAAGCGCATACCAAGAACATCTTGATAAAAACTTATAGAGCGCTCCAAATCACCTACTCTGAGCATGGTATGTAAAATTCGCATGTCGATTTCCTATTCTAAAATTCTTCTGCGATCACTTTTAACAGTTTTACTCTACATTATCAACGGTTTTACCTGTTGCTAATTTGCTAGTGTTCGATAAGTGCTCAATATTGGCCTTAACCTCAATATTCGTCCTGCTAAAGGAAAATTAAGACAAGTAATATTGTGGTGAAAAAGCTCAATTAAAGATTAAATTTTTAAAAATAGGAATTTTGACTACACTTATGGATTCACTTTTTCACCTTTTAGGGATGCCGTGAGCTCTATACATTATTCACATGATCAACTATTTTTCACCAGGCTATCTGCGGGTATATCTGTATTTATCGTTTTTTGTTTTGCACTCCATGCATATAAAGGTTTTGTTGATATAGCAACTACACCTATATGGGTACATTTACACGGCTTCGTCTTTATCGCTTGGCTATTGCTGTTTGTTGTTCAAAACTATCTCATTTTACAAGGGAAACTTGTCTTTCATCGTAAGATGGGAAGGGCTGGTTGTTTCCTGTTAGTCTTAATGTTTATATCAGGGATATATACCACAATAACAGCGGTATCTTTGGGGAGAGTCCCCCCTTTGTTTGATAATGCTTATTTTCTTGCTTTAGGGCTTATTGATATAACCAGTTTTTTTTGTATTGTTTTATTTTCCGTTTATCAGCGAGCTGATACTCACGCCCACCGCAGGTGGATGCTTGTTGCTACTATAATCTTAATGGAGCCAGCACTCGGTCGAGTATTGCCTTTTGATCTTCTTGGCGTTTATTTTTCTTGGGCGCAACGCTTTTGCCAATTGTTAGTGATTGCAATTGCGGTTATTCATGACATTAGAGTCTATAACAAGGCTCATTCTGTCTGGTGGTGGGGAGCAGCCATTATACTAACTTCGCATTTTATAATCTTATTTTTAAGTCAGTCTTCTATTTTTATAAATTTAAGTAATTCAATAGCTATGTAGATATCTTATAATTGGTCGTAGCTTAAATTGATATTTAGCTATTCAGTTTTATCTTTATACTCACATAAGTCTTCGATGATACAGGCACCGCATCGAGGCTTTCTTGCTACACAAGTATAACGGCCATGCAGGATAAGCCAGTGATGTACGTCTACTTTAAACTCGGCAGGTACAACCTTTAAAAGCTTTTGCTCAACTTCTACCACATTCTTACCCATGGCAAATTTAGTGCGGTTTGATACGCGATCTATATGAGTATCAACTGCTATAGTCGGCCAGCCAAAAGCGGTGTTAAGCACAACGTTGGCGGTTTTTCGTCCAACTCCCGGTAGTGCCTCTAATGCTTCTCTATTTTCAGGTACTTCGCCGCCATGCAAATCAACCAACATCTGGCAAGTTTTGATGGTGTTAACCGCTTTGGTATTAAATAAGCCAATGGTTTTTATATAATCTTTAAGCTTATCTAAGCCCAAATCTAAAATCGCTTGTGGGGTATTTGCCACAGGATAAAGTTTGTCAGTTGCTTTATTAACGCTAACATCTGTAGCTTGTGCTGAGAGCAAAACCGCAATTAATAACTCAAACGGTGATGAGAAATTTAACTCTGTTTCAGGTTTAGGGTTATCATCACGAAAACGAGTGAGTATCTCTATTCTTTTTTGTTTATTCATCGATAATTCTTTATTTTTATTGTTGGCAACATCAACTGAGCTAATGCTTAGCCTTCAAAGTTTACTCTGACACGTTCAATGGTTTTGTCAGTTTCTACTTTCGGCTGCTTTTTCTCGATGTAAGCATCAATGGCATTTTTACCAGCAATTAAAAAACCCATCGCGATAAATGCACCTGGGGGTAATATCGCGAGTAAGAATTTACTGTCAAAAGTAAATATTTCAATTCTAAGTACGCTTGCCCAATCACCTAATAGCAGATCTGCACCGTCAAACAGCGTGCCCTGACCAAGGATTTCACGGATACCGCCAAGTAGTATTAATACCAAAGCAAAACCTAATCCCATCATAAAACCGTCAAAACTTGCTTGTTTAACTGGGTTTTTAGAGGCGTATGCTTCAGCTCGTCCGATAATAGCGCAGTTAGTTACTATTAGAGGTAAAAAGATACCAAGAGATTGGTACAAACCAAAGGTATATGCATTCATTAATAACTGTACGCAGGTTACGAACGCGGCAATAATTAATACAAAAATTGGGATACGAACTTCTTTAGGTACCCAATTACGAATAGCGGAAACGGTAGCGTTAGAACAAACTAAAACTAATAATGTTGCCAAGCCTAAACCTATAGCATTAGTAAGGGTCGTGGTTACAGCAAGTAAAGGACATAAGCCAAGTAACTGCACTAGGCCAGGATTGTTTTTCCATAATCCTTGCCAAGTTAACTCTTTATATTCATTACGCTCAGTCATTGCTTTCTCCACATGTTGAAGTTGGCGCAGCTAAAATGTCGTCTTTATTTTCATTAAAAAATAGCGCAGTATTTTTTACTGCTTTAACAACAGCTCTTGGAGTGATTGTTGCGCCCGTAAATTGGTCAAACATACCACCATCTTTTTTTACAGCCCAGCGTAAATCATTCACCGATTCAACGGTTTTATTATCGAAGCTGTATATCCAATCATTTTTTCTGGTTTCTATTTTATCACCTAAGCCTGGAGTTTCTTGGTGTTTAAGTACTCGCACACCACTAACACTGCCATCGACATTTAAGGCGACCATTAAGTTGATTTTACCATTATAGCCATCAGGAGCTGTTGATGTGATGGCAACAGCTACCGGAATATTATCCATGCGGGCTATATAAGCTGTTTGTTGTTCTGTATTGCCTAAGTAGTCATTGCCTTGAATAATTTGGCAGTCATGATAAAGATCGTTATTTAAACTCATCGCAGGAATAACTTCATATAAGGTATTAAGTAATTGCTGTTGTTGCTGGCGCATAATTGTATCTTTGGTAAACCAGCTTACTAAGCTAACCAGAGCTGTACAGGCAATGGCGAATAAGGCTAAAACTTTGGCATTATTTTGAACTGCTACTTTCATTTTAGTTTACTCCCTTATGCCCATAAGTGCGGGGACGACAGTATTGGTCGATGAGTGGCACAGCCATGTTACAAAGTAAAACGGCAAATGCTATCGCATCAGGGTAACCCCCAAATTTACGAATTAAATATACTAAAAGGGCAGCTAACACGGCATAAAGTACACGGCCTTTTTTGGTGGTAGCTGCAGAAACAGGATCGGTTAAAATGAAAAACGCTCCAAGCATGGTGCCACCAGAAAGCCAGTGGAACATGGTTGATGCACTGCTGTCTGGGCTTATCGTATAAGCGATGAACGAAAATACTAACAATGCCCCAAGAAAACTTACAGGAATAACCCAATCAATAGCCTTTTTAGCAATAAGTAGTATTCCGCCTAATAAAAAGCCGATGTTGACCCATTCCCAGCCAAGACCTATAAATTCGCCAAATACAGGGTTAGCAAAGCTCTCGTTTACAGTTAAACCTAAAGTTAAATCTGTTTTTAAAGTATCTAAAGGTGTTGCCATCGTAATACCATCAACACTCATTCTTATCTGTTCAACAGAGAAACCTTCCCAAGTGTAGCCGGTTAAAATCAGCCAAAAATGATTAAATAAACTGATATCTTCTACTAATAAACTGCTGACAGGTTGCCATGAGGTCATTTCTAATGGGAACGAAATTAACAATAAAACATAAGCCGCCATTGCCGGATTAAATAGGTTAAAGCCTAAACCGCCATAGAGTTGCTTAACAACACAAATTGCAAATATGCTTCCGATGGCGGTGATCCACCATGGTGCTAAAGAAGGTACGCTAATACCAATAAGCAATCCTGTTAATACCGCAGAGAAGTCAGTTATTTGCGATTTAATATTTTTGTCTCTAGCAGCTAAAAATGTAATTTCTGCAAGTACAGCAAATAAAATTGCTAGCGCTATTTGAATTATTGTGCCCCAACCAAAAAAATACCATTGTGCAAATACACCGGGGATCGCAGCTAAAATAACGAGTCGCATTAAAGATGGCGTGGCAGCTTTGATGTGATTATGAGGGGAACTTGCTATCCAAAATGTCATAATTATTCTGATTCTTCTTGATTAATTGATGGTGACGACTTTTTTGCCTTCGCTTTTGAAATTGCGGCTGATATCTTTTTCTTTTTATCGTCATCGGATATAGAGGTTGAAGTACTCTTTGCTGAGCTCTTATTTGCTTTAGCTTTGGCAATAGCCTTAGCTATCTTAGCTTTTTTCTCATCGCTAGCACTTAGCTTTGTTTCTGCTGTACTAGTTTCAGCATCAGCATCAGCATCAGCAGAGGCTTTAACTGGAGCTGAATTATCTTTATCAGCTTGCTGTGCTTGCTCTTTGGCTAACTTTTTAGCTTTTGCTTTTGACGCTGCTGCTTTAATCTTGGCTTTTTTCTCATCACTAGCACTTAGCTTTATTTCTGCTGTACTCGTTTCAGCACCAGCACCAGCACCAGCACCAGCACCAGCATCAGCAGAGGCTTTAACCGGAACTGTATTATCTGTATCAGTTTGTTGAGCTTGCTCTTCGGCTAATTTTTTAGCTTTTGCTTTTGCAGCAGCGGCTTTAATCTTGGCTTTTTTCTCATCGCTAGCACTAACACTTGTTTCTGCTGCACTAGTTTCAGTATCAGCTTCAGTATTCGCAGATGCTTTAACCGGAACTGTATTATCTGTATCAGTTTGTTGAGCTTGCTCTTTGGCTAATTTTTTAGCTTTTGCTTTTGCAGCAGCGGCTTTAATCTTGGCTTTTTTCTGATCGCTAGCACTAACACTTGTTTCTGCTGCACTAGTTTCAGTATCAGCTTCAGTATTCGCAGATGCTTTAACCGGAACTGTATTATCTGTATCAGTTTGCTGAGTTTGCTCTTTGGCTAATTTTTTAGCTTTTGCTTTTGCCGCCGCGGCTTTAATCTTGGCTTTTTTCTCGTCGCTAGCACTTAGCTTTGTTTCTGCTGTGCTAGTTTCAGCACTAGCTTTAGTATTAGCAGAGGCTTTAATAGGATCCGAACTATCTTTGTCTGCATTAGCTACTTTGTCTTTAGCAAGTTTTTTGGCCTTAGCTCGAGCAATCGCTGCCGCCGCTTTTGATTTACTATCATCAGCAATATTAACTTCGTTTGCGCTAGACTGCTGCGCCAGTTTTTTAGCTTTTGCTCGCTCAATGGCTTGTGCCGCTCTAGATTTTACATCTGCATTATCTGTTGCATCAGGCATTGCTGTATCGCCTGTTTGAGCTTTTTTAGCTTTAACACGAGCAAGTGCTGCTGCAATAGCTGAATTATTTGCTTGGCCTTCACTCGTTTTAGCTGCTGCTCTGCGCGCTGCTAAAGCTTTCTGATGTTTTTCTTCTCGTGCAACTTTTTCTTTTTCTAAGCGGACCTTTCTTGCTTCAAACCTTAGTTTTGCGCGTTCAGCTTTGAAGTCTTGAACTCTGTTATGCCTGATCTCAGCTTTGGCAACACGATAGTACTGAACTAAAGGGATTTGACTCGGACATACATAAGCACAAGCGCCACATTCGATACAATCAAAAAGATTTAACTTCTCAAGCTCATCGTATTCTTTTGCTTTGGCTTGCCATTGCAACTCTTGAGGGAGTAGGGAGCTAGGGCACACATCTGCACATTGGCCACAACGAATACATTCTAACTCCTTCATTGCCGGAGATATTTCTGCATTGGTTGGGGCTAAAATACAGTTTGTTGTTTTTACTACAGGCACTTGTAAGTTTGGCAAGGAAAAGCCCATTAATGGACCGCCCATAATAACACGTTGTTTTTCTGTTTGATTAAATCCGCATTGCTCAACTAAGTGCTCAATTGGAGTACCGAGCAGCGCCCAAACATTTTGAGGTTTACTTAGTGCTTGCCCTGTAACTGTTACTACTCTTCTTAGTAGTGGTATATCGTTGATAATTGCTTCAGATATAGCAAATATAGTGGCTACGTTTTGCACCACGATACCTAGCGAACGCGGGATCACACCACTTGGCACCTCTTGCCCTGTAAGTGACTGAATTAATTGTTTTTCACCGCCAGTAGGGTATTTTGTTGGTAATACACATACTTTTATTTTGTCATTTTTTTTACTGGCTGCTTGTAGTGCTGCAATAGCTTCTGGTTTATTATCTTCGATGCCAATTAAAATAGCTTTTGGCTCTAATAAATGATCAAGAATATCAATACCATTGATAATTGCCGATGAATGCTCCCTGATCAGTAAATCATCAGCCGTGATGTATGGCTCGCACTCTGCGGCATTAATGATTAAAAAGTTTAGCCCTGGTGAAGTATTAACTTTAATGCTGGTAGGAAAACCCGCACCGCCCATACCTGCGATACCTGAATCAGAGATTTTCTCAACAATTTGCTTTTTAGATAGGCTATAAAAATTTTCTACTATGTTTCTCTTCACCCAACGTTCTTCGCCATCAGGGATTAAAAAGATACATAACTCGGCCATGCCTGAAGGGTGGGCGATTACTGAATTTTTTATTGCCGAAATTGTGCCCGAGGTTGGCGCATGAATAGGCACACTCATTGGGTTTTCGCTGCGAGTTAGTGCTTGCCCTTTTAATACTTTATCGCCGACTTTTATTAACAACTCGCCTGTATTACCAATATGTTGCTTAAGCGGCAGAATTAATTCTTCAGGTAAACGTAAGTTTTTAATTGGTTTATCATTGGTTAAAAACTTTTGTTCTGGCGGATTTATACCACCTGGAAATTTCCAAAATTGGTTCTTATTGATGCGCTCTAGTACAGAATCCACAGCAACCTCTCTAATCTATCTGTACAACATCAATTGACTGTAAATCCCATTGCCACGTCTCTGGCGTTTGTTTAATTGGGATCATTTCAATACAGTCAACTGGGCATGGATCAACACATAAATCACAACCAGTACATTCATCGGCAATGATAGTATGCATTACTTTGGCGGCTCCGGTGATGGCATCAACAGGGCAGGCCTGGATACACTTGGTGCACCCAATACAATCTTCTTCAATAATAAAGGCTACTTTGGGAGCATTATCAACACTATGATTTTCATCTAAAGGTTGAACCTCGACACCCATTAAATCAGCAATTTTTTTAATGGTGTCATCGCCACCAGGTGCGCATTTATTAATAGCCTCGCCATTTGCAACAGCATCAGCATAGGGTTTACAACCCGGGTAACCACATTGTCCACATTGAGTTTGTGGCAATAACGCATCGATTTGTTCAACTAAAGGATCACCTTCTACTTTAAAACGAACGGATGCATAGCCAAGTAGTGCGCCAAAGCCTGCAGCAATAAGGCCAAAAACTACGATAGAGATTAATATTTCCATTACAGTTTCACCAGACCAGTAAAGCCCATAAAGGCTAACGACATTAAGCCCGCGGTGATCATAGCGATAGCTGCACCTTGAAAAGGTTTTGGTACGTCAGCATTGGCGATACGTTCACGCATTGCCGAAAACATGATTAACACAATAGAAAAACCAACAGCAGCGCCAAAACCGTACACAATTGATTCGAAAAAGTTATGTTGCTCATAGAGGTTTAATAATGCAACGCCAAGTACGGCACAGTTGGTGGTAATTAATGGTAAGAAAATACCTAATAAACGATATAAGTTGGCACTAGTTTTATGCACAACCATTTCAGTGAATTGCACAACTACGGCAATAACCAAAATAAAGCCCATGGTAGTTAGGTGTTCAAGACCGAGAGGCTGTAATAAATAAGTGCTAAATAAATAACTTAAAAGAGAGGCTAAGGTAAGTACGAATGTTGTGGCTAAAGACATACCTATAGCGGTTTCTGTGCGAGAAGAAACCCCCATAAACGGGCATAAACCTAAAAATTTAACTAGAACAAAGTTATTTACAAATACCGTTCCAATTAAAAGAAGTAGATAATCAGTCATTTATAATATTTTTATATGAAATTATTTGAATTAATAAACTATTATCCTAGTTTCTCGACGAATAAACAACTTGTTGTTTGTAGGGGTATTTCAGTTGTTTAATTAATGTTCAGCAATCATGATGCTGCTGAACATTAAAAACGCGTTGAAATTTACAGATTTTCAGGCTTCCCTAAATAATAACCTTGGCAGCCATCCATAAATATCTCGTCAAATGTGTATTTCTCTTCTTGAGATTCAACACTTTCTGCTATTACTCGAATACCAAGGCGGTGGGCAAGATCGATCATTAAGCGTAAGAAGTATTGGTTATTCTTATCATGCTGAATATTTCGAGTATAACTGCCATCCATTTTTATGTAATCAGGCGATAGCTCTCTAAAGAATTTAAATGAAGTAATACCAACACCAAAATGCTCAACACAAATACGTGCGCCGACACGATGAATCATGTCGATAAAATGCGAGCTGCCTTTAATATTTTGCTCTAAGCCATATTCACTGATCTCGAAAACTAAACGAGTGGCAATATCGTGATCTTTAAGTAAACGGCGCTCTAACCAAATGACAAAGTGCTCATCATGAATAGAGCGGGTACTTAAATTGATACCAAAAGACTGGCTTGTTAAGTTTTTCTCTTTGATTTCAGTAAGGGTTTTTTCAATAACCAAACGGTCAATAAGTACGATTTTATCTAATTTTTCAGCCATAGCGATAAATGGTGCGGTAGGCAGTACCTCACCTTCAGAGCTAGTAAAACGAGACAGAATTTCGTGATAAATTTTATTATTACGGCTGCTTGGATGAATGATTTGAGAAAGTAAATTAACACTTTGATTTTCAATCACATAGTTTATTTCTTTAGTCCAGTTTTGATTGCCCAAACTGCTTGTTTCATTTTGCAATAAGCTTGTATCGGTTTGGATAAACCAAGAGTTTTTATGGCGGGTTTGTGCCATGCTAATTGCTGTATCAGCAAGTGCCAACATTTCGCCTAAAGGTCGCTGAGTATCAAGTTTAACAATGCCTGAATAGGCAACTGAATCGAAATCGGCTAATTGCTGGTACTCGTTAAATAAGTTGGTAAGTTCATTACCAACACGTTCAGCGATATTCAATGTTATATTTGGCAAGAAGGTCGCAAAATCAGAGCCATTTAAACGAAACACTCTAGCTTGATCAAAATTCACCACTTGGGTTTTTAATATATTGGCTACTTGGCAAATGTAGCGATCGCCTTCTTGATAACCATGAACTTGGTTAATAGTCATTAACTCTGAACAACGAGTAATGATTAATACTCCAAAGCCGGTATTTTTGTTGGTTTGAGTAAATTGACCAAAGAAGTCAACAAATCCACTGCGATTTTCTAAGCCGGTAAGTTGATCAACATAAGCGGTTTGTTCTAGCTCCTGAGTTTTCTCAAATTTGTTACTAACAAATATTTTTAAATGTGATAGAACTTTATTTACTTCTTCAAACTCGGTCGGCAGGTTTAGTGTATTACTGGCTTTATCATCTCTGTTATTGATTGCTGATTTAATTTCATCGGCTATTAAATCAGAGATATTCTTCGATGCTTTTCTATTAGCACCAGTTGTGATTGTACTTGTTATAAAGGTGCCGACTAAGATCACCAACAAAGTAACAATCAGGATAAATGTGGTTAAGGTGTAATAAAGAGAAAATAATTCATCATGATTTAAACGATAATTTATGTAGATACCTAAATTATTATTTTTTAACTTACTTAGCTCAGGCTCTGCGCTAAACATACTTAAAAAGTTAAATGTAGGATTGGCATTTTTATAAGAGTAAATACCAACGCTATCTAAATTGGTAATGACTAATTCGTCATATTTAAATGCAAGTTTAAGCTGTCTTGAGAAACCTTTTAAGTCGTCCCCTTGATAGTGTTCAGTGATTTTGCTTAAAGCTACGTGGTGGCTTTTTTGCTTTTCACTGATAAAACTCTGCAGACTTAAAACACTAAAACTGAAGTAACAAATGCAAAATATTATCGCTATTACGATATTTTTTATTAATATGCGCGAGAAGGTCGACATAAAAAATAGTATTCCTTTAAAATTATTCTTGTTTATCTAAAACAGTTAAACAAACTAGTTTAAAACAGAGGTTTAGATACTTTTTTATACCTATACAATATGCAAACTGCCAATATAAAGCAATATAAAAAGCGTCATAGCCTAATCTTTATAAACTCGCTGCATACAAAGGCGCAGGTAATGATAATTTATGTCGATACAATTTGATTCAATCTAATGGTTTACCTAGTTTAAATCTAATGTATAATAATAATCATTCTCATTAACGGATGTTTTACCATGACATTATCAGAAGTTAACGTAGGCGCAACAGCCATTATTAGTTCATTATCATCAAATCAACTGATCCGAGCTAAATTGCTCGATTTAGGTATGATCCCCGGTACGCAATTAACAATAAAACGTCAGCTTTCATGGAGTAGATCTTTACAAGTTAATGTACGCCAAGCGGATTTAATTATTCGCCACTCTATGGCCGATGAAATTAAAGTGCAGGTTGTTAAGTAGTATGCAAAAAGAAGTTCTTTTAGTTGGTAACCCTAATGCTGGTAAATCAACTTTATTCAATCAGTTAACCGGTTTAAAGCAACACGTCGGTAATTTCCCTGGTATCACGGTTGAAAAAAAATTCGGCTCATTTAATTCTAGTAAGTATCAAGATAAATTTCAGGTTGTTGATTTACCTGGCGTTTATTCGTTGGTTGGACAACAGCAAACATCAGAAGATGAGCGTGTAACATTAAAGTACTTACTTAATTCAACAAACTCTATTGTATTAAATGTTATAGATGCAACTTGTTTAGAGCGCCATCTGTATTTAACTCTGCAATTAAAAGAGTTAGGTCTGCCTATGATCATTATTTTAAATAAATGGGATATGGTAGAGCAATCAGACTTACAAATTGATGTCGATACATTTGCCAAAGAATTAGATTGTAAAGTGCTAACAATAAGCTCATCAAAGCAAATTGATATTGATGAGATAGCACAAGCCGCTGATGCGGTAGCTACTCCTGAAATTAACTCGTTCAAAATAGAATATAACGCTGAAACAGAGCAAAAACTAAGCGCGAGTCAAAACCGTTTTGTTGAAATAAACAATTTAATTGACCAACAATATTTGGGCAATATCAGCACCGATGTTGAGCTAGATGTCGCTTCGATGCGTTATCAACGTTGTAATGAAATTTGTCAAAATAGCATAATTCAGACTCATCAAGCTCAGCATAAGTTAACAGAAAAACTCGATCATTACTTTATGCGCCCTATAGTGGCTCTGCCGCTATTTTTACTTTCAATGTATCTAATGTTTATGTTTGCCATAAATGTTGGTGGTGCATTTATTGATTTCTTCGATATTGCAGCAGGCGCTATTTTAGTTGATGGTTTAGCACATTTACTTAATTCTTGGTCGTGGCCACAATGGCTTGTGGTATTGCTTACCGATGGTGTTGGAGCCGGTATACAAACGGTTGCGACATTTATTCCATTAATATTCTGTTTGTATTTATTCTTAACCGCGCTTGAGCAAACAGGTTATTTGGCTCGAGCTGCAGTAGTAACTGATAGATTAATGCAAAAAGTAGGATTACCAGGCTCAGCTTTTGTGCCAATGATCATGGGCTTTGGTTGTACTGTACCTGCGGTTATGGCAACCCGAACATTAAAACAAAAGCATGAACGAATTCTTGCCGGAGCTATGAGTCATTTTATGGTTTGTGGTGCGCGTTTACCTGTTTTTGCTTTATTTGCTGCCGCATTCTTTTTAGAAAACGCACTACATGTTGTTTTCTTATTATATATCTTAGGTATATGTGCCGCCGTTTTAACTGGTATTGTCTTTAGACGAACGGTTATTAAAGGAGAGGCCAGCCCTTTTGTGATCGAATTACCACAATACCAATTGCCACACTTTGCTGATTTAATGCATAGAACCTGGCAACGAGTTAAATCATTTGTATTTGGTGCCGGTAAAACGATTGTTATTATGGTGACCTTACTTGGTATTTTTAACTCACTAGGTAAAGACGGAAGTTTTGGCAATACTGGCACAGATAACTCTTTATTAGCCGTAGCAAGCCAAACAATTACACCCGCTTTTGCGCCTATGGGAATTGAAGAAGATAACTGGCAAGCGACGGTTGGTATTTTTACCGGTTTATTTGCTAAAGAAGTGTTAGTGGCAACTCTGAATAGTCTTTATCAAGATAATGAAGAGTCAAACGAGGAGTTTGATTTAGGCGAGCAGCTTAATGAAGCCGTAGCAAGTATTGGTGATAACTTAATGGGGATTGCTGAGTTAGTTTTAGATCCATTAGGTTTAACTTCAGCTGATGTTGCTAGTGTTGAAGAAGCGGCCGAAACTCAGGAAGTTTCAATGACTACTATGGAGCGACTAGCCAGTCATTTTGACGGTAAACATGGCGCATTTGCTTACTTGTTATTTATTTTACTGTATGCGCCTTGTGCGTCGGCGCTTGGTGCAATCGCCCGTGAATTTAATGGTCGTTGGGCATTTTTCATTGCGCTTTGGACTACCGCTCTTGCCTATATTGTCGCTGCATCTTACTATCAGGTGGTAACTTGGACTGGTTTACAGTCGTCTCAAACATGGACTTTAGCTGTTATACTTATTGTTAGTGTTATCATTTATCGATTGATGAAGTTACCGCAATTAGCTGACTGGCTTGATAGGGGGGTTAAACGTGTTAAAACAAATTCAAACGCTACTTGTCACTAACGAAATAATGACGGATAAAACCCTAGCTACTAAGTTAGGGGTTGATCTAAGTGCTTTAGAGGGCATGCTTAAATTACTTCTTAAACGAGATCAAATAGAGTTAGTCGTTGGTGGTGACTGTGAAGGTAGCTGCGGCTGCGTTAATGCGAAAGTTAATGCGTATCGCTGGTTAGATAAAAAATTAACCGCAACGCCACTAAGTATTATCTCTGTTAATTAAAGCAAGATTAGCTTCGAGCGTACTTATTAGACGCTATTGAGATAAAGGGACTTGAGATGTCAAAACAACAAGCAACAACCAACAAACCTAATGGTGCAGGCTTAGCTAGATTATTCAAAGCTACTCGATGCTCAATGCAAGGTTTTGCCGCTGCTTGGCAACATGAAGCGGCATTTCGTCAAGAATTGTTACTAACCAGCATTTTATTTCCTTTTTCTTTTTTTCTGGCGAGCTCGATCAATCACTGGCTCATTTTATTCTTTAGTTTATTGTTTTTATTATTTGCGGAAATTGTGAATTCTGCTCTTGAAGCTTTAGCCGATAAAGTTTGTTTAGACCATGATGTTTTAATTGGCCGTGCAAAAGATTTAGGCTCATCACTCGTCTTTATCGCTTTGGTCTTTATGAAAGTGGTTTGGCTACTTGCAATCTTACAATACTTTAATCTTATCTCTAGTTAATACAATAACCTATCTTTGAGCTGAACCCTTCAAAACAGTAAAATTTGCCTATACTTATAACAATCTTTGGTTAGTTTTAAATTAAGTTGGGCAAATGAAATCTATTTTTCTTATTACTTTGCTTTTGATCCCTAATTTGGTGTTTGGTCAGCAAGACCTAGCTTTTGAAGAAGAGTCTGAGCCAAACCATTCCTCTCTTTATTTAGGCCTTATTTTAGGGAGTGCCAGCACAAAAGAAGATTTTGATCATGTGTTTAATAGTGGCGGACAAGAATATCAGCAGGAAAGTGAAAATTTCAGTTTTGGCATCTACGCCGGGTTTAATTTTGCCGATGTATGGGCACTGGAATCATCGATAGTAGTAACACCAGGTCTAGATAAGCGACCATCTGAGCTTCCCATTGATGAGGTTTACTTAACCACAATCACTCTAACGCCAGTTTTACATATGGAAGTCACAGAGCAAATAGGGCTTTATGTGAAGGCCGGGTTAGGTTTTCTTATTTATGTTGAAGATTATAAAAAACATAGCGTATTTAATCACAAGGACGGAGATTATTGGGCTGGAGTAGGTTTGTCTGTTGGTCTCGGACTAGATTTTAAAGTGAATAAAGCGATTCATTTGCGCTTAGGTTTTGATTATATTGCCGCAGAAATGGACGCCGATGAAGAAAACCACCACATTAATTTAGATGATATTGATGAAGAGTATTCATTAATATCTATGGCAATGCATTATAATTTTTAGCCGCCAATTTTATTACCTAAATTGGCGGTATAAATTTTAAAAGCTATTAACGCTGACAGCGTGGCTATATATTTCATATTTATGACGGATGTTTCTTACGTAGTTTACCGGCTCTTTGCCTCGCACATAGCCATAACGAGCTTTTGATGAGTACTTTCTTTGAGATAGAAGTAACATAGCTCGTTCAACATTATCGAACCATACATCATCTCGCCAGCCTTTTTGTCTAGCAAGCCTTCTTGCATCATTAACATGGCCGTATCCAGCATTATATGAGGCGAGTGCAAACCAAATAACTTGATCTTGTTGTACATTCCAACGCTCAACCCTTTCGGTTACCCAACGTAAATATTTAACTCCGGCATGTATGCCATTTTCTGGTAAATACATATTAGAAATTTTCAGCTCTTTAGCTGTTCTTGGCATTACTTGGAACAGCCCTTGTGCTCCTGCGTATGAACGAGCTTTTGGGTTGAAATTACTTTCTTGATGCATTTGTGCGATTAATAAATGCTTATCAAAGCCATATTGCTTGGCATATTTATCAACAACATCATCATAAGGAGATAGTGCGCCACCAGATTTTTGTAAATTAAAGTCTTGATGATGGCTACTAGTTAACTTTTCATTTTCAAAATATTTATTGTGCAATATATTGTAAAACAGCCCTCGGTAAGTTTTTTTAATGTATGAATCTACATTAGCAAGAAGCTCAGTATTGCCTGTTTTGACTACCCAACTTTGTGCTTTTTCTTTACCCATATAAATGCTTGGTAAAATATCGTCACGCAGGCTCAATTCCATATCTATTAAGTGATTATCCGCTATGGTTAGATCAAATTCTCCTGAAGCTACGCCTGCAATAATTCGCTCGGTATCGTATTCTTCAGGTGCAGCAGTTAGTACTATTTCAGGAATAAGTGTTTGTAAGTCTTTTATGGTATTCCAGTAAGAGCTAGATTTACGTACGGTAATGTTGCGATACTTTAAGTCTTCTACCGACTTGATGTTAAGATCTGATGTACCTATTACTAACTGCTCTGTGGCATAGTGGTATGCTCTTGAAAAAGCTAAACCACTTTTTATTCTATCTTGTGTTGGGGTAAAAAAGCCTAACGCAATGTCGGCCTTTCCGCTGCGGATATATTCAAACATTGCTTCGTTATCTGGCGCTACAATTATTTCATAACTGAGCTTGTTTGCTCTGGCAAAGTGGCGAGCAAGTTCATAATGAAAGCCCATTAACTCGCCTTTCCACAAATAATAAGAAGCAATATTGTTACGCATAACAAAGCGAATGTTTTTGCGTTCTTTGATCAAATCCCAATTGGTTTTAACCGATACTGTATTATTTATGGTGATTTTTTCTAAGAGCAAAAAGTTATTAAGAGCTGTCTTGAGTAGCTTATTTCGTTTATGCACAGCCCAGCCAACTTGTTTGGCACTATTAGCCTGTAAACTTTTCTTAATGTCAGAGCGATAAACTAGCGTAGATTCAAGTATATTACTGTCATTAATGGTGATGTCATATTCGCCACTCGCAATTTTGTCAAAAATTTCATCATGGCTCATCTCTGCTGGAATTTGGGTTATTTTTAAAGAAGGGTAAACTTTAGCTAAACCTATCGCGGTTAACGCAAAACTAGTGCCTGATTGAACCGCTATACTGCGATTAGCTAGGTCTTTTGCAGAAGCTAAAGGCTTAGCACTTTTACCCATTACCATGTATTCAGTGGTTTCTAATAAAGGTAAGGTAAAATCGACTTGGCGTTGACGCAAAGGATTTATGGTAAGGTTAGAGGCGATAACATCACCTTTACCTGCTTGCAGAGCAGGAATTAACTCTTCAAAGCTTTCTACATAGATTATTTCTACTTGTAGTTGATTTTGCTCGGCAAAACGAGAAATGTATTCTTTATCTAAATTTGGTGGCGAGCCAGCTCTTGGTAAGTATTGTTCATTTCCATTCCAAGTAAGTACACGTAGTACTTTTGCTTCTTTAATTTCATCAAGGTCACGAACTTGAGCATGACTTGTTGGCAGATAGATACTGCAAGTAAGTATAAGAATTAAAAGTAAATTTAATAAAATACGCAATTTTTACTCCGCCAAAAATGATATTGTTATATTTGAATTCTATCATAGAAAAAAATAAGCACTATGATATTTAGGATGCTTTTAACGATTTAACTAATTTGTTAACTGGTGGTTAACATTTTGCGGTTGGTTTTGTTAAATGGCTAGATAATAGCTTCTAGTGTGTAATATCATTAACTAAATCTTCAATATTGGGTACTGTTTTGTCAGAAAAAAAACTCCAGCATTTTTATATTGCTGAAGAGCAGTCAATTTATTTACTTAGCCATAAAGACGCCACTAAATTAAAACAGTGGCTTGAATTGTGTCATTCACAATTAGCACAACTTGGTTACCAACATATAGAATTATTAGGCAAGGGCGCTTATGGCTTTGTTTTTTGTGGCACTAATTCATTAGGCCATCAGCATGTATTTAAATTTTCACGAGTTACCTTACCTCAACATGTACAAGACCGATTAGCCGAAGAAGCTGAAATGCAGGCGATGATTAACCACCCGAATATTCCAAAACTGATTGAGTACATGAAAATAAAGCGTCAATCAATTGTGCATATGACTCGCTCTCCTGGCTTAGATTTAGAAGTGATCTCCCATCAACAAGGACCTCTTGCAGTTGAACAAGTCGTTAATATAACTATTCAGCTAGTAGAATTGTTAAAGTTTATACGAGACCCTAAAAATAATACTAAGGGTAAACCTATTGTTCATGGCGATATCAAGCCATCAAATATAGTGCTAAATCCAGAAGATAACACCTTACAACTTATTGATTGGGGCTCTTCTGTGTGGGCTCAGTGTGATAAAGATGGTCATAGTACATCAATCAATGTTATGGATTTAATGAGTGGCGATATACAACAAACTAACTCTCGCATGGGAGATATTTACTTTATAGGTGAAGAGCAGTTAAATGGCGGCTTGTCTTCGCCAAGATTTGATGAACAAGGCATGGCTGCGACTATCTATGCATTAGCCTCAGGACAATCGAGTCGATATGGCTATAAGGTTATAACGGCGTCATCGTTAGGTTTACCGCAAATGTTAGCTAAAGCATTAGACGGTATGTTAGGTGATGATGAAAAACTAAGAAAGCAAGCTGGCGATTACCTATTTAATAACTTAAACCTGCTTAAAAATACTGTGTTATCAGCTACTGAAACAAAACCGAAACTTGCTAATGCAATTCCTATTTGGTTGAAAGACACAAATGAGGAAATTGATACGGTAGTGTATGGTTCAAGGAAGTCTTTTTTAAGAGAACGCTCTCTTGAGGATAGCTTAGTTGATATTGATGATGTACAGCTTGAGAAGTATTACAAAAACTTCTTAGTAGGTATGGGGGCAACGGAAAAAGCTTTTGTAGCCGCGGTAAGTCGGTTAGCAAAATATCCTGTTGTAGGTGGTTTAGCTATTCGTTGGGAAAAAGACGGTGTTTATGTCGACTCAAGCTTGACCTTATTTGATTCTAGCCTTGAATATGCGTTTAAGTCAGCGATCCAAAACATGATCACTCTAGCGCGAGGTATATTTAGGATTGGTATTTTTAAGTCTTGTTTGTTTAATGCCAGAAAAACCCTACATGTCGAGCGAGAAAGTAGTTCTCAACCTTTTATTGCTGACAACACTCAGCAAATTCCTTTTGAATTGAGCAAGCTTAGCGACCTTGATAATGCAACTCAGTTGCACTCTTATTTTGAAGACGGCAAAGATCCTGACGAGTATCTGCATTTACCTGATGAAATGATGGCGGTTCTAAAACGTATGAACCCTATTCATCATACTGGTTGTATTATTTTTGAAGTACTCGAAACTCATTTAAAAATTCATAGTCATTTAGTCTTACTTAACCATGAGATGAAAGATGAATTTGAACAATGTTTACAAGAAATACTTGAATTATTGCCTACTATTAAAGGAATAGGCATCTCTGGATTTATGAAATTACCATACAAAGACACTCGATTCTTTGAGCATGTGAATGAGTTACCAGAGCATTTTTATCCAAAAAATCCAAAATTAAGCAATTAGCGAGGAAATAAAATGGCACACTCTGTTGGCGATATGGCTTGGCTCGACTTAACCGTTACTAATGCTGAGCAGGTAAAAGACTTTTATGCCGATGTTATCGGTTGGCAAGCTGAAGGTTGTAGCATGGGGGATTATGAAGACTTTACCATGATGAGTGCAACGACAGGCGAAGCAATAAGTGGCGTGTGTCATGCCAAAGGCGTTAATGCTGATTTACCACCTGTGTGGATGCCTTATTTTTTAGTTGCTGATATTGACCAATCGGTTAACTCGGTACAGGCTAAAGGTGGTGAGTTACTTACCGAAATAAAGTCGATGGGAGGAGAAGATAAATACGTAATTATTAAAGATCCTGCCGGCGCTGTGTGTGCTTTATACTTCAAAGCTCCCGAACAAGACTAAAATCAAGAGGGTCAGATCAACTTGAAATGTCGCTGCTAATTAACTGGTTTAATATAAGAAATTAAGGACAATACATTGAGTAAAGCGTTAGCTGTATTTGCAGGTAAATCTGCATTAGCGCATATAAAACAACACGGTCTTGGGCAAGAGCAAATTAAAATGATGGTTGGCGCCAGTGGCGGCCCTAAATGGTTTGTGCTTGCTGGCTTAGACCGCTATTTTTGTGGTGATTATTTTAAAGACAGAACCCAACCTTTATATACATTAGGCTCTTCTGCTGGAGCATGGCGCTTTGCTTGTTACGCTCAAAAAGGGCCTCTAGAGGCTATCAATCGCTTAATTCATGGTTACTCGCACATGTCTTATCCTGAAAAAGCTACGATTGCACAAATTACAGAGCAAAGTGAGCAGTTACTTAGCCATATCCTGGGTAAAAATGGGGTTGATGAAGTTGTGCAAAACCCTATTGTTAAATCGACCATTATTGTCGCTAAATCGCTTGGCCTTACTAAATTTGAACATAAAGCAATACAATTACCTGGCTTAATCACCTCAGCAATAGCGAACCGGATTAACCGAAAAAATCTGGGTAAATATTATCAACGAGCGATATTTACTAGTGATACTAATAATATCCCTTTTGACTTTAATGACGGTATTAACTCTCAAGTAACCGAAATAAATGCTAGTAATTACCAACTTGCTCTGCAAGCGACAGGAGCGATACCATTAATTATTAATGGCGTAAAAAATATCCCTGATGCAGGAACTGGTATGTTTCGAGATGGCGGTATTATTGATTATCACTTTGACCAACCCTTTTTAGGTGGAGAAAGCGCTGAAGGTATCGTGCTTTATCCTCATTTTTACAATGAATTTAAACCGGGCTGGTTTGATAAGTACGTTAAGCATCGTTTTGCCAATAAACAGCATTTTGATAATGTCCTGGTAATAGCGCCAACACCAGAGTTTGTCGCTAAGCTGCCATTTGCTAAAATCCCTGATCGAAAAGACTTTACTCAATTAACTGAAAAAGATCGAATAGCTTATTGGAATATAGTCGTCAGTGAAAGTGAGCGCTTAGCACAAGAATTTTTTGAGCTGGTTAATAGTGATAATCCTGCAGATAAAATAACTCTTATTTAATTTAAACAGTCCTAGTAGACAAATTTAAAGAGTTAAAATCCGTGTTCATCAACACTATGGTTTGCAGTGGCTAAAAATAAACTGTTGTAAACTTTAGTTGCGTATTCATCAGTCATTCCAGATAAATAATCAGCGATAACTCGATGCGGGTTTTGACTATTTTCACAGGCATAAAGCCAGCGTTTACAAGTAGCAGTAGGTAATAAACGTTGAGGATCACTAGCAAATGCTTCAAACAACTCCATAACCACTTGTTGTCCTTTGTATTCCATGCGCTGAATATCGGTTTGTTTAATAACAAACCGATAAACATAAGCTTTAAAAATAGCTAATGCTTGTGCAACTGTATCTGGTAGCGCTGCATTAAAGCGCAGTAAGGGCTCATTAAAACTAGTCTGTTTGGTTTTATTTAAATCGATTAACTCAATGGCGGTGATCAAATAATTGACCAAAGAGCCAATTGCTTCTTTTTGTAAGTGATGTTGCTTAGAAAATAACTTGTTAGCTAACTCATCTACAGCACTATTAAGCCAAGTGTCATTGAGCTGTTTTAATGGCTCGATAACGAATGCAATAAAACTCTCTTTGCTAACTATGCCGGTAACAATCGCATCTTCCATATCATGGATGCCATAGGCGATATCGTCTGCTAACTCCATAATAGAGCAATCAAATGATTTGAATTGCGTTTTTTGATGACCATTATTTTGCACTTTATGTTGTTGAAACTGCGCTTTGTCATCGCTCGATAGTGGCTCTAACACCCAATTGAGACAAGCTAAGTCATCATTATATAAACCCTTAGGCGGGTGCCAATCACTGGCTTTTAACTGTCTAAAATTAACCGGCGCAGCAGGTGTTTCATGCTTAGCTAATTTATCAATTAATTGTGGGTATTTAAGCAGCCCAAGCAAAGTTCTTCGGCTTAAATTCATACCGAAATGTTCGGTATAAGGCTCAAGGTTGGTGACAATTCTAAAGGTTTGGCCATTACCTTCAAAACCACCAAAACTGTGCATCATATAGTTAAGTGCTACTTCGCCGCCATGTCCAAAAGGAGGGTGACCAATATCATGGGCTAAACAAATGGCTTCGATTAATGAATCATCTTTTGGTAATAGATTTTCGCTTTGTTGTGGGTATTTTGAACGTAATTGTGCGGTTATTCCTGAGCCAATTTGCGAAGCTTCTAAGGAATGAGTCAAGCGAGTACGATAAAAGTCCGATTGACCAACCCCCATGACTTGAGTTTTTGCTTGCAGACGTCGAAAAGCTGCGGAGTGTAGAATACGAGCTCGATCTCTTTGAAAAGGAGAGCGATGATCTTGCGCTCTAGATACACTGGAATTTAATCTTCTTTGCAACCAATTTTCATTCATATAAACCACAATTCAGTATGTTAACTACAGAGATTGTATTTAACATACTGAATTGTGGCGTAAATACCAAGGAAATTGTTAAAAATTAGATGTTAGCAACAATAATAGCTCTTAGTGGAGCAGGGTGACCTTCGATTGTTTTACTTGCATCATTTGGATCAAGAAAATCTTGTAGTGATTCAGTATCTATCCAATCGGTTTTTCGTTGTTCTTCATAAGCGGTTTGGTCTGTATTTACTACACGCACATTTTTAAAACCAAGGCGCTCCATCCAATGTACTAAGGCATCACCACTTGGTAAGAACCAAACATTACGCATTTTTGCGTATCTCTCGCCAGGAACTAAAACCGTGTTTTTATCGCCTTCTATGATAAGCGTTTCTAGGATCAACTCGCCACCAGGTGCTAATTGTGCTTTTAATTGCTGTAGAAAATCAATTGGTGACCTGCGATGGTATAGTACTCCCATGGCAAAAACCGTATCGAAAGCTTTTAATTCAGGCAGGTGCTCTACACCTAATGGTAGTAGATTGACGCTATCATCTTGGATAAAGTGCTGAATTGATAAAAACTGCATCATAAATAACTGAGTAGGGTCAACACCAACAACGAACTTAGCGCCATCACCACGCATACGCCATAAGTGATAGCCACTACCACAGCCAATATCAAGAACATAGCGACCTTTTAAGTCACTAATGTGTGGACGCAAACGGTCCCATTTAAAGTCACTGCGCCATTCGGTATCAACGTGAGTGCCATGTACATGATAAGGCCCTTTACGCCATGGCTTAAAATTTTTCAGTAAATTTTCAATACGCTTTTGTTGTCCCGCAGGAATACTATCTGCACTACCAACGCTTACACTGTTTTTTAAGTCAACATCACTAGGTTCAATTTTTGGTAAGGCATCTAATGTTTTTTGCCATTTAGCAAACTCGCCATGTAATTCATTCTTTTGCCAATCGGCTAATTGTTTAGGTAAACAGGTTAACCAATGGGCTAAACGGTTGGCGGCAATTTGTTGATAAAATCGGTTAAATAAACTCATTTAAAGTCACTTTTTTGTTATTTGATAGCAATTAAAGAAAAGAAATTGAAGCATTGGAACCAAGGCGTGGCATGGTTGAAACCTGCGGAAGATAAACGCTGTAAATGAATCTCTAGATGATCGGGTAACATAACATTTTCGATAGCTGTACGTTTTTGCGCAATCTCTAAATCGCTGTAGCCGTTTGCTCGTTTAAAATTATGGTGTAAATCATTAAGTAAATCTTTACAGACAACATCTTGATCGTAAATTTTTTCAGATAAAATGAAAATGCCACCAGGCACAAGCGCTTTCGCTATTTTGTCCATCAGTTCTTGACGTTTTTCAGGATCAATAAATTGTAGCGTAAAGTTAAGTACGATAACTGATGCGTTATGCATATCTTCAACTAAAATATCACCTTGCTTTACCTCACACGGTGTATCGGCTTTAAAGGCATTTACATGGATGTCGCAGCGTTCAGCCATTTCTGGTGAATTATCAATGGCAATAATTTTACAGTTATCGGCTTTGATTTTTTGACGCATTACTAAACTTGCTGCGCCTAAAGAACAACCTAAGTCATAGATGTTGGTGTTATCTTGGGCATAACGTTCACTTAATTGACCAATTGTTTCAATAATGGTGTTGTAGCCCGGAACAGAGCGTTTGATCATATCAGGGAAAACTTCAACAACACGAGCATCAAAGCGAAAATCTTCAACTTTGGCTTGTGGCGATGAATAAATTAAGTCTTTGTCGTTTGCCATTTGTGCTTACTGTAAATAGTTATTTAATCTAACTATTTTATCTCAAATATAAGCTAATACCAATCCACATCTAAGCTATTTACTTTGATGGAACATTTTTATTCTTTACCCCCATCATTTTAATAGTCGTTAATTGTTTTTTAGAAGTTTGTACAAAACATTACTTGGATAAGCTTTATTTTGATCTTGTATTAACTATAATCAAGTGATTAAAGTAATAAAATTCATTTACTTGCTTAGCTTTGATAATAAAATAATTCCCTTAAATAAGTAGATTTACTGAATGATATTGAATATTTTTAAAACGATAACTTGTCTTTTTCTGCTCTCTATTAGCGTATTAGGCAATATTGCTAGCGCAAAAGATAGCTACAAAGTTGCTATATCCGAAACATCATATCCTTTTCATTTTGTCGAAAATAAAAAACAACAGGGATTAATGGTGGAGTTTTGGCAACTCTGGGCACAAAAAACTAATTCAACGGTTGAATTTGTCCCTCTACCTTGGCAACAAACATTAGAGCAAGTGGAACAAGGAGAAATTGATTTTCATGCTGGCCTTGCTTTCACGCAAGAACGTAGTAAAAGGCTGAGTTTCACTCAAAATATTTTTGATAACCCTTCTTGGTTATATTTCCCCATTAGTTTTAAACATATTGATGATATCGATAAACTACAACCTTATAGTATAGGCGTTGTCGAGGGCAGTGTTGAACAAGATATCCTTCATAAACAATATCCAAATTTAAATATCGATACATTTGCATCTAGGGCCAAGTTATACGATGCAGTTTTAGCTAAAAAAATTCTTATCTTTGCTGATCACAACAACAATAATAAATTTTATCAGCATTACCTTACCCTAAGAAAACTCTACCCGTTAACCAACCGAACTAACCTTACCGTACAAAATTTTGGCGGAGCGGTGAAGAAAAATAACTATGCCTTGATACAAAAAATTAATGATGGCATTAGCCTGATCACCCCACAGGAAAAATCGGCTCTTTATGAAAAATGGTATTCTCTTTCTAATGTCGATGGTGCCATTACATTAGGTTTTTCAGATGATGTGCCTCCGTTTATGGATGCTGATGAAAATGGCAATGTACGTGGAATATTCATCGATATTTGGCGCTTATGGGCAAATAAAACTGGTCAACAAATAGAGTTCATACCGGTTAATCCAAAAGATTCAAGGCAGTTGGTAAAGCAAGGCAAAATAGATGCCCATGTTGGGCTACCATTAACTGTTGAAGAAAGCGCTCAATTTAATATCCCTACAACTATCTTCAGTACAATATCTTCTGTGTACGTAAAAAATAGCCGCAGAGATATCAACACGATAGAAGACTTAAATGGTAAGTATCTTGGCGTTTTTGGTCATGCTAATTATATAGACGAATTACGAGAAAAATTTCCTGGTATTCACTTAGTTTACATGACAAATATCCCTGAGATGATTGCAGGTGTTGAGTCTGGCAAAATTGATGCTTTTCTTTCATCTTTAGAGACAACTAATAGATCATTAGATTTAGCTAATTTATCTGCTGAATTTAAAACATTGCTCTCGCCAAATTTCGAGATTAGTTTTGTGAGTTTTAGTCAATCAAAAAATTTAGATTTATATAATGTTTTATACGAAGGCTTTAAGTTGATTGAAGCCGAAGAGGTTTTAAAAATAGTAAACTCATGGCAAGTGAAGGAGCAGAGTTCTTTAAAGAAAATCAATTCATACCTTAAAAGTTTGTCTAACGAGGAAGTAACTTTTTTAGCTAAAAATAAACGTTTTTCGGTAGGCGTTTTATCTAATTATAAACCAGTGGAATTCGTTAATTCTGATGGTGAGTTCAGTGGTATTAATGCCGACATACTTGAGCATATATCAAAGCAAACCGGTGTTGAGTTTGATTATAAAATTTATCAAGACTGGAGTGTGTTATTTCATGATTTCCAAAATAATAAATTTGATGTGGCATTAGGTATCACGCCATCAGTCGATCGTAAAGATAAAATGCACTTTAGTGAGCAGTATTGGCAAACGCCTTGGGGCGTTATTGGTGATGAACAATATGAAAATAATATTTCTGATTTATCAGACTTACAAGGTTTAGATGTCGCTATCATTCAAGATTATAAAAGTGTTAATTTTATTAAGAAAAACTATCCTTTAATTCGCTTGCGCTTGGTAGCAGATATTGAAGAAGGAGCTGAACTATTGCTTAATGATGAAATCGACCTTTACATCGATTTCTTTCCTATATTAACCAACATGTTACTCGATTATCCTATTAAAAGTTTTAAGATTAAGTATTTAAATGAGTTGCCGCCTGAGCAGAACCACATGGCGATAAACAAAGAATTAAAACCTTTAGTAGGCATCATCAATAAAGGCATTAATACATTAACTGAATCTGAACTTGAAAGTATTCGAGACTATTGGTTAAGAGTTATCATTGAAGAAGGTTATGATAAAAATGTCATCAATCAAATAGCTCTTTCATTTGGCATCATAGTATTTATCACTATTGGCAGTATATTATTTTGGAACAGGCGCCTTAAAAAAGAAGTTGATATACGTCGTAAACTAGAAGATAAACTAAGACATTTAGCGACTCATGATGGTTTAACCCAACTCGCTAATAGGGGCTTGTTTGAGCGCTATTTGGCCAAGTCTATTTCATATCATAAACGTCATAAACAGACATTGGCCGTATTATTTATTGATATAGATGGTTTTAAAGCGGTGAATGATACCTTTGGGCACGCTTTAGGTGATGAGTTATTAGTAAATTTGAGTCAAATACTTACTGACAATGTAAGAGAGTCTGATGTGGTATCTCGATTTGGTGGTGATGAATTTGTTATTTTATTAAAAAATATCGATAACTATTACGGCGCTCATCAAGTAGCTAAAAAGATAATCGATAAGATAAGTAAGCCGATTAATTTTTCCGGGAAAGAAGTTAATGTTGGCGCGAGTATTGGCATTTCTCTGTACCCAGATGATAACAATAAAGTCGATACATTAATTGCTCATGCCGATGCCTTAATGTATGAAGTCAAAAAGAAAACTAAAAATAGTTTCTTATCTAATGCAAACCGTTAAATTTATCACTTGTTAAAGGTGACATTAGCGCTGTTTGCTTTATAATAGCCGCTTTTAAAAAGTCATAACTCTGTGCCTTAAATACAAGAGCGGTTAAATTTAACAATTACCCCCCTAAAGGCACAAAAACATCAGGATATATAAACAATGCGCAGCTTATTTTGTGGTGAGGTAAATGAATCTCACGTTGGTCAAGAAGTTACACTATGTGGTTGGGTAAACCGTCGTCGAGATTTAGGTGCGGTGATTTTCGTTGATCTACGCGACCGTGAAGGTATTGTGCAAGTTGTATTCGATCCTGATCTACAAGACGTTCTAGCAGTAGCCAACACATTACGTAATGAGTTTTGTGTACAAATCAAAGGTAAAGTTCGTGCCCGTCCTGAGAGTCAAGTTAATAAAGATATGGCAACAGGTGCTATTGAAGTACTTGGCTTAGAATTAAACATATTAAATAAGGCTGCGCCTCTTCCTCTTGATTCAAACCAAGAAAATAGCGAAGAAAATCGTCTTAAATACCGTTACTTAGACTTACGCCGTCCTGAGATGACCGAGCGTTTACGTTTTCGTTCAAAAGTAACATCACAAGTAAGAGCATCTCTAGAGTCACAAGGCTTTATGGATATTGAAACGCCAATTCTTACTGCTGCTACTCCTGAAGGTGCGCGTGATTACTTAGTGCCATCTCGTACGCAAAAAGGTAACTTTTTCGCACTACCACAGTCACCACAATTATTTAAACAATTGCTAATGATGTCTGGCATGGAGCGTTACTACCAAATCGTTAAGTGTTTCCGTGATGAAGATTTACGTGCCGATCGTCAACCAGAATTCACACAAATCGATATTGAAACCTCATTTATGAGCGCTGAGCAAGTAATGAATGTAGCAGAGACAATGATCCAGGAATTATTCCAATCATTATTGAATGTCGATTTAGGTACTTTCCCACACATGACTTATGCAGAAGCCATGACGCGTTACGGCTCTGACAAGCCTGATTTACGTAACCCACTTGAGATCGTTGATATTGCTGATATCGTTAAAGATGTTGAATTTAAAGTATTATCAACACCTGCAAATGATCCTCAAGGTCGTGTTTCTGTAATTAAAGCACCGGGCGCAGCAGCGCAGTTCTCGCGTAAAAAACTTGATGACTTAACTAAGTACGTTGGCATTTATGGTGCTAAAGGTATGCCTTGGCTAAAAGTTAACGATATAGAAGCTGGCCGTGATGGATTACAATCACCTATTTTAAAATTCTTATCTGATGACGCTGTAAACGAATTATTAGCACGAGTAAATGCAGCGACAGGCGATATTATTTTCTTTGGTGCAGATACCTACAATGTTGTTACCGAATCTTTAGGTGCACTTCGTCTTAAACTTGGTGAAGATTTAGACTTAGTTTCTGATGAGTGGAAGCCGCTTTGGGTTGTTGACTTCCCAATGTTTGAAGAAATTAATGGTGGCATGCATGCCTTGCATCACCCATTTACTGCACCAACTAAGTTAACGGCAGAAGAATTAGAAGCAAACCCAATTGGCGCATTATCAAATGCTTACGATATGGTTCTTAATGGTTGTGAGTTAGGCGGTGGTTCGGTTCGTATTCACGATGCAGAAATGCAAGCCGCGGTATTTAGAATCTTAGGTATTAGCGATGAAGAAGCGCAAGAGAAATTTGGGTTCTTATTAGAAGCATTACGCTACGGTACACCACCACATGCAGGTTTAGCGTTTGGTTTAGACCGCATTGTTATGCTCATGACTGGCGCTACGTCAATTCGTGACGTTATGGCATTCCCTAAAACAACAACTGCGGCATGTCCATTAACTAATGCACCAGGTAAAGCAAATCCTGCACAATTAGTTGAACTAGGTATTCAAGCCATTCCAGCTGATGAGTCTGCAGAAACTGAAGCTGACGCAGAATAGTTTAGTGTAAACTTATTAAAATGGCTGATTGTTATGATCAGCCATTTTTTTTATCTACAAAATACCCTAGTATTAAATATCAAGGTGTCAGACACCTTGAAAATAACATTACCAACTTGCAACTGAGCATAATAATAAATGAGCATCATATTAGGCATAGATCCCGGCTCTCGTTTAACAGGGTACGGAGTCATCGAAAAACAAGGTAGACACTTTAATTACCTTGGTAGCGGTTGCATTAAAACTCTATCGGCTGGGGATAACCATCCTGAGCGCTTACAAATTATCTTTGCTGGTGTTTCTGAACTCATATTGCAATTTAAACCCGATATGTTCGCCATTGAGCAAGTTTTTATGGGGCTTAATCCTGGGGGCGCGTTAAAACTTGGCCAAGCAAGGGGAGCGGCAATTGTAGCAGCAACTAATAGTGGCATTGAAGTGGCAGAGTATTCAGCTCGGCAAATTAAGCAAGCCGTTGTTGGTACTGGTGCTGCAGATAAGTCGCAAGTTCAACATATGGTTAAATCATTTCTAAAGCTTCCATCGACTCCACAAGAAGATGCGGCAGATGCCTTAGCCGTTGCTATATGCCATGGACACAGTTATGACTCATTAATTAAACTTTCTGGGCGGGCGAAAAAAACTGTGCGCGGCAGATTACGTTAATTTATATAAAAACAGCACTCGCTGATTAATTACATAAATATTTAAAAACTCACCTGTAAATTTATTTACTATATATTTATACAGTGCTATTGTGTGCAAAGATACTGTATAAACTAATGAAAGGATAGTTCCGTGATAGGACGTTTACGTGGCATTGTTATTGATAAGCAAGCACCAGAAATACTACTTGAATGTAATGGCGTAGGGTATGAAGTTACCTTGCCTATGACCAGTTTTTATCACCTGCCAGCACTAGAGCAAGAAGCAATTATATACACTCATTTTGTTGTACGTGAAGATGCACAACTATTATATGGATTTGCCAATACTACTGAACGTAAATTATTTCGCTTACTTATTAAAGTTAATGGCGTGGGTCCCAAATTAGGCTTAGCTATTTTATCGAATATGTCAGCATCGCAATTTGTTCACTGTGTTAATCTTGATGACGTAGCTACTATAGTTAAGATCCCTGGCGTTGGTAAAAAAACGGCTGAACGTTTACTTATCGAAATGCGCGACAAATTAAAAGATTGGGGCCAGGAAATCGCTACGCCAGTAACCGATGGTATTGCCATTGATACTATTAGCACTGAATCAAGTATTGTTAGTGTTACTAACCATAAAGATGATGCTATAAATGCATTAATTTCATTAGGTTATAAGTTAAATCAAGCAGATAAAGCAGTTAAAGCTGTTTATACATCGGATAAAACTAGTGAAGAATTGATCCGTGATGCATTAAAATCTATGCTGTAAGAGTTTGAAGTTGCTATAAATACTAATAATCTTATCAATAACCTATATACGTAAAAGACTGAAATATTATGATTGAAGCCGATCGCATGATCCAACCAGAGCGAATTATCGAGCCTAAAGCAAGCCGAGAAGAAGAAACGATTGATCGTGCCATTCGTCCTAAAATGCTTGCTGATTACACCGGCCAAGATCATGTTAAAGAGCAAATGGAAATCTTTATTCAGGCGGCAAAAAATCGTAATGAACCACTTGATCATTTACTTATATTTGGTCCTCCGGGCTTAGGTAAAACAACGCTTGCTAATATTGTAGCTAATGAAATGGGCGTTAATATTCGCACCACATCAGGTCCTGTTCTAGAAAAAGCTGGTGACTTAGCCGCGCTTCTTACTAACCTTGAAGAAAACGATGTATTGTTTATTGATGAAATTCATCGCTTAAGCCCAATGGTTGAAGAAATACTGTATCCGGCGATGGAAGATTATCAACTCGATATTATGATAGGCGAAGGGCCTGCGGCACGTTCAATTAAATTAGATTTACCTGCATTTACCTTAATTGGTGCAACCACACGAGCTGGCTCACTTACCTCACCATTGCGTGATAGATTTGGTATTGTGCAACGTTTAGAGTTTTACAAAGTAGGGGACTTAACCGACATTGTTGCACGCTCAGCACATTTTCTTAATGTCGACTTACAACACCAAGGTGCTATTGAAGTAGCCAAGCGCTCTCGTGGTACGCCGCGAATTGCTAATCGGTTATTACGCCGAGTTCGTGACTATGCTGAAGTTAAAACACAAGGTGCTGTGGGTGCTGATACCGCCTCTAAAGCATTAAATATGCTTGAGGTTGATACCGAAGGTTTTGATTTAATGGACCGTAAATTATTGCTCGCAATTATTGATAAATTTGGTGGTGGTCCGGTTGGCTTAGACAACGTAGCCGCGGCTATTGGTGAAGAGCGAGAAACTATTGAAGATGTTATTGAACCATTTTTAATTCAGCAAGGCTTCTTACAACGAACTCCAAGAGGACGAATTGTCACTGACAACGCTTATATTCATTTTGGTTTAGATAAAGTAAATAAAGATTAGCTATGCCAGTCAGTCGCTGTATCTATGTCTTTAATACAGCCTTGATCATTAACACTCACGCAGATTAAGTTTTGTTTATTACGTCTTAATATTATTTTTGCACCCTCATCTCCACACAGGGTACTAAGCTGCTTTAAATAAGCCTTACCAAATATTACCGGGTGACCTTGTTGCTCGGCAAATGTAGGCCTCACTATTGAGTTTTCTTTAGCTACGGATAGTAATGACTCAATGGTTGTATCGAGTAAGTAGGGCATATCAGCTAAAAACAAACTTATTGTTGCACTGTTTTTATACTTCTCATTGGTTAAAATAAACTTAGCTGCCGTTGCAATTGAAGTGCCTAAGCCTATGCCATACTCTGGTGCGCTCACTAAATCTACATTAAGATGTTTTAACTTATTAATAAAAAGCTCATCGTCATCAAATCGGTGTACAACAATGACATTACAATAGTGTTTACACACTTTTTCTATGCATTGAACGCCAAGAGGGGTTGTAGTACCTGATAGCCTTTTATCACTACCGTATCGTCTGGAAAAGCCAGCCGCTAGAACCACTGCAATATGTGATTTAATCATATGTCTTGCTTATTCACTTTGTTCTTTACTCTAATAACATCGGCTAATATCGATATAGCTATCTCCATCGGCGTTTTACTACCAATATGCAATCCAATAGGTGCATGCAAACGGGCCAACTTGTTTGCGCTTAAGTCACAAATTCTGCTTAAGCGCTCAAGGCGATTATTAGTGGTGCGTTTAGATCCCATAGCGCCAATATAAAAAGCTTGGGTGTCGAACACACTCATTAATGCAACATCATCAATTTTAGGATCATGGGCTAGTGCTAAAACAGCGCTACGCGTCGTTGCGTTTTGCTCGACAAATAAGTCTGGTGATTGCCAAGTGATATCGATGCCACCATGGCGGTGATCAAACTTCCAAGTCGGGCTTAATTCTTTGCGCATATCACAAATTTTCACCTCAAAACCAGACATTAAGCTTAACTGAGCTACATGGTGTGAAACTTGCCCAATACCAATGATCAATACAGTCCATACTTGCGCGTATGCTAGAGTTACAAGACTTTCAGATATAGATACTTGCGCACATGACTCTTGGCTATTATGTTTTACCGTTTTATCTGGGCTTAACAAATTAACTTCACGGATAAACGGTAACTTTTCATTGGCTAGAGCCAGTAAATCATCTATATGAGCGCTGTTATTGGTATTTGCAGGTATATATTCAACTAATAGTTGAATAGTGCCGCCGCAAGGGAGCTCTTTAACGATATCTTGCTCATTAGCATGATCGCCATAAGAAAATATTTCTGCGGGTTTGGTGAAACGTTGAACTTTAATAAGTTCAATAAAGGCATCTTCAAGGCAGCCTCCAGATATAGAGCCTGAGCGTGTAACACCATCAGTGACAAAAATTGAGCCAATTGGCCGAGGAGCTGAGCCATAGGTATTTAATATTGTACAAAGCCAAATATCTTTACCATTTTTAAGCCATTGCTGTGCTTGCTTGATAACTTCTAGATCGGTTAATTGCATAACAAAATATTATTGATTAAATATAGTTAACAATTTACTGGTTATAGTAGCTTTAGGCAAAAATAATTTATTGTTTTGCAGATAAAAAAAAGCCCGCTAGTGTTAGCGGGCTCAACAATCATGTTGAATATAGGAAGTTAAATAAATCTAGGAACAATTAAAATACAGGAAATGTTCAAAAGATGGCGCTATTTTATTTGTTAAAATTTTAATTAACAAACTAAAAAAATTTTAACTATCCATTAGAAAAACTAATGTATTTTATTTTGTCTTGCTATATCTTTCTTTGCTATGGCTTGATTTTTCCATATTTAACTAATTATGTATTATTATTTGTGCTGTTTTTGGCTTAATAAAAATAATGCACAAATGTAAATGAATGGTTATGTGTATTTGTTTAGTAACCCATGTATTAAAAAATAACAAAAAAAGTAGCCATAAAGGCTTTCTATTACTTGAGTGTAATGCCTTAAATCGCGTACTATAAAGCGATAATAATTAAATAAACAATTTGTATGGCTGACGAAAACAATACCTTCCAATATCAAGTACGAGTCTTTTATGAAGACACCGATGCCGGTGGAATTGTCTATTATGCAAATTATTTAAAATTTGCTGAACGCGCTCGCACTGAATGGTTACGTAGTTTAGGGATCAACCAATCTTATTTTTTGGAACAAAACTTTGGTTTTGTGGTCAGAAAAGTTGAAATGGATAACAAAGCATCGGCAAAGCTCGATGATTTATTAACAATCCACTCTAAAATAACAAAAACGAAAAGAGCAAGTCTCGTGTTTAATCAACAAATTTTCAATCAACACTCACAACTTTTGTGTGAAGTATCAGTACTTGTCGCTAGCGTAAATCTTAAACTAGCAAAGCCATGTGCTATACCAGAAAACATTTTAGGAGCTTTAACTAGTGCACGCTGAAATTTCATTTTTTGATTTGTTTTTACAAGCAAGTTTACTTGTAAAATCTGTAATGCTTTGTTTATTGGCTTTTTCTATAGCCTCGTGGACAATGATTATTCAACGCAGTAAAGCAATAAATAAAGCACAACTGCAATCGATGAGCTTTGAAGATACGTTTTGGTCGGGTGCTGATTTAAGTAGATTATATAAAGATATTTCAGCGAAAGGCGAACCTGAAGGCATTGAAAGTTTATTTGTTGCTGGTTTTAAAGAGTTTGCTCGTTTACGCAAAACTCAAGACGCATCACCACAAGCTGTTATGGATGGTACTCACCGTGCTATGCGTGTAGCGCTTTCACGTGAAGTAGATAAATTAGAAACGCACTTATCTTTCTTAGCAACTGTTGGCTCTATCAGTCCTTACATTGGTTTATTTGGTACTGTTTGGGGAATAATGAATTCATTTATTGCGCTTGGCGCAGTTCAACAAGCAACTCTTGCTATGGTAGCTCCTGGTATTGCCGAAGCACTAATTGCAACAGCAATGGGCTTATTTGCTGCTATTCCAGCGGTTATGGCGTTTAACCGATTTTCTCATAGCGTAGAAAAACTTGAAAATAGTTACGGTAATTTTATGGAAGAATTCTCAAGTATTTTACAACGTCAATCAATTGCCTTAAACAAACAACAAGCTCAGTAGGTTAATCATGTACGTTAGAGTTAAGCGCAAGCGTGTAGCAGAAATAAATGTAGTTCCCTACATTGACGTTATGTTGGTGCTACTTATTATCTTTATGGTTACCGCTCCTTTGATCACGCAAGGGGTTAAAGTTGATTTACCTAAAGCCGATGCACAAGCAATGGATCAAGATACTAAGCCACCTTTAGTAGCTAGTGTTGATATTGACGGTAAGTACTACCTTAATGTTGGCGATAGTAAAAGTGATGCGTTAGAGCCAGATGAATTAGCCACTTTAGTTGCTGCTAGATTAACGGTTGACCCTGATACTCCTGTTGTGGTCAATGGCGATGGTAATGTTTCTTATAACTCAATTATTCAACTTATGGTGTTGCTGCAAAATGCTGGTGTGCCTTCAGTTGGCTTAATGACCGATTCGCCAGAGAGTTAATCTAGATGTTGCTATTGAAAAAATTTATTGCTGATATTGTCGATAAATGCATGTCGGTGTTTACTATGTTGCCAGATGGCAAAACGCCTAAGCAATCGCTTTATATTGCTATTGCGGCAGCGGTAACATTGCATTTAATGCTGGCAATTTTGCTGTCATTAAATTCAGATAGTGAAACAAAGCCTAAACCAGTTCCACAAAAGCAAATGCAAGTAATTGATGCCGTTGTTGTTGATGAAAGTAAATTAAAGCAACAAGTTGATAAGATTAAAAAAGAAAAAGCGGCAGCAAAAGCTCGAGAAGATAAACGCATTAAAGAATTAGAAAAACGTGCTGCTGATGCGAAAAAGAAACGTCAACAAGAAGCAGATCGTATTAAGAAACTTGAAAACGATCGAAAAATAAAAGAAAGAGAAAAGAAAAAAGCTGATGACGCAGCTAAAAAAGCCAGAGCAAAAGCGGCTAGCGAAGAGAAAAAACGTAAGCAAAAAGAAGCTGAACGTAAAAAGTCTGAGCAAGCAGCTGCCGCAGCGAAAGCTAAACGTATAAAAGAAGAAAAGGCAGCAGCAAAAGCTGAGGAAGATCGTCGTAAGAAGAAGCTTGCTCAAGAGAAAGCTGCAGAGGAAGAGCGCCGTAAGAAAAAATTAGCTGAAGAAAAACGCAAGAAAGAAGCCGCAGAGCGAGCTGAACAAGAGCGTTTATTAGAACAGCAAATGCAAGAAGAGATGGCCGCTCGTAATAGTGCTCGTAACCAGCAAGTAATGAGTGAAGTTGATAAATACGGTGCATTAATCGTAAGTAAGATTAATAACAACTTAATTAGCGATGAAAGCACGATGAAAGGTAAGTCTTGTATTGTAAAAGTATCACTAGCTTCTGATGGTTTTGTGGTAAGTGCAACGCCAGATAAAGGTGATAGAGTAGTTTGTGATGCTGCGGTTAAAACCATATACAAACTGCAAAAATTACCTGTATCTAGCGACCCAGCTGTTTTTAGCAAGATGAAAAACTTAAAATTAACTATTGCTCCAGAATTTAACTAATTGGAATATTTACACGTATTATGTTTAAAAAGATTTTAACCTCTATCGCAATTATTTGTTTAACAATATCTAATGCTTATGCTGAATTAGAACTTGTTATTACTGGCGGTGTTAATACTGCTCGTCCTATTGCTGTACTGCCTTTTACTTATGAAGGTACCTCGCAATTACCAGAAAATATTGCCAAAGTTATTAGTGATGATTTGCTGCGCAGCGGTAAATTTAACCCAATCAGTTCGCTTAAAATGCCGCAACAGCCAAAATCAATTGCAGAAATTGACTATCAAGCTTGGACCGACATCGGTGTTGAAGCGGTTGTTATGGGTAATATTAAGGAAGTATCGGCGAATAACTTTTTAGTATCATTCCAATTAGTTGATGTTATTCGAGGGCAAATGACTGGCGGAGCAGGGCGCTCGCTACAAAATGGTAAACTGGTAAAGAGTAACGATCATATCTTGATCAACTCAAAACCTAATCAATACATACCCGCTAAACTGTTTAGACCGAAAGCTCACCAAATATCAGATAGTGTGTTTGAAAAACTAACCGGTACTCGTGGCGCGTTCTTAACTAAGATTGCGTATGTGATTGTTCGTGATAGTGGTGCTAAAAAGTATCAACTAGTAATTGCTGACTACGACGGTTACAACGAGCAAGTATTATTAAGTTCATCTGAGCCGTTAATGTCACCTACTTGGTCTCCAGATGGCACTAAATTAGCTTACGTAACATTTGAAAAACGCCAAGCTCAAATTTATATTCAAGATATTTATACCGCTAAGCGCGAAGTACTTAGTACGTTTAAAGGTATTAATGGCGCGCCACGTTGGTCACCAAATGGTAAAGAAATGGCAATGGTGCTTTCAAAAGATGGCAATCCTGAAGTTTATGTAATGAATATTGCGACAAAAAAGTTACGCCGTGTAACCCGCCATAGAGCCATTGATACCGAGCCAAATTGGACGCCTGATGGAAAATCTTTAGTAATTACTTCAGAACGGGGTGGAAAACCTCAGTTATATCGCGTAAATTTAACAAATGGTAAAGTGGCTCGCTTAACATTTGATGGTGAAATGAACCTTGGTGGTTCTATCACTCCAGATGGAAGCCAACTAGTAATGGTTAATCGTACACAAGGACAATACCATCTTGCGAAGCAAGGATTAGGTTCGAATAACTCGATGCAAGTGTTAACTAAAACTCGATTAGACGAATCGCCAAGTATTGCCCCTAATGGTGGCATGATAATTTATAGCACCTTACATAATAATCGTCAGGTGTTAGGATTGGTTTCAGTAGATGGACGCTTTAAAGCCCGATTGCCTGCTAAAAACGGGCAGGTTAAAGCGCCAGCTTGGTCACCATATTTATAAATAATAACAATAACTAAAATTTAGCAATTTTAAAATTCACTAAAAATAAGGAAAACTAATGCGTTTAAATAAACTAGTTAAAAGCATTGCAATTGCACTACCATTAATGACTTTAGCAGCATGTAGCTCTAATGATACAACTGATGAAGAAGCGCAAATCGCTGCTAACCAAGCTGCTGCCGCTGAACAAGCTGCTGCTGAAGAACAAGCTGCACAAGCTGCTGCCGCTGCTGAAGTTGCACGTTTAGAGCAAATCAAAGCAGAAGAGCAAGATAAGCTGCAAGCTTCTAACACTATCTACTTCGACTTTGATACTTCTAAGCTTCCAAGTTCAGTTGCTGAATTATTAGATATGCACGCTGCATTCTTAGTAGCTAACTCTAATGCTCGTGTTGTTGTTGAAGGTCATGCCGATGAGCGTGGTACTCCAGAATACAACATCGCACTTGGCGAACGTCGTGCACAAGCTGTTCAAAAATACCTAGAAAACTCAGGTGTTTTACCTTCACAAATCGAAACAGTAAGTTACGGTGAAGAAAAGCCAGCAGTTAGTGACCGTACTGAAGCAGCCTTCTCTAAAAACCGTCGCGCTGTATTAGTATACTAATAACAATTATATCTACGGATATAAGTTTTTAGGATAACAAATGAAATCGTATAATCTTTTATTAGGTTTAACGGTTACTGCTTGTGCACTTGGTGCACAAGCAGCTCAACCTGCCCCTGTTTCTGATATAAACCAACAACCTGCTTATACTTCTCCTGATGTTGAAGCGCTGCAAAGAATGCTTGCCACACGCAATAGAGCATTAAATGATATGCAGCAACAACTTGAAGAGCTACAAACAGAAATTAGCGAGCTTCGCGGTGTTACCGAAGAGCAAGCACATACCATAGATCAAATCTTGCAACGTCAACGTGAGTTGTACCAAGAAATTGACCGTCGCTTAGCGGCTGCTGCAGCTAAACCTGTGGCCAATACAAATTCTAATGCGTCTACTAATGTAAGTTACTCAAACAACTTGAGTGAAAACGAAGCCTATGATCATGCGGTAAATCTTGTATTAAAAGATAAGCGTTACGATCAAGCGATAACCGAATTTACAGCATTTAATAATAAATACCCAAATTCGAGTTATTCAGCTAATGCTCATTACTGGTTAGGTCAGCTTTTATTTAATAAAAATGATTTAAAAGGTGCTGAGAAAGAATTCAGTATCGTCATTAATAATTTTGAAAGTTCAAGTAAGCGCAGTGACGCGATGCTTAAATTAGGCATGGTTGCCCAAAAACAAAATAATAATTCAAAAGCTAAATCAATTTACAATAATTTAATTAAAGAATACCCAGGCACATCTGCTGCTCAGTTAGCAAAATCTCGCGTAGCAAGCTTATAATTGACAACACAAAGTTACATTTGTTGACTGTAACTTGCTCTGTTTGCTTTGTTTTTGTACAAACGCGTTTTTTTTTATAAAAAAACTAAATTTGTTGTTGCACTAAGTTTTTTTATGGGTATTATATGCCCCGCACTGAAGCAGCAAGTCAGGGCAATGAAAAATTACGGCGGCCGTTAGCTCAGCTGGTAGAGCAGTTGGCTTTTAACCAATTTGTCGAAGGTTCAAATCCTTCACGGCCGACCACTTTCTTTTCTTACAAAGAAAGCTATAATTTTTCTGTTAAGTATTTATGTCGGCCGTTAGCTCAGCTGGTAGAGCAGTTGGCTTTTAACCAATTTGTCGAAGGTTCAAATCCTTCACGGCCGACCACTTAATCCTTTTAAGTGGTATGGCATATAAACTTAACAACATTTAGAAATCATGGCGGCCGTTAGCTCAGCTGGTAGAGCAGTTGGCTTTTAACCAATTTGTCGAAGGTTCAAATCCTTCACGGCCGACCACTTCTAAAATATCTTTTCAAAACTTCAAAACTTCAAAACTTATTTAATAGTAATCGGACTCTAAATAATTCGAAATTTTTAACGATCTTTAATTTATTCTGATAATCGTTCCTCGTTCCTCGTTCCTTGCACACAAATTTCCCTAGTTCCAATTTGCGCTTTAATCTTTTATAATGCGCGGATAAATTAATACACCTCAAACGAGCTTCACAACCATGTTAGAAACCACTTTAGCAGTAGATTTTGATTATACTTTCCCAGCTAAACCTGCACCGCTTAATGATGCAGAACGCGCTGACTACAAAGCAAAGATCAAACAACTGCTTGTTGAAAAAAATGCGGTACTTATAGCCCATTACTACACTGACCCTGAAATCCAAGCATTAGCAGAAGAAACAGGTGGCTGTGTAGCTGACTCGTTAGAAATGGCTCGTTTTGGTAATCAACACCCTGCACAAACTATTATTGTCGCTGGTGTAAAGTTTATGGGTGAAACGGCGAAAGTATTAACACCTAATAAAACGGTATTAATGCCAACTCTTGAAGCAACCTGTTCGTTAGATTTAGGTTGTCCAATTGAAGAGTTTAATAAATTTTGTGATCAACACCCAGACCGCACCGTTGTTGTTTATGCTAATACTTCAACCGAAGTTAAAGCACGAGCAGATTGGATAGTTACTTCTTCATGTGCTTTAGAAATCGTTGAGCACCTTGATGAAGAAGGGCAGAAGATCCTTTGGGGACCAGATAAGCACCTTGGCGCTTATATTAAAAAGAATACTGGCGCTGATATGATCATGTGGGATGGCGCTTGTATCGTTCATGATGAATTCAAGACTAAAGCATTAAAAGACATGAAAGCATTACACCCAGATGCTGCTGTTTTAGTTCACCCTGAATCACCATCGGATGTTGTTGATTTAGCTGATGCTGTTGGCTCAACTAGCCAGCTAATTAAAGCAGCTCAAGACATGCCTAACCAAAAATTCATTGTGGCGACAGATCGCGGTATTTTCTACAAAATGCAGCAATTATGTCCTGAAAAAGAATTCTTTGAAGCACCGACTGCAGGTGAGGGCGCTACGTGTAAAAGTTGTGCTCACTGTCCTTGGATGGCAATGAATGGCTTAAAGGCTATTCACGATGCCTTAATCGACTCTACAGGCCGCGAAATCGAAGTTGATATGTCTTTACGTGATGGAGCATTAAGCTCTTTAAATCGCATGTTAGACTTCTCTGCATCGTTAAAGCTAAATCAAGCAAATAACACTTAAGATTTAAATCGTACAAAAATGGTATAAATAGTTAAATTGCAACTATTTATACTTGCGTATGTTAGTAATATTACCTAACATACGCGCTCTTTAGAAACAGACGAAATGTTCGTTTTATCGATAAAATAGCATTTAACGATAAAACAGTCTTTAACGATAAAACAGTCTTTAACGATAAAATAGTATTTAACGATAAAATAGTATTTCCCTATTTCATCGTCTTTCCCTCGAAGGAGGGAATCTAAAATCAAAATCTGAATTAGGTGACGTGTCCGAGTGGCTGAAGGAGCACGCCTGGAAAGTGTGTAAAGGGCAACCTTTCGAGAGTTCGAATCTCTCCGTCACCGCCATATATAAAAAGGCACCCTCGATATATTTCGAAGGTGCCTTTTTTAATTTATAAGCCGTTAAAATATGCCAAACCAGAAAGGTACAATAGCAACAGCGCTAGCTTCAACGAGTTACTAATAGCACTGCCATTAATTAACTTCTATTATTGAAACTCATTGAAAAATGAAAGTTGTAACGGGTTATAAAGCGCCTTTGGTCGTATTTTTTGCACTTGCTTAATTATGTCTGTCTTGTCGTAGCCTAGCTTGTACATAAGTATTGCAATAACTAAGCCTGTACGACCAGAGCCTCCTTTACAATGCACTGCAATAGTACCTTGTGAAGATAAAATAGATAGCATATCTTCAATATGAGATTTGAAGGCCACAGCAAAATCTTCATTAGGGGCATCGTCATCTAAAATAGGCAGCTGAAACCATTTTATACCAAGCTCATTACACACTTGAGGAAGCGTATCAGCTTCATTGGCTTTCATTTCAGCGTCATACATTAAAGTAACCATTGCCTGTGCACCAGCGTCCTTTAATTGCGATATCGACGTTGTTAAGTCAGCTTCTTTTGTTCCGGGACAAGGTGTAAAGATAAAGCTAGCGCCGCTATCAAGACTAAGTTTGTCATAAGGATGCGTATTCATAAAACCTCTCAAATTATCTATTAAACCAATGTTTTGTTCTGTTCACTATAGCAACAAGGGACAGCATAACTGGTACTTCAACAAGTACACCCACTACTGTTGCTAATGCCGCACCTGAATGTAAACCGAATAAGGAAATCGCAACTGCTACTGCTAATTCAAAGAAGTTTGATGTACCAATTAAACATGCAGGAGCCGCAATGTTGTGTTTAAGCTTAATTTTTATCGCAATAAAATAGGTAATGATGAAAATACCATAAGTTTGGAGAATTAGCGGTATCGCGATTAATACAATATTTAGTGGTTGCTCAATAATGGTATTCGCCTGAAATCCGAATAAAAGCACCACTGTCGCTAATAAACCAATGATGGAAAACGGTTTTAACTTACCTAACAAGGTCGTTATAGCTGCTTCATCGCGAGCTGAGCTATTTAAGGTTTTTCTTGTTAGTATTCCTGCAATTAAAGGTAGTAATACGTAGAGTACTACAGATATAAACAAGGTAGACCAAGGAACATGGATATCTGTCACCCCTAGTAGTAAACCTGCAATTGGGGCAAATGCAAAAATCATGATAATGTCATTGACTGAAACTTGAACCAAAGTGTAGTTTGCATCGCCTTTAGTTAATTGTGACCAGACAAATACCATCGCCGTACAAGGAGCTACTCCAAGTAGAATCATACCAGCAATGTACTCTTGAGCTGTTTCTGCTGATACAAAATCGGCAAATACCCCTTCGAAGAATAACCAACCCAATGCCGCCATAGAAAATGGCTTTATAAGCCAGTTGATCACTAAAGTTAATACAAGCCCTTGAGGGTTCTTGCCAACTTCTTTGATAGTTGAAAAGTCCACCTGAACCATCATAGGATAGATCATCACCCAGATGAAAACTGCAACGACCACGTTAACATGAGCGATTTCTAGCTTTGCAATAGCTTCAAAAATTGGCGGGTAGGTAATGCCTAACGCCACACCGACGGCAATAGATATTGCTACCCAAAGAGATAAATAGCGTTCAAAAATTCCCAAGTTTGCTCTCCTTTTTTACAGCCTTTCGATACACGAGTTTGACAGTCACTTATCGCAATTATCAATCGAGTTCATTCGCTTCTTTTATACGTTCTAAGCGTGCCTCTTCTTCTTCAAAAGCTGCTTTAATTTCGTCCATTACACTATTTACATCGGCGTTGCCTGAAGTTTCGGCAAAATATCCGGTTAATTCACTTTCTGGTGTAAGCTCACTTTTTTCATACAAAGCCCACATCTCTTGGGCGTATTTACTGCCAAGTAATTCTGGCGCAAATTGGCCGTAGTAATTTGTCATATTGTCAACATCGCGAATAAGCATCGCTTTTGCATTGTTATTGGCAGCAGCATCTACGGCTTGTGGTAAGTCGATTATGACCGGGCCATAATCATCAACTAAAACATTAAACTCGGATAAGTCACCATGTACCACGCCCGCGCAAAGCATTCTTAGCACATAAATCATCACTTCTTCATGATCTTCTATCGCTTGCTCTTTCGACATAACCACATCGTTTAATCGAGGGGCTACTTCACCGTTATCGTCGGTGATTAACTCCATTAATAAAACACCATCGTAGCAGCCATAAGGCTGTGGCACACGAACACCAGCATCGGCTAGTAAGTACAATGCATCCACTTCTGCATTTTGCCAAGCTTTTTCTTGCTGAGCTCGGCCAAACTTAGAGCCTTTTTCCATAGCTCTAGCTCTGCGGCTATTTCTACTTTTACGACCTTCTTGATACTGTGCTGCTTTTTTGAAGCTGCGTTTATTCGCTTCTTTATAAACTTTTGCACAAATGATCTCTTCACCTGTACGTACCATATAGACAGTAGCTTCTTTGCCGCTCATCAACTGACAAATGACTTCGTCTACTAAGCCATCATCAACCAGAGGTTGTATTCGTTTTGGTATTTTCATTGCGCCGTTATACCTTAGTTGCAGGTTAATTAAAATAGCCGGAGCATATTTATTGTTTGAAAATTATTCAGTTTTATTTTTGCTTGATTACAAACTGATATAGATTATTCCTGCTAAACTATTTAAAATTACATATTATTAATATCATTTGAATCAAGAAGTAAGCCATGAACTCAGAATTGTTTTTTATTTATGACTCGCATTGTCCTTGGAGTTACGCAACAACAGAACTAGTAAACCAAATTGCTAAGGCTTACCCTGATATGCCAATGCATTTATGGCACTGTGCTCATTATAATGGTAGCGATAGTGCAGGCTCTAAAGCGGCAAGTATTGTTGAGCAGCAGTCTGTGGCAAAATTTGATGAAAGCTATACTCGCTTTGCGGATAGCCCGCAAGATGCAACTATGACAGCTAACTTCATGGCATGGGTACAAAATAAAAACTCTGCTAAGGCGTTAGAGGTTTTATCTGCAATTCAAAAAGAACATTTTTGTGACGGTAATGCTTTTAATAATCAAGATGATTTTGATGGCGTGTTATCAGAATTTAGATTATCTCCACCAAAGAAAGTATTTAAAAATGAATTGGGTAAAGAAGCGCAATACGTTTTAGGCGATATTGCTGAAATTCAAGAAATTATTCAAACAACGGCTTTTCCGGCTGTTTTATTAGCTGTGAATGAACGATTAGTTTTATTAAATCATAATTTATATTTAACTAAGCCAGATGCTATCGTTGAAGCTGTTGCTTTAGAGATGAAGCAAGGTTAAAGATAATTGCTAGTTATATCTGTCCATTAATTTAAAAGTCCCTCAGGGACTTTTTTTATGTCTGAAAATCTTTATTGAACATTAATGCGTATAATACCAAGTCCATTAATTAACTGCTCATTTTTAATGGTTAAAATGAATAACTACGGCGTTATAAAATTTATAAATAGAATAACTACTTACTAAATTTTATGCCTTGCCTACATGGAAGTAGGTACTTAGGTTATGTTTGGAACGTATAACCTGTGTATTTATCCATTTTTCCTCATGAAAAAGTTGATCACAAACTTAATGGAATTGGTATAACTAATTAAGATTATTGAGAATAGGGCATCGACATGAATTTAGTATCACCAAAAAAATTACTGCATAGTAAATGGACAAAAGTTGATGTGTTGAATAAAGAAAAGCACTTTAGCATTATTGATGTTGAATATAATGATGAGCAAAAAGTGCTCAAGTGCATTATTCGTGCAGAAATTAATAATAACGAATACGATATAAATTGGCGTATATTAAAAGATCCGAAGCAATGGAAAATCGGTTGGCAATAGCTTTGTCTTATAAAACGTTATTAGGCTACCTTTATTTGCGAGGTTATTCTATCGCCCATACTGTTGATTATTTTTGCTTTACCTTCAATAATCGTTACGATAGATTTGTTTCGCTTGAATGCATCAGGAATGATCACTCTGCCATCTCTACTTTGTTCAAGTTGTAGAGTGTCATACATAAGCTCTAAAGAGCTATTATCATAAAAAATAACAGTGACTTGTTTCAAACAAACGATGTTCATATTAATCTCCTAATGCGATTAAATAATTAAACGAGTATTAGGTATATTTAGATCACTTTGAATTTGTTGTTATAATTTAACTGTTGGTCATTACTAGAAAGGTATTTATGAAAAGAGTCACACTATACACTAAGAATCGTTGTCCTCACTGCGAGACAGCTAAAAAGTACCTAGATCAGCAAGGTATAAAGTATCGCCTGTGTAATACTAGTTCGCCAGCAGGATTAAAAGAGTTTAGAGGAACTGGTTTTCGCGGTGTACCTTTGCTGAAAATTGGCGACCAATTCTTAAATGGATTTTCAATAAAGCAGTTTCAAGCGATGTACAATAAATAAGCCAAATAGATAAAAGCTTATCGAAAACCAAAAGAGTTAGGTGAAAGCATAACTCTTTTGGTTTTATGAGTTTTAAGCCTGTAAATTAACCACGTATCTGCCAACTACCTTACCGTTAATAAAACGATCTAAATATTCTGGTGTTTGCTCAAGCGTTATTTCTTCACTTAGCTCATCTAGATTAGGGAGTTTCATATCGGTAGCAACGCGTTGCCATATATGTTGCTTGTCTTTAAGGGGGATATAAACAGAATCAACGCCCAGTAAAGATACGCCGCGGGTAATAAATGGTAAAACGTTGAGTGAAAAGAATGGCGAGGATGCCAAGCCACAAGCAGATACAGCACCGCCAGGTTTTAATTGTTTAACTACATTAGCTAAATAATCACCACCTAATGTATCTATGGCATTGGCCCAAAGAGGTCTGCCTACAGGTTTGTCATTTACTTTATTAATGTCATCACGGTGTAATACTTCATCAGCGCCAATGTCGATGAGGTGCTGGCTTTGCTCTGGTTTACCAGAGAATGCCACTACGCTATAACCCAGCTGCTTTAATAGGGCAATACTGACGCTTCCTACACCACCAGTAGCACCGGTAACCGCAACAGGGCCATCAGCCGGTGTTGCGCCCATTTTCTCTAACTTTTCAATACACAATGCAGCTGTCAATCCACCGGTTCCGTAAGTCATGGCTTCTTTTAAGGTTAAAGTTTCTGGGCATTTTACAGCCCAATCGGCAGGAATAGATATACGCTGAGCAAGGCCGCCAGGCGTGTTCATTCCTAAGTCGTAACCAAAAACTACTACTTGTTCCCCACAACTAAATGTTCCACTTTTATCACTAATAACAACACCTGCTGCATCAATACCTGGCGTGTGAGGATAGTTTTGTGTGATTGCTTTGTTACCTGAGGCAGACATCGCATCTTTAAAATTTAATGAGGAAAAATGAACCTCTATAAGTAGGTCATTATCGGGTAAGTCAGAAATATTTCTGGAAACAATTGATTTGCTAAATTCTTTATTAGTAAGTTCTTCAACAAGCAAAGCTTTAAACGTTGTGTTATTTGGCATAGATAGGAAATCTTTAGTTTGGTTTTAATTATAAATAACCTTAGCAAGTAAACCAATTTATCGCGAGTGCACTTTAGTCTATGCACAACGCTTATATTTAGAGAAGGTTAAAAGCAAATTTTAGAATTCTATAATTTTTAAGGTTGAGAACTGCGAATAAATAAGACAGTATTATAATTAGTAAACTATTATGAATTAAGGCAAATATGCTTACTTTAACGCTAATCAATATTGTTGTTGTCGCTGCCGTGGTGCTCTTACATTATGAAGTTCTACTTGGCCTTTCTCGAAAACTTCCTTATCTACACTATAAAAATAAATATCAGATAGTTATTGGTGTTTTTGGGGCATTAATAGCTCACTGTATCGAGATTTGGATTTTTGCCGTAGCCTATTTTTATATGCTTAAAACCGACCGGTTTGGGCATTTTGAAGGTAATTTTGACGGTAGCTTACTTGATTGCGCTTATTACTCTTTTACCAGTTATACCACGCTTGGTTTTGGTGATATAGCTCCTCATGGTGCGATCCGGTTTTTTACTGGAGTTGAATCATTAACAGGCTTAGTTTTAATTACTTGGACTGCCTCTTTCTTGTTTTTAGAGATGCAACGCTATTGGAATAAACACTAATAACTCTATTACCCATGGATAATTTAACCAACAAATCAATCATGGTAAATGTGCGTACTTTAATAAAAACTATGCGTCTATCATTTTTAACTTTAACATTATTTTGTGTGCTCGTTGGCTTTGCCACTGCCGTTTATGCAGGAACTGAGATTAACTGGTTGAGCTTTAGCTTATGTTTAATTGGTGCGTTAATTGCCCATATTGCGGTGAATACTTTAAATGAGTATCAAGACTTCCAGTCTGGTTTAGACTTTAAAACGGATAAAACCCCATTTAGCGGTGGTAGCGGTGGGCTTGTTGAAAACCCTAATGCGGCGTCTTTAGTATTAAATTTTACTTATCTTTGTATTGCTCTTGTTATCTTTATTGGCTTGTATTTTATTGCTACCACAGGGTTAGGCATTTTACCCTTTGGTTTAATAGGTATCGTTATTATTATTACCTATACTCGCTACATTAATACTCAGGCTTGGCTATGTTTATTTGCGCCAGGTTTTGCCTTTGGCTTATTAATTGTGGTTGCTACAGATTATATTTTAACCTTGAATTACTCACTCTCAGCCCTTGCAAGTGGTGTCGTTTGTCTATTTCTAGTGAGTAATGTTTTACTATTAAGTCAATTTCCAGACGCTAACGCTGATAAAACTGTTGGTAGAAAGCACATAGTTATTGCTTATGGTAAAAAGTTTTCATTGAGTGTGTATTTAATTTTTACCATCTTTGCAGGCATTACACTTATACTAAGTTGTTTTTATGATGTATTACCTAAACTTGCTTATTTGGCTTTAATCCCAATGTTAGCTGGCGTTGAGGCTTGGCGTACTTTATCAAAGTCGTTAGTTGGTTCGAAAATAGCAAATCAGCCGATGAATAAGGCATTAGCACTAAATGTTATTGCTGCTAATGTTACGCCATTACTTTTATCTATTTGTATTTTAGTTGCTAGTACGAGTCAAAGCTCTTAAGCATAAAGCTTACATTACATCTTATTCTTATTAGGAACTAAGTACAGTAGGCAATCACTTTTAGCAATATTAATTACTTTGGTTGCCATAAATATATTTAAATCTATTTTACTAATCAATTGATTACCACGCAGGGTAAAATATTGATTAATACAATTATTCCCTTGCTTGTCGATAATTTGTAAATTATCTAAACCTAATTGATCTAACCAACCTAACATTTGCTCTGCACGTAAAACGCCATAATTAAACTGTTCAATATTAGTTATCAGAGTTAATCCTGAAAAGCCCTCATCAATATCGGCATAATTAAGTTCGACACCTGGTTTAACCTGTAATCTAAGAGGGGTTAAGAATACATCAACATCTCGGTGATAATGGCATGCTTGAATATTATCAATACTGGCTAAATGACAGATCCCTTGATAAGCGACTTCATGAGATTGTTGATCTTTGCTACCGCCACACTCTACCGTTAGTGTTTGGCAATCAAAGTCTTGCTCCATAATTGCGCCTAGTTTGATTTCAGATAAAATCACCGATGAGCAAAACAGTGAGCTAAGTGATAGAGCTAACTCGGTTTTATTAACACTTACAGCAAAAGCGGGGCCACAACCAGAGGTATTATGTAAATCGATTAACACTTCGGGTTTTACCTCATTTATGGCCTTGCAGATCAAATTTGCGCGTTTAAAGTAACCGTAATCTAGGTTATGGCCAAAGCACCTGTTTAAATCTAAACCATCTTCAAGGTAACGATGGGACAAGGTCGGTGGCACACTGGCAACATCGGGTGAGCAGATAATAAAACGCATATTGGTTACCGGTCTATTAGTCGAACTTAAATTAGTTAACCAGCGATGCAAAGCAATGAGCCCTGAAGGTTCATTACCGTGGATTAAAGTGGTAATTACTCGGCATCTTGTTGGATCGATACCTGCAACATCGATAACGGTGGGGCCACAAATAGATAACAAAAACTGTAAATGATCTGATTTTAAAGTAAACAGATCTGGCTCAGATAAATAGTTTATTTCGGCAAAGTCTATAGCCATGGTTTACTCCAAGTTGCAACGGGTTGTGCTGTTTTACAGTTTTCTATATATAGCTTGAGCATTTGCTCACAGGCTGCATTTTTATCTAATATTTGTTTTAAGTATTTCAAGGTTTTCTTTTGCCAAATAGCACCCGTCATTTGCTGTTGGCAACGATCCTCTATTATGGCTAAGTACGTGTTAATTTCGTCTTCATCAATATCTAAACTCTTTAAACCTTGTTTAGCTATTGGCAATAGTTTTTCTATTACCTCGCAGATAGGTGTTTCGTTAGTTTTAAATTGCTGAGGATCTGGCCATAAAATTTTAGCGTCTAAGCCATGCTGCGCCGCACGATAAAAATTATACTCGGCAAACCTAAACGGGATTAATGGCAAATATTGCTCAATATCATTGGCTAGTCCATTAGCTAAACCGATAGCAAAAGCGGCATTGGCAACCATATCTATATTTGTAGGACCTGCAGGAATCGCTCTAAATTCAATGCGCATATGACCATTACCATGGTGATCATAAACGGGACGATGCCAAGGCCATAAAGTGCCCATATGCAGACTTAATTCTTCAAATTTAGGTAATGAAGTCTTGTTATTTGTTGGCATCAGCACAGGCAGAATCGGTTGGTGCAAAGAAACCGCTTCAGCAAAAAGCTCCCATACACTATGCCTTAGCCAGCCAAAGCCAAAGTTAACTCGGGTTGGTTGTTGCCATTGGCATTTATCTCGGTGACGTATATCTAAAGACTGTTTAAATAAGGCGATACGTGTTTCATCCCAAACGCTATTGCCAAATAATATAGGTGAGTTAGCTGCAATGGCGGTTACCAAAGGTAAGGTAAGCTGTGCGGCATTAAATACATGATTAAAGCGTTTAAAGTCGGTCATCATATGCACTTGAAAGGAGGTATTTGCGCCCTCAGTGCAAATGTCTTTAAATTTTTTATTTACCGGCTCTTCACCGTCAATATTGATAGTGAAATCGCTGCTTTTTTGCTGGTTTAATTGTTTTGCTAAGCAATGGTAGCGGCCTAAGTCAGTCATATTCTCACTCTTAATATCTTCAGCTTTAAGAGTTGGTAATATGCCAATAGGTACAATGGTAATATTTTGCTTTTCGGCTAACTGTTCTAATCGACTGGTTTTACTTTGCATTTCTTTAAGTAAATTAGAAAAAGGCTTACCAGTTTGCATTACCGGGGAAAGGTTTAGCTCTAAATTGTATTTATTGAGCTCAGGTTGGTATTGAGAGTCATTTAATTTAGACAATAAAAGTTGGTTAGATAAACTCACTTGGCCGCTGTCATCGACCAGGTACATTTCAAGCTCGGCACCAAATTGCATTGGCTCATCGCCAAAACTTTCTTGGCTAAGCACACCTTTAAGTTGAGTTAATTGCTGCCTTAACACTTGTTGAAATGCTTGAAAATCTTGTTCTGAATATTCTTTTATTTCAATATTTTTACCCATGCTTTCTAAACCAGTGAGTGAATACTGATTTAAGAATGCATGGAATTGAGGTGTAAGGTTTTGATTGAAGTCAAATTAATGATGTTAAGTTTTTGTATGCAGGGCAGATGAAAATTCAGTATTAAACTTTATACGGAGGTAACTCAAAGCCAGCAGGTTTAAGAGCATTCATGGTTAAGTGACCAACATAGCTGCTTTCACCGTCACCGCTAAATTCAAATTCATACACTGTTTTAACAAAAAGGCCTAAACGTTTTGAGGCGCTAAAACGGGTTTTAACGCGAGCAATAGCAATAAACTGTAAGCTTGCATTCTCACAATACTGCTCAGTGAGTTGTTTCGCTTTTTCCGATACATTACGCAAAAACCAAAAATACCAAATCACTAAACATACGAGCAATAAAATATAGATATCAGCCAAGGGATCATCCTTTTACTTGTGAAAATAATAAACCAATTGCATTACTTAGTGCAGGGCTTCGCTCTGGCGTTCGAATGCTTTGCAGTAAAGCTGGGCGCACAGCTGGTAGAGCAACCAAGTCTTGGAAGATAGCAACAAAGATGTCTTGCTCAACATTGCTGACTAATGTTTCAAGGTATAGAAGTAGAGATTCAATTTCAGTAATTGCTAACCAAGCACGAGCTGAAATAGTGACCAGTATATTTAAATCAATCGCTTCATAGTCATTTAAAATGCCTAAGATAAGAGCTTGCACATTTTGGTGGGCAGCATTAGCTGAAAGAGCTCTTAAAATATTTGTTAAACGAGCAGGTGTTAACTCAGTTGATTTGGTTAATTCAATAAATGCGTTTATGGTGTTTATTGATAATGTTTGATTTTCTAAAGCTGAACATAAAGGTGCAAATACTTGTTCAGGTAAGTGAGGTAGGGCCGCAATTAAATACTGCTCATTTTTATCTTCGCCAATACGCGCTGCAAAATCACAAATGCCTTGTACAGCAACCCCTTGCCAATTATCGAAACCTAGTTTGCCAGAGAAGTATAATTGACAATGTTCGTAATATTGAGATGCTGCTTGTTTTAAATCGCGCTTAATAATGCTGTTCATTGAAGCGAGTTTATATTGCGCAGGCGTGAAGTTATACGGATTCGCTTTAAGTAACTCTTCTTGTTTCTCACTTGGGTCTTGGCTTAAGTCGCCACCTAACGCTTCTAAAATAATAGCAATAAAGTGATTGCGAGCAGCTTGGTTTAATAAACCACGCTCATCTAAAGGAAACTTAACAAACCAGATAAATGGCGTTGTTGCTTTTTTTTGCCAAAAAATGATGGCCAGTTCGGCGTGACCTTGTACGGGATAAGGGTAGGGCTGCATCGCCTGCTCTACTTTTTCAAAATCTTGCTTGCTTATTTTACTTACTTTTCGACCCATATCGAAAATACGGTAAGAGGAGTCGGATAACTTTAATAATTCTGAAATAGTAGAAACTTGGTTCATAGTGCGCTTTTTTGCATATTGTCGTCGAATAATGACGCCATTATAAATATAATGGCGGGAGAAGTTAATTTATTTAAGACAAACATGGCATGAACACCGATTTAATTCATCAACAGTTGCAAAAGTTACTTATACAATTGGCGCAAGAGCTTAAAAATAATAACTTATGGCAACAACAAGCTCCATCTGTAGAAGCTTTATCAAGTACGGCGCCGTTTTGCTACGATACATTATCTTTTGCACAGTGGTTGCAATTTATTTTTCTCAAGCGCATGCAAATTATGGTGCAAAGCAAAACGCCATTACCTAGTGCTATTTCATTATGTCCTATGGCCGAAGAAGCATTTAAACAACACGATGCCAGCATTGTTAAGTTAATTACTATAATTGCCGATATAGATGAATTATTAAGTGGCAAGCGCGAGCAAACTAGACATGAGTGATAATTTAAATAACGACAATTTAGGTGAAGAAAATCTTGAGCTGCTAGAGCAAGCGCCGAAGTTAACTATTTTATATCAAGATGAGCATTTAGTTGCAGTGAATAAACCCAGTGGTTTATTTGTACACCGCTCGTTTATGGACAGAGATGAAAAGTATTTTGCTTTGCAATTAGTGCGCGACATGGTGGGACAATATGTTTATCCGTTACATCGATTAGACCGCCCTACATCAGGTGTGCTTTTGTTTGGCTTATCGGAAGATGTCGCTCGCAAGATGGGGCAGGCGTTTACAGACAAAAGTATCCAAAAAACCTATTACGCTATTACCCGTGGTCATTTAGTCGATTCTGGCCAAGTTGATTATGCTTTAAAAGAAAAGCTCGATAAGCTTGGTGATAAAAACGTTAACCCTGATAAACCTGCACAAAATGCTATTACCGATTATAAAAGTATCGCTATAGCAACATTACCTATTGCCTTAGGTAAATATCCTAGCATTAGGTATTCATTAATACAGTTAAAACCTCATTCAGGTAGACGTCATCAAATTCGTCGTCATTTAGCGCACTTACGCCACCCTATCATTGGCGATATTAATTATGGTGATAATAAACAAAACCCTTTCTTTGCTAAGAACTTTGGCTTTAAGCGCCTTATGTTGCATGCACAAAAGTTAGAATTTACCCATCCTGTTACCGCTGAGCCTGTAGTCATTGAAGCTGCGTTTGATTCAGACTGGCTCGCTTTATTCGACCAGTTTGGTTGGACTATTTGATCTCGAAAACGAGGTAGTATTGCACTTAGTAAAGTAGGGATAAAAAGCGAGCTGTCTTTATTATCCCTTTTACCGCTAAAGCATTAATATCGGCGTAATTCTTCTTCGCTGATCAGCCCTTGTTTTTGCAGTTGCGCTTTAATTGAGCCAACCGTTCGTTCTAATGTTGCCGCCAAAGACTCAAAGCTAGCACCGTTGTTAAATGCTTGCTCTAATTGCTCTTTAGTACCGTCGGTCCATAACATGCCACAATTTTTGGGTAAGCCTTTTTTGATATTCTCTTGTTGGCGCTCGGCCGGACTTAACTTGGGTTTTGGTGATTTATTAATATATTCAATACAGGCAAATAAGGCTCGAATTATTTCAGGGTTGTTATAAGGTGAGTCGCTAGTGAAACTTTCTCCTGTAGTGGGGTTAATTCCATTTGCTAAGGTATTAATTGTCTCCATAGACTGATGAATATCCATATTCAATTCTCCATTTGATTTAAATTTTATTAAGTAGTAATCATTGCTACTTTGTCATGACCTGCCTATTAGCTTGCAATGCTAATACTCTCACAGGAACTTCTAAGCATAGTATAGCTGCGGGGATTTATACAAAGATATCTGGTTGAGCAATAAAGCGTTAAATCGAATATTTATAATTAATGCCGTTATTAACTGATTAAAAACTTGCCAAGTTATTGATATTGGGTATACTCAATTTCGCAAGCTTGAAATGCAATACGTTTTATATCGATATAAAAAAGTTCCATAGATGTACCTACATCTCGACATAATAAGTAAAACATATATAAGCTCAAAACTCTCATGTCGAGAGTAGCAAAACATTTAATTTATACATTTAGGAAGATATTATGTCTGACGTAAAAAACGGCACAGTAAAATGGTTTAACGACGAGAAAGGTTTTGGATTTATCGAGCAATCTTCAGGTCCTGACGTTTTTGTTCATTTCCGTGCAATCCAAGGTGAAGGTCGTAAGACTCTTACTGACGGTCAACAAGTAGAATTTGAAGTAGTTGACGGCCAAAAAGGCCCACAAGCTGAGAACGTAAAACCTCTTTAAGCTTTAGCTACTTATGAGAAAGGCCAGTGCGGATTATCCCACTGGCCTTTCTGCTTTCTGTTGGTGCGAAATTTTTCGCACGTTATAATATATTTTTTCGCACGTTATTAGATATTTATTCGTACGTTATAAGATAATTTTCGCACACTATAATAGCCATAATAGTTCCCCCGTTTATTTAAATAAGTTTCTATATAACAATTTATAACCATATTTAACGTTGAAATATCCTATACTTAGTAAATATCCAATAATGAGCCTTTGCCATGACGCAACCTACAATTCTTGCTAATTTTTTAGTAAATAGCCATAAACACGCTGAACAGCCGTTTTTACATCAACCGATCAACTCTCGATGGCAAACATTTAGTTTTTCTGATGTTGAAGTGCAAGCAAGAAAAATAGCATCTGCGTTACTTGATCAAGGATTTGTTGCTGGCGATAGAATAGGTATTCTTTCGCAAAACTGTGCTCAATGGTTTATTGCCGACTTAGCCATAATGATGGCTGGCATGATCAGTGTGCCAATTTATGCAACGGCGGGCGCTAAAACCATTTCTTATGTGGCCAAGCACAGTGAAATGAAGGCTATATTTGTTGGTAAGTTGGGCCCTACTAAAGCGGCAGAAGAGGGCATTCCAGATAATGTTTTAACTATCGACTTTCCTTATGTAACGATGAAAACGGATGTGCAATGGCAATCTTGGTTAGATCAATACGCTCCTTTGGAAGAATTGCATCAAGCTAATGAACAAGATTGTATGACAATTGTTTATACATCGGGTACTACTGGTGACCCTAAAGGGGTTGTGCTTTCTCATAAAAACATTACTAGTGCCGCTATTTCTGCAATCGAGACTGTTACCGTTTTTGACTATGACCGCTGTATGTCTTATTTACCTCTGGCTCATATTACTGAGCGCAGTTTAATTGAAGGCACCTCACTTATTACCGGTATGCAAATATTCTTTGTCGAAGGCTTAGATACTTTTGTTGATAATGTTCAACATGCACAACCTACTTTATTTTTGTCTGTACCACGTTTATGGATGAAGTTTCATGCCAAAGTTTTGGTTAAACTTCCACAGAAAAAACTGAACGTATTATTAAGCTTACCTTTTATTGGTCGTTTAGTTGCTAAAAAAATACGTAAACAATTGGGCTTAGCACAAACTACTCGATTTGCATCTGGTTCAGCGCCTATTCCGGTAACATTACTGCAATGGTATCAAAGCTTAGGTATCAATATTATGGAAGGGTGGGGTATGAGTGAAACCTCAGGGCTATCCTGTGGTAATATTCCGTTTAATGCTGAGCGCCTTGGCTCTATAGGTACGCCTTTATCTTGTGTTGAAATGAAAATATCAGAAGATAAAGAAATATTAATTAAAGGCGATGCCGTTTTTAAAGAATATTATCTCAATCCACAAGCGACAAAAGAAAGCTTTGTCGATGGCTGGTTTAAAACCGGTGATTGTGGTGACGTAGATGTTGATGGTGTATTTAAAATTGTTGGCCGAATTAAAGAGCAATTTAAAACATCAAAAGGCAAGTACGTCGTTCCTGTTCCAATTGAAAAACAGCTTTGTATTAATGAAGATATTGAGCAAGTATGTGTTATGGGCGCAGGCATGCCACAACCAATAGCGCTGATCGTTCTTGCTGAAGGCATAAATGCTAAAAACAGCGAAGTACAACAAGAGCTATTAAAAACACTTTCTAGGGTTAATAAAGGCTTAGAAAGCCATCAGCGATTAGATTATCTTTATGTATGTAAAAAAGCTTGGACTGTGGATAATGAGCTGCTGACGCCAACCTTAAAGTTAAAGCGTAATAGTATTGAGGAACACTTCACACCTTTACTACCTGCTACTCCAGAAAAACGTCTCATCTTCGAATAAAATCAAGGGGGTCAGATGAACTTGATTTTCAAGTTCATCTGACCCCCTTGATCTTTGATACAAAAAAGCCGGGCAAGCCCGGCTTTTCTATGAACTGATTTAGCTTATACGTTAAATCTGAAGTGAATTACATCACCGTCTTTAACTTTGTATTCTTTACCTTCTAAACGCCATTTACCTGCTTCTTTCGCGCCAGATTCACCATTAAATTCAACAAAGTCTTCGTAACCGATAATTTCTGCACGGATGAAGCCTTTCTCAAAGTCTGTATGGATCACACCAGCAGCCTGTGGAGCTGTAGCATTCATTTTTACGGTCCAAGCACGTACTTCTTTAACACCCGCTGTGAAGTAAGTTTGTAGGTTTAATAGGCCGTAACCTGAGTTAATCACTCGGTTTAAGCCTGGCTCGGTAATACCAAGATCTTCCATGAACTCTTCACGCTCTTCTTCGTCCATTTCAGATAATTCAGATTCTATTTCAGCACATACAGCAACAACTACTGCGCCTTCTTTTTCTGCAATTTCACGAACTTGATCAAGGTATGGGTTATTCTCAAAACCGTCATCATTTACGTTTGCAATATACATGGTTGGTTTTAACGTTAAAAAGTTAAAGTAAGCAATCGCTGCCTTTTCTTCTTTAGTTAAATCTAATGAACGGATCATCTCGCCGTCTTCAACATGCTTCAGAATTTTTTCTAATACGCTGATCTCAAACTTTGCGTCTTTATCACCGCCTTTAGCTTTTTTAGCTTGGCGCTGGATAGCACGCTCTGCAGTATCCATGTCAGATAATGCAAGCTCCGTATTAATTACGTCAATATCATCAGCAGGGTTAACACCACCAGCTACGTGGACAATGTTTTCATTGTCAAAACAACGTACAACGTGACCAATCGCGTCTGTTTCACGGATGTTTGCTAAAAACTTATTACCTAAGCCTTCACCTTTTGATGCACCCGCAACTAAACCTGCAATATCAACGAATTCCATTGTCGTTGGTAATAGACGTTGTGGTTGTACTATTTCGGCTAGTTTATCTAGGCGAGGATCAGGTACAGGAACAACGCCAGTATTTGGCTCTATGGTACAAAAAGGAAAGTTAGCTGCTTCAATACCAGCTTTAGTTAATGCATTAAAAAGGGTAGATTTACCAACGTTAGGTAAACCAACGATCCCGCACTTAAATCCCATGATATGTTCCTATGATATTAAATTAATTAGTTGCTTTAAAAGTATGTAATCTGTTTTGAGCTTTCTTTAAACCATCTTTTTCCCAGATCTCGAAACAACGAGCTCCTTCATCGATAGCTTGCTCAAGTAAGTTCTGTTCATTTGCTGGCGCTTTGCCTAGCACGAAACCGGATACTCGGTCTCTGTGACCAGGATGGCCTATGCCGATCCTAAGTCGATAAAAATCTTTGTTATTGGCCATGCACGCAATAATATCGCGTAGGCCATTGTGACCGCCATGGCCACCACCTTTTTTGATTTTGCAAACACCAGGATCTAAATCTAGTTCATCATGAGCGACTAGAATATTCTCAACTGGAATACGGAAAAAGTTTGCGAGAGGCGCTACGGCTTTACCGCTGCGATTCATAAAGGTTGTTGGGATAAGTAAATGTACAACATTTGCGCCAATAAGGCCTTTACCATATAAACCATGGTACTTTTTATCAGGAGATAATGAGATGTTGTATTGTCTTGCTAGTTCTTCTACGAACCAGACACCGGCATTATGACGGGTTTTGGTATATTCGGGGCCTGGATTACCCAGGCCCACAACCAACTGAATATTAGTCGTCAAGGAAATTCCTCAGCGATTATTCTTCAGTTGCTACTTCTGCATCACCTTCTGCAGCTGAATCTTCATCTGAAGAGCTAGCAGCTTTAGGTGTAGTAGCTGAAACTACAGCAGAGTTGTGATCTTCGCCTTTACCTAACTCAACTGAAGATACGCCTTTTGGAAGAACGATATCAGATAAGTGTAATGGGTGACCAACTTCTAAGTTAGCAACGTCTACTTCGATAAACTCTGGTAAGTCTTTCGGTAAACATGCAACTTCGATTTCATTTAAGTTGTGAACAACAACGTTACCCGCTTTAGTAATTACGTCTTCGTTGATGAAGTGTAAAGGTACTGAAGTGTGTAATTCTGTTTTAGAGTTAACGCGTAAAAAGTCCATGTGCATAACTTCATCACGGAAAACGTGACGTTGCATGTCTTTGATTACAACTTTAACTTTTTTCTTACCAATGTTTAATGTTAAAACATGAGAGTAAAAAGCTTCTTCTTGTTGTGCACGCCAAACTTTATTGTGCGCTAAAGTGATAGATACTGGCTCTTCACCTAAACCGTAAACGATAGCTGGAACTTTGTTCGCATGACGTAGGCGGCGGCTCGCACCTTTCCCTAGATCTGTACGTACTTCAGCATCTAATGTAAATAAATCCATAATGATTCTCTATTTAATAGTAAAATTTTATTACTCCTTGCGACCAGGAGTAATCGTTTTGCCAATATTGGCATGCCTTTTTAAGCAACTAAATGCAATAAAATTGCAGCTTAGTTAAAAAAGGCGCCGAATGATAACACTTTGCCCGCAATTTGCACAGAGTAAATAAACAAAAAGTGCGCTAATAAGCGCACTTTTTTGAAACTTTGTGTAAATCTGAAGTAAAGTTAACTTTAAGCTTCAAACATCGCCGAAATAGACTCTTCGTTACTTACGCGACGAATCGCTTCAGATAACATACCTGAAAGGCTTAATTGACGAACATTTGGTAGAGCTTGAATTTCTTTCGATAATGGAATTGAATCCGTTACGATCATTTCATCAATTACTGAGTTCTTAATGTTTTCAGCAGCGTTGCCAGATAATACAGGGTGAGTTGCGTAAGCAAATACACGACGAGCACCGTGTTCTTTAAGTGCTTCAGCGGCTTTACATAAAGTACCACCAGTATCAATCATGTCATCAACAATAATACAGTCACGGTCCGTTACATCACCAATGATATGCATTACTTGTGAAACGTTGGCTTTCGGGCGACGTTTATCAATGATTGCAAGGTCAGCTTCATTAAGAAGTTTGGCTACCGCACGAGCACGAACAACACCACCAATATCTGGAGAAACAACGATAGGGTTGTCCAAATCTTTATTAAGCATATCTTCAAGAAGAATAGGTGAACCAAACACGTTATCTACAGGAACATCAAAGAAGCCTTGAATTTGTTCTGCATGAAGGTCAACAGTTAAAACACGGTCAACACCTACGCTAGATAAGAAATCAGCTACAACTTTAGCTGTAATTGGTACACGAGCACTACGTACACGACGGTCTTGACGAGCATAACCAAAGTAAGGAATTACTGCGGTAATACGGCCAGCAGAGGCACGACGCAAAGCATCAACCATTACAATAAGTTCCATTAGGTTATTGTTAGTTGGCGCACAAGTTGATTGGATAATAAAAACATCCGCACCGCGAACGTTTTCGGTAATTTCAACGCTGATCTCACCATCGCTAAAACTGCCTACTTTTGCATCACCTAAGCCCATGTATAAGCGGTCTGCAATCTTTTTAGCCAGTTCAGGGGTGGCGTTACCCGCAAAAATCTTCATGTCAGGCACTGTCAGTTCCTCAGAAACTTTGACAACAAATTAAGTACATTGGCTATTAAATAATAATATCAATGCTGTGTGTGCTAACTAATGTTAGCTTAACCAGACTCTTATGGCTAAGATCTGATTTTTATAATTCAACCTAAAGTAATTCATTAATTACAGGAGATTGAGATAAACCTTTAGCTACAAACGACTTTACGCCATTTGGTAATTTAGATTGTAGGCTTAATGCAGACTTTTCATCTTTAAAAGAAGAAAATATACATGCACCTGTACCCGTCAATCTTGATGGCGCGTATTCTAACAACCAAGTCATAAGCTTGGCAACCTCAGGATAAAGTTTAATCACCAAGTTTTCGCAATCGTTATGACATTGATCAATATTTATTTCATTAAGGTTAATGCTATTTATATCGATTGGTGGCGTATTTCTTGGTAAATCGGCGGCACCAAAAATAGCTGCGGTAGATATTTCACAATCAGGAATAGTAACAAGAAACCAAGGGGTATCTATATCTACAGCAACTAAATGTTCGCCAATACCATGCGCAAATGCAGTAAAACCATGAACAAATACCGGCACGTCAGCGCCAAGCTTTAAACCTATCTTGGCTAATTCAGTTACGCTTAAATTTAAATGCCAATGTTTATTTAATGCTAATAGTGTAGTCGCTGCATTTGAAGAACCGCCACCTAAACCACCGCCCATAGGTAAGTTTTTTTCTAACTTTATATCTACACCTTGTGTTGTCGAGCAATATTGCTGTAGTGCGGTTGCTGCTTTGACAATTAAATTGGCGTTATTATCAACACCAGCAATCGGCGTTAATAAATTAATCTCGCCGCTTGTATTAACTTTGAAATGCAAATAGTCGCCGAAATCTAAAAACTGAAAAATCGTTTCTAATTGGTGATAACCATCATCACGTTGGCCTGTTATGTGTAAAAAACGGTTGATTTTAGCTACGCTGGAGTATTTTATAAAAGCTGATGACATTAATTTATTTCCCAAGAACTAATCGCCATTTTTATGGTTAAGTCATTATGTTTAACGGTTAACTTATTTGCTAAGCGGTATTGATCAATGAGTCGATAACTTTGATATTCAATTTGCCAAAATTTATTATTAGCCCAGGCTTGCAGCTGACTTGGCAGGGCATTCGTTGCCGAGTAAGTGATAATGTCATCGTTTGATGCTTTTAAGCCTTTTACCCAATAAATTAAGGAGTTAACAGGTAAGTTGAGGTTAGTCACTTGGCTCAATAATTGATCTAAGTTTTCATTTCGCCAAGTTTTGCCATCAGCTTTTAGAGTATATAAACCATCGTCAGAATTTAACGACAATACATTAACGCCTAAAAATGTCGTTAATTTAAGGGTGATTTTATCTTGTTGTTGCTGCCAAAATAAATTGGCACTTTGTTTTTCTTGTGGACTAATAAAAGCAATTTTTCCCTTTATCGTCCAATGTGTGACATTTTCTAATTGCTGACTGCGTTGATTTTCATCTTGAAACAGCTCTGCATCAGTTGCCTCAGGAGTGGAACTGCAACCAGAAAGAGAGAAAAGTGCAGCAATAATTAGTGCGCATAAAAGCTTTAGGTGTGCTAATTGCTGAAATTTCGGCATGAGAGAATGATTTATCCAAACTGTTTATATTTTTATTGCAACATATTTTAACTAACCACGCCACCGAAAATCACAACATTAGTTAGCCATTTTTATAAAAAAACTGATCCATTATGTTAATTAATCAATTTTTATCTGTGGATTCAGATAATACGCTTTCATTCATAGCGGTAATTTCGTAAAATTAGAGATTACATGACAATTTTATATGTGTTTTTGGTTTTAAACTCATATTTACGTATTTTTACTTACAGGCTTATTTTTTCGTTTATGTCCATATTTGCAGTCGGAATTAATCATAAAACAGCACCAGTTTCAGTGCGGGAGAAGGTTGCCTTTACTCCTGACAATCTAACGCACGCGTTACAGCAAATGATTGATGATTTAGGATGTAAAGAAGCTGCCATATTATCTACCTGCAATCGTACCGAGCTTTATTTTGTGCAAGATAAGCCTTTAAATGATGTGCAATTAGCTATAACTCATTGGTTAGAAAACTTTCATAAAGTATCTGCTAGTATGATATCTCCAACCTTGTATTGGCATCATGACCAACAAGCGGTAAATCATATGATGCGAGTTGCCTGTGGTTTAGATTCACTTATTTTAGGTGAACCACAAATTTTAGGGCAAATGAAACAAGCATACAGCCAAGCTAAAGCTTCGGGCTCTATGCATCTTGTTATGGAACGTTTATTTCAACGTACTTTTGGTGCGGCTAAGCAAGTAAGAACCGATACTGATATAGGCTCAAGCGCCGTTTCTGTTGCATTTGCTGCGGTTAACTTAGCCAAACATATTTTTGCCGATTTATCTAAATCAAAAGTGTTACTTATTGGCGCTGGTGAAACCGTTGAACTTGTTGCTAAACATTTATATGACAATAAAGTTCAGCAAATTACTGTGGCTAATCGTACGGTAGCAAGGGCGGAAGAATTAGCGAAAGCAGTTGGCGCCGATGTTATCACCTTAGCTCAAATACCCGAGCATATTGGCGATGCAGACATTGTTATAAGCTCAACAGCATCAACATTACCTATTATTGGTAAAGGTATGGTCGAAACTGCATTGCAACAACGCCGCCATCGTCCTATTTTTATGGTTGATATTGCCGTACCTCGAGATATAGAAGAACAAGTAGGCGATTTAGAAGATGTGTACTTATACACCGTAGATGATTTACAGGGTATAGTTGCACAAAATATGGAAAATCGCCGTAAAGCCGCACAAGAAGCCGAAAGTATTGTTGGTAGTCAAACCAAAGATTTTATGGCGTGGCTGAGAGGATTAAATACCCAAGATGCCGTGATCTCTTATAGAAATCAGTGCATGGAAAAACGTGATGAACTATTATTAAAAGCAAAACAACAACTTGCTAATAATAAAGATGCTGAAGCTGTGTTAGCTGAATTAGCAACAAAGCTTACAAATAATTTAATGCACGCCCCAACTCGCGCTTTACAAAGTGCAGCACAAGGTGGCGAGCTTGATAAAATTATCTATTTACATGATGTATTCGACTTAGACAAAAAGAGTCCTAAGTCTAAATAATACTGAAATCATATTAACCTTTTGGTGAAAATAAAATAAATGAAAGAATCTGTATATCAAAAGCTAGAAGTATTAGTAGAGCGCTTTGAAGAAGTACAAGCGTTATTATCTGATCCAAGCGTTATTAGCGATCAAGATAAATTCCGTGCGTTATCAAAAGAACTTTCGCAATTAGAAGAAGTGACTAAAGTATTTGGTGACTTTAAAGGCGCTGAAGACGATTTTGCCATGGCTCAGGAAATGTTGAAAGACGATGATCCTGATATGCGAGAAATGGCACAAGAAGAATACAAAACAGCAAAAGCAACGATTGACACTCTAGAGCAAGAATTACAAATATTATTATTACCGAAAGATCCGCGCGATGATAATAACTGTTTCCTTGAGATTCGTGCCGGTGCTGGTGGTGATGAAGCGGCAATATTTGCTGGTGACTTATACCGCATGTACTCTCGTTATGCAGAGAAAAAAGGCTGGCGTATGGAAGTCATCACTATGAACGAAAGTGATCAGGGTGGCTATAAAGAAATCATCGTTAAAATGTCAGGTGAAAGCGTTTACGGCGAAATGAAATACGAATCAGGTGGTCACCGAGTACAACGTGTACCTGAAACTGAATCGCAAGGTCGTGTTCACACGTCAGCTGTGACAGTGGTTGTTATGCCTGAAATTCCAGAATCAGAAGCAATTGAAATTAACAAAGCTGATTTAAAAGTTGATACGTTCCGCGCCTCAGGTGCCGGTGGTCAGCACGTTAACAAAACCGATTCTGCTATTCGTTTAACCCATATACCAACGGGTGTAGTGGTTGAGTGTCAAGATCAACGTTCACAGCATAAAAACCGTGCGCAAGCTATGTCAATGCTACAATCACGTTTACAAGCAGCTGAAGATGAAAAGCGTCGTAGCGAAGAAGAATCATCTCGTCGTAACTTAGTGGCAAGTGGTGATCGTTCAGAGCGTATTCGCACTTATAACTACCCGCAAGGTCGTATGTCAGATCACCGTATTAATTTAACCTTATATCGATTAAATGAAGTGATTGAAGGTAACCTACAATTAGTACTTGAACCTCTGATGCAAGAAAACCAAGCTGATTTATTAGCCGCTCTTGCCGAGCAAAATTAAGCATACTCTTGTCACACACATCCTCAGAATTATCCGATGTAAATACTATCGAGCAACTTTTCCAATATGGGAAGAGTTGCTTATCTTCTATAGTCGATGCTCGCGATGCCAAAATTGATACTCAAGTATTACTCACTACAGTTTTAAATAAACCCACTAGTTACTTGTTAACTTGGCCTGAAAAACGTGTCTTGGACGCTGAAAAGTCTTTATTTTTTGATTTTTTAAATCGCCGCTTAAAAGGTGAGCCAGTTGCCTATATCACTGGTAAAAGAGAATTCTGGTCACTGGATTTTTTAGTGGCACCTTGCACGTTGATACCTCGCCCGGATACTGAAATATTAATTGAAGCTGTGCTTGAAAATAATACTGACAACCGGGTATCTGTATTAGATTTAGGCACAGGTACCGGCGCTATCGCTTTAGCTTTAGCATCAGAGCATGCTAGTTGGGATATTGATGCGGTAGATTTTAATGAGGAAGCGGTTGCTCTCGCACAAACGAATGCTAAACAATTATCCCTAGAGCAAGTAAAAATCTATCAGAGTGATTGGTTTAGCAGCATAGATACAGACAAAAGGTTTAATGTGATCGTATCTAACCCGCCATATATTGCCAAAGATGATGAGCATTTAGCCCAAGGGGATGTGCGCTTTGAACCTTTATCTGCATTAGTTGCAGAAGATGATGGCTATGCTGATATAAAGCATATCGTCGAAAATGCCCGTAACTTTCTTAGTAGCAACGGGCAATTATATTTAGAACACGGGTTTGAGCAACACGTACAAGTACAAAATATTTTAAACGATTACGGCTACCAAAACATTAAAACCTTTAATGATTATGGTGGTAACCCACGCATTACCATGGGCACCCTTTAAAATAAATATCAAGGTGTCAGACACCTTGATAGTTTAAGCTTGTGCGTCTAAACGTTGGCCGTTAACGTGCTTAGAGTCATCAGACATTAAGTATAAGTAAAGCGGCATGATATCTTCTGCACTTGCTAAAGAGCCTTTATCTTCAGCAGGGAAGGCACTTGAACGCATGTTAGTGTTTGTCGCACCTGGATTTATCGCATTGGTTCTTAAACTACTACCTTCATATTCATCGGCAATAACTTGCATCATACCTTCGGTGGCAAATTTTGAAATGCTATATGGGCCCCAAAAAGCGCGGCCTTTATTGCCGACACCTGATGTTGTAAATACTAATGAAGCTGAATTAGATTGAGTCATTGCTGGTATTAATGCTTGCGCTAAATACATTTGAGCATTTAGGTTAACTTGCATTACATCGTCCCAAGTTTGTTTATTAATTTGGGTAAATGGTGTTAGCTCACCAAGTACTGAAGCATTTAATAATGCGCCATCTAAACTAGATAATTGCTCAACAATGGTGGTCACCATATCTTTATAATGCTGAGGTGTTGCACCCTTTAAATCAAGAGGGATAATAGCTGGCTCTGGGTAACCTGCGTTTACGATTTCATCGTAAACTGCTTCCAGTTTTTTTACTGTTTTACCAAGTAAAACCACTGTTGCGCCATATTTAGCGTAATTAATAGCTGCCGTTTTACCTATACCCGCACCAGCTCCAGTGACAAGAATAGTTTTACCTGCAAGATTATTTTCAGTCGGTTGATATTTAAACATTTTATTTACATTACCAATGATATTTGTAGCTATTCTACCTCTAGCTCGACTAGCTTTGTAGGTAAATTATAAAAATTATGTGTTTTTTATTGATTAAGTCAAAAATTGCTAGATCAAAATGTAATCTTAAGTTAAGTTATGGGTAATAAGTGTAACTGGTCATACTTGTTAACATATAAATAACATCCCATAGAAAAATAATAAGAACATGGGCACGAATTATCCTTTGGGGGAAAAATGAAAAAATTGATGATTAGCCTCGCCGTTGTGAGTGCGCTAGGTTTAACTGCGTGTGATGATGAAACCATCGCCGATATAGAAAAAGAAAATGCAGAAATTGCTCCTGTAAATCCTACTGCACGAGTTGTCTTCGACCCATCTGGCGGTAATCTATCAGTGCCAAATGATTTATTGTTAAGTTCTTCTGATTTAACCTTAAATATTCCTGGCGTTGTTGACCCGACAGATGTTTCTGATCCTTACGTTGGCCTTAATGCTACTGATGGTTGGTCAACTCATCAACCTTTCGTAATTGGTATCGACTTTCCTGATGGCGTATCACTTGACCCTACTAGTGTGTTTAACAGTGGCGGCGTAGAAGTGTATAAAGCTATTATGGGTTTAGATTTAAATGACCCTGAATGTACTTTAGCGGTAGCACCAGGACATGCTTGTAAGGGCGTATCTAAACTTGTTATGGGTGAAGACTATATAGTACAAGCTGAAGGCAATGATTTAGCCTTTGTACCGTTAAAGCCACTTGAGGCTAAAACAACTTATATAGTAGCGCTAACTAGTCGTCTACAAGATACTGACGGTAACCCAATTGCAGGTTCATCTACGTATGAATTAGTTAAACAAGATATTAATGAGTCGCCAATTGCAGATCCAGCAATCCAAGGTTTGCAATCTATCATCAACAGTTATGAAATGGTTGCAGAAGGCTTTGGTGCCAACCGTGAAGAAATTATCTACACTATGGCAATGACAACTCAGTCTGTTTCAGATGTGCTTACTACAGCAAAACAATTAATTGTTTCAGATTTAGCTGACCCAACTGACTTAACTAAAGTTCCTCATGTGGGTGTTCAACAAATAGGTTTCCTTGCCTCGCATTTACTCTTTGGTGAAGCTATTGCCGACCCTAGCGATCCTCGTTTTATTTATAATGCGGCTAGTGTGGTTCCGGGTAAAGTAATGAATGCTCGTTACTACAGCGGAGTTCCAACATCTAAAAACCCAACAGCACCATTGAATCAACCTTGGAAAGCTGAGTGTGACTCTGCAATTATGGTGCTAGGTGCACCTGAAGGAGCAATTCCTGAAGGCCCGATCAACGAAGAAGATGCTTATTGTATGGCATTTGGTTTACGTGATGTTGGTATCGATACTGAGCGTAACTTAACTAAGTACAATCCAATTCCTAAATTGATTGAACGTCAAGACTTAGACATAGTTATGACAGTACCTGAATTAGGCACAGTGAATGCTATTCGTGCGAGTTTAATGCTAGACCCTATTGCTAAACCTGAAAATGGCTGGCCGGTAGTTATGCTACAACACGGGATTACGGGTTATAAAGAGCAAATGCTAGCTGTTTCAGGTGTATTGTCTGTATACGGTTTTGCAACGGCTTCAATTGATCACCCATTACACGGTGTGGCAAATCCAATTTTCCCTGAAACTCGTGGTTACGGTGAAATTAATGCATCATCTGATCCTACTGCTTACTTAAATTTAGCGTCGCTACTTAATGGCCGCGATAACCTTCGTCAAAGTGTTGCTGATGCATTAACACTGCGTATGGCTCTAAATAATGTATTTGATGTAACTTCTGGTTCGCCAATGCCTTTAGGTATTGATGGCAATGATGTTTACTATGCAGGTATGTCGTTAGGTGCTATTACTGGTACTGAGTTTATGGCAATAACTAACACTTCATTAGGTAATGCGAACCCTGCAATTGACCCTGCTATTGTTGACCCTATGTTTAAGGTTAACGGCGCTGTATTATCTGTACCTGGTGGCGGTATTGGTAACTTCTTATTAGAGTCTCCAGCGTTTGCGCCACTAGTTAAAGGTTCTTTAGCTTATGCTGACTCTCCTGATTTCCAAGATTTTGTTAATAGCGGCATCTCAGGCACAGCAGATTTAGGTGAGAACTGGACGATGTTTTCATCACAATTAGCACCTGCTCAATCAGGAGCATTTGCTGGTTTATTTACAGGATTTACTTTTGCTGCACAATCGATCATTGATTCAGCAGACCCTGTGAATTACTCAGCGATGTTAGCGGCAAATGGTTCAAATATCCTTGTTCATACGGTTGTAGGTAACGGTGTTGATAACCTTGAAGATCAAGTTATACCAACTAAAGCAGATGCATCTGGTAACCAGATTTCAGGCTCTAACCCATTAATTTCACTTTTAGGTTTAGATTTAGTGTCAGATATGGCAATGAATGAAACTGGTGTTTCTGGTGCTGTTAAGTTTGTTAACGGTCATCACGGTTCGTTATTAACTCCTGAGGCAGAAGCTTATTCAATTAATGAAGCTCGCGTTACTCAAGAAATGCAAACTCAGATGGCAGTGTTTTTTGCGAGTAAAGGTACTTTAATCAAAGTATCAGATGATGAGCTTGTATTAAAATAATTAATTCTTACAAAGAATAAACTAAAAAGGAGGCTTAGCCTCCTTTTTTTTATCGCAACGAATATCCATTCGTGTAGAATTAGCATAATTTAAAATAAAACTATTTAATCAACAAACTCTGTTATTTGGCAGGTTTAGGAGAATAAAACTTGGAATTTTTGTACGAATACGGCTTGTTTTTTGCCAAAGTAATTACTTTCGTTATTGCTGTCATTGCCATTATCGCTGCTATCGCTGGTGCCGCCCATAAACAAAAACATAAAAAAGGCGAGCTAGAAATAAATGACTTAACAGAACAATACGCTGATGTTGAACAGCACATGTTAGAGCACTTGTTAAGCAAAGAAGAGTTAAAAAAGCATGATAAAGAGCTAAAGAAAAAAGAAAAAGAGCAAGCTAAAGCGGCTAAATCCGGTGAAGTTGAGACTAAGCCACGTTTATATGTTGTTGAGTTTAAAGGTAGCATTGACGCGAAAGAAGTTGATAGCTTACGCGAAGAAATTAGCGCAATATTATCTGTTGCGACTAAAGAAGATGAGGTGTTTGTTCGTTTAGAAAGTGGTGGTGGTATGGTTCATGGCTACGGGCTTGCATCTTCACAACTTGATCGTATTCGCCAACAAGGGATCCCTTTAACCGCTTCTGTAGATAAAGTTGCTGCCAGTGGTGGTTATATGATGGCTTGTGTTGCCGATAAAATCATTGCAGCACCATTTGCCATTCTTGGTTCAATAGGCGTTATTGCTCAAATACCAAACTTTAATAAATTATTAAAAAAGAGCAATATTGAATTTGAACAATTAACCGCTGGTGAGTACAAGCGTACTTTAACTATGTTCGGTGAAAATACAGATAAGGGCAGAGAAAAGTTCGTTGAAGAGTTAGAAGAAACTCATGGTTTATTTAAAGACTTTGTTGGTGAACACCGTCCAAGTTTAGACATTGCTAAGGTGGCAACGGGTGAGCACTGGTTCGGCACAAAAGCTAAAGAGCTGGGATTAGTTGATAACATCCAAACCAGTGATGATTACTTACAAAATGCAGCTAAAGAGCGCTCAGTTATTGCGGTTAAATATTCAGTTAAAAAAGGCTTAGCCGACAAGTTTGCTAAAGCCGCTAGCTTATCAATAGAGCAAACAGCAGGAAAATTGCTGCAAAAGAATCGTATTTTCCCAAGCTAAGTTTAAAGACTTAGTTATTTAGACTAAGCTAGCTTCATAATACTTTATTGAATTTACCCAGTTTGGAGCGATCTGAACTGGGTTTTTAAGACTAGGGGGATAGATGAAACAAGATTTTTGGCATCAGTGTTGGGAAAATACCCATATAGGCTTTCATCAAGACGAGCTACAACCTTTATTAATAGAATACTTTCCACAATTTATTGAAGCCGAGGACTCTAGAGTTTTTGTTCCTTGTTGCGGTAAAAGCTCTGATTTACTTTACTTTTCAAAACGCTTTAAAGTTATCGGTAATGAGTTAAGCGCTATTGCATGCCGCGATTTCTTTCATGACAACCACTTAATCCCTAATATAAAACAAACCTTACGCTTTAATGTATTCGAACAAGGCAATATTAGTCTTTATCAGGGCGATTTTTTCTCATTAAAGTCAGATTCATTTAAGCCATTTGATTGGATCTACGACCGAGCTGCTTTAATTGCCTTTCCTGAAGATATGCGCAGCCAATATGTAGCGCATTTAAAATCATTTATACAGAGCAATACTCGTGTGTTTCTGCTGACTCTTGAGTTTCCACAAGGGGAGATTATCGGCCCACCATTTTCAGTAACACAAAGCGAGGTTGAAGGCTTATTTCAAGGTTATGAGATAACTAAAGTAGCAACTAGGGATTTGACTGGGCAAAAATTTGCCCGAAGAAGTCTACCTGTATCTAAGTTAGTTGAGAGTTTGTATATAATTAAAGGGTAAAGTTATCTGATAAAGAAAAGGGCCGCTAACTTTTAGTTAGTGGCCCTTTTGCTAAGTTACTTATTAGGGGTAACCCTAAAGAATTATTCTTTTAAATGATGGAAGTCAATTCTATCTTTACTAGTATCATCTTCGCTGTTGTATACAGCTTCATCTAATTGACCTTCAGACTTACCAACGATAACCGTTACCATCGAATCACCTGTAATGTTTACAGCAGTACGAACCATGTCTAGTAAACGATCAACACCGATGATTAAACCTATGCCTTCTACAGGTAAACCAACCTGAGCAAGCACCATAGCAAGCATGATAAGGCCAACACCAGGAACACCTGCTGTACCAACTGAAGCAAGAGTAGCGGTAACGATCACCATTAAGAAGTCGCTTACCGATAAGTCAATGTTGAATACTTGCGCAATAAATACCGTCGCAACACCTTGCATAATTGCCGTACCATCCATATTGATGGTCGCACCAAGAGGAACCGTAAATGAAGCGATTGAGTTATTTACACCAAGCTTTTTGGTCGTTGTATTCATTGTTGAAGGAATTGTTGCGTTACTACTTGCAGTGCTGAAAGCAAATAAAGCGGTAGTGCGTAACTTCTTAATAAATATAACCGGGTTTAATCCAGTCATTAGTTTTAATATTACCGGGTAAGTAACCAAGGCATGGATTACTAATACGCCCAAAACTAGTAAGAAGTATTTTACTAAGCTGGTAATTTTTTCAAATTCTAACTCAGTAAATAGGGTGGTCATTAAACAAAATACACCGTATGGCGCAAGGTTCATTAATATAACCACTAAACGCATGATAACTTCGTTGAAGTCTTCAAACATACTCGCAATGCGCTCACCAGATTTACCAGCTAATGCAACTGCTAAACCAAACAATAAAGCAAAGACAATAATTTGTAGCATGTTACCTTCAACAAACGCATCAAATGGGTTGCTTGGGAACATATTGATAATAACTTGTGCTAACGATGGTGCTTCTTTAGCGCCATAAGTAACATCGGAGGCCATATTAACCCCTTCGCCAGGCTGTACAATTAATGCCGCGATGATTGCTAAAGTAATAGCAATCGCTGTGGTTAATAAATACAAACCTACGGCTCTACCGCCGATACGACCAAGTTTAGAGGTATCGTTTAATGAGCAGGTACCACAAATTAGTGACACAAAAACCAGAGGTACAACAAGCATTTGTAGAGAAGAAACAAATATCTTGCCACCTATCTCAAATATTCCATCTACAAAAAAGCCTCTGACAGAAAAGTCAAAAAGGTATAGAGGAATAAGTAAATCTCCACCCTTAGGAAGCATTGCTTGGAATATTGTGCCTAGTAGGATACCAGCAAACATACCTATAACAATGCGGCGGGTTAAACTGTTAGCGCTTTCTTTATTCATAAGAACCGTCTTTAAGTTAGATTAAAAATTAAAATATGACATTAATTATATAGTGTATTAGATAAAAGGTGTTAACACTATGTTAATGATATTGCTAAGGATAAACTCTATCTTGCATTGTTGAATATTTAAATTGTGTTGAGCAATATTTTTTTTGTGTTTAAAGGTAACTATTTTGTAATTAATCAGTTACTATGAAAAAATTGAAAATAAAAATAAACTCAGGGAGAGCGCTCATATGAAGCATTTTCAAAATTTAATTTATCCATTGGCACTAATTTTTCTAGCTGCCTGTAGTGGCGATTCATTAGATGGTTCAGATGATGTGTCCGTCGATGGCAGTGCAGAAGAGGTTCTTACAGATACTGGAGAGGTATCAAACCTAACCTTAAGTATTGATCTAGTATCGCCAAATACTTCTGATGAGATCACTGCTATCAGTGTTACAACCCCTGGGCAACTAGTGGTTAATGTTGGAGGCCTTAGTGGACCTGCAATAGTTACGTTTAGTTCAGATATAGGTGAAATCCCTATTCCTACAGCTATTACAGATGATAATGGTCAAGCAAGTGTTGATATTTATGCTGGTAACAAACTTGGTGCCGGTACAGTAACTGCAACTTTAAAAGATGGTGAATCGATAGATAAAATTATTGTCGTTGGAGCTACTGAATTACAAATGGGCTCTGGTTCGCCATTTACAGAAAATGCAGCAGAGTTAAGTTTAAGTCAAATTTCAGCTGGTGGTACTAGCGTTGTTAGTGTCAATATAATTGACGAGAGTGGTAATCCTTACACTTTACCGGTAGAAGTAAACTTTAGCTCTAACTGTTCTTCTCAAGGTACAGCAAGTTTAAGTACTGGAGTTACTGCTAGCGGCGGAATCGCTTCAAGTACATATTTAGCTAAAGGCTGTGTGGGTGATGATCCTATTACAGTTTCAGCTAATGCCGGTGGTGTGAACTTATCTGCAACAGCGACAATAAATGTTTTACCATCAGATGCTGGTAGTGTTGAGTTTATTGGTGCAACCCCGCAACATATTTCATTACAAGGCATTGGTGGTACTGAAGTTTCTACAGTAATTTTTAGAGTGTTAGATGAAAACGGTAACCCTGTTAGCAATACTGAAGTTGAGTTTTCATTGAACACTGATATCGGCGGTATAGAACTTGATAATAATATAGCAACATCTGGAGAAGGCGGTTTAGTACAGGTAACTGTTAATTCAGGGACTGTATCTACTCCCGTTCGTGTAACAGCTACTATTGTTGATTCTTTACCACAAATTTCATCTCAATCAAGCTTGTTAGTTATCTCTACAGGCATTCCTGATCAAGATAGTTTTAGTTTATCAGCTAGTAATGTCAATGTTGAAGGTTTGCATATTGATGGTACAACTGTTGATATTACAGCTCGTTTAGCAGATGCTTTTAATAACCCGGTGCCAGACGGCACAGCTGTTTATTTTACTGCTGAAGGCGGCTCTATTACACCTGAATGTACAACTGAAGGCGGTGCTTGTAGTGTTCAGTGGGTAAGTCAAAACCCAATTCCTGCAGGTCAAGAGTTAGACCCTGAAAATAATATTTTACCTGAAATTTTAAATAATATGGGGCAGGAATATGGTGGTCGAGTAACTATACTCGCTACTGCGATTGGTGAAGAGTCTTTTGCAGATCTAAATGGCAATGGTCTATTTGATGTGGGCGCTGAAGCTACTCAGTTTTTAAATGGCCAAGATGTTGCTAATCATCCATATGATATTGGTGAAGCTTATGTTGATCATAACGAAGATGGGATTTTTAACCCTCAACAAGCTGGTGGTGAAGTAGGAGGCGAAAATGAAGAATTTGCCGATTTTAATACTGACACTATATATGATGTAGCTGACTTAAAATACAATGGAGTACTTTGTTCAGAAGAAGCACAAGCTAATAATTTATGTTCAGATGTAAAATCAGTAAACGTTCGAGGTAGTTTAGTTATTGTTGCATCTGGAAGTCATGCTTACCTTGCCGTTGATAAAACAATTGATGCTCATGACGACATTAGCCTTAACCTTCCTGACGATAACGTTGTTAATATTACTGGTGAGAATACAGCAGCGGCGAGTGTAATCATTGCAGATATCCATAATCAACCGATGCCAGCGGGTACCATTATTGAATTTACAGCCACTGCCGGTTCAATTGTTGGTCCTGATACATTTGTTTGGCCTAATGATAATCATAATGGTGGACGAGCATTTAGTGTATCAATTGAAGGTGAAGATGAGCCTAAATCAGGTAGTCTAATTGTAGAAGTTACAACGCCTTCTGGTGTGAAGACTACATATTCACCTATCAGTATTGTAATTACAGCTCCGGTAGTCGTTCCTTAGGAAGATTATGCTTCTAATAATAAAAAGCCTCTTTGAGGCTTTTTTTATGGATAATGGAAATTAACTGCAGCACTTTGTTTAAATAACGAACATATTTGTCTGCTAGTCGTAAATAAATAAATAATTGCTTTATATTTCACATAAAAATTTATTATGATGGCGCACTTAAATTACCCCGAAAATAATACTCTTTCATAAAAAAGAATCATAAAGAGTTAAAATAATTGCTTGTAAGTAAGAAAAATTACATATATACCTAATAGCAATTGACTAATTTTTTTGAGTTTTATAACTATTTAACTCATTTATATACTATTTCAGATTGAATAATCAGGCCTGGCTTAACAGGAAAGTAAACGTTTATGGCAAAATCTCTGGTAATTGTGGAGTCTCCAGCAAAGGCGAAAACAATTAACAAATATCTCGGTAAAGACTTCATTGTTAAATCAAGTGTTGGTCACGTACGAGATCTACCTACAAGTGGCACAGGTAAAAAAGCAGCAACTAAATCTCCTGCAGAAGTTAGGGCGATGACGCCTGCTGCAAAAGAAAAATATAAAGCAAAACGTGAAAAAGTAGCTTTGTTCAATCGTATGGGTATTAATCCAGAAAAAGATTGGGCTGCTACTTATGCTGTACTACCAGGTAAAGAAAAAGTCGTCACCGAATTACAAACTCTCGCGGACAAGGCCGACATGGTTTATCTCGCAACCGATTTGGATAGAGAGGGAGAGGCGATAGCTTGGCACTTAAAAGAGCTTATCGGTGGAGATGATAGTCGTTTTAAACGCGTTGTTTTTAACGAAATTACCGAGTCAGCAATTCAAGAAGCGTTTAAGCAACCAAGTGAATTGAACATGCACGGCGTTAATGCGCAACAAGCACGTCGTTTCTTAGACCGAGTAGTTGGCTTTATGGTTAGCCCTCTATTATGGAAGAAAGTTGCTCGAGGCTTATCTGCAGGTCGCGTACAGTCGGTTGCAGTTAAGTTAGTTGTTGAGCGTGAGCGTGAAATCAAAGCGTTTGTGCCAGAGGAATATTGGGACATTGAAGCTGATACCATCGCAAAAGGCGATGAAGAGTTAAAGCTTGATGTCACTCATCAAAATGGTAAAGCGTTCAAGCCTACCAACGAAACCGACGCCATGGCTGCGGTTAGTGCATTAAAAGCTGCTAACTATAAAGTAAGTAAAAGGGAAGATAAGCCTTCTAAAAGTTCACCATCAGCACCTTTTATTACCTCAACATTACAGCAGGCCGCGAGTACTCGCTTAGGATTTGGTGTTAAGCGTACTATGGGTCTAGCTCAGCGTTTATACGAAGCTGGTCACATTACTTATATGCGTACCGACTCAACCAACTTAAGTAAAGAAGCGGTTGAAAGCTGTCGAGAATTTATTGGTAAAAATTTCGGTGATAATTATTTACCTGAAAAAGCTAAAGTATTTGGCGCTAAGTCTAATGCACAAGAAGCGCATGAGGCTATTCGTCCATCAAATGTAAAAATGGAAGCCGCTTTATTAGACAATATGGAAGCAGATGCTCGTCGATTATACGATTTGATCTGGCGTCAATTTGTTGCCTGTCAAATGACAGCTGCACGTTATGATGTGTCAACGATCACGGTTACTGCGGGTGAGTTTGACTTAAAAGCTAAAGGTCGAGTGATGCGTTTCGACGGTTGGACCAAGGTTCACAGTCGTAGTGCTAATAAAACCGGTAGCGAAAAAGACACACACTTACCTGATTTAGCGGTGGGCGAAGAAGTTAAATTAAAGCATCTTGAGCCTAGCCAACACTTTACTAAGCCGGTTGCTCGTTTTGGTGAAGCATCTTTAGTTAAAGAATTAGAAAAACGTAGCATTGGTCGTCCATCAACGTATGCGTCGATTATTTCAACAATTCAAGATCGTGGCTATGTGCGCCTTGAATCTAAGCGTTTTTATGCTGAAAAAATGGGTGAAATCGTAACAGACAGTTTATCTGGTAGTTTCCAAAAGTTAATGAATTATGACTTTACTGCCAATATGGAAATGCGCCTTGATGAAATCGCTGACGATAAAGCATTTTGGAAAGACGTATTAACTGAGTTTTATACCGAGTTTACTAAACAGTTAGCTATTGCCGACAAGGGTATGGATGAAGGTGGGATGCAGCAAAACTTACCTGTACTCACTGATATCGACTGTCCTACCTGTGGACGTAAGATGGGCATTCGTACCGCATCTACGGGCGTATTCTTAGGATGTTCTGGTTATAGTTTACCGCCAAAAGAGCGTTGTACTAAAACCATGAACTTAACGCCTGGTGAAGAAGCGGTAAGTGTTACTTCTGAAGATTCAGAAACTGAAGCGTTAATGGCGATGAAACGTTGTGGCAAATGTGGCACAGCAATGGATAGTTATTTAATTGATGAAACTCGCAAGTTGCATGTTTGTGGTAATAATCCTGTATGTGATGGCTACGAGCTCGAATTGGGCGAATTTAAGATAAAAGGTTATGACGGTCCGGTATTAGAGTGTGACCGCTGTGAATCTGATATGGAGCTTAAAAACGGTCGCTTTGGTAAGTACTTTGATTGTACTAACGAAGACTGTAAAAATACGCGTAAACTGCTAGCAAGCGGTGAAGCGGCTCCACCAAAAGAAGATCCTGTGGATTTACCTGAGCTTAAGTGTGAAAAGTCTGACGCCTTCTTTAAATTAAGAGATGGCGCAGCGGGTATTTTCTTAGCGGCAAGTACTTTCCCTAAATCACGTGAGACTCGCGCTCCTAAAGTTGCTGAATTACATCGCTTTAGAGATAGGATTTCTGAAAAATTCTACTACTTAGCTGATGCACCGCAACAAGATAGTGCAGGTAATTTAGCTGTTGTTCGTTACTCTCGTAAAACCAAAGAGCAGTATGTGATGACCGAAGTTGAAGGTAAAGCAACCGGTTGGGTAGCAAAATACGTCGATGGTAAATGGGTAGAGGAAGAGACTAAGAAAAAAGCTCCTGCCAAAAAAACGGCTAAGAAACCAGCGAAAAAAGCAGCAGCTAAGAAGAAGTAAGTTTTAGCTTAGCTAAGATTATTAAGGGCCTAATTTGTATTTCAAGTTAGGCCTTTTTATTTTCAATCTCAAGCAAATTTTTGAAGATTGTTAAACAATGGTTAAAAAGTTATAGATTAAAAATAGAGAATGATATATATTTTGATTATAAGAAAGCTATTATTTATAACTAATGAAACTACAACAATTACGCTATATCGTCGAAGTCCTTAACAATAACCTTAATGTCTCTGCTACAGCAGACAGTTTGTTTACTTCTCAGCCAGGAATAAGTAAGCAAGTAAGAATGCTTGAAGATGAACTCGGCGTACAAATTTTTGGCCGTTCAGGTAAACACTTAACTCATGTGACTCAAGCAGGGCATGAAATTATTCGCATATCGTCTGATATTCTATCAAAGGTTGAAGGCATAAAATCTGTTTCCAGAGAGTATACTCAGCCAGATGAGGGTAAGCTCAGAATTGCGACGACGCACACTCAAGCTCGTTATGCACTACCTGATGTGATTAAAGGCTTTGTCAAAAAATACGACAAAGTGTCACTGCATATGTATCAAGGTACTCCTGCGCAAATAAGTGATGCAGCAGCTAAAGGTGAGGCTGATTTCGCTATCGCGACAGAATCATTGCACTTATACAATGATTTAATCATGTTGCCTTGTTATCACTGGAATCGCAGTATCATAGTACGTAAAGATCATCCATTAGCTCAGCTTTCTAAACTTTCGATAGAAGATGTTGCGGCGCACCCATTAGTAACCTATGTATTTGGCTTTACTGGCCGTTCGGTTTTAGATAAAGCATTCCAACAAGCAAACTTAGAGCCTAAGATTGTATTTACCGCAACCGATGCTGATGTTATTAAGACTTATGTTCGATTAGGTGTTGGTATTGGTGTAGTCGCGACTATGGCCATCGATCCTGAGCAAGATTCGGATCTAGTTGTTTTAGATGCAAGCCATATTTTTGAGCAAAGCACGACTAAAATAGGCTTTCGAAGAGGCTCTTTCTTACGTAGTTATATGTTTGACTTTATTGAGCGTTTTGCACCTCATTTAAATAAAGACATTGTAACTAAAGCTATGCTACTTAAGAATAATCAAGAAGTTGATAAACTTATTGGTGATATTGAATTACCGGTAAGGTAATTAACTACTTAGGCATAAAAAAAGACGCATTAGCGTCTTTTTTTGTTTATTGTGTTTCTAGTTTCTAGTTTCTAGTTTCTAGTTTCTAGTTTCTAGTTTCTAGTTTCTAACACTCAATAATATTAACTGCTAAGCCGCCTCGAGATGTTTCTTTATACTTAGTTTTCATGTCGTTACCCGTTTCCCACATGGTCTTTATTACTTTATCTAAAGAAACCTTTTGTGTGCCTGTGCCACGCATTGCGAGACGAGAAGCGTTAATGGCTTTAACTGAGCCCATAGCATTGCGCTCAATACAAGGTACTTGTACCAAACCACCAACAGGATCACAAGTAAGGCCTAAGTTATGTTCCATGCCAATTTCAGCTGCATTTTCAACTTGCTTAGGATCGCCACCTAATATTTCAGTTAGTGCACCAGCTGCCATTGAGCACGCTACGCCAACTTCACCCTGACATCCTACTTCTGCGCCTGAAATAGATGCATTGGTTTTATATAAAATACCAATAGCGGCGGCGGTTAATAAATAACGAATACAATCTTCGTCAGCAACTGGTTTAACAAACTTGTTGTAATAACATAATACCGCCGGCAGGATACCGGCAGCGCCATTTGTTGGAGCCGTTACTACTTGTGAGCCAGCCGCATTTTCTTCATTAACTGCTAAAGCAAATAAGTTAACCCAGTCCATTGCTTGTAAAGGGTCGGCATTTTTTTCAACGGTAAGTAGTCGGTGTAAGCTTGGCGCGCGGCGAGTTACTTTTAAGCCGCCAGGTAATATACCTTCAGTATTTATGCCGCGTTCTACACAGGAGAACATAGCATTCCAAATTTTAATTAATTCGCTACGAATAAAGCTTTCTTCATTTAAACATTTTTCATTTGCCATCATTACCGAGCTAATACTTAAGCCTGTTTCTTTACAAATAGATAGCAGTTCATCAGCTGAAGAAAAACGGTATGGACGCTCAATATTACTGTGTAGAGAAAGCGCTTTGTCTTTTTCTTTTTCAAACTCGCTGTCTTCTACAATAAAACCGCCACCGATAGAGTAGTAAGTTTTTTCAAGTATCAGATCATTATCATTGAACGCATATATAGTCATTGCGTTAGCATGTGCAGGCAGTGTTTTACGGCGGTGGTAAATAATGGCATCTTCTTTTGGAAAGTCGATATCCATTTCATTATTTAAAACAACTTTTTCAGTCGCTACGGTTTGTTCAAGAATTGAGTCAATTTTATCTACCGCTACCGACTCCGGTGCTTCGCCATGTAAACCTAAAATAACGGCTTTGCCAGTACCATGACCAATACCTGTTTGTCCAAGAGAACCAAAAAGCTCTACTTTAACGCGGTTAACTTTATTGAAACTGCCATCATTTTTTAATGACTCAATAAAGCGATTGGCGGCGCGCATAGGGCCTACGGTATGTGAGCTCGAAGGGCCAATACCAATTGAAAACATATCAAATACACTAATCATGCTTAAACCTGAATAAATGAGCGGTATGTGCCGCCTTGTTAAAATAATGTTCGGATTCTAACGTATAAATCCAAATGTTAAAACAATAGTTGTGCTTATGTTTGAATTATTTCAAATGCACAACCAAATCTTTTAATATTGCAGCCGTTGCACCCCAAATGTTGTAGTTTAAATATGGCATAAAATAAATATTATGCTTAATACCTTTACGTTTAACCTCTATATCTAAATGATTCTTTTCATTGATAAAGTGATTAAATGGTACGGTAAATATTTCAGATACTTCATTATCATCTTTAACGAAAGGGTAGTCCCTTGGAATAAAAGCCACTATAGGTGTTATATTGAACCCAGTTATGGTGTGATAATCTTTGAGTTGACCGACAATGTCTACATCTGCAGGACGTAAGCCAATCTCTTCATGCGCTTCTCTTAACGCTGTAGAAATAATGCTATTATCAAATTCTTCAACTTTTCCGCCTGGAAAACTGATTTGACCTGCGTGATGCTTTAAGTGTGCGGCTCGTTTAGTTAATACAATTTCAATGCCATCATCTGAATAGGTCAGAGGGATGAGGACACTGGCTTGTTTTAGTTGTCCATGATGTAAATAAGGACTACTGATGTTATCAAGACCATGAAAAGAGAAACGTTGTAAAAACTGCTGTTTATTCAAAACTACACCTATACTGCTATTGTAGTACTACTATAGTTTCAGTATAGGCAAAATTTTGTTAACTTTATCAAAAGTTTCTTGGTATTCACTGTCAACTTTTGAATCAGCAACTAAACCGCCTCCTGCCCAGCAATGAATTTTGTCAAATTCACAAACTAAAGTTCGGATGGTGATACTGGTATCAATTTTTCCACATGCTGAGATATAGCCTATTGAGCCACAATAAACACTACGTCTATTAGGCTCTAACTCTTCAATAATTTCCATTGCTCGAATTTTTGGAGCTCCGGTTATTGAACCACCAGGGAAGGCGCCACGGATTAAGTCCGTGCCATCGAAATTACTTTGTAGCATGCCTTCAACAGTGCTTACTAAATGATGTACTGCTGGAAAGCTCTCAATTTCAAATAGAGATGGCACATTTACCGTACCGGCACGGCATACCTTACTAATATCATTGCGTAGTAAATCGACGATCATTAAGTTTTCAGCTCGATCTTTGGCTGAGTTTTGCAATTCAATTGCATGCTCTTGATCAAACTCGGCGATATTGCTTCTAGGACGCGTGCCTTTGATTGGCTTACTTTGGACTTTTTGATTTTTTAGCTGTAAAAAACGCTCTGGAGAAATGCTTAAAATAACGCCTTCTTCAATGCGCATAAAAGCTGAAAAAGGTGCATTATTACTGGCACGCAGTTTTTTATAAGCAGCAAATTCATCGCCTTCATACATTGCACTAAAACGTTGCGCTAAATTAATTTGGTAGCAATCCCCCGATAGTAAATACTCTTGTACTTTGGCAAACTTTTCGCGGTATTGCTCTTTAGTCATATTTGCGCGCCATTCTGAGGTAAGCTCAAATGTGCTATTTATAGCAGAGTTTGCTGCTAATTTTGTGCTGATTTTCTCAATTAATTCGCTTAGGTTATTATCGTGAGAGACTAAGGTAAACAGCTTAGTTTTATTATCAAAAATAATCGCACTGCGATAAATGCCAACAGCCATATCTGGTAAACCAATATCGATGACTGAAGTTGATGGCAGCTTCTCAAAACGGCGACCTAAGTCATAACTAAAATAGCCAAGAGCACCGCCGCAAAAAGGGATGTCATTATGCTCATTAATTGTCTCAGGAAATATCTTACTTTGTAATTGTTTAATTAATAAAAGCGGGTCTTGGTTTGATAATTCTAACTTATCTTGTGCCGGCCAATAAATTCGAGTGCTAGTTATGGCTGTTTTTAATGTCACAATTGGCTCAAATACGAAAATATCAAAACGACAATCAACGTGGGAGCTATTGCCTGAGTCTAACCAAAATGCCCAGTTATCGTTTGAGAACGCTGAAAATAACTGCTCAGGTGTTAAATCTTTAGCAACGCTTAACTCGCATGTAAAGTAAGGTAGTGAAGAGGTGGTATCGTTCATTACTCGATTGAAATTCCCAGTCTTAGACAAAATTGTCCAATAGATATTATTGGCGTTATTGTAGCAAAAAAATATTACGAATATAGCTAAATGTCTAGTTGTTGAAGATATTTGCCTGTTGTATTATATGGTCACTTTTACATTCCATTACATAACATAACAAACGAGAATATTATGACTGTTATTAAGCAACAGGATTTTATTGATAGCATTGCCGATGCTTTACAATACATCTCTTTTTATCACCCTTTAGATTTTATCCAAGCGCTTGAAAAAGCTTACAATAAAGAACAAAGTCAAGCTGCTAAAGATGCGATAGCGCAAATATTAATTAACTCTCGTATGTCTGCTCAAGGTAAACGACCTATCTGTCAAGATACCGGTATTGTTACCTGTTTTGTAAAAGTTGGCATGGCTGTGCAATGGGATGCAACTGATTTAACGGTACAACAAATGGTTGATGAAGGTACACGTCGTGCTTACCTTAACCCTGATAATCCGCTACGAGCATCAATTGTTAAAGACCCTGCTGGCAAGCGTATCAACACCAAAGATAATACCCCATCGGTTGTACATATTGACTTAGTTCCAGGCAACGAAGTTGAAGTAATGATCGCTGCTAAAGGTGGCGGTAGTGAAAATAAAACTAAAATGGTTATGTTAAACCCAAGCGATTCAATTGCTGATTGGGTTGTTAAAACATTACCAACAATGGGCGCGGGTTGGTGCCCACCAGGAATGTTAGGTATAGGTGTTGGCGGTACAGCTGAAAAAGCTGGCGTGCTTGCCAAAGAAAGCCTAATGGATCCGGTAAATATTCAAGAGCTAATTGAACGTGGTCCGCAAAATGCTGAAGAAGAGCTACGTTTAGAAATTTTTGAACGCGTAAATAAATTAGGTATTGGCGCACAAGGCTTAGGTGGTTTAACTACCGTAGTTGATGTAAAAATTAATTCAGTACCAACTCATGCGGCTTCTAAACCTGTGGTTATGATCCCAAATTGCGCGGCGACTCGCCATGTACATTTCCATCTTGATGGCTCAGGACCTGCAGATTTAACGCCTCCTAAACTGGAAGAGTGGCCTGAAATTACGTGGGAAGTTGGTGAGAATGTGCGCCGAGTTAACGTTGACGAACTAGCTAAAGCAGATGTGAGTGAATGGAAAACAGGTGAAACTGTTTTACTTTCAGGCACTATTTTAACTGGTCGTGATGCTGCCCATAAACGAATTCAAGACATGTTAGCTAAAGGTGAAGAGTTACCTGTAGATTTCACTAACAAGTTTATTTATTACGTAGGCCCTGTTGATGCTATTGGTGATGAAGCGGTAGGCCCCGCTGGCCCAACAACTGCAACACGAATGGATAAATTTACCGAGATGATGTTAGCCCAAACCGGCCTGTTAGGCACTATTGGTAAAGCTGAACGTGGTGCTGCAACAGTTGAGTCGATTAAAAATCATAAATCAGTTTATTTAATGGCTGTTGGTGGCGCGGCTTATCTGGTTTCAAAAGCAATTAAAAAAGCGAAAGTAGTAGCTTTTGAAGATATGGGCATGGAAGCAATCTATGAATTTGAAGTTGAAGATATGCCGGTAACGGTTGCTGTAGATAGCACTGGTGAGTCAGCTCATGTAACTGGTCCTGCTATTTGGCAAGCCAAAATTCAAGACTTAGACGAAGCGCTTAAAGCCTAGTTTAACGCTTGGTGTAACACAAACGCCCATTAGGGCGTTTGTTATTTTTATGGGTAAAAAATATCAGCCCAGTTGAAATAAAAACAATAATAATTTCAATAATTAATATAAATGTACAACAGAGAAACTATGAAAACTAAATTACTTCCCCTAGTAGCATTAATGGCTTTGCCATTGGCAACTACCACTTCTGCCGAGGTATTAACGGTAGATAAACTTAATAGCTTAAATCAATTACACGATGTTGCGATATCTCCAGACGGTAGCCAATTATTATTTGGCTTAAAGAAAGGCCAAGAAAAAGGCAGCAATCATTTATACCTGCAAAATATTAAAGATAATAGCGTAACTCAATTAACCAGTCACAGCAGTAGTGAAAGCTCGGCTGTTTGGGCTAATGATGGCCAAGGGGTGTACTTTCTTTCAAGTCGCAGTGGTTCAAACCAGCTATGGTACATAAGTGTTAAAGGCGGTGAAGCACAGCAATTAACTAACTTTCCTTTAGATGTTGAAGGTTTTAAGTTATCTAATGATGAGAAACAACTGGCCTTAAGCTTTACGGTTTTACCTGGTTGTAAAGATTTCACTTGTAGTTTAGAAGCATTTGCCAATGAAAAAGCAAAGAAACATAACACTCGTGCTTACGATAAATTAATGGTGCGTCACTGGGATGTTTGGTTAAACAAATTTAAAAGCCATTTATTTGTCGCTAAATTAGAGCAAGGTAAACTAACAACTCAAGCTCAAGATTTGATGGCTGATTGGGATACTGACTTTGCCGGAATGGGGCAGGTGTCATTTAACCCAAATGGTGAAAGCATTGCTTTTTCAGCGAAAACTCCCGGTGTTGACCATGCATGGACAACCAATTGGGATATTTTTGAAGTTAGTTTAAAAGACAACAGCATAGTTAACCTTACTGAGAAAAATACGGCTTGGGATGCTATGCCAGTTTATTCGGCAGATGGACGTTATTTAGCTTATAAGGCGATGAAAACTCCTGTATATGAGTCAGATAAATTTAGCCTTATGGTAAAAGATTTACGTACTGGCGATGTCAAAGATGTTGCTCCTTTGTGGGATCGTTCAATTTCTAGTTTCCAATTTTCACAAGACAATCGCAGCGTTTATGCTGTTGCGCAAGACCTTGGGCAAAAGAGTATTTTTGATATCGATGTGCAGTTTGGTGAAGTAACACCTATTTATAATCAAGGCTACGCTGGCGATGTAACATTTTCTGGCAATGACTTGTATTTTACTTTGCACAACTTAGCGGGTCCAAGTGATGTTTATACCATCAAAAAAGATGGCTATGGGTTTAAGCAAATCACTGATGTAAACAAAGCTAAAATGGCTGATGTTAAGCTTGGTGAGTTTGAACAGTTCACTTTTAAAGGTTGGAATAATGAAACAGTACACGGTTACTGGGTTAAGCCTGCTAATTACAAAGAGGGCGAAAAGTATCCTATCGCATTTTTAGTCCATGGTGGTCCGCAAGGCAGCTTTGGTAATATGTTCCATTACCGTTGGAATGCTCAGCTTTGGGCTGCTCAAGGCTACGGTGTTGTTATGGTAGATTTCCATGGTTCAACTGGTTATGGACAAGAATTTACCGATTCAATTTCACACGATTGGGGTGGCAAACCACTTGAAGATTTACAAAAAGGTTTAGAGTTTATTACTAAACAGGAAAAGTGGTTAGATCGTGACAACGCCTGTGCACTTGGTGCTTCTTACGGTGGTTACATGATGAACTGGATCATGGGCAACTGGAGTGACGGTTTTAAGTGTATTATCAACCATGCTGGTTTATTCGATATGAAGAGCTTTTATAACGTAACTGAAGAGCTTTGGTTCCCTGAGCATGACTTTGGCGGTCCAATTTGGGAAAAACCAGAAGAGTACTCTAAATTTGATCCATCGCGTTTTGTTGATAATTGGAAAATGCCAATGTTAGTGATTCAAGGTGAACTAGATTACCGAGTGCCATACGGTCAAAGTTTAGGTGCATTTACTACCTTACAACGTAAAGGTATTGATTCTCGTTTGGTTATGTTTCCTGATGAAGACCATCATATTCGCAAACCAGATAACTTAAAAGAATGGTATCGCGAAGTATTTAGTTGGATGGAAAAATACGTTAAATAATTTAGCTTAGTATATTCTACTTATATCATTAAAAATCTCGATTCAATATCGAGATTTTTTTTACTTAAAAACAATTAGCTACATTGTTTATTAGCGTATTAACTTGACTGTAAAGCTAACTAAAGGTTAAGTTAACTGTAAATATAGACAGTGTTTAAGTCTGCTCACAACTATTAATAAGAATTACTATGAACGATATTCCTCATTTCTCCATTATTACCATCTCCTTACTAAGTGTTTTAACGCTTTTTTGTTTGATTTTATTGAGCAAAGTTTCATCGCTAACTACATCGTTACAGCAACAAAGCAAAGATAATTCAATTGTTCAAGACCGGTTAAAACAGTGGCAAGAGCAGCAACAATTAGGTCAACAACAACAAGAGAAATTACGCAGCAATCTTGAGAATTCAAGCTCGCAATTACAAATTAAATTATTACAGCAATTGAATGAACATAAAGAACAATTCAATAAAAATCAGATGTTTGCTATCAATCAACTGATTGCTCACTTGAATAAGTCAACCAAAGAAAGTCGGGAAGAGTTAGCGAAGTCATTAACCACTAATTCAGAAGTTATGGCCAAACGAATGAGTGAGTTAACGCAAAATACAGATAAGCGTTTACAAGATATTTCAGCCGGCGTTGAAAAACGTTTATCGGATGGTTTTGATAAAACCACTAAAACTTTTAACGACATATTAAAGCGCTTAGCTCTAATTGATGATGCTCAGAAAAAAATTACCGAGTTATCCACTAACGTGGTTAGCTTACAAGAAGTATTGGCCGATAAACGCTCTCGTGGAGCTTTTGGTGAAGTGCAGCTAAATGCTTTAATACGTAATGTATTACCCGAAAAACACTTTTCACTACAGCACACACTATCTAATGGTAAAATTGCCGACTGTATTTTATTTTTACCAAAGCCAACGGGTAACGTTGTTATAGACTCGAAGTTCCCATTAGAAAGTTACAAGAAAATGACTAATATAGAGCTAGGTGAGAGCGACAGAAAGCTTGCTGAGCGTCAATTTAAAACAGATATTAAAAAGCACATTAATGACATTAGCGATAAGTACTTAATTGACAATGAAACCTCCGATGGTGCGATTATGTTTATTCCTGCTGAAGCTATTTTTGCTGAAATCCATGCTCATTATCCAGATCTTGTTGAAGAAGCTTACAAAAAACGAGTGTGGTTGTCTTCGCCAACGACCTTAATGGCCATTTTAACTACGGCTCGCTCGGTACTTAAAGATGAAGCAACACGCAAACAGATACACCTAATACAAGAGCATTTATCCTACCTTGGCGCAGACTTTGGCCGCTTTAAAACTCGCTTTAATAATCTTGCCAAGCATATCGACCAAGCAGCACAAGATGTGAAGCAAATTCATACCTCAGCCGAGAAAATCTCAGGCCGGTTTGAGAAAATTGAACAAGTAGAATTAACTGATGACACGCAGGCTAAATTAAACTAAATATCAAGGTGTCAGAGTTGTTGAAACTATGCATAGCTTCAACGACTCTATCAAGGGGGGCAGATCAACTTGAAAACTTGATGATATCAAGTTGATCTGACCCCCTTGATTTTATAATGACATTAGTACGTTGATAAAGACGATTGATAGTAATATTGGGCAGACATAGCGTAAGTAGTTACCTAATAATTTAAGCCCAGGCTTGCTTGCTATTAATGATTTATCAGCGAGTTGATTACCTCGTTTCCAAATCCAGCCAACTACAATAAAGTAAAATAAGCCCATTATTGGTAATTGGAATGAGTTCACCCAAGTGATCACTGCGCCAAATAAACTGTCAAAGTTAAACACAATAGACATACAAGCAATTAGCACAATTATTGAAACAATTATTGTCGCTTTACTTCTTGAATATTTCTTATCTTCAACAAGATAAGATACTGGTACCTCAGTTGAAGAGATTGTTGACGTTAATGCCGCCATAGACATTAATGAGAAAAATACCAAGGCAACATAGACACCAATACTGCCCATTGAATCAAATAGGGTCGGCAGAATTGAAAAAATGAGTTGTGGCCCACCAATGAGTTTGCCTTCTGAGAAAACTTCTAAGCCCATGTGCTGGGCAACAAACAATGTTGGGATAATCAATAAACCGGCTAAAAATGCAATCAAGGTATCAAGAGCACCAATTGATATAACCAATTTACCCATTTGTGCATTTCGTTTCATGTAGGAGCCGTAAACCATCATCCCACCAACACCTATTGATAGTGAGAAGAATGCTTGCCCCATTGCTGAAATGATCAACATAGGATCTTTAAGCTGGCTAAAGTCAGGCATTAAATACATGGCCACGCCTTTGCTTGCGCCAGGTTGTTGCAGGATATAAATAATTAAGCCAACTAATAAAATAAATAAAATAGGCATTAAACGGGAAGACCAGCGCTCAATCCCTTTATGAACACCATTATTTATGATTAGTGCACCAAGAATAATGAATATAGGGGTGAAGGCTAGATTGCGAGCATGACTTGATTGCGATAACCAATGTGCTGCGTCAGTAAAACCGAGTAACTCCATCAGTGGTGATAAAGCATGTGCTAGCATCCAACCAGCAACTATGGTGTAAAAGCTCAGCATTAAAATAGCACCGAGTAGACCAAATAAACCTGCGTATTTACCTAGTTTCCTTGATACATTTTCACAAGCATCAGCTAATGCGCCTACTGGATTTTTTTGTGCTTGATTGCCTATGTACATTTCTGCATATAGAGCAGGAATAGCTAATAATACCGTTACAATTAAATAAACAAATACGAAAGCTGCGCCACCATTGTTAGCGGCTTGCGTTGGAAACCCCCAAATATTACCTAAGCCTATCGCGGCGCCTGCTGCTGCAAGAATAAAACCTATACGGGAGTGAAAAGAATCTCTGTTTGAACTCATAACTTTCTTATTTTAATAATTGTTAACTAGAGCTTACCTATAACTAAAAACGTTTGGCAAGATATATTGTTATTTCCTTATAGTTTTTATCTAAATGATGCTTTTAAAGTAGAAATATTGAATAAAATCCTTATTATGTTCACTTTATTTCTACCTAAGTACGTACCTATGCTGCAATACAAAATAGTTCCTGTTACTCCTTTTCAACAAAATGCCACTATATTTTGGTGTGATCAAACCCTAGAAGGCGCCATTATTGACCCAGGTGGTGAAACAGATAAATTACTATCTGTTGTTGATGAGTTAGGGATTAAGTTAACTAAGCTATTATTAACCCATGCCCATGTCGATCATGCCGGCGGTACGCAAGATATTGCGGATAAACTTGACTTACCTATTGAAGGTCCACATAAAGCTGATCAATTTTGGATTGATATATTTGAACAGCAAATCAAGCAGTTTGGTTTTCCCGAGGCTCGAAAATTTAAAACTGATCGCTGGTTGGAGCAAGGTGATGTAGTTAAGCTTGGTAATGAAGAGCTTGAAGTCTATTTCTGTCCAGGTCATACCCCAGGACATGTAATATTTTTTCATCGGGAAAGTAAATTAGCACAAGTTGGCGATGTGTTATTTAAAGGTTCTATTGGCCGTACAGATTTTCCAAAGGGTTGCCATGCAACTTTAATTAATGCCATTAAGAGCAATCTATGGCCATTAGGAGATGACGTTCGTTTTATTCCTGGTCATGGACCAATGGGGATATTTGGCGAAGAGCGAAGAACTAACCCTTATGTAAGGTAAGTAAATGCCAATTTAAGCCTGTTTAAAATATAAGCGTTAATTACATTTAACTACATCTGGTAACGTTTTCTGCGTACTATTAAAAAGCAGGTTGTAATAAAATTGTTATACTAAAATTTAGTCTGAATAAGTTATTTTTATAGTTTAGCTTAATTCAAAAATATATTGATAATATAACAACATACGGTACTTTAATGATTGAACTTCCTCATCACCATTATACTCTTGGCAGATTTACTATAAACTGCCAGGATTTAACCATATCTAATGGTGAGCAATCTAAAAAAGTGCCGGTTAAAGTTTTCGAACTTTTAAAGCTCTTTCTTCTTAATGAAGATCACTCTGTCCATAGCTCGGAAGCCATCGAAAAAATTTGGCTTGGTAATGAGGGCGTTGGTAAACGTGGTTACACCAATGCAATGTGGCATTTGCGTAAAGCGTTTAGTGATTTAGGCGCTGAGTCTGAAGAAGTTTTTAAAACCTTACATAAGGTTGGCTATGTTTTAGTAATAACCCCTGAACCTGTTATTGATGAAGTTAAAATTGAGAAACAACCATTTAGCTTAAATAACATTAAGGTTTATACCGTATTTGCTTTTACCGCCCTTGCTTTATCATTAATTGCGGTTATCTATTTAAGTTTAAATAAAGATTATATTCAAACCTTCACCGGACCTGTATTAGTAGCCCATACTGATTTACAGGGGATTGAAGACCAGCCTGAAATTTCAAATAATGGCCGCTTCTTAGTTTTTAGGTGGCATAATGAAGATATTAATTCGCAACTTTATATAAAAGATTTAGAGAATGAAAACTTACCGGTTAAAGCTCTAACTAAAAGTCGTTTTGAAAAAAGCTCTCCAACTTGGTCTCCAGATGATCAATCTATTGCTTATATGCGTTTATTGGATGATGGTAGCTGTCAAGTAAGAGTTAAGAACTTACTCACTGAGACAGCCAAGCTCCTTGATGACAAATGTATATTTGAAGAAAACAGACAAACACTTTCATGGTCAAATAATGGTTTAAAACTATTATATCCAAAAGATGTTGATGGTAACTCAACATTGTTTAGTTTAGATATGATAAGTAAGAAACTGAGCCAAGTTAGCTTTCCTCAAGATGAAGAGCAAGATATTAAAGGTGTTTTTTCTGAGGATGATAGTGAAATAATTTTTATTCGCGAGGAAAAAAGCAAAGCCAAATTAATGCGTTTAAAAGCGAATGGTAAAGAAAAAACAGTGATTGATTATCAAGATGGTATTGTGGGTTTAGCATGGCACTACGCCAGCAATGATGTTTACTTTAGCTTATTTGAGAAAGGTGAATATACAACCTATAAATACAATTTGATGGCGAAAAAACTGATCCCTACCGATCATATTGATTCATCTTCAAAAATTAGTATTAATCAAAGCGCAAATAGACTTTATTTTTCAAAAATGTCGAATGCCGAATATATCGTGCAGCACTCATTAATAGATGAACGTGAAATTCATCGAGTATTTGGCGTTAATAGTAGTTTCTATGGGCGTTACGTACCTAAAACCGCTGCGGTGATTTATATTTCGGGCCGCTCTGGTTATTTAGATTTGTGGATTCAAACCGCAAAAGGAAAAAGAAACCTAACTCGTGGGAAAGGTGGGGTGTTAAGTGCCAATGTATCACCTGATAGTGAGCACTTTGTTGTAAATTTAAAAGATGATGATAGTAATAAGTATCAACTATTGATTGGTGACTTACCCAAAGGCGACCTTACTCTAATTGAAACGGGCGATTTGATCCCTAAAAACCCTACGTGGAGTCGAGATAATAAGGCAATTTACTTTAGCTCTAAATCAAAAGAAACGTCAGGTATTTTTAAGTTTGAAGTGGCGACTAATGATATTACCCAGATCAGTAGTTCTAATGAAATTTATGCAATTGAAGGTAGTGATGGTTTTATTTATATGGCCAGTGAAGATTACTTAGGTATTTTTCAATTTAACCCGCAATCCCAAGAGCGTAAATTGATAGTTAATGATTTAGATAAAGATGACTTTGCCAACTTCTTCTGGGAAAACGAGCGTCTATATTATCTATCAAGAAATAATAACCGTGACCGTCTAATGATGTATGTGCCAGATGGCGATGATAAAATTGTCACCACCTTTGCTGAAGACACTGTTGCTAATTTTCTTGGTGTTGCTCCAGCAGATAAAGAGAGCTTTTTAATGACGCGTAAACGAGTTGATGACTCAAGCATTTATTCTACAATGATAATTTCAACCAATAATTAATCGTTTGTTAATTGCTTTTTAGCCTGAGAAAGAAAGCTTAATCGGGCTAATATCAGTTCTCTTAATTAAGTGGTTTACTTTTTTATGAGGGAAAATGGCTAAGTACACAGGTTATACGTTCCAAACATAACCTAAGTACTACTTCCATGTAGGCAAGGCATAAAATTTAATAAGTATTATTAACCTTTACTTTATTATTTGTGTCTCTACTTGATTTAATTAGCTCGTCGCCTTGCAGCCTTTCTATGTTCTTAGCTAATCTATCATAAAGAACTACATTTACCGTTGCCGCTAAATTCATACAGCCAATTGTTGGCACATACACGACCGAATCGGCATTATCAATTATCTCTTGATCAATAGTTCCATCTTCTGGGCCAAATATATAATAAGCATTGCTCGGATGTTTAAACTCAGGAAGAGAAATTGCGCCTTCAACTAAATCCACACAAACTATTTTAGCGCCTGAGGGCACACAAGAGAGTAATGATTGTGTTTCGGTTAAAGGAATTGTTGCAGATGCATTTTTGGTATCGGTATGAAACTTTGCTGCATGGGTATACCTTGAACCAGAATAAAATACTGAATCAACTTGATAACAGCCACTTGCTCGCATAATTGAGCCTACATTGCTTGGGCTTTTTGGGTTGACTAAACCTATCGTTGCTTTTTTTAACATGATTCATCCACAGTTATTAACTGGGCAAATTATATAATAATTTAATGGGGTTTTGGAAAAAAAGACGAGCAGCTAAACTGCTCGTTAATCAGACATATTGAGGGAAGAAATTTTTCAATCAACTAACAATGACTTTGTCGGTTTAACTTCGTAAAGTCAGTCATGTAATAAGTTTGATAAATATCACTATGGTTTATTAGCTGCGCATAATTTTGTGCAGAGAAAACTTTTGCTGAGCTCGTTGTAATAAGAGCCGTGAAAATAATAATTAAGGCCGTAGCCAATTTGTTCATAACTAAATTCCTTATTTGATTAAGCTTAATTTTATATATCTTTTGGCTGTAATTTATATTGAGAAGGTTATTTTTAAAGGATTAAATATTTAATATATAAAACAGTGTGTTGCGTTCAGTATTTGGACTTTTTCTTGTAGTCATTTTATTTTCATCATGTTTATTTAATTAAAATCAACACGATTTTCGAGTCGAAAATTATGTTTTGTTGTTGTTTTTGTAATATTACAAAATAACTTTCATTTTGTGTTTGTTTTCTGTTAACATCCTGAAAAAATAAAGTTGTATGTAGTTGGAGCGTTACTGTGAAAGATTCTATAAAAATTAATATTTGTTTAAATGGGCATGAACAGCAATGTCATAATGCGCTATCAAAAGTGATTTCTGAAAAGCTATTACTAAAAAAAATTGAGTTTTATGAGCGTATGGCTAGAGTGTCTCAGCAGTATGATGAAAGAGCAGGGGTTGACCTAAACTCTTTAACAATCAACAAACTTAGCTTAAATGAAAATTCAGGTAAAGTGGATGTAACATATCTTTGGGATGCGTATCATGATTTTGAAGATATTAGCGCATCCGCTCAAGTGCAAGATATTTGGCGCTTTCGTGTTGAAAATAATCAGGCTGTATTTAAATTAGATTTGCCTGAACAGCATTTAAGCCACGAAATTTAAACCTTACAATTATTGTCTTTAGCTGTGTTCTTCTCAATATAATAAATACAATGAACAATATACTATAGAGGTGGCAAGTCCCAGAGCCACTCTCTTTAGTAGCGCTTTTAATACTAGTTGTATTTTGTTGTTCTATTGTTTTATCAATTGCCTTGTCATTATCAATTATCTCAATAATTACCCTTTCCAGTGAGTTGTTTTCAGGGGTAGTTAATATCAAATTAAAGCGCTCATCTTCTTCATAAAGTTCATCATCAATTAACTGCAAGTTAATACTTGCTATCTCTTGCTCACTAGCAAATTCAATGTTGAGCTCTGGTTGAATAAAATCTTGGATCAATTTGGCGGAATCGGTTTCAACTGAAAGTTTTGCACTTAGAGGGCCACTTGTACCGCCAACCCTTATTAGCGGTATGGTTATTTGTTGATCATTTTCGTTAAAAGTAAATATATGTCGAGTAAAGCTAATACTACCTTTGTGGTGATTATTAATGAGAGGGTTTAATTTTTGCTTAATTTCGTCATTGTTTGTTATGCCATCTTTATCAAAATCTAAGTTTTCTTGGCTGTTGTCACAATTTAATGGCGGGGTAAAATTTGCAACATTTGCAAATAACTTAATGTAATTAATTTGCCAGCAATAGATAGGGTTATTAATTAGGTTAAGGTTAAGCCAGTACTTTCTTTGATTTAATATCGGTGAAATATCATTTATTTTATTATGACTCAGATTTAAATTAATTAACCTTGGTAACGACTTAAGGCTGTCAATCGATTGAATTGAGTTATTGCTAAGATCTAAAGTATGTAAATTAAAAAACTGCTCTAATTGATAAACATTATCTATGGCAAGTTCTTTACAGTTAAGTTTAGTTATTAACCCTGAGTAGCTAGTGCGTGCCTTATTGAAGGTGTTTGTTATGCATTGTTTAAGTTTAGTATCTTCAATTCTATCAATGGAGCTTACTAATAAAGTTTTATCGGGTAAGTCGCGCAGTAAATCTTGAGCCTGAAAACGAACTAAATTTAATGCTTTACTCGCATTTGCACCATCTCTAGCATCTGTGTTTTTAACGCCACATGCTTGGTTTTCGCAGCTAAGGTTAGGGTTTGAAAAAATAAACTTACGATTATTGCTATTGAATGTTTCGGCATGTGCCATCACGGTGATGAACTTTTCATTTATGCCATAGCCTGTAGCATAATCAAAGCTAAAGCCTTTATTAGGTAGCTGCTTACGAGAGTGGCTTAACCCTAAGTTATGGCCAATTTCATGGGCAAGAATATAGTCTTCATCATCAATACTTACGTAGCTAAACATAAACTCTGAAAAGCTACTGATATCTCCCAAGTAGCCATTTTTCCATGAAAATCCACCAATTTGTGAAGCATTACTTGGCCTTAGTAATGCCACTAAATCGGCCCCAGCTCTGTACTTTTTATTAAGGATATCCAAAAACGCAGGATGACTAGCATTAGTTAATAGTTGCAAAGCATCAATGGCTGAATAGCTATCTGGAAAATCAACTTGTATAGTCCCTGCCGATTTCAAACTAATTTTAACTAAACTATCAGCAAATATTTTATTTGTTGTTGCAATTAGTTCATTGATACGTTTTTGAGGGTCACCAGCATAGAGAGTGTTTACTGTTTTAGAATAGACAAACAATACTTTAATTTCTGCTTGTCCGGGTAATTCAATAGGCTCTTCTATGCTATGAGTTGTAGTCGCTGCAATTAAGCAAAAGATCGCAAACATTTTTAATAAGTGTTGAGACACAATAAAACCTTATTCCTTGGTTTGTTCTTATTATTAAATGTTAAAGTGGGGTGATTATATAAATTTTTGTCGCTAAGTTAGTCTAAGCATAGTTCAATAACTCCATAGTTATATTTTTAAATAAAAAAAGCCTGATAAAATCAGGCTTTGAATAACGTTAAACTAGAGTGTTGTTGTTAAAAACCACACTGTCTACCTTGGTTTTTTTGATCTAACCAAGCTTGTAGCGGCGCAAAATAATCAAGGATTGCTGTCGCATCCATTTGCTCAGAGCCGGTTAAAACTTTATGAGCATTTTGCCAAGGTTGGCTTGAACCCATTTCAAGTACTTGGTTCAATTTAGCGCCTGCGGCTTTATTATTGTAAATAGAGCAGCGGTGAATTGACTCTTCATTACCGGCAATCTCACATAGTGATTTATGAAATTCAAATTGTAAGATATGTGCCAAGAAATAACGTGAATAAGGAACATTACCAGGTACATGGTATTTTGAACCAGGATCAAAGTCTGTTTCTGCACGTGCTATCGGAGCTTGCACACCTTGATATTTCTCACGTAATTGCCACCAAGCATCGTTATAGTTTTCTGGTGTAATTTCACCGTTAAATACTTTCCAGCGCCATTGATCAACCATAAGACCAAATGGAATAAAGGCAATTTTTTCTAATGCCATTTTCATTAATAGGCCAATATCTTTTGACTCATCAGGCACATTATCAATTAAGCCTATCTCTTTAAGATAGCTAGGCGTAACTGAAAGGGCGATAGTATCCCCAATTGCTTCATGAAAGCCATCGTTAGCACTATTTTGGAAGTAAACTGGTTGGTCTTTATATGCTCGTTGGTAGAAGTTATGGCCTAGCTCATGGTGAATGGTTGAGAAATCTTCGCCATTTTTTTGAATACACATTTTAATTCGAATGTCATCTTGAGAGTCTAGATTCCAAGCGGATGCATGACAAACAACGTCTCTATCTGCAGGTTTAGTGAATAAAGAGCGCTCCCAAAAAGTATCAGGTAATTGTTCAAAGCCAAGTGAGGTAAAGAATTTTTCTGCCCCTTTAACCATGTCAATTTCTGTGTATTCATGTTTTGCTAATTGCTCAGTTACATCATAGCCAGGATCGGCATCTTCAGGTCCAACAAGATCATAAACATTGCCCCAACTTTGTGCCCACATGTTACCTAATAAATGAGCCGGTATTGCTTGGTCTTGAGGAACTTTATCTTCACCATAGTGCTCGCCTAACTCAGCACGAACGTGACAATGCAAAGCATCGTATAAAGGCTTAACTTGCCCCCATAGTCTATCTAATTCTTGAGCAAATTCATCTGATGACATGTCATAGTTTGAACGCCACATCGCACCTAAATCACTATAGCCTAAGCCTTGTGCGCCTTCGTTGGCTAATTCTACTTCACGCTCGTATAAAGGTTTCATTTTAGGGCTAATTGTACGCCAACCCTGCCAAGCATCGAGTAACTCATTGTAGTCACGCGAAGAAGCCATAATTGCAGATAAATCACCTAAGCTTTGTTTTTCACCTTCAGCATTGGTGTAACTGCCTTTACCATACATACCGCCAAGCTCTGCTGCAATTTTTGCAAGCTCTGCGCTTTTAGCACTATCTTGAGGGGCTGGTAATACTAAGGCTTGTTTTAATATGTTTAATTTACGGCGTTGAGCATCACTTACTTCGATGTCGTCAAACTTAGCTGCTTGCAGAGCAAAGCGCACACCTGCTTCCGTGTATTCTTGAGCGGCTGCTGCTGATAAGTCAGCTGAATCTTCGGTAATAAAATTTTGATAGATCCATTCAACTTTTGCCCCTTCATTATTAAGGCGCACTAATTCTTTTTCAGTTTCAGCAATAAAGTTGTTAACATCTTGTACTGTATAAGTTTTTTGTACAGATGATTTGTTTTCCGATGAGGGGTTAGTGTCACAAGCACTTAGGGCTAATGATGCTGCAACCATGGTGGCTGCTGTAGATAATTTAAATTTAGATAACATTTTGTGTACTATTGTAATTATTTGTATTGTTAATAGCGGAGTATATTCGAAACTAGACAAGAGAACAAAACTTTCTATTTATGACAGGTAAAAAATAGACCCAGAAGCGATTTGACAGATCGGGCTAATGGGTCCAGGGAGAATCGTATTATGTATTTAATTATGGCGCAAAAATTATATTTTGCTTAGTTTTTGTGCTGTTATTTTTTTATCAATAAAGCCCTACTTAAAATAAAAAATAATTCTGTTTAATTTGCCTAAAAAGCACTTGTTACTTGACACTTTTATTTACACCTGTCATTTTAAACGGGTGTTTGATATTTGGAATTAATAAAATAATTTGGCGTAGTTAATGGATACAAAAACAAAAATACTTAATGCGGCTGAGCTATTGTTCGCTGACAAAGGCTTCACCGGGACATCTCTGCGCGAAATCACCAGTATTGCCGAAGTGAACTTAGCTGCGGTTAATTACCACTTTGGCTCAAAAAAAGAACTTATTAAAGCGTTAATGAAACGCTATTTAGATGAGTTAACCCCATCATTAGTGAAATCTTTAACCGAAGTTTTAGAATCAGAAGAAGAGCAAGACCTTGAGGATGTATTTTCTGCATTTGTGGAGCCCTTGCTAAGCCTTAATGAACTTAGAGAAAATGGCACGAGTAATTTTTTACAACTTCTAGGGCACAGTTATACTGATAGCCAAGGTTTCTTGCGTTGGTTCATTACCACTAATTATCCTGGAATTATTGACAATTTCACCGCAGCGGTTCATAAAGTTTATCCAGAGTTATCTTCAGAAGACATCTTTTGGCGTTTACACTTTACTATGGGGACGGCAGTTTTTACCATGTCATCGACTGAGGCTTTAATTGATATAGCCAGTAATGATTTTGGCTTAAAATTAGATGTTGCCGATGTAATTAAGCGAATAATTCCTTATGTTGCTGCTGGTGTTGGTGCACCAATTTCAAAATAATAACATTTAAAAACTTAGTTAATGTAAAATCGAGCTTTTTAAATATGGCTTAAATAGCCTTTTATAGTTGAGTAAATATGTCTAGCTTAATGATTGACGTACTTGGTACGCTCCTTACCGCCGAAGATCGAGAGGTGATAGCTCACCCTAAAGTTGGTGGTTTAATACTTTTTGCTCGTAACTACGAAAATCCTCAACAACTAATTGAACTTGTTAGACAAATTCGTAACGTTAAACCTAATATCCTTATCGCTGTCGATCAAGAAGGTGGACGCGTACAACGTTTTCGTGATGGTTTTTCTAAACTTCCTTCCATGGGAAGTATTTATCAACATGCTCAGAGTCAAGCAACTAATACTGCTGTTATCCTTGAAAAGGCTAAGTTTTTATCGCAAAAAATGGGCTATTTAATGGCATTGGAAGTTCAATCTGTAGGAATTGATATTAGCTTTGCACCGGTACTTGATATCGATGATATTAGCGATGTTATTGGTGATAGAGGGTTTCATAAAGACCCGCAAATAGTTACGTCTTTGGCTGCCAGCTTTATTGATGGAATGCATCAAGTAGGAATGAAATCAACAGGTAAGCACTTCCCAGGTCATGGCAGTGTTAAAGAAGACTCCCATATAGCAATGCCTGTCGATAACCGAAGCCGAGAATCAATTTTTAGCCATGATATGAGTGTGTTCAAAACTCTTATTCAATCCAATCATGTTGATGCCCTCATGCCTGCCCATGTTATTTATCCGCAAGTTGATGATTTACCCGTTGGATTCTCTCCATATTGGCTGCAAACCGTTCTTCGCAAAGAGCTAGGTTTTAACGGCGTTATCTTTAGTGATGACTTATCGATGCAAGGAGCAACATCTGCTGGAGGTTACGCTGAGCGCTGTGAAGCAGCTTATGATGCCGGCTGTGATATGCTTTTAGTGTGTAACGACCGAGACGGTGCTGTAACGGCAATTGAGCAAGCGAATTTAAAGATAAACAAAGCCAGTGAACAACGTGTACAAAATTTACTTTGTCAGAGTAAATTAGATTTTTCACAACTCGCATCTGACCCTCATTGGCAACAGTGCCAAAACTTACTTTTTTAATAATCTAAATTAGGCGCTACCTAAATGCATAAAAAACAATTTATCTACTTAGCGCCGCTGCTATCTTTTGCTTTTTACTATTTATTAGCAAGTATGGGGCTTGAATCAAAAGCCGCCATAACAGCAGGTATCACTCTGTTAACTGTGCTTTATTGGGTTACGGAAGCTGTTCCCATTCCTGCCACTTCACTTATTCCATTTGCGTTATTGCCATTATTTGGCATTGTCGATCATAAATCAGTGTCATCAGCTCTTGGCTCGCACGTGATCTTGCTATTAATGGGCGCTTTTATGTTATCTAAAGCCCTAGAAAAGAGCCAAGCGCATCAACGCCTTGCTGTTTATATGATTAACCTTGTTGGTGTTGCAAGCGGTCGTAGATTGGTACTAGGCTTTATGCTTACAGCCAGTATCTTGAGTATGTGGATCTCAAATACAGCCACCGTACTCATTATGTTACCAATGGCTATCGCAATCTTAGCTCATGTTGATAATCAAAAACTTAAAGTCGCGCTTATTTTAGGTATTGCTTACGCTTCAAGCGTAGGGGGTATAGGCACTCTAATTGGTACTCCGCCAAATGTTATTTTTATGGGTATTTATGAAGGCATCACCGGCGTTGAATTTGGCTTTTTAGATTGGATGAAAATAGGCGTGCCTGTGGTATTAATTTCGATTCCTATTATGGCCTTTTGGTTAACTCGAAATGTAAGCTTAAATAGTAATATTAATTTACCAGACCCAGGAAAATGGCGAACCGAAGAAAAGCGCACTCTTACTGTATTTGGCTTAACCGCGCTTGCTTGGATAACACGAAATGACCCTTATGGCGGCTGGAGCGAACTGTTTGACTTACCTTTAGTTGGTGATAGTAGCGTGGCATTATTTGCCGTGGTATTAATGTTTATTATTCCCAATGGTAAAGGCTCTAGATTACTTGATTGGGATACGGCAAAAACCATCCCTTGGGGTATGTTGTTATTGTTTGCTGGCGGTATAGCCTTAGCTAAAGGTTTTGTGGCCTCTGGTTTAAGCGATATGCTTGGCTCTTGGTTAACTTCTTTAGCCGGAATGCCATTATTACTTATGTTATTAACAATTTGTTTAGTAGTCACTTATCTCACCGAAATTACCAGTAATACAGCGACAGCAACATTATTAATGCCTATCTTAGCTTCAGCAGCTATCGCCTCAGGTTTTGATGCTAAGGTATTTATGATCCCTGCAGCTATGTGTGCTAGTTGTGCATTTATGCTCCCTGTTGCAACCGCGCCAAATGCTATTGCTTATGGAACAGGTGAGATTGAGATAAAGGATATGGTGAAAGAGGGGGCTATTTTAAGTGTGTTAGTGTCTTCAATCGTAGCCATTGTTTGCTATTTATTAATTTAAGCTAACCTGTGATTGAGCAGGTTAGCTTTGGTTATTATTGTAAAAAGCCTAGTAACTTAGCTGAGCCAAGCTGAGTCTTTTGCTTTAACACTTAAAAAGACTAACAAACAAGCAATCACAATAACCATCAGCGGCATAATTGCACCTCCCGGCCCAAATACTTCCCAAGAGTTCGAAATAAAATAAGCATGGAACATCTGAATCAATACTGAGAGTAATGAGGTTATGAGTAGGGGCGTTGCTATAGACTTTTTCAAGATTAATGTTAAAGAGCCTAAAGCGCCAAAAATAACCGCACAAGCAAAGGCTATATTAGCCCATAAAGGTGTTTGTAAATAAAGAGTGCGCTGTGCATCAGGTAAAGCATTGAGTGCCGCATCGTTCATCACGGGCCCCATAAATAGTGCCATAACTCCCATTAAATTCCATATTAATGCGATAACCGCCACGACAGTAAACCATTTAGGTATGTGAGTATCATTCATAATTAAACCTTATTTTTTTTATTATTAATAAGGTTTACTATAAAAGAGCTTAAGGATTTTGCAAATTGATGAAGTGGTTATTGCGCTATTGAAGTGTTTAATAGCGCAAATAAAATATTGGACTAAATGCTACTTATTTAGTTTTTTAAACAAGCTAGTAAGGAATACTAAGGAGAATACTATAAATAGGGCACTATATACGCCATAAACAACTATCATCCTATTATTGCGCATTGATTAATCTATGCGTATTTACTTATTCAGTTTTTTAAAAAAGCTAGTAAGGAATACTAAGGCGAATACTATAAATAGGGCACTATATACGCCATAAACAACTATCATCCTATTATTGCGCATTGATTAATCTATGCGTATTTACTTATTCAGTTTTTTAAAAAAGCTAGTAAGGAATACTAAGGCGAATACGATAAATAACGCACTGTATACAGCGTACACTACTATCATCCATTGCGGCATCGAGTAACCTAAAAATGACCATGATATTTCACCACAATCACCAGTGGCTTCAAAAATGCTTGGGATCCATTCATGTAAAGGTAGCCACGATGGAAAGTTTGGTATTATGTCGCAGGTGTAAAAGAATGAACCGGCATTACTTTGTATTTCTACATGCTCAATAGCAATTAGCAAGCCCCATATCGCGCTAATTCCCCAAATAATGAAAGCTTCAAACTTTATAATGGTCCATTGTTTAGCGAAATAACCACTCAGTCCAGCAACCATTAAGCCTATGATTGCTACTCGTTGATAAATACACATGATACAAGGCTCTAAACCCATACCATATTGAAAGTATAAAGCACATAACTCAAGAGCGAATGCTGATGCTGCTAGAAGCAACCAAGATAATGGGTTATCAACAAAAGAGTTTAAGCGAGACAGCATATAAATTTCCAAAAATAATGATTTAACTATAAAAAAGCGCCCAATTGTGAGCGCTTGATATTATGGATAGTAATTTGTACTAATTCAATACAATTTACGTAATGTTATTAATGACCTGAAGGCGCAGTTGCACTTTCAACACTATGGTGGTTAATAACTCCCATGTCATAAAAAGTATTGGTGTATTCAACCAATGAACCTGAAGATATCATTACTAAGCCAACAAGAGTTAGTACAATTGTGTAAGGCAGAGCCATCCAAACCATGCTGCCATAAGATAGTCTAATTAGCGGAGCTAAGGCCGATGTTAGTAAGAATAGAAACGCAGCTTGGCCATTAGGTGTTGCTACCGATGGCAAGTTTGTACCTGTATTAATTGCTACCGCTAACATATCAAACTGATCGCGTGTGATGACACCGTCAACAAGTGCTTGCTTAATTTCGGTAATATAAACCGTACCAACAAAAACGTTATCACTCACCATAGAGAGTAAACCGTTAGCAATGTAGAAGTAGACTAACTGCATGTCACCTTCTTGTGCTAATACCCAAGTAATCACTGGACCAAATAACGACTGGTCAACAATTACCGCAACTACAGAGAAGAATACCGCTAAAAGGGCAGTAAATGGTAAAGCTTCTTCAAACGCATGACCAATTTGATGCTCTTCAATGATGCCTGTAAATGCAGTAGCAAAGATAATTACGGTTAAACCGATCAAGCCAACTTCAGCAACGTGGAAAGCTAAACCAAGTATTAACCAAACAGCGATGGCTGATTGGATCATTAGCTTTGCTTTATCAGCTATAGTGCGTTTAGCGCCTTCTTCACGATCAAATTCAACCAAAATTTGTCGAACATTCTTTGGTAGTGGCGCTCCATAGTTAAATACTTTAAATTTTTCAACGAAGAAACAAGTAAGTAAGCCGAAAATAAATACCGGCAGAGTTACCGGAGACATACGAATCGCAAATTCAACAAAATCCCAACCAGCTTGTTCACCTATAATTAAGTTTTGTGGCTCACCAACGATTGTCATTACGCCGCCAAGGGCTGTACCAACACCGGCGTGCATTAATAAGTTACGTAAATAAGCTCTAAAGCCTTCTAAATCTTCACGTGAGTATTCAGGTAATTCGTGATCGCTTGTGTGATCATGGCTAGTTTGTATGTGTTTGCCCGATGCAACTTTATGATAAACAGAGTAAAAGCCAACAGCAACGCTGATGATAACGGCTATAACTGTTAGAGCATCTAAGAATGCAGATAAAAATGCACTAACAAAACAGAACAATAATGACACTGTGGTTTTAGAGCGTATTTTGGTGATTATTTTAGTAAAGACTAATAACAATAAGCCTTTCATAAAGTAGATACCCGCAACCATAAATATCAGCAATAAAAGCACTTGTAAATTTAAGGTTATCTCATGATAGACCTGGTCGGGAGATGTCATGCCGATAGCAACAGCTTCGATGGCTAAGAGACCACCTGGTTGCAGTGGGTAACACTTTAAAGCCATGGCTAAAGTGAATATAAATTCAATCACCAATGCCCAACCGGCAATATATGGCGAAACAAAAAAATAGAGTAGAGGATTAATAATAAGGAAAGCAATAATTGCTTGTTTATACCACTTAGGTGCTTGCCCTAAAAAGTTACCAAAAAATGCCGAAGAATAGGTGGTGTGCATGAGCGCCTCTCGATGTTAATTTCGAGTAAAATTATTTTTGTGCGCGCATTCTAAGCTAGTATCTAGATTCGGTAAATAGTAACTTGGTCTAATATATAAATTAATTCGCCGATTAAGCTTGACATAATCTGGTACAATCAGTTTATATACAAGGTATGCTATGAATAAAGGTCGTCATAAGGCCTGTTTATTGGAAATAAAATGGTAATAAAAGCACAGAGTCCTGCAGGATTTGCAGAGCAGTATATTGTTGAATCTATTTGGAATGGCGGATTTCCACCTGGTTCTATTTTACCTGCAGAACGAGAATTATCAGAATTAATCGGGGTAACAAGAACAACTCTAAGAGAAGTTTTACAACGATTATCTCGCGATGGCTGGTTAACCATCCAACATGGTAAGCCAACAAAAGTAAATGATTTTTGGGAAAGTTGTGGTTTAAATATATTAGGTACTTTGGCGCAGTTAGACCAAGAAGGTATTCCTGATTTAGTTGAAAACCTGTTGTCAGCAAGAACTAATATAAGTGCTATCTATATACGTGCTGCGATTAAAAACTCTCCGGAAAAAGTTATTGAATTATTAACCGCTGGCCTTGAAGCAAACGGTGATGGTGTTGACTTTGCTGAAACGGATTATCAATTACATCACGATTTAGCCTTAGCGTCGAAAAACCCTATTTATGTTTTAGTATTAAATGGCTTTAAAAACTTATATTCACGTTTAGGTGGGTTTTATTTTGCCAATCAAGAAGCTAAGTCACTTACTTTAGATTTCTATAAAGAGTTAATCGAACTAGCTAAACAAGGGAAATTCGATGAGTCTGTGTATGCTGTTCGTAAAAACGGCTTACAATCAGCTCAAGTTTGGAACAATTTAAAAGATGACGTGCTAAAAGAATTAGCTTACTAGTCAATAATTTTATTTGTAATAGCACTTTCATTAATCAAATTGCTATTTTAGCAAAATAGTGCTTTATCCCTACCTAAAGTCCGAGTAAAATACTCGGACTTTATTTTTTCAGCTGTTTAATAAATAACAGCTATATTTTGTACCCGAGGAATCTATGGAAACTATCGACAAAATCAAACAGCAAATCAGTGAAAACCCAATTTTACTTTTCATGAAGGGCTCACCTAAATTACCTAGCTGTGGTTTTTCTTCACAAGCATCGCAAGCATTAATGTCATGTGGCGAAAAATTTGCTTACGTTGATATTTTACAAAACCCAGATATCCGTGCTGAATTACCTAAGTACGCAAATTGGCCAACTTTCCCGCAACTATGGGTAGATGGTGAATTAGTTGGTGGTTGTGACATCATTATTGAAATGTTCCAACAAGGTGAATTACAGCCTCTTATTACAGAAACTGCAGCTAAATATAGCGAAGCTGAATAAAAATTTTTTATTGCCCTTGTTTTTAATAAAAATAGATCAATATCTATTACTAGCTTTAGAAGCAAAGACAGTATTTCAACAAGCTGGTTAATATAAATTAGCCAGCTTGTAAAACTTTAAATAATAATTACTTGGAGAAAACCATGAGCGTATTAGTTGGTCGTCCTGCACCAGACTTTACTGCTGCTGCCGTATTAGGTAGTGGTGAAATTGTTGATAACTTTAACCTTAGCGAAGCTATCAAAGGTAAAAAAGCAGTTATCTTTTTCTACCCATTAGACTTTACTTTCGTATGTCCATCAGAGCTAATTGCTTTCGATCACCGTATCGACGATTTTAAAAGCCGTGGCGTAGAAGTTATCGGTGTATCAATTGATTCACAATTCTCACATAACGCATGGCGTAACACTCCAGTAAACGAAGGTGGTATCGGTCCTGTTCGTTACCCTCTAGTTGCTGATGTTAAGCACACTATTTGTCAAGCATACGACGTTGAACATCCAGAAGCTGGTGTTGCGTTCCGTGGTTCATTCTTAATTGATGAAGCTGGTAACGTACGTCACCAAGTAGTTAACGACTTACCACTAGGTCGTAATATCGATGAAATGTTACGTATGATCGATGCTCTACAATTCCACGAAGATCACGGTGAAGTTTGTCCTGCTGGTTGGAACAAAGGTGATTCAGGTATGACTGCTTCTCCAGACGGTGTTGCTGCATACTTAAGCGATAACGCTGATAACTTATAATTTAAGTTTTCACGGAAATCTTAAAAAAAAAGCTGCTTTTGCAGCTTTTTTTATTTGCGCTAAACTTTAAATAGGAAGATAATACTGACGCAAAATTATACAGGTAATAATTTTGCTAAATGGATTTTACATTTTAAGTCTCTTGCCTCTCATACCTTTGTTGGACAAGATTCAAATTATTAACTCACGGATTGAAACATGAAACTTAGCAAACCGCTTTATGAAAAACTGCCTCTCATCTATTTTGTTAGCTCATTAGCTGTATTTTTTAATTATAATTCACTTATTACGAATATAAGTGCCGCAGTAATATTTTTTGTATCTGCTTTAGTTTGGGTTAAACGCTCTGATTATCGTCGCCAGACAAGGATCAATCAAACGGTAAATCATTTTCGTTTACCGCAAGTTGTCTATGAATATTACCCTTTCGTTTTTTTAGCAATAGCCTTTAGCTTAGTTAAATATTATCCACAACCTTTAGGGTTAGCTATTGCGCTTATCTTAACTCTGATAGCGGTTAAAAATTTATTTGTTAGACATCAATCGCGCATGAACCCACTTAAGTTTGGTGGCAATCACATTCACAAGTCGTAATGTCAAACAGCTTTCCTGATGACATAAAAAAGGTTAATTAGTCATACTAATTAACCTTTTTTGACAACTAAATTTAGTTAAAGCTAGGATTAGTCCGTAGTTGACTCATCTAATGTTTCTTCAGGAGGAAGCGGCCATCCGCCAAGTTGCTGCCATTTATTAACGATATAACAAAATAACTCAGCTGTTTTTTCAGTATCATATAATGCTGAGTGCGCTTCACTGTTATTAAAATCAATTTTTGCCGCCACACAAGCTTTAGCTAGAACAGTTTGCCCTAACGCTAAACCTGCTAATGTTGCCGTATCGAAGTTAACAAATGGGTGAAAAGGGCTGCGTTTAATATTACAGCGCTCTGTTGCTGCGTTAATAAATCCTAAATCAAATGCTGCATTATGAGCAACCATGATCGCGCGCTGACAATCGTATTCCTTCATCGCTTTGCGAATTTTTTTGAACATGGTTTTTAGAGCTTCGTCTTCACTTACTGCACCACGAAGAGGGTTGGTTGGATCAATACCGGTAAATTCAAGAGCGGCAGGCTCAAGGTTAGCACCTTCAAATGGCTCCACATTAAAGCAAAAAGTTTCTTTAATTGACATTAAACCGGTAATTTCATCCATATGTAAAATACTGGCAGCAACTTCTAGTAACGCATCTGTTTGAGAATTAAAACCGGCAGTTTCAACATCGACTACTACAGGGTAGTAACCGCGAAAACGTGAGGCGAAAATAGATTTTTTAGCTTCTGTCATATTTACTTCTAATAAAATTTTACTGGATAAATAAGTTGCCGAATTATCGCAGATTAATCACAGTTATGCATTAAATAAGTTAATTGTATGGCTTTGCTTAAATACTTTTTGGCTGTACACTAGCGGCAAAATTACAAGTGCTTAAATTTGAATTTTACCAACAATTTAATTTATGCATGTTTAAAGTTGTTTGGGACTTTTTTAGTCTTACAATTATTATTAAAAATGGGAACACTATGAAAAAGTTATTTGGCAGAATATTTGCTGCTTTCGTTTTATTTACCAGTGTAAGCACTAATGCTGCTGTAAATGACGATCTCACTTACGCTAACTACGATCAAGTTAAAGTTAGCCATGTTTATTTAGATTTAACCGTTGATTTCGATGAAAAAGCGCTAAAAGGTTTTGCTGATTTATCGCTTAATTGGTTAGACAAGCAAAGCTCTACAATTTATTTAGATACTCGCGACCTTAAGATATTTAAGGTTATGGCGCAAAATACTAACTCAGACTGGATTAAGGTTGACTTTACTTTAGCTGCTCGTGATGACGTTATGGGTTCTAAACTAACAATAAAGCCGGGTTTTCAAGCTGAAACGGTTCGTGTTTACTACCAATCTACCGAAGTTGCTTCAGGTTTGCAGTGGTTAGCGCCAGAGCAAACGGCCGGTAAAAAACATCCGTTTATGTTTAGCCAAAACCAAGCGATTCATGCTCGTAGCTGGATCCCAATTCAAGATACACCAGCAGTTCGTTTAACTTACACTGCTCGTATTCACACATCAAAAGACTTACTTGCCGTAATGAGTGCGAATAATGAGCCAACTACAAAGCGCGATGGTGATTACTTTTTCTCTATGCCACAAGCTATTCCTCCTTATTTAATTGCAATTGGTGTTGGTGATTTGCACTTTAAAGCAATGAGCGAGCAAACCGGTGTTTACGCTGAATCATACATTTTAGATGCATCCGCAGAAGAGTTTAGTGATACGCAAGCTATGATCACGGCATCAGAAGCATTATACGGTGAATACCGTTGGGGTCGTTATGATCTACTTATGCTGCCTCCTAGCTTCCCATTTGGCGGTATGGAAAACCCTCGTTTATCATTTATCACTCCAACAGTAGTTGCTGGTGACAAAAGTTTAGTAAGCTTAATCGCACACGAATTAGCACACTCTTGGTCAGGTAACTTGATCACTAATGAAAGCTGGCGCGATTTATGGCTAAACGAAGGTTTTACCTCGTATGTTGAAAACCGTATTATGGAAGTCGTATTTAGCCGTGACCGTGCCCTAATGGAGCAGTCTTTAAGCGTAAGTAGCCTAGAAAGTGACTTAAGCGAGTTACCTGCAAATGACAGCGTTTTGTATTTAGATTTACAAGGGCGAGATCCTGATGCGGCATTTAGTAATGTGCCTTACGTAAAAGGGCAGTTATTTTTAATTTTCTTAGAAGAGCGTTTTGGCCGTGAGCGATTTGATCCGTTTGTATTGTCTTACTTTAATAACTTTAGTTTCCAAAGTATCGGTACACATGACTTCCTTGAGTATTTAGATATAAACTTAATCAGCAAATACCCAGGTGTAGTTAGCAAAGAAGAAGTTAACGAGTGGGTGTTTGGTCAAGGTTTACCAAGTTATGCACCAGCGCCACAATCAAATACTTTTGATAAGGTAGCTAAGTTATCTACTCAATGGCAAGCCGGTGACAAACAACTTAATGAATTGCCTACAGCACAGTGGACAGTTCATGAGTGGTTATATTTTATTAATGAATTACCACGCGATTTAAGCAATGAGCAAATGGTTGCACTTGATCAAGAGTTTAAGTTAACAACAAGCAGTAATGCCGAAATAGCTCACGCTTGGTATTTATTAGCACTAAATGCTGGTTACGATGTTATTAAGCCACAATTAGAAGAGTACTTAATTAATATCGGTCGTCGTAAATTGATTGTGCCTTTATACAAGCAGTTAGCAGAGTCTGAAGAAGGTTTAGCTTGGGTTAAAGCTGTATATATTAAAGCTCGCCCGGGTTACCATCCGTTAGCTCAGGGTACTGTGGATGGAATTTTAAATAAGTAAGTTTGTTACTTATTAGCAAAAATTGAAAAAGCCAGATATGTGGATATCTGGCTTTTTTTATAATTTATGAAATGAAGCTGTAAAGCTTAGATAAGAACTATTCTTCGACTTTCGCTACATCTTGCACAATCACATTGACTTCACGTTTTGTTTTTTGATCATCAACAATTACTCTGATCGGGTGATCCATGTGGATATATTCTAATTCTAAACGACCATATTGAGTTTGTTCATCAACGGGTGCGCCATATTGCTCAGAATAAAATTCGGTAACTTCATCATAAGAGCTACTAGTAAAATAAGTTAAAACAGCAGGGTATTTATCATCTAATTTAGAAAAAACTTGGCCGTCACTTAATACCGGAATGCTAATGGTTTCAACAGGCTCTTTAACTTCAGTTGCAGGTGTTTGTTGAGCTAAAGCTGCTGAACTGAGCAGACAAAAGCTGGCGATGAGCAAAGATGATTTTATTGACATTATATTATTCCATTAAGCTTATTATTATTTATAGCAAGCACAATAATCGACTGAACTTACTACTACACTGTGCAAACAGTTTTAAATCATAGAGTTAATTTAAGGTTTTTCCGTCGTTTGCGCAAGTTAAAAAGCATTTCAATAAATTACCATAGCGCAATGCCGTTGTTTTTCCTCAATAGAATTGATATCCGCTTTCTAGTAAACTGCTTCGCAATTTAAATATAAATAGTTCACTAAGGAGAAAAGTTTGAAGCATTGCGCAATTTTATCGATGGATAATTTAGATGATTTTGAAGCTTATGATTATTTACTCGATCAGCCGATGGCTCAGCTTGGCTGGAAAAATCACTTAGTTTCTTGGCATGATGAAAGTATCAATTGGAATGATTATGATGTGGTATTAATCCGCACTCCTTGGGATTATCAAGATGATGCTGAGAAATTTCTAGCGGTATTAGAAAAAATTGAACAATCAAGCGCATTACTGGAAAACAGTATTGATATTGTACGTTGGAATATCAATAAAAAATACCTGCAAGAGTTAGAGCAAAAGGGCGTAACCATTGTCCCTACAATCTGGAAAGAGTCATTTGATGAGTCGGAGCTACTAAGTTATTTTGAGCATTTTAATGTTGACCAAATCGTAATTAAACCTTGTGTCTCAGCTAATGCAGATAATACCTTTTGGCTTAAAAAAGACACGTTTACTACTTATATTAACGAGCTCAAACTTGCTTTTGCTAAGCGTGATTTTATGGTTCAACCCTTTATGCAAAGTGTTATCGATGAAGGCGAGTTTTCATGTTTTTATTTTGACGGCCAATACAGCCATAGCATATTAAAAACCCCAAAAGATAATGACTTTCGAGTACAAGAAGAGCATGGCGGTCGATTAAAACTGATTGAGCCTGAAGCAAAGCTAATCGCCCAAGCACAACATTCTCTTGCACAAATTAATGAGATGCCTATGTACGCAAGAGTTGATTTTGTTAGATTTGGTGATGAGTTTGCGATGATGGAAGCTGAGCTTATTGAACCATCTCTCTATTTTAATATGGACCCTAATTCTGCGCAGAAATTTGCCGATGCCTTTGTTGCTCGAATGGCTCGATTATCTGCACAATCTTAATCAATCGTGTTAATTAACGCATTGTTACACCAACAATTAAACTCAACTGACGGAACTCTGTTATACTTAGCTCAATTGAAAAAGCACAACAGAATTTAAAGAGATTAAAATGAAAATATTAGTTCGTAATTTAGCTCGCACTACACAGGAACATCAGATCAGAGCCATGTTTGCTGCCCATGGTACAGTACAATCATGTACTTTAGTGATGGACACTCTGCAAGGCACATCAAAAGGTTTCGGTTTTGTTGAAATGCCTAATCCTGGTGAAGCAAAAGCTGCGATTAAAACTTTAAATGAGTCAAATGTTGATGGTAAAAAAATTCGCGTTAAGGTGGCTGAAGAGAAAAAACAAGTAAGAGAAGCTTAATCTTAAGCTCCCTATTTAAAACTAAAAAAGGACGTTAACGTCCTTTTTTAGTTTTTGTATTAGTTTTTAGGTTAGTCTTAATATTAAACTCTATATTCGTCTTTAAAGTGATCAACCCACATAGCAGTCGCCCCACAAATAGCAACAGGCATAAGCACTAAATTAACAATAGGCACCATAGCAAATAAGGTTACGGTTAAACCAAAGCTAAAACATTTACCTTTATGCTCTCCTAGCTTTTGACGCATCTCGATAAAGCCAATTTTATGATTGTCAAAAGCATAGTCACAGTATTGAATCGCCATCATCCAAGCGATAAAAGCAAACCAAATAACTTGCCCAAAAAACGGCAGCATCCATAAAATTAAAAAGAAACCTATCGCTCTTGGTAGATAATAAACCAGCTTACGCCATTCTCGCCCTAAAGTTCGAGGTATATCTTTAATGATGTCGATAAAACCGCCATCAGCAATGCTTTTACCGCACAAATAAAGCTCAATTTTTTCACTGAGCAAACCATTGAAAGGCGCAGCTAACCAGTTTGCTATGGTAGAAAAGAAAAATGAAAAACAAATAATCGCGGTAAAATACAGTAACGGCTCGGCAAAGTAAGTTAACCAAGTTAGGCTCTCAGGTAGCCAGTTTTCAAAGTCGGCAATTAACTCTGAAATATAGCCTGATAAATAATAAAACGCACCGCTAAATAAAATTAAATTAACCAGTAAAGGCACAAAAACAAAACGTCTGATCCCTGGCGTTCTGATCAATTGAAAACCTTTCATAAAATAACCCGCGCCACTTTGTGCTATCGGCGCTGTTATATGAGTGTTGGAGTGTGTTGTTATAGCCATACTACTGGTATCCGTTCCCTAATTAATACTGTAATTACATTAAGTATATTCGCTAACTAACGATATTTGAATATTTTAAATGTTACAAAGGATTAGAATATTTGCTAAAGTGGCTAATACCTATTTTGTACAACAATACCGATATTTATTGTGCAAGGTAGTAATACCAAATTGGTATAAAACAATAATAACCATATAATTACCCAACACCATGCGCTTAAAACAAATCAAACTTGCAGGTTTTAAATCTTTTGTTGATGTCACAACTGTGCCATTTCCGCAAGAGATGACGGCCATTGTTGGACCAAATGGTTGTGGCAAATCTAATATTATCGACGCTGTACGCTGGGTTTTAGGTGAAAGCTCTGCTAAAAATTTACGTGGCGATAGCATGACCGATGTTATCTTTAATGGCTCTACGTCGCGCAAACCAATAGGTCAGGCGAGTGTTGAATTAGTCTTTGATAATACCGATCAAAGAATCCAAGGCTCTATGGCTGATCGAACACAAATATCGATTCGCCGAGTGGTAAACCGTGACTCGCAAAACACTTACTTTTTAAATGGCAGTAAATGCCGCCGTAAAGATATTACCGATATCTTTCTTGGCACTGGTTTAGGCCCAAGAAGCTACGCTATTATTGAACAAGGCATGATCTCAAAGTTAATTGAGTCAAAACCACAAGATTTACGTGTTTTTATTGAAGAAGCCGCTGGCGTTTCTAAATATAAAGAGCGCCGCAGAGAAACCGAAACCCGTATTAAACACACTCGTGAAAACTTAGAACGATTAGCTGATATTCGCCAAGAGCTAGGCATTCATATTGAGAAACTGTATGGCCAATCACAATCTGCCATTCGATTTAAAGCGCTCAAAGCCGATGAACGCTTATTTAAGGCGCAGCTAACCGCATTACGTTGGCAGCAAAGTGAACAAAAACTTGCCGGTCTTAAACAAAAGCAACTAGCAATAGAGAATCAATTAGAGCAATTAACTACTAAACAACGTAGTGCTGAATTATCAATAATTGAAGTGAAGTCTAGCCAAGGCGGAAATTCAGACAATATTGAAGAGTTGCAAAAGCGCAAGTTAGCACTTAATACTGATATCACTCGCCTTGAACAAAACTTAAAGCACAGCAAACAGCAAAAGATTGATTTGTTAGCGCAGCAAGAAAAGTTAGCAAGCAGCTTGTCTTTGTTAAAGCTAAGTGTGCAAAAAGAGTCGCTAAACAAACAGCAACTACAGCTTGAATTAGAAGCTCTTTTACCGCAGTTAAGAGAACTAAATGCTCAGCTTGATGATGCTCAACAAGAATTCTCAAAAGCGCATCATCGTCAACAAGACTGGCAGAGTCATTGGGATACATTTCAACAAGAACACGGTAATTATTTACAGCAAGTAAATATTGTTGAAACAAAAATCAGTGCTACTTCTGACTTAATGAGCAAAACAGAGCAACGCCTAGAGCAATTAACCTCGCAGTTGCAAACTATGCAATTAGAAGGGCTTTATAAAACTCAGCAAGAATTAACAAGCAAACTTAATACGAAACAAGCTTTATTAAGCTCATTGCAAAGTGAACACGATAATTTAAAGCAACAAAGTAAAGAGTTAGAAGCAAGCCTAGCGCAAACATTCAAACAACGGGAGAAAGTACAACAAAATTACCGCAGCTTATTAGCAAAAAGAGATACTTTACAAGAGACTTTAACTCAACAATGTGATTGGCAAGTAGAGCAAAATAATGCGCTAAAACAAGAGGGCATAACACAGGTCACATCTTTACTTTCTCAGCTACAAGTAACCTCTCCTTGGGAGCACGCTGTTGAGATGGTTATAGGACAATGGTTGCAAGCTAGTGTGGTGCCTAAGTGGCCACAGCAGTATGCTCCGGATATAGCTTTAATGGTGAAGTTACCCACTAATCAAGTAGCGGTTAAAGGCTCTTTAGCTGAATTTGTGCAAGGAGATAATCCGTTTATAGATTTGCTGAATACGATTAAAGCGGTAGAAACGAACGAGCAGGCTCAAGAGCTAGCGAGTAATTTAAATGACGGTCAATCGGTTATCAGTGTGCAAGGGCACTGGTTTGGACAAAATTGGTTTAAAAAGGGTAATGCTGGTGAGCAATCGGCCTTACTCAAACGCGCCAATGAAGTTAAGCAATGTAATGAAGAACTTGAGGTTATCAACAACCAAGAATCCGAGCTAGATAATATATACCAAGGTGCTTTGCAAAAATGCCAAGCAGTAACACAGCAGCTTAATAGCTGTAATCAAAAGCTAACTGCATCTGAGCAATCACAAAGTTTATTAAAGCAACAATTGTCATTACTTGAGCAAGAAATATCATTAAAACAACAGCAACACACTAACTTATCCGATGACATCGCTCGCTATTCAACAACTTTAGAAGATGAATTAATAAAATATCAAGCCTTGTTAGTTGAGCAAAAATCACTTGCCGGCTCTGCTGCTAACTTCAAACAAAATAGTGACGCATTGCAATCTCAGCGCACGCAATTAAATCAATATGTTCAGCAGCTGCAATTAAATATAAATGAAATTACTGAAAACAAGCACCAATTAAGTTTAACACTTGAGCAAACCAAGTCGGCTCTACAGCTGGTTGAGTCAACGATTAATAAAGATCAAGAGCAAATTAGTCAACTTGAACAGCAGCAACAAGATCTTTTATTTACTCTTGAAGAAACTCAGCGCCCGATGGGAAATTTTGAGCGAGAGCTGCAGCTACTACTAGCGCAAAGTAATGACATAGATATTAAGCAGCAAAAAATTAATAGCGCATTAGCCAGTACCAATGAGCAAATAGAGCAATATCAACAAGTACAACAATCTATGCTTAAACAAGTGGCGGCACAAAAAGAATCACTGTCTAAGCTGCAAATAGATTCACAAACCTGCAAAGTTAAGCAAAATGCAGCAATAGAGCAGTTAACCGAGCTTGGCGTAACGATTGAAGAAATACTTACCGACTTACCTGTTGAAGCCAAAGAAGGGCAGTGGCAAATAAAATTAGCTCGAACAACGAAAGAGATAGAGCAGTTGGGGCCAATAAATTTGGCAGCAATTGATGAGTATGAAGTAGAAGCACAGCGTAAAGAATTTTTAGATACACAAAATAATGATTTAGAGTCGGCATTAACCACTCTTGAATCCGCAATTAATAAAATAGATAAAGAAAGCCGTCAAAAATTTAAAGAGACCTTTGAACAAGTCAATAAAGACCTTAAAATGCTGTTTCCTAAAGTGTTTGGTGGTGGTAGTGCCTACCTTGATTTAACTGGTGAAGACTTGCTCGATACAGGTGTTACTATCATGGCAAGACCACCGGGTAAAAAAAATAGCACAATTCATCTACTTTCTGGTGGAGAAAAAGCGCTAACCGCATTATCATTGGTATTCGCGATTTTTCGATTGAACCCCGCACCATTTTGTATGCTCGATGAAGTGGATGCTCCTTTAGATGACGCCAACGTTGGTCGATTCTGTAATTTGGTTAAAGAAATGTCGCAATCGGTACAGTTTATCTACATAAGTCATAATAAAATAGCGATGGAAATGGCTTCACATTTAACAGGCGTAACTATGCATGAACCTGGCGTTTCTCGTATGGTTGCCGTTGATATTGATGAAGCAATTGCCATGGCAGAAGCATCATAAGCAGGCTAGGAAATGGAACTTAATTTTAGAGATATATTAATAATTATCAGTGTTGTTGCTATTTGCGGCATATACATCAATGGCCGTTACAAAATTCGTAAAGGCAAAAATCCGTACAAATTAAAATCAAAACAAGCACCAGAAGTAACTGAAGAACCTCTTAATGTAGCACCAAGAGCTTTTGACCCTGATGGTTTTGACCAAGACGGCGTAGGTCGTCCTAAACCAGTAATTGATGATCATAAATTAGTTGAAACTACGCCTGTTGATTTAGTATCTGCGCCAATAGTATCTGAAGAAGAAAGCCTAGAACAAACCTTGACTGAAGCTGATGTTGCTCAGTTTGAGCAATCTTTTGAACCCGTTGTTGAGCCTTATGAGCAAGCTGTAACAGAACCATTGGTTGAAGAGCCTCAAATGAGTGAACAAAAGGCTCCAGAAACAGTTACAACGAAAAGCAAAACTGAAAATACGAGTAAAGCAAAAATTAGTAAACCTGTTTTCGATGAGCCAGTTTACCAAGAGCCTACTTTTAAAGAACCTGTCTTTGCAGAGCCAAGTATAGAAACACCTCAAGCTGAATCTAGTTCTGAAGAACTTCCTGCAATGAGCGCGTTAGATGAAGGTGAAACGGCTAAACCGGCTAAAGTAGCAGAGCCTAAGCCTGCAAAAGTTACCAAACTTAAAGCCAAGACTCGTGCTGAATTAAAACGTGACCAACTTGAAATTGATTTTGATGCAAGCCAAGAGAAGAAAAAAGTTGAAATAGAGCAAGAAGTGCTCGCCTTATCTGTTGTCATGCCAGATAACCAAGCTATTTCCGGTGCTGCATTATTGCCAAGTTTATTAACCTTAGGAATGAAGTTTGGCGAAATGAATATTTTTCACCGCCATCAAGACAATGCCGGTAACGGTCAAATTACCTTTAGTTTAGCTAATATGGTAAACCCTGGCACATTTGATGTGGACAATATGGAAACATTCAGCACTAAAGGCTTAACTTTATTTATGACCCTACCTAATGCAGGTGAGCCAGCTAAAGTGTTTAACTATATGCTAAGTGCAGCTAAGCAACTTGCACAGGAATTTGGTGGTCAAGTACTAGATAGTAAGCGTAGCGTTATGACCAAGCAAACTGAACAACACTATTTATCTCAAATCCGCGAATTCGACCGTAAAAGTCGACTCGCTGGATATTAATCAACTTGGGATAAAAAACTATTCATTATCAAGCCTCCCAATGGAGGCTTTTTATTCAATAAAAATTAAGTAATATTATGTCTGATCTAAAACAAATATCTAAACAAATTGCTACCTTATGTGAGCAAATAAACAGCTACAATCATCAGTATTACGTTTTAGATGAACCTACCGTTCCTGACGCTCATTACGATAGATTAATGCGCGAATTACAAGCCTTAGAGCAAGAGTATCCACAATTAAAGCAAGTTGACTCTCCGAGCCAAAAAGTTGGCGGAGAAGCGCTGAAATCTTTTACGCAAGTTGAACATCAAATTGCCATGTTATCTCTCGATAACGTATTTAGTGAAGATGAATGGCAAGCATTTGTTAAACGAATTACAGACCGATTATCAGACAAACAAGCGATTGAGTTTTGTGCTGAGCCTAAGCTTGATGGCTTAGCGGTAAGTATTCGTTACGAGCAAGGGGTATTAGTACAAGCTGCCACTCGCGGTGATGGCAAAACAGGTGAAAATATTACCGAAAATGTTCGCACTATTGGCTGCATTCCACTAAAGCTTCAAGGTAGTGGTTACCCTGAAATACTTGAAGTTCGTGGTGAAGTATTTATGCCTAAAGCGAGCTTTGAAGCATTAAATGAAAATGCCATTAAAAAAGGCGAAAAAACCTTTGCTAACCCTCGCAATGCTGCTGCCGGTTCACTGCGCCAATTAGACTCAAAAATTACCGCTAAACGTAACTTAGCATTTTACTCTTATGGTTTAGGTTATGTGAGTGATGAAAGTTGGCTAGCAGGCAGTCATTACCAACGTTTGATGCAAGTAAAAGACTTGGGCGTACCTGTATGTCCAGAGATTAAATTATTAAGCGATCAAAGTTTATGTGATGATTTCTACCAAGATATTTTAGCTAGGCGCGAGCAGTTAAGTTATGAAATCGATGGCGTGGTATTAAAAGTTGATAATATTGCTGCACAAAAAGTTTTAGGTTTTGTTGCTCGTGCTCCGCGCTGGGCAACGGCCTATAAATTCCCTGCACAAGAAGAGTTAACGCAACTTCTAGATGTTGAATTTCAAGTAGGTCGTACAGGCGCAATAACTCCAGTTGCTCGTTTAGAGCCGGTTTTTGTTGGCGGCGTTACCGTAAGTAATGCAACATTGCATAACCAAGATGAAATAAACCGTTTAGGCTTAAAAGTTAAAGATACGGTGATCATCCGCCGTGCTGGTGATGTGATCCCACAAGTGGTGAGTGTAGTACTAGAAAAACGACCTGATGATGCGACTGAAGTTACTTTTCCAGCAACTTGCCCTGTTTGTGACTCCGCGGTTAAACGCCTTGAAGGTGAAGCTGTACTGCGCTGTACGGCCGGTTTGTTTTGTGAAGCTCAGCGCAAAGAAGCTATTAAGCATTTCTCATCTCGTAAAGCCTTAGATATTGATGGTTTAGGCGATAAGTTAGTTGAACAATTAGTTGATGAAAAACTTATTTCTACTCCTGCTGATTTATTCCAGTTAAATGAGACGATATTAACCACACTTGAACGCATGGGCTTAAAATCAGCACAAAATATTGTTGCCTCATTAGAAAAAGCCAAGCTAACAACCTTGGCTCGTTTTATTTATTCACTAGGGATCCGTGAAGTAGGGGAGACTACAGCCAGTAACTTAGCTCAACACTACTTAACTATTGATGCGATAAAATCAGCAGACTTAGACAATTTACAATCAGTACCGGATGTAGGCGCTATCGTCGCTAAAAACATAGTTAACTTTTTTGCAGAAGAGCATAATAACCAAGTTGTTGAACAGTTAATTCAAGCTGGCGTTCACTGGCCTGAAATTGAAGTTAAATCGGATGATGAACTACCGCTTAAAGATCAAACTTTTGTTTTAACCGGCACACTAAGCCAAATGGGTAGAACCGAAGCCAAAGCAAAATTACAATCTTTAGGAGCTAAAGTTTCGGGCAGTATTTCAGCTAAAACTCATTACTTAGTTGCTGGCGAGAAAGCCGGTTCAAAACTAACTAAAGCCAATGATTTAGGCGTTAAAGTTCTTAGTGAAGACGACATGGTTGAGCTACTTTCTAGTCATAATGTAATCTAGATAAGCAACTCATCAATATTTTTGAAAATAGCACTGTATTCTTCAGTGCTTTTTTATCAAATTCCCTCCAGTTTTGAAATGGCTCGAACGGCTGAAAAATGCCAGCTGCGCCATACGATGTTAGAAAAAATACTCCGTCATTCCAACCAAAAACACGATGTAATCACGATGCCATTTTTCTTATATTGTGAATTGCATTTTGTGACGTATAGATCTATATCGATAGTCTTCTTAGAGTTAATTATCTAATAGTGCTGCCATTTTTAATGTTATTTATTCATCAAACGTCACTTCAAATATTTTGAAGTGAAATATCAAATCATTGCGTTATTTTTATTAAAAAGTTTATTTTAATATAGCTTCATCAAATAGAAATGGCTTAAAAGAAAGGCGAGTAGCTTTCCTTTAAGTATAAATAAAATGTTTAATAATTAATCTATGCTTAGGCTAGTTTTACTAAACTACTTCTAACTTAAATAATATTAAGGAAAAGATGATGACAGTTTCAAAACTTGAAAATTTAACGGTTGCAGGCGCTGGTGTACTTGGTGGTCAAATTGCATGGCACAGTGCTTTTAAAGGCAAAAATGTTGTTGTATATAACCGCAGCGAAACAGGCCTTGCAAGTTGTCGTGTTGCTCATGAAACTTATGCAAATATTTACAAGCAAGACCTTGGCGCAACAGACCTTGAGATTGAGCAAACGAAACAACGTTTAGTATTTACAACAGACTTAGAAAAAGCGGTAAGTAATGCTGATATTGTTATTGAAGCAATACCAGAGATCCTTGATGTAAAAATTAAATTTTACCAAAGCATGCAAGAATTTTTGCCTGAGCACACAATTTTAGCAACTAATTCATCTACGTTACTACCAAGTGATTTTGCTGAGCACACGGGTCGCCCTGAGAAGTTTGGTGCATTACATTTTGCTAACCTTATCTGGTCAATGAACCTTGCAGAAGTAATGGCGCATGAAGGCACCTCAGAGCAAACATTAATTGATACAACTCGATTTGCAGTTGAGATAGGCATGGTACCTATCCCAGTAGAAAAAGAATATAACGGCTATGTAATTAATGCCATGTTAGTGCCTATTATTAATGCCGCACAAAGCTTAATTACTAAAGGCGTTTCGACACCTGAATATATTGATAAAACTTACATGATCTTCAACCGTGGTACATCTCTTGGTCCATGTGGGATTATGGATATTGTCGGCTTTAAAACTATTTATAATGTTTTAAGCTATTGGGGCGAAGTTAAAAATGACCAAGATATGCTAGATAATGCTCAATACATTAAAGAGAATTTTGTCGACAAAGGCATTCAAGGTATTCAAGGTGGCAAAGGTTATTATCAATATCCAAACCCAAGCTTCCAAGCTGAAGATTTCCTAGATGTACCGGATATTTCTAAAGCTGAAGAAATTGCCAAAATGGCCTTGCTAGCATAATGTAATGAGCGATAGTTATTGGCTGTGCTAAAGCAATATTAGCTAATATATAACTCATACAATATCTAATAAATATAAAGTTAGTCGATGAAAGTCGGCTAACTTTTTTTATTAAAATATCATCTAATTTTTATAAATTTAACTTGAGTGAAAAATTGGAAGCTAAATGCCCACAGCTTTCTTGAGCACAGGGTGGATCTTGTCTACAATAGACTACTTTATATTTACTTTAGGCCATTAAAATGAATGACACTAAATCACTACCCGAATTACCAGATAGACTTTCTTGTAACCCTCGCAGCCCACATCATGTAGAAGAGGTTTTTGAACACAATATCGGTATAAAAATTAACGGTAAAGAGCGTACCGATGTTGAAGAGTATTGCATTAGTGAAGGTTGGATAAAAATTCCTTCTCCAAAAGCACTAGACCGTCGTGGCCAGCCACTTTTAATAACACTTAAAGGTAAAGTCGAAGCCTTTTATTGTTAAGCTATGCTACACATCTAATCTTTAAAGAAGCTTAGATGTGTATTAAACACCTCATTAGTTATTTTCTGTAGCTGAATTTACTATTTCTAGAATCGCTGGATGCTTTAATCTTCGTTCAGGTGAAATGATATAGTAAGACTCTTTGATTTCTTTGGTACGCCCAAGTACTTTTACTCCGTATTTTTCAACGATATGCTCTTCAATAAGCGTAGGGCTACAAAAGACTCCAGAGCCTTGTTTCGCAAACGACTTCATTAGTGCACTGTCATCAAATTCAGCAATAATATTGGCTGAAATATTATGCTTTTCTAACCACAATGAAATAGATGCTCTTACCGCCGATTGTTTACTTTGGATAAGCCAAGGTAACTGGGATAAATTTTCAGGGAATTCTTTGCTGCATGTTTGCAGTAATTCCTCTGTTGCAAAAAAACTAAATCCGCTTTCTATCAACTGGTGGTTATAAGCCTTTACGTGGCTACCAAGCTGTAAAGGTTGATCGGTTAATATACAATCAATTTTATTGATGGAAAGATCGGCTAATAAATGGTTTTGTTCACCTTCTTGGCAAATTAACCGCACTGATTCATTCATTTTTAAAACAGGGGATAATAGTTGGTGGCCTAATACTTTTGGGATGACGTTGGTTATACCAACGGTGAAGGTATGCCATAGTCCAGGTTGTTTTCTTTGTAAGATATTTTTTATTTCATCGCCTAGCTGAAAAATTTCTTCAGCGTAACTAAAAATAAGTAATCCCATTTCAGATAAATATAATTTTTTACCTTTACGGTCAAATAACTTAACTCCAATTTGCGTTTCAAAGTTAGCAATTTGGCCGCTGATAGTCTGAGGTGTCAGACTTAATCTTGTGCTTGCTTTGGTAATGCTTCCTTCAGTAGCAACAACATAAAAGTAAAAAAGATGATTGTAATTTAAAGGACTCATGGGATTATTGTCAGTTTTTTTCGAATTAAAAGTTAATAATATTCGAATTTACCAACAACAACAAGTAAGCTATAAAAGATATAACTTATAATTTTTATTACTATGGAAAATAATGACACGTTATAAAAAAGACTCTTTCTTATCCGCTGTTTGTCCATTAACTTTTAGAGTTAATTCCTTGAAAAATAAAAAATTAAGTTTTTTACTAATATCGATAATGCTGTCGTTTTCTTCTGTTGCTAAACAGCTAGATGATAAAGAAAAGCACATAGTTGACTCATGTAATGCTTACAAATACAGCGATGATGAAACCGCGACACTAGCTTGTGGGATTTATATTCGAGGCTTTTTCAATGGCATGCTCAACTCAGCCAATACCGATGTTAAAAAGATTGAGAAAAATAGCAAAAGCACATCCAGTTTTGTGGAAAGAGCTTACGCTAATAGGGTTGGCAAAAGAGGGGAGCGTAAGGCGAGAAATTATTCCTGTTTAACGGTTGATGAGTTGCGAGATAAAATTTTAGTAAGCCTTAGTGATGATTCCCGTAAACCTTTTAATTCACTTAATCATATAAATAAGTTTCTAGTTAATAAATTAACTGCAGCTTGTTCATCAAAAAAATAAACTAGTCGATGAAGATCAAAGTTCAAAATGATTTGATAGATATTGATCAATCAATAACTGAGTATATTCAACGTATGCTTCGACTTGGTTTGTCAAAATATTCAACCAATATATCGTCTATCAACTTTTTGGTATCTAGGGTTAAAGAGCAAAGAGATAAAGATGATAAGCATTGTGTTCTAACTATTACGCTTGTTAATCGCGAGAATATTGTTGCCGAGGAAACTCAGCCCGATCTTAACTTTGCCATTGATCGTGTTATTCAAAAAGCGACTAGAAAAATTACACGAAAACTTTTATCTTAATAAAAAAGTAAATATAGTGTTAGGCTTTAGGGAGAGCTCTATTGAGGATTTATGAAACATACAATTAGTCTATTTATAACTTTAGCTGCTTTTTGGCTACTTAATTCAGGACATTACAGTGTCTTGATTTTGTCGTTAGGTTTAGCGTCTATAGCTTTGATTATATACATAGCGAATAAAATGGATGTTGTTGATCAAGAATCGCAACCGCTGTACTTATCTCGCAAAATATTTGGCTATTATTTTTGGCTTATTATCGAAATTATTAAAGCAAACACTACTGTAGTTAAACATATTTGGCTGGGTAAAAAGACGATATCGCCTACTCTTAAAAAAATTAAAGTAACGCAACAAACTGATATGGGCAAAGTGATATATGCAAACTCTATTACGCTTACTCCAGGTACTGTTGCGATAGACATAAATGAAGACGAAATCCTTGTACATGCTTTAATCGCAGAGGATCTTGATTCATTAGAATTCGGTGAAATGGATCGCCGAGTAACCTCATTGGAGAACTGATGTTAATTGCCGCAACAGTAGCTATTTTTATCGCCATGCTTTTAGCAATCTTTCGAGGGATTGCTGGACCTACATTATATGACCGCATTTTGGCCGTTAATACGTTTGGCACCAAAACTGTGTTGATGATTTCCCTATTGGGTTTTGTGATGGGACGCCCTGAGTTTTTAGATATTGCGATTGTGTACGCATTGATTAACTTTATCAGTGTGATCGGTGTCTTGCGTTATTCTGATACCGACCAGTTTAAGCATACTCCGCCTAATAAAAAATCTGAGGAGGAGCTATAAATGGAACTTTTGATAACCATTGTTAGTGGTCTATTTTTATTAGTCGGTAGCTTTCTTTGTCTTTCTGGCGGAGTAGGCATTATTCGTTTCCCAGACTTTTATACTCGCATGCACGCCGTTGGCGTAACAGATACTTTAGGTTCGGTCATGATCTTAACCGGGTTAATGATGCAAAGTAGTGATTTATTGGTGATTGCAAAGCTTATTATGGTGTTGTTGCTTATTTTATTAGTTGGTCCTACAACTAGCCATGTTCTTGCCAAAGCAGCTTTTCATAATGGCTTACAGCCCAAAGGTTTATCTACAGAAAACAAACATAATAATAAGGAGTCTTCCTCATCGAATACTTGATTAATATAGTACTGCTAAGTTTATTAGTAGTAGTGGCTATCGGTATCATTCGCATGAAAGACTTATTTGCAGTGGTCATGCTTACTGGTATATACGGATTATTATCGGCAAGTTTCTTTGTTGCTATGGATGCCGTTGATGTCGCTTTTACTGAAGCTGCCGTGGGGGCAGGTATTTCAACTTTACTTATGTTAGTTGTTATTACAATGACAGGGCGTAAAGAAAAAGCAACTCGTCACAAACCATTCGCAGCGCTGTTTGTTGTTGTCATTACTGGCGGCTTACTGGTTTATGGCACATTAGATATGCCACTTTTCGGCTCTGCTGATGCACCTATTCATAATCACGTTGCCCCACGCTACCTTAATGATTCAATGCAAGAAATAGGTATCCCCAACGTTGTTACCTCAGTATTAGCAAGTTATAGAGCATTTGATACTTTTGGTGAAGTCGTGGTTATTTTTACTGCTGGTATCGGTGTTTTGGCAATGTTATTTGCTCATCGTCGCCGCGAAGAGGATGAAAAACTTGCTGCAATAAATGATTCTATGCATGAAAAGCATCTTGTTATTCGTATTGTTACTAAAATGCTGATCCCATTTATCTTATTGTTTGCGCTTTATGTACAGTTTCATGGGGACTACGGCCCTGGTGGAGGCTTTCAAGCAGGGGTGATTTTTTCATCTGCTATTGTCTTGTATGCCATGTTATTTGGCTTAAGTGCGGCACGTAGAGTGGTTAACCAAGGCTTTATTCAATTAATGGCTGCATTTGGCGTGCTGTGTTATGGCTGTGTTGGTATTGCTTCATTGCTCAATGGTGGTAATTTCTTTGATTACAACGTGTTATCTAACGATCCTGTTGCAGGTCAACACTTAGGTATTTTGTTAATTGAATGGGGAGTAGGGGTTACCGTAGCGTCTATTATGATAATTATATTCTTTAGTTTTGCCGGACGACGTGAGATACAGCAGTATGTTGAACAAAATAAAAATAAGGAGTCTGTGTAATGCTCATCGGACTTTTTAATAATTGGGTAGTTATTGTGCTGATGATGAGTGGTTTGTATATCGTTATTGCTCAAGGTAATTTAATTAAAAAACTTGTTGGTTTAACAATATTCCAAACCTCGGTATTTATTTTTTATATTAGTATGGCGAAAGTCAGTGGTGGTAGCGCCCCAATTTTAGACCAAGAGATCTCTGTATATTCTAACCCATTACCTCATGTTTTAATTCTTACCGCGATTGTTGTTGGTATTGCGACCACGGCATTAGGCCTATCATTGGTGGTTCGTATTAAAGAGTCTTACGGCACGATTGAAGAAGAAGAAATTCAACAGCAAGATAATTTGCAAAACCAAAAAGAAAACAAAGTGGAGGTGAAAGAGTGATTGCACACCTTCCCATTTTACAAGTAGTTATTCCGCTGATGGCGGCACCTATTTGTTTGATCTTAAATCGCTCTAAACTCGCCTGGTTATTTGCTTTAATCGTTAGTGGCGTATCATGTTTGGTGAGTATTTTATTACTGCAACAAGTAATGACCACTGGCGTGATTTCATATGAACTTGGTGGTTGGCAAGCGCCTTGGGGAATAGAGTATCGAATTGATGAACTCAATGCCTTGATGTTGTTAATCATTTCCGCTATCAGCACCATAGTTTTATTTGCTGCGCCGAAAAGCATAGATAAAGAAATAGTTAAAGGTAAGCACACTTATTTCTATGTTTTATATCTACTCTCGCTTACGGGAATGTTGGGTATTGTTGCAACCGGTGATGCGTTTAATGTCTTTGTCTTTTTAGAAATTACTTCGCTGTCCGCCTACGCGCTTATTGCTATGGGTAAAAAGAAGCAAGCGGTTTGGGCGTCATTCCAATACCTTGTTATGGGAACCATCGGCGCTACATTTATCTTAATAGGTATTGGTTTGATGTATCAAATGACCGGTACGTTAAATATGCAAGACTTGTCGCAACGTTTACCTGAAGTTGCCCAAACACGTACTGTCTTTACCGCTTTTGCCTTTGTTATCGTTGGCGTTTGCTTAAAGTTAGCTATGTTTCCGTTGCATCTATGGTTACCAAATGCGTACGCTTATGCGCCATCAATTGTTACCTCATTCTTTTCAGCAACCTCAACTAAAGTTGCCATTTATTTATTAATCCGCTTTACCTTTTCTGTGTTTGGTCTGTCGTTCTCTTTCACCACAGTACCACTACAAACACTGTTTATGACACTGGGTTTAGTGGGCATTTTTGTTGCATCTATTTCGGCAATTTATCAGCACAATATTAAACATCTTTTTGCTTACTCAAGTATTGCGCAAATAGGCTATATGATTGTTGGTTTTAGTATCAGCTCGGTAGCTGGTTTAACTGCCACCTTATTGCACTTGTTTAACCATGCATTGATGAAAAGCGCAATATTCTTAGCGTTAGCCGCTGTAGCTTATAGGGTCGGTAATGTTCGACTTGATAGCCTTAGAGGATTAGGTCGCCAGATGCCATTGACTATGGCAGCCATTGTTATTGGCGGTTTAAGTTTGATCGGTGTGCCATTAACCGTTGGTTTTGTGAGTAAATGGTATTTACTAAGTGCTTTAATCGAACAAGGCTGGTGGCCTGTTGCCGTGCTAATTTTGTTAGGTTCAATGTTAGCGGTTATCTATGTTTGGAAAGTTGTCGAAGTCGCTTACTTTAAAGAGCCTGTTGGCACACCTGTTAAAGAGGCGCCTATTGGATTTCTTATCCCAATATGGATACTGGTTTTAGCTAATGTTTATTTTGGTATTGATACTCGCTTTAGCGTACAGGTAGCGCAAGCTGCTGCCGAAAGTTTGTTTGGAGGTGCGCTATGAACTTGTCTTTAGACTTGATGTTACAACTGGCAATTATATTGCCAATATTATCAAGCTTTGCCATTATCGCCGCCGGACGTTACCCTAATCTTCGAGAAAGTGTGACTATAACAACTTGCTTAATATTAATTTATTTAGTGGTTAACTTATATCAAGGGCTATTAGCCGATGAAACTATTAGCGTCTTTTGGTGGGAGCTATTACCAGGGTTAAATGTTAGCTTTGATATTGAACCGTTAGGCATGCTCTTTGCCTTAATTGCCAGTTTTCTTTGGTTAGTAACTACCTGTTATGCCATCGGCTATATGCGCAGCCATAATGAAAAAAATCAAACACGTTTTTATGTTTGCTTTGCCATCGCTATTGGCGCGGTGATAGGCCTTGCGTTTTCTGCCAACCTTTTCACCTTGTTTATCTTTTATGAAGTACTTACTTTATCGACTTACCCACTTGTAACTCATGCTGGGACCGAAAAAGCGAAACAAGGTGGTCGAACTTATCTGGGGATCTTATTAACCACATCTATTGTGCTCTTTTTGCTTGCCATTGTCGGTACTTGGTTTGTTGCCGGCACATTAGATTTTAAACTTGGTGGTATTTTTAGCGATGATGTCAGCATTTTCGTTGCTAGTGCACTTTTAGTGTTATTTATTTTTGGTATTGGTAAAGCCGCTATTATGCCTTTTCATCGTTGGTTACCAGCAGCTATGGTTGCGCCAACTCCGGTAAGTTCATTATTACATGCCGTAGCGGTAGTTAAAGCCGGCGTATTTACCGTATTAAAAGTATGTGTATTTATTTTTGGTTTAGACTTACTTGCCATCTTACCAACCACTCAGTTTTTACTTTATTTAGCTGCTGCGTCTGTTTTACTCGCATCGATTGTCGCTATGCGTCAAGACAACCTAAAAGCTAGGCTAGCCTATTCAACGGTGAGTCAATTAGGATATATCACTATAGGTGCATTACTAGCAACATCGACCGGCGTAGTCGGTAGTTCAATGCATATTGCCATGCATGCATTTGGTAAAATCACTTTATTCTTCTGTGCCGGTGCAATATTAGTTAGCTTACACAAATCAAAGATAAGTGAAATGGTTGGTATTGGCAAACAAATGCCAATAACCATGGCCGCATTTTTTATCGCTAGCCTTAGTATTATTGGCGTTCCACCTACCGGTGGTACCTGGAGTAAATGGTATTTAATGATGGGGGCGTTAGAGACTGAGCAATTTATCATAATGATGGTGTTAATGCTAAGTTCATTACTTAATATTGCCTACTTATTACCCATCCCTTTTCATGCTTTTTTCCCTAACTTAACAGCATTTAAACCGATAGAGCAGGGAGCTAGTAAGGTCATTCAAGAAAAGCAAAAAATAGACGCTGGCTCTGATATACAGATCAAAGAAGCACCATTACCTTCTTTAATCGCTATTGTGGTAACCGCCTTAGGTTGTTTAATTTTATTTGTGCATCCCCAGCCTTTATTTGAGCTGGCAACATCAGTTCTAACGGGGAGAGGCTAGTTAATGAAGAATGAAAAGAAGTACTTATTTGATGATCCTAAAAATATTAAGCGCTTAATGCATATATTTTATGCCTGTTGCGTCGTTTTAGTTGTTTTAGATTTTGTTATACATCGCCATGTAATGCATGATTGGGAAAATCTTTGGGCGTTCTATCCTATCTATGGATTTATTGGTTGCGTAGTACTTGTGGTGGTAGCTAGTTGGATGCGTACCTTTTTAATACGCAGTGAAGATTATTACGATAAACCTAATACTAGCGATGTTAATGATGGCTCGGTAACTGACACTTCTGCTATTAAAGGAGCTAACCATGTGGATGATTGATATACCACCTTTTGTTCCTTTTTTTATAGGAGCACTGTTATTAATAGTTAGTCGCGGTTTGTTGCGCAGCGCTATTATGTTAGCTATCCCTATATTAAGTGCGTTGCACTTAATGATGGTACCTGAAGGTATTCATCTGCAATTTACATTTCTTGCTTATGATTTAACTCCTTACCGGGTAGATAAATTAAGCATAATGTTTGGTTATGTTTTTCATATAGCGGCCTTAATTGGCATAATTTACTCATTACATCTGCGTGATACCCTACAACAAGTTGCTGCGATGATGTATGCAGGTAGTGCCTTAGGGGCTGTTTTTGCGGGGGATTTATTAACCCTGTTTATCTTTTGGGAACTATTAGCTTTTACTTCGGTATTTCTTATCTGGGCTCGCAAAACTCAGCGCTCATATCACGCCGGTATGCGTTATCTTATTATCCAAGTATTATCTGGGGTTATTTTACTCGCTGGTGCGCTTTTTTATGCCGGTGAGAATAATTCGTTAGCGTTTGGCTACATCGGTTTAGATAGCATTGCTGGTTGGCTTATTTTTATTGCCTTTGGCATAAAGTGTGCTTTCCCTATCGCCCACAATTGGCTAACCGATGCCTATCCTGAAGCTACCGTCACCGGCACTGTATTTCTTAGTGCATTTACCACTAAGGTTGCGGTTTATGCGCTAGCTCGTGCTTATCCTGGTACTGAGTTATTAGTGTATATTGGTGCTGCGATGACCTGCTTCCCAATATTCTTTGCCGTTATTGAAAACGATCTACGCCGGGTATTGGCTTACAGCTTAATTAACCAAGTAGGCTTTATGGTTGTGGGTATAGGTATTGGTACTGCGCTTGCTATCAATGGCGCGGTATCTCACGCTTTTAATGATGTTATCTTTAAAGGCTTACTGTTTATGTCAATGGGCGCTGTATTGCATATGACCGGGCGTATTAACGGCTCTGATCTCGGAGGCTTGTATAAAACCATGCCTAAAACCACCATACTCTGTATTGTTGGCGCCGCGTCAATTTCAGCATTCCCTCTATTTAGTGGCTTTGTCAGTAAATCTATGGTTATGTCTGCCGCTTTAGAAGAAGGCTTTGACTGGATATGGTTAATGTTATTATTTGCTTCTGCTGGCGTATTTCATCACGCAGGTATAAAAATTCCATATTTTGCTTTCTTTGCTCATGACTCTGGCATACGAGCAAATGATCCACCTAATAATATGTTACTTGCTATGGGTATATCTGCTGCGCTTTGTATTGCTATTGGTATCTACCCGCAAGCGTTATACTCGTTATTGCCATATGATACTGGCTACAATCCGTATGATGCCACTCATGTGTTGGCACAAACGCAATTATTATTCTTCTCGGCGTTAGCGTTTGTTTGGCTTAACCTTAAAGGTTTGTATCCACCAGAGCTGCGCTCTACGCATTTAGACTTTGATTGGATATATCGCAGGGCAATGCCTAATGTATTGCAATATAGTTTTGCTGTTATTTGGCGTGTGGATCGCGCATTACGAGATGCATTTAAATTAAGATTAAATGCCTGTATCAATTATTTCGCAGGTAAGAATGATCGTATTAGTTTATTGCTTTCCCGTGATTATCCGTCAGGAAGTATGGCTATGTGGGTTGCCGTAGTTCTGGCCACTTACTTATTCCTTAGCTTTATTCAGTAATGCCAAGCAACAAATACTCTCTACTAGATAAATACAATTACCCAGTAGAGAGTGTTATTTGGTTTAATGCTATTTAATTACTTTTAAGACCTTAATGTCTAAGCGTTTAGCTGTTCTGTTTAAATTACCTCTGTCTGTAGATAACAGTCTAGCGGCTGCCGCCCAATTGCCATTTTCTTGTTGCAGTACTTTAGTGATTAAACCTCGTTGAAAGTTTTCGGTAGCATCTCTTAAACTTATCGTTTCTTTGGCTATTTGTTCGCTAGCGTTGCTTAATTCATCGCTCATCACTGTGCTTAATAAATCTTTTTTTAGTAAACTCACTAAGTTGCCACAATCTTTTACTTCGATGTTTACTATCTTGTTATTACGCTGCCTAGCGCTGGCTTTTAATGCTGCACGGCTAACAACATGCTCAAGCTCTCGCACATTACCTGGCCAATCATAACTAGCTAAATAGTCAATTGCAGCCGTTGATGCTTTGAGTTGAGATATGCCTAATTTTCTTCTGCTGTTTTCAATAAAATATCCGGTTAATAATTCAAGATCGCCATCGCGCTCGCGTAATGGCTCAACAGTAACTGGGTAAACACTTAAACGATGGTATAAATCGGCTCTAAAGCGACCTTCATCGACCTCTGTTTTTAAGTTGCGATTGGTTGCAGCAAAGATACGAACATCGACTTGCTCGACTTTATCTTGGCCAACGGGCTGTATTTCATTATTTTGAATAGCACGTAATATTTTACTTTGGGCGCTAAGTGGTAGCTCGCCAATTTCATCTAAAAATAGCGTGCCGCCATCGGCAATTAAAAACTTACCAGCACGGTCTTTTTCGGCACCAGTAAAGGCTCCTTTTACGTGGCCAAACAGCTCACTTTCAATTAAATTTTCAGGTAAGGCTGCACAGTTAACATACACCAGAGGTGCGTTAGAGCGATTTGAGTACTGATGCAAAGTTCTTGCAACTAACTCTTTACCGACGCCGGTTTCACCATAGATTAAAATATTAAAATCTGACGGCGCGACAATTTTTATTTCGTTCTTTAATTTTGTAATACTTGGGCTTTGGCCAATGATCTCGCCGCCATCCCTGTTCAGGGCTTCTTTCGTTAATTCATTAACCACGTTTTGATTGTGTATCGCTTTGCTTTCTAGTTGCTCAATCATTAATGCTGTATTGAGCGTATTTGCCGCAATAGAGGTGATGGCATCTAAGGTTCTGCTTGGAATATTATCGAACACATGAGGTGTTAAGCTGTCGATAGTGAGCAAGCCTAATAGCTTGTCGTTAAAATATAGAGGTAAGCCCATGCAAGCATGTACGGGCAAATCTCCCTCTCTATCAGAAAGTAGACCATCGTATGGATCGGGTAGGGGACTATCAGCTGAAAACCTTACTGCAGAGCTTGAATTACAAAGCACTTCAAATCTTGGATGTTCGCTAATATAGAAGCGCCTACCTAAAGTGTCTTTAGTTAATCCTTGTTGGGCTATAGGCTTTAATAAATCTTGATGAAAAGAAAGCAAAGCAACGGCATCACAAGGGATGGTTTTTCTTACTGTATCGAGTAAACGACTGAACCGATCTTTCGAACTTAAACTGCTGGTTAAATCAATCGCCAGTTGCATTAATGTATTTGTCGTTATTTCATTCATAAGGAGCACTGTTTATTTAGGTTAGTGTTTATATGTTACATCAGAGTCATTATGACATCAATTTTAAAGTGTCATTATGACTACTTGTTAATGTGGTTTTTGGTTAAAACCCTTATATAACAATGCGTTGAAAAGTTGGCATCGCATTTGCTCTGTTATAGATATAGAGAATGAAAAACAAATTAGGAATTCAACATGTACGCACAGTTTTTTATAGCAAACCAACTTCCACAAATTGACAATGCACTTAACTTTCAAAAATGTTTAGTAATTGGTAACTGGTTAATGGTTACTTCATTATTAATCGTAGCGGCTTGTATCGCCCTTACTTTTGGCTTTGAAGATAACTTTGGAATTCCGGCTCAAGTTTCAGCTCATATTGCTACTATCGTTTTTGCGGGTTTATTAAAAATTGGTTACGTGCTTCGTTGTGTTGCTCTACATGCATTTGGAGCGAAAGTTTTTTAAATGATTTCTATTCACGATCCTGAACTTGTGCAATTACAAAATGACGCTAATAGTCAGCACAGTACGTTTAAAAAATTAACTAAGCATGCCTTATTTGATTTACCTTTTCGTTCATTCTTTTTAATTGCGGTACTAGCGTCGATTCTTTCTCTTGCACTTTGGTCCGCTTATTTAAATGGCAACATTAGTTTGTTAACCGGTAAGCTTTCAACAACCGTGTGGCATTTACATGAAATGTTATTCGCATTTGCTGCAACTGTCGCGGTCGGTTTTATTTTAACGGCTGCACAAACGTGGACAGGAAGAGCCAGTATTAAAGGGCTACCTGTGATGGCCTTACTCACTCTTTGGCTTTTGGTTCGAATTTGTTTATTAGTTAATAGCAGCTTTTTTGTGTACTTGGCTGTCGGCTTGCAAGCAATATGGTGGATTAGCGTAATCATTATTTTTGCTAAGCTTGTTTTACCCGCAAAAAACCGCCGTAATTACTTATTTATTCCTCTATTAACTGTATTAATGCTGCTTAACTTAGGCATCTTATTATTTGATTTAAATGCTCGCACAGACTTAGCCTTACACTTTGCAAGGGCTGCAGTACTAATGTTTGGTTTGATGATGGGGATTATGGGCGGACGTGTTATTCCATTTTTTACCACAGCGGCAACCTGTACCTCTAAAATAGTTACACCATGGTTTTTAACGCCTATTTTACTAGCAACTTCAATAGCCGGCATTAGTGTATTTTTTATTGGCCAGTTTATTAACTTACCTTTTACTCCTGCAGCGCTAATGATCGCTAGTGGTGTATTACATATTATTCGCTTAGGCTTTTGGCGCAGCACAATAACACTTAATACACCGCTGTTGTGGTCGTTACACTTATCATACTTTTGCCTAGGCTTAGGTTTGATACTATTAGGAGCAAGTTATTTAATTCCTGCGCTACAGTTTAGTGATGCTATGCATCTGTTAACTATTGGCGCGATGGCATTAATGATCTTTGCCATGATGAGCAGGGTTTCTTTAGGGCATACGGGACGTAGTTTACAAACTCATTTTTTAGTGCCAATTAGTTTTGCACTCCTTATTAGCGCTGCATTTATTCGAACGTTTTTGCCACTTATACAACAACACCAAGTAGCTTGGCATTTAAGTGCTACGCTATGGATATTCGCGGGTATTATTTTTCTCTTTATTTATAGCCCGATTTTAACCAAACCTAGATCTTAATTTTAATAATTTTATTTTCCCAACCATTTTTTTGGAGTACTTATGTTAACTGATGCACATATTGATATCGTAAAAAGCACTATCCCTTTATTAGAAAATGCAGGTTCAGCATTAACTAATCATTTTTATAAAAGAATGTTTTCTCATAACCCTGAACTGCAAGATATCTTTAATATGTCGAACCAACATACTGGTCGTCAACAAGTCGCTTTATTTGAAGCCATTGCTGCTTATGCTAAGAATATTGATAACTTAGGCGCATTAACTAGTGCAGTAGAGCGTATCGCCCATAAACATACTAGTTTTAATATCCAAGCTAAACATTATGAAATAGTGGGGATGCACTTAATTGAAACTCTGCGAGAGTTAGCACCAGAAGCCTTTACTTCGGATGTTGAAGAAGCTTGGACACAAGCCTACTTATTTTTAGCGCAAATCTTTATTACGCGCGAGAGTGAATTATATAAACTACGTACTGAAAGTTTTGGTGGCTGGGCAGGAACTCGTAAATTTAGCATTATTGAAAAAAATACCGAATCGGAATTAGTCACAAGCTTTGTTTTTGCACCTGTTGATGGCAAGCCAGTAATAGATTTCGTACCTGGCCAATACCTCGGGGTTGAAGTTACGCCAACAGACTCTAAATACAAAGAGATACGCCAATACTCTTTATCAACAGCTGCAAATGGTAAAACATATCGTATTTCAGTTAAACGTGAGGTAAATGGCGTACCAGGCCTAGTATCAAATTACTTACATGATAGTGTTAATGTGGGTGATGAAGTTAATCTCTATGCGCCTGCTGGTGATTTCTATTTTATTGATAGAAAAGCTCCTGTGGTATTACTTTCTGCAGGTGTTGGCATAACGCCTATGCAGTCAATTTTAGAAACATTAGCCGCTAATGAATACTCAGAGCCAGTACATTACTTACATGCTTGTGAGAACTCGCAGCAGCACTCATTCATTGAGCGTGTAAAGCAGTTAACTGCTGATAAACCATGGCAGCAATACACTTGGTATAGAAATGAAGAAAGTGATAATGAAAACATTGGCAATGGCGTAATGGATTTATCTACGCGCAATTTACCACTGTCTAATGGGGATTTTTACTTATGTGGTCCTATTGGCTTTATGCAATTTGCCAAGCAACAGTTACTTAAGTTAGGAGTGGCTGAGGACAGAGTGCATTATGAAGTGTTTGGTCCTCACGCAGCGCTTTAATTAACAAAAGCTTAGCTCTTTTAGTAAAACTAAAGCAAGCCAGTGCTTATAGCTCTGGCTTTTTTATTGTTTTTTATTTGTAATGGCATAGGACTTTACTTCTAAATAGCTAGGGGCTTGGTAATTATTCTCATTGGCACTAAGGATCATTTGCTCTGCTAGTGTGCTTGCCTGAATTGGTGAAAAACGTTTTAGCGAGCCAATAAATAAAAAGGCCATCAACTTAAACAAGTAACTACCAAAGCTTTCTAACAAGCGAGTCTCATTGCGCTTACCTAACAGTAAACTTGGCCTAAATATAACTAGGTTATTTAAGTTGATATCTTTTAGTGTTGTTTCCATAGCGCCTTTAGTTTGCGAGTAAAAGCTTAATGAATTTGTTGCAGCGCCAATAGCGCTAATAACGATAAATTGATCTACATTTTGTTGCTTACTTATTTTGCCAGCAGCAACGACAAAGTGAAAATCTACGTTTTTAAAATTTTGTTTTGATTTCGCTTTTTTTATGGTTGTGCCTAAACAGCAAAATACATCGTTCACCTTAAATTGCTCACTATGCTTGCTCAGATCACTAAAATCGGCAATGTGCTGCTCAAGTTTGTTGCTATCAATATCAAGTTTATGTCTAACCAAAATAATGATTCTTGTGTAGTTTGGGTTGTTTAGCAACATGTCTAAGCAATGTTTGCCAGTAAGTCCTGTCGCACCCAATAATAAGGCGGTTTTATTGTTCATCATAAAGGATTCATTTGTTACTCGGATAAGCAAAATATCATAACGTTATTTTGAGTGATAGCAATGAGAGGCAATCAAATTTTTAATAAAATTTAAATGTTAATTTTTTTTGTTAAAAATTGATAAAAAAATAAAATTTTATAAAAAAAATGCTTGCAATAAACTAAGCCAGTAAGAATAAGGCATTGCAAAAGTTATCCACCGTTTCTGTGTAAAACTTTAAAAAAGTATAAAAATAAAAGTGTAACCTAAATGTAACCTTACATTATTTTGTAATTGTAATTTAGTACTTACGCTCTAGTCGTTATTTTCATTGGTTTTTATAAATTACTAACAAAGTTATCCACAGGGTGTTGCGGAGGAGGTTTTATACATTTTTCAGTTGTGTATAAAAAAATAAATAAATTTATTTTTAATTTTTTTATCACTTAATTTTTGGCTGATTAATGCTTTTTTGCACCTTTGTTGCAATTTTTTGGCACGAAATATGATAGGTAAGATTTTTTGAAAGAAAAGTACTGTATATTGCTACAGATAAGGTGGTTATTGATGTGTGGCCTTGATCTGTTTGCAACAATTTCAGCAACTTACCCGTAAATGATTAATTGACATCGTTATTTTATTTGAACTTAGCAAAACTAAGCGCTGCAAGGCGGCAGGCTAGTTTGTTGAATTAGCTTAAGTGGGTAATTAGCCAAGTTGGTTTTTGTGAGAAAGTGATGAAAAGATTAATAAACTAGAAATTGGTTAAGTTATCAACAGCACCAAAATAGTGCTTAAAGTTGACCAAATCAGTCAACTTTAAGCGAAAATATTTAAACTTTGTTAGCTAGTTTTTGGGCGACAAAAATGCCAAGAGTCATTGCTAGTATAAAAACGATAACTTTAACATTGCCTGAGCTAAGGTTCGCAATTGCAGGACCCGGGCATATCCCTGATATTCCCCAACCGATCCCAAACAATGCCGAGCCTGTAATAAGACGTTTATCAACATTTTTTTGTTCAGGTAAAGCAAACTCTTGTGCGCACACAGGGGCTTTCATTTTTTTGATAATAAGTTGGTAGGTAATAATGTAAATCACAAGAGCGCCACCCATAACAAAGGCTAAGCTTGCATCCCAAGTACCAGCTAAATCTAAAAAGTTTAATACTTTGTTTGGTGACACCATTTGTGCAACAGTTAACCCGGCGCCAAACAATACACCACATACTAGAGCAATTATATTATTCATCTTAAACTCCTAATACATGACGGATAACAAAAACGGTAATAATACCTGAGCTCATAAAGCACATTGTTGCAATAATAGAGCGCGCAGATAAGCGTCCTATACCACAAATACCATGGCCACTTGTACAACCTGAACCCATTCGACTACCAAAGCCTACTAAAAATCCGCCAATTATGATTGCAGGCCAACTAATATCAATGCTTTGTGGTAAGCTAAAACCGAAAGGGCTGGTCAATAATGGTCCAATAATTAAGCCTATAATAAAGCATATTTGCCAATTTAGTTTTTTAGAAAAATTAAAACATAAATTGGCAAATATGCCACTAATGCCTGCAATTCTACCATTTAGTAATAATAATAAAAAACCTGATAAGCCTAATATAGCGCCACCTATTAAAGCTGAGTAAGGAGTAAATTCTGTCATTTTATTTCCACCATTAACTTTTATTACCTTCTATTATGCATCTTGATTGATTACAGGTATATACTGTTATTACATCATTTAGTTAAGAGTTGTGTTCATCATGACAAGAAGACTTCCACCTTTGCACTTATTTACTATTTTTGAAGCTTCAGCGCGCCACCAAAGTTTTAAGCTTGCAAGTGAAGAGTTATTTATTACACCTTCTGCGGTAAGTCATCAGATTAAATCATTAGAAGAGTATTTAGGGTTTGAGCTGTTCACTCGCAAAAGTCGAGGCTTGAGTTTAAATTCAGCGGGCAAGGTGTACTTAGGTTATGTTCAGAAAAGCTTAGAGTTACTTGAAAGCGGTACTAAAGCCGTAAAGAATCAATACAATGCACCAACTTTAAAAATATCTACGTTTCCGTCAATGACGGCTAATGTAATTATTCCGCAATTAAGTTTATTTCAACAAGCTCATCAGGATATAGATATTCGAATTGAAACGGGGATGAATGTTATTGACCTAAGATACGATGATGTTGATTTAGCGATTCGAATTGGTGATGGCAAGTGGCCAGATGTACAAGCTAAGAAATTGCTAGATATAAATATTGCTGCTGTTTGCTCTCCAGATTTTGCCAAAAAACATCAATTAACTAAAGTGTCGCAGATTAATGAGGTGCCACTTATCGATTTAACTAATATGGAACATATTTGGCAAACCTGGGCTAAATCTTTTGGTATCGATAACCTCAACCCTGAGCATAAATTAAGTTTTAGTCATTATGATGCGGCACTACAAGCGGCGGAGCAGGGATTAGGTTTAGCCTTAGCTATGATGCCGATAGAGCAATCATTAATTGAACGTAATCTACTGTGTAACCCATTTAATAAAACCTTGCCATATCGTTCTTCCTTATATGCGGTCTATAGAAAAGAAGATGAAAAAAGGCACGATATATCATGCTTTCTTGACTGGTTGCTAAAATCAAGAAACCTGCAAGTAAATTAAGCATTTGTTATTTTATGCAAAGCAAAGTTTGAGGTGAATCACATTCACCTATGCGATGAATATTATCCTTTTGTCGATTAGATGATTATTTCCTATGCTGTATTTACACCGTAATAGGGAGTAATTAAATCATGAAACCAACACATATTATTATCATCTACAGAATACTTAGCATTTTAGTTATTTTAGCGCCATTGGCATTTTTAAATGTATTTAAAGCAGAGATTATCTATTCGTTGCTTTATGTTCCTGGGTTTATTTTAGGTTTAGCATTAATTTTTAAATACGTAGATTTTCATTTGGTACGAGTGCTATTGACTATGCAAGTACACAAACATTCGACTAAAAATATTATTAAAGTAGTTAAAACTAGTGGCCTAACAGCTAAAGAGCAAAATAGAGCCGCTTAAGTCAATCTGATTTATTGATGAGGCTCTAAATATAAATGGGCATTATTTTGGTCGATGCTGAATTTAAACTGCTTTAAAAAGTTCATACCGAGTAAACCATCAGCTTTATCAAAATTAGGCAGTTCCATAACCACTACTTCAAAATTGTTGAGCACATAACCGCCAATCGAAAATTGATCTACTTTAATTGAGAATGCTTGCTCGTCACCTCCTGCAGTATTGATGACCATATCGCGGGCTTTTTCATAACCTTGATGGTTTTGCAATAACTCAAAATAATCTTTGGAAATAACTGTGATTGATGCGCCAGTATCGATCATTAAAGCGCTATCGTGTTGGTTGTTAATTTGCGCATCAACAATAAAGTGTTCATTAACTTTGGTTAACGCTATGGCATGGGCGATATTATTTTCAGCGTCGATTAATTGATATAAATACTGAATTTTAGCCTGATAGTTTTCATCATAGCGAATACTGTCTAAGTAACTTATCGCACTGGTTGCATCATCTTGATATATGTAGGCTTCGCTTATGGCTAAAATATAAGGAACATAATTTGCGTCATAGGATAAAAGTAGGGCACAAAAATTAATTATTTCTGACCATGATTTATGCTCTTTTAAATACAATAGCTTTTGCAAAGCCATTATATGCATTTGCTCCGTCCATACTTTTTCTTTATCTAAATCAAAAGCATGTCTGATCAAGTTTTGATAGGCCTCAACGGCTTCTGCTATTTTATTATTTTTTTTAAGCCACTCAATTTTTAGCAACAACCAGTCATGATCGTATGGTTGTATGTTCAAGGATTCAGATAAAAAGTTTGATACTAATGAATATTGATTTTGATTTACCCATTGGTAAGCCGCAGCTAACCAATCGCCTTTTATTTGCTTAGCACTCAGTTCATCCATTTCTTCCACTTGGCTATAATAGTCCATTGCATCAGTAAATAAATGAGCACTAAAAAATTGTTCTGCCTTGGCAATTAATAAATTTAATTCATCGCTCTTTTCTGGTTCCGGGTATTCGCTCGTTGTAGATGTGTAAACATGACTGTTTGATTGTCCAACTGATGGGATAACATTATTGGTAATTGTTTCTATATTCTCATGACTTATAGATGGTCTAGTTTGTAATGGATCATTTAAACTAGCTGTGCTTGTTGCAAATGGCTTATTATCCAATAGCAAAAAGCTATTAAGACCAATGGATATAGTCAACGCAAAGGAGAGAATAATAATAAGCTTGTTCTTCAATGTTTAATCCATCTTGCGATAGTTAGTTATGTTTGTTGGTTATCTTATACCAATTTGATTAATAAAGTGATCTACTTTTTCATGAGGAAAAAGGGATAAATACAAGGCATAAAATTTAGTAAGTAGAATTCTACTTATAAATTTTATAACGCAGTAGTTATTCATTTTAACCATTAAAAATGAGCAGTTAATTAATGAACTTGGTATTGTGATATTGTAAAACAAAGTTTAAGGTTAATTTATGCAGGTTCTAATTTGAGTGTTGTTAAAAGACAAACCACTATTACAGCAACCGAACGCGGATTTAAAATAATGTTTCATGCTATGGCGAGTCCGTGTGAAGTATTACTCGATTGTCTCAATAAAAACATCGCTGAAGAACTTGCCACCGCTATATCTAATGAAGCATGGCGTATTGAAGACAAGTACAGTAGATATTTACCAACAAGTGTCTGCAGCGCAATCAATCAAAGTAATGGTAAGGCTATAACTGTTGATGAAGAAACAATTAGGCTGTTAGAGTTTGCTCAGCAATCTTTCTTACTCAGTGATGGTTTATTTGATATCACTTCAGGAGTACTTCGCAATGCTTGGAACTTTGATGGCAGTGATAATGTACCCGAGCAAGAACAAATAGATGCCGTCTTACCTTTCGTTGGCTGGGATAAAGTTAAACTTACTAAATCAACTATTACTCTTGAGCCCAATATGCAAATTGACCTTGGTGGCTTGGGTAAAGAGTACGCTGTCGATACCTGTTTAATTATTGCAAAATCAATAACCGACTTTCCGGTATTAATTAATTTTGGCGGCGATATCGCAGCAACATCACCTCAGCAAAATAGTACACCTTGGCAAGTAGGAATTGAACACCCAGGTGTTGCACCTTCAGACCCTCTATATAAGCAGCCTCTAGTGGTGAAAATATCGCAAGGTGCAATAGCGACTAGTGGCGATGCCAGACGCTACTTATTAAAAAATAATAAACGTTACAGTCATGTCCTCAATCCTAAGACCGGTTGGAGTATGACAAATTCTCCTAAATCAATTACCGTTGTTGCCCCTAATTGTATTCAAGCTGGGTTTCTTGCCACATTAGCATTGCTGCAAGGTGAGCAAGCTGAACAATTTCTAATTGAACAAGACATTGGTTCTTGGTGTATTTGGTAGTTAATCTTCTCGCTCTGAACTTTCATTATCATCAAGCCATTTTAACTGCTCAAGCGGGTAGCCTAAGAACCATTTAGCTCGGTCTAAAACAATTCGGGTTTTTATGCGAGTAATACCTAATGCTGGGTTATCACTTAATTGGCTGCAGGTATCATTTAATGCTTTTATGTTGGGGAAACAACTCAGTGAAATAAAATCAATATCACCACTTAATTGCATACAGTCCATAATTTCAGGAATATCTTTAATGGTATTGGCAAATGCTCTGCAAACCGGAGCGCTGTTATTATCTAAGGTAAACTCTATATAGGCCATAACGTGTTCACACAATTGCTCTAGATTAACGTCGGCGTGAAAAGTTCTAAAGTATCCTGCTTCTTTTAAAGATTTTACCCTTTGAAAACATGCGCTTGCTGATAAGTTTACAATTTCAGCTAACTCTATGTTGGTTAAATCTGCCTGCAAGTGCAAGGTGGCTAATATCTTTTTATTGTATCTATCTATTTTAATTGTTTTTTTCACTTAACTACCTTAAACGAGAATCGTTACCAAGAGTATTATCTCTAATTATTCACTAATATTTATTAGATTTAATCGATAAGCAAATATATTTTCTTTCTATGTTCGATAATTACAAAATATTATTTTGTAACAAGTGTGCACAATGAATGTAAGTTAACAAATAAATAACAAGTATCAATTAATGTTACATAAACCTAAGGGCACAGGTATGAGAAAAGATAACACGCAATATTTTGTAAAGTCGATATTGGCTTGTTCATTAAGTTTAGCATTGTTTTCACCAGCATATGCACAAGAAAGCGATGAGAACAAACTTGAGGAAGACATTGAGACCATTGTCGTTTCTGCCCGTGGGCGCAGTGAATCCATTCAATCCGTACCAGACTCTGTTACCGCATTCAGCGCTGATATGATTGAAAGTTCAAGAATTACCAGCTTTAGAGACGTTGCCGATATGACGCCTAATTTAAGCCAACTCGATAACTTCCGCCCAGGTATCGCTAGGATCACAATACGTGGCTTGATCACTCCGCAAGTGGGCGATCCGCCAATTGCGTTTGTTGTTGATGGTGTGACAGCCCCTGATTTAGAATTTATTAACCAAGATTTAGTTGATATTGAACGTATTGAAGTAATGCGAGGGGCTCAAGGTGCCTTATATGGTCGAGGTGCTGTTGGTGGTGCTGTTATTGTGACTACTAAGCAACCGATTGAAGATTTTGAGGGCTCGGTAAAAGGCTCTTATGGCAATGGTAATAGCTACAATCTAAGTGGTGTTGTTTCTGGCTCTTTAAACGAAGCTGATACTGCCTATTTCCGCGTTGGTGGTTACACCAAAAGTACTGATGGTTTAATTGATAACGAATTTTTAAATGATGAAGCTGACAACTTAGAAGAAGAGTCGGTGTTTGCACAATTGCAGTTTGAAATGTTTGACGATACTAGTTTAAATTTAAGAGGTCGTTTTACCACCAGTACAGCCGGATTTGCCTATTATCAGGGTGTTACCGAAGAAAGCAAAGACAATTATAATATCGATACATCGCAAAACGTGATTAATAATGATGAGCGAGATGTTTATGAGTTAAGTGCCAAGTTAACACAAGAATATGACTTGGGTACTTTTGATTTTATTACCGCTTATAGCAGCTCTGAAAATGAGCACTTTTATGATGGAGATTATTCCGCAGATCCAACATTTATAGATGAACCTGACTTTTTCAGAGCACCTTTTGCGACTGAAGGGTTATTTGATATTGAGTCGTTTACGATAGAAACTCGCTTTACTTCGCAAAGCGATCAAGCACTACGCTGGGCCGTATCTGCGTTTTATCAAGACCGAGATAAAGACAATGAAATCAATTTTTATGATGATTTCTTTGGTGATATTCCGTTAACACGCGCAGACTTTCCTGCAGACAATATTTATTTAACCATAGCGGATAAAAATAGCAGTAAAGCATGGGCTGTAGCTGCTCAAGTGAATTATGATTTCAGTGACAATTTAGAGCTTACCGCTGCATTACGTTATGATGAAGATGAGCGTGAATCGTATGATCCAAGCTTTAAAGATGAAACTTATGCAACCGACACTTACAGCCAATTACAGCCGAAACTGACGGTAGCTTATCAAGTTAACAAAGATTTCTTAGTTTACACTGGCTATTCAAAAGGTTTCCGCAGTGGTGGATTTAATGAGCCAGCACCGGGTATTAATAGAACTTTTGATCAGGAAGTCTCTGATAGCTATGAGGCTGGTTTTAAATCAACCTTACTAGATAATAAATTAACCATAAATACTGCGCTATTTGCAATTGACCAATCGGATGCACAAATTACCCAGTTTAATGTTGATACATTTACTTTAGAAAATTTAGCCATTGATGATGTTGAAATTCGAGGTGTTGAGCTTGAAGTTGCATACGCGGCAACTGAAAACTTAGATATTCGTTTGAGTGCTGGCTTAATTGATTCTGAAATTGTTGCTTTTGAAGAGCGCCCCGAGCTTGAAGGGAAATCACAAATTTATGTTTCCGATTACAACTATGCATTATCGGTAAATCATTACTTTGATTTAAATAGTGACTGGTCAATTATCTCACGTGCGAGTGTGCAAATTACAGGGCCACAATCGTTTGATATTGAAATTCCTGATGTTGAATCAGAAAGTGGTACCTTTGTTAATGCAGGATTAGGCTTAAAGTCAGAAAATTTCACTGTGCAAATGTATGCTGATAACTTAACTGACGAGCGCAGTATCGAAGATATTTTCTTATACGCTGATGGTGTTACAGAGCTAGCTCGTCAACCCAATAAACCAAGAAGCTATGGTGTTGAAGTCATTTATAACTTTTAGCAGTTATATTGCCGATATAAATATAGAGCGTACAGATTTACTTTTATACCATTTCCATTAATTATGTGAGCAATTGAGCAGAAACATAATGGGATTGGTATTATATTTCTGCTTTACACATTAAGGATTAACCATTAATAGCAACAACGATATCTTTGAAGATTACGCAACCACCCCGGTACCTGAGCATAAAACTGTCGGCGGTGTAAGAATAGGTATGGTAAATGGTGGTTTAGCATTTGCAGTTCCTGGTCTTATTACTGGTCTTGAGTTAGGTAGTGCACTTGGTTTAGAACAAAGCATTTATGTGTTTTTATTAGGTGGCTTGATCTTGTCAATCTTAGGTGTTGTTACTGGCCTTGTTGGTATGCATAGCCGTTTAGCTTCTTGTATGACAATGAAATTTGTTTTTGGCAAGCAGGGCGCTAATGTTTTAAGTTTTGCATTTGTTGTTGCCTTGTTTGGCTGGTATGGGGTCAATATTGATTTATTCAGTAGTGTTACCCAGCGGCTGCTTTTAGATGGCTTTAATATATCTTCACAAATTTGGATGTTGGAAATTATCTTTGGAGTAGTTGTTACTTTAACCACCATCTTAGGGTTTAAGCTACTAGATAAACTGTCCAGTTTATTTGTACCAGTAATGTTTTTATTAGTGGTGTATATGGTTTATCAAAGCATTCATTATGATCAAACCATTAATGACGTTGCCACCAGTGCTATAAGTTTTAGTTTTGGTGAAGCGATATCTATTGTGGTTGGCAGTTTTATTGTTAGCGTGGTTTTAATGCCTGACTTTACGCGTTTTTCAGAAAATAAAACAGCCACCGCAATATCATCATTTTTACCCTATTTAGGATTAAGTACCTTTGTTTATATCGCATCTGCATTTGCTGGTTTGGCGGTAATGGAAAGTGATATTCTAAAGGTTATGCTGGCCCTTGGGTTAGGCTGGTTTGCTTTTGCGTTATTAATTTTATCTAGCTGGGTTACCAATGTGGTTAATCTCTATAGCTCGGCTTTAGGACTATCGGCGATTAATTCTAAATGGCAAGAGTGGAAGGTGATAGTTGCTGCCGGTCTGCTCGGTACTGTTGTGGCTACATTCAACTTACTCGATAATTTTACTGACTTCTTATTTGGTTTATCCATTATTTTTGTACCAGTAGCTGCTATTTATGTTACCGACTTCTTTATCTTACGTAATCAAAAACCTTATCAAATAAAAGAGTTAGAAAGCCTTGATAATGTCAATGTTAGCGCCTTAATTGCCTGGTTTATTGGTATGGCGGTAACCGTGTTTGTTAATAAGGGCTATATCACTTTAACCACAATTGAAGTGTGTGATGCGATTTTGGTTACCACCCCCGTATATTATTTTCTAAGTAAGCGCATAAAGCGCGAGAACAACGTAAATTAAACAAGCAATAAGTATTCGATATTTAATGAAATCAAATGCTAACAAAATATTATTTTTTAAGCTCAGTAGCCATTCAAAATTTAACAGTGCAGGAGCGTAAGTTTACAAAACTTAAATTTGTGTAAAAGCATTAAAATATTACCAATTAACGAGTAAATGGTCCCAAGTATATGAACGTAACAACACTAAACAAGCAAGACTTATCTGATGTTTTATATGGCTGTACCATCTTTGGTACTGGCGGCGGCGGAGAACTTGATGAAGGTTTCGACTATATAGATTGGGCATTAGCAGCAGGCAAAGAATTTAAACTAGTCAGTATTGATGATGTACCTGATACTGCCAAAATTTGTACACCTTATATGCTCGGGGCTATTTCACCGCTAAGTGCTAAAGAAGAATTAGCCTATAAAGAATTGCCACGCAGTAAAGAGCCATCGATAATGACTGCCTTTAAGCGTTTAGAACAATATACCGGTGATTCCTACTTTGGTACTGTTTGTTGTGAATTAGGTGGTGAAAATACGGCTATTTCTTTCTACCTTGCGGCAATGACTGATGGTTATATTATTGATGCTGATCCTGCAGGTCGAGCTGTGCCAGAAATAACGCATTCAACCTATTATTTAAACAATTTACCTGCTGCACCTATTATTACCGCGAATGAGTTTGGTGAATGTTTTGTTTGTGAAAATGTTAAAGACGATTTTAGAGCTGAAACTATTGTTCGAGCATTAGCTCAAGTGAGCCGAAATGATATCGCCGCAATAGACCATGCCCTTGAAGCGAAAGAACTTAAAAATGCACTGATCAAAGGCACGATTTCTAAATCCTTAGAAATGGGGAGGGTCTACCGACAAGCAAAAACTAATGGTAGTGACTTAGCTACAGCTATCGCCAAACAAGGTGGGGGAATTGTTGCTTTTAGAGGTAAAACTAAAGACTATTATTTTGCATTAGAAAACGGTTTCACCGTAGGTTATGTCAGTATTGAAGGTTTAGATGAATATCAAGGTAACACTTATGATATAGAAATCAAAAATGAAAACTTGGTTGCAAGGCTTAATGGCAAGGTTGATGTAACCATTCCTGATTTAATTTGTTGTATTGACTTAGATCGCGGTGAACCAGTGACTAACCCTAACCACATAAATGGTATGAATATAGCCGTTGTGATTTTACCTGCTCCCAAAGAATTCACAACAGAGAAAGGTTTACAAACGTTTGGTCCTACTTATGTTGGACTTGAGCAAACTTATGTGCCGGCTATTAAATAGCAATAAAAAACAAATTTAATACCAATTCCATTAATTAAGAGATCTACTTTTTCATGAGGGAAAAGGGATAAATACAAGGCATAAAATTTAGTAAGTAGTTATTCATTTTAACCATTAAAAATGAGCGGTTAATTAATGGACTTGGTATAATAATCGCTTTATTTACATTTTTGTCACATTTAGTCGATAAATATTACAGTTCATAAATCAGTGACATGTTATAAATTAGTTATGAACTTTAGCAATTACTACCAACAACTCCCAAGCGATATCACCTTATCTTTTGCTAGTGCAGAGGAGAATGAAGAGTTGATGAAGGAAATGGATGTTAATCAACTAGTTACTCAGCTTGGTAAAGGCGAGTTTCATTGTGGTGTTGCTGAGCGAGTTATTGATGATGTCACTTTAGTATCTGACCGATTTAATACTGCCATTTCGGTTTATCTTGAACCTCCTGAAGATACTATTTGCTTAATGTTAGCGACAGCCCCTGATAGTGAAATATCAATATGCGGGCAAACGCTTGAACATGATGTTATGACTTTATTACCCAGTAATTATGCTGTTGATATAGTCAGCAAAGGTATGTCTGGTTCAGATTCAATAATGTTATCTAAAGCAAGGTTTGCTCAAATTAGTCAATCTGTTACACCTTTTGAGGAGGTGATTGATGTTGCGACACATATTCAAATCAATAGAGCTGAGGCTATGCTTTGGCGTAATGCAATTGTTAATAGTATAAATAACAATATCGAGCCTGAAGCTGTTGCCAACATGATGAGTGTATTTATCGCGAGGATTTCTGAAGGGGCAGGCAGTAATTACTCTGACTTACCTATTTACGCCGATAAACGGGTAAAGGTCGCGAGGCAAGTTCGAGACTACCTTCATGCGCATTATCAGCAAAAAATAAGTTTGGATATTTTATGTGAACAAATAGGTATTAGCATGCGTTCTTTACAACGCTGTTTTAAAGATTACTTTGGCTGTTCTATTTTAGCGTATTTACAAGCGATGCGTTTAAAGGCTGTACACAAACAAATTATCAATAATCAACACTTAACGGTAAGTGATATTGCCATGCAGCATGGTTTTTCTCATCTTGGTCGTTTTTCAACTGAATTTAAAAAACACTTCGGTATTTCTGCAAAACAATTACAAAGCTCTTACACAAGAAAACAATTCTCTTAAGCTTGTGTCGCTATCTGGATACTTTTTATTTAGATAAACTCTATTATACTCATCTATATTTTTAACTTCGTATCTACATAATATTGTTGAGGAATTCACTTTGAGTAGCAATGATAACTTTCAAACAAAGGCCGACAACGCTTTTGCTAATATCGGTAGTTTTATTTACCGTTTTCGCTGGTTAGTACTAATTCTTTTTATTGGTCTTAGTTTTGGTGCATTAACATTATCGGGCACAGTTCGTACTGATAATAGTTTTGACGCTTACTTCCAACAAAGTGATAGTACTTACAAGAATTACATCGATTATCAAAAAGACTTTGGCTCGGATGAGGTGACTTATATTCTTTATAACGCCCCTGATAAAGAGCATGGTCCATTTGATATGGAAGTGATGAAAAAAATCACTAAATTAACGCAAGAATTAGAAAATACCGTACCTTTTGTTGAAGAAGTAACGAGTTTATCTAATGTTGAGTTTATCGATGCTGATGGCGACTCAATGCAAATTCGTAAAATCGAATTAGACTTTCCAGAAAGCCAACAAAAGTTACTTGAACGCCGTGATTCAATGCTTGATAAGCCTATTTATATTGACAGTTTAGTTAATAAAGAAGGCAGCGATGCCGCAATTATTATTGAAATGTCACGTACAAGTAGCGATCCTATTGAAACATTACGAGTAGATCCTGAAGCGGGCGACGTATTACCTAATTTATACCCACAAGCCTCGAATCAAAAAATTAATGAAATTTTAGCAAAACCTGAATACGCGGGTATTAGTTTCTACCGCACTGGTGATGTGCCGATGAACGCGAATTACAATGAAATTGTTACCGCTGAATCTGAATCATTTATGCTGCTGTCTATTATCTTAGTAGCGATTATTACTATGCTTGCCTTCCGCTTACATTTAGCGACTATTTTAGGCCCTATGGTTGTGGTGTTAGTTGGTGTTTTTGCTACGCTAGCATTTATGGGCGTAGCTGATTACAGCGTAGGCTTATTATTCTTAATTGCGCCAACATTAATTACTGCAATTGGTGCTGCGCAATCTGTGCACTTTATTTCTGAGTTTCAGCAACAACGCCGCAATGGTGAAACAAGACAAGTTGCTGTTCGCAACACATTAAGCCACGTTGGTTTACCAAGCTTATTAGCTGCTTTAACTACCGCTGCAGGTTTCTTTGCCATGAGTGGCTCAAAAATTAAAGCCGTTGCCGATCTATCTGTTTATTTAGGTGCTGGTGTTATTGCCTTATTCTTTATCACTATTTTAGTGATGGTCGTATTCTTATCATTTGGTAAAAATGTACCCGTAAAAGAAAAATCTTTAACACCTAACCGCCGTGAGAAGTTTTTACAAGGCACATTAAGTTCTGTTTATAACACGGTTATTGCTAACCCTAAACGTGTGATTGTCGCTTTCTCTTTAATGTTGTTAGTTGCAGTGGCTGGCCTTAACCAATTAAAAGTTAGCTTTAACTTTATTACCGACTTTAATGAGTCGGCTCCTATTCGCGTTGAAACTGAATTTGCTGAAGATAAAATGGGCGGTATTTTAAATGTGGTTTATGTATTTAATACCGAACAAGCTGATGGCGTTAAGTCTTTAGCGGTACTTGAACAAGTAGAAGCATTACAAAACAAAGCCAATGAATATGACATCGTTTCAAAAACCTATTCAATTGTAGATTTATTAAAAGATATTAACCAAAGTTTCCATGGCGGAGATAAGGCCTACCATAAGTTACCTGAATCGGATGAGTTAGTAGCACAATACTTATTAATGTATGAAATCTCTGGTGGTGAAGACTTAGATGATTACCTATCAGGTGATTACTCAAAAGCGGCATTAGAGCTACGCGTACAAAGTCAAGATTCATACTTAGTTACCGACTTTATGAATGATCTTAGCCAGCACCTGCCAAGCGCTGAAATACAAGCAAATACAGCTAAAGTTGAAGAAACTGGTGTTGGTGCATTATGGATGAAAATGGCCGAGTACATTTCAGAAAGTCAAATTTCAGGTTATTTCTACGCATTTGTAATGATCGCAGTATTACTTTGTTTAGTATTTGGTTCGGTTAAAGTTGGTTTAACAGCGATGATCCCAAATCTACTGCCAATTATTATTGTTTTAGGTTACATGGGCTGGGCGGGATTACACTTAGATTATTTCCGTTTATTAATTGCAACCGTTGCCATTGGTATTGCTGTTGATGACTCTGTTCATATGATGCTGCGCCTACGTCGTGAATTCTTTAAAACAGGTAACTACGCACAAGCGATTAAAAATAGTTTACAAGGTGTTGGTGCTGCATTAATGACGACATCATTTATATTAATTGCTTCGTTCTCAATCTACCTTACGTCACAAATGAATGTATTAGGTAGCTTTGGTAGCTTACTAACTCTGTGTATCGTTATGGCTTTACTTGCTGACTTATTCTTGCTTCCAGCATTGATGTTAGTATTAAAACCATTTGGTAAAGAATTTAATGTTGTAGCTAAACAAGCTTAATATTGTAAAACAAGCAAACGAGTTAGATTAACTCGTTTGCTGCCTTTGCCCCATATATCGTAGGCTAATAACGACATTAGCATGCATTATTAGGGAAATTTAATGGATACATCGTTGAATTCCCCTAGTAATGTAAATAATAAACTTAAGGATCTGTAATGTACCTTACATCTCAAAATAACCGAATAAAATCTATGTTAGGGCTAGTTTTCGCTTTCACTATTTTACCTTGCGCTGCACAGGCTGATGACACTGCAAGCAGTAGTTTAGACAACAAAGCTAAGGGTAGACAAATTGCCGTAGAAGCAGATAAGCGTGAGAGCGGTTTTGGTAATAGTGAAGAGTTACTAAAAATGACCTTACGAGACAGTCGAGGTAATGAACGCACTCGAGAAATGCGTATCAGAGTTCTTGAACGTCCTGATGGTGGTGATTGGAGTATGACCGTTTTTGACAATCCAAGAGACGTTAAAGGCACGGCTTTACTAACTTATGGTAATGGCTTAGAGCCAGATGACCAATGGTTTTATTTACCAGCGTTAAAGCGAGTAAAACGCATTTCATCTAAAAATCGTTCAGGTTCATTTATGGGTAGTGAATTTGCTTTTGAAGATATGAGTGCTTTTGAAGAAGTAAAATACGATTATGAATTTATTCGTGAAGAAGCTTGTGGCGAGCAAACTTGCTTTGTTACCCAGTGGACACCATTGTATGAAAACAGTGGTTACTCAAAGGCTCTTGTTTGGCAAGACACCACAGAGTACCGTACTCATAAAATTGAATTTTATAATCAGCAAGGCGAGTTCTACAAAACCTTAATCGCTAAAGATCATAAGCTTTATAAAGAGCGTTTCTGGCGTCCAATGACATTAATTATGACTAATCATAAAACCAAAAAAGAAACATTATTACACTATAAAGATTATCAATTTGATCTAGGGTTTACGGAAAGTGACTTTACTCAAAGTGCACTTAAGCGATTCCGTTAAATTTTGAATGTTGTTTTATTCTAATTAAATCGAGTGGTATTAATAAGGTAAATCCATGCAGTCGAGTAAGCTTAAATCAATAGTAACCGCATTATCGTTAACTTCTTTAGCAATAAGCCATAGCTTGGCCTATGCTGATGATGGCATGTTAGGCGGTGCTGAAATAAGTGGTAATGTTGCCGGTGAGTACCGCCACTTTGAAGCAGACAAACAACGTAGTGGTCAATCAAACTCAAATTTATCCGTATCATTTGAGCCAGAATTTTATTGGCAAATAGAAGATAGTAATAACTCAGTTGAGTTTCAGCCTTTTATCCGTATCGACGAAACCGACTCTAATCGAACTCATGCTGATGTGCGCGAGCTTTATTGGCATCATTATGATGACACTTGGGAAGTTAAAGCAGGCATTAGCCAAGTATTTTGGGGAGTAACTGAAACTATCCACTTAGTTAATGTTATTAACCAAACCGATGCCGTTGAAAACCCGGATGGCGAAAGCTTTCTTGGGCAACCTATGGTTAACCTAACTTTGATCAATGACTGGGGCTTAGTTGATTTATTTGTACTGCCAGGATTTAGAGAGCGAACTTTTAATGATCGAGATGGCAGGCCAAGTAGCCAAATGCTAGTCAGTGATAGTCATGCCGTTTATGAATCATCAGCGGAAGAGTTACATACCGATTTTGCTGTGCGTTGGTCGCATAACATTGAAAGCTGGGATATTGGCGTATCACACTTCTACGGAACCAGCAGAGCGCCGCGATTTAGCGAAGATGAAGTTTATCTCAATAACCATAACGAAGTCGTTTATGTGCCAATTTACGATATCATTAATCAAACCGGTTTAGATCTGCAAACAACATTTGATGCATGGTTATTAAAGTTAGAAGTCATTCATCAAAATAATGCCGTTGGTAACTTTTATGCCGCCGCCGGTGGTTTTGAATATACTTTCTACTCGGTGTTTGATAGCGCGTCTGATATAGGGATTATCGTTGAATATTTATATGATGAGCGCGATGGCGAAATGGCCGATGATGATGTCAGTATCGCTGTGCGCTGGACCTTAAATGATATTGACTCAACAGAACTACTTGCCGGTGTTACTCAAGATGTTAATAACCAGTCGCAATACTTCTTTGTTGAAGCACTTACGCGTATAGGTAACGACTTTACTTTGTCTCTAGAGTCTAGAGGAGTAACTAATACCGATCCTGATGATGCTAGTGCTATGCTCAAAGACAGTAACTATATGCAGCTAGAATTAAGTTATTTTTTCTAAATAACTACCTGGTAACTTTAAACGTCACCTGATTAATGCCAGCAAATAAGTTCGCTATCTAAGGTGAAGCAGAGCGCCAGTAAATGATTCGAAATATCTTAAGTTGTTAATACAGCCTAAATTGGCAAGATATTCTTAATTCATTTATAAAGCGCTCACATTACTATTTAGGTCTTATTTAGATGCTATCCATTCATTTACCTTTTGCTCAAGCAGAGTCAGTGGCATAGCTCCGTTAAGTAAAACCACATCATGAAATTCACCAATGTCGAATTTATCTTTTAGCAATTTCTTCGATTGTTCTCTTAACTCAAGTATTTTTAGCATACCTAATTTATAACCAAGGGCTTGTCCGGGCCATACCATATAACGCTCTATTTCAGCCTTAACTTCGACATGCGAGTTACCAGTAACATCCATCATATATTGTATTGCTTGTTCACGACTCCAGCGTTTATGGTGAAGTCCGCTATCTACAACTAAGCGAGCAGCCCTAAATAATTCTGCTTTTAAGCGTCCTAAGTTGCCATAAGGGTCTTTTTTATACATTCCCATTTCATAGGCAACTTGCTCAGAATATAAGGCCCAACCTTCTACGTAGGCATTGTATGGCGCAAGTTTTCGTAATAATGGAAATTGCTGTGCCATATTTAATGATATTTGCCAGTGATGCCCAGGGTTGGTTTCATGGAAAGTAAGTGTTGGCATATCAAACTTGGTTATGCTTGACATTTCTCGTAAGTTTATCCAGAAAACTCCAGGTTTCGAGCCGTCTAAATTAGGCGGTGAGTATTGCCCTCCGGCACTTGTTTCTTCTACTTCTTTAGGGAAAGCTTTAACGGTAACATCGTATGGGATAGGCGTTTTAAATTGAGAGCCGATGACTTTATTGATGTCTGCTATTTGTTGGTTTAAGTCGGCAATTAATTGCTCTTTACCTTGCTTACTATCTTCATATGAAAAGCGTACTTCTTTTGCTAAGGCATTCATACGTTTGGCAACACTGCCATGCTCATAACCTAATTGCGACAATATCGAGTCCATATCGGCACTAATACGAGCAACTTCAGCTAAACCAAGTTGGTGTATTTCTTGTGCGGATAAATTACTATCACCGTGAGTTTTAATTGCATATTGATAAAATTTATCGCCATCGGGTTGTGCCCAAATACCATCGCCTTTAGCTGCTTTATCTTTGTATGCGGTTAAGGTGTCAGCAATACGATTAAAGCTAGGGTATAAATCATTACCAACAATATGCTTAACGTCACTGGATAGCTGCTTTTGTTCAGCTAAATCAATACCTGCAATATTGGATACGTTATCTTGAAAGTGGCTTACTAAGCTGTTTTTATCAATGTTGATTTGAGTGTAATTACTTACGTAACTGTGGGCTGAGTTTAAAATAGCGAGTGGTGGTACCCAGCCATTACTAGCATCTGCGATAAATTTTTCATGTACTTGCTTAGTTTGTACAACAAAAGCGTTTAAACGCTCGATAAAGTCTTTAGCATCTTTAACGTTTTCTATTTTGTGGTTATTAATTAACACTGAAATAGAGTCGATTAATGGACCATTAATTTGATTTATAATAAATGGTTGATGGCCAAAATAAGAGTCAATAAAACCAACTGGGAAGTCTTTTTTGCCAGCGTAGTATGAATAAATGTTGGCAAGTATTAAGCGATTATCTTCAGTTAACATATCGTCACTGGCTTCATGTTCAAGCATTTGTTGCGACTTAGCGGCCATAAAATTTCGAAATAATAAATCGTCAGCACTGTCGTAATTATCAAGTTTGTTAAAATAATAGTGGCCAACAGCGCTTTGTTTAGCAGCAACTTGTGAAGCTAATTGAGGTCTTGCTTTAAAAAACTCATTATTGGCTTCACTAATGATTTGAGCAAGAGGTATTAAATTGGCGTCATCATTTACCCCTATCACATCGAGTACTGGTTGCTTTTCTTGTTTTATCACTGTGATCGTTTGCTCTTGTTCTGAGCAAGCAAACAAAGTAATAAATACAGAGCTTATTAGTGAAAGTTGTAATGAGCTTTTTTTCATTGTTATCGCCATGAGTTTATTTTTTTAATTAATATCAATCAATATAAGGTATTAGTGCAAAGAATACTTTATTTTTTATAAAAACTTGGTTGTTTAAGCACAAGCTTTTACAATGTATTTACGATTTAAAAATTACATTATAAGAATATATTTAGATGAAAAAATCACTCATAGCATTGTTAGCCCTAACTACAGTTGTCGCTGCTTGTTCAACATCTCCTACAGGAAGAAAACAGCTTTTGTTTCACTCATCAAGTCAGCTAGATGCTATGGGAACATCATCGTTTGAACAAATGAAAAAAGAACAAACGATCAGCACGGATAAAAAAGTGAATGCCTTTGTTCAATGTGTCACTGATTACATTACGCCTAATGTGAATTCAAAAGTGCATAAAGGTGAATGGGAGGTTGTGGTCTTTGACTCTAACCAAATTAATGCCTTTGCTCTGCCTGGCGGTAAAATTGGTGTATATACCGGAATATTGAATGTAACAGAAAACGCAGGTCAATTAGCGGCAATTATTGGTCACGAAGTAGGGCATGTTATTGCTCAGCATTCAAATGAACGTTTATCATCAAGCCAACTTTCACAAGCAGCACTGGTTGTTGCCGGTACTACCATGGCTGCCAAAGATGTTGATAATAAGACCTTATTATTAGCCGGTCTTGGTTTAGGGCTACAATACGGCGTATTAATGCCATACGGGCGAGCGCATGAAACCGAGGCGGATATTATCGGCCAAGAGTTAATGGCGGTTTCAGGCTTTGATCCTAAAGAAAGTGTGAAGCTATGGCAGAATATGGCAAAACAAGGCGGCGCGGCGCCACCTGAGTTTTTTTCAACGCATCCATCAAATCAAACTCGTATTAATGGTTTAAATAAGCATTTATCGAAAACCAATCCTATGTACGCACAAAGTAATGTTAAGCCTAATTGTGTTAAACCGGCGATCCCTAAAAGTAAATAAAAGTGCTGTATACAAGCAATATTTACTTAGCAAGAGTTTGCTATATTTTTCTGGAATAATTGGGCGGTAACATGCTATCATTTCGCCCGAATTTTTTCATATAAGAAGTAATCATGACTGACTTTACAAGTATCGAACAACGCGTAAGTTACGGCGTGGGCCGCCAATTAGGTGACCAATTACGTAATAACCCTTTTAAAGATTTTGAAGTAGCAGCTGTACAAGCTGGTATCGCTGATGCACTAGCTAACGCAGCTAGCCAAGTAAGCCAAGAAGACTTACAAGAAGCATTCACTATCGTGTCTCAAAAATTACAAGCTCAAGAAGCTGAGTTAGCTAAAGAAGCTGCTGCAGCGGGTGAAGCATATTTAGCAGAAAATGCTAAACGTGATGACGTAATTGTTACTGAGTCTGGTTTACAGTACGAAGTATTAGTTGCCGGTGAAGGCGAAAAGCCAACAGCAGCAAGCACTGTTAGCTGTCACTACCACGGTACATTTGCAGACGGTTCTGTTTTTGATTCATCTGTAGAACGTGGTCAACCTGCTGAATTCCCAGTAGGTGGCGTTATCGCTGGTTGGACTGAAGCATTACAAATGATGCCTGTTGGTTCAAAATGGCGTTTACACGTACCATACAACTTAGCTTACGGCGAGCAAGGCTCACAGGGTGCTATCCCTCCGTATGCTACTTTAATATTCGACGTAGAGCTTTTATCTATCGTTTAATGTTATTGAAAAAGCCGGGTATTTCCCGGCTTTTTTATAATTAAACTAATGTAGCTACATTAGTTTAATTATAAGAGTATGTTAGAGACTAGAGACTAGAGACTAGAGACTAGAGACTAGAGACTAGAGACTAGAGACTAGAGACTAAAAGCAAACACATTTGTCATGGTAATTAGCTTAGTTGCGATGACAAAAATGTTTAATTCGAAATACAAAAAACAAGAGAATAACAATGACAACTAAAGTTGCAATTTTAGGCTGTGGCGGACGTATGGGCCGTAATTTATTACAAGCAGCTATTGAGCATGAAAGTATTGAACTCGTTGGTGGATTCGTGCGTGAGTCATCTACCTTAAAAGGTATAGATGCTGGTGAATTATGTGGTCTTGGTCATAAAAGTTGCCCGGTAACATCCCAGCTTAATGACTTACTTGCTGCTGATGTATTTATCGATTTTACTTCAATCGAATCTACCATGGCTAATGTTCAGTGGTGTAATGAGCATGGTAAAGCCATCGTTATTGGCACAACGGGCTTTAATGACGATGAAGTAGAACAATTAAAAGCTGCGGGTAAAGATATTCCTGTGGTATTAGCGCCAAATACAAGCGTTGGCGTTAACTTATTATTTAAGTTATTAGAAATAACAGCAAAAGCTATTGGTGATTCTACTGATATCGAAATCTTTGAAGCTCATCACCGCTTTAAAAAAGATGCACCATCTGGTACCGCCATGAAAATGGGGCAGGTGATTGCCGATACATTAGATAGAGATTTAAATAAAGTTGCTGTTTATGGCCGAGAAGGCATAACAGAAGAGCGCTCTAAAGATACCATAGGTTTTGCAACCGTGCGTGCTGGCGATATTATCGGCGAACATACCGCATTTTTTGCCGACCTTGGTGAGCGTTTAGAAATTACTCATAAAGCAACATCAAGAATGACATTTGCACTTGGTGCAATGCGCGCAGCAGCATGGCTTAAAAAAGCACCAAATGGTTTTTATGACATGCAAGATGTGCTTGGTTTGAAATAGATAACTAGGTTTTTTAGCTGCTTAAGTACTGTTTTTGCTTAAGTAGCCAATTAATGACTAAATTGTTTCAATTTGTTATGGACGAATTGAGCTGTAACGCGTAGAATACGCCGATTTTGCCAAAAAATAATTTTTGGCAGGAAATATATATAATAACTACTAATATTTGACTAACAAGTCATTAACACAGGGTGGTTATTACTACTTTGATTCATTATGGAGGTTAAATTGACTAAATCTGCCATCTTGGTACTGGAAGACGGTACTATTTTTAAAGGCACTGCCATTGGCGCAGAAGGCTCATCAGTTGGTGAAGTTGTTTTCAATACAGCAATGACTGGTTATCAAGAGATCTTAACGGATCCATCATACGCAGAACAAATTGTCACTTTGACTTACCCACATATCGGAAATACCGGTACTAACGCTGAAGATGCTGAATCTGCAGATGTTTGGGCGAAAGGCCTGATCATTCGTGACTTACCGCTATTAGCAAGTAACTTCAGAAATGAACAAAGCTTAAGTGAATACTTAATTGCCAATAATATTTTAGGTATTGCCGATATTGATACACGTAAACTTACTCGCATTTTACGTGAGAAAGGTGCTCAAAACGGTTGTATCCTTGCTGGCGATAACTTAGATGTTGATGAAGCGTTAGCAAAAGCTAAAGCATTCCCTGGCCTTAAAGGTATGGACTTAGCTAAAGAAGTAACGGTAAAAGAAACTTACCAGTGGACCGAAGGCAGCTGGCAGTTAGGTAAAGGTCATGTTACTCCTGACGAATTGCCACACCATGTAGTTGCTTACGATTTCGGTGCAAAACGTAACATCTTACGCATGTTAGTTGACCGTGGTTGTAAACTAACGGTTGTTCCTGCGCAAACTCCTGCAGCAGATGTATTAGCAATGAATCCAGATGGAATATTCTTATCAAATGGCCCAGGTGACCCAGAGCCATGTGATTACGCAATTACTGCGATTAAAACTTTCCTAGAAACAGATATTCCAGTATTCGGTATTTGTTTAGGACACCAATTACTTGGTTTAGCAAGTGGCGCACAAACAGTTAAAATGAAGTTTGGCCATCACGGTGCTAACCACCCAGTTAAAGACATCGAGCGCGATGTGGTAATGATCACTTCACAAAACCACGGTTTTGCTGTTGATGAAAACAACTTGCCTGCAAACTTAACTGCTACACATAAATCATTATTCGATGGTTCATTACAAGGTATACACCGCACCGACAAACCAGCGTTTAGCTTCCAAGGTCATCCTGAAGCAAGCCCAGGTCCACACGATGCAGCACCTTTGTTCAATCATTTCATCGATTTGATTAACACTCGCAAAGCCCAATAGACTGATTAGATAGAGTAGATAAAATGCCAAAACGTACTGACATAAAAAGTATTCTTATATTAGGTGCAGGTCCAATTGTAATTGGCCAAGCCTGTGAATTTGACTATTCGGGTGCACAAGCTTGTAAAGCACTGCGCGAAGAAGGTTACCGAGTAATTCTTGTTAACTCAAACCCTGCAACAATCATGACCGACCCAGATATGGCCGATGCAACTTACATCGAACCTATTCACTGGGAAGTTGTGCGCAACATTATTGAAAAAGAACGTCCAGATGCCGTATTACCAACTATGGGCGGTCAAACTGCACTTAACTGTGCATTAGAGCTTGAAGCTAAAGGCGTACTTAAAGAATTTAACGTTGAAATGATCGGTGCTACTGCTGACGCAATTGATAAAGCAGAAGACCGTAGCCGTTTTGACGTGGCAATGAAAAAAATCGGTTTAGAAACACCGCGCGCTAAAATCGTTCATTCAATGGACGAAGCAATTGCAGCTTCTGAATTCCTTGGTTTCCCATGTATCATTCGCCCATCATTTACTATGGGTGGTACTGGTGGTGGTATCGCATATAACCGAGAAGAATTTGAAACCATTTGTACTCGTGGTTTAGATTTATCTCCAACGTCTGAATTATTGATTGATGAATCATTAATCGGTTGGAAAGAATACGAAATGGAAGTGGTTCGCGACAAAAATGATAACTGTATCATTATTTGTTCAATCGAAAACTTCGACCCTATGGGTATTCACACTGGTGACTCAATTACCGTTGCTCCGGCGCAAACATTAACAGATAAAGAATACCAAATCATGCGTAACGCTTCAGTTGCGGTATTGCGTGAAATTGGTGTTGAAACAGGTGGTTCAAACGTACAGTTTGGTATTTGTCCTGATACTGGCCGTATGGTTATTATCGAGATGAACCCTCGTGTTTCTCGTTCATCAGCATTAGCATCAAAAGCAACAGGTTTCCCAATTGCTAAAATCGCAGCAAAACTTGCTGTAGGTTACACGCTAGATGAATTAAGTAATGATATTACTGGTGGCGCTACTCCAGCGTCATTCGAACCAACAATCGATTACGTAGTAACTAAGATCCCTCGTTTTAACTTCGAGAAGTTCGCAGGCGCTGAAGACCGTCTTACTACGCAAATGAAATCTGTTGGTGAAGTTATGGCTATTGGCCGTAACCAACAAGAATCAATGCAAAAAGCATTACGTGGCCTAGAAGTTGGCATGAACGGTTTCGACCCGGTTGTTGATGTAACTAAGCCTGGTGCTAAAACTAAAATCATGCACGAATTGCAAGAAGCTGGTGCTGACCGTATTTGGTATGTAGCAGATGCATTCCGTTTAGGTTTAACCTTAGAAGATGTATTCCGTACAACTAAAATTGACCGTTGGTTCTTAGTACAAATTGAAGACATCATCAAAGAAGAGAAAGCTGCTTATGATGGTGGTTTATCTAGTTTAACTGAAGAGCGTTTACGTAAGCTTAAGCGTAAAGGTTTCTCTGATAAGCGCTTAGCTGATGTTATCGGTGTAAGTGAATCGGAAATTCGTAAAAAACGTCATAAAGCTGAAATCTTCCCGGTTTACAAGCGTGTTGATACTTGTGCAGCAGAATTTAGTTCTGATACTGCTTACATGTACTCTACCTATGATGAAGAGTGTGAAGCCAACCCAACTGATAATGACAAGATCATGATCATCGGCGGTGGTCCTAACCGTATCGGTCAAGGTATCGAATTTGATTACTGTTGTGTACATGCGGCATTAGCATTACGTGAAGACGGTTATGAAACAATCATGGTTAACTGTAACCCTGAAACGGTTTCAACTGATTACGACACATCTGATCGTTTATATTTCGAACCAGTAACGTTTGAAGATGTATTAGAGATTGTTCGTGTTGAAAAGCCAAAAGGCGTGATTGTTCAGTACGGTGGTCAAACACCACTTAAACTAGCTCGTGCATTAGAAAACGCTGGTGTACCAATTATTGGTACTTCACCTGATGCCATCGATAGAGCAGAAGATCGTGAACGTTTCCAAGCAGCTGTTGACCGTTTAGGTTTATTAACGCCTGAAAACGCTACAGTAACTTCACTTGATGAAGCGGTAGCTAAATCAAAAGAGATTGGTTTCCCATTAGTTGTTCGTCCTTCTTATGTATTAGGTGGCCGAGCAATGGAAATTGTTTATGATGAAGCTGATTTACGTCGTTACATGACGGAAGCGGTAAGCGTATCAAATGACTCTCCAGTATTACTTGATCACTTCCTTGATGATGCGATTGAAGTAGATATTGACGTTATCTGTGACGGTGAAGAAGTTGTATTTGGCGGTATCATGCAACACATTGAACAATGTGGTGTTCACTCTGGAGACTCGGCTTGTTCATTACCTCCGTATAGCTTAAGCAAAGAAATTCAAGACGTAATGCGTGAGCAAGTATCAAAGCTTGCATTTGAACTTGGCGTAGTTGGCTTAATGAATACACAAATGGCTGTTAAAGATGGCCAAGTTTACTTAATCGAAGTAAACCCTCGTGCTGCGCGTACGGTACCATTTGTATCGAAAGCGACAAGTATTCCTTTAGCAAAAGTAGCTGCTCGTGTTATGGCTGGTACATCACTTGCTGAACAAGGCGTTAGTGGTGAATTGATCCCTGATTACTTCTCAGTAAAAGAAGTTGTTATTCCATTTAACAAGTTCCACGGTAGTGACCCTCTAGTTGGCCCTGAAATGCGTTCAACTGGTGAAGTTATGGGTACAGGCGAAACGTTTGAAGAAGCTTATGCTAAAGCAAACTTAGGCGCTGGTGTTACACTTCCTAAAACTGGTCGTGCATTAATTTCTGTACGTAACAGTGATAAAGAGCGTGTTGTTGACTTAGCAAGACAGTTAGTTGCATTAGGCTTTAAACTAGATGCTACTCACGGTACTGCAGTGGTTCTTGGTGAAGCTGATATTCCTGTTCGTTTAGTGAATAAAGTTGAAGAAGGTCGTCCACATATTGTTGATAGAATCAAAAATGGTGAGTACAGTTATATTATTAACACCACTGAAGGTCGTAAGGCTATAGAAGATTCTAAAGCAATTCGTGGTAGTGCTTTACGTTATAAAGCTACTTATACAACAACATTAAACGCTGCATTTGCTGCATGTATGGCGCACTCTGCAGACGACAGAACTCGAGTTAGTTCTGTGCAGGAACTTCATAAAAGGTGTAAATAATGACTAAGTTTCCAATGACAGTGCAAGGTGCTGATGCTTTGCGAGAAGAACTTGTTTACTTAAAGCAAACTAAACGCCCTGAGATTGTAGCTTCAATTGCAGAAGCGCGTGAACACGGCGATTTAAAAGAAAACGCTGAGTACCATGCTGCACGTGAAGAGCAAGGTTTCTGTGAAGGTCGCATTCAAGAAATTGAAGGCAAACTAGGTAATGCTCAAATAATTGACATCACTAAAATACCAAACAATCACAAAGTGATCTTTGGTGTGACAGTAACTTTGCTTAACATTGAAACTGACGCAGAAGTAACTTACCAAATCGTTGGTGATGATGAAGCTGACATTAAGAACAACCGAATAAGTGTTAACTCACCAATTGCGCGTGCTCTTATTGGTAAAACAGTTGATTCAGAAGTTGAAGTGAAAACGCCAGGTGGTGTGGTTGAGTTTGAAATTATCTCAGTAGAGCATAAATAAAAAATCAAAGGGGTCAGATCAACTTGAAATCGACTATTGAACTTAGCTAGTTTGTTCAAGTTGATCTGACCCTCTTGATTGATAAAAAAAAACGTGGCTTTTGCCACGTTTTTTGTTTTTAGGATTTAAAAATTGAGTTAGTCATCACTTATACTTAAGTCATCGCGTTTCATCCAAACGGTTGTCTGTGCGGAATTAAAATTACTAGTCCAATCGGCAAAAACTGCATCAGCTTTATCTTCACTGCCTAAATGTTCAGCTAAAGACTTGCCAAAACTCTTTTCCAGTGGAGCCATATCTGCATAATCTTCAAATGGTACTACTAACATTAAGCCACCATCTCCGGCGCTGCGCCAAGACCAACCCCAACTATGTGCCCATTTCATAGCTTTAGCATGATCGCTTATCACCTTTTTACTTTGCTCGGTGTTTTTTCCATGTCCCATTTTTACGTCATAAGTAGTGACTTCGAAAAACTTATATTTTTTGCCATTGTTAGGCCAGTGGCCATTTTCTAAATCGACTCTATCGAAGTAGTGCTCATATTTAGCAACATAAGCTGCGACGGTATTATTCCAGTGTTCGCCGATTTTGTTTTTATTAGCCCAATCATTATAAGCACTAACATCTTTAAACGCAGTGCAGCAAAAGCGGACTGTGTAGTTGCTAAGATCTTTACCTATCGTTGGTACGTAGGTGTTCCAGTTGCGAGGATCGCCTTTAGATTTACGATATTTAAGGTGTTCGATAAAAGCCTGTTCAAATTTTACTACTTGTCCGGGATTAGGGGTCATAAGCCAAACTTCAGCTAACGATTTTACTTCTTTGTCTGCCGCAAAAGCTGGAGGGATTAATATGAAAAGCATAGTAAATATGCTAACGATGGTGTTTCTTAATATTTTCATTGTTACCTTTCCTTGAAGTTGAATACCACTTTATGGCGTTTAACAACCAACTCTTACAACAATTACTTAAACTTAAGTACAACAATTTTAGAATTAACTACGAACGTTCCCTTTATATGTAAGGGAATTAATGGCAAGTTCAGCTATAGACTAGTAAAGTATTTGATTAATGCCACATTTGCCAATATTTACATTTTAAAAAAAGTGTCATAAATCACCCCTTTGGGTGTTTTTAAAAAGTACCAAGATTATTAAGGTGTTAACTTTAAATATAATTATAACTAAAAGAGATAACATGATTATTTACAACATTACTGCAAAAGCTTTAATAGCATTGGGCGTATTATTTTTCAGTTCGATATTCTTAAAAGTCATCGCAGGCATTGATTTAATACCTGATTCAACTTATTTAAGTCATTACTTTATTAGCTTTGCTGGTGCTATGGTTCTAGCTTGGGGCTTAGTGATGAATAAAGCCGCTAATAATAAACAAGCTTTTCCTATTGTGGCCTATGCCACCGGTGTTATGTTTATTTTGTTAGCCGTTATGCGAGTTGTTGCATTTTTTGTTGCTGAGCAAGTGTTTGACTTTGTGCCTAGTTTAATTGCGCACGCATTACCAGCAGTTGAAAGCGTAACATTTTTTGTTTTAGGCTTTGTTTTCTTAACCCGTTATAAGTCCTAAATAATAACGCGTTTGGTTTTTATACCATAATTGCTTAGTAAAAATTCTGAAGGCCGGTCACTGATAATGTGACTGGCCTTTATTTTATGAGTAAATAAAGTAATCAATGATTGGTGTTTTATATAATTCGTAGGTTATTCTTATAAAAAACGATTATTTTATATCTATGTATTTACCGATAAAGCTAAGTTGTTATGAGCGTAATATACAAAGAGTCTGTAATTAACAGGCCGGATAAAAGATTATTTAAATAGGGAATGAAAATGAATGATAGTTATTTAAGACTGTGTTCTTGGGGTGGTCCAATCTTTTGCGTATTGTTTTTAATTGGCTTTATTGGGTTTGCTGATTTTATGCCGCCAATTTCTCCTGCTAATAGTGCACAAGAGGTTGCTGATATTTACAAAAATGACGCTACATCAATTAAAATTGGTCTGATTTTTATGATGATAGCTACTAGTTTTACTATGCCGTTTGTTTCGGCAATCATCACTCGTATGAAGCAAATGCAAAACTCTAGCCCGACGCTAGTAACGACCTTCGTCATTGTAAGTGCAGCATTATCTTGCTTCTTATTTGTATTGATTTGCTCTTGGGCTGTATCAAGCTTTAGGGCGGATAGGGCACCTGAAATTATTCAGGCATTTAATGACTTTGCCTTTATCTTATTAATTTGGCCGGTGTCTCTAATTCCTGTTTCCTACATTGCGCTAGGTTTAGCTATATTGGCGGATAATAAACAACAGCCTATATTTCCTCGTTGGTTTGCATTTTTAAACTTTTGGTTCGCTGTGCTTGCTTATGGTGGTTGTCTGTTAATTTTCTTCCATGAAGGACCATTTGCTTGGGATGGTTTAATTGCTTTTTGGATCCCTGCGGTTGCATTTTTCGGATGGTACATTGTAACTTCAGTCGTGTTATTACAATCTAAAAGTCCAGCACTCGAGAAATAAATAGCAGTATGTCCTCTTCTGAAAGTACAGTTGCATTAAGCACTGATAGTAACAATAATCATCAAGCTTACTTGCCAAGTGAGCTTGGTGTATGGATGTTTGTCTTTGGCGATTTGTTAATATTTTCAGTGTTGTTTGCTAGTTATGCATGGGAGCGGGTGCAACAGCACAGCATATTTTTAATTTCGCAAAATGAGCTTAGTCAAACGTTTGGTGTGATTAATACCATATTGTTATTAACTGGCTCATTGTTTGTGGTCTTGGCTTTGCACTCTGCTCGCAATAATAAATTAAGTCAAACTAAAAAACTTTTACTTTTGGCCATTGCTACCGGTGTGGGCTTTTTTATTAATAAAGTGTTTGAGTATAAAGATAAGGTTAGTGATGGTTTTACTTTACTAACAAATGATTTTTTTATGTTTTATTACATGCTAACAGGCATACACTTACTGCATGTTTGTGTTGGCACAGGCGCGTTAATTTATTTATATAAGCGTTTATCTTGCCAAGGTATATCAACCGATAATATTAAACATTTAGAAAGTGGCGGTATTATTTGGCACATGGTTGATCTGCTTTGGATTGCACTGTTTCCACTATTGTACCTAATTAAATAATATGACTAAACACACAAGCACCCCAATGCAACTACAGCAAGCTCATACGTCGTCATTAACCAAAGATATTATTATCTGGTTTGGCTTAGTGGTATTTACCTTAATTTCATTTGTTATTGGTCATGAGCAATCCCTCAGTGCTGAATATGCAACTATGGCTATTCTGTTAGTCAGTTTTATTAAGGTACGATTAATTATTCGTTACTTTATGGAAGTAAAATACGCGCCTAAAGCATTAAAAATAGCATTTGATTTATGGTGTCTTATTGTTTGCGCCATGTTAATTTTTATTTTACTTTTCAGCTCCGCTATTTAATCTCAGCACTTATATATCACTCATTTATAGATGTAGCATCCGACCTTGTTTAATCCTTGAGTGGGTTACAATCTTGTAGCTTTATACATTGTTGAAATGTTATTATTTGTAGTCTTATAAATACAAAAATTTCCAGCGACATCATCGTTCACATTCATCAATAGTTAACTTCCCACAATATGAAAAAAATAATATTCCTAGCGGCTTTTATCGCATCGCCAAGTTACGCCATTACAAATTTAGAGTTTGCTCGAGCTAATGCCCAGCAAAAGCCACTTTATGGTGAACTTGAATTTTCCATGTCAGGTGAACAAGGTAATAAAGAATCACAAAAAACAGAAACCGGTGGGGTACTTTCCTTCAGTGATGAAAAAAATCATTATATGGCAATTGCCGAACACGTTTGGCAAGAGCGTGATGATGAAGTCTATAAAAACCAAGGCTTTCTGCACTTAAGATATACTCGTACCTTGTCAAAGACTGAAACCGGCAGTGACAACTTTGAAATGTTTGTGCAAGGTCGACGAGATAAGTTTCTAGATCTTGAATCACGCCGATTAGCCGGAGCTGGATATCGGAAACGTTTTTATAAGGCAGATGCAAAATACAGTAATGCGTTTGGTGCTGGTGTTTTTTATGAAAGAGAAGAAGCCACCGATAACTTAGATAATGAAAAAAATAATGACTGGCGCTTTAATGCTTACTGGCATTTTAAATCAACCGCTGTTGATCGTTTAACTATTGAAAATGTGCTGTATCTACAGCCATCGTTAAAATCATCTGATGATTATCGAATTCATGATGAAATACGCGCAACCAATCACTTTACCAAGCACTTTTCTGTTGGTTTCTCAGTGGTGTATTCTTACGATTCTGCGCCATTAGGTGATATTGAAAACTATGATTTAAGCTACGGTTCGTTTGTTAAATACGTTTTTTAAATCAAAATTAGCCCACAAAAAAGCCATAATGCTGACACACTATGGCTTTTAGCTTTTAGTTGTTACTGTTCACTATCGACTATAAAGACAACCTCAGTATTCGTGTCTACAGCAACATTAACTTCTTCTGTGTCAACAAACTGAATATCATCATCAAGTTCTGCATCATCATCCGTGTTACATGTAAATGCTGCAGTATAATCACCAACAGGTACAAAACCAATTTCAAAACTATGATTACCAGCACCATCGGTTGTTAAGACTGAACTTGCTAAGGGCTCGAGTGCATCGTCAGAATAAACGGCCATATTATCTTCAAGCAGCGTTTTTTCATCAGCAGGGTAAATATATACAGCGGCAAGTGCTACATCAACTGGCAACTGGTCTAACTCACAATTGTTCATAATAAATGCATCATCAACACTACCCGATAAACTACCTATTTGATTGTCATCAACTAACCTTACACCTCGTGGTTTAAGGAAGTATTCATCTTTCCCTACAGGGTTAGTCATTGATTTTCTTAAATCAAACTCTAATGTATAAGCTGTGCTACCGCCTTGTGCAACGGTAAAACCATCTAATTTTAATTCATTCGATGGAACTGTAACAGGAATCTGTTCGTCTAACTCATTTCCATCTTCGTCCATAGGCACAGCATAAGAGCCTTCGCTCATTGTTAAGCGTAACTGCGTGTATTCACCAGCTTCAACATCGACGTTGCTCAATAATGAAATTGAATTAACTCCAGTATAAGCTTTTAAGTCTATACCAACGGTATTTGGTGTATCACCACAAATGCTATCAGCGGGTAAAACTCCAGCATCATCACCAACGGTAAATACTTTACTTTTATCACCGCCTTTTAGCTCAACTTGGTTAAAACAAATAACTACTTGTGACAAACCATCAACAGGAGCGTCGCTTATACCGAGCGAAAATGTAGCTGACTCATCAGATGAACCACCACATGCAGTAAGTAAAAGAGCAGGTATTATTGCTGATAGTAGCGTTTTTTTAGTTAACATACTTAAATCCTAGTTTAGTTATTATTTTTTGTATCTTCTAGGAAAAGTCAAATGAGGCAAAAACGAATGTTTTTGTTGATCCAATAAGCTGCGCTGATTGAAATCCATTGATAGACTTTTTCGTTAGAAAAAATGTCTTTAACAGCTAAAGACACGATTGTTTTTATACAATTTATCAATTACGTATAGACTATAACTGAAAAAATTAACAAATTATATACATTTTTTAGCTAGTGTTGAGTTCAGTTAGAAGATGCTTAGGTGTGTTTAAAACCATGCCATAAATTTACATTTATGGCATGTGAAGTGGTGAGTATTGTTTTATGCTTTTACTTGCTTTGTTATAGCATGCTTTTTGTCGGAGCTAAATAGAGCATTCTTAAGGACCTTACAGAACATCTTAGGCTTCATTAAGGTTAATACATGCTTGTTAAGATGGGCCACGTGTAAATAAGTATTAAAGGCATCCCCATCTTTACTGGCTAAATCTAGTACTTGGTTTACATACCAAGTTAGCATTGGCGTATAAAATGGGCGCTTACCATTAACCCAAGGGTAGCGTAAGTTTTGCTCACTAATAACAAACCAGATGTAGTCAAATAGCCGCGCAGATTTTTTATAATACTTTTTAGTAATTGTATTTACTTGTTTTGGCTTGCGCTGCAAAACTTTGCCTAACTCAAGAGCTTCTAATACCGCTTTAGTCATTCCGGCTCCAGAGATTGGATCAGCACTACCTAAAGCATCGCCGATCGCGATAAAGCCGTTAGGTACATTATTAAGCTTTTCATAGTGACGACGGAACATTTTTGGGTACTTAAATGTTTTAATTTCAGTTGTTGGCGTTAAGTCTTTAATAAATTCGTAGACATCATCACGCACACATTCTTTAGCTTTTGTTAAAAATTCTTCGTGTGAACGAACCACCTTATGACAGTCGTACGAGCCGATAGTAATTAATAAGTTGCGCTTCTCTTCACCATAAAGAGCGGCATAGCCAATTTGCTTAGTTTCAGGTCTACGGCCATAAAGTAGCAACATCCCCCAGTCAGGCACTTGCTCAGGTGTAAGTTCGAATAAGCAAGTGGTGTAATAAATATTAACGTTTTGATCAGTTTGTTCAGGCTTAGCAAAACCATGCTCTGCAAGTAAGTTAGGTAAGCTAGTATTTTTGCCTGAAGCATCAATCACTAAATCGGCATCGATATATTCGCCGTCTTTTAATTTAACTCCGCTAACGGTATTGCCGTCGGTAATTAATACATCATCAACACTGCTACTGTAGCGGTAACTGATATTGTTATATTTATTAAGCTGGCGTCTTAAAACTGTTTCAAATACTCTGCGCGGCGCTGCCATAATAGGAATGCCAGACTCATAAACATATTTCCAATGACCATGTTGGTATATGCGGTAATCACGAGACGAGTCATAGGCCTGTGTACCTGCGGCTTTTAAATCATCTAAAAAGCCCGGGAATAAAGTATCAAGCTCTCGCTGGCCTCGTTGCAGTAAGTGATGAGCGTGGTGTGCTTGTGGAGTACTGCTGCGAACTTCGTCAATATGATGGTGTTTATCGCGCTCTAGTACTACAACTTCTTGGAATGTGTCACTTAATACGCGAGCTGCGGCAATACCGGCAATACTACCACCAATAACAACTGCTCGTTTATATTGCTTGCTTAAATCTGGCTGTTTAATCACTGTTTTTTCAGCGGCTATACTTGATGTTTTTGCTGCCTGAGTTGCAACAAATTTCTCAGCGTAAAATTTAGTATTGGTAATATTGCTATCTTTAAACCAGCCTTTAATGGCATTAAGCATTGGAGGTGGTCCACACATATAGCAATCGGCATCACCATCAAAGCAGGCATCAGATGATAATAAATCAGTAACAAAACCTGTAGCACCTTGCCATTGCTCATTAGCGGTTACCGGTACTAAGTGTACGGTTAAGTTAGGAAGGGCTTGTTGTAAACTGGCTAGCTCATCTTGACAGCAAAACTCTTCTACTTGATTTACGCCGTAGTAAAGGCTGATTGGTTGGTTATTTGAACCGCCATTTTCGGCAAGTTGTTTAAGCATAACAATAATGGCTGAAATGCCTGTGCCACCAGCAAAAAATAATGCTGGACGGTTAATTTCTCTTAAATAAAAGCTGCCCTTAGGGTGCTTTAATTCGATATTATCACCAACTTCAATATTACTGCGCAAGTAGTCACTCATCACCCCTTGCGGCAATAATCGAATGATAAATTCCCAAACATTGTCGGCATTACTCACATTAGCAAAAGAGTATGAACGCCATTCATTACTACCTGGAATATTCATTGATACGAACTGTCCCGGTTGATAATTTAGTTGGCTTATATCATTGGCTGCCTTTAATACTAATTTAGCGGTGTTTTGTGATACTTCATCAACAGATACTACTGAGGTGGCTATTGTGCTGTTCTCACTAGGCTTACATAAGCTTTTTGGGTAATCGAAGTGGATTTCGGTATCACTGCTAACATGCATTGTGCAAGGGAGTACCATACCAGCGTCTTTTTCACTTGCGCTTAAAGCTGTATCTTCGGTTAATTCATATTTACCTTTATTACAATTTCCCGCACATACTCCGCATAAACCCTCGCGGCAATCGTTCGCCAAAAATACACCGTGCTGTTCAGCTTTTTCTAATAAGTTTTCTTTCTCGGTGATGCTGAATTCGGTTTTTTCATTATCGCTAAAATGAAATTTAACTTGATGAGCCGTCATTTTAACTCCCTAAAATTTAAATTATTTATTCATTGTATTTAGCTTACGTGGTTAAAACATAATGGTCTTTTATAAAAAGTTGCTGTATTTTATAAAAAACGCTTATTTATGTTGTAAAGGTAAATGCAGTAGTGGATACAATTAACACGTTAGATCAAACCAAAAAAACTATCCGTACTATGTTGGGAGTAGAGCCGGTAGCAAGCTTTACTTTAGGCAAAAAATCACCTTTTGGCTTAGAGCGCTTTGTATGTAGAGAGGTTAAGGGAGTCGTACCTAAATTTGGCTCTTTAGTCATAGGAGTCCAATTTTCAGGAGCGAATATTAAAACATTTTCAAGTTTGGGCATTGAGGATAAATCAACGACCAGCATGATAAGTATTTTTCCAACGGATGTTGAAATTTCATTTTCAATGTTAGGTGATGTCGATTTTGCTTTGCTTGAAATTGTTCCCGATACTAGTGCGTTAGCGAATAAGCTGTATCAAATGGCTAAGTCATTAGTAGCGGTTATGTTAGTTGGTGATGCTTTACTCGACACCTTGATCAGGCAATTGCTATTACTTGCCCAAGAAAATAACCAGGATGAAGAGTATATTGATTCGTTATTGTATACCATCATGTTGCACACTCAGCGTTTATTACAAAAACAACAAACCAATAGTTTTACTTCTAATTCATTACAGTTAAACCGTATTCGCAGTAGTGTTGAATATATACATCAAAACTTACAGGAGCAGTTGTCAGTGCAATTGTTGGCAAAAAAATTAGATGTAAGCGAGTCTTATTTTAGGAAAATATTTACTGATGTTATGGGCAAAACAGTGCACCAGTTTATTTTACAAACAAGACTTAACAGGGCTCGAGAGCTGCTTATACATAGTGCGTTATCAATAAGTCAAATTGCACAAAGCTTAGGTTTTAGTAGTCAAAGCCATTTAACTACGCAATTTGCCAAAGCCTATGATGTTACGCCTGCGCAATATAGAAGAAACATTCGCTGATTTGTTGCTTAGGCTAACCGTCTTAATCTAAAAGTTTCATCGATGCACTGAATTTAACCCGAAAGGGCTATGATATTTTTCATTTAGCTAGGCTAAGTTAATAAATAGAATAAATTTATTATAATTGTTAAGAAGAATATTGTATGTCAGGTCCACTATCTAAATTAAAAGTACTCGATTTATCGACTCTCCTTCCAGGTCCTTATGCCAGCATGTTGATGGCAGATATGGGCGCAGATATTTTAAGAATTGAAGCCATAGGTCGCCACGATTTGGTTAAATCATTTCAGCCAAGTCACAATGGCAGTTCGTATTCATTTTTAACATTAAACCGCAATAAAAAAGCAATCGCCCTCGATTTAAAACAAAGCAGTGCGGTTGAGTTAGTGAAAAAGCTTATTAGTGAATACGATGTTGTGCTTGAGCAGTTTCGCCCTGGTGTTATGGCTAAACTTGGCCTAGATTACGACACATTAAAAGCAATTAACCCTAAGCTGATCTACTGCTCTATTACTGGTTACGGTCAAAATGGCTGTTTAAAAGATAGAGCAGGGCACGATATTAACTATTTAGCCCTAAGTGGTTTATCAAGCTTTAGTGGTACGCAAAAGTCTGGGCCAGTTTTAAGTGGTACTCAAATAGCAGACATTGCTGGCGGCTCACACCATGCGGTCATGGGAATATTAGCTGCAGTTATCGAGCGCGGTACAACTGGGCTTGGTCAACATTTAGATATTAGTATGACTGATGCAGCCTTTGCTTTAACTGGAATGTTTGGGGCTGGTGGTGTTGGCGCTGATGTTGATCCTACCTTAGGCGGCACAGTATTAAACGGCGGCCATTTTTATGATTATTACCAAACACAAGATGGCCGTTATTTAAGTGTTGGCAGTTTAGAGCCAAAATTTGCTCATATATTCTTTAGCAATATAGGTCGTATTGAGTGGCTAGAGCGAAGTAACTCAGTTAAGCCTGAAGAGCAGCAAGCTTTAAAAAACGATATAGCGTCAGTTATTGCAGAGAAAACACTAGAGCAATGGGATGATATTTTCTCTAAATTAGATGCCTGTGTTGAACCTGTTTTAACCGTTTCACAAGCGGCTAAATCTCAGCTTATGAGCGATCGAGAAATGGTGGTAAATGTACAAACTGTTGATGGTGATAGCGTTAAACAAATTGCCCCTGCGATAAAATTTAACAATAACAGCTTATCCTCTATGTATGTAACTGAGCCCAACAGCGCTGATACTAAAAACTTACTTACCGAGTTTGGCTATAGTGAGCAAGAGATAGATGCGATGGTGTCTGCAAAAGCGCTTAAATAGCATAAAAAGATAATTTAATAGTACTTTTGTGACATTGTTTGCTAGAGGGTAAGCGCTTAAATTAAAACCATAAAATTAATACCGTAAAATAATACCAACTAATTAACTTGGTATAAGCAATCGCATGCAATTGATAGTGCAGTTTGAATAACGAGAAGAGATTATTATGAGAAGTGAATTACAAGAAGAATTAAACATTTTTAGAGAAACGGTTGTTCGTTTTATTGAAAATGAAATCGCTCCACATTATGAAGAGTGGGAAAACAATAAAATAATTCCAAAAGCATTTTATGAAAAAATGGGTGCTGAAGGTTTACTTTGTTGTGACATTCCAGAAGAGTTTGGTGGTTTTGGCGTAAGCGTTGATTTTAACATGATGGTTGTTGAAGAAATTGCTAAAGCGGGCTATTTTGCACTTGCTTGTAATTTAATCGTACATTCAGATATTGCAGCTCATTATGTATTAAATATGGGCACAGCTAAGCAAAAACAAAAATACTTACCTGGTATGATTGATGGTAGTTGTATTGGCGCTATTTGTATGACAGAGCCTGGCGCAGGTAGTGACTTGCAAGGTATGAAAACTACAGCAACACGTACCGACAGCGGTTGGAGCTTAAGCGGCTCTAAAACCTTTATCTCTAATGGACAAAATGCATCATGTTATATTGTTGCGGCTCGCACTAACCTTGATGCGCCTGGTTCAAAAGGCATGACTTTATTCTTAGTTGATGGTGATAAAGCGGGCTTTACTCGTGGTCAAAACCTACACAAAATGGGACAAGCTGCCTCAGATACCTCAGAACTATTCTTTGATAACGTAGAATTAACCCAAGCGGATGTTTTAGGTAATGTCGATGAAGGCTTTATTGGCTTAATGCATGAATTACCACGTGAACGTTTAGCGTGTGCATGTATTGGTACCGCTCATGCTGAAGGTGCATTAGCGTTAGCCGTTGAGTACATTAAAGAACGCCAAGCATTTGGCGCACCTATTGCTCGTTTACAAGATATCCGTCAAAAAATTGCTCATATGGCTACGCAAACTGAATTACATCGTTTGATGATGGAGCAATACAAGCTGCTATTAACTGAGAAAAAGCTAACAACTGTACAAGCAAGTATGGCGAAATACTCAGCGTGTGAAATGGAGTGTGAAGTTATTGATACTGCGCTGCAAATGTTTGGTGGTTACGGTTACATGAAAGAATATCCAATTTCGCGTTTTTATGTTGATGCTCGTGTACAACGTATTTATGGCGGAACATCAGAAATAATGAAAGAGATCATTGGTAAGGGCGTTATCGGTAAAGTTTAAACTATTTAGTTTTTGAATAAATGATTGCAAAGTTAGCTTCTAAATAGGTTAACTTTGCAGTTAAAAGTCTTAAAGTACCATTCTTCTATAAAATAATTAAACTCATAATCGATTACGCACCTTGTTAAATGAGTCTATTTACCTTCCATTCCTTTCATATTCCAATCTATCGCTTACATGGTATTTGTTTACTATATACTTGTTATCAAGTATTCCTTGTGGTTATAGCTGCAAATAAAAATAATTCATTTTAATAATGAAGCATTGATCAATATACTAATACCTACTTATAAAATATTGAGAATGATACTCTCAAACAATTTAAGTAGTCGATTTAGTCTGAATATATTTAGCTTTACGTTAAGTTTAATGGTGTTATTGCGATATCGTAACTATAATTTGTTTCTTATCAAATAGTTAAATTGTATCTGTTGGCATAAGTTTATACTTGAAGTATGCGTTTTTTACTTTTCAATTGCTTATCTTTAACTGAGAATAAATTTAGTAAATGATTAGAATTTAGTGTTGGTAGTAGGAATAATGTGAACTATGAAAGTGCAAGAAAGTAACTCGTTTACTCCTAAAAATGGCAATCCGATGCTTGAAGAGTTTCTAGAAATATCAACCCCTGATAAAATTAGTTGGTTGCCTGAAACGCTTGGCTGGCAGATTGTTGTGTTTCTTTTTGCCTTGCTTATCTTATATCGTCTGTATCTTAAATTTAAATATTACATGGATAATGGCTATCGACGTTGGGGTATCCAACAATTAGAGCTATTATCCGAAAGTACTGAAGATCTGCAAAAGTTGCCGATATTACTCAAAAAAACCGCGATTTATGCATATAAAAGAGAAAATGTTGCCGAACTCACAGGTTTAGCATTTGAGACTTGGCTGGATCAAGAATGTCCACAAAGTGAATTTTCGAAGACTCCAATATCAGGATTGCTTAACCACTTATCTTATAGTCCTGCGCCAGTACTAACCAATGAGCAGTTTAATAAACTTAAAATCCAAATTAGTCATTGGATTAAACATCATCAGGGGGAGTTATGATAGAACTCGCTTACCCTTGGCTGCTTTGCCTAATAGTGTTGCCTTTGCTGGTCTATTGGTTGTTTCCAACTTATAAGGAACAAAAAGATTCGCTCCAAGTTCCTTATTTTCAACGATTGGTCAGAGTATCGGGAGAGCAACCCAAAAAAGGCGCAGTAAAGCTAACTCGCGGTGTGTTACAACGAATTTTATTAGCTATAGGTTGGCTTGCTTTAATACTCGCTGTTGCCAAACCTGAATGGGTTGGAGAGCCAATAGAGCAGAAAAAGTCTGCGCGAGAAGTTATGTTTGCTTTAGATTTATCTGGTTCGATGGCTGAACAAGATTTTACTGATCAATCCGGTAATAAAATTAGCCGTTTAGAAGCTGCCAAAGCGGTATTAAATGAATTTGCTAGCCGTCGTCAGCATGACCGACTGGGTTTAATTCTTTTTGCTGATGCACCCTATTTACAAGCGCCATTTACTCAAGATATTGCCACGTGGCAGCAATTACTCAATCAAACTAAATTAGGTTATGCAGGTTTTAAAACAACCTTTGGTGACGCTATTGGTTTAGCGATTAAAATTTTTCAGCAAGACAGTAACAAGCAACGAGTACTTATTCTTCTTACTGATGGTGAAGATACTGGCTCTGCCATGCCGCCGGCTAAAGCAGCTGAAATAGCAGCCCAAAATGATATCAAAATTTATACCATCGCAGTGGGTGATCCCAGTAGTAAAGGCGACTATAAAATGGATATTAAAACTCTTGAAAAAGTCGCGAGTGTTACTGGCGGTAAAAACTTCCAAGCACTAAATAAAGAAGAGCTAAGCAAGGCATACGATACAATCGATAAGCTAGAAAAAGAACTTTATGAAGCAGCGTCCTACCGACCAAGAACGAGTCTGCATCACTGGACTATTGGCATTTATTTTGTCATCAACTTACTGGTTGCCATCTTATTCTTAATGGCTAAATTAGCTCGAGGTAAGCAAGCACTATCAATAGCAGAGTCCAAGGCTGAAACAGCAGATGAGATGAATGAGGTGGATCGTGTTTGATTTATTAGCTGATAGCATTAATAGCCTAGCTTTACACCAACTGGCTGACTTTCATTTTATAAGACCATGGTGGTTGTTGGCCATCATCCCTATGTATTTATTTATGCGCTTTGTGATCAAGAGTGAAGAATCATTGTCACAATGGAAAGCTCATATGTCAGATACAATGATCTACCACTTAGCGATCAAAGAGCAACAAAAAAGGCGATTTACACCCAAAAAGCTATTTATGCTGTTTGCGGTGATAATAACCCTTGTAATGGCTGGGCCTACATGGCAACAACAACCAACGCCATTTTTTACTGATGAATCAGTATTGATAATTGGTTTAGATGTATCAGCTACTATGAATAAAAGTGATGTGCAACCATCAAGGCTTCTTCGTGCTAAGCAAAAAATAAATCAAATATTAGAAAAACGAGGGGACGCAAAAACAGCTTTAATTGCTTTTTCTGGTTCTGCTCATGTTGCCATGCCTATTACTCAAGATAAAGAAATGATACGCCACTTTTTGGATGTATTAGACAGCAGTATGATGCCGACAACAGATAAAGTACCGCAATCTGTAATACCACAAGCTAAGGCGTTATTAACTCAGGTGAAAGCACCATCAAGTATTTTGCTGTTAACGGATCAAACAAATCAGATAGCGATTACTGGCTTTGGCAATTTATTAGCGGATACGCCGCACCAACTAGTCGTTTGGGCTATTGGTGAAAACCCCGATAGTGGCTTAGAAAATAGTACAGGCCTAAGCTCGAGTGAGTTAAGCTCGCTTACACAACTAGCACAGGCTGGTAATGGTAATATGGTGCCTTTTACTCATAACTCTGATGATGTTGAGACGGTATTACGTTCATTAAATAATACCTTACAAAATGTTGACGATAACTCGCTTCCTTGGTTCGATGCCGGCTACTTATTATTGTTTTTACTGATCCCACTGCAAGCGCTTTGGTTTAGAAAAGGGTGGACAATGCAATGGTAAATACTATCAATACGGTAACTAAGGCATTCAATAACAAGGCTTTTACAAAGTTAAGCGAAAGCATTAAAACTTATAAAACTCGTTGGTTAATAACGGCTATTTTACTCATTACAATGAGCATTTATAGCAACCCTCAGTCATTTGTTAATTTATGGCTTAGCCGAGATCAACAAGCCATGCTTATGGTTGAACGTGAAGAGTTTGGCAAAGCGGCATTGACATTTTCCGATCAACATTGGATTGCTTATAGCTATTATGCCAATGGTGAGTTTTTACAAGCCGCGAATGTTTTTGCTCAAATTCCAGGGAAGCAGGCATTATTTAGTCAAGCGAATGCATTAATGCATGCGGGCAATATCAACTTAGCCATAGCAAGGTATGAAAAGCTGTTAGAGATAAATTCACAACACGCTAAAGCTTTGCATAACTTAGCTGTTGCAAAAAAATTGGCAGAAAATCAGGTTAAAACTCAAAGCAAAGGTGGCCAAGGCCCATCGCCTGACAATGCAGTAGAAATGAGTGAAGAAGAATTAGCGAAAATAAAAGCAAAGCAACAAAAAAAACAGCCTCCTTTGACAGGAGAGATGTGGTTGCAGCAAGTAGATCAAAACCCGACTAAATTTTTACAAAACAAGTTTCAACAGGAGTATGTAGATGCAAACCGTTAATGCATTATTTCAATGCTCTATGCATAACTTTATAAAGCTGTTTTTAAGCGCTTTAATAATAACACTGACTAGCTTTACTTCGGCTAATGCAGCAAGCTCAGCTTCTGTTGATGATTTAATACAAAATGGACAGTTAAAGCTATCTATAAATTTGAAACCACAAAGTCAAATCGTTCTTGGTCAGCAAGCAATATTAGAAATAAAGTTAATTAGTCACTATGACTTTAGCGATAATATGACGGTTGATTTTTTCAATATTGAAAATGCCATTGTCGCCAAGCCTTTTGCTAGAACAGACTTTAAAATAGACACAATAGATGGTAAAAAATGGTTTATACAAACAAAAGAAGTGGCGCTGTATCCAATTAAAGAAGGGGAGTTTTATGTAGCCCCAATTTTAACCGAAGCCTTTATTAGTGTTGAAGGAAAAGCCGTTTATGGCAATATTCAAACACCTGACTATACATTTAGTATCACTCAAGCAGATAAACTTACGGCAAGAGATGATTATATTGCCAGCTCAAAATTAGACGTTGTTAGACAAGTTAGTAAGCAGCCAGAGCAACCACTTAGGATTGGCAGCGCTGTGACTTTAACTAGACAGATCCATGCAGATAATTTACATAGTGTTATGTTACCTGATCTTCAGCCGATTAAATTTGAAGGTGTGCAGATTTATGAAAAACCACAAACAAAGTCAGATAGCTATGACGTACTTCGCGAGATAAACATAGCTAATTTATCTTCATCCGTAACATTGATTTTTCAGCAAGAAGGTCTGTTTAAACTTCCTGCTGAGACTATCTTTTGGTGGAACACGAACAAGAACCAACTTGAAACAATAAAAGTGCCAGAGATGAGTTTTCAGGTTGGTGAATCAAACGATGAAATCATCGCCAATGCTCCAACAAAAGCAGACGGTCAACAACAAATTAGCCTAAGTGGGATTAATTGGTGGTTAGTTATCGTAATTTGTACTGCGCTTTTTTTTACTTTAGCTATTGCTAAAGTTATCAAGCAAAACAAACAAGCGATAGTTGCGAATTTTAAACACCGTATATATTACAAGCAGTTAATTAATCGATATTTCAACGCAATTGAGCAGAATAAATATCAACAGGCACTCGCTTGCTTATATAAAATATCCGATATTAAACATAATAATATGCCGGCATTAAAGGCTTTGGTTAAGAATGAGCAAGCACAAGCAACCCTTGAGTTACTTTTTACTTTAGCCTTTGGTAAAAAAGTAGCAACAGACTCTATTTCTAAACAAAGTGCTAACGCCTTATTACAAGCCATTATTAACAAAAAATTTGAAACGAACTTTTTTACTCCTGTTAAATATAATATGAAGTTAAATTGATCTAGATTAAGCAATGCTAAGTTGTTAGCAATATAATGAATTATTGTTATTTTTCTGTAACTAATAAGAAGATATTCCTAATAAATGAAAGCATTTTTTCAGGCAATGTTGGCTAGTTTTAAAGACTTGCTACCAATTATAATTGTAATAGCCTTTTTCCAGTTGATGGTGTTACAACAGCCTCTTCCTAACTTCATCGAAATTATCATCGGACTACTTATGGTGGTCACGGGGTTAACATTTTTTGTGTTTGGCTTAGAAAAAGCTCTTTTTCCTCTTGGTGAAAGTATGGCTGATGCTTTTGCTCGCAAAGGAAGCGTGTTTTGGTTAGTTATGTTTGCCTTCTTTCTTGGCTTTGGCACAACCATTGCCGAGCCTGCTCTTATCGCTGTTGCAGCAAAAGCCGGAGATATTGCCGCTAAAGCTGGCGCTATTGTTGATACACCTGAATCCATCGAAAGCTACGCATTTGGTTTGCGCTTAACGGTCGCTTTCTCTGTAGGTTGTGCAATTATTTTAGGTGTCATTCGTATCTTAAAAGGCTGGCCAATTCAGCGAGTAATTATCATTGGCTATATCTTAGTTGTGGTGATGACTTATTTTGCTCCGAAAGAAATTATAGGTATCGCTTATGACTCTGGCGGGGTAACCACATCGACTATCACAGTACCTTTAGTAACAGCCTTAGGTGTTGGTTTAGCATCAGCAATTAAAGGTCGAAACCCTATGCTTGATGGCTTTGGTCTCATTGCTTTTGCATCACTGCTGCCGATGATTTTTGTTATGGCTTACGGGATGATGTACTAATGAATTACTTTAGCGATTTACTTAGCACTTTTATACAAACCATTGTTGACGTTACGCCGATTGTACTTATTTTAGCGGTTTTCCAATATGGCGTATTAAAGAAACAAGTGCCACAACTTAAAGAAAAAGCCATTGGTTTATTTTACGTAATTCTAGGACTTTCCCTCTTTTTACTTGGCCTAGAAAAAGCTCTGTTCCCACTTGGAGAGTTAATGGCAGAGCAACTTACCGCTCAAGAATTTATCGCCAGCAGTAAAGCAGGACCTGTCGATTGGACAAGTTACTACTGGGTCTATTTATTTGCCTTTGCTATTGGATTTTCAACAACTATCGCAGAACCATCATTATTAGCCGTGGCAATTAAAGCCAACCAAGTATCTGGTGGTGTAATAGGTCTGTGGGGATTACGAATTGCAGTAGCTTTAGGTGTTGGTTTTGGTATTACCTTAGGTGTTTATCGTATTGTGGTTGGGGATCCAATTCACTATTACATTATTGCAGGCTATATTTTAGTAGTGATCCAAACTAATTTTGCCCCAAAAATGATAATCCCCTTGGCTTATGATTCTGGTGGTGTAACAACATCGACAGTAACGGTACCGTTAGTTGCCGCTTTAGGATTAGGTTTAGCGAGTACTATTGAAGGCAGAAGCCCGTTAATTGATGGATTTGGCTTGATAGCTTTTGCTAGCCTATTCCCAATTATATCTGTAATGGCCTATGCCCAAATCATTGAATATATTAATAAAAAAGTAAACTCAGGAGCACAATAATGCATTTTAAACTGATTGTTGCATTCGTTAATGATGAAGTCACAGACAAGGTTCTTGATGCTGCACGCGAAGCTGGTGCAACCGGGGCTACAGTGATCAACCATGCACGAGGCGAAGGTCTAAATAAAAAGACAACATTTTTTGGCTTAAATCTTGATATCCAAGTAGATGTTATTTTATTTGTGGTAGAAGAGCATTTATCTCGCCATATATTAGAAACCATTGATGAAGTAGGTGGTTTAGATAAAAACTCTGGCGCAGGTATGGCAATACAGCTTGATGTTGAAGACGCTATTGGCGTGCAGCATCAAATCAATAAATTAGAAGATGTTATTAAGGGTAAGTTATGAGCACTAAAAGAATAATCCAAGTTCAAGAGGCAATGAACAATCGGTTTATTATTTGTGATGGACTAGAAACTGTTTCTGCAGCAATAACTAAAATAAAAGAAACTAATGTAAGTACTATTATTGTTGAAAAACGAGATGATAATGATGAGTACGGAGCTGTGTTTTTATCAGATATTGCTAAAAAAGTTATCGCTCAAGACCGCTCACCTAACCGCGTTAATCTATATGAGATTATGACTAAGCCTGTACTTAGCGTATTGCCCGATATGGACGTTAGATATTGTGCTCGTTTGTTTGAACAATTTGGTATTTCACGAGCGCCAGTAATAAAAGATCATAAAATATTAGGCATGATCAGTTACTCCAACATTGCCTTAATATCTGGTGATAGTGATAGTGATAGTGATAGTTAAATTATATTAATTAAAAACAACAAACTAATTTAGGCCTACAGGCGCTAAGTTAGTTTGTTCAGCTTACTGCATTGGATCTTTTTATTAGCTAAGAATTAAGGGGGCTCTTAGCTATGATGCAGCAAATTGTTACTCATTTCTTTCTGATAAATTTTGCTTCACAATCTCTGAGTCTTGTTGAGCGTAAAACTCAACTTTAAATTCGGTATCTTCTGTCATTAATTCTACTTTATGCCAATACTCAGGTGGCGATACGGCAAAGTCGCCAGCTTTTATGGTAATTTCTTGTTCAACAGCGCCGCGGCGCTCACTAAAACCGTAAAACTTTAACTCACCTTTGCTAACACAAATTTTTCCATAAACGCCGGCTTTGGTGTTGTGTTCAAATAAAAACATTTTTGGAATGTTATCTTTATTCATCACAAATGTTGTTTTGTAATTTACAAAATCATTAGGAATACTCATTGTTTTACTCTTAGTTGTTGTACTTAGTTTCTGTATTTTGTTGTCAGGTTAAGCTTTAAATAATACCAATTCCATTAAGTTTACGATCTACTTTTTCATGAGGAAAATGGATAAATACAAGGCATAAAATTTAGTAAGTAGTTATTCTACTTATAAATTTTATAACGCAGTAGTTATTCATTTTAACCATTAAAAATGAGCGGTTAATTAATGGACTTGGTATAATTACACTAGCTTACCAATATGGTTGAGCAGTTTTTCTTTAAACCATCGATGCGCAACGCTGTTTTCTGTACGTTTGTGTTCAAGTAGGAAAAATTCAACCATATTATCTCCGGCTAAATCAAAGGTATATAAAGGAGCAAACTGCTCAGCGAACTCTTTTGACTCACTCAACATACTCATACCAATAAGCAGTGCATCTGTGCTGCGTAATATATCGGTTAATACGTACATCTGGCTTGAGCGATAGACCGATTTAGGCATCACCCCATGCTTAATTAATAAAGAATCCACCGGGTTACTAAATTTAACGTGGGAGTCGTTTTCTACGATTAAACCTAAAAAGTTACAATCCATACAATCGGTTAGCTTTAAATTTTTTATCTTAAATAAAGGGTGACCTTTACGGGCATAAATAATCGGGTTTACTTTACCAATAGGAGTAGAGATAAACGATGGGTGATAATCTTTTGATACATGAACCGCAAAATCTAATGTACCTGATTCTAAATAGTCAAATGGGTTTGATTTAGCCGGGTATTCCGATAAATTGATGTGCGGTGCTTCTTTAAGTAACTCCTTAAACATAGGTAAAATTATCGATTGCCCCATTATCGATGGAATAGAAATACCAAAGTGCTCTTTACTGGTACTAGGATCGAACTCATTATTTTCTAGAATATGTCCTAATGACTCCATTAGTTCCGGCAACATTTGCTCTATACGAGCGGCTTTTGCCGTTGGACTAATACCTGTAGATGTACGATAAAATAATGGATCATTAAATGTATCACGCAGGCGTTGTAACGTTCGGCTCATTGCTGGCTGTGACAAATAAAGGGTTTGTGCCGCTTTACTCACATTACGTTCTTTTAGAAGTATGCTAAGGGACACTAGTAAGTTTAAATCAACTCTAGATAATTTTTGTTCTAACAAATTCATGTATGTCACCCATAATTAATGTTTAAAAAATTATACTTCATCATCTAGCTATTATCCACTTTGGTAATATTGCTTTTTTAAATAAGTCATTATACAGAATAATTCATTACATCTATCATAGCTTCATCGATAGGGTTGACGATTGATTAAATTAATATAGTTTGATTTATACGCTTAACCCTTTGTTTTCTTGTTATTAATTGTAACCCCATATTGGAAGTTTTAATCCAATAGTCTACTGTTAATGGTGAGTAAACATAAAGTAATAAAGTAGTGCTTAAGCTAAGTGGGTTAAGTATTATCTGTTAATATTCACAAGGAGTTTTATCTTGAAATTTGTAAATAAGAAAACCATTATTGCAATTGCATTAACAAGCCTTTTAGGAGCTTGTGCGCAAACAAATTCTTCAGCGCCAGCTGGTTTTGACCAAGCCGCCACTGATGCTGCAAACCACCGCTTTGAAAACCAGTATAAACCAGGTGAATTAAAATCAATTCAAACCCCAAATACCGTTGAAACATCAATTGGTACCTTACAGTTTATCGATGGTGCGCCAACACCTGAAACCGCGCAAATGGCCTATGATCATTTAGATACCGCGCGAGCGGCAGATGTATTTTTAAAGGCAATGCCAGCTGCATCTGTTAAAGGTCTTATGGATGGCCCAAGAGCAATTGGTGCAGATGATTACAACAAAGTAATGATCATGGATAAGTTAATGAACTCTAAGTCATTATTTTTAACAGCTAATACATCTACTCTATATGTAACACCTGTACTTGATTTGAAAAAAGACGGTCCTATGGTAATTGATGTGCCAAAAGGTATGTTAGGTGCATTTAACGATGCATGGTTCCGCTATATGGGCGATATCGGTCCATTTGGTCCAGATAAAGGCCAAGGTGGTAAATTCTTAGTATTGCCTCCACATTATGAAGGTGAAGTGCCAGAAGGTTACCATGTAGTTAAGTCTAAAACTTACCGTGTATGGACATTTATGCGTGGTTCTATCGCAAACGGCGTAGAAGCAGGTGCTAAAAACATCACTGATAATTTAAAAGTGTATCCTCTTGCTAAAGCGGCTAACCCAGAGCCTACACAATTTATTAGTGGTTCTGATGAATACTTTAATACAATTCACTCCAACGATGCCTCGTTCTATCACCACGTAGATGAAGTTATCCAGTATGAGCCTATTGATGCTATCGATGTTGAAACTCGCGGTTTATTAGCATCGATTGGTATTGTAAAAGGTCAAAAATTTGCACCTGATGCTCGTATGCAAAAAATATTAGAAGACGGTGTTGCTATTGGTAATGCAACCGCTCGCTCAATTGTTTGGTATCCACGTGTTGGCGGTAGTGTAAGTAACATGAAAGGTGTTCAAGCTTACCCTGATACAAACAGCTCATGGATCATGGCTTGGGTAGATAAAAACGTGTTCTTTAATGGTCAAGATAAAAATACCATGAACTCTGATGCACGCGTTATGTTCCATTACCCATACACAGCGGTAACACCTGCAATGGCTGTATCTATTCCTGGTAAAGGTTCAGATTACGTAATGGCGTTTACAGATAGCGAAAAGCAGCCACTTGATGGTAGCAAAACCTATAAAGTAACATTACCGGCAAATGCACCTGCAGCTGACTTCTGGGCATTTACTATTTACGACTCACAAACTCGTTCAATGCTACAAACAAGTCAACCTTTCCCTACCTTAGGTAGTCAAGATAAGGGCTTAAAAGCAAATGCAGATGGTTCTTACACTGTTTACTTTGGTCCTAAAGCGCCAGCAGGCAAAGAAAGTAACTGGTTAGAAACTATTCCTGGTAAGAGTTGGTTTAATATCTTACGCATGTACGGCCCAGAAAAAGAATGGGTTGAAAAAACATGGCGTCCAAGTGAAGTTATTGAAGTAAAATAATTTCAACTTGAGATAAGTAAAAACTTAATAAGGCCTCTACAGTAATGTAGAGGCCTTTTTTCTTGGGTATTTAAATGCTTGATTTGTTGATTTATCGAATAGATTTTTCTAATGAATTAATCAAAACCTGTTTTAACCACGCATGTGCTTGACTTGTATGGGTGCGTTCATGGTCGACAAGGTAAGTTTCAACGGGGTATTTTTTTTCATCAAAAGCAAATACGGTTGCAAAGTTGTTTTGTTGTTCAACTGAGTTCATTAAAAAATGAGCGCTGATCAGTAAATGATCTGAATGTTTTATAACTTCTGTTAATAAACCTAATTGGCCGCTTTTCATCGCTATGGTTAATTCTAAACCATGATCGTCGATGAACTTTTTGGCTGGATTATTAAATGGTAAATTTGCGTGGTTGTCTAAAATAATATCGACAAATTTATACTGTAAGCAATCTTCAATAGTAACTTTTTTTAATTTAGTTAAAGGGTGATCCTTGCGAGCAAAGATAACCGGGTAAGCATTGCCTAAAAATGTTGACGTAAATGTAGATTTTGGAAGCTTATGTACGTGGATAGAAAAGTCGAATTCGCCATTTTCTAAATGTTTGCCTGGCTCTGATGTAGCAGGGTGCTGCGCTATAACTACATTAGGAGCAAGTTTAGCTAGGTCATTAATAATAGGAAACATTAATGTTTGGCTCATTAATGATGGCAGTGAGATATTAAATGTTTTATTGCAAGTGTTTGGATCAAACTCTTCGCCATTAATAAAGTCATTAACAGCAAAAAGTAATTGATCAAGTTTAGCTTCTATCTCAATAGCTTTAACCGTTGGGCGCAGGCCCGCAGATTCACGGTGAAATAAAGGATCATCGAGTAAATCACGCAGTTTCTTTAACGTGCGACTCATCGCTGGCTGAGATAAAAATAGCTTATCTGCTGCTCTAGACACATTCTTTTCTTTTATCAATACACTTAATGAAACTAATAGGTTTAAGTCAATCCTTGATAGCTCTTGCTCTACGCTACGCACTTTATCTACCTCTGTTTAATCAGCTAATGAATTATTGTGATATCCATTAATTGTATATCAGATATTGAATTAAGTCATTTCATTGTATATCACAGGTTGGCTATAATTCTTTCATCAACAACGGGCAGCGGATAATTACATAATTTTATCAATAGCTTGTTGCAAAATTTTTATTATTAAATTTTTATAGAGGCTCCATCATGAAAAAATTATTACTAAGTTCAATAATCACTGCGTCACTTGCTTTAACTGCTTGTGGTTCAACAGATGAAACAGCAACAACTGAAGTAGCGCAAACAGCGCAAACTACTTACCCAGTTGATTTTAAAAAGTTTGGTATGACACCAGAGCAATACGTTCGCGCAGAAAGTGACATCAACATGGATTTCTACTTTCAAAAGCAACCAGCAATTAATGAATTAATCCACCTTAAAAAGCCTATCTCTGTTGCTGGCCAAGTGGTTGTTCGTTCAAATAACGATACTTTATATTCATTAGGTGTTGTCGATGCTCGTAACGGCTTTACTATTAGTCTTCCTGATACCGGTGATCGTTATCAATCGGCTTATGTGATTAACCAAGATCACTACCCTGAAGAAGTATTCTACGGTGAAGGCACCTACGAAGTTGAAGCTGATACTGATTATGTATTTATTGTTGTTCGCACCCAAATGAACCCTTATGACGAAGCTGATGTTGCAAAGGTTGTTAAAGATATTCAACCTAAGATTACTATCGAATCAAATTCAGCAGTACCTTTTACTATGTCAAAATTTGATAAAGAACAGGTTGTTGCGTTACGTACTGAATTAGATAAAGAAATGGCTAAAATTGGTTCATTTGACGGAACTATGGATGTTAAAGGTAAAGTTGACCCATTCCTACATGTACTAGGTGCTTCTTCAGGTTGGGGATTATTACCTGAAAAAGATGCATCTTACACAACTGACCCGGTAAACTTACCTGCTGACGGGTGTTACCAAGCAACTTACGCTAAACCACCTGTAGATGGTTTCTGGTCAATCACTATGTATGATAAAGGTACATTCTTATTTACTGATACAAACGGTATCTTAAATGATTATAACGTTACATATAACGATGATGGTTCTTTCACTGTGAACTATGGTTCTATCGAAGACTGTGGTGATGTAGCTAACCGTTTAGAAATTACCGAAGGTTGGAACTACTTAATGCGTTTCTACAAACCACGTTTAGACGAATTAAAAGATTACCAGTTACCTGAAATCAAAAAAATTAAATAACCCTTTTTTAAAGTAAATATATTAAAGCCCTTGAGAAGTAATTCTTAAGGGCTTTTTTTATATTAATACTTGCGTTAATATTTGAATTAATTGCTGTTTCATCCATTGGTGAGCAGGGCTTTGTTCAATACGTTTATGCTCAATCAAAAATAGGCCAATTTGTGATTCTGGTTTTGATTTAAAATGAAACAGTGGAGTTATTGATGATTGTAAGTCAGAGTCATTAAAGCTCTTTGCTGGTCCAACTAATAAATGATCTGTTTTTGCTAATAGTGCTATTACTGTTTGTAGTTGGTTACTGGCAAAAATAATATCCCGTTTTAAATTCCGCTGTTTTAGCACGGCATCAACTGGGTGAACAAAATTGGTATTGTCGTCATTATCAATGAGTAAATCTAAAAAGTGATAATTTAAACAGCTCTCTAAATTGGTTTTGCCTGCTTTTGCTAAAGGGTGTTCGCTACGTCCAAAAATAGCTAAATCGGTGTGGCCAATATAAGTAGAGTTAAAGTTTTCTGGCGCAGAGTCATTAGTTGAGATAGCAAAGTCTACGGCGCCCGATTCAAATGCATGAAAAGGGTTTGTTTTTGGTGCGACTTCATTAATAACTATTTTAGGAGCAATTTGGTTGATCCCCAAAAACAGCTCGGTTGCAATGGCATGGCCAATTAATAATGGGATTGAAATCGAAAACCTTTCTTCGCATTCATGGGGAATAAAGCTATCTGTATTTAAAAGTTTTCCAACCGTGGCCATTACGGTCTGTGTGTGTTTTGCGATTTCATCTGCTTTTGCTGTAGTGATCCATTCATTTCTACTTCTAATAAACAGCGGGTCATCAAATAAATTTCTTAATTTTGCCAAGCTTTTACTCATTGCTGGCTGAGTTACATAAAGTATCTCTGCCGCTTTACTGACATTTTTTTCTGCATAAAGCACATTGAAAGCAGTAAGTAAGTTTAAGTCTATACGAGATATTTTTTGTTCGAGACTTTGCATATTAGTACTAAACCTTTAAATGAGTGTTGTTTTATTTTAAATGATGTTTGCTTTTGTGTTTATTTTAATTATTCAAACTGCTCTAAAATTTTTTGTTTTAACCATTGATGAGCAAGACTATTAGTTACTCGTTTGTGTTCAATTAAATAGGTTGGCAGCTTATTATCGTCAGATACTTCAAAAGTATATATGGGTTTAATTGTTTTTCGTAAATTGGATACTTTTAATAACTGTTCCGGGCCAATATATAAAGAGTTAGTTGTTGCCAATAATTCGGTGATCAAGAGTAATTGATTACTCTTAAATACTAATTTATCAATATACCTTGGGTCTTTAAAAATACCATGGATAGGTGACGTTATTTGAGTATGCGGATTATCACCATGGTTCATCGCGATAAAGTTATATTCTAAGCAATCATCAAAATTAACCTTGCCTTTTTGGGTAAGGGGATGATTAATTCCTGCAAATACTGCGAGAGTATATTTACCACAAGGCGTTACGGTAAAGTTAGGGTCTGGGTTATCCGCTAAATGTATAGCAAAGTCGATATCATTATTTTCTAACATATTATATGGGTCGACTAGCGCAGGAAGCTCTGTAACTTTTATTTTTGGAGCTTGCTCAGCCAAGGTTTGCAGAAGTGGCAATAAAATAGAATGGTTCATTGAAGCTGGCACTGAAACCGAAAATGACATGTCACAAGTAGCAGGATCAAACTTTTCACTTTGAATAAAGTTACTTAGTGAGTCGAGCAAACTAGGGAGCTCCTTGCTTAGTTGCTCGCCTTTAGCAGTAGTGTGCATTTTGTTTGCGCTACGAAATAATAACTCGTCATTAAATACTTCTCGCAACCGTTTAAGTGTTTTACTCATTGCCGATTGAGTTAAATATAAAGCATCGGCTGCTTTACTCACATTTTTTTCTTTTAGTAAAACGCTAAGAGCGATCAATAAATTAAGATCTACACGGCTTAACAACCGCTCATTGTAATTATCCACTTTGCTCACCTAGTTATTATTAGCTCTATTTTAGGTATGAATGTAATTCATTCGCTTTCGGAAAATAAAGCATTCGCGTTCATATTAGGTGGTTGCTATTATTATTTCAAGTTTAGAGCAGAGCGGGTGAACTAATAACAGCGGTATCTGCTTAACAAAATTATTTACAAACAATTTATTTTATTACTAGGTTTAACCGTTAAGGTTATCAAGAAGGTGTTCAAAATGAAAAAATCAATTATTGCATTATCAATCGTTTTAGCTGTTGCTGGTACTACAGCATGTACTTCAACTGAAACTACTAATACGACTGTTGAAGCTGAGCAAACTGCTAATGGCATTTTAGTTACTGAAGAAAACTACGCACACGCAGAAACAACTCGTAACTTTTCTAACTGGGTTAAAACTGGTGGTGATAACAAGTTACAAAACTGGAAAAAGCTTTCTCCAATTGGTAACAAAGCACCAACTATTCGCATGAACCTAGACACGTTATACAGTGTTGCAGTACTTGATAACTCAACTCAAAACATCCAAATCACTATCGGTGAAGAAGACGTTTTCCAATCAGTATTAGTTATTGATGAGTTAGGTTACTCTGTTCATTACGTTCAAAAACCAGGTACATTCACTATTGATTCAGAAAGTGCTTGGGTTGGTTTAATCTTCCGTACTACGGTTGAAGATGCAGCAAGTGAAGCTGACTTAAATAAAGCTCGTGCAGCGCAAGAGTCATTTAAAATTACTGGCCAAGGTCCAAGCAAGTACACTCCAACTAAATACGATGCAGATTCTTTAGCTGCTTACTCACACATTTTAGCTGAAGAGTTTTTAGCCGGTGACGGTGAGTTAATTTACACACAAAAGCCAGGTCAAGCAGACGAACGTAAACGTTTACAGTCTTTATCAGCCGGTTTTGGTGGTATGCATGACCAAATCAATACATACAACTCTTCAGCGCCACTAGATGCAAGCGTTTGTCAGCAAGTAACGTTTGAAGATCCGCAAGTTGGTGAATTCTTCAGCTTTACATTATACGACCGTGCTGGTTACTTAATGCCGGGTAAAACATCAATTAATAGCTACACTATGAAGCCAAATGCTGACAAAACTTACACTGTAAGCTTTAACTGTGGCGACGATGCTATCAACAACCTTGTTTCTTACCAAGGTCAAGAGTTTAACTACATTGTACGTACTTACGATGCATCTCCACAGGTTAAATCTAAAGAGTGGAACCCAATTGTTCCTACTGTAGTTTCTAAGTAATAACGATGAAGCGGCTACTATTACAGTAGTTGCTTAAATAATTAAGCTAACATCAGTGTTGGCTGAAATAAAAGCAGCTTAGCCTTGGTTAAGCTGCTTTTTTATTATTTGAATAAAATATTAGTGAAATATACAAACACTTTAAACTGAAGTAGATGTTTATGTTTACTGATAGCTAGGGAAGTAAACATAAAAACCAAACAATTTGCTAATTTATTGATAAATATAAAACTCTCAACTATTTTTTATATCTCTAGCAACAGCTTGTATTTGTTATATGCAAGCAGATGATATAGTAATATTCACTTTGTGCATAATTATCATAAAGCTAAATCATTAGATGTTATAAAGGATAACATCTACAATGATTTCAAGTTTTAGCCAACAGCAAAATTTATATTTTTACACCGTGTGTAACACTGTGAAATATTAAGTAATTAAGTGTAATGTTGGTTGATTTAAACATTGAATACTATAAAGTTAAGTCATTGTTAATTGATTGTTAAGTTTGTTTGGCAAACCTAACGACAAGTTCAAAACTTAATTTTGAAGCATCCGTTTTTATTTTTAAAGGAAATGTAAATATGAAACAATTTACTAAAAAACTTTCAGTAATCGCTTTAGCAACTATGACGCTTGCATGTACTGCAACTGCTGATAACACTGTGCAAAACGCACCAAAGTATGCAGCTGATGTTCCAGCTTCATTAATAACACCTAATTCAGTAGACACTAAATACGCAGGCGAATTAACGTTTGTTGATGGTTTCCCTACAGATGAAACGTTAGAAAAATCATACGATTTCTTAGATACAGCACGCGCTGTTGAATTATTTGAATCAGGTATGGCAACAGCGTCAATGTACGCAATGTTACACGGTCATGCTGAAATTGGTTTTGAAGCAAATAAAACTGTTGGTGTTACTGAGCAGTTAATGGATGCTAGATCACTTTGGTTAACACCAAATACAACAACGCCATACATTCACACTGAAATTGATGTTAAAAATGGTCCTGTTGTTGTTGAAATCGGCTCTCCAGTAATTGCTATTGTTGATGATGCTTACTTTAAGTACGTTGGTGATATCGGTGCTGCTAACCCAGCAGATCGTGGTAAAGGTGGTAAATACTTGATCGTTGGTGATGACTACAAAGGTGAGATCCCTGAAGGTTACATCGTAATGAATACTAACACGTACCGTCATTGGTTAATTATCCGTGCAGTTAAGTTACCTGGTCAAACATTAGAGCAGTCATTAACTGCATTTAAAAATGGCTTTAAAATGTACCCTCTTGCAGATGCAGCTAATCCAGAGCCGAATGAATTTGTTAACTTATCAGGTAAAAAGTACAACACAATTCACGCCACAGATGCTAGCTTCTACAATGAATTAAACGAAGTAATTCAATACGAACCTGCTGGTTCTGGTGACCCAGAAATGCTTGGTTTAGCTCGTGCGATTGGTATTGAAAAAGGTAAGCCGTTTAACCCTGATGAGCGTATGCAAGGCATTTTAAAAGAAGCTGCTGCATTAGGTAATGCTGCTGGTCGTGCAATTATGTACAAGCCACGTGATCCAGATGTATACTTCTACCCAGATCGTCAATGGTTCTCACCATTAGCAGCTGGTAGCCACGAATTTATCGATGCAAACGGTGCTCGTTCGATTGATGACCGTGTAGGTTTCCACTTTTATGCAACAGGTGTAACACCATTTATGGTTAAGCCTATGATTGGTAAAGGTTCTGTTTATGAAATTGCTACAACAGATAACTCTGGTGAAATGTTAGACGGCGGAACAACGTACTCAGTAACATTACCTGGTCCAATTCCAGCACGTGCATTCTGGTCGTTCATGGTATATGACAACCACACACGTTCAATCTTAGAAACAGACCAAAAAACTGGTGGTGTTGATTCGATGAAAGAAGGTATGAAAGTAAGCGAAGATGGTACTGTAACAATCTTCTTTGGTCCTAAAGCTCCTGCTGGCCAAGAAAACAACTGGGTACAAACAATGCCAGGTAAAGGTTACAACGTATTACTACGTTTATACGGTCCAGAGCAAGAATGGTTTGACCGTACTTGGAAACCAAGTGACTTTATCCCAGTTAAATAATTATATTTAATAAAGCGTATATAGTTTAAACGCTTTAACTAAATATCTAATAAAACGAGACCTAAATGGTCTCGTTTTTTTTGCCTTATTTTTATCGCTACAAAATAACTAATGCTCTGTTTTTTATAACTTTATATATAAAAATACTTGGTTAGTTATTGGATAATCTAAAACTCCTGAACTATGCTGAAAAGAAGTCTTTTAAAAACTTAAAATATATAAGAGTATTCAGGGAAATTTAGTATGAATAAAAGTAAACTTTTTACGCCGTTAGTTAAAGTGTCTTTAGGCTTATCGCTAGCATTTAGCTCTAATGTGTTCGCAGAAGAAAGTGCAGAAGCGTTAGCCAAAAAACTTTCTAACCCAGTCGCTGCCTTGATCAGCATTCCAGTTAAATATAACTACGATGAAAATATCGGCGTAGATGATAAAGGAAGTCGCTCCACGATTACTATTCAGCCAGTTATCCCTTTTGATATAAATGAAGAATGGAATATTATTTCAAGAACCATTATCCCGATTGTATCGCAAGAAAAAATCACCGGTTTACCTGATGAGGATGGCTTAGGTGATGTACTAACCACTAATTGGTTTTCACCTAAACTGCCAAGTGCAAGCGGTTGGATATGGGGTGTTGGCCCGGTAATTAGTTTACCTACAGCATCTGAAGATATTTTAGGCACAGAAAAACTCTCAATGGGACCATCAGCCCTTGCGTTAAAGCAAGAGGGGCAAATAACTTACGGCTTTTTAGCGCATCACCTTATGGATGTTGCGGGTGAGGACGATAGGGGAGATGTGAGTAGCACCTTCTTACAACCGTTTTTTGCTTATGCAACTAAAACCGGTATGTCATTTTCATTTAATACAGAATCAACTTATGACCATGAAGCAGAAGAGTGGTCTATTCCTATTAATGCCAAAGTATCGCAAGTAACTAAAGTCGGCGGGCAGTTAATGCAGTTCGGCGCTAACTTAAGATATTGGGTTGAATCTCCTGATATGGGACCTGAAGGTTTTGGTATTACTTTAGATATGGTGTTTTTAATTCCAAATTAAGCTCATAATCATAAATAATATAGAGCCCCATTAAATAATATTTATGGGGCTTTTTTGTTTTTGTTGATTAGGTTTGACTAAACTGCCTGCGGTAACTCATCGGTGGTAAACCAACACTAGCAGTAAATAATTTACTAAACGCCGATCTATCTTTATAGCCAACTTTATCGAGAATATCATCTAAAGTAAGCTCACTTGATTCAAGCAAATATTTGGCGCTATTAATTCTTAACGATTGAATATATTTATTGGGTGTTACGGCTAGTACTTCCTTAAATTGTCTGTTCAAGGTTCGCTCACTTGTCGCTAAAGTTGATGCAAGTTCGTTTACGGTAAAGCTTTCATGCAAATGATTATTAATCCATTCCTGTGCATCTTGTACTAAGCGATTAGTGTGCTCGCGTGCAACATTAAGTAACTGCTCGGGGGATACATGCACTTTACGAGTATCAATAAGCATGGTTTTTGCTGTTTGTTGCGCGATTAACTCAGGTACAAACTTTTTAAGCAGTAATAATCCTAATTGAAAATGCGATGTGGCAGCACCTGCCGTTATAACACGGTCTTGCTCTATAATGAGTTGATCAAACTTTAAATCTATTTGCTTATAATTTGCTTTAAAAAGATGCTCTAACCACCATACCGTGGTTGCGGTTTTATGATTAAGTAAATTGGACTCGGCAAGGAAAAAAGTAGAGGTGCAATTAGCGCAAATAATTGCGCCTTGTTGGTATTGATTCGCTAGCCATTGGTAAAGCGGATTCAACGACTTTAATTTTGCATTAAAAGCTTTCGTACCTTGGTATAAAACACCTGGAATAAATATAACATCAAAATTATCAGCGCTTAACTCAGCCTGTGGATGATTCATGGTTAAACCGTTGCTGGTTTGAATACTGCTGTTATCACTGGTAAAAAATTCCCAGCTGAAAAATGGTTCGTTATTGCCTGATTCTTTACGAATATGAGCATTGGCCACAACCAACACATCGACTAAGCCATGCAAACTTGAGCCATAACAACCATCGAGCGCAACTATTGCAAATTTCACCATTGTGTCTGTAATCCCCATAAAGTTGTCATAAACTGCAATATACTCTGAAGCACAACACTCTACAATAAGCTTATACAAATTTTTATATTTAAGGTTTTCATATGGCATTACCAAAGTCTTTCGAAGGCAAACTATCTCTTCCTGTGATCAGCGCGCCAATGTTTTTAGCATCAACACCAGCAATGGTTATTGCTAATTGCATTAATGGTGTTATCGGTACTTTTCCTGCGGCTAATCAAAGAACAACTGAAGGGTTAGAGCAGTGGATTATTGAAATTAAGCAAGAAATTGCCGAGTTTGAACAATCAACAGGTAAACAAGCGGCGCCGTTTGGCGTTAATTTAATTGTTCATAAAAGTAATCCAAGAGTTTATGAAGATCTTAAAGTATTAGTTAAACATCAAGTTCCACTACTAGTGACATCTCTTGGCGCGGTAAGTGACGTAGTTGAAGCCATTCATTCTTATGGCGGCGTTGTCTTTCATGATGTGGTTAATGCTCGTCATGGTAAAAAAGCGATGCAAGCAGGCGTTGATGGCTTAATTGCTGTATCAACAGGTGCTGGCGGCCATGCTGGTGATTTACATCCGTTTGCATTAATTCAAGAATTACGTAGCTTTTTTGATAAAACCATTATTCTTTCTGGTTGTATATCAACAGGTGCAGAAGTAGCAGCCGCACAGTGTTTAGGCGCCGATCTTGCCTATATGGGCACCCGCTTTTTAGCCACTAAAGAATGCCAAGTTAATGAGCGTTACAAAGAGTTACTAGTTAATTCAACTGCCAACGATATTATTTATACCAATGCAATTTCAGGTATTCCTGCCAACTTTATTAAACAAAGTGTGACTGATGCCGGACTTGATTTAAATAATTTACCAACCCCTGATGGTTTTGATATTGGCGCAGAAATGGGAGATGAAGAAACTCACAGTGATAGCGCAACGGTTGTAGCAAAACCTTGGAAAGATATTTGGTCTGCAGGGCAAGGGGTTAGTGCAATTAATGATGTGCCAACTATTAGCGAGTTAATTAAGCAATTAGATAAAGAGTACAAAGAAACAAAGACTCGAATGCTGAATTAGAAGTTATGAATTAGCTTAGCTCTATCTAAAAATTAATAAATAAGTAAAAAAATAAAGCCGCTTTAAGGCTAATATAGAATAAAAGGAAACAACATGAGTGATTATCCAAAACGTATTATGGATTCTGTCTATGATGATATGTTCTTACCAGAAGAAACTATCGCTGTACGTAAACAAGTAAGAGATTTTGCCGACGAAGTACTTCGTCCTATCGCCCATACTATTAATAACACTCCAGAAAGTGTCGATGCTTTTCCGTGGGAGCTACTCAAAAAAATGGGCGATGCGGGTTTATTAGCGATTCCATTTGAAAAACAATATGGTGGGGCGGGGCTTGAGTATCCAACTCTTGCAACTATGGTGATGCTTGAAGAAATTGCATATGTAAGCTCTGGTGTTGCGGCTGCTCTGTTAGATGTTCCGCTTATTTTATTCGGTCACACGTTAAAACATGCGCACCCAAGTGTTAAAGAAAAACTTTTTCCAGCGCTTTGTAAAGGTGAATTACTAGGAGCCTTTGCTACTAGTGAGCCGGCGGCAAGTACTGATTTAAGTGTACGCGCATTACAAACTACAGCTGTAAAAGTTGATGGCGGTTACCGTATTAATGGCCGTAAACGTTGGATCACTAATTCACCTGTAGCGCATCAAATGTTTGTCTTGTGTAAGCAGGGCGATGCCATGACGATGTTATTAGTGGATATGAGCCTTGAAGGTGCATCTGTTGGCGAGCCGGATAAAAAAATGGGTAACCTTTGTCAGTTAACTGCCGATGTTTATTTTGATGAAGTATTTGTACCAGATGAATGTTTAGTTGGTACAGAAGGTAAAGGTTTACGCTCAGCCTTAACCTCACTTACTTTAGGTCGTGTTGGTATTGGTGCCTGTGGCGTTGGTATGGCACAAGCAGCATTTGATTATGCTACCGATCATATGAAAAAGCGTGAAATTTTTGGTAAAACAATTTCGCAATTCCAATACTGGCAGTTTAAATTTGCTGATTATGCTGCGCAATTAGAAAGCGCGCGTAACTTATATATTAAAGCGGCTCTTATTGAAGATAAAAAACGCCCTAATGTACAAACTATGTGTGCTATGGCTAAGCTTATTGGTAGCGCATTACCAGGTGATGTAGTTCGTGATGCAATTCAAGTGTGTGGTGGTTATGGTTTTGTCAAAGAGCTTGCCGCAACAGGGCAGCAGTTCCCACTAGAAGCTATTTACCGCGATTGTAAAATAGGTGAAATATACGAAGGCGCTAACGAAGTACAAAAAATGGTTATCGCTCGTAGTATCTTTGGTAAAGAAAGTATTGGCTGATAAGCAAATTAAAATTAGCTTGCACTAAGGTAGATAACACCATAGTTTAAAAGGGTTAGGTTCAAGTTGATCTGACCCTTTTGATTTTTTAGGTATTAGTTAAGGAATAGCAAAATGCATTTATACACACATAAACCTGCGCCAAATCCGCAACGCCTCGATCTGTTAATGAAGTATAAAGGCATAGAAATTGACACTACACCTTTAGATATGATGAAAGGTGAACACTTTTGTGAAGAGCTGAAGGCTTTAAATCCAAGTTGTACTTTGCCAACTCTGCATTTAGATGATGGCACTGTATTAACTGATACTGTAGCTATTTGTTATTACTTAGATAAGGAATATCCTGAGAAAGCATTATTTGGCAACACGCCACTGGTAACGGCACAAGTGCTTGGTCTAATGCATAAGTTTTATACCGAAGGTATGACGCCTATTGCTGAGATGCTAAGAAATCGTGGTGAAGGATTTAAAGATAGAGCATTACCAGGGCGTATTAACGTTGCTCAAATTCCTGAACTGGTTAATCGCGGTAAAGTTCGTTTAGATGGTTTTTGGCTTGATATGGATGAAAAACTAGCAGGTAAATTATTCTTAATTGACGAACAACTTACCCAAGCCGATATCGATTTATATGTTGTTTGTAGCTTTGCTGGTTGGGCAAAACAAGTAATACCTAGTAATTGCGCTAATATATTAGCTTGGCATAAAAATATTGAGACAATTTTACAAAGCTAAAATCTTGTTATTAATCAAATTGGTATAAGTTTTTAATGAAAGGGATATGTCTTTACATACCCTTTTTTATTTAGACAATAAAAAAGGCATTAGATTATAAAATCTAATGCCTTTAATTAATCTAGAGCTTGCTGTTTATTCAATATTAAAGCAGCAATATACTCATACCTTTTATTACTTAGCTTTAACACCTGCAATAATTGGATCTTCAGATGCTTTAATGATCTTCGGATTTACACCATAGTGGCGTGTAGTAAAGGTAAAGTCTTGACCTTGAGTGTCAATGTTGTTTTTCGCGTTCTTACCACAGTTAAATGAGATAGTTACGCTACCGTCAGAGTTTTTATCCCAAAAATGAGAGTTAACCGCTTTAGAACCTGGAATTAAGTATTTATCAGCATCATACGCAGTAATTGATGTGAAGAATGCATTTTCAGGGTCAGCAAATGTTGATGTGTAACATACACTTGCTTTCATTTTAGGGCTGTTAGAGTACTTGTTACCAACGAAGGCTTCTGGGCTTGCGCCACCCCAACCAGCTGCATTTTCTAAGTTCCACTGATGTAAGTCAGTTACTTTGTCAGAAGTACGAGGGAAAGTATAAGTAAACTTGCTCATGTTGTTTACTTCAGTTGTGTATTTCTTAACCCATTGTTCAACTTCATCGTAGTTGTATGGTTGAACTTTGTAGTCAGTACCAAAGTTAAATTCTTTAACATCTACTTTTTCAAGACCTGCAACAGCTGTAGGGATACCTTTTTCAGTACCTGAACGGTAAATTAGGAATGCATAGTCTGATTCAACAGGTAAGTTGTATTTACCATCTTCAACAACGTAATGTTGACCGTGACCGCGCTCAGTTACTACTTGTACAGCTAAATACGTTTCAGTTTTAGGGATATCAAAACTTACTTTGCCGTCAACAGCCTTAACGATTGCAACAGCATAAAGCGTATCATCGTTCATTTGTACTGTTGGCGCCTTTTTACCACGTGGTGGAAGGTTACGCATCATTGCAAATTGTTTATGTGCACCAGCTTTAGCCCAGTTACGGTAGTTACGTGCAGTTTCTGCATGAGTGAAGTTTTCTTCAGTAATGATTAATGTACCATCTGCAGATTTTGCTGGAGCAGCTTCAGCATGTGCACAAGCTGAAAAACCAGCAACAATTGATAAAGCGATTAAAGAATTTTTTAAGTTCATAACGTGTACCTTTCGATTAAGTATTTAGTAATTGGTAGAAATTATAGTGTTATTTTTAAATTAATCTAATGATGAATAATTATAGCCTATATTCCTTTTAGGAATACCTAGCTCTATAGGAAATAACTCAACATTAGTGGTTCACTAAATGTAACAACTTTTTGTTAACTAAAATTTAACACACAAGAAGAAGAAAGCTAGTTAAATCAACGCTGTTTTACAAACTTTAACATTTGGTTACTTGCTGAATACGCTATTCTTCAATTCTCAATAATTGCTATTAATGAAAGGGATACAATATTATTTTACTTTAGATGTAAAAAATCCCGAAAGGTCACGGGATTCTTATCGCACTTATATTAGCGCCATGTATTTATGGCGTTTCTTAATATAGTTACCACTACAGGCAATTAATCTAAATGCTTATAGATCCAGATACGATTCTTATACATGTACGCCATTAACTTTGCGTATGTTTCTGGCATTAATCGCTTAATTCTCCAGCCCCATTTTGCGTCGTTTTGTGGCATTACATAGAGTTTATTAGTTTTTACGGCATTAAACGCTTTAGCAACAATATCGGCTGAGGTTATCTTAGATTCTGCTAGTTGCTGCTGTAGATTACGTTCAAACGCAGTTTTACCACTAACTGATTCACCTAAGTTAGTTTTAAATACAGTAGGGCACAATACGGTAACGCCAATATTATCCGGCGCAAGTTCAACTTTTAAGGTTTCAGATAAACTAACTACACCTGCTTTTGCTACATTATAGTTGGCCATTTCTGCTGCAGAAAGCGTACCTGCACTTGATGCGGTATTAACAATATGACCGCCACCTTGTTTTTTCATCATTGGAATAAATGCACGACAGCCATATATTACACTCCATAAATCTATGCTTACCACACGCTTCCATTCATCATCGCTAATTTCGGTAATTTTGCCCGCACCGGCAACACCGGCATTGTTAAATACCAAATCTACGCCACCCAACTCTTTTTCCACTCGCTCTGCGGCACTAAACATAGCTTCGGCGTCGGTTACGTTTAATACAATGGTGATCACTTTCGCACCTAATTTTTCCAACTCTACTTTGGCTGAATTTAAGCGTTCTTCATTGATATCGGCAATAGCTAAATTCCAATTGTTCGATGCTAATTGGCTTGCTATTTCTAAGCCAAGGCCGCTTGCGGCTCCGGTAATAAAGGCTCTTTTTAGTGGGAATTTCTGTGCAAACATGGCTTATCCTAAAAATTGATTAGATTTGGTGCTGCTTAACCCTTTGTTTTAAAGGCTAAAAAGACCATTTGTTAATGTTTTATTTGATTTTGAAATTGTCATTTTGTGGTTACATTATTACTGACAAAAAAAACATTAAAATCACCCTTAAGAGTGAAAGCTTAATTTTTTAAACTCAGTATGCTGTTTAACATTAAAAATTATGAGTAATAAAAAGCAGGCCAATTTTTATAAAAATTAAGGTTGAAAAGGCTTATTTGTTACCGCATCACAAAAAGAGGTTAATATGACAGAGTTCACAAATAAAGTAGTAATCGTTACAGGCGCATCAGGCGGAATTGGTCGTGCATCAGCGGTTTCATTTGCTAAACAAGGCGCCAAAGTAACACTAGCAGACGTTAATGCAGAAGGGTTAGAACAAACTGCTGCAATGATAAAAGCTGATGGTGGTGAATCTCTTACCGTAATTACTAACGTAGCTGATTACGCTGCCTGTGAAAACATGGTTGCCAAAACTGTTGCTGCATTTGGCAAAGTAGACGTTATTTTTAATAACGCAGGTATTTCTGGTGAAAGAGCACTTGTAATTGATACACCTATTGAAGAATGGCAACGTGTTATCGATATTAATTTATCAGGCGTATTCTACTGTACTAAAGCCGCTTTACCTGCAATGGTTGAGAACGGTAGTGGTGTAATTATCAATACTGCTTCTGTTGATGGCTTAGTTGGTATGGGAACTCTTTCTCCTTATACAGCAACTAAACATGGCGTTATTGGTTTAACTAAATCAACTGCACTAGAGTACAGCCGTAAAGGTATTCGTGCTGTTGCTATTTGTCCTGGCTATATTGTGACTGACATGACTGAAACAGGTTTTGCTCAGGAAGAAAAAGACGGCTTTAATGCAATGATCCCTATGGGGCGTGGTGCAAGCCCAGAAGAAGCTGCAAACTTTGTTACTTGGTTAGCGTCAGATAAAGCCAGTTACATGAATGGTTCGGCACATCAAATTGATGGTGGTTTGCTAGCAGGTATTGGCTTAGTTGACTAAATCTGCAATAAAAAATAAGTAGTCGACGATTACTTAAAGTTAAATTGAGCGGTTTATGAACTATTCATAAGCCGCTTTTTTATGTCTTTAATTTTATCAAAGTAAATTTTTAACTATTTTTTGTGCTGCAAAGTGAAAGCTTTTAATTGTTTTGTCAAAAAAACCTTCAAGAATTGTTTAAATGTGCAACAAAAATAAATAGAGATATAAAAAATACGTAAAGATATTTGACTTAACTTATTGTTTTTATTTGATAAAAAACCTTTGTTTGATAAGGGTGGTAATTTCACCCCTTAGGGTGATTTTGTAAAAAAACGTAACGTATTACTGTGGATGCATAGAAAAAACCATGACTGATGGAAGAAAATAAAATGTTTGAATTTGAACAAGTACCATTACCAAAACTTGGTATTACAGGCTTAGAAGGCGCAATGAGTGAAGAAGAGTTAGCTATTCAAGATGTTGCTCATCGCTTTGCTGAAGAAGTAATGCGTCCTATCGCTGAGAAGCTAGATAAAATGGACCATGAAGCTGCCGTTGCTGAAGATTCACCTATTTGGGAGTTTTTAGACAAATTAGAACAATCTGGTTTAGTTGATCTTGCAGCGATTGCAGGTATGACTAATGAAGAAAAATCTCGCATTATCCCAATTATTTTTGAAGAACTTGCTTGGGGTGACTCAGGTTTAGCTATGGGATATATCGTAAGTAAATTCCCTGCATTTGCTGCATACCATACAGGTGATCCTGAACTTATTGAACGTTTCGGCCATTTACGTGGCTGTTGGGCTGCAACTCAGCCTGATCGTGGTTCAGATCTTGTTGATATTGAAGCTACTGAATGTCATCCAGGTGAGCGTCAAGGTCGCGGTAACTTAGTGGCTCGTATAGAAGATGGTGAAGTTGTTATCAACGGCCAAACTTCTGCATGGGTTTCTGGTGCGCCAATTGCTGAATCAACACTTCTTTATTGTCAGTTTGATGACGGTAACGGTATTTACAACGACGATGGTACGCATAAATATATTGGTGTATTAGTGCCGTTTGATATTCCAGGTGTTTCGAAGGGTAAACCGCTAGATAAAATGGGCATGCGTGCTTTATGTCAAGGTGAAATTTACTTTGATAATGCTCGTGTACCGCTTAAATATATGATCGCTGATATGGATAAAGGTTACCCTTCATTCTTTGGCGCACTAACGTTTGGTAACATGGAAATGGGTATTTCATTTACCGGTGTTGCCCGCGCTGCATATGACCATGCATTAGCTTATGTTCATGAGCGTAAACAAGGTGGTACAGAATTAATTAATCATCAAGGCGTTCGTGCTCGTTTATTTAAAATGCATCAAAAAGTTGAAGCATGTCGAGCAATGGCTAAACGTGCATTTGAGTATAACTATGGTCCAAATGGCCCACATTTATTAGCGTCTGCTACCTCAAAAACTTTTGTTACTGATACTTGTGTTGAAGTGTGTAGTGAAGCACTGCAACTTTTCGGTGGTAACGGTTTAACTCGTGAATATCCATTAGAAAAATTATTCCGTGATGCTCGTGCAGCTCAAATTGCTGACGGCGAAAACAATGTATTGGGCATGAAGTCTGCTTCATGGTTAAGCAAAGTTTATAAAGATAAAAACGGCTTATAAAAAACACCTAGTGTTTTATTAAAACTCTAAGGAGCCGCTAAAAATAAGGCTCCAACAAACGAATAAATAGAAAACAAAGGAAACAACAATGAACAAGAAACCAGTTATCGTATATGGTGCAAGTGGTTATACTGGCCGATTAATCTGTGAATTTTTACGTGAATACAACGTTCCATTTATTGCAGCAGGTCGAAGTGTAGAAAAGCTTGAAGAAGCAATGGCTAAAGTACCTGGTATTGAAACTGCTGATTACGAAGTTGCTACTGTTGAGCATAACGTTGAAGCTTTAACTGAATTCTTTAAAGGCGCTAAAGTTGTTTGTAACACAGTAGGTCCTTTTGCTCGTTTAGGTACAGATGTTGTTGAAGCATGTTTAAATGCCGAGTGTCACTACATTGATACGACAGGTGAACAAGAGTGGATGATCGAGATGCGTGATACGTTCTCTGAAGCATACGCTGAAAAAGGTCTATTACTAGCTCCTTCAGTTGCTTACATGCATGCTGTTGGTAACATTGCTGCTGAGTTCTGTTTAGAAGATACAACAGTTGATTCAATTAATGCGGTTTGTATTCCTACAGGTGTTCCAACGGTTGCTTCAACGCAAACGGTTATGGATATGGCTCGTAACAAGCAATACTGGTTAGAAAACAATGAGCTTGTTGAAATTGTTGAGCCGATGGCACATGGCCATGAAATATCTGTTCCTGGTCACAATGCAACGGTTATGGCATTACCTTGGGGCGGTGGTAGCATCCCTCTATGGTACGCAAATGATACTCGTGTTAACCACGCACAATCATTAACAGGTTTTACTAACCGTCCATTAATGCGTGCTGTTATGGATATCGCTGCAAATTATAATGCAAACTTAAAAGACTTACCTGCAGAAGAGCAAGAAGCTCAACTTGACGCTATTGCTGCAAGTGTAACACCAGGTATGCCTCCTCGTGAAAATCGCACGATTCACCGTTTAGTTGACCGTGTTTACGGTGTTGGTCCTAAGTCACAAGTTTGTTGTACCATCATTGGTCACAGTGCTTACATTCAAACGGGTGTTGTACAAGCATTTATCGCTAAGCGATTAATTGACCAAGGTCCTGATAATGTTGGCTTCCAATCGCCTTGTAAAGCTGTAGGTCATCGTGAACTATACGGCGCGCTAGAAGGTTTTGGTTTCTGCGACATGAAAGTAGAAAAGTTTTAAGTTTTATCTAAAGCTGTTTAATCATTGATTAAACGGCTTTTTTATTGAGGAAAATTACATGCGTGTAATCGATTTTTTTGATCAAGGTGCAGCGTTATATCCAAATAATGTAGCATTCCATGATCTTGCTGACGGTAGTGAGTCAACTTACGGCGAAGCAAGTGCCGTTTCTCATAAAGTTGCCTCTGCTCTATATAAGCGTGGTTACTCAAAGGGTAGTAAAGTTGGTATTTTAGCGCCAAATTCAAACATCGCGTTTGAGGTATTATTAGGTGCATTTCGTGCTGAGTCTGTTTGGTTACCAATCAATCCAAGAAACCCTGTAGACATTAACATTGATCTTTTATCTCGTTTTGATGGTGACTTATTGCTTTACCATTCAAACTACGAAAAAGAAGCTCGTGCAATTGCTGCTGGCACACCAAATTTAAAAGAAATTGTTTGTATCAACAAAACTGATGTTGAAGGTGAAAACCTTGATGCATGGTTAGCTGATGCTGATGATTTTCATCAAGTAGGCGATGAGCAGAGCGACGACGTAGCTGCTATCTTCCCAACAGGTGGTACAACGGGTAAATCAAAGGGTGTGATCATGTCACACAAAGCGATTGAAACCATGTTTACCAACTTCTACAGCCACTTTAGTTACTACGATAACACTGCGCATTTAGTTGTAGCTCCTATGACTCACTCTGCGGGTCTTATTGGCGCACTACATTTTGCTCGTGGTGGTACAAACGTAATGATGGCTGCTGCTGATCCTGAAGGCATCATGCAGACTATTGAAAAACATAAAATTACTCACTTTTTCTTACCGCCAACGGTTATGTACATGATGTTAGCGCATGAAAACGTGAATAAATATGATTACTCATCATTACAACATTTCTTAGTTGGTGCAGCTCCTACATCGCTATCTAAATTAAAAGAAGCTATCACAGTATTTGGTCCGGTTATGACTGAAGCCTTTGGCCAATCGGAAGCTCCTGCTGCCATTTGTGCTAAAGCGCCTTGGGATTACATCGACAGTGAAGGCAACATTATTGACTCTCGTTTAGCATCTGTTGGTCGTCCTTGTGTGATGAACCAAGTTGCGATTATGGATGACGATGGTAATCAATTACCGAAAGGTGAAGCTGGTGAAATTTGCGTTAAAGGTAACTTAGTTAATCCAGGTTATTACAAAAACGAAGAAGCTACTCGCGAAGCACAAATCAACGGTTGGTTACACACAGGTGATGTTGGTGTGATGGACGATGATGGCTACATCACTATTGTTGATCGCAAAAAAGACATGATCATCACCGGTGGTTTCAACGTGTTCCCGAATGAAATTGAACAAGTTATTTCTGCGCAGCCTGCGGTACAAGATTGTGCTGTTATTGGTATCCCTGATGAAAAATGGGGCGAAGCGGTAAAAGCTGTTGTGCAATTAAAACCTGGTCAAGAATTATCGGATGTTGAATTAGCAAGCATTGTTAAGCAAGAGTTAGGTAGTGTTAAAACGCCTAAGTCGATTGACTTCGTCGCTGATTTACCACGAAGCCCGGTAGGCAAGGTTCTTAAAGCCGAGATCCGTAAACAATATTGGGGTGATAAAGCTAGAGCCGTTAACTAGGTTTTAGCTGAGGAATTTATTATGACTAGAAGAGTAGTGGTTTGTGGCGTTGGTATGGTGCCATTTAAAAAACCAGGTCAAAGCGATAGCTATGATGTGATGGGCGCAGGAGCAGCTATGGCTGCACTTGCTGATTCAACTCTTGAGTACAAAGACATTGATCAAGCATTTGCATCGTATGTTTATGGCGATAGCTGTGCAGGTCAAGCGGCCTTATATCGTGTAGGTATTACTGGGATTCCAATTACCAATGTAAATAATAACTGTGCTTCTGGTTCAACGGCGTTTGCACTAGCTGCACAGGCAGTTGAGTACGGTGTATCAGAGTGTGTTATGGCATTAGGCTTTGAGCAAATGCCAAAGGGTGCCATTGAAATGGCATTCCCTCACATGACTAGTCCACTGCAACGTCATACCGATGCTTTAGCTGACTTAGTCGGTGCATCAGAAGAAGAGCGCAAACTACCTCCAGCAGTAATGATGTTTGGTTGCCAAGCTGAAATCGTGATGGATGAATACAGTATAAGTGAACAAGCTATGGCACAAATTGCGGTTAAGTCTCGCAATCATGCCGAGCATAACCCATATGCAATTTATCGCGATCCATTAACTGTTGAGCAAATTCTTGAACAACCACCACTATATCGTGGTTTAAGAAAGTTATTCGCTTGTCCGCCAAGTTGTGGTGCAGCTTCAGTGATTGTATGTAGTGAAGAGTTTGCTAAAAAACATAACTTAGACATAAAAGTGGTTCTTAAAGGCAGCGGTTGGTGTAGTGATAAGGCTGAATATTTTGAGTCAAATCCATTAGATATTACCTTCCGCGCATTAAGTAAAGAAGCCGCTAACCAAGCTTACAACAAAGCTGGTGTTAGCCCTGATGATATCGATGTTATAGAGCTGCATGACTGCTTTACGAGTAACGAAATTATTACTTACTCAGCATTAGGTTTATGTAGCGACTCAGACATTGAAAAATTCATTATGGAAGGGGATAACACCTACGGTGGCAAGTTTGTTGTGTGTCCATCGGGTGGTTTATTAGCCAAAGGTCACCCTTTAGGAGCAACAGGCCTTTCGCAAATTACTGAATTAGTACAACAGCTACGTGGCCAATCTGGCGTACGTCAAGTTGATGGTGCTCGTTTAGCTTTACAACATAATGGCGGCTTAGGCAGCGCTGGTTTTGTAAATATTTTCGAGCGCGTTTAAAAATATAAGCGCATGAAATCATGCGCTTTTTTTCACCAAAATAAAAAGTGAAACAATCGGTAACAGAGGTTGTTTTGTGGTGAAAAATAAAGTAATCCTATAGATAACAAGTGGTTACACTTGTTTTTTAAAGGTAAATAATCGAAAAAGGACTGTTTCGACAAAAGGAAAATCCTCAGCGTATCTGGGGTAAATAACAAAAAAAATAATAATTATTATAACTAAAAGAAGTACTTTAGGAGAGAAAATGAAACATAACTCAAATGCTATGTCATTACGTAAAAGCAAGTTAGCTCTTGCTGTTGGTACAACATTACTTTTATCTGGTAATGCGATTGCCCAAGAAGAGCAAGCTGAAAATGCACAAGCTAAAGGTAAACTAGAAGTCATTCAAGTTACTGCAACTAAGCGTACAGAAAGCATCCAAGATGTACCTATGTCAATCACTGCTATTAACGGTGATAAAATTGAAAAGGCAGGCATTGAAGATTTATCAGAAATGTCTGGCTATATCCCAAATTTAACGATTTCAGAAGGTGCTATTAACACTAACATCTATATGCGTGGTGTTGGCTCTGGTATTAACCGTGCATTTGAGCAATCTGTTGGTATGTTCATTGACGGTGTTTACATGGGACGTGGTAAACAATTTCGCGCACCATTTATGGATCTAGAACGAGCTGAAGTACTTCGTGGTCCTCAAGGTGTTTTATTTGGTAAAAATACAATCGCGGGTACTATCAACCTTACAACAGCTAAAGCTGAAGCTGGTGGTGATTTTGAAGGTTCAGTAACGGTAGATATTGAACCAGAATACGCTTCAAATGGTATTACTGCCGTTTTAGCAAGTGGCTTAACTGATGAGTTAGGTGTACGTCTTGCTGTTAAAACATCTGAAACTGATGGTTACATGGAAAACACAGGTACTGGCCGTGATGAAGTTGGCAGTGAAGAAGATATCGTTCGTTTATCTGTTAACTGGCAACCAACGGCTGCGTTAGATGTTAATCTAAAAGTTGAACACGCTGAGTTTTCTGCAACAGGTACAACGGCACAAATTATTGGCTTAGAGCCGCTTGACGGTTTAGCTGGTTTTGTTGGCGGTATGCTTGCGCCTGCACTTGACCCTCAATTTAGTGCTGACAAAGAAGACTACAAAAACTCTACAGACCAAGTGTTAAGCCCTGAAAAACGTGAAACCGATGCAGACAACGTATCTATTAATATTGATTATGCACTTGGTGATGGCACATTAACACTTGTTACAGGTTACTCTGCATATGAGTCTGAGTTACTGCAAGATGTTGACTTTATGCCAGTAACATTTATTAATACCAATGATATTGAAGATTTCTCACAAATTTCTCAAGAAATTCGCTACGCTACTTCAGGTAACAATAAATTTGATTATATCACTGGTGTTTACTACCAAGAAAATGAGTTAGATTTTAACTTCTACTCAACGGTTGATATTACACAAATCAATCCAGCTCTTATGGGCGCTTTCATGGGGATTCCATTACAAGCTCTTAACCCGGCAGCGCCTGAAGGTCTGTCAGTTGTTGATGCTGGTATTGTGCCAAATGGTTTCACTCGTTCAACATTATTCCAACAAGATACTGATTCACTTTCAGCTTTCTTCCAAGGTACTTACAACTTCTCAGATGATTTTAGAATTATCGCTGGTGGTCGTTTTACCAAAGAAACTAAAGACGTTACTCGCGATAGTATGAACGCTACGCAAGCGTCAACTTTATATAGCTCAGCTACACCTGTAGGCCCGACAGATGCTCCTGCATCTCCAGGATTTAACAGCTGGTTTACTGCAAATGCATTAGGTGTTGCTGTAACAACCCCTATGGGCGGTGGTAGCCGTGACGAAGAGCAATTCATTCCATCGGTTAAATTCCAATATGACGTAAACAATGACTTCATGGTTTACGGTGGTGTTGAGCAAGGCTTTAAAGGCGGTGGTTTTAACGCTAATGCCGATTCAACTGATGAAAGTAATGAGTTTGAAGAAGAAAAAGCTCTTGGTTTAGAACTTGGTTTCAAAGCTGACTTACTTGATGGCCGTGCACGCTTAAATGCTGCTGTTTTCCATACTAGCTTTGACGACTTACAAGTAACGACTTGGAATGGTTTTGGTTTTGAAGTAGGTAATGCTGCTGAGTCTGTATCACAAGGTCTTGAGTTAGACGGTTCAATTTTATTAACTGATAACTTAACGTTTAGTGGTTCATTCTCTTACTTAGATTCTTACTACGAAGATTACTCAAATGGTCCTTGTACTGCTGTTGCTCAATCTCAAGGCGAAAGTATTTGTGATTTAACAGATGAATCTACGCCATTTGCTCCTGAGTATTCTGCGTCTTTATTCTTAGACTACGTAACAGAAATTGGTGAGTCTATGGAGTTATTTGCACAGCTTAATGCAAACTTCAAAGATGATTTCTTCTACGATACAGATTTAGATGAAAACTTAATGCAAGAAGCTCATACAAAAATCAATGCTCGTATTGCTTTAGCAAACGTTGATGGCATATGGGAAGTGGCGTTAATCGGTAAAAACTTAACTGATGAAACGACATTTGCTGCGGGTCTTGATGTGCCACTTGTTAAAGGTGGTTACATGGGTTACACAGATGCACCACGTACAGTTGCTGTACAAGGTACATTCCGCTTCTAAAACTTACTTTTAGAATAAACTTATTAAAGCTCGACAGATCCCTGTCGAGCTTTTTGCTTTCAGGGATGAAAGTATGCAAATCACCATGGAGGGTAATAGATTTGTAAAGAGCAGGGATGAAAGTATGCAAATCACTAGGGAAGGAATTAGATTTGTACAACGGCAATTCTAACTTTCCTCAACCTATTTACTTACACTATTGCATAAGATTTTTTTTTCTTTTATGTTATGCTCTTTCGCCATAATCATAAAAAGTTACTAGATTTACCATGCAAAAAAACTTGTTGCCTATAAAGCCTGCAAAAAATTTACATCGCCAAGACTTAATTACAGAAATTGAGCAAGCATTAGTAGATGAAAATAAATGTGTGCTTTTAAAGGCCCCAGCAGGATTTGGTAAAAGTTACTTATTAATTGATTACGCATATAAAATTCAACAAACAGAGCAAAAATTGCTTTGGACAACTTTAGATGCCGATGATAATAGCGCTGAGTATTTCTTTACTTATTTCTTACAGGCGTTAAAAGATCTTTCGTTGATCAGCGATAAGTTATATTTTGATGAGAACATCTCTGCACTGCGTTTTATTAATCAATTAACCGAAGAATTAGAAGCATCTCAAACTCCGGTATTTTTATTTTTTGATGATTTTCAATACATAACCGACCCTGTTATTTCTGATTTTTTTCAGCATCTTATGCTTAATACCTCAGACAAAATCAAAGTTGTGGTAGCAAGTCGAGTGGCACTTCCTTTTCCTACTTCGAAAGCGGTAATTGCAAATAAGATACATAAAATTATGGCAGATAAACTCGCTTTTAATTGTGTTGATATTGCAAAACTTGCCAATGAAACATTTCAAACGAAAATTGATGACAATGATTTGCACCGCTTTTTTGATAAAACCAATGGTTGGCCGGCGATCATCTCTTTAGAGCTTAACTCTGGCAATGCCAGCTTTGACCAAGAATTTACCGTAAGTAGCTTAAATGACTCAAATAAAAACTTAACTAAGTATTTTTATGAAGAAGTCATCTCTGCTCTTAATGAAGAGCAACTTGAAGATTTACTTAAACTATCTCTTAGTAACTTTTTATGCAGCGAACTTTCAATTGAGCTTACTGGCAACGATGACTTTTTTACAGGCAGCCTAACTAATGTTGTGCCTTGTATTAAATTAGATGATTCACATTTAACTCAAAACCTCAGATGGTTTTCTATTCACCCCTTATTACGAGGTTTTTTAAGACAAAAGTTTTATGCTGAACCCAAGTTTGACCACAAACAGTTAAATTTAATTGCAGCTAATTGGTTCTTAAAACAAAAAATTTATATTGAAGCTGTTGAACATTACATTTTAGCGGAAGCATTTGATGCTGCTGTTGATATATTGGATGACAAAGGTATAGATATTATTGCTAGTGGTAACTTCCCTAGGTTTACAAAACTAATCAGTCACTTACCTTATAAAACGTTAATCTCAAATGTAAATGTTGTGGCATTAAAAGGCTGGTTTTACGCGTTAAATTATCAACACAGTAGTGCCAACTCAGTGTTAACCACAATGGAGTCTATGTACGATCCTGCATTAGAAGATCATAAAGGTTATCACGAACAAACCGTGGCATTAAAATGTGCTAATGCAGCATTTTCTGATTCTTTGTATTTATTAGAAGATGAACTTAATGAGCTTTTTAAGCAAAGACCACTAATAAACAGTTACGCTGAAAACTCATTACGGGCGATAAAAAGCTTTATTTGTTTGCATAATGATGACTTTGATGGCTTAGATGAATTGATTAATGAAGGTGAGTTTTTTGCTCAAGGTGGAGACCTATTTTATAGCACGATAGTGCTTAAGATCTCTGCTGCAATGTTGGCATTTGTGCAAGGGCGATTTGATGTATCTTTATCTATATGCCAAGCAATTGAAAAGTTCATTAATAAACAAACCCACGAATCACAATTACACCATATTGTGCAAGTAATGCGCGGCATGATTTGCTATGTGCAAGGGGATTTAACGCAAGCTCTTGAGTATTTTGAGCAGTCAGGTAATAAGGTAAGGTATTTAAGTGAACCATCATTTTTGTCTTGGTATTACGCTTGCCATATTCAGTTATTAACCGAGTTGAACCAACAAGAGCAACGTGAGCTTTTAATTGAAGAAATTAGTGAGTTAAATAATAGCCGCAAAATAAGCATTTCTATGGCACCTGTTGTATATGAAGCCATAGATAATTATTTTTATTTAAATCATGATGATGACGCACTTGCTTGCTTTGATTCTTTTAAACTTAAATTAGCAAGTTATAAAGGCGCACAATCAAGGCATTGGATTTTAAATGAAGTAATGGTTGATTGCCTTATTCTTACTCGCCAAGGTAAGTATGATGAAGTTAAAAACTTGCTTATTGAGCAAGCAAATCAATATGAGGCATCAGGCCGAGTCTTACAGCAGGTTAAATGCTTACTTAACTTGGTTAATATCTATGAGCAAACAGAAGAATACTCGCAAGCTAAATTAATGTTAAAGAAAGCGATTTCAATTTCTTATAAACGCAATATTGTGCAGTATTTTTCGCGCTTAAGTAATAAGGCTATCCATTATATACAAGACTGGGCATTAACCGAGTTATCGCCTAAACGTAAAGCTTTTATGGTGGATATTTGTGAGCGTTTCGATGGTTTTGCTGCTAATTCACAAGCAATAGCTCCTAAAGTGGTTGCATTAACTGCCGGTGAGCAAAAAATAATGGAATTGCTTAATGAAGGCTTCTCTAATAAAGATATTGCCGATAAATTGTGTTTATCTATTAACACCATAAAAACCCATTTAAAGGCTATTTACGTGAAACTTGGAGCGAGTAACCGAATTCAGGCCACACGTATCTTTAACCAGAGCAACTTTCTCTAGTTTAGATTAGCTTAGTTTAATCAAACTTGATTATTTTTCTCGCGGTAAGCTAATGGGGTCAAACCTGTCCAGTTTTTAAAGGCTCTAACAAAACCACTCGGTTCACTAAATCCTGTTTTATTGGCTATTTCGGCTATCGAATAATTTTGTTTTGTTAGGTAATAAATCGCTTTATCTTTACGTAATACATCCTTTATCTGTTGATAACTTAACCCCTCATTTTTTAGCTTAAAGCGTAACGTTTTAGTTGTCATGTGCAGCTGTTTTGCTATGACTTCAAAGGTAGGGAATATGCTATTTTCACAGTCTTCAATAAGTAAGCGCACTTTGGTATTAAAGCTATCGTCATTAGCCGGTGTTAGTAATAGATTTTCAAAAGAATGTTTTAAAAATAACTCTAGCGAGTCGCTGTTTTGTACAATCGGCATGCCCAAATAATGGCTGCTAAACTCTAGGCTCAAACAGCTTTTATTAAATTTGCGGATACCGGGAAACATAAACTGATATTCTGTTTCATGGGCAGGAGCTGGGTAGTCAAACTGACTCTGTTTTAAGATAATATTTTTACCAATAAGCCAGCTGGCTAATCGGTGCCAACCAATCAAAATATATTCAGCCAATAAATGATCGGGATCCAGCTCTGGCTTCTTTAGCTTCGCTTGGATACAAGCTGTTTTGTCTTTAATGGTTAACTTAATCGAATAAGCATCAGAGAGTAATTGATAATAGCCCATGCCTAATTCTAACGAGCGCTTTAAACTTGGCGTACTTAGCATTAAGTGACTGCCATAATAAAAGCTACCAATGGGCAATGCCTTATCAACTAAACCAAAGTATTCATCGTTTAATTTAAACATCGTCCGCTGCATTAATTTAGCAAAACTATCTGCAGGAATACGTTGATTATTGTCAGCATAATTTAACCCAATATTACACCTTGCTAATAACGGGGTTGGATCTTCACCATTACGCTGTAATGAATTACAAAATGCGGTGATGTAGTGACTAATAATTGCGTTGTTTTTCATTGCCAAATTTACTCAAGAAACCTAGTTAAATAGTACTTTTTTGTTAACTGGGTGTCTATTAAATAGGGAACATTAAGGTAATTTAATTGTGCTTTTAGGACATTGTGAGTATAGCTCGTTTTTTTTAAATTAGTGCAATATTGATTTCTCTGACCGTTGGCATGGGATTTCTTATTTATATAATATTTAGGAAGAGTAATGACGAATGCACGTGTAGCCGGTGTTGGCATGGTAAAGTTTTCAAAGCCTGGGCAAAATGAGCCATATCGAGTAATGGCATCGAAAGCGATCAAACTAGCATTAGCAGATGCGGGTATAGAATATAAATATATTCAGCAGGCTTATGCTAGTTATATTTATGGTGATAGTACTTGTGGCCAACACGCACTGTATGATGTTGGTATGACAGGTATTCCTGTTGTTAATGTAAATAATAACTGTTCATCAGGTTCTACAGCGTTATTTCTAGCTCGCCAAGCGGTTGAATTTGGCGCGGTTGAATGTGCCTTAGCATTTGGCTTTGAAGAAATGCAAAAGGGCGCACTAGGTTCGCATTGGGATGATAGAGAATCACCTTTTGATCCCATGTTGAGCAAACTTAGCGAAATATCAAATGCGCCTGATGCCCCGTTAGCCTTGCGTATGTTTGGTCAAGCAGGTACTGCTTATATTGAAAAGTATGGCGCTAATCCTGATATTTTCGGCAAAGTTTCGGTTAAAACTCGCAGCCATGCGGTACTGAATCCTTACTCGTTATTTGAAAACGAGCTAACTTTAGATGAAGTGATGCAATCGCCAACAATCTTTCCTCCGTATTTAACTCGTTTTATGGCATGTCCACCAACATGTGGAGCTGCCGCGGTTGTTGTGTGTAGTGAAGCTTTTGCTAAAAAACATGGTTTAACCAACGCCAATGTAGAAATAGTTGCACAAGCAATTGCAACCGATATTGCTGATACTTGGACCGACCCAATGCAGCTGATAGGGTCAAAAATGACCGCTAAAGCAGCTAATGAAGTGTATGAAATTGCCGGTATTGGCCCGCAAGATATACAAGTGGTTGAATTGCACGATTGTTTTACCCCTAACGAAGTTATTACCTACGAAGGTTTAGGTTTATGTGAAGAGGGCGGCGCTGAGCAATTTATTAATGATGGTGAAAATACTTACGGCGGTAGTTTTGTGGTAAACCCATCGGGGGGATTAATGTCAAAGGGACACCCTATTGGTGCTACTGGCTTAGCGCAATGTACCGAGTTAGTATGGCATTTACGTGGCACTGCTGGTAAACGCCAAGTAGAAGGTGCTAATGTCGCTTTACAGCATAACCTTGGCTTAGGTGGCGCTGCTGTTGTGAGCATGTATCGTAAATTGTAAGTGCGGCTTAGCTTTAGGATTTTAATAAAATCGTCATCCTGAACTTGATTCAGGATCTTATTTTAAACTTGCATAGAGAAAATAATGTTAGACAAAACAAAAGTTGGTCATCAATTTAATCCATTTGTTATTGATATTGAAAAGGGGCGCTTAAAATTTTTCGCAAAAGCCATTGGTGAAACAAACCCTATTTACTTTGATGAACAAGCTGCGCTTGAGCAAGGCCATCGTTCTATCCTTGCTCCGCCCACTTTTCCATTTACGATAGAGCTTGATGGCCCGGAACTATTACCTGTTCTGACCTTACTTGATATGGATATTGGTCGAGTGTTACATGGCTCACAAGAGTTTGAATATTTCGACAATATTTATGCTGGCGACCAGATCACGGTAGCGGTAAGTATTAAAACGATTTTTGATAAAAAAGGCGGTGCATTAGAGTTTGTCGTACTTGAGTCAAGCTTTACCAATCAAGCTAAAACCCTTGTTGCTAAAGCCTGTAACACCTTAGTTTACCGTAATTAAATCAGTAGAGTTTAAACACATGTCAAATATTACTTTAGGTAGTCAATTACCGCCTTTAACCTTACCAGCTATTTCTAGAACCACATTGGCTTTATTTGCTGGTGCATCAGGGGATCATAACCCTATTCATATCGATACAGACTTTGCAAAAAAATGTGGCATGAGTGATGTCTTTGCCCATGGTATGCTGTCAATGGCTTACTTAGGTCGGTTATTAACTAATTGGTTGCCACAAGCACAACTTAAAAAATTCAGCGCTAAATTTGTTGCTATAACACAATTACAAGATGTTATTACCTGCTCAGGCGAAGTGGTTGAATTAATTGACAATAATGGCGAGAGTTTAGCTAAAGTAGCAATTAAAGCTGAAAACGCAGATGGTCAAAGTACATTAGTTGGTGAAGCATTAGTGAGCATTTCTATCACTTAAAATCTTTATATTATTTCTACTCGAATACACACCTTAATAAAAGATGATATGTACATAGTGCATATCATTTTTGATTGTAAATCATTTGTTAAGTTGGCCGCTCATCTTTATCATTCACACATGTTTTAAATTTAATTTTCTAAATCGATATATACGGTCTACGCTTAATTGGTTATTCATATATATCTAATGGAAGGATGTGTTTTTATGTTAAAAAGTTCATTGACTAAATCAGTGTTGTCGCTCACTATTTTATCTGCCGCTATGTTTGGTTTATTAGCCACACCAGCTGTTGCAGAGCAAGATAATTCAAAGCCTAAATTGGTATTGCAAATTACTGTAGATCAGTTACGTGGTGATTTACCATTTCGTTACCAAGACAGACTTGGGAAAAATGGTTTTAACTACCTATTAAATCAAGGCACAGTTTATCGTGATGCTCATCATGCCCATGCTAATACCGAAACTATTGTTGGTCATGTTACGCTTGCAACCGGTGCTCATCCAGCAAATCATGGCTTGATTGGTAATATGTGGTATGACCGTAAATCAGGTACAACTGTTTATAACGTTGAAGATGCTAACTATAGTTTATTGTCAAAAAATGCAGATATAGATAAAAGTACTGAAATTGACCCTACGCAAAAAGCGGCAACCGTAGATGGCCGTTCACCTATGAATATCCAAAGCTCGACCTTTAGTGATGAAATGATCATTAGCACCAATGGTAAAGCCAAAGTGTTTGGTGTTTCAGTAAAAGACCGCGGTGCAATCTCACTTGCTGGCCATGGCGGTAAAGCTTTTTGGTTTTCAAAAGCAAATAACGAATTTATTACCAGTAACTATTACTACGATCAATATCCACAATGGGTAACTGATTGGAATAAGAAGAAATTTCCTGAGCAGTTTTCGAATAAAAAATGGGAGTTGATGAATGATAAGTCAACTTACCTTTTTGGTGAAGATGATGATAGTCCTTGGGAATTTAAACTTGGTGAGTACGGTACTACGTTCCCACATGAATTTGGTGATAAAAGCTCTCCTTACTTCAGCACGTTATTAACGGTAAGCCCAATTGGCGATGAAATGACGGTTGATTTTGCTAAAGAGCTTATTGTGAACGAAGATTTGGGTAAAGATAATATTACTGATTTCTTAGCAATTAGCTTATCTTCAACCGATTATATTGGCCACTTCTTTGGCGCATCAAGCCTTGAAAGTGAAGATAACATGCTACGTTTAGACAAAACGCTTGCTGATTTATTTGCTTACGTTGATAAACATGTTGGTTTAGAAAATACCGTTATTGTTTTATCTGCCGATCACGGCGGCCCTGAAGCGCCTGGATATTTACATGAGCACAAAGTAAATGGCGATTATGTATCGGCTAAGCAATGGGATGAACTTGATGTAGTAGCTAAGGTTAAAGCTGAGTTAGGTATTAAAGAGCAACTTATCTCTAACTATTCACAGCCTTATGTGTACCTTGACCATGAGGTGATCAAAAAACATAAATTATCGATTGCTGTAGTACAAGATAAAATTGCTAGTGCTTTAATGTCAATGGATGACGTGTTTTTAACGGTAGCGAGTAATCGTTTAGCAACAGGTGACTTTCCGGATACTAAGTTACATCGTGCGATCTTAAAAAATTACAGCCCGAAACGCTCAGGTGATGTTTACATGGTATACAAGCCTCATGACTTTATTAACAATCTTGATGGCTTAAAGGTAGCGGTAGTTCATGGCTCACCTTGGACTTATGACACATTTGTGCCTGTAATTTTTGCTGGTAAAGGTATTCCTGCACAGCACATTTACCGCAAAGTAAATACGGTTGATGTAGCGCCAACGCTTTCAGCTATTTTGAATATAAAACAGCCATCAGCTAACGAAGGTTTAATCTTGAACGAAGTCTTTAAAAAGGAAGAAGAAAAAGGTTTCTTTGACTAATACTCAATAGCATTAAACAAAAAGGCCGAATAGATTAATAATCTTTCGGCCTTTTATATTTGAACCCGTTGAAATATCAAGGTGTCAGACACCTTGATAATATTTACAATGTCATGGTGGCCATTAAACGCTGTTTAAACCATTGATGAGCTGGACTTGCGGCAACCCGCTTATGCTCAATTAAGTACAGGTCTATTAAATTCTCTGGCGTATGATCAAATTCAAATACAGGCTCTAAAATACCTTTCAATTCATCCGATTTCATCAATGAGTTTGGCCCCATTAACAAGGCATTTGATGACTTTAAATACTCAATAAGCACAAATATTTGGCTGGTTCTTAATACGATATTTCGAGTGACACCTTCAGTAGATACAATATTATCTACTGGATTACGAAATTGAATGTTGTCATCATTTTCTAATATTAACGCAGCAAAATCATATTTTAAGCAATTGGCTAGCTCAACTTTTTTCTGCTCAAGTAAAGGGTGGCCTTTGCGTCCATATATAACCAATTTTAATTGCGCAAATGGCGTAGAGGTAAAGTGGGCGTCGTTAATACTGGTTAAATTAATGGCAAAATCTAAAGCGCCACTTTCCAATAAAGGAAAAGGATTCACTTTAGCTGCGTGATCATTTAATTTTACTTTGGGTGCTTTTACTCTTAAATCTTTTATTAAAGGTAAAATAACCGATTGTGTAAAAAGAGTGGGTAGAGACATGGTGAATGTTTGTTCACACTGCTCAGGAATAAAGTCTTTATTGGTAACTAACTCATTAAGTGAGTCGATAATTTCAGGTAATACTTTAGCTATTTCTAACGCTTTAACTGTTGGAGTGATACCTTTTGAGGCCCTAATAAATAACTGGTCATCGAATACTTCGCGAAGACGTTGTAAGGTTCGGCTCATTGCCGATTGCGATAAAAACAATAGCTCAGCTGCACGGCTTACGTTTTGCTCTTTAAGTAAAACACTTAACGCAATTAATAAATTAAGATCTATACGGGATAGTTTTTGCTCAACTAAACTCATGTTATGTATCAGCCGACTATTTAAATAGGTAATTATTGTATTTCAACACATATCACTAAAGATTTAAACTTTTTTAAATGTTATGGTGATATCACCCAAGTAAATGAATATCATGATTAATGTCAAAAATTAAATACCTTGTAGAACAAGCTGCGCCACTAAATCAATTACAAGAAATAGCTCCGCGAATATATTGGTTGCGTTTAGCTATGCCTTTTGCGCTTGACCATATCAACCTTTGGCTAATTGAAGATGAAAACTTTTGGACTGTGGTTGATACTGGACCAGATGTTGAGCAAGCACGAGAAAGCTGGTTGAACATTATTAATGAGCAACTTAAAGGTAAGCCGATTAAACTAGTGCTATGTACTCACTTTCATCCAGATCATTTAGGTTTAGCTGGGTGGTTATGTGAAGAATTTGATGCGCAATTACTTATATCTAAAGGTGAGTATGATATTTACCATCATTTGTTTAGTGAGCTAAGTCATACTGAACGAGGCGATATTGAAGCGTTTTACCAATCAATAGGTGCAAGTGATAAGCAAATGGCAAGTTATGAAAAGCACATAACTATGTTCGGTAAAATCATCCACCCTTTACCTAAACATTATCAACCACTTGCAGATAAACAAAAGCTAAATATTGGCGGTTATAATTGGCTGTTGGTGACAGGTAAGGGGCATTCGCCTGAACATATCTGTTTATATAATCAAGAGTTAGACTTATTTATCTCTGGCGATCAATTATTGCCAACAATTTCTTCTAATGTCAGTGTTTGGCCAACAGAGCCTTTAGCTAATCCTATGCAGGATATGCTAGATTCTTATCAATATTTATTAGCGACGATTAACGATAACACTAAAATATTGCCAGCCCATGGCTTGCCTTTTACTGGCGGTATAATACGTACTAATAAATTAATTAATGATACTGAGCAAGATATTAAAAATTTATTGGCACATTGCCAACAACCAAGCAAGCTAGCAGATACATTCCCTGTTTTATTTAAATCACAAATTACTAAACACAATTTGATGCTGGCGTACGGTGAAGCTTTAGCCTGTATTAATTATTTAATTGAGCAAGATAAGTTAGTTATTAATGTTGTCGATGGTGTTAATCACTATCAAGCGGTTTAAATTGCTGTAAAAAAAAGCACCTGTAAGCATAGGTGCTTTAATATAAATTAAATGCATGTAGCTAGTTTTAATAAGCTAGATTCATTAAATTAGATCTTAGGAATTGAAATTTTCTTTTCCGCAGATTGACGGTAAACAATTAATGTTTTACCAATAGTTTGTACTTTGATTGAGTTAGTTTCTCTTACAATAGCGTCAACGATAAGTTGTTTAACTTCTCTGTCATCTGTAGGAATTTTAACTTTAATCAACTCATGGTGGTTTAATGCGTAGTCAATCTCTGCAACTACAGCTTCTGTTAAACCATTATTACCTAATAACACTACTGGTTTTAGGGAATGAGCTAAGCCTTTAAGGTGTTGAATTTGTTTCTTAGATAGATTCATTTAAAAAATTTCGTTTAAGTTACTTGAATTCTTTACATTTTAACGCCATCTTGTGATTAATACTAATTTAAATCAAAAAATATTATGTCAAATCCAAAAAAAGGCAGATCAGCCAGCTCAAATCGATGGATGCAAGAGCATTTTGATGATGAATATGTAAAAAAAGCGCAAAAGCTTGGTTTACGTTCACGCGCTGTATTTAAAATTGAAGAAATTAATAACAAAGACAAACTTATTAAACCGGGAATGAATGTTGTCGATTTAGGTGCAGCTCCTGGCGGTTGGTCTGAATACGCGGTTAAAGTTCTTGGTGATAAAGGCATTGTTGTTGCCTGTGATATTTTACCTATGGAGCCATTACCAGGTGTTGCCTTTTTGCAAGGTGACTTTAGAGAAGATGATGTTCTTGACGCTCTATTGAATAAAATAGGCGGTCGTAACGTTGATGTGGTAATGTCAGATATGGCACAAAATTTCAGTGGTAATGAAGCAACTGATCAACCAAGAAACATGTATTTAGTGGAGTTAGCATTAGATATGTGTCATCAAGTTTTAAAGAAAAATGGCAGCTTTGTGGTGAAAGTTTTTCAAGGGGAAGGGTTTGAACAATACATGAAAGATGTAAAATCATGTTTCACAACGGTCAAAACCAGAAAACCAGAGTCTTCCAGAGCACGTTCAAGGGAAGTATATATAGTAGCTACTGGTTACAAACTGTAGTAAAGTTAGTGAAGTTAAAGTCTATAATTAAATAGACAGTGACGAAAGTCATCGCAGTATTTTTAAAGTAGAGGTTCTCAAATTGAGCGATATGGTAAAAAATCTTATTTTATGGTTAGTCATAGCCATTGTTTTAATGTCAGTATTCCAGAGTTTTACTCCGGGAAATAATGCTGATTCTCAGTTAGATTATACAACTTTCATTAATCAAGTTAACCAAGAGCAGGTTAGCGCGGTTGAAATTGAAAGTAATGGTGTGATCACCGGTACTTTAAGTAATGGCCAAAGTTTCACCACACTTATCCCAACTCAATACGACCCTAAATTACTTGATGATTTAATTAAGAATAACGTTAGCGTTAAAGGTGTACCACCAGAAGAGCCGAGCTTACTTGCTAGCATCTTCATTAACTGGTTCCCAATGTTACTGTTAATTGGTATTTGGATTTTCTTCATGCGCCAAATGCAAGGCGGTGGCGGTAAAGGCGCAATGAGCTTTGGTAAATCAAAAGCACGTCTACTTAGCGATGACCAAATTAAAACTACTTTTGCTGATGTTGCCGGTTGTGATGAAGCAAAAGAAGAAGTATCTGAGTTAGTTGAATACTTAAAAGATCCAACCAGGTTCCAAAAACTTGGTGGTCGTATCCCGTCAGGTATTTTAATGGTAGGTCAGCCTGGTACTGGTAAAACTTTATTAGCTAAAGCGATTGCTGGTGAAGCTAAAGTACCATTCTTCTCAATTTCAGGTTCAGATTTCGTTGAAATGTTTGTTGGTGTTGGTGCATCTCGTGTACGTGACATGTTTGAACAAGCGAAAAAATCTGCACCTTGTATCATCTTTATCGATGAGATTGATGCGGTAGGTCGCCAACGTGGCGCTGGTCTTGGTGGTGGTCACGATGAACGTGAACAAACCCTAAACCAAATGTTAGTTGAAATGGATGGTTTTGAAGGTAATGAAGGCGTTATTGTTATTGCCGCAACTAACCGTCCAGATGTATTAGATCCTGCATTACTTCGCCCTGGTCGTTTTGACCGTCAAGTAACCGTTGGTCTTCCTGATATTCGTGGACGTGAACAAATCCTTAAAGTTCATATGCGTAAAGTACCTTTAGGTGATGACGTTAAAGCTGACGTTATTGCACGTGGTACTCCAGGTTTCTCTGGTGCTGATTTAGCAAACTTAGTAAACGAAGCTGCGCTTTTTGCTGCTCGTACAAGTCGTCGTTTAGTTAGCATGACAGAATTTGAAAAAGCTAAAGATAAAATTCTTATGGGCTCTGAACGCCGCTCTATGGTGATGAGCGAAGAAGAAAAAGCAATGACGGCTTACCATGAAGCAGGGCATGCCATTGTTGGTCGTTTAGTACCAGAGCATGACCCTGTTTACAAAGTAAGTATTATCCCTCGCGGTCGTGCTTTAGGTGTAACTATGTACTTACCTGAAAAAGATAGAGTAAGTCATACTAAACAACATTTAGAAAGCATGATTTCATCACTTTACGGTGGTCGTATTGCTGAAGAAGTAATTTACGGTGCAGATAAAGTATCAACAGGTGCTTCAAATGATATTGAACGTGCTACTGATATTGCTCGTAAAATGGTTACCCAATGGGGCTTATCTGAAAAAATGGGACCTATGTTATTTGCTGAAGAAGAAGGCGAAGTTTTCTTAGGTCGCACGTCATCTAAGTCTTTACATATGTCTGATGAAACAGCTAAAGCAATCGATGCTGAAATACGTGTATTTGTTGAGCGTAACTATCAACGTGCTGAAAAACTGATCAAAGATAACATGGACATTTTACATGCCATGAAAGATGCTTTAATGACGTATGAAACAATTGATTCACTACAAATCGATGACCTTATGGCACGTGTTGAAGTACGAGCTCCAAAAGGCTATGGCGATGAAGACTCTTCAACTAAGCCACCAAGTAGTTCATCAAAGCCATCGGTGGACTCAAGTAAGCCGGATGATGTTCCTGCAAGCTAATAGCAAACCTTTTTAAAAACCCGCTTTGCGGGTTTTTTTATATCTGAAATTTATCAAATAGATAGCTCAATTTTATTAACTGCAGACTATATTTATAGCCATTCATCCTCTATAATAATGCGATAAATCAATAGCTTTAAGCTTACTTATAACGCCAATAAAAATGACCAACTCTTCAAATTTCATGCAATTTGCAGACAAGCAACTTAACCTTACTGATGTCCAAGTGATGGGCATTTTAAATGTGACACCCGATTCTTTTTCTGATGGTGGTAAGTTTGCTCATGTTAATAATGCCATAGAGCAAGTTGAACGCATGATAGAAGACGGTGCCAGTATTATCGATATTGGCGGCGAATCAACAAGGCCTGGCGCAAAAGATGTTAGCTTAACTGAAGAGCTCGATAGGGTTGTACCTATTATTGAAGCGATTAAACAACGCTTTGATGTTGTGATCTCTTTAGATACCAGTAAAGCTGAAGTCATGAACGCTGGGATTAATGCTGGTGTGGGCTTAATAAATGATGTTAGAGCACTACAAAACGACAATTGTTTAAGTGTACTTGCAAAGTGTAATTTACCGGTTTGTTTAATGCATATGCAAGGCTTGCCAAGAACCATGCAAGCTAATCCACAATACAAAGATATTGTCACTGACATTATCGAGTTTTTTCAGCAGAGAATTACTGCCTGTGAACAAGCTGGAATTGCAAAAGAACGCCTTATCTTAGATCCGGGTTATGGTTTTGGTAAAACCTTAGAGCAAAACTATGAGTTATTAGCTAGGCAAAAAGAATTAACAAAGTTAAATTTACCTATACTTGCTGGCATCTCACGCAAGTCGATGATAGGTAATTTATTACAACGCGATGTAAATGAGCGCTTAGCTGGTAGTTTATCTGCCGCGGTACTAGCAACAATTAATGGCGCAAAAATTATTAGAGTGCATGACGTTAAAGAAACTGTCGATGCAATAAAGGTATTAAATGCTACGCTTAATTATGATTTATAATACTCAAGCGTATAAAAGAATTAATAAAATGGAGTTAAATTAAGTGTCGAATAGAAAATATTTTGGAACAGATGGCGTTCGTGGTTTAGTTGGTAAAACACCTATTACTCCTAAATTTGTGATGAAACTTGGCTGGGCTGCAGGTAAAGTTCTTGCAACAGCTGGTACTAAAAAAGTTCTCATAGGTAAAGATACTCGAATCTCTGGTTACATGCTTGAGTCTGCACTTGAAGCGGGCTTTTCTGCTGCTGGTATTGATGTTGGTTTAATGGGGCCAATGCCAACACCTGCTGTTGCTTATTTAACCAAAACATTTCGTGCTGAAGCGGGCATAGTTATTAGTGCTTCACACAATCCTTTTTACGATAATGGCATTAAGTTCTTCTCTACAACAGGTGAAAAATTACCTGATGATATCGAACAATCAATTGAAGCCATGATTGATGAAGAAATGGACTGCGTACATTCTGCTAAATTAGGAAAAGCTAATCGAATTGATGATGCAGCCGGTCGATATATTGAATTTTGTAAAAGTAACTTTCCTTCTGAATACTCACTAAATGGTCTAAAAATTGTTTTAGATTGTGCTAATGGTGCAACTTATCACATTGCTCCAAAAGTTTTCCGTGAGCTTGGCGCTGAAGTAGTTGAATTTGCCTGTGCACCAAATGGCGTTAACATCAACGATGATTGCGGCGCTACATCAATGAAAAATATTAAACGCTTAGTGTTAGAGCACCAAGCGGATTTAGGTATCGCTCTTGATGGTGACGGTGACCGTTTAATGATGGTTGATCAAAATGGTGATGTAGTCGATGGCGATGAAATCATTTTTATGATCGCCAAAAATGCCCAATACCACAATAAACTTAAAGGTGGTGTTGTGGGTACATTAATGAGCAACATGGGCTTAGAGCTTGCTCTTCAAGATTTAGGTATTGAGTTTACTCGAGCTAAAGTTGGTGACCGTTACGTTATGGAGCAATTAAAAGCTAAAGGTTGGCAACTTGGTGCTGAAAATTCAGGCCATGTGATTAATTTAAACTGCACCTCAACAGGTGACGGTATAATTGCTGCCTTAAATGTTTTAGAAGCTATTTGCCAGTCAGGTAAAAGTTTAACTAAATTACGCAAAGGCATGACTATGCTACCTCAGGTTTTGGTTAACGTAAGATTTAGTGGTGATAATGATCCTCTATTAGATCCTGCTGTTATTGCAAGTGCTGAAGAAGTGGAAAATGAGCTTGCTGGTAAAGGGCGGGTTCTTCTACGTAAATCGGGCACAGAACCATTGATCCGCGTTATGGTTGAAGGACCTGAATTAGAAAATGTTACCGCCTTAGCAAATAAAATTGCTGATAAAGTAAAACTAGTTAAATAGTTAAGTATTGAACGATAAATAATCAAAAAAACGGGCAAGTTATTTAATTTCTTGTATCTTGCTTTTAACGCAGGTAATATCTCGCCCGTTTAAATAAGAGAATTAACATGAGTAGACAAACAATTGTAGCTGCTAATTGGAAAATGAATGGCAGTTTAGAGCTTGCAACGCAAATGTGTAATGGTTTAAATGATGAAAATTTTAAAGACAATCATCAGGTAATTATTTGTCCACCAGCTCCTTATTTATCAACAATACAAGCAAATTTGAAAAACTCGCAAATTGCCTGTGGCGCTCAAAATATAAACGAAAATGAAAAAGGTGCCTATACAGGTGAGATTTCAGCTTTAATGCTGAATGATTTGCAGGTACAATACGTAATTCTCGGCCATTCAGAGCGACGAGCTATGTTTGCAGATAGCTCAGAAATCGTTGCTGAAAAGGTTGCTTATGCTTTAGCAAGTGGCTTAAAACCAATTTTATGTATTGGTGAAACCGAAGAAGAACGAGAAAGTGGTGAAACTGAGTTAAGACTTAGTTACCAACTTGCTCCAGTAATTGCAAAAATTGGTATTGAAAGTTTTAAAAATGTTGTTGTTGCCTATGAGCCTGTTTGGGCTATTGGAACAGGCAAAACAGCATCTACAAAAATAGCTCAAGAAACTCACGAATTTATTCGAGGTTATTTAGCTGGTTTTGACGCTGATGTTGCTCAACAAGTACCTCTATTATATGGCGGTAGTGTTAATGCGACTAATTGCAAAGAATTATTTGCACAAGCAGATATAGACGGTGGTCTGATCGGCGGTGCAAGTTTAAAAATTGAAGAATTTAAAAAAATCTGCCTAGCAGTATAGGATTTAAAAAGTATGTTGTATCAAGTTTTAATCGTTGTTTATTTAATTATCGCACTAATCTTAGTTGGTTTTATTTTAATTCAACAAGGTAAGGGTGCTGATATGGGCGCTTCATTTGGCGCGGGTTCATCTGCTACTATTTTTGGTTCAGGTGGCTCAGGTAACTTTATGACAAAAACAACGGCTATATTAGCAACGTTATTTTTCGTAATTAGCTTAATCTTAGGTAACTTAACTACTCATCAATCTAATGAAGGTAGTGAGTTTGAGAACCTAGCAGCACCAGCAGCAGAGCAAACGCAAAGTGCTGAAGTTCCTGCTGCAACAGATGTACCTGCTAGCGATAGCAAAAAAGAGAACGACATTCCAAACTAGTTCTATCATATTTGCGGATGTGGTGGAATTGGTAGACACGCAGGCATGAGGTGCCTGTGCCGCAAGGCGTGAGAGTTCGAGTCTCTCCATCCGCACCATATTTAAAGCCTAGCTATAAGCTAGGTTTTTTTGTATCTGCAGGTAAATTAACTTACTCAGTGTAAAGATATGTAAAAACAGTCGATACCTTGATTTATATACTTTCTAATAAACTCTTCTTAAACTTTATTTTCATTGTTTAAACATTGATGCCCTACATTATTGGATTTTGTATGTTGTTTTATCGTCATTTGTTCATTTTATTAATTACCATTTTTACTCTAGTGAGTTGTTCTTTATCTAAACCGTTACCTGAGCCACAAGGTGAACCGTTACGAAAAATCATCGATAATGAGCATTTTGATAATCTATACATAGGTGCGACAACAGGGTTTAAGGATTGGGATACTCCAGTTGATCAGATCCTAAATAGGGAATTTAGCTATATTTCACCTAACAATGATTTTAAACAATCTCGTATACATCCTACTTTTGGAGTATGGAATTGGGATGTTTCTGATGAATGGGTCGCTCGTGCTAAACAAAATAATCAAGTCATCCGTTTACATGGTCCTATTAGCCCTCAAAGCTCAAAATGGGTGCTTAGAGATAACCGTACACCAGCAGAGCTTGAAAAAATGCTGGTTGAATTTATGACTGCTATTAGTCAACGCTACAATGATGATGAACATGTTGTTTGGATTGATGTAGTTAATGAAACCATTACTGAAGAAGGTACTTGGTTTGGGCCAAAGCCGGGGGTAAAGAACTGGGAGAATCCGTGGCCTAAAATGGGCTTTGAAACCGATATTCCTGAACAATTCCCGTTACTACAAGAACAAGGCGTGCCACTTTATATTATTAAAGCCTTTGAGGTCGCTCAGCAGCATGGACCAAATAAAAAGTTAGTCTTAAATCAGCACCGCATGACAACACCAGAGTCTATTGCCTTAGTGAAAGAGTTAGTACTTTATTTAAAATATCGAGGTTTAAGAGTTGATGCTTTAGGCTGGCAAGCTCATATTAAAAAGGAGTTTGCTGACTTTGCAAACCCTAATAGTAAAGCGTTACAAACACTTGATGGTTTAATTAAATGGGCACATAGCCAAGATATTGAATTTCATGTTACTGAAAAAAATATCCACCAACCAAAAAATAAAGTTTACAGTGAGCAGGATATTGCCGATGTATACACAAATATACTGCAAACTTTATTACAAAATAGAAAAACAGGAATCGTTGCTTGGAATTTATGGAATGTTGTTGATGATCCTGATTTTTCTAAACGCTCGATTTCTCGAAATACAAAACGTTTAGGTTTATGGAACGTCGATTTAGAGCCTAATATGGCGTATGAGAATATTAGAAAGTTATTGTTAGATGATGCAAGGGCAAATCAACCGTAGTTTTGAAACTTTTATAGCAATAGCTTTGTTAAATTAACGCTATAAAGCAATCTATGTAAATAGAGCCTGATTAATATAACGTTAGTCAGGCTTTTATATATGAAGTAATCTTTGACAAGTATGCTTGATTATTTCCTGCGTCTTTCTCACTTATCCCTGTGCTGGTTAAAAAATAAACTCTATAACTATCAGCTAAGTAGTTTAAAAAAGAGTCAATAAAGTGTTTCAATTTTGTTAAAGGTGTACTACAGTTAATTTAACTGCTTCTACGTTAAGTGGTTTTTATGATGTGAATCATATGCTTGCAAAGCAAAAACTTTAACAATAATGACCTTACAGGGAATATCCTTATGAAAAAGATTTTAATTACAGCAGCTTTATTAACTATGTCATCATCAGCTTTTGCTGGTGCTCCAGGTGGTCCTAACTGTGGTTGGGGTAACATGTTATTCAAAGGCCAATCAGGTACGCCTTCACATATCATGGCTTCACTAACAAATGGTTCTACTGGTAATGCAACATTTGGTATGACGTTTGGTACAAATGGTTGTTCTACATCAGGTACTCTTTCTTACGGCGGTAAAGAAATGGTTGATGTAAGTATGATTATGGATGAGTTTTCTGAAGATGTTGCTCGTGGTGACGGTGAAGCAATGACTGCTGTAGCTGTTTCTATGGGTGTAGAAGAGCAAGACCGTGCAAACTTTAAACGTACATTACATACTAACTTTGATCGTATGTTCCCATCAGAAGATGTAACGACTGAGCATGTAGTTGCAACTATGTTTACAGTTTTAGAAGAAGATGAAAAATTAGCGAAATACACAGTCGCACAATAATTTTTATTTGAAATCTTAAGAAAGGGGCTATCTAGCCCCTTTTATTTTGCGTAAATTAATGTAAAAGTAAAGTTAACGTCACTTATCTATTACTGACTGTAACGATGGGTTTAAGATAAAAATAATAAATTGGTATTAAATATTATATGAAAAAACAATTAGCCTCTCTTTGTGTTGTGTGGGGTATGGTTTTTTTTGCTCAAGCCAAGCCAGATTCTAATTTAAATGAGTCATCTGTAGCAGACACGCCAAATCCTTTTTTGTCAGCCAAACAACAAGCTGTTGCAAAACACCCTTTATGGCTTAAATTACTTTATTATAAAGGTGATGCACAAGAAGGTGATGCTGAGAGCTTTGTCGATGATGATCGTTTCTTTTTTGCGGCAAATGGTAAGTTTGATCCAAAAGCTGAGTTTATAGCCACACTTTCTGCTTTTAAAAACTCTCCCGAAACTCAGTGTTCATTTCCAGCTCGTAAAAAATGGTTAGCAACACAACTACCTGAATTTATCGCCAGCTTACCCAAAGCCGACTGTGCTGAATATGACTTATGGCGTAAAGACTTAAATACTGAATCTGTGATCTTGGTGTATGCATCGAGTCAGTTAAACAGTCCATCGTCTATGTACGGCCATACATTTATTCGCTTTGACCCTTTTAATGTGGAAAAACATTCGACTTATTTATCACACGCGATTAATTTTGGCGCCAATATCCCACCTGATGTAAACAGCATAGCTTATACCATTAAAGGTTTAGGTGGTGGTTACCCGGGTAATTTTGCGGCGAACCCTTATTTTGAAAAAATAAAAGAATATAACCGCGCAGAAAATCGTGACTTATGGGAATATAAACTAAATTTAACCGCGCAAGAAATAGATCTGATGCTTGCTCATGTGTGGGAGCTTCGCGGTATTAATTTTGATTATTACTTCTTTGATGAAAACTGTGCTTACCGTTTACTTGAACTAATTGATATTGCTCGTCCAAGCTCGAAACTTACCGATGAATTTCCTGGCGTAGTTATTCCAATTGATACCGTAAGAGTAGTGCGCGATAAAGGCATGGTTGACGATGTACATTATCGTCCATCTCATCGTACTCACTTAGATAATCAGTTAAACCATTTACCGAAAGAAAATCGAAAGTTAGCTGTGGAATTATCTGAAGATATCCAGGTTCGTGATTCAAAAGAATTTAAAGCACTTAACATAGAGCAGCAACAAAAAATTGTGCATGCCAGTTATCGCTTAATACGCTATTTAACCAATAAAGAAGAGCGTAGTCCTGAGGTATCAAAACGCAGTTTTCAACTGCTTAAAATGATCCGTAAACACGCCAGTATTTTACCGCCTGAACCTGAGCAGCCTTACCGACCAGACTTAGGCCATGAAACGACCATGATGTCAGTGCAGGTAGGGGAAAGTAACGACGAACTGTTTAGCGATTTTACTTACCGCGCAAGCTATCATGATTTACTCGATAACATTGATGGCTATGACAACGGCATGTCATTAAATATGGCGAAAATAACCTTACGTGTTGTCGATGATTCGGTGCAATTACAACAAGCTGAGTTACTTGATATTACGTCGTTATCACCGCGCAAAGATTACTTTTCGCCTTGGTCATGGCAAGCGAATATTGGCATTGAGCGCCATTGGTTAGAGCAAAATGAGGATTTAGCCGTACAAGCCAATGGTGGCGGTGGTGTTAGTTGGGAGTTGTTCGAGCAAGACCGACTCTATTTTATGGCAACTGGGCGTTTAGAATATAATGAAGGATTAGACAATAACTGGTCTGTCGCACCGGGAGTTGAAGCTGGCTATATGCTAACGTCTGTACTTGGTAAGTCATTACTTAAAGTATCACAATATGTGTTTATTGATGGCATCACCCGTAAAACTTACCAATTTGAGCATAGTATAGCGCTAGGGCAAGACTTTGCGCTGAGGTTGCATGCTAAACGTAATAATAACGACGATGTAGATTATGATGAGTTTGGCTTGTCAATGCGGGCTTATTTTTAGATGCATTGCCTAAATAAATTACTTATTAGCTTTTTACTATTGTGTATAAGTGGTTGTAGTACTTTATTCTTCTATCCAGAAAAACAGTTAGTAAGAACTCCTGAACAAGTTGGCTTAGCTTATCAAGATGTTGATATAAAAGTCTCTGATGAGGTTTCTATCCATGGTTGGTTTTTACCTGTTGAAGATAATGTAGAAGTTAAAGGCACGGTTTATTTTTTACATGGAAATGCGCAAAATATAAGTACTCATCTGCGCAGTGTTTATTGGTTACCAGAACGCGGGTATCAGGTTTTTTTAATTGACTATAGAGGTTATGGCAAGTCAACTGGCGAACCATTAATCCCTGATGTTTTTCATGACATCAATGCCGGGTTTTTATGGTTAATCAAGCAACCAAGTGTTCAGCAAAAGCCTATATACTTATTGGGGCAGAGTCTTGGGGCTTCTATGTCAGGTTACTTAGTAGGCACGCAGCCCGAAATGCGAGATAGACTCTCTGGCGTTATACTCGATGCTGGTTTTACATCATATTCTGAAATTGCCCGCCATATTGCCAGTGACAATTGGCTTACTTGGTTATTTCAATACCCAGCGGCATGGTCGATGCCAAGTGATTATGACTTAATCGATGTGGTGCAAAATATTAGTCCAACGCCTTTGTTGATAGTACATGGCACGCAAGATGTGGTTATACCTTATCAGCATGGCAAGAAATTATTGGCAAAAGCTAAGCAGCCGAAAGCATTTTTAAGCTATACCGGCGGTCATATAGCCACTTTTAATGATGTAGGTAATCAAAACTTGCTATTAGAGTTTATGCAAAAATTTACGCCAACAAAACCTTAACAGCGGTAGATTAACTTCCCTTGATATAAAGGTTTTTATTGCGATTTATGTTTACTCGATCTATAATCTGCTCGCTTTGACGTGAAATCTTATTTAGCCTACAACTCTAAGGTAAATAAACATCGTATTTCACGTTGCCATTACACAGATTATATCTTGTACTGGTTACACAAGGGGTTCATTTGCAAAGCCCCATGTCAAAGGGGCTTTTTCGTATTTGTAGGTTTATAATATGAATAAGTTTATGGATTCATTTATCAATATTATTATTGATATTTTTAATGGGCTTAAAGCCCTTTTTTTGTTTTTGGAGAAAGTGATTGAGCAATTTTGAACAAAAATTAACTGAAATGTTACGTCCATCTGTTGAGATGACAGGTGTGGAATTGTTAGGTATTGAGTTTATCAGTGCGGGCAATAATTCAGTATTACGTTTGTATATCGATCATGAAAACGGTATCGATGTTGATAATTGTGCTGACGTATCTCGTCAAGTAAGTGCAGTTTTAGACGTTGAAGACCCAATTAGTTCAGAATATAACTTGGAAGTATCATCTCCAGGTGTAGATAGACCATTATTTGAAAAAGCACATTACTTAGCGGTAGTGGGTGAAACGATAGAAGTTAAGCTAGGCATGCCACAAAATGGCCGCCGTAAGTTTAAAGGCTTATTAGAAGCTGTTGAAGGTGACAATTTAGTTGTTATCGTTGATGGCCAAGATTATGAGTTGCCTCTGGGCAATGTCGACAAGGCTAACCTTGTAGCAAAATTATAGCAGTATTAAGAAGCGAGGCTAAAAAGGATGAGTAAGGAAATATTACTAGTTGTAGATGCGGTTTCAAACGAAAAGGCTCTACCACGTGAAAAGATTTTTGAGGCGATGGAAGTAGCCCTAGAAACAGCAACAAAAAAGAAATATGAAGGCGAAATTTTAGTACGTGTTGAAATTGACCGTATTTCTGGTGAGTTTGATACATTCCGTCGTTGGTTAGTAGTTGATGATAGCGTAGAAGGTGGTGTTGAAAACCCTTACGCTGAAATCGGTTTAGCGGCAGCTCAATACGATAACCCAGAGATTGAAGTTGGTGGATTTGTTGAAGACCAAATTGAATCAGTTAAGTTTGACCGTATTACTACGCAAACAGCTAAGCAAGTAATCGTACAAAAGGTACGTGAAGCTGAGCGTGCTAAAGTTGTTGAAGAATACGAAGACCAACTTGGTGAAATCATTACTGGTGTAGTTAAAAAAGCTAACCGTGAAAGCGTAGTTTTAGACTTAGGTAACAATGCTGAAGCGGTAATTTTCCGTGATGAAATGCTACCTCGTGAAGTGTTCCGTCCAGGAGATCGTGTTCGTGGTTTATTATTTGAAATTAAACCAGAAGCACGTGGCGCACAATTATTTATGAGTCGTGCAAACCCTGAAATGCTTATCGAATTATTCCGCGTTGAAGTGCCAGAAATTGGTGAAGAAATGTTGGAAATTAAAGGTGCTGCTCGTGATCCAGGTAGCCGTGCTAAAATCGCTGTAAAATCTAACGACAAACGTATCGACCCTGTTGGTGCTTGTGTTGGTATGCGTGGTTCACGTGTACAAGCTGTTTCTGGTGAATTAGCTGGTGAGCGTGTTGATATCGTATTATTCGATGACAACCCGGCACAATACGTTATTAATGCTATGGCCCCTGCAGAAGTTGCTTCAATCATTGTTGATGAAGACACTAACTCGATGGATATCGCCGTAGAAGAAGGTAACTTAGCAATGGCCATCGGTAAGAGTGGTCAAAACATCCGTTTAGCTAGCCAATTAACTGGTTGGGAATTAAACGTGATGACTGTTGAAGATATGAAGTCTAAGCATGAAGCTGAAAATGATAAAGTTCTTACTTTATTTACTGAAAAATTAGACTTAGATGAAGATTTTGCCACTATGCTTGTTGAAGAAGGTTTCTCAACACTTGAAGAAATTGCATATGTACCAATGGCTGAGTTATTAGAAATTGATGGTTTAGATGAAGAAACTGTAGAAGAGTTACGTGAGCGCGCTAAAGCGGCATTAACTACTCAAGCATTAGCTTCAGAAGAAACTTTAGAAAGTGCCGAGCCTGCAGCTGATTTATTAAATCTTGAAGGAATGGAGAAGCATTTAGCGTTTGTATTAGCAAGTCGCGGTGTAGTTACTCTTGAAGATTTAGCTGAGCAGGGCGTAGATGATATCGCTGATATCGAAGAGCTTAACGAAGAGCAAGCGGGCGAGTTAATTATGGCCGCACGTAATATTTGCTGGTTTAACGAAGAGTAAGCTCTAGCAAGGAGAAAGAATTAATGACAGATGTAACCGTAAAACAACTTGCTAGCGAAATTGGCACTGATGAAAGTAAATTATTAAGCCAATTAGCTGATGCTGGTATTAAAAAAAGTGCTAGCGATAGCGTGACAGAGCAAGAAAAAGAAGCCTTGCTTGTACACCTTAAAAAGCAACACGGTGATGATACGGAAGGCAAGCCTAAACGTATGACACTTAACCGTAAAACTAAATCAACACTTTCTGTTGGCTCTGGTAGCAAAGCTAAGCAAGTTCAAGTTGAAGTTCGTAAAAAGCGTACTTACGTTAAAGCGAGCGATGTTGAATTAAAAGCGCAAGCAGAAGCTGAAGCAAAAGCGGCTGAAGAAGCACGTATTGCAGCAGAAGAGCAAGCAGCTGCAGAAGCGAAAGCAGCTGCTGAAGCTAAAGCTAAACTTGATGCTGAAAACAAAGCAAAAGCAGCGGCTAAAGCAAAAGCTGACGCCGAAGCTAAAGAGCGTGCAAAAGCTGCCGCTGCTGCTAAAGCTAAAGAAGCACCTGCTGCTCCTAAGCAAGAAAACGAAGAAGAGAAAAAGATTCGTTTAGCTCAGGAAAAAGAAGCTGCGGCAAAAGCTGAACAAGAAGCATTAGCGTCTGCTGAAGCGGCTAAAAAACTTGCTGAAGAAAATGAAGCACGTTGGAAAGAGCAAGAAGCAGAGCGTAAGAAAAAAGAAAAAGAAGTTGTTCATGTAACATCTTCTAAATACGCACAAGAAGCTGAAGATAAAGTTGACGCTCAAGAAGAAGGCGGCGGACGTCGTCGTCGTAAGAAGAAGTCAAACAAAAATGATGACCGCGGTAATCGCAACTCTAGAGGCAAAGGCAAAGCGTCTTTAAATGCTCCTACATCTTTACAGCATGGCTTTACTAAACCTGCGAAAGCAGTTGAACGTGAAATCCGTATTGGTGAAACAATTTCAGTTGCTGAACTTGCCGATAAAATGGCAGTTAAAGGCGCCGCAGTTGTTAAAGCGATGTTTAAAATGGGTGCTATGGCAACCATCAACCAAGTAATCGACCAAGAAACTGCCGCTTTAGTGGTAGAAGAAATGGGGCACACTGCATTACTAGTTAATGAAAATGCGCTTGAAGATGCCGTTTTAGAAGATCGTGGTATTTCAGGTGATGCTATTACTCGTGCTCCTGTAGTAACTATTATGGGTCACGTTGACCATGGTAAAACATCATTACTAGATTACATCCGTAAAGCAAAGGTTGCTGCTGGCGAAGCTGGTGGTATTACTCAGCATATCGGTGCTTATCACGTTGAAACTGGTCACGGTATGATCACTTTCTTAGATACTCCAGGTCACGCGGCGTTTACTGCAATGCGTTCACGTGGTGCAAAAGCAACAGATATCGTAATTATCGTTGTTGCTGCTGATGATGGTGTAATGCCACAAACTGTTGAAGCAATTCAACATGCGAAGGCATCTGAGGTGCCAATTATCATCGCAATTAACAAAATGGATAAAGAATCAACTGATGTAGAACGTGTTCGTAGCGAACTTTCTCAACATGACGTTCTTTCTGAAGAGTGGGGCGGTGACGTTCAATTCTGTCCTGTATCAGCTAAAACTGGTTTAGGTGTTGATGACTTACTTGACGCTGTATTACTACAATCAGAAGTTCTAGAACTTACTGCTGTAGTAGATAAAATGGCAAGTGGTGTTGTGGTTGAATCTAAACTTGATAAAGGTCGTGGTCCTGTTGCAACTGTACTTGTTCAAGAAGGTACATTAAAGCAAGGTGATATCGTACTTTGTGGTCTTGAATATGGCCGTGTTCGTGCAATGCGCGACGAAAATGGTAAAGCAATCACAACTGCTGGTCCTTCGATCCCGGTAGAAATCCTTGGTTTAAGTGGTGTGCCACAATCAGGTGATGAAGCAACCGTTGTTAAAGATGAGAAGAAAGCGCGTGAAGTTGCATTATTCCGTCAAGGTAAATTCCGTGATGTGAAACTTGCTCGTCAACAGAAATCTAAACTAGAGAATATGTTCTCTAACATGGAATCTGGCGATATTTCTGAGCTGAACTTAGTAATTAAATCTGATGTTCAAGGTTCACTTGAAGCGATTTCAGATTCATTACTTAAACTTTCAACTGAAGAAGTTAAAGTTAAGATTGTTGGTTCAGGTGTAGGTGGTATTACTGAAACTGATGCCTCTCTTGCTGCTGCATCAAATGCAATCGTAGTAGGTTTCAACGTTCGTGCCGATGCATCAGCACGTAAAGTTATCGAATCAGAAAACTTAGACTTACGTTATTACAGCGTTATTTATGCGCTTATCGATGAAGTTAAATCTGCTATGAGTGGTATGCTTGCACCAGAATTTAAACAAGAAATCATTGGTCTTGCACAAGTGCGTGACGTATTTAAGTCGCCTAAGATTGGTGCTATCGCTGGTTGTATGGTTACTGAAGGTACAATTAAACGTAGCGCACCAATTCGTGTATTACGTGAAAACGTTGTAATTTACGAAGGTGAATTAGAATCACTTCGTCGCTTTAAAGATGACGTACAAGAAGTTCGTAAAGATACTGAGTGTGGTATCGGTGTTAAGAACTACAACGACGTTAGAGTTGGCGATCAAATCGAAGTATTTGAAACTGTTGAAGTTAAACGTTCACTATAAGCTTGATAGTTTATTAAATTTTATCAAATAGGGGCTTAGCCCCTATTTGCATTTGTGGAGTCAAACATGGCTAGAGAATTTGCTCGTACCGATCGAGTATCACAAGAAATCCAACGAGAAATCGCGGTTATTTTACAACGCGAAATTAAAGATCCTCGTCTTGGTATGGTTACGGTTTCATCGGTAGATGTAACTCGTGATTTAGCTTACGCAAAAGTATTTGTTACCTTTTTTGGTGATGACGAAGAAAGCGTTAAGCAATCTGTAAATATTTTAAATGATGCAGCAGGTTATATCCGCTCATTATTAGCTAAAACGTTGCGCGCTCGTATTATGCCGCAACTTCGTTTTGTTTATGATAAGTCATTAGTTGAAGGTGTTCGTATGTCTTCACTTGTTGACCAAGTAATTCGTGATGATGAGCGTAAAGCAAATCAAGACGAACAAGCTACTGATGCAACAGACGAAAGCAAGGAAGACTAATTAATGGCTAAGCGTAGAAAAGGTCGTCAAATTGATGGCATTTTATTGCTAGATAAGCCATATGAAATGTCATCTAACTCTGCTTTACAAGTTTGTAAACGCTTATTCTTTGCTAACAAAGCTGGGCATACTGGTGCTCTTGATCCAATGGCCACTGGCATGTTGCCTATTTGTTTTGGTGAAGGTACTAAGTTTTCTCAGTTTTTATTAGACACAGACAAAACTTATATAGTTACCGCTAAACTTGGTATTCGCACGACAACAAGTGATGCTGAAGGTGAAGTAGTAAGTGAAAAACCAGTAAATATTACTGAGGCAGAGTTACTGCCTGCACTTGATTCATTCAGAGGTGACTCTAAACAAGTACCGTCAATGTACTCAGCATTAAAGTATCAAGGCCAGCCTTTATATAAATATGCACGTGAAGGTATAACTATTGAACGTGAAGCACGTGATATAACTGTATTTAATCTTGAGTTACAACGCTTTGAAGGTGATGAAGTTGATTTAGAAATTCACGTTTCTAAAGGCACTTATATTCGCACCATTATTGATGATTTAGGTGAGCTGCTTGGCTGTGGCGCACACGTTAGTATGCTACGTCGTACTAAAGTAGGTCCGTATCCAGTGGCTAAAATGGTAACATTAGATCATTTAAAATCATTAGTAGAAGATGCTAAAGCAAAAGGTGAAGAGCCTTACGATGTGCTCGATTCGTTACTTGTTCCTATGGATACAGCGGTATTTGAGCTAACTGAAATTAATGTTGATGCTGACTCTGCTCGCTTTTTGCGATTAGGTAACCCCGTTTCCGCTTCTGGTCTTCCTGCTACAGGAACTTTAGTTAAAGTAACTTTAGGAGATGAGAAAGAGTTTATCGGAGTAGCCCATATTAATGATGATGGTATGCTCGCGCCAAAACGTATTGTTGTTGATCATAGCCTAAACTCGTAAAAACAATATAAATGACTTGCAAAGTGCATTTATATTGTTAGAATACGCGCTCTTTTGTCGTCTTGCTGAATTAGTGTTTGGCTTGACGGGATTTTAAACTAAAACACTAAGGTATATATTATGTCTTTAAACGCTACAGAAAAAGCTGCAATCGTTGCAGAATACGCTCAATCTGAAGGTGATACTGGTTCTCCAGAAGTACAAGTTGCTTTGTTAACTACTCAAATCAACCACTTACAAGGTCACTTCAAAGAGCACATCCATGATCACCACTCACGTCGTGGTTTATTACGCATGGTATCTCAACGTCGTAAATTACTTGATTACTTAAAAGGCAAAAACGTTGAACGTTACACTGCTTTAATCGGTAAATTAGGTTTACGTCGCTAAGACAAGATCTATTCAAGAAAAAAGAGCCTTACGGCTCTTTTTTTTTGCTCTTCACGACGTGGAGTATGCCGAAACACCATGGACCATTCCTTCGCATCCGTGCGATCATGGCATTAGTATATCCATATACGTCGTGGCTTAGTTTTGCTAGACTACAACCCACAACTAGACTTTAAAAGCTGTACTTCTAATATTTTCAAACAACTCAAACTAAACCAAACTTCTAATATGAGCGAGTGTTTGCTCAATCTCTTGTTCGTTGTTTAATAATGAAGGGGCAAAGCGAGGATAGCTGTCTCGGTAAGGTGTACTACTCATTATTACTCCTTTTTTATGCATAGCACGAACTATCTCATCAGCTTTTTTGCCTTTAATATCAAAGCATACTAAGCCAGAAGATAATTCAGTTGAAGTCGGTGTGTAAATAGTTGTGTTAGGGATGTTAGCTAGGCCTTCTTTTGTTTGTGTGTTTAATTGATGTATACGTTGTTCGACATTATTTTTACCTAGTTGCATATGTAGTTTAAACGCTTCTGGTAATGCCCACCTGTGTTCAAAAGAATGAAATCCACCTGGTGTCATATGCTCACCCACAGGAACCATGTCTTGGGTTGTTCCACCAAGCCAAACATCATAAGATGCGCTGAAGCTAGGGATAACAACTTCACATTGTTGCCAAGCCTTATCATTTCCCCAAATAATACCAGTGCCCCTAGGGCCAAATATCCACTTATGTGTGCCAGCAATAAAAAAATCACAACCTAAGTTACTAATATCTTGGTTCTCTATACCAAAGCCATGCACTCCATCGACACAAAAAATTATTTGTTTAGCTTCACTCCTTTTATTGTTTATTTTAGCAATGGCATCTGCCATAACTCTAATGGGTAGTTTTACACCTGTTGATGAATGAACCCAAGTAACCGCTATAACTTTAGTATTTGATGTGATTGCTGCAGTTAGGTTATTCACGATATCTTTGATATTTGCTTGAGCTGGATCTTGGTAAAGCGATACTCTTTTTACTATTGCACCTGTTCTTTTTGCTCGAGAAGCTAATGATAGATCGGTGGAGTAATGATCATGAGTTGTTTGTAATATCTCTTCACCGGGCTCTAACTTTAAACCACTATAAACAAGCCCTAGTCCCATGGTAGTACTATCAGTTAACGCTATGTTTTCTGGCTTTCCTCCCATATATTGAGCTGCAACTTTGGCGATATCAGCTTCAATAGTTAAAAACCGATCGTGCCAATAATCAGCGGGGTTCTCATCTAAGCCTTTACGGTGCATTTCAATTGCATCACTTACCGGTTTTGGGTGGGATGCTAATAAAAATGTCGATAGTTGAATATAGTCTTTTGTTAAAGGGAATAAGGTACGTAGAGTTTTCCAATCGCCCGGTTTTATCTGTTGATTAGTTAGACTTGAATTTGCAGCCGCAATTACTGATGTTGAATTTAATAGACCTGTGCCTAGAACCAAGCCAAGTCGATTTAAAAATTGACGTCTTAACATGTTATCCTCACTCAAAAGCGGGTACCCAAGTCACCGTTACAATATTTATATTTACCCGCTAATTTAGGTTAGTTTCAATTATAAATTAGTTAACAACCAGTAGAGTTGAATGTAATTACTTTAGGTTAAAATAGCGGCTTATACCAATTTTTAGTTAGTCGGGGTTGCTAGGTTAAATTTTTACTTATAAAACATAGTAGATATTGGTGCTTATTTTGTACTTAATAGCACATTTAACTCAATGTAATAACTAGCATTCACAGTACAAATCAGTATAATTAGGCGCGACTATACCAATTGGATTAATTATCTGCCAAAGCATTGGCACATACTTAACCCAATTGGTATTTAACAACGATGAAACGAAATAGGGCATAGGGCCCTTAAAGAGGAAAATATAGTGACTCCGATTACTAAAACATTTGAGTACGGACAGCATACAGTAACACTAGAAACAGGTGTTATCGCTCGTCAAGCAACAGCTGCTGTAATGGCAAGCATGGATGATACTAGCGTATTAGTATCTGTAGTAGGTAAAAAAGATGCCAAAGAAGGCCAAGACTTTTTCCCACTTACAGTAAATTACCAAGAAAAAACATACGCAGCAGGTAAAATTCCTGGTGGTTTCTTCAAACGTGAAGGTCGTCCTTCAGAAGAAGAAACATTAACTGCACGTTTAATTGACCGTCCAATTCGTCCTTTATTCCCTGAAGGATTCAATAACGAAGTACAAGTTATCATTACTGTTGTTTCAGCTAACCCTGAAATTGCACCTGATATCATCTCTTTATTAGGTACTTCTGCTGCATTAGCTATTTCAGGTATGCCTTTTAGTGGCCCTGTTGGTGCGGCTCGTGTTGGTTACTTAAACGATGCTTACGTGTTAAACCCAACTCAAACTGAGCTTGAAGAAAGCAAGTTAGACTTAGTTGTTGCAGGTACTGAAGCTGCAGTACTTATGGTTGAGTCAGAAGCTCAAGTGTTATCAGAAGACGTTATGCTTGGTGCTGTTGTTTACGGCCATGAGCAATCGCAAACTGCAATCAATGCAATTAGAGAATTTGCTGCTGAAGTAAACACTCCTTCTTGGGAATGGGTTGCTCCAGTTAAGAACGAAGAATTAACGAATAAAATTGCTGAATTAGCAACTGCTGACGTTAACGACGCGTACCAAATTACTGAAAAAGCTTCTCGTTACGAGAAAGTTGCTGAAATTCGTAATGCAGTAGTTGAAAAATTATTAGCAGAAGACGAAGAATTAAATGTTCAAGAAGCTAAAGATTTATTCCACGACTTAGAGAAAAAAGTTGTTCGTGAACGTATTACTTCTGGCGCACCTCGTATCGATGGTCGCGATCCTGAAATGATCCGTGCATTAGACGTAATGACTGGTGTTCTTCCTCGTACCCACGGTTCAGCTGTGTTTACACGTGGTGAAACACAAGCATTAGTTGCTGCTACTTTAGGTACGCAACGTGATGCACAACGTGTTGAAACTATCTTAGGTGAGAAAACTGATAACTTCATGTTACATTACAATTTCCCTCCATACTGTGTAGGTGAAACTGGTTTTGTTGGTTCTCCAAAGCGTCGTGAAATTGGTCACGGTCGTTTAGCTAAACGCGGTATGTTAGCTGTTATGCCTACAATTGAAGAATTCCCGTACTCAGTACGTGTGGTTTCTGAAATTACTGAGTCTAACGGTTCATCTTCAATGGCTTCTGTTTGTGGTACATCTTTAGCGTTAATGGACGCTGGTGTTCCAATTAAAGATTCTGTTGCTGGTATCGCTATGGGTCTAGTTAAAGAAGGTGACAGCCACGTTGTTCTTTCTGATATCTTAGGTGATGAAGATCACTTAGGTGACATGGACTTTAAAGTAGCGGGTACTAAAGATGGTATCACTGCACTGCAAATGGATATCAAGATTGAAGGTATCACTAAAGACATCATGCAAACTGCATTAACACAAGCTAAAGGCGCACGTATTCATATCCTTAGTGTTATGGATGATGCACTAGCTTCTGCTCGTGAAGATATCTCTCAGTTTGCTCCACGCATTCATACGCTTAAAATCAATGCAGATAAGATTCGTGACGTTATTGGTAAAGGTGGCGCAACAATTCGTCAACTTACTGAAGAAACTGGCACAACAATTGAAATCGAAGATGATGGTACAGTTAAAATTGCAGCAACTGATGGCTTACAAGCTGAAGATGCAATCAACCGTATTAAAGCATTAACGGCTGAAATCGAAGTTGGTACTATTTACACTGGTAAAGTAGTACGTATCGTTGACTTTGGTGCGTTTGTTAACGTATTACCTGGTAAAGATGGTTTGGTTCACATTTCACAAATTGCTGAAGAGCGTGTGAACAACGTGACTGACTTCTTAAAAGAAGGTCAAGAAGTTACAGTTAAAGTACTAGAAGTAGATCGTCAAGGTCGCGTACGTTTAAGTATGAAAGAAGCGGTTGAGAAATCAGCCGATTCTGCAGAAGAAGCACCAGCTGCTGAGTAAGCATTAACGCTTATAAGTAACTAAATTTCTTTTGTTACAATAAATACTTAATAAAAAGGGAGCCGAATGGCTCCCTTTTTTATATACTGGTTAATACCAATACTAATTCAACGAAATTGGTATAGACTATGATATATAAAGTATTTTCTCCTAGGAGCTTATGTGAAGCTAAAATTACCCGCTGTTTCAGCGTTACTTTTCTTACTTTTACAAGGTTGTGCTACAACTAATAAGTCTGATCCAAATTTTTCTAACTTAATTATTGCTGAGCCGTTACCTATCAGCCAACAAAGTGAAATCGCTCTAGCACGCTTGTCAGAAATTTTAACTCGTGTAGAGGTTACTAACGAGCAAAGAGCTAAGCTTTTTTATGACCGCGGCGTTATTTATGACAGTGTTGGTCTTCGTGGTTTGGCTAGTTTTGATTTTCAACGGGCAATTCGTCTGCAGCCAAATTTAGTTGATGCCTATAACTTTATTGGCATTCATCACACCCAAAGACAAGATTTTTTACAAGCCTATGAGGCTTTTGACTCTGCTATTGAGTTAGACCCTATGCATGAGTATGCTTATTTAAACCGTGGTATAGCTTTATATTACGGCGCTCGCCCGCGTCTAGCGATTGATGACTTATCACATTTCAAAGAAGCACAAAAACATGACCCATATCGTATCGCTTGGGTTTATTTAGTCGAAAATGATATTGATAGGGTTAGTGCTAAAGCTCATTTAAAAAGTAACTTAGATGCAATTGAGCATAATAGTTGGGCAAATAACGTTTTAAGATTATTTTTAGATGAAATGAGTGAGCAAGAGTTTATCGCGCAGTTAGGTGTTGGTGTAACTAGCCATAAAGAATTAACTAACCGATTATGTGAAGCATACTTTTATTTAGGTAAATATCACCTTCTTAAAGAGCAACCAAGCATTGCTGCCGATTACTTTAAGTTAGCGTTGAGCACCAATGTTTATGAATTTATTGAACACCGCTACGCGAAGTTAGAGTTGCAACTCTTAAATGCGACAGTTGGCCCACAAATTAACTAAATAAGCCATTCTGTGAGCTTACGAGTTGTTGTTATTATTTTATTGAGCTTGTTGTTATCAACAAGCTCTTTTTCTTTGTTAAAAAGCTTAGATAGTTTTTTATCTAGCGCTGAATATAAGTTAGCGCCGGAGCACTATACAAGCCAATACTTATTAGGTTTAAGCCTTGGCTTAGACGTTGCCCAGTATCAGCATATTAGAGAAGTGGAGCATGGCTCTAAAAAGTGGCAAAAATTAGCTACAAACTTAGCTCGGAATGATGCCGATATCGCATGGCAATTGAGCCAATATTATAAGCTAAAGCAGCAACAACGTAATTATCAATACTGGTTTGATAAAGCCGCAGAGCTTGGCTCTGTAGACGCCTTAATTACCAATATTGAAAATAAGCTAGCAGCACAGCCTCAGCAAAAACAATACTTAGAGGCTAAGCGTGCATTAAGTGAGTTGCTAGATAGTAATGATGATGCACTTATTCTTAGTACTCATTTAGCTATTGAATTTAACGATCTAGAGCAGTTAAGCCATAACATTCGCCTGTTAAAATCTGACCGCGGTAAGCATTTACGCCAATTGATCAATCGCTATAGGGTGTTACCTAGCCAATATCATCTAGAACAGCCGGCAAACTCGCTTTTATCTAAAGCAAATTCTAGCTCATCTAAAGCGCTTTCTTGTGATAACAAAATCCAATTTTTTGCGACTTCAATTCCGGCACTATCAAAATTAGAGCAACAAATCGCATTATTATCTGTTACTCCGTTTTATTCACAGAAATTTTGTTTTTCTACTCCTAGGTTTATAAGTAAAGCTGAGCTTAAATGCTCACATTCTGATGAGCAGAGAATTCAATGTGATGAGTCTATTTGGCAAGATAAAGCGCTAGAGCCAGACATTAAATATCTTGGCGTACTTGTTGAAAAAGGTGGGGCAAATGTTAATCATGGGATTTTATATATCGATGAGCAAGACAGCCAGCAAGTAGTCGAACATGAGTTGATGCATTTGATTGGCTATGTCGATGAATACCCTTTACATGCTAGTCATAATGTATGCTTAGCTAGCAATGATGAAGCTATCGCTAATAATGTGATTAAAGTTGATAAACGCTATTACAATAATGAAACACAAGCTCGTGCAATCTTACTTGCTAAATTGCCATGGCGAAATCTAATAGCTTCTGATACACCATTAACAACGCCTGTAACTATGAATAACACCACTAAGTATAAAGTTGGCACTCCAATGTCACATAAGCAAAAAGTTGGTTTATTTCCTACTAATACTTGTAATAATCATGAAGCATTAACATTTAAACCTGTAAGTATTGCTACTAAATTAGAATACTTTGAGCAAAGCCTTCCAGATACATATCAACAACTTAGTTTTAATGCTGCTGATAAGTTTAATATGCCTTCGTATCAATATAATATCGGCTTATCTTTATTGCGCCAGGAGCAGGGAGAGTTAGCGCAACAGTGGTTTGTTGAGTCGGCTAAATTAGAAACAGATCAGCGCAGGCAAAAAGTAATATCACAAGGAGGGTTTTAAAAGTAGTTGTGTTGCTTAGAGTTTCTAATTGGGCATTTGGTGCTTAGTGTGTTGTCCTTTATTGCTTTTCTATACCTTCTTCATTTGTTGGTTTTGAATGATCGACTAAAGAGTTGGTAAATTTTATTTTAGCAACGGGCCACATAGATGTTTGTTTCAGTGCCACAGGTTTTATCGTTATTAATTTATCATCATTAATTTCATCTACACGGTTAAACCAAGAAAATAAAGTCATAAAGTCCATCTCACAGTTGTTTTATCTAATTTTTGTTTGGACTTTAAGTTATAGTAAAGAAACTAAAAGTTTGCCAAAATTATTGTAATTTACTGATTGAAATTACGAATATTTATTCTTAAAGCTAGGTTATAATAAAACCAAATAGCCTTACTTAGATGTCAAAATACAATCTTATGAATACTTTTTCAGAAACTGAATTTAGAAGAAAATTTCCGATTTTACAAAAGCTTAATAAAGATTCAGGCCTCATTTATTTTGACAACGCGGCAACGACACAAAAATATAAAGCTGTCATAAAAACTTCACAAAACTTTTATCAAGAAAGTAATGCAAATGTTCATCGTGGCTCTCATTTTCTTAGTGCAAAAGCGACAGAGTCTTTTGAAATAGTCCGCTTGCAAGTTCAAAAGTTAATAAACGCGAAATCTGCAAAGGAAATTATTTGGACTAAAGGCACAACGGAAGCAATCAACCTAGTCGCTCAGTGTTTCGGCTTAACTAACTTATCTGCGGGGGATGAAATTGTTGTTTCCCAAGCGGAGCATCACGCCAATATAGTGCCTTGGCAAAACCTTGCTAACCAAATAGGTGTTGTTATAAAAGTTTTGCCATTAGATAAATGCGGACGAATTGATCTGGTGCAGGCGCAACGTATTATTTCTTCAAAGTGTAAGTTATTAGCAATCAACCATATTTCTAATGTGATTGGTAAAATAAACCCGATAGAGCAACTCATTGCGCTTGCTAAAGGCGTTGGCGCTAAAACATTAATTGATGGCGCCCAGTCAATTGCTCATACGATTATTGATGTACAAGCGCTAGATTGTGATTTTTACGTGTTTTCAGCCCATAAAATGTATGGGCCAACTGGCATTGGCGTACTTTTCGGCAAACAAGAGCTGTTAGAGAAAATGCCGCCGTATCAGTTTGGCGGAGAGATGATCAAGAAAGTAAGTTTTACTGGCACAACTTACAATACCTTGCCTCACAAGTTTGAAGCAGGCACGCCCAATATTGTTGGAGTAGTAGGCTTAGGTAGTTGTCTTGAGCTCTTTTCTCCATCGTTTTTAACCCCTATGACTGAATATGAACAAAGGCTATGTCAATATGCCTACCAAGGGTTAACTACAATTCCTGGGCTTGAATTTTTAGTCGAACAGCAACCCGATATTCCTTTATTTAGTTTTACCATCAACGACCTGCATCATCATGATGTGGCAACCTTTCTTGATAGTAAAGGTATTGCGGTTCGCAGTGGTCATCATTGTGCTATGCCGCTGATGGACTTGTTTAAATTAGATGGTAGTGTGCGTGTTTCTCTTGCCCCATACAATACCTTTGCTGAAATTGATGAACTTATTAAGCAGTTAAAGTTACTTGTGCAAGGAGATGAAACTGACCAAACATCAACATCTATCAAGCCATCGCTAGAAAGTATAAATACTCCAGATCAAACTCAAATAATAAACCTATTTAACAAAGCTAATTCTTGGGATTTAAAACATAGGCAAATCATGTTACTTGCCAAGCAATTACCTAGAATAGATAAACAACAGCGCACTGATGACGATTTAATTAATGGTTGTGAAAGTAACTCATGGCTTCAGGTAAGTCTTGATTTGACTACTAAACAGCTGTCTTTTATGGCAGATAGCGATGCAAAAGTTATCCGTGGTTTAATGGTCATTATTTTAAGTGCTTATCAGCATAAAACAGCAGAGCAAATTATTGCTTTTGATATATCTAACTTTTTTAGCCAGCTCGGTTTAATGCAACACTTAAGCCCATCGCGAGGTAATGGCGTAAGAGCTATTGTTGAACGTATCGAACAACTTGCCGCAAGCTACCTCTAAATCAAGAGGGTCAGATCAACTTGAAATGATATTTTAAATCATTTGCTCACTGTAAATTAAACGGCTAGTTTTAACTATGAAGCTTAGCTGTTATGGAGATTTTATGAGTGCATCAATACAGTCTATCGGCCAAATAGCAATTGCGGTTAATAATATAGAGCAAGCTAAACAATTCTATCGAGATAGTTTAGGCTTAACTTTATTATTTGAAGCGCCGCCTGGCTTAGCTTTTTTCGATTGTGGTGGTACTCGTTTAATGTTGACCACATTACAAGGCCATGAGCAAGATCATAAAACCTCTGTTATTTATTATAAGGTTGATGATATTAAACTTTTTTCTGAGCAACTAAAGCAAAAATTAATAGTCTTTGAGCGAGAGCCTGCACTTGCGGTAAAAATGCCAGATCATGAACTATGGATGGCATTTATTAGAGACCCAGATAATAACTTGATCGGAATTATGGCTGAACTTCCTTTATCTGAGTAGCCACAGCAAGATTAAAACATTAAATCTTTTAGATTATCAATTACTGCATTAATAATAATTTTTTGTTATTGTTTATCTGTTGTTACATCTACAAAAGAGCAGGGTAATGTTAAATAATAAATGGTTGCACACATTTTATGTTTTGGTTGAAGTAGGGCACTTCACTAAAACTGCTAAGAAGCTTTTTATGACTCAACCAGGAGTTAGTCAGCATATAGGCAAGTTGGAGGCACAACTTGATGTAGCTCTGATAAACCGTATAGGTAAAAGCTTTGAGTTAACAGAAGCTGGTAAAACCTTATACGAATTTGTAAAGCAGCAAAAGCAGCAAGAACAAATTCTTAAAACGAACATTAAAGAAGACTCCGAACATAAGGGTATGTGTACTCTTGCTTGCTCTGGTGCTGTTGTTACCCAAATTTATCCTCATTTACTGTCTCGACAAGCCCAATACCTTGAACTGTCTATTCATATACAAGCTGACTCTAACCAAGGGATTATTGATAAAATTATTAGCAATAAAATTGATTTAGGTGTTGTCAGTCAGCAATTTGCTGCAAGCGAACTGCACTTTGAAAAAATTGCTAATCAACCTTTTTGTTTGATCCTTCCTGCAAGTTATAAAAATAAAAAAGTGAGTTTTAACGATTTGCTTAGTTTAGGTTTTATTAATCACCCTGATGGGCACCAATATGCTGAGCGGTTGTTATCGGCAAACTTTAAAGGTGAATTTAAAAGTATAAGTGAGATCAAGCAAAGTGGTTTTGTTAATCAATTAAACCAAATTTTATTACCGGTAGCATTTGGCCTTGGTTTTACTGTTTTGCCAGAGTTTGCTGTTAAGCAGTTTAATGAGCCAAATAAGCTATATACCTTACCATTAAATAATTCTATTAGTGATGATTTATACTTGGTCCATAAGGCGAATAAAGATTTACCTAAGCGCTACAATTGGCTTAAGCTCAATATTGGGAAGTTTTTAACTGTGAGTTAGAAAGTATGGAAAGAGGCATAGGAGAGAATAAAATGAGCAGGGTTTCAAGTTGATCTGACCCTCTTGATTTTTGGTAAATTTTAAGCAAAAAAAAAGGTAAAACCTAAGTTCTACCTTTATCATCAAACCAGTTTAAACTGGCATACTCATTTAAAATTAAAGAGCTTTGATGTTTTCAGCTTGAGGACCTTTTTGACCTTGAGTTACAGTGAACTCAACTTTTTGGCCTTCAGCTAAAGTTTTGAAACCTTCGCCAACGATTGAACGGAAGTGAGCGAAAACGTCAGGACCATTTTCTTGCTCGATAAAACCAAAACCTTTAGCTTCGTTGAACCATTTTACTGTACCAGTTGTAACAGACATATTAATTTCCTATGTATTTAAGAGTAATTTGAGTCTTCAATATGAAGACAATTTTTGGAAGCACACTATATTACTTATAAACACATCGCGATATCTGTAAAGGTATCGATTTAGCAAAGATAAATATTTTGTAGAACTTTCAATTCGAGAGTCATTATATAGAGGACTAAGCCCAAGTCAATAGAATTTTGGTTATGTTAATTAATATAATCAAAATTACATTTTTAATTACTTGTATTTTATCAACTAAAATTTATTACAAGAAAGTGTAGTAATTTGTAATAACAATTTTTTAATACCTTTTTGATGAAATAATGGCCTTTAAAGTCGCTATTTTGGCACGTATATCTGCATTTCTTCACTAATTTGCTTACGCATTTCCATTAGTTTTTTAGCTGTTTCGTACTGCTTAATATCTTCTTCACTTTCTGGTTGCCACTGTGGAATACCAACCGGTTGGCCAGATTCATCAACCGCAACCATGATTACGATACAATGTGTGGTTAAACGACGGTTCATTGATTTAGGGTCGCATGCGAATACTTCAAGCGCTATATGCATAGAAGAATTTCCGGTATAAATGACCTTAGCATTTACTTCAACTAAGTTTCCAACGTGAATAGGGGCAACAAATCTAATGCCACCAGCATAGGCCGTAACACAATATCTACTACTCCAGCCCGCTGAACAAGCATAAGCAGCTAAATCTATCCATTTCATTACTGCGCCGCCATGCACCTTTCCACCAAAATTTACATCTTGTGGCTCAGCTAAAAATCTTAAGGTTAAATCTCTTTGCGGTTTATTCATTTTATCCTCTGTGCACTCTTATAAGTTGTTTTTCTACTCAGGACTAAGTTGAGTAATTACTTTAATTTAACATACTATGCTATAAATCATTGAAATGAACAACGATCAATTCAGTTCCGGTAACTTTATATTGCTGTTTTTTTATATTATTAAGCTCTATTAAATGTCCTGGTCGAATAATATGCTCAGTGTTAAGTGCGTCGCTGATGGTTATATTTGAATGTGTCGGATAAATAAAACAGCGAGAACATGCGTCTATTATATAGCTAGTTTGTGCTTTTATAGTATGAATCGATAACTGGTGTTTTTTGTCGTTATGGATGACATTAAAGTCAGTAATAGTGCCATTTAACAGTTTGCCAAAGGTTTTAGCATCGCCGTCAAATGTCGCATAACTTAATTTATCCTTTAATGTGTGGCTAAGAATTTGATTACCCTGAAGATCACACAGTGAATTTTTATCGTAGCTAAGCTCAATACCTGTACCACTTAATAAAAATAAGTTACGTTGCAAACCACTAAAATTTGAAAACAAACCGTCTTCACTTACTGTGGCAATACTAAGTCGATAGCTAAAATTATTTAAGTCGCCATTGTCATTGATGGCAAGCTCTATGGTTTTACCTTTACCATTTTTCCAAGGCGTAGTTTTAAATTGTTCAGGGGAGGTTATTTTCATAGTATCCATTTATTCACCGATCGGTTTACAAACTTATCGAATAAGTTTATTAAGAAAGTAGAGTATATCGGCAAAACTTACTGTAAGTAACATTATATCAAAGATATTAGTAACGATATTCTCAGTCATTAATGATACTCTAAGTTAACTATTTAGAATCGGCTAATACACGTTTTCGGCTATGCAATCACATCAATTATTAAAACAATACTTTGGATTTAACGACTTTCGTCCAGGACAGCAACAAGTTGTTGAGCATATTTTATCAGGTCAAAGTGCTGCAGCTATTTTTCCTACAGGCTCAGGTAAATCGCTATGTTATCAACTGCCAGCAATCGCTCTGCCGCATTTAACGTTAGTTATATCGCCACTTCTTGCTTTAATGCAAGATCAACTGGAGTTTTTACAGGCACGTGGTATTGCCGCAGCAAGTATCGATTCGATGCAATCAAAAGAGCAAAGCCAACAAGTAATGCATGGCGTGCGCTCTGGTGAGATTAAAATTTTAATGATTTCCGTTGAACGTTTAAATAACGAGCGCTTTCGTCAATTTTTACAACAAATTCCAATATCATTATTGGTCGTAGATGAAGCCCATTGTATCTCAGAGTGGGGCCATAATTTTCGCCCAGACTATTTAAAACTGCCAAAATATAAAAAGCAGTTTAACATTGCACAAACCTTGTTGCTTACCGCCACTGCAACTGAAAAAGTTATTGCTGATATGGGCAATAAGTTTGCTATCTCTGATGAAAATATTACCTTAACTGGTTTTTATCGAAATAACTTAAATCTGCATGTACAAGGCATTAGCCAAGCAGATAAAGATAACTATTTAGCCCATTGGCTTAACGATAAAACTGAGCAAGCTGGGATTGTCTACGTTACTTTGCAGCAAACTGCCGAAGAGGTGGCACGAACCTTATCAGCGAAAGGCTATCAGGCTAAGGCATATCATGCCGGTATGGACAGCGAGCTAAGACAATCGATTCAACAAGATTTCATGAGCGGTAAGGTTAACCTCATTGTTGCAACGATTGCCTTTGGTATGGGCATAGATAAAAGTGATATTCGATTTGTTGTTCATTATGACTTACCTAAATCTATTGAAAATTACGCGCAAGAAATAGGTAGAGCAGGGCGTGACGGTTATCAATCAGAATGCTTAGTACTAGCGAATTATGACAACCTGAATATTTTAGAAAACTTTGTTTATGCTGACACGCCAGAAGAAACAGCCATTAGTTATGTTATAAATGAAATTCACAATGTTACAAAAGCCCAGTCGCAATCCTCTTTGAGTAAAGCAAATCAATGGGAAGTGGTGCTTAATAGTTTATCAAGCCAGTCAAATATACGCTTACTTAGTTTAAAAACATTATTGGTATATTTAGAGCTAGCCGGATTAATAAAACCTGCTTACAGCTATTTTGCTGAGTATAAATTTAAACTAAAAGGCAGCGAATCAGACTTAATCAATAACTTTAGCGGTGAAAGACAAACCTTTATTAAAGCCATATTTGACTCATCAGATAAAGCCAAAATATGGTATACGATCAATTTTGAGAAGCTGCAGCAGCTCTACCCAAGTGAAAGAAACCGAGTGATAAGTGCCATTGAATATTTTGATGAAAAATCATTAATTGAGCTACAGTCAAAACAGATGACTGAAGTGTATCAAGTTAATCCCAACCTAATAGATTTAGCAGGTTTACAGGCAAAAGTTTATACTCAGTTTAAACATAAAGAAGCCAGTGAAATTGCTCGTATTGAGCATTTGCTTGCCTTTTTTGCTTCAAATACATGTTTAAGTCTTCAGCTAGCGCATTACTTTAGTGATAATCGTTTACAGCAACCTTGTGGTCATTGCTCTGTTTGTTTAGGACATGTTGCACAAATGCCGCCTGTTATTACATTAAAACCGCTTACGGAATTTAACTTTAATGAATACGCACAAGAGATTATTAGCAAGCTAGGGCAGCAAACCTCGGCAACGCTCGTTAGTCGTTTTTTATGTGGCTTAACTACTCCAATATTTACTAAATTACGGGTCCGTAAACTTAAAGGCTTTGCTGTATTCGAGCATTATCGTTATGGCGAAGTGCTTAATTGGGTACAAACAAACTTGGGCAATTAGCTCTATTAATTGCACGAAGTTATTAATTTATTTGCCCTTTTACATTATTACTCTAGATTTAAAGGTGAGTATTTGGCAGAATCGCGCCTTAGTTTCTGCGTATATTAAATAAACAGCATAAATCGAATCATTCTAACCAAACGAGATAACACATTGAGCCAATCAAAATTTTCAACTTTAGGTTTAAAACCTGAATTAATAAGCAACCTTGAATCATTAGGCTATAACGAAATGACGCCTATTCAAGCTCAAAGTTTACCTGATATCATCAGCGGTAAAGATGTTATTGGCCAAGGCAAAACCGGTTCAGGTAAAACCGCCGCGTTTGGTTTAGGTATGCTGCAAAAATTAGAGGTGAAACGTTTTCGGGTTCAGTCATTAGTATTATGTCCTACGCGTGAACTTGCTGATCAAGTAGCTAAGGAGATCAGAAAGCTCGCTCGTGCAATTCATAATATTAAAGTATTAACTTTATGTGGTGGTATGCCATTTGGTCCTCAAATCGGTTCATTAGAGCATGGCGCGCATATCATTGTTGGCACTCCAGGGCGTATTGAAGAGCACGTGATAAAAGGTACTTTAAATTTAGAAAACCTAAACTTGTTGGTACTTGATGAAGCCGACAGAATGCTTGATATGGGCTTTCAACCAGCCCTTGATAACATCGTAAAACACTCTCCAGAAGATCGCCAAACCTTATTGTTTAGTGCCACATTCCCGAACCGTATTAAACAAATTTCTGAACGAATCATGACTAAGCCAACTATGGTAAAAGTTGAATCTCGTCATGAAGAAAGCTCTATTTCGCAGCATTTTTATAAAGTTGCCGACAATGAAGAGCGTATACAAGCGTTACGTTTGTTATTATTAGAGCACCAACCAGAGTCTTGTGTGGTATTTTGTAATACCAAAAAAGATGCGCAAATAGTGGCGAGTACTTTAGTTAATTATGGCTTTAGCACGTTAGAGTTACATGGTGATTTAGAGCAAAGAGACCGAGATCAAACTTTAGTTCGTTTTGCCAATAAAAGCGCTAATATCTTAGTTGCAACCGATGTAGCAGCGCGTGGTTTAGATATCGACGCTCTTGATTGTGTGATCAACTTCCATATAGCACTCGACAGTGAAGTTCATATTCACCGCATAGGCCGTACAGGGCGTGCAGGTAGTAAAGGTATTGCTTGTTCGTTATTTAGTGAACAAGAAGGCCACAAGGTTGCATTGCTTGAAGACTATCTTGATAGAAAAATAGTGGCTGAAACTTTACCTGATTTTAATACCTTAAGTAATCCGGTTATGCGCCCAGATATGATCACTATTCAAATTGATGGTGGTAAGCGTGATAAAGTGCGCCCGGGGGATATTTTAGGTGCGTTAACCGGCGATAAAGGCATTAAAGGTGACCAAGTAGGTAAAATCAACGTGTCTCAAAACTTCTCTTATGTTGCAATAAAACGTGCAGCCCACAAAGTAGCTTTTAAAAAGTTAGAACAAGGTAAACTTAAAGGTAGAAAGTTTAGAGTTCGTGTTATTCGCGGCTAGAGCTCTATTAACCAGTTCAAGGCAGGGATTGTTTTATCTACCTCTGTCTTGATGCAAATACTTGCTATTATTCCATTAAGCATTATTTATGCTATCCTCAAAAGACAATGTTAATAATATATTACAACAACTTTGAGGATTAACCATGAAACCAATCTTATTACTGTTAACTGTTTTCAGTTTTGCTAGTGTTGCCAGTGAGCCTTTATCTCCACTTGAAGTTAAAGAAGTACAGAAGTTACTTGCTGAGGCAGCAAGTAAAGCTAAGTATGTGGATGAAATTTGTGAAATGCCTATCAGCGCTGAAAAATTTAAGGAACTATCTAAGATTAAAGCATTCAGTGAAGGTTATGAAACTATTGAAGGCATTAGTTGGGAAGCGGTTAAGGATATAGCCCTTAAAGAATATGATGAGTTGAAAAAACAAGCGCCAGATGGCCAATATTGTGATAAATATTTAGCAGACTTAAAAGGTAACTACCGCTTTTTAAAAGATACCAGCGGTAAGTAAAGTTTATCAATGCAAGATAAAGTAAAGGCAGATAGTAATTATCTGCCTTTCTTGTTTTAAGCGGTTTACAAGTCCGTATTGTTATTTTCGCTGCTTTTTAGCAATATATTTTGTCATCGTCTTACTTACAGCAAAAAAAGCAAAACTAGCCGTTACATGCGTTGCTGCGCCAAAACCACCACTACAATCTAAACGCATAGCGCCATCATTACTTTGCTTGGCTAAGCAAACTTCGCCATCGTTTTTCGGATAAATAAGTTGTTCAGTAGAAAACACCGCATCGATAGAAAACTTTCTCTTTACATTGCGAGGGAAGTTGTAATCTCGGCGTAATTGATTTTTTACCTTAGCAAGTAAAGGATCTTGATAGGTTTTACTTAGATCGCTAATTTCTATTTTAGTTGGATCTATTTGTCCACCGGCACCGCCTATAGTGACCATTGGCAACTTCTGGCGTTTACAATGTGCAATTAACGCAGTTTTTACCCGAACTGAGTCTATGGCATCAACCACATAGTCAAATTCACTAGTGATAAGCTCACTAAGGTTTTCCATAGTAATAAAGTCTTCAACTTCATTAACAATACAGTCAGGGTTTATTTGTTTAATACGCTCAGCCATTACCTCTACTTTGCTTTCGCCAATGGTATCGGCAAGGGCATGGATTTGGCGGTTAGTATTGGTTATACATATATCATCTAAATCAATTAAGGTTATTTGACCAACGCCATTACGGGCAAAGGCTTCAGCAACCCAAGAGCCAACGCCACCTATGCCAATAACGCAAAAGTGTGCTTGTTGAATATGTTTAGCACCATTAACGCCATATAAGCGTTCAATACCACCAAAACGTAATTGATAATCTGACATGTAAAATTAACCCTAGTAAAAAACGCCGCCATTATAACCAAAATCAAGGTGTCTGACACCTTGATTTTAATTTGATCAAAGTAGGTTAAGCTTTGATAACTTTACCAACAATAGCTTTGGAGTTGCGGATCATTATTGAGGTTTTTGCTTTTAGTCTTAATAATAAAACATAAGCAAGAGGCACTAGGTACAAACTCGTTATAGTTGAAAAGGTTAGCCCGCCAATAATGGCTATAGCCATAGGAGCGTAAGTTGGGCCGTCACCACCAACCTGGGTATTACCTAGTGCTAAAGGGATTAATCCTAAAATTGTCGTTGATACTGTCATTAAGATAGGGCGCAGACGATCTTTACAGCCTTGTATAACTGCAGGTTCGATAGCTACTCCTTTTTCAATAAGTTGATTTATCCTATCAACCAGCACTATGCCATTATTAACCACGATACCCATTAAAATAAGCATGCCTATCATGCCCATCACAGACATAGAATTACCGGTTAATAAGAACGCCCAAAATACGCCAACAAATGAGAATAATAACGATGTTATTACCGCTGTTGGCAGCAATAAGCTTTCAAATAAAGCTGCCATAACTATGTATATCATGCAGATTGCTAGGATCATATTTTGGCCCATAACATTTTCAGTTTCATCTTGGCGAGTAAAACTACCGTCTAAGTTATAGTGGTAACCACTTGGCAAGCTAACTGAAGAAAGTACTGACTCAAGCTTTTCCTTTGCTTCATCTAAGGTGATCACATCAAGGTTTGCTTGGATGGTAATTGCTGTTTGTCTGTTATAACGACGAATTTCACTTAACCTAGGTTTAACCGTTAAAGTGGCTAAATTATCTAGTGTTATGGTTTTACCGTTATGCTCAATAATTGGCAGTTTTTTAAACTCATCAATGGATTTACGCACTTTTAAGTCATAGTTAAGCCAAATATCAATTTCGCCAGTATCACCATGGCGGTATGTGCGCAGAGGTTGGCCTCGAAGTGCAAGTGCAATTGCACTGGCAACATCTTGTGTGCTCAAACCATGTCTAAAGGCTGCGGTTCTATCAACCGATATTTGCATTTCTTGTTTTTGGCCGCGTATATCAGAGGTAACATCGGTTATCCCGTCGATATGCTCAATCATTGGAATTAAGTTGTTTTTAAGTTCAATTAAAACATCGGTAGATAAGCCAGTTAAACTAATTTGAATGCCGCCACCATTACCTTGGTCAAAGCCAAAACGTGGTGTTACGCGTACAAACTTAGGCAGGTTTTCTCTAATTTTATCTTTAAGTTGATTCATCGAAAGCGGTAAATCGCCATCTTGTAATATCAAGGTTGTTTGTATGCTGTGACTTGCATAGTAGCTGTAGACAGAGTCTATTAAGAACTCTTCTTTATTGCTGTATAAATAAGCTTCCATCTTATTAATGATGCTTTCGGCAGTATCATAATTAAACTGGTCGTGTATTTCCCAGCTAATAAATAAGCGGTTGTCATTAAAGTTTTCTTCCTCATCACCGGTAACAAACTGCATAGGAATAGCAATACTAAATAAAATCAATAGAGCAATAAATGAAGTAATCACTTTGTGTTTGTGAGTCCAGTTTAAGCTCTGCAAGTAGTAAGCCTCGAAGCGACTTTGTTTAGCTTGCTTTACTTTAGCTTGGCTTTTAATTTTACTGGTCAGTAAAGGAATTAAGGTTTGAGCTATTATTAACGAAGCAAATAATGAGATACAAATGGCGATAGCGACATGCTCTAAAAAGATAGTAATATCTATTTTAGTGCCAACGATGTTAGGTAAAAATACAATCATTGTTGTTGCTGTACCGGCAATTACCGCAAGTGATACTTTATTAACGCCTTTCTTTGTTGCTTCAACAATATCATCTGATTTTTGTTTTTCTTGAAATATCGACTCAGTAATTACCACCGAATTATCAACTAACATACCAACAGCTAACAAAAGCCCCATCATAGACAGAATATTTAAGCTATAGCCAGCAAAGTACATTACACCAAGAGTGATACAAATTGAGATAGGCACCGATAAGACCACTATCATGGTGGTCACAAAGTGGCGTAAGAATAAATACAATACGCCGACTGATAAAAATGCGCCTAAGATACCTGCGTTAAGTAAATCTGATAATGAGTTGGTTACACCTTCTGCAGTATCGTCCATAACGTATAAGTTGATACCATTAAATTGCGGATTTTGGTTTACCTGATCAATTACTTCTAAAACACGTTTAGACACTTCAACTAAGTTGGCATTCGATTCTTTTAAAATATTCATGCCTATGGCATAAGTTTGGTCTAAATGGCGACCTTCCCAAGGGATTGGCAATGTCATTTCGATGGTGGCGATATCTTTAAGTTTGATATTATTTTGAATTATTAAGTTTTTAATTTCATCAACACTGCGATATTCACCAACAGGGTTAACCATTACTTTTTTGCCGTTATCATAAAAATGTCCAGCCGCCATCGAAAAGTTATTTTCATTAAGCTTTGCTACCAACTTATCCCTATCTATATGTAGCGCTACCATTTTATCTGGGTTTAAGCGGATCATTATTTGACGTTTATCTACGCCGTATAGTTCAACTTTACTTACCCCTTGGACACGCTCAATAGGGCGCTTAAGATTACGATCGAGCAGGTCATATGCCATTGATAAATCTTGTTCTGAAGAGATACGTAATTGAAAGATTGGCATGTCATTAGTGTTAAATTGATACACTAAAACACGCTCCACATCTCGCGGTAGTAAATGCCTTATCGCATCAACATTTTCACGAGCTTCAATGCTTTTGGCGTTGATATTTTCTTCCCAATCAAACTCTAATTGAATATCTGCACCGCCTTCATGAGAGGTGGAACGCATACGTTTGATCCCTGAAATAGTCGCGAGCGACTCTTCTATCGGTCTAGTAATTAAGCGCTCTACTTCCGCAGGAGAAGCATCTGGGTAGGGTACGTTTATCCAAAGCTGCGGGATATCAATTCCAGGGAATTTTTCAAGAGGTAGTAACTGGCTTGAAATTACGCCAGTTAATAGCATAGACAAAAACAGCATGATCACCGTAATAGGGCGCTTTAAAGCAAATACGGCTAAGCTTGCTCCAATTGACTCTTTCTTTTGCTCTGCGTTGATTGGTGCCTCTGCTTGTGCTGATGGTTTATTTAAATTAGTCATGAGCACCTCCAAAACGCTTACGGTCAAACAGGCTGTATAAAACAGGGATAAAGAATAGAGTAAGCAAGGTTGCAAATAACAAACCAAATATAACGGTAATCGCCATAGGTGAGCGGATCTCAGAACCTTCACCCATGCTGATGGCTAGTGGTAATAAGCCTAGCGTTGTCGTTAAGGTGGTCATTATGATTGGGCGTAAACGTGATGTCGCCGATGACATAATCGCTTGCGTCTTTTCCATACCCGATTCACGTAACTGATTTATTCTATCTACAAGTACAATGGCGTTATTAACCACAATACCCGCAAGCATGATCAAACCAATAAAAACAATGACACTAAGTGGGGTATTGGTTAAATACAATCCGTAAATAGAGCCTGAAGCTGCTAAAGGCACAGTGAATAAAATAAGTAATGGATGCAGTAAAGATTCAAACTGTGAAGCCATAACTAAGTACACTAAAAATACCGCTAATAATAAGGCAAATATAAGTGAGGTAAATGATACGTCCATTTCCTCATTTTGACCGGTTATATCGGCGCTAATATTTAGTGGTATTTGCATATCACTGATAATGGTTTTTAGCTCAGCTACCGCATCATTGATGTCGCCATAAGCAAAATTTGCTGACACTATTGCAGCTCGCTGTTGGTCTATACGAGTGATTTCACTTGGACCAACTGATAAGCGTACATCGGCCACTGCTGATAAAGGAATTGGTTTATCACTTTTTGGGTTAACGATTATTTGCTTAATATCAGTAACCGAGTCGCGGCTACTTTCATCTGCACGTACTAAAATATCAATTTTTTTATCTTTAATAGAGTACTGGCTAGCGATTGTGCCACCGACTTTAGTTGCTAATAGTTTTGATACTTGTGGCGCACTTAAACCAAGCTGTGCCAAACGTTGATGGTCAAAAAATATCTTGATTTCAGGATGACCATTTTGCAATGACGTTTTTACGTCGATAAAACGTTTGTGCTTGGTAAGCGTATCGTTAATTTTATCGCTATAGCGTTTTAATAAATCAAGATCATAGCCTGATAATTCAACTTCGATAGGTGGCTTAAAACTAAATAGTTCAGGCGTAGAAAATTTCATTTGTACACCGGCAATGTTTTGTAAATAATCTCGTAAACTCACCATAACGGCTTGCTCATCAGCTTTGCTGGCATTGTTTTTTAATACCACGTTCAAACGTCCCCAGTAGTCTCCTCCTTGTGCTGGCGATGCATTCATCAAACTACCGGTGCCTGCTAGGGCATAAGTGCGCTCTACTTGTGGCAGTTTATCTGCAACATTAGAGAGTTTAATTAATGTTTCATCCGTTTTTTCAAGAGGAGTTCCTGGTTGATGACTTACTTCGACAAAAAATTCACCCTGTGATAATTGCGGAATAACTTCCATATTAAGTTGCTTAAATAAAGGCAGTGCAGAAGCACTGATTGCAATAATACTAATTAAAACTAGAGCCGGTTTCGCTAAAGCTTGAGTTAACAGAGTTTGATAGAATTTGGCAAATGCGCCATAAAACTTATCAAATAACCAAAGTAATGGTGCAAACAGCTTACCTAATGCAAGTTTAAGTACTCTAAAAGCGAGGGTAATTAACATGGTTAGCAAAAGGGGAAGGTAATAAAATACTCCTCTAAATAGCCAAATAAAAGGTGAAGCTAAGTAAAAGCCAAGCTTTTTAAATAAGCTTGCATCTGGCTTTAACTCTCTTTTTGTCGATTTTTCATCGATAGTTTCTTCGGACTTGAAGTTTCGAGATGACAACATAGGGATCAGAGTTAAAGCAACAATTAACGAAGCTAAAAGGGCAAATGTTACGGTTAAAGCTTGGTCTCTAAATAGCTGTCCTGCAATACCTTGTACAAAGACTAATGGGAAAAACACCGCCATAGTCGTTAGAGTTGAAGCCATAATCGCAGTTGATACTTCTTTCGTACCTATGGTTGCGGCTAGTTTGTTATTGTCACTTTCATTCGATCTGTTATCAGCATTACTTAGCTGCTCTTTATGGCGAGCTATGTTTTCTAATACGACGATGGAGTTATCTACGAGTAAGCCTACCGCTAGAGCGATACCGCCTAAGCTCATTATGTTTAGGCTAATATCGTTACCGTACATTAAATTAAATGTAGCAATAACCGATACCGGAATAGAAATAGAAATGATCAGTGTTGCCCAAATATTTTTCAGGAAGAAAAACAACACCAACATAGCTAATAAGCCACCAACAATCGCAGCACTTTTTACTTCATTAATCGCATTAGCGATAAACGTTGATTGATCGTAAGTTTTGATTAACTCGAGATCGTCAGGAAACTCTTGGGTTAGTTGCTCAACTCTAACATCAACCTTTTTAGCTACATTAACGGTATTAGCATCACCTTCTTTGTAGAGTGCAACCTCTACTGCTTCAGTGCCATTAATACGTGTAATTGATGTACGCTCTTTATGAGCATCGATAACTTGAGCTATATCAGATAAACGGATGTGGTTACTACCTTCACTGGTAATGTATACATTACGAATATCGTCTAGATTTTTAAATTGGTTTAAGGTGCGTACTAAAAACTCTTGTTGGCCATCTTCAACCTTACCGCCAGATTGATTGATGTTTTCTTGTTGCAGGCGATCAATGATTAGCTGACTATCTATGCCCAGTTGGCTAATTTTGTGTTGGTCGATAAGAATTTGTATTTCTTTTTCTAAACCGCCACCAATTTTTACCGAAGCAACGCCGCTAACAGACTCTAGTTTGCGTTTTAATTCTTCTTCTGCATATTCTCTGATATTTTTTAATTTTGTCTGATCAAGAGTTTCACTACCTCGTTTAGTTTTTAAAGCAAAGCGGATAATAGGGTCTAGGTTAGGGTTAAACTTTAATAATAATGGCTTTTTGACATCTAAAGGTAAGCGAATAACATCGAGCTTTTCACGAACCTCTAGGCTAGCCATATCCATTTCTGTACCCCATTCAAATTCGAGTAATACATCGGATTGTCCAGCTTTAGATATTGACTGTACGTTGCGTACACCCTTAACAATACCTATTGCTTCTTCGATAGGCTTAGTGACTAATTGCTCTACTTCACCAGGTGCAGCGCCGATATAATCAGTACGGATCGTTAGAGTAGGGTAAGAAAGATCGGGTAATAAATTTACCGCTAATCTGGAAAGTGACACCATACCAAACAGTAATACAGCAAATGTAAACATCCATATAGTTACTGGTCTTTTAACTGCAACATTAACTATGTTCATCGCAAGTTCCTAATATTTATTATTGTTTTATACCAATTTGATAAATCAAATTGGCATTAGTTTTATTAAATAGCTTCTATTACTTGAATTACAGCTTGGTCTTTTAAGTTGTTTTGACCTGTTGTAACAACTTGCGAATTAACATCTAAACCTTCAATCACTTCAACAAACTGGTCATCTTCATAACCTAAGGTAACAATCGTTTTATGTGCTTTATTATCATTGATGGTAAATACGGTATGCTTGTTATCCATAGAAATTAGTGCGCTCTTTGGTAAAAGCTTTATATCGTTATGAGTGTCGTAGATAATTTTAACTTGCGCAAACATGCCTGACTTTAATTTGTTATCGGCATTGTTAATGGCTAATTTCACGCTAAATGTACCTGTATCTGAATCAACAACTGGGCTAATGCGTTCAACATGAGCAACAACATCTTCATTAGGAAATGCGGTAAAGCGTAATTTAGCGGCTTGATTTACTCGTAATTTACTTAACTCTTGCTCAGGTAAATTAACTGTACCTTCTAATACTTCTAGTTTTACAATATGAAAAAGTTTTTTACTTTGGTATTGCTCTACTAAGTTGCCTTCTTTAACGTAGCGTTTTGATATAAAACCTGAAATAGGTGCAAGTATTTTTGTTTCATGTAGGTTTAATTCGGCTAACTTAAGGTTTGATTTAGCGATTTCATACTGCCATTTAAGCTTGTCGAAAGTATCGGTTGAAACTAGTTTTTGACTATGAACCTTATTGATTCGATCAAGCTCTAGTTCAATGCTTGATAGCTCAGAGCGAGCTTTATCTAAGTTTAGTTGAAAACGTTCAGGTTCAATTTTTGCCAATAAAGTACCAGCTTCAACAAATTGGCCTTCTTCAACATATAAATTTTGAATAATACCTGATGCTTTAGAAATAACATCGGCTTCTTCTTTAGCCTCAAGTACTGTGGTTGTTACGTAGTTAGAGCTAATACTACCTTGAGTTACGCTAGCAACCTCTACCGGAATGGCAATAACTTCGGCAACTTTTTTATCTTTATCAACTGCTTCGGCATTATTACAACCAGATAATACTAATGAACCTGTCATCATAGTTACTAACAAAAATACATTTTTTACATTGAAGTTGGTGTTTTTCATCACTTTAAACCTATTAAATCTTTAATTGGTAGTTACGTTGCATCGAACGTGCCAAAATTTAATTGTTAATTTAATCGTTTAAAATCAGTGGCTTATTATGGTGAGTAGGGAGAGGTGATAAAGTTAAATAAATCTTAGTGGCGTAATTAACAATATATTAGCAAATATTACCAATTGTAAAATGTCAAAAAATCAAGGGGGTCAGATCAACTTGAAATCATCAGCTGGACTCGATGGAGGCAAGACAAGTTAAACAAATAGTTATTTCACTTGCTATTAGTACAGTCGCATCCTGAATTTGATTTCTAGATGGTTTAATGCTGAATGTTAAAATAAAAATGCGCTAACCATATTGGTTAACGCATTAAGTAAGACTAGCTAAGTTTTTCCTAACAAGTATTAGTAAGCAGGCATAGTTACGGTAAACTCAGTATAGGTATCATCAATAACAGTGAAACCAATACTACCTTTTTGAGCTTCGGTCATTAATTTGGCTGAGTAAGCACCTAAACCTGAACCTCTAATATGATTTGAACTTGAGTATTTTTCGAATAAGGTGTCTCTTAATTCAATTGGGATAGCACCTTTGTTGATCATTTTAAACTCAATTTGCTCGTTTGCTTCTCTAATAGTGATGTTTATTTCACTATCATCAGGTGAAGCTTCTACTGCATTTTTAATTAAGTTATTAAATATTGATAAACACAATAACTCTTCAGCATCCATATAGGTTGAGTTTTCAACTGAATCAATATTGATGGTAATATTTTTCTTAGTACACAAACCGTGAACCGCTTTAATTGCTTTATCTACTAAACGGTTTAAATCAACCATATCCGGGTTGAGTGGGTAGGTACCATTTTCTATTTTAAATATATCTAAAGTGTTATTGATCATATTTAAAACATTGTTTACTGATTCATCGATCGACTGGGCCACTTCTTTATCAGCAATTTTAGGTAACTCGAATAAAATTACCCCTAATGGACCTTTTAAATCGTGGTGAGTTAGTTTCTCAATGTCTTCACGTAATTTAGAGTTCTCAATTAAGGTCTCTACTTGCTTCTCTAAAGCAATTTGGCTTTGACGTAAGGTAACATGAGTATTGACTCGTGCTTTGAGTATTTCTGGTTGCAATGGTTTAGTAATGTAGTCTACTGCGCCAAGAGCAAAGCCTTTAGTGATATCGCCAATCTCTGCTTTTGCAGTTAAAAATATTACAGGTACATTGGCAGTTGCTTCATTTGCTTTTAATTGTGCACAAACATCATAACCGTCCATTTCAGGCATCATAATATCGAGTAATATCAAGTCGATATTACGGTCGGCTTGTGCAATTTTTAAAGCTATTTTGCCATTGGTTGCGGCTTTTACTTTATAGTTGTCTTTTAACAGAGCAGAGGCAATATCTATGTTGCCAGGTTCATCATCTACAACTAAAATTGTAGGTTTGTGCTCGCTCGAAGTTATTAAAGTTGTACTCACTGTTACCCTTTACTGTTAAATTTTCTTGGTTACATTTTTAATTTATTGGTTATTTAGAATTAAAGCAACATATACCGTCATTTCAATTAATTATTTTGATATTTATAACCCAAATAAGTGTTGATGAAATAGATAAATAAAGCTTTAAAAAGTAAAAAGGCAGCTACTAGCTACCTTTTTCAAAACATTATGTTTTGCTAACTCGTCAATAATAAATTATTTATGAGAATCTAATGGCGTAAATTCTTTATTTAATTCACCAGTGTAATTTTGACGAGGACGACCAATTTTTTGACCTGGTTGAGTTAACATCTCATCCCAATGTGCACACCAACCAACAGTACGTGACATAGCAAAAATTACTGTGAACATGCTTGTTGGGATACCAATTGCTTTAAGAATGATACCTGAGTAGAAATCTACGTTAGGGTATAATTTTTTCTCAACGAAATACGGGTCTTCTAAAGCTACTTTCTCAAGAGCCATTGCAACATCTAATAATGGATCGTTAATGCCTAACTCTTGTAAAACTTCGTGACATGTTTCACGCATTACTGTTGCGCGAGGGTCGAAGTTTTTGTAAACACGGTGACCAAAGCCCATTAAGCGGAATGGATCAGCTTTATCTTTTGCTTTTGCAACGTATTCATCAACACGGTCAACACTGCCAATTTCTTCTAACATAGTTAGACATGCTTCGTTAGCACCACCGTGAGCAGGGCCCCATAAAGAAGCAACACCAGCAGCAATACATGCATATGGGTTAGCACCTGAAGAACCAGCTAAACGTACAGTTGAAGTTGATGCGTTTTGCTCGTGATCAGCATGAAGGATAAAGATACGATCCATTGCTTTAGCAAGCGTTGGGCTAACTTTGTATTCTTCAGCAGGAACAGAGAACATCATGTGTAAGAAGTTTTCTGCGTAAGATAAGTCGTTACGAGGGTAAACAAATGGCTGACCGATGCTGTATTTGTATGCCATTGCTGCGATAGTTGGCATTTTAGCAACTAAACGGTGTGCACAACGTTTACGTTGAGCTTGGTCAGTAATATCTAAATCTGAGTGATAGAAAGATGATAATGCACCAACTACACCACATACCATAGCCATAGGGTGAGCATCGTGCATAAAACCGCGGAAGAAGTTAGCTAACTTCTCATGAACCATAGTATGGTTAGTAATAATACCTACGAACTCATCATATTCTTCTTGGCTTGGTGCTTTACCGTTAAGTAATACATAACATACTTCTAAGTAATCAGCTTTCTTAGCTAAGTCATCAATAGCATAACCACGGTGTTGTAGAATACCTTTGCCGCCGTCAATGAAAGTAATTTCTGATTCACATGAAGCCGTTGCTAAAAAGCCAGGGTCGTAAGTAAAGTAGCCTTTACTGCCTAAAGTGCGAATGTCGATAACGTCGTTACCTGCGCTACCTGAAAGAATTGGTAATTCTGCTACTTCCTGTCCTGCAATGCTCAGCGTGGCTTTATTGTCAGCCATAGAAAATTCCTCTCTAAAATGTTGGTGTTGTAATTAAGATTTCTGAATATATTTTATAATAGTTTTACGCGTAATCATTCACGAAAATATTGTCGTTACACTTATATAACACTTACGTTAATGAATTGTTATGCGACTTTAGTCAGTAATCATCTAGATTTAATTGCGTACATTCTACTCTAAATATGGGGTTAGAAGTCAATTGAAAAATGTGACAAATGTAATTTTTTGTGCAAAAACTCTAATTTTTCTTTTTTTAAGGCGTGATTAATTGTAATTCAATTTATACATCTATATAATTCTCCCGATCTGTTTGTCGGTAAATCATTTATCATAAGCTATAGATAAGCGGAAAATTTAACCTAAATACTTTACTAAAGTAGGGGTATCTTTTTTGTCAAATTATCGACAATAATAAGATACATTTAAAAATAATAGTTAGATCAACAACCCTTTAGGCAAGAAAACGTGAAAAAACAACGACCTGTAAATCTTGATTTGTCAACAATCAAGTTACCAGCAGCGGGCAAGGCATCAATATTACACCGTATTAGTGGTGTGATGATGGTTTTCGCTGTAGGTATTCTAATCTGGACCCTTTCAATATCTCTTTCATCTGCTGAAGGATTCGCTTCAGTTAAAGAATGTTTAGAAGGTGGCTTCTTTAAATTCATCATCTGGGGCATCGTTTCAGCTCTTACTTATCATATCGTTGGTGGCTTCCGTCACTTAATTATGGATATGGGCCATTTAGAAGAAAAAGGTTCAGGCCAAACAAGTGCTAAATTTGTTATTGCTCTTTGGATTGTTCTTTCAGTATTAGCAGGAGTTTGGATATGGTAGGCAACGTAGCAACTTTAGGCCGCAATGGTATTCACGATTTTATTTTAATTCGTGCAAGTGCTCTTGTATTGGCAGCATACAGCATATTTATGCTGTGCTTTTTCATCTGTACTCCAACAGTAACTTATGAAATTTGGCAAGGACTTTTCGCTAACCTTGCAATGAAAATATTTACAATTCTTGCCGTTATTGCAGTGCTTTTCCACGCTTGGATTGGTATTTGGCAAGTATTAACAGACTACGTAAAAAATATTAAAGTACGTGGTTTATTACAATTTATCTTTACTATTACGCTATTCGTTTATGTTTTAGCTGTATTGTTAACAGTGTGGGGTGTGTAAGTGAACAACGTTCCTGTTCGTGAATTTGATGCCGTAGTGATCGGCGCTGGTGGTGCAGGTATGCGCGCCGCTTTAGCAATCACTGAGTCAGGCCAATCTTGTGCCTTGATTTCAAAAGTTTTTCCTACTCGTTCTCATACGGTATCTGCGCAAGGTGGTATCACTGTTGCTCTAGGTAACGCTCATGAAGATCATTGGGAACAACACATGTACGATACGGTTAAAGGTTCTGATTTTATCGGTGACCAAGACGCAATCGAGTACATGTGTAAAACAGGTCCTGAAGCAATCATTGAGTTAGACAGAATGGGTTTACCTTTCTCTCGTACTGAAGAAGGTAAAATTTACCAACGTCCATTCGGTGGCCAATCTAAAAACTTTGGTGGTGAACAAGCTGCTCGTACAGCTGCTGCCGCTGACCGTACTGGTCACGCGCTGCTTCATTGTTTATACCAACAGAACGTTAAAAACAAAACTAACGTATTTTCTGAGTGGTACGCACTAGATTTAGTTAAAAATGATGACGGTAACGTTGTTGGTTGTACTGCTGTTTGTATCGAAACTGGTGAAGTAGTTTACTTCAAGTCTCGTGCTACTGTTTTAGCAACTGGTGGTGCAGGTCGAATTTTCGCTTCTACTACTAATGCTCACATCAACACTGGTGACGGTGTTGGTATGTCACTTCGTGCTGGCGTGCAAATGCAAGACATGGAAATGTGGCAGTTCCACCCAACAGGTATTGCCGGTGCTGGTGTACTTGTTACAGAAGGTTGTCGTGGTGAAGGTGGTTACCTTCTAAATAAAGACGGCGAACGTTTCATGGAACGTTATGCACCAAATGCTAAAGATTTAGCAGGTCGTGACGTTGTTGCTCGTTCAATGATGACAGAAATTCGTGAAGGTCGCGGTTGTGACGGTCCTTGGGGTCCACACATTAAGCTTAAGCTTGACCATCTTGGTAAAGAAACGCTTGAAAAACGTTTACCAGGTGTTTGTGACTTATCAAGAACGTTTGCTCATGTTGACCCTGTAGAAGAACCAATTCCAGTTATCCCTACATGTCATTACCAAATGGGTGGTGTACCTTGTAACGTTAACGGTCAAGCTTTATCTGTTGCCCCTGATGGCACAGAAACTGTTGTTGAAGGTTTATTCGCTGTAGGTGAGATTGCTTGTGTATCTGTACACGGCGCTAACCGCTTAGGTGGTAACTCATTACTTGATTTAGTTGTATTTGGCCGCGCAGCAGGTAACTTCTTAGGTACTTACTTAAAAGATACTGAGAGCGGAAAAGATGCTAGTCAATCAGATCTTGATGCGGCACTTGCTCGTTATAATCGTTGGGAAGCTAGCGATAAGGGTGAAGACCCAACGCAAATCCGTAAAGACTTACAACAATGTATGCAATTAAACTTCTCGGTATTCCGTGAAGGTGATGCAATGGCGCAAGGCATGAAAGAGTTAACGGAAATCCGTGAACGCTTACAAAATGCTCGCCTAGACGACAAGTCATCTGAATTCAACACACAACGTATCGAGTGTTTAGAATTAGATAACTTAATGGAAACAGCTTTCTGTTCTGCAAAAGCGGCTAACTTCCGTACAGAATCGCGTGGTGCACATGCCCGTCAAGATTTTACTGAACGTGATGATGAAAACTGGTTATGTCACTCAATTTATTCACCTCAAACTGAAGAGATGACTAAACGTGACGTGAACATGAAGCCAGTACACCGTGAAGCTTTCCCACCGAAAGCAAGAACATACTAAGGAGCCGTTGACATGATTCAGAAGTTTTCAATTTATCGCTACAACCCTGATGTTGACGCGAAACCTTACATGAAAGAATACTCACTGGAAATTCCAGAAGGTTCTGACATGATGGTATTAGATGCTCTTATCTTATTAAAAGAGCAAGATCCTACATTATCTTTCCGTCGCTCATGTCGTGAAGGTGTATGTGGTAGTGATGGTTTAAACATGAATGGTAAAAATGGCTTAGCATGTATTACGCCATTATCAGATGTTAAAGCGAAAGTTATCGTTTTACGTCCATTACCTGGTTTACCGGTAGTGCGTGATTTAATTATTGATATGACTCAGTTCTATAATCAATATGAAAAAATTAAGCCATACTTAATTAATGATGGTCAAAACCCTCCAGCTCGTGAGCACCTTCAGTCGATTGAAGAGCGTGACAAGCTAGATGGTTTATACGAGTGTATTTTATGTGCTTGTTGTTCAACTTCTTGTCCTTCGTTCTGGTGGAATCCAGATAAATTTATCGGACCTGCTGGTTTATTACATGCTTATCGTTTCTTAATCGATAGCCGTGATACTGCAACTGATGAACGTTTAGACGATTTACAAGATGCGTATAGTGTATTCCGTTGTCATGGCATCATGAACTGTGTTGACGTATGTCCTAAGGGTCTTAACCCAACTAAGGCCATAGGTTCAATTAAGTCTATGTTGTTACAAAGAGCGGTATAACTAATACATTAAATTTTAGTTTTTATAGCTAAAATATATAAGGTATATCGCCGGGTCTGTGAAAGCAGACCTGGCATTTTAGTTTTAACTTAAATAGTTTATAACATTTACTATAGCTGCATTAAACTATTAGTCTTGTTATGAATGTTTGATTAAACGTCTATTGGTTATAACCAATTTATAGGAACAGGAAATGCCTGAAGGTGTAATGAAGGCTTGGTTAGAGTCTTCCCATTTTAGCGGTAACAACGCTGAATATATTGAAGAGTTATACGAATCTTACCTAGAAAATGCACACTCTGTATCTGATGAGTGGCGTAAAGTGTTTGATGAATTGCCAAAAGTTGATGGCGTAAATACTGAAACGAACCACAGTGTTGTTCGTGCAGAATTTCGTCAATTAGCTAAAGAGAACGTGAAACACGTTACCGTTGGCTCTGAATCTGATGCAAAGCAAGTTCGTGTACTACAACTTATTAACTCATACCGTTTTCGCGGTCATCAAAATGCCAATCTAGATCCTCTAGGTATTTGGCAACGTGAACGTGTTCGCGACCTTGAGTTATCTCATCATGATTTATCTAAGTCTGAGTTTGATAAAGAATTCAATGTTGGTTCTTTAGCCGTAGGCCAAGAATCAATGAAGTTGGGTGATATCTACACTACGTTAAATAATACGTACTGTGGTTCAATCGGTGCAGAATACATGCACATCACTTCAACTACCGAAAAGCGTTGGTTACAACAACGTCTTGAATCTGTGCAATCAAAACCTAAATTCAGTAAAGCAGAAAAAACTGAAATTTTAAAAGGCTTAATTGCAGCAGACGGTTTAGAAAAATACTTAGGTGCTAAATTCCCTGGTGCAAAACGTTTCTCATTAGAAGGCGGCGATAGCTTAATTCCAATGTTAAAGCAGTTGATCACTCGCGCAGGTGAGCATGGCACTAAAGAAGTCGTACTTGGTATGGCTCACCGTGGTCGTTTAAATGTATTAGTTAACGTTATGGGTAAAAACCCAAGCAAACTTTTTGACGAATTCGCCGGTAAAGTAGATCAAATCGGTTCCGGTGATGTTAAGTATCACCAAGGTTACTCTTCTGATTTCGTAACCCCAGGTGGTAATGTTCATATCGCACTAGCGTTTAACCCGTCTCACCTAGAGATAGTTAACCCAGTTGTTATTGGTAGCGTACGTGCTCGTTTAGACCGTCGTGATTGTGACAAAGGTGACTTAGTATTACCTATCACTATTCATGGTGACTCAGCTATTGCTGGTCAAGGTGTAGTACAAGAAACCTTCAATATGTCACAAGCTCGTGCATATAAAGTAGGTGGTACTATCCGCATCGTAGTGAACAACCAAGTTGGTTTTACTACTTCCAAACCAGAAGATACACGTTCAACTGAATACTGTACTGACATTGCAAAAATGGTACAGGCACCAATTTTACACGTTAATGGTGACGATCCTGAAGCGGTTATCTTAGCAACTCAAGTTGCTCTTGATTACCGTAACAAGTTCAAGCGTGATGTGGTTATCGATTTAGTTTGTTATCGCCGTCATGGCCATAACGAAGCTGATGAGCCAAACGCAACACAGCCGTTAATGTATCAAAAAATTAAAACTCATCCGACACCTCGTCAAATGTACGCTGATAAATTAGATGCAGAACGTACAATGACCAGTGCTGAGTCGAAAGAGTTAGTTGCTTATTACCGTAAGCTGCTTGATGAAGGCCAATGTACTGTTGAACAATGGCGCCCAATGACAGAGCACTCTGTTGACTGGACTCCATACATTGGTCACGACTGGGATGATGAATACGATCATAAAATTGACGTTAACAAGTTAAAATCACTTGCCTCTAGCATCAGTGTTTACCCTGAAGATCATAAACTACAATCACGTGTTAAGAAGATATACGATGATCGTAAGAAAATGGCTACGGGTGAAAAATTACTGGACTGGGGGTTTGCTGAAAACTTAGCTTATGCTTCAATCGTTGATTCTGGTGATCGAGTTCGTATTACTGGTCAAGATGCAGGGCGTGGTACATTCTTCCACCGTCATTCTGTACTTCATAATCAAGACGATGCGTCTACTTACATGCCTTTACAAAACATCAGTAAAGAGCAAGGGCCATTTGAAGTATACGATTCTGTATTATCAGAAGTTGCGGTATTAGCATTTGAATACGGCTATACAACGGCTGAACCAAGTGGTTTAACTATTTGGGAAGCACAGTTTGGCGATTTCGCTAACGGTGCCCAAGTTGTATTTGACCAATTCTTATCATCTGGTGAGCAAAAGTGGGGCCGTTTATGTGGCTTAACTATTTTATTACCACATGGTTATGAAGGTCAGGGGCCTGAGCATTCATCTGCTCGATTAGAGCGATTCTTACAATTATGTGCTGATCACAACATGCAAGTATGTGTGCCTTCTACTCCGGCGCAAGTATTTAACATGTTACGTCGCCAAGTGGTACGCCCAATGCGTCGCCCATTAATTGTAATGTCGCCTAAGTCTTTACTTCGTCATCCTTTAGCCGTTTCTTCGTTAGAAGAATTAGCTGACGGTACTTACCATAATGTTATTGGTGAAATCGACGAGCTAAAAGCAAAAGATGTAACACGCGTTGTATTGTGTTCTGGTAAAGTTTACTACGAGCTACTTGAACAACGTCGTAAGAACGATCAGAAAAACGTAGCAATTGTTCGAATTGAGCAATTATATCCGTTCCCTGAAGCAGAATTAAAAGACGTTATCGCACAATATCCAAACGCGAAAGATTTCGTTTGGTGTCAAGAAGAACCTCAAAACCAAGGTGCATGGTACTGTAGCCAACATCATTTCCGCAGTGCAATCCCTGAAGGTTCAACATTGACATATGCTGGTCGTAAAGCGTCAGCAGCACCAGCATGTGGCTATATGTCTTTGCATGTTAAAGAACAGCAAGCATTAGTAAATGATGCGTTAACTATTAATAAAGCTTAACTGCAAAGCAGTTAAGCAATTTGAATTTAAGATTTCTAAGGAATAAAAATGACAACTGAAATTAAGGTTCCAGTTTTACCAGAATCAGTTGCTGACGCAACGGTAGCTACATGGCATGTACAAGTTGGTGATGCAGTATCACGTGATCAAATCCTAGTTGATATTGAAACTGATAAAGTAGTATTAGAAGTAGTAGCACTTGAAGATGGTGTTATTAGCGAAATTAGCCAAGAAGAAGGCGCAACCGTACTTGGTGACCAAGTTATCGGTGTTATCGCTGCCGCAGATGCAAAAGCTGCTCCTGCGAAAGCAGAAACTAAATCAGCAGCACCAACAGCTGCCGGTTCAGTAATCGATATTAACGTACCTGTTCTTCCAGAATCAGTTGCTGATGCAACAGTTTCTACTTGGCACGTTAGCGAAGGTGAAGCGGTAACTCGCGACCAAAACCTTGTTGACATCGAAACAGATAAAGTAGTTCTTGAAGTTGTGGCTCAAGAAGATGGCGTAATTGGTAAAATCATCCACGCTGAAGGTGACACTGTTTTAGGTAACCAACTTATTGGTCACTTAAACGCTGGCGCAACATCAACAGCTACAGCGGCTCCTGCTGCTGAAGAAACAGCAGGTGACGATATTGCATCTCCATCTGTTCGTCGTTTATTAACTGAAAACGGTTTAACTACCGCTCAAGTTAAAGGCTCAGGTAAAGGCGGTCGTATTTCTAAAGAAGACGTTGAAGCACACTTAGCTGCTGCTAAAGCGCCAAAAGCTGCAGCTCCTAAAGCCGCTGCTGCAACTGCTCCTGTTGTTGCACAAGGCGAGCGTAGCCAAAAACGTGTTCCTATGACACGTCTTCGCAAGACTATTGCAAACCGTTTATTAGAAGCGAAAAACTCTACAGCAATGCTTACTACGTTTAACGAAGTAAACATGAAGCCTATTATGGACCTTCGCGCTCAATACAAAGATTTATTCGAGAAAACTCATGACACACGTTTAGGTTTCATGTCTTTCTACGTTAAAGCAGTTACTGAAGCGCTTAAACGCTACCCAGCAGTTAATGCATCAATTGATGGCGATGATATTGTTTACCACAACTTCTTCGATATCTCTATTGCTGTATCAACACCACGTGGTCTTGTTACTCCAGTATTACGTGACGCTGACCAATTAGGTATGGCTGGTATTGAAAACGGTATCCGTGATTTAGCAATTAAAGGCCGTGACGGCAAGCTAACTATGGACGAGATGCAAGGTGGTAACTTCACTATCACTAACGGTGGTGTATTTGGTTCACTAATTTCAACGCCAATCCTTAACTTGCCACAAGCGGCAATTTTAGGAATGCACAAAATCCAAGACCGCCCAATGGCGGTAAATGGTAAAGTTGAAATCTTACCTATGATGTACTTAGCATTATCATACGATCACCGCTTGATCGACGGTAAAGAGTCAGTAGGCTTCCTAGTAACAATTAAAGAGTTACTAGAAGATCCAGCTCGCCTTCTTTTAGATATTTAGTACTAGATATTTAATTTAGATATTTAATCGTAAAATTAAGAAGCCGCTTTTTAGCGGCTTCTTTGTGTCTGGATTTTGTAAAATCAAAGACCGCGCTCAAATGTGAAGTGAAGGGAGCTTCTTAATATAAGCCGTCTTCCCGTCATGTTTTTGGACGGGATCTCCTGTAATAGATAGTGCTTATGTAAAAACAATTTCACTAACTTACTGCTTAATTCAATTGCACATTGTTAATACCCAATTGCTACATCATAGAACATCGATCAATATTTTTTGTTTAACCGCTGCTGTAAGTTGCTGATATTTATAGGTTTGATTGTTTGGCATAAACTTTGAATAGATTCATTGGTATTATTATTATGTTCAGCAATTTATGAAATCAAAAAACACTCTTTCACTTGCAAGTAAACTTAAAGTATTACTTGTTGAAACAGACAGTGATAAAGCACAAATTTTAGAAGGCGTGTTGCAAAGTGCTCGATATGACGTTACGCGAGTGATTAATTCTGGTATCCCTTTACTTAAACAAGTAGAGACTACGCAGCCTGATATCATTATTATTGATATGGAGTCACCTGACAGAGATATGCTCGAAAACTTACATCGTATATCTCACTCAACGCCAAAGCCTGTTGTTATTTTTTCAGAAGAAGAAGATCAAAATACCATAACACAATTGGTTAAGTCAGGGGTAAGTGCCTATGTAATTGGCGGGATCGATTACAGCAGGGTTAAATCGATAGTCGATATTGCCGTTGCACGTTTTGCCGAATACCAAGGTTTAAAAGATGAACTCAAACTTACCAAGCAAAAGTTAACTTCACAAAAAAGCATAGAAAAGGCGAAATTATGGTTAATGCAAAGTCGCAACCTTTCCGAAAATGATGCTTATCATTTTATTCGAAAAACAGCGATGGATAATAGCCAGAAAGTTGAAGATGTCGCTAAAAATATGCTTGCCATGGCCGACATGTTTGCAGGGGAATCTGCTTAATGGTGGATTATCAATTACAAAAAAAGAGCCATAGCTCCATTGAAAAAGTAAAATTAACGTTAGGTTTTATGCCACTTACTGACTGTGCTCCTTTAATTGTCGCCAAGGAATTAGGTTACTTTGCAAAGTTTGGCCTCAATGTCTCCTTGAGTAAAGAAAACTCATGGGCAAGTATGCGAGATAAACTGGCTACTAACGTATTAGATGCAGGACAATTACTTGCTCCAATGCCTTTAGCAGGTGCTTGTGGTTTTGACCCTCATTGCCAGGACTTAGTTGCTCCATTTGTTTTAAGTCGCAATGGTAATGCTATTACCTTAAGTCGTAAATTATTTGAAGCCGTTAACCCAACAAGCAGTACAACATCTTCGTTAAATGCTAAAAGTCTTTATCAACAAGTCTCTGAGCTAAAAAAAGTGGGTAAGAAACTCACCTTTGCAACCGTGTATCCATACAGTTGTCATTACTTACAATTGATCAGTTACTTTAAACAAGGCGGTATTGATCCTAACGATATTAATATCGTTATTATATCGCCAGTGAATATGGTGTCTGCATTAAGGCATAATGATATTGATGGTTTTTGTGTTGGCGGACCTTACAACGCTAAAGCTGTTAGGGAAGGGGTTGGGGTTACAGTTGCTACATCGATGGATATATGGCCTGATCTTCCTGAAAAAGTATTAGCGTTTAAACGCCAATGGTATGTACAAAATCCGACAACGGCTTATGCTTTAATTAGTGCATTATCATTAGCCTGCCAGTGGCTAAGTAATATCCCTAATCGTTTTGAAGCCGCAAAATTGCTGAGCCAAAAGCAATATATCAATACGCCAATTGACGTGATTGCGCCAAGTTTATTAGGCAGTTGTTTAACTATGCAAGGCGAAGCTCCTAGAAGTGTTGATTTATATAATCGTTTTACTTCTAGCGAAGATATTTTTGCTAATCAACCCCTAGAATCTGATGTATATCAGTTGCAGGAGTATTTTGCATCGGCCTTTGTCGAACAGGGAGCTGATGCAAACAAGTTAACGATCATAGAATTAAAAAATATATACAGTGCCAGTATTTACCAACAAGCGATGGACTGGTTGCAACAATACGAACAAGCGTGCGATAAAAATGTTGAAATTGACGCACTAAAACAGAACGAGTTTGGGCAAATTTGATGCAATTAAGATCTTTTTAAATAAGAAGATATCGTGCAAAGCCCTAGTTTACGGCTTATTAAAGTTTGGCACAGTAACTGCATTGTATACTGTAGTTAAGTTAAAAGACTCTTTATTGCTCCAACAGCGGAGGTAAAGAGTACCGCTAAAAAGTTTATCCTTTTAGCACATACAAAATTCAAAACTAATTAACTGCAACGACGTAGTTTTACATTAGTTTGGCATAGAAGCCTGTCACTCTCCATTTGTTATGGATAAGAGTGCCAGGCTTTTTTTATTTTTAAGTTTTAGTGATGAGGAATAACACATGAAACATTCAGTAAAAAAAATAAAGCAGCAAGTATGTCAGGCCGTGTTTGCGGCGACGGTTGCTTTGTCAACAATTAGCGTAAGCATGTCTGCTTCAGCAGAGAAGTTAGGCTACCCAGAAAAAGAAGAATTAAAGTTTGGCTTTATTAAGCTTACCGATATGGCGCCTATTGCGGTTGCTTATGAAAAAGGTTTTTTTGAAGATGAAGGCTTGTACGTAACCATTGAAGCACAAGCAAATTGGAAAGTATTACTTGATGGCGTTATTGATGGCCGTCTTGATGGCGCACATATGCTTGCAGGTCAGCCCATTGCTGCCAATATTGGTTATGGTACAAAAGCCGAGATTATTACTCCGTTTTCAATGGATTTAAACGGTAATGCGATTACTGTTTCTAATAAGATCTGGCAAGAGATGAAAGGTAATATACCAAAGCAAGCAGATGGTAGACCGGTACATCCGATCAAAGCAGATGCACTTAAACCTGTTGTCGATAAATACCTTGATCAAGGTAAGCCATTTAACATGGGCATGGTTTTCCCAGTATCTACCCATAATTATGAACTGCGTTATTGGTTAGCCGCTGGCGGTATTCACCCTGGCTTCTACGCTCCTGAAAAAGGTGATACATCAGGGCAAATTGATGCCGATGTTCTGCTTTCGGTAACTCCGCCGCCACAAATGCCCGCAACTATGGAAGCCGGTACTATCTACGGATATTGTGTTGGTGAACCTTGGAACCAACAGGCCGTATTTAAAGGCATTGGTGTACCTGTCGTAACCGATTACGAAATTTGGAAAGATAACCCTGAAAAAGTATTTGGTATTACTAAAGATTTTGCTGAGAAATACCCAAATACGACTATCCGCTTAACTAGAGCCCTTATTCGCGCTGCTAAATGGTTAGATGAAGAGAACAATGCCAACCGCGGAGAAGCGGTAAAAATTCTATCTCAATCAAATTACGTTGGTGCTGATGCAGAAGTTATTGGTAATTCTATGACTGGAACATTTGAATACGAAAAAGGCGACAAACGTGCCGTACCTGATTTCAACGTATTCTTCCGTTACAACGCAACATACCCATATTACTCAGATGCCATTTGGTATTTAACACAAATGCGCCGCTGGGGACAAATTAGCGATGACAAACCAGACTCTTGGTACAAAGATGTTGCTGCAAAAGTGTATCGCCCAGATATCTATAAAAGTGCTGCTGAGTCTTTGATTGCCGAAAAACTGATGAGTGCCAGTGACTTTCCTACACTTGCTACTGACAACGGTTTTAGAAGCCCACAAACACACTTTATCGACGGTATCGTTTATGACGGTAATAAACCAAATGATTACATCAATAAATTCGCAATTGGTTTAAAAGCCGGCGATAAAATTTAATTCGCTAATAAGTATTAGTCTCTGGAGACGAAAATGACCACATTAATTCGCAAGTTTACTGTTAATACAGTCAATCTACCCGATTGGTTTATAAGTATAGGTCGTAATTTTACTGCGCTTATCATGCCTTTTATCGGAATTGTTTGCTTCTTATTTCTTTGGTCGTTATCGGCCAGCTATATTGATACATCACTAGGTAAGTTTCCTGGACCAAGTGCCGTTGCCACGCAAATAGGTAACCTTTATCAAGAGCATATTGATGAACGCAGCAAGGAAGACGCGTTTTATCAACGACAAGAGTTACGCAATAGCGAAAGGCTTGCTAACGATCCAAACTACGTTGTTAAAACTAGGAGTTACACTGGTAAAGAAACCTTTATTGACCAAATAGCCACTAGCTTAGTAACGGTTATGTCTGGATTTATTGTTGCCGCAGTTATTGCCATTCCTATGGGAATAGCGATTGGTTTAAGTAAAACGTTAAATAATGCGATTAACCCAATTATACAAATATTTAAGCCGGTGTCGCCATTAGCCTGGTTGCCACTAGTGACTATGGTTGTTAGTGCTGTATATGTGTCAGACGATCCTTTATTTGCTAAATCATTTATTAACTCAATGATCACCGTAACTTTGTGTTGTATTTGGCCTATGGTTATTCAAACTTCTGTTGGCGTTGCTTCAATTAATAGTGACTGGCTCAACGTATCAAGAGTGTTACGACTGCCAGCTCTTACTCATATTCGCAAAATTGTTTTACCCGCAACCATACCGGCAATATTTATTGGTATGCGAACCTCGCTTGGTATTGCTTGGATGGTACTTATTGCCGCAGAAATGCTAGCGCAAAATCCGGGTCTTGGTAAGTTTGTTTGGGATGAGTTTCAAAATGGTAGTTCGCAATCACTTAGTCGAATTATGACGGCTGTCATTGCTATCGGTTTAATTGGTTTTCTACTTGATAGAGGTATGTTGATGTTACAACGCAAATTATCTTGGGATAAAACCAGTGCAAGTCGCTAAAGCATAAATTGATAGGACGCATAGGAGAAAATTATGAGTACATTTTTAGATATTAGTAAAATTGATATGGTGTTTCCAACACCTAAAGGTGATTTTACCGCGCTTAAAGAAGTCGACTTAAAGATTAACAAAGGCGAGTTTGTATCACTTATTGGCCATTCTGGTTGCGGTAAGTCTACGGTATTAAACGTGGTAGCTGGCTTATATCAAGCCAGTAAAGGCGGTGTGTTATTAAACAATCGCCATGTTCTAGGCCCAGGTCCTGAGCGTGCGGTGGTATTTCAAAACCATTCTTTATTACCGTGGTTAAGTGCATACGAAAATGTTGAGCTTGCGGTAAAAGAAGTGTTTAGTAAAACCATGAACAAAGCCGAGATGAAAGAGTGGATAGAGCACAATCTTAAGCTAGTTCATATGGAGCACGCGATGCATAAACGCCCAGATGAAATTTCGGGCGGCATGAAGCAACGTGTAGGTATTGCTAGAGCTCTAGCAATGCAACCGCAAGTGTTGCTGATGGATGAGCCTTTTGGCGCTCTTGACGCATTGACTCGTGCCCATATGCAAGACTCGCTTATGGAAATCCAAGATGAATTAAAAAATACCGTAATTATGATCACTCACGACGTTGATGAGGCCGTGTTGCTAAGCGACAAAATAGTGATGATGACCAACGGACCTGCCGCCACTGTTGGCGAAATTCTTGAGGTAACGCTGCCTCGCCCTCGCGATCGAATCGCCTTAGCAAATAATACGGAATATAACCGCTTACGCTCTGCCGTGCTGACGTTTTTATATGAAAAACAGCGCAAGGTTGAAGTGATCAGTAATAAATCAGCCACTGCAACTAAAGGTGAAAATAAAACACCGAAAATTGAAGTTGCTTAACTCATGTAACAAGAACATGTAACAGATAATAAAATTTTTCAGGGAATAAATATGAAACTCAAACATATAATTAACAATAATAATAAATCACTATTTGCGGTTTGCGCTTTAGCGTCAAGCTTACCGTTTATGTCAACTACTGCTATCGCTGCTGACGCGGCTGCAAACACAAGCAAAGCATTCGTTGATTTTCGTCTACGCTTTGAATCAGTAGAGCAAGATAATGCGCTAAAAGATGCTGAGGCATTAACATTGCGTACCTTGTTACATTATCAAACCAAGGATTTTAGTGGCTTTTCTGCTGTCGTTGAGTTTGAAGACTCGCGTGATGTAAACGACGTTGAAGACTATAATGATGCTAACGGTACTAATCCTGAATATTCAGTAATAGCCGATCCTAATACCACAGAACTAGACCAAGGGTTTGTGCAATACAAAGCAAACGGTATTACCGCCAAAGTAGGGCGTCAAGTTATCACATTTGATGGACATCGTTTTGTCGGTCATGTGGGCTGGCGCCAAGATAAGCAAACATTTGACGGCGCTACTTTTAACTACAGCGCCGATAAATTAAGTGCAAGTTATGCTTATATCAACAAACGCAATCGTATTTTTGCCGAAAGCAAAGATATTGAATCAAAAGATCACTTAATTAATGCCAGTTATAACTTAGGTTTTGGTAAAGTTACCGGTTATGGCTACTTGCTTGAAGTGGACCAAGACACAGATAACGCATTAGATACTTTTGGTGTTAGTTTTGCTGGTAAAGGTCAGTTATTTTCTAAAGATGTAAATTATCGCCTTGAATATGCTACCCAAACCAGTGAAACCGGAACAACAGAGTTCGACGCCGATTACATTAACGTTGAAGGTGGCATTGCGCTAGGTAAATTTAATCTTAAATTAGGCTTAGAGGCGTTAGGTAGTGATGATGGTCAATACGGTTTTTCAACCCCGCTTGCAACGTTGCATAAGTTTAATGGTTGGAGCGATCAGTTCTTAGGTACACCTAGTGTTGGCTTAAACGATATTTATGTAAGTGCAAGCACTAAGTTACTTGGCGGTAGTGTACTTGTTGCTTATCATGACTTTACAGCCAATGACGACGGTTACGGTATTGATGATTTAGGCTCTGAATTAAACGTACAGTACGCGGCAAAATTTGCTACTTATTTTAATGGTGGGATCAAATTTTCGGCATACTCAGCCGGAGATGATGCCGCTGGTAAAGTAGATACCGATAAAGTTTGGTTATGGGTAGGTGCACGCTTTTAAGGTTTTGAGCCAATTCTTTTCGTGCACTGTGCAATGTGCACTGAAAAGAAGGGGATAATAGCAAAGCATAATACCAAGTTAATTAATCAAATTTGTATGGAATATTGCGATAATAATCGAGAGGCTGTTACAGAGCTTGATTATAACTACTATCGACAGGCTCTTGTTATTTTACCTCGCATCAATCGCCAAATATGGAAAGGGTTAATAGCCAACTGAACGTTTATTTATAAGCCGTGCTCACCAGTAACTCGGTTTATTAACTCTTGTGATAAATCCGGAATATAAAACATTTATTTTCTTTATTATGCATCTGAGCATAGTACATTTATATACATAAATTTAGTCGATACGACTAAAGTATAACTCTCTAAAAGCCTGTATTTTTAGGCTTTGAATGTAGGTTTGTAATTAAACGTCACGAATCTGTAACAAGGGGGTTTAATAAGCGTCAGTTTCCCTATATAATCACCGCCAATTATAACGGTTAGTGTATTTACTCAAGGTTTACATTTGAGCAATACGGTAACTTCATTTCAAATAGCAATTGGGAAACATCATGAATTTACATGAGTATCAAGCGAAACAATTATTCGCTGAATATGGTTTACCGGTTTCTGAAGGTTTCGCTTGCGATACACCTCAAGAAGCTGCAGAAGCTGCGGATAAAATTGGCGGAGACATGTGGGTTGTTAAAACTCAGGTTCACGCTGGTGGTCGCGGTAAAGCTGGTGGCGTTAAGCTAGTAAAAACTAAAGAAGAAATCAAAGAGTTCGCACAAAACTGGTTAGGTAAAAACTTAGTTACATACCAAACAGATGCAAACGGTCAACCGGTTTCTAAAATCTTAGTTGAAAGCTGTACAGACATCGCTAACGAATTATACCTAGGCGCTGTTGTAGACCGTGGTACTCGTAAAGTTGTATTCATGGCATCTACTGAAGGTGGTGTTGAGATTGAAACTGTTGCTGAAGAAACTCCAGAGTTAATTCACAAAGCTGAAATCGATCCTCTTGTTGGTCCTCAAGCTTACCAAGCACGTGAATTAGGTTTCAAGTTAGGTTTAAACCCAACTCAAATGAAGCAATTTGTTAAGATCTTCATGGGTCTTGCTAACATGTTCAATGACTTTGATTTCGCATTATTAGAAATCAACCCGTTAGTTATTACTGACGAAGGTAACCTACACTGTTTAGACGGTAAAATTGGTATTGATGGTAACGCTTTATACCGTCAACCAAAAATCCGTGAAATGCACGATCCATCTCAAGAAGATGAGCGTGAAGCACATGCTGCACAGTGGGAATTAAACTACGTTGCTCTAGACGGAAACGTTGGTTGTATGGTTAACGGTGCTGGCCTTGCAATGGGTACAATGGATATCGTTAACTTACACGGCGGCAAGCCAGCTAACTTCTTAGATGTTGGTGGCGGTGCTACTAAAGAACGTGTTGCTGAAGCATTCAAAATCATTCTTTCTGACGACAACGTTAAAGCTGTTTTAGTTAACATCTTTGGTGGTATCGTACGTTGTGACATGATCGCTGAAGGTATCATTGACGCTGTTAAAGAAGTTGGTGTTCAAGTTCCTGTTGTTGTACGTCTTGAAGGTACAAACGCTGAAGCAGGTCGTGCGGTATTAGCATCTTCTGATGTTAACATCATCGCTGCTGAATCATTAACTGACGCTGCACAAAAAGTTGTAGCTGCTGCGGAGGCTAAATAATGTCTGTATTAATTAACAAAGACACTAAAGTAATCTGTCAGGGTTTCACTGGCGGTCAAGGTACTTTCCACTCTGAGCAAGCTATTGCTTACGGTACGCAAATGGTTGGTGGTGTATCACCAGGCAAAGGCGGTCAAGAGCACTTAGGTTTACCTGTATTTAACACAGTTCGTGAAGCTGTAGAAGCAACTGGCGCAACAGCTACAGTTATCTACGTACCAGCTCCTTTCTGTAAAGATGCTATTTTAGAAGCTATCGATGCTGGTATCGAGTTAATCGTTACTATCACTGAAGGTATCCCTACATTAGACATGGTTGATGTGAAAGTTAAACTTGAGCAAACGGGCGTTCGTATGATCGGTCCTAACTGTCCAGGTGTTATCACTCCAGGTGAGACTAAAATTGGTATCATGCCAGGTCACATCCACTTACCAGGTAAAGTAGGTATCGTTTCTCGCTCTGGTACTCTTACGTACGAAGCCGTTAAACAAACTACTGATGCAGGTTTCGGCCAATCTACTTGTGTAGGTATTGGTGGTGACCCTATCCCAGGTACTAACTTCATCGACGTTTTAGAAATGTTCGAAAACGACCCTCAAACTGAAGCAATCGTTATGATTGGTGAAATTGGTGGTACTGCTGAAGAAGAAGCTGCTGAATACATCAAAGCAAACGTTACTAAACCTGTTGTTTCTTACATTGCTGGTGTTACTGCACCAGAAGGTAAGCGTATGGGTCACGCTGGCGCAATCATCGCTGGTGGTAAAGGTACTGCTGACGAGAAATTCGCTGCATTAGAAGCTGCTGGTGTTAAAACAGTTCGCTCTCTAGCTGAAATCGGTTCAGCTCTTAAAGAAAAAACAGGTTGGTAATAGCCAAATAATGTATGAACACTCTCTTATTACCTTCCATGGTGCGAGAGTATAAGTACATCCCTGTACAAAAGGTCGCTAACGCGGCCTTTTTTGTTTTCCAATAAACCAAAAAAGATTGTTCCTTAGCCTATTCACATTACCTTAACATTTTGTTTCCTAAAGATAGCAATTGACTACACCTTTAGTTTTATTAGCATTTTATACTGCCTAATCAAATTATTAATTTTAAGGTTTTCGATGTCACCTATCCGTACTATAAACTTGATATTTATTACATTTTTAGCTTTATCCGCAGGCGGTTGTAGTGATGATAATAAAAATCAAGAATCACCAGAGCAAATTACTCCTATAGATCCTGAGCTTCCTGAAACTCCAGAAACTCCAGAAACTCCAGAAACTCCAGAAACTCCAGAAACTCCTGAAGTTCCAGACGTTCCTGAGTTACCCGAAGTTCCTGAGATTCCTGAAGAAGGCGAGCAGTGTGAAATTAATGTCGAAACTGGAGATAATTATATTTGCCGCATAAACCCTGTTAATTTCTCAGCAACAGACTTTAGTATCGAAAACCCGCCTGAAGGTCTTTATATTCAGCCTAAAACAGGGATTTTGCATTGGAGTCCAGCTGAGCATCAAGTGGGAGAATATACTCTAGAAATAGTTGTAAGTAATGGATCTTCTTCAGAGATTGTCACTTTAGAGCTTACTGTGACTCTTGGTACCCCCGATCCAAAGGGATATTATGTATCAACACTTGGTAATGATGATACTGCAGATGGTAGCCCGACGAACCCTTTTACTACTATCCATGAGGCACTACGTTATGTTAAACGTACTGGTGAAGTTGGATTTACTTTATATATAAGAGGCGGAACATATATAGACCCAGAATATGGTTTACCTTTTGATGGAAATCGTGCAAACCAAATGGTGCGAATTGCTGACCATTTAGGTACGGAATCGGCATGGAATACAATTCGTCCATTAGGTAATGAGTACGTAAAAATAGTTTCAGATGCTACTATTTTTTCTTTTGTTCGTTCAAACTATTGGATTGTCGAAAACCTTGAATTGCAAGGTACTGCTCAGGAATATGACTTAGATAAAGTTTTACCGTATTGGTGGGTTGATGGCCCTCAGATATTAAAGTCACGTGGTATAAGCAATGGTACTTCAGAACATTTACTGATCAGAAATAATGTGATTCATGACTTTATGGGAGCGGGTATTGGTACCAACTATGGTGATTTCGTTACGGTTGAAAATAATATTTTATATAATAATGCTTGGTGGTCTACATCAGGAACTCATGGCGTAAGTAACTCAACCTTAACAACAACTGACTTTGATTCAACAGAAGAAACTAAAATGATCCAAAGAGGCAACTTAGTTTTTTCTAATGCCTCATTGATTGTATCGCACGTGTTTAATAAAGGTTTTGTTGACCTTACAATCGATGAAGGCCATGGCTTACATTTACAAAATGATTCAGGAACCTACTTTGGGAAAAACTTAGTTGAACATAACTTACTTATATTTAATGGCAAGGCTGGCTTAGGCTTAAATACTATTGACGACACAACAGTTCGTAATAACTCGCTTTATTATAATAGTACAATCATAAGAGGAATTGGTATTAGTGCGTCTGAAATTTCTATTTGGGACTCTACTTCAGCACAAGATACGATAAATAATAATATCATGCAGCCATTTAGCGATAGCCACTCAATAAAAGACTATCAAAAGATGTATGATGGCATTGCTGATAATGTGACTACGCCAGCAATAGATGATGACATGTTACCTGAAAAAGTAGTTACGGTTGAAAAAGCCTTTGTCGATGCAAATAGCTTTAACTTTAGACCGAGTGAAGAAGTCCCAGAAGGTATGGGGGTAGGCATTGAATATCTTGAATATATGGAAGCGAGAGTTGCTGAATTTGGTATTGAAATCAATCCTATTCCGCATCAAGTTGATGATGATTATCTATTAAAAATTCAACAATATATTTTTGATACTTGGCCTACCGAGTATCTTCATGGTAGTAACCCTGAAGGAGACCCTACAACGCTTATATTGCATGTTAAAATTGATGGTGTGAAGTATGAGTACTCATATGAACAACGTTGTTCATTCCCTAATCCTCCTGAGGTTGTCGAATGTAACTAAGTCGCAAAGATGCTATTGTTGAAAAGGTCGCTATGCGACCTTTTTAGTATTTAGTTGAGTTTTAAATAGGATGCCTATTTTCTTTTGAATTTAGAAGTTACTCGCTACTTCAAAGCTTAATTGTTTTTTAGTAATTGGGTGGCTAATTTTTAAATATTGGGCATGTAAATGTAGTCTATCGGCTTTATTACCATAATGAGCATCGCCAACAATAGGCATATTTAAACCGAGAATATGGGCACAGTGTACCCGCAATTGGTGAGTTCTACCTGTTTTTGGTGATAACTGTAATCTGGTTTTACCTTCAAATCGTTCGAGTACTTTATATGTTGTAAAAGCAGGCTTACCAGTATCAAAACATACTTTTTGTCTTGGCCTATCATCTATGTCTAAAGTTAGTGGTAGGGTAATTTCCCCTTCGTTTTGCTGGACAATGCCCTCAATAACAGCCACATAATACTTCTCTGTAGTGCGCTCAACAAATTGCTGTTGCAAAGCTTTATTCGCTCTAGAGTTTAGTGCTAATACCATTATGCCAGAGGTAGACATATCTAACCTATGTACAATAAGAGGACCGGTAGCAGCAGGAAACTGTTTTTTAATACGCGTATAAACTGAATCATTGATTGATTTCCCTGGTACAGAGAGTAACCCCGATGGTTTATTTACCACAACAATATCTAAATCTTGATAAACAATAGGCATATCTAAATCAGTTGCCGGGTTGATAAGTAGGGGATTATCTTCAACATCAATTCCCTCTAACATATGACTGAGTATTGCTTGGCATTTACTGTAACAAGGAGGGTAATATTTTTTATGTTGGCGTACATTCGTTTTCGGTGATTTCCCCCACCAGAACTCTGCCATGACAACCGGCGTTAGATTATTGCTAAAAGCGTATTGCAAAAGTTTAGGCATAGCACATTCACCCGAGCCTTGTGGCGGTACTTTAAATGGCGAATCTTTAAAGATTTCATTAAGATCTTTAGTCTCACCATAAGCATTTAATAACTGGTACTGGGCAAATAGTTGCTTTTGTAACTTGTTATTGAGCTTTCTATAAGTCTTACCAAGATTTGCTAATTCTTGCTCTACGATTAAAAGCTCATTACTTGCCTTATCAATACGCTCTTGCCAATAAAGTTTTAAGTCTCTTAATTTAAGTTTTTCAATGATGCTTTGCTGACTTAACTGTACTAGCAGGGCGCTTTTATCTTGTGCAGACAAGTTTTCTGTAGCATGTAGCCTTTGTTGTTTGCGCTCATCTTTGGCCGTACTTATTTGTTGTTTAAGATTGCTAAGTTGTTTAGCGTAGCTATTAACTTCTTTATCTTTAACCGCTTTTAATTGCGCTAATTTTTGGCTGTTTTTTAACGATTGGTACTCGTTATATACTTTATTTATTAATGCTAACTCGTTTTTAAAAAACTCATCTTTGCTTAATAAATCAAAAATCGGTGGTACAAACTTGCTGTGGCTATTACTTTGCCCTAAGTAGCCAGAAAATGCAGATATAAACCCAAGCTCACCATGGCTATTTTTAACAACCAATACACCAAACATTTTACCAACCGCATCATCGCCTTTATCAGTTAAACTGACTTTTCCTTGGTTATCTAAACCAAAGTCATGCAGAAAATTACTTTGGCTGAGCTGCTCTTGTAGCAGTTTACTAGCCTCAATTGCTAACGGGTGCGCTTGGTAATAAAAAGGATAAGTAAACTTTTCAGGTAACAGGATCGAACTTACATTTTTTGATAAAGGTGTGAAGTAAGGATCTGATTTAGACAAGGTCATGATAAAGCGCTAGTTAGTGATTGGTTAGAAGTGATTTAATTTTAACACCTATGGCCTTGTTAGGTCATTAAATAATGAAACAAACAAAAAGTAGGCGGATATTTACAAAATAACGTAAAGTTAGCAATGTTAACGCTATAAGATAAATAAAACTGTTGTTATAATGTTTGCCACTTATGCCAAATTAATTTAATTGGCAAATTATTTTCCTATTCACTTTTTTTTGAGGTTCACTAGATGTCGGAAGTTGAAAACCGTCCTAGCAATTTTATTCGTAATATCATTGATGCAGATTTAGCCAGTGGTAAGCATACTGCTGTGCAAACTCGTTTCCCGCCAGAGCCAAATGGTTACTTACATATTGGTCATGCTAAATCTATTTGCTTAAACTTTGGAATCGCTCAAGATTACCAGGGCTTATGTAACTTAAGATTTGATGATACGAATCCTGAAAAAGAAGATATTGATTACGTTAACTCGATTCAAAAAGACGTACAATGGTTAGGTTTTGAATGGGCAGGGGATGTTCGTTATTCATCAAACTATTTTGATCAACTTTATGCATATGCGGTAGAGTTAATTGAGAAAGGTTTAGCATTTGTGTGTTTCTTAACACCAGATGAAGTACGTGAATATCGTGGCCCGTTAAATGCGCCAGGTAAACACAGCCCGTATCGAGATACATCAGTTGAAGAAAACTTAGCTTTATTTGCCAAAATGAAAAATGGTGAATTTAAAGAGGGCGAATGTTCATTGCGTGCAAAAATTGATATGGCTTCAAGCTTTATCTGTATGCGTGATCCGGTTTTATATCGTGTTAAATTTGCACATCACCATCAAACAGGTGACAAGTGGTGCATTTATCCAATGTACGATTTTACCCATTGTATTTCGGATGCAATTGAAGGCATAACTCACTCGCTTTGTACATTAGAATTCCAAGACAACCGCCGTTTATATGATTGGGTTATTGAAAATATTTCAATTGAAACTCAGCCTCATCAATACGAGTTTTCTCGCTTAAACCTTGAATACACTGTGATGAGTAAGCGTAAACTTAATCAATTGGTTACAGAAGAATTAGTTAATGGTTGGGACGATCCTCGTATGCCAACGATTGCCGCTTACCGCCGCCGTGGCTATACACCGGCATCTTTACGTGAATTTGCCAAACGTATTGGCGTAACAAAAATGGACAACACGGTTGAGATCAGTGTTTTAGAAGCTTGTATTCGTGAAGACTTAAACGACAATGCTCCTCGTGCAATGGCTGTTCTTGATCCGATTAAACTCGTAATTGAAAACTACCCTGAAGGGCAAGTTGAAGAGCTGAACGTTAAAAACCACCCTAGTGATGAAACACAAGGCTCGCGTATCGTGCCATTTAGCCGTGAGCTTTACATTGAAGCTGAAGATTTCCGTGAAGAAGCGAATAAAAAGTACAAGCGCTTAGTACTTGATAAAGCGGTTCGTTTACGTGGTGCGTATGTGATCACCGCTGTTCGTTGTGATAAAGATGAACAAGGTAACGTAACAACGGTTTACTGTACTTATGATACCGAAACTTTAGGTAAGAACCCAACGGATGGCACTAAGCCAAAAGGTGTAATTCACTGGGTAAGTGCAAATGAAGCTCTTGATGCGGAAGTGCGTTTATACGACAGGTTGTTTACTGTGCCAAACCCTGGCGCAGAAGAAGACTTCCATAGCGTAATTAACCCAGAGTCATTAATTACTATTACTCATGCTAAAGTTGAACCGTCACTTGCTAATGCTAAACCTGAGCTTGCATTCCAGTTTGAACGTCAAGGCTATTTTTGCTTAGATAATAAAGATGCAACAGCTGAGCACTTAGTGTTTAACCGTACGGTTGGTTTGCGTGATACATGGGGAAAATCAGGTCAGTAACTGATTCAGCGATAACTTATTTACTGCTGTTCGCATTATGCATTTAAGCTAAACTAAAGCTTTATACTGTTAAAAATATCCTTCTGAAAGGGCATAAAAAAACCTGCTGATGCAGGTTTTTTTATATCTTAAATCGCTTATTATTTATAAATGATCTAATCGATATTGTTCACAAGCCACTTCGTCTTCACATTCACCGTAAAGGTATAAGCTATGGTTGGTTAGCTTAATTTTGTTATGTTTAGCAATATCAACTTGGCGTTGCTCAATAACGTCATCTTCAAATTCAACTACTTTACCGCAGTTTAAACAAACTAAATGATCATGATGTGCTTTTTGGGTAAGTTCAAATACAGACTTACCGCCTTCAAAATGATGACGGGTAACAATGCCTGCATCATCAAATTGGTTTAAAACTCGGTACACAGTAGCAAGGCCAATTTCTTCATGCTGCTCTAAAAGTATTTTATAAACATCTTCAGCGCTGATGTGTTGGTTATCTGGACATTGTAAGATGTCTAAGATTTTAACTCTTGGTAAAGTTACCTTTAACCCAGCTCTTTTTAATTCTTCGTTATGCTCTGGCATGGAAACCTTTCTATTGTTTATTTTGATTGCTGAAATTATAGGGATTATTTGCCGAGGTTAAAAGAGCTAATTGATAATTATTTGCAATTAGATTGTTTTGTACAAATGTTTGAACGATATTTCATCAGTTTAAATTCAGATATAAAAAAGCCCCGCATTTGCGAGGCTCAATTGATGTTTAGTTAAGCTTAATCTAAAAGCTCAGCTAAACACATTTCGTCATTAAGTTGCTCAATCCAAGCATCTACACGAGATTCAGTTAGCTCTGGTTGGCGATCTTCGTCAAGCGCTAAGCCAATGAAAGTATTCTCATCGATTAATGCTTTTGAAGCTTCAAATTCGTAGCCTTCGGTAGACCAGTTACCAACAACGATAGCACCTTTTGCTTCAACGATGTCACGGATAGGCGCCATAGCGTCAACAAAATATTCAGCATAATCTTCTTGGTCACCAAGACCAAAGATTGCTACTAATTTGTCAGTAAAGTCGATTTCTTCTAGCTCTGGTAAGAAGTCATCCCAGTCACATTGGTTTTCACCGTAGTACCAAGTAGGGATGCCAATAAGAAGTAAATCAAATTCTGCGATATCTTCTTTAGTGCTTTTAGCAATATCCTTAACTTCAACGTTCTTTTTACCCAGTTTTTTCTGGATCATTTTGGCTACTGCTTCAGTATTACCTGTATCACTACCAAAAAAAAGTCCGACTGTTGCCATGTTAAAACCCTTAAATTCTCTAAATTACTGTGACTAATCGAGTCATTAGACTCAATTAATTTAATCTTTTGCTAAAGCTTCGATGATCAATGATTCAATTAATTCACTGCGGCTTACGCCTTTATCTTTAGCTAACGTATCTAACTGTGCAAAAACTTCATGATGTAGTTTAAATTCTACTCGTTTTAAGCCTTTGCTTTTATCTCTTTTTACTTGATTTCGCTTGTTGATTTTAACTTGCACTTCCCTAGGATAAGGATTGGTCTTTGGTCGACCAGGGCGCTTTTCATCAACAAATAAATCAAAGGTGGTTAAATCTGCTACTTCTTTAGCCATAATTTTAGCCTATACCATTACTTTCCCATATGACTTGGATCACACCTTTTGCAATAAAGCCGGCACAACCAAGGAATAATACAAAATAAACGACTAACTTTCCTTTCTTAGGTACATTGTTTTTGTTCATTACGTCATGAATAGACATACCGATGAAGAAAAAAATAACTAAAAAGAATAAATTTAAGCCAATTGATTCAATTAATTCTATATTTTCGGAAAGCATACAACACCCTAAATTTAATGGCAGGACTATAGCATAACTAAGTTTAAAAAAACACGGATAATCAGGTCGCTAAAGCACATTTATTAAATTTTTATTTAGCCAAAAAATCTTTCACTATTTTATTAAATGCAGCAGGCTTTTCTGCATGCAACCAATGGCCAGTACCTTGAATAATTCTGCCTTTAGAATTTGGAAACAACTGCGCAATAGTTGGTTTATGTTCAGCTAAAATATAGGTCGAATTGCTGCCTTTAATAAATAGCGTATCCCCTAAATAAGGAGTAGAGCTGACTTGCCCTTTGGCAATGTTTTGGTAATCTTCATTTACCGCATTGATGTTAGCGCGCCAGAAAAAGCCCTGTTCGCCTTTAACCAAGTTTTTCAGTAAAAATTGCCTAACACCAGGCTCACTAACATACTTAGCTAATTGTTTGTCAGCATCTTGTCGGTTAGAAATACCAGATAAATCAATGCTTAATAAACCTTCGATAATTTGGTTGTGGTGTGGAGGGTAAAGCACAGGAGCGATATCCGCTACAATCAGTTTGTCTATTCTTTGTGGTGAAGTTAGCGCGCACTGCATTGCTATTTTTCCACCCATTGAATGGCCTAATACCGCAATCTTTTCTATTTCTAAATGGTCAAGTAAGGCGAAAATATCTGTTGCTAGATCGTTATAATCCATAGACTTGTGATGAAAAGAGCTACCATGATTACGAACATCAACACTGATGACTTGGTAACTAGTTTCTAGCTCACGAGCGACCATGTTTAAATTTTCTAAACTGCCAAATAAACCGTGTATAAGTAATACCGGACTGCCTTCACCACGAATGGCAAAATTTAATAATGGTTTTGATATCTCGGACATATGTAAGGTTAGTAATAAAAATAATTGTCCGCTATTTTAAAGATTTACCCTAGTTTCGGCAATGATTGTTTAATCATTCTTTAATCAGCTATCAATTAATCTTAAAAAAATTAAAATTGATTGTAAATCAGGGTAGAGAGTTACTGATAAGCACAGTATAATCTTTAACTTTCTAAGAACAATTCTATTGGAAAGTACATGAAATCCATCGAAATTGATGAAGAAATTTATCAATACATCGCCAGCAATACTAAATTCATTGGCGAAAGCGCCTCTAGTATTTTAAGACGCTTGTTAGCGCTTGAATCAGTTGCCGCTGAAGAAACTATTGAAGCTCAACCTAAAACAACAACGATTAAAAAAGATAAAGTTGTAGTAAAACCTAAGCCTGCCCAAACCACTAAAGCACAAAATCAAACAAGTGATATTGATGACAAAGCCAATGCTGAAAATGCTAGCTCTGTTACTTCAGGTCAAAGTATTTTTGATTTAATTAATAAAGAAGAGTTGGCAATGCAACGCGGCGCAGTTGGTCGATTTTTATTAATCCTGTCTAACTTGTATCGTGTTCATCCTAATCAATTTTCTGCGGTATTAGATATTCGTGGTCGAGACCGTTTATATTTTGCTGAATCTGAAAACGAATTATTAGAAAATGGTCATTCAACTAAACCAAAACAAATACCAGAAACTAATTATTGGGTTACTACTAATTCGAATACGACCAGAAAAAAATTGATGCTTACCGATGTTGCCAACGTACTTGGCTATACTAGTGAAGAAGCTGAAATTATTCGTGATTTTCTATAATAAACACTAACTGTAAACTAAAGCTATTAAAGGAATAACAATGAGCGAACACCCACATGCTGGTAAACCTGCAAGACCAGTCGACAGAATTAATATTGGCCGCTTAACAAGTGAGTACTATTTATTAAAGCCTGACGTAAATATTGCGGCTCAGCAAGTGAGTTTTGGTACCTCTGGGCATCGCGGTAGTGCCGCTAAAATTAGTTTTAATGAAAACCATATCTTAGCTATTTGCCAAGCGGTTGCAGAATATAGAACGCAGCAAGGTTTTACTGGACCGTTATTCTTAGGCAAAGATACGCACGCACTTTCAGAGCCTGCGTTTGCTTCAGCGATAAGTGTACTTATTGCTAATGGTGTACCTGTTGTTATTCAACAAGATGAAGGCTTTACGCCAACGCCTGTTATTTCACGACTAATCATTGTTCATAACAAAGAAAATACAGCACAAGCGGATGGTTTGATCATAACACCATCACATAATCCGCCAAGTGATGGTGGTATTAAATACAACCCTCCACATGGTGGTCCAGCAGAAGGTGAAATAACTAAGCTTATTGAGCAACGAGCCAATGAGATTTTAGCTAATGACTTAGTCGATGTTAAGCAATTGCCTTTTACTCAAGCGATGCAATCACCTAATTTAGCTAAGCAAGATTTTATTCAGTTTTATACCCAGCAACTCGCGCAAGTTATTGACATGGCAGCCATAAGTAAAGCGGGTATCCGTATTGGTGTTGATCCACTTGGTGGCTCAGGTATTGATTATTGGCCTGAAATTGCTAAACAATATAATTTAAATATTGAAGTCGTTAATCCGGTAGTAGATGCAAGTTTTGCATTTATGCCATTAGATAAAGACGGCAAAATTCGAATGGATTGTTCATCGCCATATGCTATGGCTGGTCTTATCGAAATGAAAGACAAATTCGATGTCAGTGTTGGTAACGATCCTGATTTTGACCGCCATGGTATTGTTACCCCTGGTGGCGGTTTAATGAACCCAAACCATTACTTAGCGGTTGCCATAAATTATTTATTGACCCATCGTAGTTGGCCAGAAACAGCTAAAATTGGTAAAACCTTAGTGTCTAGCTCTCTTATTGACCGATTAGCGCAAAAACTTGATAAGCCCTTGTCCGAAGTACCTGTGGGTTTTAAATGGTTTGTTGATGGTCTTAAAGATTCTAGCTACGCTTTTGGCGGCGAAGAAAGTGCGGGTGCATCTTTCCTTGCTTTAGATGGTAGTTGCTGGACCACAGATAAAGACGGTTTTGTAATGTGTTTACTAGCAGCAGAAATGTTAGCTGTAACAGGTAAAGATGCGTATCAATGGTTCCGCTTTTTAGCGCAAGAATTAGGTGAGCCTAGCTATGGTAGAGTAGAAGCCGTTGCTACTACAGCGCAAAAGCAGGTATTAACGTCATTATCAAAAGCCGACATCAGTCAAGACACCTTAGCAGGCGAGAAAATTACAGCTGTGCTTAGTCATGCTCCTGGTAATAATGCTGCAATAGGCGGTGTAAAAGTCGTTACTGATAATGGTTGGTTTGCCGCTCGTCCATCTGGTACGGAAGAGATCTATAAAATTTATGCCGAAAGCTTTATCAGTGATGAGCACCTACAAACCATTATAAGTGAAGCGCAAGTACTTGTGAGTGCTGCATTTAAAAACGCAGGGTTATAGTTCCCATTAGATAATAAGTCAAAACCTTGAGACGGTAACGTTTCGAGGTTTTTTTGGCAAAAATTAATTGCCTTTAACGGCTGAAGGTAGAGGTTTTTTTCCAGTGTTTACCAAGGTAATCCGTTGTTTTCTGCTTGGTAGAATTAACCCAAAAATCAGTTCTGTTAAACATATATTGTGGAAAATAATTTTGACTAATTGCGGCTAACGGGTAATGATTCCAAGACTTTCCTGAGCGTTTACTCGTAGCTTCTAATAAATATGTCTTATTATTTTTATTTACTACAACCCAAGCGTGTCCTTCAGTTTTATATTTCCCTAAGGCTACTCTCGCATCAAGACCTTCTGAAATTAGCCAGTCAGCAAGAGCAATAGCATGATCTTCACAATCACCTCTTGGTAAGCGAAAAGCCTGAGCAGAGTTTTGCCATAAATCTCTTGCACCATATTGTTCATCATCTAATTGATAGGTTTTTATCTGGGCTAATGTATACAATGGCAGCCAATGATTTTTTACTGCAAAAGGGCGAATTCCAACCAAGTAGCTGTTTACGAAATGGTGTTTCCAATCTAGCCCCATTGAAGATGCGGTAGCATAAACGCCATTACTATCTTGCCAAGTTAGAGTATAAGCAGGCATCCTTTTTGTGTTGTTTCGACGGTCTACCGCTGCTTGGATACCCGCCTCAGTCCAGGTTTGACCATTGCTGGCAAAGGTTATGCTTCCTTTTTGATTTGCGTTAGTGGTTAGTTTTGCTGAAATTTTATCTGCGGCTTGTTGTGCCTTGATGATCAGTTGCTGATCGAAGGCATCGACTTCTCTTGGTTTAAACGTTGCAATAATGAATACAGCAATAAAAAATAAAATAAAATATTTCATTACAACTATGATTTCAAACCAAAACAAATGATTAGAGCAACAAAAATTAATATCGCAGAGGCAAATATGGCAACAGCTAAATTATTTTGTTTTAACTCGTTTTGTATATCGACACCTTTTAATAATTTTTTATCTATGATTATTAACGCGCTCACCGCGACAAACAAAGCAATTACGGTGTAACTCAAGTTGATTGCTAAGTTGATCAAACTCGCAGAAATAAAATCCCATTCCATCATGTGTTCCTTTTATTATTATATTTTTCAATTAGATATATTATGGTAAGTCATTTTTATATCCTAATTATGAGTAAAAATAAACCACTTATAAAATTAGCATTAGACCATTCGATATAAAATTGCAGAAGCTAGGATAAAAAAGCCTTATTATTAATAAGGCTTTATACTGTATCTGAGATATAAAACAGCAGTATTAACGCTTTGAACCACCATGCTTTTTCATTTGTACTACTTTTTGCGCTATTGCTAATAATTCTGGCGCAATGTCATCTGCACCATTTCTTATTAATTTACTTACATCGCCAGATGAAAATAATCCTCGCTCTGATTGCACTCCTAATGCACGAACAAAGTCTTTAGTTTTACCTGTGCTAGCAGTATCAATATATTTGAGGATAATTTCCTCATTAACACTTGCTGGCTCTCGTTTTAAAACACTCACTGTATTTGTTAGTTCTTGTATGTCGGCTTGTAGTTGCTCAATTAGCTCAGCAATATTGGTATAAGGTTTCATTAAATTTAGCTCTTAGTTGCGCAAGGGGAGGGTTTGATTAATAGTTAGTATAACGCTAAAACCAGTCTTTAACCGTATTAACGAGTTTACTCTTAAATCTGGTGGTTGTTGCGTTTACATTACATCAGCGCACTATTTAACTTTGTTATTAATTAGCAACCTAGGTGATATTAACCTAAAATAGCAACATCATTTAGCAAAGTGTTTTTATCGTGTCACAAATCCAACAACAATTACTGAAAACCGGCGATTTTCTTGCTATTACACGCCAATACCCACAGCAACTACCTGAAGCATTTAGCTTTACTCTTACTCATCCGCAATCTCAATTACAAACTTTGGTTAGCGTGCTTGATACTGGCGTAATTAGTTTTGAGCCAATCGAGCAGTTTACCGATAGTGATGTGGTGTTATCGAGTGCCATACATGGTAATGAGACTGCGCCAATTGAAATTTGCCAACAACTTATTCAAGAACTGATTTTAGGTAAAATTGAGTTAAAACAAAGAGTTTTATTTTTATTTGGTAATCCTGAGTCCATTAATATTGGTGAGCGTTTTGTTGAGGAAAATTTAAATCGCTTATTTTCTGGTGCCCATAGTGATGGCGAGGGTTTATTTAATAATGAGCGTAAAAGGGCGCTAGCATTAGAAAATTATGTGCGTGACTTTTTTGATCAAGGAGCGATTATTTCTGGTGACAGACAGCGCTTTCATTATGATTTACATACTGCGATTCGCGGCTCTAAAAATGATAAGTTTGCCGTTTATCCATTTTTAAATGGTAAAGCTTATAGCAAACAACAATTACAGTTTTTACTAAGTTGCGGCATTAATACTATACTGTTATCACATAGCCCAACAACAACGTTTAGTTATTTTTCGGCTAATGAATTTTCTGCACATGCTTTTACCGTAGAGTTAGGCAAAGTGGAGCCTTTTGGGCAAAACGATATGACTAAGTTTGCTAAAACTAAGCAATCATTAACAACCTTAATTACTACACACAATCCGTGTTTTGGTGAATTTAATGGTAGTGAGTTTAATATATTTGAAATATATAAAATCATTAATCGTGAGCATGAAAACTTTACTTTTACCTTTGCCGACGATGCGCAGAACTTTACCGATTACCCTGTTGAGCATGTACTAGCGATTGATGGTTCAACCGAGCATAAAGTAACAGTTCCTGGAGAAGCTATTATCTTTCCAAATGCTAATGTAGCTCTCGGTCAAAGAGCGTTATTAACGGTGATACCAGTTAAAGTAAGTGATTTAGTTTTTACTGATAAGTAATTTTAAATTACTTTGGCGACAACAATAACTCCTATAATAAGCGCCTCTTGCTTGTTTAAAGTGTAAAGCTAGATTGCCAGTAAAAGTGTTCTTGTAAGGCCTAATTTAGGCAAAAAATTGCAACTCATTTTTGCTGGCGTTAAAGTCTCGTGAAATTTACAACAATAAAAATAATCACAACAACGTAACCATAATAGTTCAGTACTCGATACTGAAAATCTAATAATACGACGTTTGAATTATTTTATAAGCCATTTAGGCGAAAACAAAAGAGAAGCTTATGGACGCAGAAATGTATCAAGAAGGCCGTACTATTCATCAAGTTGAATTTATTGACGGTCATTCTGTCGAAATCCCAATTCTAAAAATTCTAAAACAAGACGGCAGTGTTTATGACAATGCTGATATGCCTGAAATTGATCAAGCCTTAGCGACAAAAATTTATAAAACTTTGGCTTTTCACCGTGTACTCGATGAGCGTATGGTTGCCTCACAACGTCAAGGTCGCTTAAGTTTTTATATGACAGCGCTTGGTGAAGAAGCCGCAAGTGTTGGTAGCGCAGCTGCCTTAGATGATAAAGATATGATCATGGCGCAATATCGTGAGCAAGGTGCGTTAATGTTCCGTGGCTTTCGTTTAGAGCAGTTTATGAATCAAATGTTCTCTAACGAGTTAGATCTTGGTAAAGGTCGTCAAATGCCTATCCACTATGGTTCACAAGAATTGAACTATATGACCATTTCATCACCTTTAGGTACACAAATCCCGCAAGCTGCAGGCTATGCTTACGGGCAAAAGCTTAAAGGCAATCAAACCTGTACTATTTGTTATTTTGGTGAAGGCGCAGCATCTGAAGGTGACTTCCATGCCGGCTTAAATATGGCTGCAGTTCATAAAGCGCCTGTTATCTTTTTCTGTCGTAACAACGGCTACGCAATCTCTACACCTTCATCACAACAATACATGGGTAATGGTATAGCTAGTCGCGGTGTTGGTTATGGTATTAAAACCATTCGTGTCGATGGTAATGATTTACTTGCTGTTTTAAAAGCAACGCAAGTTGCTCGTAAATACGCTATTGAAAATAATGCACCAGTGGTTATTGAAGCCATGTCTTATCGTTTAGGGGCGCATTCAACTTCAGATGACCCATCGGGCTACCGTACAAAAGAAGAAGAAGCTAAATACGCTGAACACGACCCAATCTTACGCATGAAAAACTGGATGCTAGCAAAAGGTTGGTGGGATGAAGAACAAGAAACTGCCACGTTTGAAGGTTTAAGAGAAGATGTGTTAGCAGCAGTTAAAGTGGCTGAAGTTATCGACAAGCCTAATTTAGAGTCAATGTTTGATGATGTTTATGACGTTCCAACACCACAATTAAAAGAACAATTAGCCGAACTAAAAGAGCATATTAAAAAGTACCCAGATGCTTACCCAGTGACAGCAGGGAGAATAAAATAATGGCGAAAATGAATCTACTACAAGCGATAAATAACGCCTTAGATATCGCGATGACAGAAAATGACTCAGCAGTTTGTTTTGGTGAAGATGTTGGTCATTTTGGCGGCGTATTCCGTGCTACCAGTAATTTACAAGAAAAGTTTGGTAAAGACCGTTGTTTCAATACTCCGCTTACTGAGCAAGGCATTATGGGGTTTGCCAATGGTTTAGCTGCACAGGGCAGCGTACCTATTGCTGAAATACAATTTGCCGATTACATCTTCCCGGCTTTTGATCAAATCGTTAATGAATCAGCAAAGTTCAGATACCGTAGTGGTAATGAATTTAATGTAGGTAATTTAACTATTCGCACACCTTACGGTGGTGGTATTGCTGGTGGTTTATACCACAGTCAATCTCCTGAAGCGTATTTTGCTCATACCCCTGGTTTGAAAATTGTTGTTCCTCGTAACCCTTATCAAGCTAAGGGCCTATTACTTGCGGCAATTCGCGATAAAAACCCGGTGGTATTTTTTGAGCCGAAAAAGTTATACCGTGCATCAACAGGCGAAGTACCTGAAGAGGACTACCAATTACCACTAGGTAAAGCTGAAGTTGTTAAATCTGGCAGTGATATAACTTTGCTAGGTTGGGGCGCTCAAATGGAAACTATTGAGAAAGCCGCTGAAATGGCTGAAGCTAAGGGCGTTTCATGTGAGATTATTGATTTACGTTCAATACTTCCTTGGGATGTTGAAACCGTTGCTGCCTCTGTGAGCAAAACTGGCCGTTTGCTGATAAATCATGAAGCACCATTAACCGGTGGATTTGCTGGCGAGATAGCTGCAACAATCCAAGATAAATGTTTCTTACACTTAGAATCTCCTATAGCACGAGTATGTGGTTTAGATACGCCTTTCCCATTAGCGCAAGAAAAAGAATACATGCCTGATGAATTAAAAACTTTTGAAGCCATTATGGCCTCAATTAACTACTAGGAATTTACCGATATGAGTATTGATTTTATTTTACCTGATATTGGCGAAGGTATTGTTGAGTGTGAATTGGTTGAATGGTTAGTTAAAGAAGGCGATAGCATTGTTGAAGACCAACCTGTTGCTGATGTTATGACTGATAAAGCGCTAGTACAAATTCCAGCAATGCATTCTGGTGTTATTGATAAGCTTTACTATGCCCAAGGTGATATTGCTAAAGTACATTCACCTTTATTTGCGATGACTCCTACTGATAGTGCACCTGCTCAAACAACCGCTCCAGCCCTAGTTGCAGAAGTAGCTGAGCCAGTTGTACAAGAAACACAAACAGCACAAGCTGTTACAGGTGCGAATGTTGTCGAAGACTTTATTCTTCCTGATATTGGCGAAGGTATTGTGGAGTGTGAAATTGTTGACTGGTTAGTTAGCGAAGGCGATATAATTGAAGAAGACCAAGCGGTAGTTGATGTAATGACTGATAAGGCATTAGTTCAAATACCAGCGAAACATGCGGGTAAGGTAGTTAAATTACATTACGGAAAAGGTGATATTGCCCAGGTTCATAAACCTTTATTTGCTATTGAAATTGCCAACAGTGCATCGACATCTGTTTCTATCTCTGCAAAAGAAGAGGTTGTTACTCCTGAGGTAGCTGCAGCGTCTGCAACTGCTGTTTCTGCACCTGTGGTAAACACTCAAAGTACTAATACTGTTGTTAATGGCAAAGCATTAGCAAGCCCAGCAGTTCGCCGCGTAGCTCGCGAGCTTAATGTAAACATTCACGAAGTTGCAGGCAGCGGACCTAAAGGACGCGTGTTTAAGCAGGACGTAGTTAACTTCACCGCACCTCAAGCGAGTACGCAAGTTAAAGACGTTGTTGCAACATCAACGAGCACTCGTACTGAGCCTATCCGCGGTATTAAAGCGGCAATGGCAAAAGCTATGGTTGCGTCTGTTTCTACGATTCCGCACTTTACTTATTGTGAAGAAATTGACATGACCAACCTTATTGCGTTACGTGGTCAGTTAAAAGAAGTGTATGCGAAGCAAGACATTAAATTAACTATGATGCCATTCTTTATGAAGTCGATGTCGTTAGCGTTAAAGCAATACCCATTAATGAATAGCAAAGTAAATGACGATTGCAGTGAAATCACTTACTTTGATGATCATAATATTGGTATGGCAGTTGATTCTAAAGTTGGTTTGTTAGTACCAAACGTTAAAAATGTTGAGTCAAAATCAATTATGGATGTAGCAAAAGAAGTTACACGTTTAACTAACGATGCTAGAGAAGGGCGTGTTGCCTCAGCCGATATTAAAGGCGGCACAATAAGTATCTCAAATATTGGCGCACTCGGCGGTACGGTTGCTACGCCAATCATTAACAAACCAGAAGTGGCTATTGTTGCTTTAGGCAAGCTACAAACACTGCCGCGTTTTGATGAAAATGGTAATGTTGTTGCTCGCTCTATTATGCAAGTAAGCTGGTCTGGAGATCACCGCGTAATTGATGGTGGCACAATAGCTCGCTTTAGTAACTTATGGAAGTCATTCCTTGAAGAGCCAACCTCGATGCTAATGCATATGAGTTAATTGCGTATTAAACCAATGTGCATGCATTAAAATGTTAATTAGAAAGGGCTTTCAGTATTGAAAGCCCTTTTCACATTTGTTTCATAGCAATTTTAGATAAACATCTTGCTATAGAATAAGAAGCGATTTAATTTAACTAACATCTATAAATTATAATCTGTAACTATGAATAAGTTATTTTCTTTACTTTTTGTTGTTATGACACTATTTATCGGTGTTAATGGAGCAGCATACTCTAAAAATAAGCTGGTTGTATTTGATAGTGATAATTTTGAGCCAGCTGTAGATTTAGTAAAAGTAGATAAGTCTTCTAGGCGTATGTATTTATATGCCAATAATACCTTGATTAAAGAATATCACATTGCCTTAGGGCCTCAGCCCAAAGGCCATAAAGAGCAAGAGGGCGATGGTCGAACACCTGAGGGCACTTATACCTTAGATTATAAAAAAGAAAATTCAGCCTTTTATCGCTCTATGCACATCGACTACCCAAACCAGCAAGATATTGCCAATGCGAAAGCTAAAAATGTCGACCCGGGTGGATTTATTATGGTTCATGGGCAAAAGACATTAAGTGTTAAACAAGCGCTAATAAGACAAAAATATAATTGGACCGACGGCTGTATCGCTTTAACCAATGCTGAAATGGATGAGTTTATGGACTTAGTCGATACCGGTACAAAAATTCAAATTAAGTGGTAATTATTAATTTAATTAACCAATTAATAATAAAAAATAAGAATAAATGATATGAACAACAAACAAGCAGAAAATAATTTAGTTCTTGGCGGCGGTGGTGTTACCGGTATTGCCTGGATGACAGGGATCCTTGCCGGCCTAGAAGAAAATGGCTTAGATTTATCTATATTTGATTCAATAGTTGGTACATCTGCTGGCTCAACAGTTGGCGCACAAATATCAAGCTCTACAAGCTTAACTGAGTTATTTGAACGTCAAGTTGATAAGAGCAAACAAAACCATGAGCTTGTACCTAAATTGAATAAATTAGCTTTGTTATGGAAACTACTTCCTGCATTAAGGTATTGGAAGAGCCCTATAAAGTTTCGTCAATGTATTGGCAAAATAGCTTCTAAAACTAATTCAGTACAACCAGAAAAGCGATTAGAGGTTATTCACGCAAGATTAACCGAGCACAACTGGCCGAGCGGAGATTTAGCCCCAACGTTAAATATTATTGCTATCGATGCTCAAACAGGGCAACACGTTATCTTTAATCAAGACTCAGATATCAGTTTAACCAATGCTGTTGCTGCAAGTTGTGCCGTGCCAATCGTTTGGCCAGCCGTGCGAGATAATAATCATGTATTTGTTGATGGCGGTATCCGTTCAATGAACAATGCTGATTTGATCACCGGCTGTAAAAAGGTATTAATCATCTCGCCAACAGGCGCAGGCAAAAAAGGCATGCCGTGGGCAAACTTGCAAGATGAAGTTGCGCTGTTAAAAGCTCAGGGTGCGCAAGTACACGTGATAATCCCTGATGAATACAGCTTGAGTGAAATGGGCAAGAATCCATTGGATCCTAATAAACGTACCGACTCTGCTTTAGCTGGCAAAAAACAAGGTTTGGCTATTTATCAAGATGTCGTGGATAGCCTAAAGCTTTAAAAAGAGACATCGAAAATTGGAACACACATCCTAGTTAAGCTACTGCGTTATCCCAACGAGCTATGAAGTAGCCCCGCAAAAGATGAGTCTGAACGGTAATTTAGTTCCACTCATAGTCACTTGCAAAATCAAAAAAAAGCGCTGTAAAATAACTGGAAATAGAAAAATACAACGTCATCCCGTTATGCTTTTAAACGGGACCTCCTCCTGGGTATTGTGCATCGATAAATTAAACTTTCAGCTTAAATTAATTGCCCATTTATTATTGGGTAAAACCTATTTATTGCATCTTACTATAAACCGACTACCTTTAAAGCGTGATATAAAACTCTCTGTTTTGTCCTTATTGCATTCTTAAAAATAATTTAAAATATCAAAGGGAAATTATTATGACATCAGCTTTTATTAAAGCTTTATCGTTAATGACTGTGCTTGGATTTAGTGTAAATGCATTTGCAGATGCACGTATTGAGCAAGTTTGGTCTTGTACACTTAAAGAAGGAAAATCTATAGAAGATGTAAAAGTTTTAAATAGCAAATGGGTAGCTTATGTAAATAAAGCGGTTAAAGGTGGGGATATAAGAAGTTATGTTGTAACACCTATAGTAGGTAATCTTGGTACATTTGTATTTGTTGATTCATTTCCAAATATGGAATCTTGGGCTGCTAAAAAAGCTGTTATGGAAACTGACGAAGGTAAAAAAATAGATGAATCTTTTGCAGATGTTTCTGAGTGCCAAAAGAACTCTTTATACTCCGCAGAGCAAAGTTAGTTCTAAGCAATATGGTATGTAAAAGTAATTTTGTATTACCTAAATTGTTTTCTTTAGAGCCTAACTCTAGTAGCTAGGCTCTTATCATAAACTTTGCGTTAATCAGCCTGTACCGTTTTTAAGTGATGTAGTAAAAATTCAACCTCGTTTTTAAAAGCAGTTTTGTTTCCTGGGTACGTTAGGTGTGCCTCAATCCCGTTTTTCTTAAGCTGTTCTTGCATTGCTAAACCAAAATTCACATGGTGTATAGCCCAGCCCCTAACTGATTTACGCTTCTTGGGTATTTTAGCATCTGGTTTCATGCCATAACTCATGAAAGTAGGGGGATCATCTGCGCTAATGTGATTAATAATTGACAGCTCTTTGATCATTTCAGCAACGCCTGGCTTTGAGCTATCTGCGTACTTACTAAACGAACGTTGATAACCAGGGATATTTTCCACCCACCAATTTAGATCCATAGTTGACTGCGCGCCTCTTGGTGCAACAGCTGTTAAACGAGATGATTCACGTGATATTGGGTCTTCGCTTAATGGATCTGCAAAGTCGTCATGCCAAGCTAAATAAGACACAAGTTGGCCCCCAGCGGAGCCGCCATAAGCTGCAATTCTATTTTTATCTATATTCCATTCATCCGCTTTACTTCGAATAAATTGCAAAGCGCGAACCACGTCTTCATGGGCAGCAGGAAAGTTTGCATGTTTTAGTAAGCGATATTCAATCGAAGCGTGATGCACGCCATTTTTAAGATATTTTTCAATTTTTTTACCATCAACTTTATCGTGTGACCCACCTCTAAAACCACCTCCATGAATATAAATAACTAATGGGGCAGGCTCTTTGGTATCAGCTTTCCAAAAATCGATTATTTGATTAGGGTGTTTGCCATAAGCAATATTTTCATAAGTAATGGTTGCTGACATGTTTGAGTTTGCTTGCACTGCTATACAAGAGCTAGCAACTATTAATAATGTACCAATAAGATATTTAGATATGTGTTTAAGCGACAAAATAATTCCTTATCAATAAAGTCTTTAGATATTCATAACTTAGCATGCAGGTATGGTAGAGTTGAAAATTATTTACCTTTCTTTACATCAGCTGTGTTAATGCTGAGCGAATATTTTTAATAAAATTAAGCCATTAAAAAGGCGAACGGCCCATTAATAGGAGCGTTCGCCTTATCTTTTATAGCCAAGAGCTATTCGGTGTAAATTACATTACACGTTGGCCAGGCTGTGCACCATCATCTGGATTTAAGATGAAGATGTCTTTACCGCCAGGGCCAGCAGCAATGATCATACCTTCTGACATACCAAAGCGCATCTTACGAGGCGCAAGGTTAGCAACAACAACTGTTAATTTACCTACTAAATCTTCTGGTTGATAAGCTGATTTAATACCCGCAAATATTTGACGCGTTTCGCCGCCTAAATCTACTTCAATGCGCAATAATTTATCTGCTTTTTCTACGTGCTCAGCAACAACAATTTTTGCTACACGTAAATCTACTTTAGCAAAATCTTCAAAACCAATTTCATCGGCGATCGGATCGTCTGCTAAAGGGCCTGTTACAGGCTCTGCAACGTCTTGTGTTGCAACTAAGTTGTCTTTTGAATCATCAACCATAGCGTTTACTTTATCCATTTCTACGCGTTGTAATAACGCTTTAAATTTATTTACTTTATGATCAACTAGTAAGGCTTTATGACCTTCCCAAATTAACTCATCATTTAAGAAACCTGCAGTTTTAGCAGCAAGCTCAGGTAATACTGGCTTAAGGTAAATCATTAAGATACGGAACAAGTTAATACCTAGTGAACAGATATCTTGAACTTCTTGTTGTTTACCTTCTTCTTTAATTAACTGCCATGGCTCTTTAACGGCAATATATTCGTTAACTTTATCTGCTAATGCCATAATTTCACGCATTGCACGGCCAAACTCTCTACTTTCATAAAGTGCGGCAATTGAGTCACCAGCATTCATTACTTCATCAGCAAGCTCTTGATCATCAATGTTCGTTGATAACATACCGTCGAATTTCTTCGAGATAAAGCTGGCACAACGAGAGGCAATGTTTACTACCTTACCCACTAAGTCAGAGTTTACACGCTGAGCAAAGTCTTCAAGGTTTAAATCTAAATCGTCAATACGGCTAGTTAATTTAGCGGCAAAGTAATAACGTAAAAATTCAGGGTTTAAGTGATCTAAATAAGTACGACCTTTAATGAAAGTACCTTTTGATTTAGACATCTTACGACCATTAACCGTAACAAAACCATGAGCGTAAACCGATGTTGGCTGGCGGTAATCAGCGCCGCTTAACATCGCAGGCCAGAATAACGAGTGGAAATAGATAATATCTTTACCAATGAAGTGGTAAAGCTCTGCAGTAGAGTCTTTTTCCCAGAACTCATCAAAGTTAATGCCACGCTTATCACATAAGTTTTTAAAGCTACCCATGTAACCAATTGGCGCGTCTAACCATACGTAAAAGAATTTACCCGGAGCGTTTGGAATTTCAAAACCAAAATATGGTGCATCGCGTGAGATATCCCACTGTTGTAAACCAGACTCAAACCATTCGCCAAGTTTATTGGCCATTTCTTCTTGTAGAGAACCACTACGAGTCCATTCTTTTAGCATTTCTTCAAATGCAGGTAAGTCGAAAAAGTAATGCTCTGAATCTTTTAATACTGGTGTCGCACCAGAAACAACAGATACTGGATTAATTAAATCTGTCGGAGAGTAGGTTTCACCACAGTTATCACAGTTATCGCCGTTTTGATCTTCACTCTTACACTTAGGACATGTACCTTTTACGAAACGATCTGGCAGGAACATTTCTTTTTCAGGATCGAATAATTGCTGGATAGTGCGAGTTTTAATATGACCTTTAGCGTGCAAACGATTATATATTTCTTCAGCAAACACACGGTTTTCATCACTGTGTGTTGAATGATAGTTATCAAACTCAATATTAAAGCCAGCAAAATCAGCCATGTGCTCTTCACGCACATTGTTGATCATTTCTTCCGGTGAAATACCTAACTGCTGCGCTTTGAGCATGATTGGCGTACCATGAGCGTCATCAGCACAAACGTAGTATGCTTCATGGCCACGCATTTTTTGAAAACGTACCCAAATATCAGTCTGAATGTACTCTAATAAGTGACCTAAATGGATTGGTCCATTGGCATAAGGTAGTGCACTGGTCACAAGAATTTTGCGATTTTTGCTAGTCATAGATCGAACTTGCCTAATTTATGAAAAATTTAATAGTAATATGGGCAGGGATAGTACAGAATTTAACGTGTTTTTTCATCAATAATTATCATAAATAGCAATAAAAGCCGGACATTATGTTTAAAAAGCTGTTTTCTAAAGGCGAAAAGCCTGCACAATTTACTCAAGACATTGAGGCTTACCTCAATGACTATCGCTCACAATCATTTCCTGATGGCGTATTAGCGAGCGTTAATCAGTTTAATATTAAGCTGGAAGACAATACTTATATTTTAGAATTCACTCTGCCGTTTCCTTGTCAGGGGGAGTTAGAAGATATTGCTAGAGAGTTAGTAAGTAAATTCGATATCGATATTGAGTTATCGCTAGCTTTAGATATAAAGCCTGTGCGTCGTCATAATATTAACGGCATTAAAAATATTATTGCTATCGCATCTGGAAAAGGCGGAGTAGGGAAATCAACTACTGCGGTTAACCTTGCTTATTCTCTTATTGCTGAAGGGGCTAAGGTAGGAATTTTAGATGCCGATATTTACGGGCCATCTATACCAACTATGCTAGGTTTACAGGAGCAAAAGCCGTCATCACTCGATGGTAAAACTATGCAACCACTTGAGGCTAATGGTTTAACCGCTATGTCGATTGGCTTTTTAGTTTCTGACTCACAAGCCACCGTATGGCGCGGCCCAATGGCAAGTACTGCATTTAATCAATTACTCAATGAAACCGCTTGGCCTGATTTAGATTATCTTATTATAGATATGCCTCCGGGCACTGGCGATATCCAGCTAACGCTTTCACAAAAAGTACCTGTTGCGGCAGCTACCGTTATTACTACGCCACAAGATATTGCCCTTATTGATGCGATAAAAGGTGTCAGCATGTTTGATAAAGTACAAGTACCAGTACTTGGTATTATTGAAAACATGAGTTATCACATCTGTGAAAACTGTGGTCATCAAGCTCATTTATTTGGTCAAGGTGGGGCAATGCGCATTGCTAAGCAAAATAATGTTGATTTATTAGGGCAATTACCACTTAATATGCAAGTAAGAGAGGACTGCGATAGTGGCATTTCTACAGTTTTTGCAAATTCAACTGGCGAAATTACCCAAATGTACCGTAAAATAGCTCGAAACATGGCAGCAACGCTTTATTATCAACTTGATGCAAATAGCCCTTATACAACCAATATAACTCACACAAATACCACAGAAGAATAAAATCATGAGACTTTGCGATAAAGATATTCAAGAATTACTTGACCAAGAAAAAATTGTTATTGTACCTAAACCTGATGAATCAATGATTTCAGGGGTAAGTGTTGATATTTGTTTAGGTAATAAATTTCGAGTGTTTGAATCACATAATGCACCATTCATTGATTTGAGTGGGCCGAAAGCGCAAGTACAAGATGCGATGAATACGGTAATGAGTGATGAAATTCACGTTGAAGATGGTGAAGCATTCTTTCTTCACCCTGGTGAGTTAGCTTTAGCGGTAACTTATGAGTCGGTTACTTTACCTGATGATATCGTTGGCTGGTTAGATGGTCGTTCATCATTAGCTCGTTTGGGCTTAATGGTACATGTTACTGCGCACCGAATCGATCCAGGTTGGTCTGGGCAAATTGTTTTAGAGTTTTATAACTCAGGTAAACTTCCACTAGCGCTTAGACCTCGTATGAAAATCGCAGCTTTAAATTTTGAAACTATGTCTGGCTCAGCGCTTCGTCCATACAATAAGCGTACAGATGCTAAATACAAAGGCCAAACAGGCGCTGTAGCGAGTCGAATTAGTGAAGATGATAAATCATAAGATTTAAACAATCTGTACTACCAAATTGTATTAAAACGCAAAAGGCCCGATCTATGATCGGGCCTTTTGATTTTTATTGTTTAATAGCAATTTAATCAATGTGGTATAACTATAACCGTTAAGAATTTACCGCTTTTACTTGTTTGTCTTTAAGATCGCATTCAATAGCTTGTTCTAACGCATCAATTAAACGTACTTTATCGTGATGGTATTCAACTTTTTGACTGGCTAAAGGTTGTTTTATTAAATGTACAAAATCAGATTTAGCATCCATATCGGCTGTGATAATCGTATCAACAGGCTGACAGCCAATGTTATAAGTTAGCCATTCTAATTTCTCATCTAATGAAAGTTCGCCAGCGGGGCTATTTTCTTTGACTAAGTTATCAATAAGAATACATCGTGCTTTGCTTGTGGCAATCGCATTAGCGATATCTCTTACTAACAGAGGAGGCACTATTGAAGTTAAAAAGCTGCCAGGCCCTAATATAATTAAATCAGCTGCGGCAATAGCATTTAAAGTTTCAGGCATCGCTTTTACTAAAGGAGCTAGCATCATATTTTTTGGCATGCTGCCCATGTCATCAACCGATATTTCACCGACACGACAACGGCCTTCTTCATAAAATGCCATTAAGTCTGTTGGCGTTTCAGACATAGGTTGAACACGAGTTCTTACGCGCAGTATAGCTCGCATTAATTTGATTGAGTCAAGTGGGCGAGAGTGTAATTCATTTAGGCCGTAAAGAATAAGGTTACCTAAATTGTGACCTTCAAGTTCATCAGAGCCATCAAATCGAAAATTTAATAGTTGGCTACCTATAGAGTTTGAGTCAACCAATTGCGTTAAACAGTTACGTAAATCGCCCCAGGCGATTGAGCTACTACGCTTACGTAATTTACCCGTTGAACCACCATTATCTGTAGTTGCTACAACCCCAGTTAACTGATCTCCTAAAAAGGATAGGGTAGATAGTACTCTACCTAAACCATGGCCGCCGCCAATGGCAACGACTTTTAAATTTTTAATCTTCATTTATATATTTAGCCTTACAAACCTAGAAAGAAAATAAGTAATGAGAATAGGTTTGTGTTATTAATTTTTTTAATATCTACAATGTATTATAGAAAAGTATTTTTATATTTTTCACTATTCTAATGTTAAAACAACAAATTAAGCTATAAAAAAAGTGTAACCTTAATAATAGAGATGTTTTTATTGGCTGCTTAAATTTAATTAGTTAAGATGAATCGAAACAATAGTGCTTTGTGTAACAAAATTAGTCAAAAAGTCATCAAAGCGATCGAATTATGAGCGGTTAATCAAAAAAAAGGTTTTTTTTACCGTTTTCTTAAAAAAAGGTGTTGACAGTTTTACATGGGGTGTCTAGAATTCGCCTCGCTTTCAAGGAGTCTAGGTCGCTCATGAAAGTAAGAAGTCCCGGGGCTATAGCTCAGCTGGGAGAGCGCTTCGCTGGCAGCGAAGAGGTCTGCGGTTCGATCCCGCATAGCTCCACCAACTTACTTCTTTTAGGTTTTGGCAAAAACCGACACAAGTTTACTTGTGAGATGGTATATATTTATATATAACAATGCGAATGTTAACTTAATTGATAACACCAGCGTCCCCATCGTCTAGAGGCCTAGGACACCGCCCTTTCACGGCGGTAACAGGGGTTCGAATCCCCTTGGGGACGCCAATTTTTTAAAAAATAAGTTGTACCGTTAGGTATATAAAAGTTCTTAGTGCCGGGTGTATATCACCAGACACAGAAAACCAAAACATTGTTTCGCAATCGTTTTCTGCGTCCCCATCGTCTAGAGGCCTAGGACACCGCCCTTTCACGGCGGTAACAGGGGTTCGAATCCCCTTGGGGACGCCAACTTATTTTAGATAACTTAAGTGATTAAGTTCTAGTGCCAGGAGTTTACTCCGGACACAGAAAAGAGTTTAAAGGATATGTTTTTAATATTTACTGCTAGCGCAGAATATAAAAATATATTTGGTAAGACTGTTCTGCGTCCCCATCGTCTAGAGGCCTAGGACACCGCCCTTTCACGGCGGTAACAGGGGTTCGAATCCCCTTGGGGACGCCACTTACTTTATCAACTTTTTAATCTTAGGTCTTAACCAGTTTACTGGTGAAGAACGCTATAAACTTTTAATTTTTATTTATAAAAATTAAAAACTTGAAACCAAGTTTCATAATCGTTTTCAGCGTCCCCATCGTCTAGAGGCCTAGGACACCGCCCTTTCACGGCGGTAACAGGGGTTCGAATCCCCTTGGGGACGCCACTTTCTAAGTGACAAAAAAGCCGACGCAAGTCGGCTTTTTTGTGTCTGAAATTTACCATTCCATATATCCGAAAGCCTGATTAAATCTTCAACATCTGTACAAATGTACTAAGCTCTATAAATATATTTCATCACAGAGTGATAATTAATGACTAAAGAAGTTGCTCAATGCCAGTGTGGTCAGCTACAAATCGTGTGTGCTAATAACTATTTAATGCACGGTCAATGTAGTTGCGAAGATTGTCAAAGAAGAACGGGTACACCAACAAGTTTTCATTTGTACTATAAAGCTAAAGACGTAGAGATTAAGGGCGAGTTTAAAACGTTTACTCGAAAAGCTGAAGAGGGCAGAGAAATAGAATTTATCTTTTGTCCTGAGTGTGGAGGTTCGCTAGCGTTTGATATTCCCTGGGCTGATGATGTTTATGGTGAAAAAATGACTGGCATACCTTTAGGTAATTTTACCAATCCTAAAATTGCAGCTCCTGATGTTTCTGTTTGGAATTGCTACCTGCCAACATGGTTTCCCAATGTGGTGACTGAAACTAGGCGAATGGCTGAACAGCCTAAAACTATTGATGATATCAAGCTCGTGCTTAGATCGTTAGGTAAGCTATGAGTTGTAATTGTTTGATGCGTATTTATGATGCCAGATTTACTTATTTCAAAGTGAGTAGGGCACACATTAGATGCGTAGCATAATTAAATTATGAGTTTAGCTATTTAGCTGTTTACTTTTTCAACAAGGGCCTGTATATTTGCCGAGTTATTTATTCTCCTCTCGTTTATTTAACCTATTATCGAAAAGATAATACGTGTTTGTCTTTCCCTTTCACAGTTAGTCATCACCACAGCGTAAGCTTATTTATTGTTGGTTTAAGCAAATTATTTGGATCTTAAGATCTATAATTTTGCTACCTTGTGTTGTTTTAATTTTAAAAAAATTGATATAAAAATCTAGTTCTAACGATAATAAAGCTTTTTCTTATATGTGCATTTATGCACGGTTTAAAGAGGTTTATTATGTCTTATACATATAAAGGAAAGGTGTATTCAATTACAGCACCTGTAGAGCGAATTTCTGTTAACAAACTCAACGTAGTTGTTAAAGATAAAAATGGTTCACAGTTGTTTGAATTTACTGATCTTAACGAATCTAAAAGTTTTCTTGAGTCTATTTATCAAGCTTAATCTTTTAGTGTAAAAATAGGTGGGTATTTGTATTGTTTTACAGGTACCCATCCAGTTTTAACTATTGGTTTCATCTCACAAAAAATTAATGTAATCACTCTTAGATATACTTAATTAATGAGTCTACTAACATTTTTTTATTAACTGGTTTTGCTAATAAATCTTTCATTCCCACATCAATACACTCTGATTTGTCAGCTGAACTTGCATTCGCTGTTAGGGCAATGATTGGCGTGTTTTTATAATTACCGAGTTTTTTGATTTGTTTAGTCGCTTCTATGCCATCCATAATTGGCATGCGCATATCCATAAAAATAAGATCAAACTGTTGCTGTTCGCATTGATGTAGGGCATCTAGTCCATCTTTAGCGTAAAAGTGCTCAACACCTAAAGCGTCTAAATGGAATTTTGGTACAGTGATATTCATTGGTAAATCATCAACTAATAAGACTTTTTTACCTATTAGTGCTGAAACATCGTCGGTATTTGCATTATTTGTTACTTGCGTAAGCCCTTTATTAAGCTTAACAACAAAGCTAAAAGTGCTACCTATGCCAGGTTCACTATTAACTTCAATAACACCATCCATAGCTTTGATTAGCTCTTTACTTATATTTAAACCTAGACCACAACCTTTAATTTGTTCATTTTGTTGATTCGGCTCTTGATAAAAAGAGGTGAAGATAGTGTCTAAATTTTCTTTGGCAATACCAATACCTGTATCTTTAACTTTACCACTTAAATATATGCAATCGTCTTGTACATGACACCTTATGATAACTTGAATACTGCCTTGGTTAGTGTATTTACAAGAGTTATTGATTAGGTTGATAAAGATTTGCATTAAGCGAGTTTCATCACCTATGACGTTTATGTTTTGCAAATTCTCACAAATAAATTCTAATTTAACTGGTTTATTTAACACAAAAGGCTTAGCTATCGATTTAACTTTCTCTACTGATTCTTGTAAGCAGAATGGCTTCTGTTCAAGTCGCATGGTTGAGGTTGTTAGCTTGGATATATCGAGAATGTCGTTAACAATATTAGATAAATGTTCAGATGCTTGCTGAATGTTGTTTAGATAATTACTTAATTCACTGGGAAGTTCGGCAGAGTCAAACTTTTGTTGAGTTATTTCAGATAAGCCTACAATTGAATTTAATGGGGTTCTGATCTCGTGGCTTACTTTGGCTAAGTATTCATTTTTTAATTTAGCTTGAAACTGTAATTCTTGTTCTAATAATTTTTGCTTAGTTATATCTGTTGCTAAACAAATGACGCCTATAATATTGTTATTTGTGTCAAACAGCGGCGTTTTCGTGGTTAGGTAATAAAACTGTTCACCAAAGTTAGAGGGAATTAATTCTTCATAACGTAAGCTAATACCCGTTTCCAAAACTTGCCTGTCTTTAGATACTATTTTTTCGATGGTATCATTATCGTTAAATATTTCTTTATCCGTTCTACCAATAACATCGGCAATTTTACATCCAACCGCTTGTTCATAGTAACTGTTAACAAAGATGTGACGACCTGCGGTGTCTTTAACTAAAATAACGGCATCGATTTCATTAACAATTTGATTTAATAAGCCATGTTGAACACCTTGAATATCATGTTCGTTAATGAAGTTTTGAATATATAAACTTATTTCGGATGGGACCACGGGAAATCTCAGCTAATAAAAGACAGCCAAATATAACAATTTTTTGTTTGTAACTCTATTTTTAAAAGCAATATATTTGGTTAAAAGTGCAATTATTTAACGAGCAATTATCCTCTTTATTTTATCAAAACATCGAGAGTCGACTTCATTTCACTAGCGATAATTGGCTGTGCATCTTTAGTTGGATGTATACCATCGCCTTGCATTAAATCTGGGTTAATGGCAACGCTGGCAATAAAAAAGGGCAATAAGGCAACATTCTTTTCCTTTGCCACACTGCTAAAAACATCACTGAACATTTTATTATATCTTGGACCATAATTTGGCGGGATCTGTATTTCAGCTAATAAAACTTGGATATTTTTAGTTTGTGCCAAGTCAATAATTTGTAACAAGTTATTTTTAATTAGCTTAGGAGAAAATCCTCTTAAGCCATCATTACCGCCAAGTTCGATAAGTAAATAATCAATTTTATTTTTATCTAAAATTCCCGGAAGTCTAGCTAAACCGCCACCTGTAGTCTCGCCGCTAATGCTAGCATTGATGATGTGATAGCCTGATTTATCTTGTTTAAGTTGGTTATTTAATAACATAACCCAGCCGTCTTTTTCTTGCATTCCATAGCTAGCACTTAAACTATCTCCTAAAAGGAGAATAGAGTTTTGAGCCAAACTCTGGTTTACTAACGTATTAGTAACTATAAGAATTAAACACAGAAGAAATCTTTTTATCATGAATACATCACCTGAAATAATTTTAGACTGCCAAAAGCTCACAAAAACTGTCGTCACGGGTAGTGGTAAGTCTGGAGCAAAACCTCTTACTATCCTTCAACCAATTGACTTACAAGTCAAGTCTGGCGAAAGTGTTGCGATAATCGGAGCGTCAGGATCAGGTAAAACTACCTTATTGTCAATTTTAGCCGGACTGGATTTACCAAGCTCTGGTGAAATATACCTTAAGCAAAAACCAATGCATACCTTTGATGAAGAACAACGCAGTAAAGTAAGGGCTGATCATGTTGGTTTTATCTTTCAGTCATTCTTATTAATAAGCAGTCTTACAGCACTTGAAAACGTTATGCTTCCTGCTGAACTGGCAAATGATGATAATGCCAAAGAGCAAGCGCTTGAAATGCTGGCTAAAGTTGGTTTAGGCGATAGGGTCGATCATTTCCCTAGCCAGCTTTCTGGTGGTGAGCAACAGCGAGTTGCTATTGCTCGAGCATTTGTGTCTAAACCAGATATTTTATTTGCCGATGAGCCTACGGGCAATCTAGATAGTAAAACAGGTGAGTATATCAGCAGTTTATTATTTGATTTAAACCAACAGCAGGGGACAACATTGGTACTGGTTACCCATGATCAAAAGCTAGCTCTGCGTTGTCAGCGCCAGTTAACTATGGATTCTGGTCGTTTTATTGAGCAGCAAATAATGGCTGAGGTAAGCTAACTATGCCTATGTGGATCAAACAATCATTACGATTATTCCGCCATGAGCTTAAACGTGGCGAACTCACTATTATTTGTTTTGCGATTATTTTAGCCGTGGCTACTGTTTTTTCGTTATCTGGTTTTTCCCAACAAATTAAGTCTGCATTAGTCAATGAAAGTAATAGTTTTATAGCTTCAGATAGAGTACTGCAGTCCTCTCGTCCCGCCAATGAAAGCATTTTAATTAAAGCCCAAGAGCAAAATTTACAAAGTGTGCAGATGCTATTGTTTTCTTCAATGGCGTTCGCCCAAGACGAAATGCAGTTAGTTAATGTTAAAGCTGTAGAGCAAGGTTACCCACTTCGTGGCGAGCTCTTAATTGAATCTGATAATGGCCCGGTAGCATTGAGCGCACCAAGCAAAGGCAGTATTTGGGTTGATAAATCTTTACTAACTAAACTTAGTGTTGAAATAGGCGATAGTGTTGAATTAGGCGCTGCAAATCTAAAAATAGCAGGTGTAATTAATAAAGAGCCGGATGCGTCGTTTAGCGTTTTTACGCAAGGGCCAAGAGTATTTTTAAATTTTGCTGATATTGAACAAACTAAAGTTGTCCAACCTGGTAGCAGGCTTACTTATCGTTACCTATTTGCCGGTGAAAAAGCTGATGTTGACAGTTTTGATGACTGGCTTACACCGCAAGTTGAAGAGAATCAGCGCTGGTATGATATTAAAAGCCAGCAGTCGCCACTTGCTAGTGCGCTTAAGCGCGCAGAAAGCTTTTTATCATTAGCTAGTATGTTGGGTATTCTTCTTGCTGCTGTTGCTGTATCTGTTGCAAGTAAACGCTATGGTCAGCGTCATCAGCCTATGGTTACTGTATTTAAAGCGATGGGCGCAAATAAAAATTACATCCGTAACCTGTATTTATTGCATTGGAGCAGTTTGTCTGCCTTTTCAATCATCATTGGTTTATGTGTAGGTTTTATTATGCAGTACTACGCTTTGCAATATATGGCTAGTTATTTGCCAACGTCTACACAAGCTTCGTATTGGTATCCACTTACCGTTGCCATAACAACAGGACTATTATGTGCATGTGCGTTTGCTTATGCACCATTAAAAGAGTTAGTTGCAACTCCGGTGTTATCTGTCATTAGGGGCTTTAATGGTTTTACTTCAATCGCCCGTTGGCAGTCAGTAGTACCTGCGATAAGTGCTGTATTTGTATTATTACTGTTGTTTTCGAAAAATATAATCTTATCGTTAGTTTTACTGTTAAGCACAGCTGTAATTGTGGCAGTACTGGTTCTATTTGGCCGTGTATTAATCTCTCTAGGTAGAAAGATAGGCTCAGGAGCAGGGCAGTCATTGCACTTAGCTATTGCCAATTTAAAACGCCGCGCAAAACAAAACAATGTGCAATTAGTCAGTTTTACTATCGCTATCATGCTCTTATTACTTATGCTTGTTGTGCGTACTGATTTAATTGACGAATGGCAGGCGCAACTACCCGAAAACACCCCAAATCAATTTTTAGTAAATATTAATCAATCACAAGTACCTAAGGTTGAAGAGTTCTTACAAGCCAATGAACTTAGCGCTAGTCAGCTGTTTCCTATTATTAGAGGAAGATTAACCGCAATTAATGATGAAAAATTATTAAAAAAAGCCAGTAAAGAGCAAGATGATAACAGCGATAACGGTAGGCAAGGGCTTGGCCGTGAGCTAAATATGACCTGGCAACAAGAGCTGCCAGCTGAAAATGTCGTTATTGAAGGTCAGTGGTTTAGTGAAACAGATAATACTCCTGCGGTTTCTATTGAATCAAAATTAGCCGAGCGATTAAATGTGGCTGTTGGTGATGAACTGTCATTTCAAATAGGAAGTGAAAAAATTCGTATTCCGGTAACAAGTATCAGAGAAGTTAACTGGAGAAGTATGCAGCCTAATTTCTATATGATTTTTAGTGCTGGCGTATTAGCCGACTTCCCTGTTACTTATATTGCATCGATGCATGTGCCAAGTGTTAACAAGCAAGATTTCCAACAATTTTTATCATCGTATCCAACCATTAGTGTTATTGATGTTGAAGCAATGATTTCACAATTACGTACCGTGATTGAACAAGTATCTATCGCGATAGAGTTTATTTTATTACTTGTGGTGATTGCAGGATCGCTTGTCCTTGTTGCACAAGTGCAAGCCAGTATGGAAGAGCGTGAGCGTGAGCTAGCTATTTTACGAACCTTGGGAGCTAAAGGTAGTCTTTTACGTAATTCAACTCTGTTAGAGTTTGTTGTACTTGGCGCTATATCAGGATTATTAGCCAGCGTGGCAATGGAAGTGGCAGTATTTTTCATTCAATTGAATGTTTTTGAGATGGCTACTTCATTCCACGGATTTTACTGGTTTGTTGGTATAAGTGTTGGCGCACTGTTTGTTGGTAGTGTTGGCTTTATGTCGTGCTGGCGTTTATTAAAGCTATCGAGCCTAACGTTAATTCGAAGAACGCTTTAATGTGTTGATTTAATTAGGATCTAATGTAATAACTGAAAAAAGCCTGAATATTCAGGCTTTTTTATTATCTAAAATTTTAACCTTAAAAGTATCTTTAAGTATTCAAACGTTTTGACTTTACCTGTTTAACAACTGGTTTAAAGCGGCATAACCAAAAGACAAAGCAAAGGCTTAATAGTGAAAAGTTGCCGCTGCCACCACCACTTGAATTATCTTCCTCACTATCAGGTTGTGTAGGAGTTTCAGACTCTTCAGGAGTTTCAGACTCTTCAGGAGTTTCAGACTCTTCAGGAGTTTCAGATTCTTCAGGAGTTTCAGGATCTTGGGGAGTTACCGGATTTTCGGGAGTCTCAGGGTCTGTTTTAACATAGTTATTATTGTCTAGGCGCAATGTCAGCTGAGCTTCAAATAAGGAAGATGGCTCTGCTAGCTCCCCATTTAATTCATTTGCCCCATAAGTACCTTCTGTCATCGTAATACTTTTGCCATGTAAGCCAATAAAGTAGGGCATAGCAAAAGTATTGCCATTGCGATCATTAATAGGCCAAAAATTGTAACTATTTGGACCTCCCTCTAATAAAAAATTCCAAAATACATAATATTTACCATGATGAGGATAGCTCTCATGGGGGCCTCCACTGCCATATAATTGTCCACGTGTAACACCATCCATTAATGTTGCGTAAGGGCTACCTGAATGGCTATCTATTCGTTGTTCAGGAAACATTTTATGGCGTAAATATACAGTTCCTGCTGCTGAATAACCCACACCCGGCCCATGGTGATGTCCGGCTGTATCTTCAGAGTCTTTAACTAACACACCATAAGAACGCCTAGTATGGATAGACATGTGACCCTTTTTTCCGGATAACAATATGTTTTCTAACGTTAATGCCGATGAGCCATCGATATAAATACCTTGATTCCAATCTTTAAATTCACAATTACGGATCCAGCCATTAGCAACATTATCTAAGCGAAGCGCGTTCCAGGCATAATCATGAATGTCATTTTTGTGGTGTTCAAATACTTCTGGATAGCTATCCCAATTACCTTTAAACAAGATATCTTCAATACCAACATTGGTTAACATGTTATAACTACGAACTTTTATTGGCTCACTGCCAAGAGTTAAATTTATATGTAAAGGTTCTCGTAAGGTAACTAGGTTACCATTTATAGCCGCAACAATATGAAGCTCTCTTAACCTAAATCCATCGGTAAATAATCTTGTCCATGCAGGATCTAACTGTTGAGGAGCATAATATGTTTGAGCAAATTCAGAACTGTCTGTTCGTATAATAATCCGTTGCCCCACAGTAAGGTTTGAAGCGTCAGCTACTTCGATTTCGTAGCTTTCACGGCTAGCGTCTTTGACTACGGTGGTTAAGGTAGTTTCACCTAAGTCACTAGGCTTTATTTCAAACATGTACCGGCCGTTATTCACTTTCATTTTATCGGCAAATATTTCCGTTTGGTCAACCCCGTTGCCTTTTAATAAAATATTACTACCTTGGATAGTTATAATTTCGCCGACAATTTCATTAGGACTTATCATAAAACGTCCAGAGGGGAAGAAAACTACACCACCACCAGCATCTTCGGCAGCATTTATTGCCAATTGTATCGGCACATCATCATACAAACCATCATTAGCTACGGCGCCATAATCTTCTACATTAAAGACCGTCCAGTCACTTGTGTCAGGGAGATCACTTTCAGAGTAATCATAACCAGCATAAGAAAAGTCAGGTAAAGTAGGCTCAGAATTATTAAGTTTAGCGTTTTTAAATTGTTGCCATAAAATAGACTCATCTGCCCAAACTCGAGGTGATGTAAGAGTCGTTATCATAAGAAAAAATGCAAAAAATAACTGCGTGGCTAAATTGCTTTTGAATCGAATGTATAAATTATTATTAAGCATAAAGCCCCTGACCGAGTGATATTTGAATAAGTTTTAACTAGTGAAATGTTATTAGCGCTAAAAACTTACATTTATTTAGCACTCAATATAAAGCATTAAACACTATTAAATCCACCCGTATTATCTTTAATGAAGAAATGTTAAATAAAATGTTTAACTTTTGAATTGGGATTATTTGTTAAGTAAATTTACTAAGGCGATATTCAGTTCCGGGTAAGTAAACTTAAAATCTTGTTCGAGTAAGTTTTTAGGTATAACTCTTTGGCCAAACAATAATAAATCAGACATCTCGCCAAGCAGTAAGCGCAAAGCAAAGGCTGGCATAGTTGCTATATTTGGTCGTCTTAGTGTACTTGCTAAAGTTTTACTGAATTCTCTATTCGTAACAGGTACTGGAGCCGTTAGGTTGTAGTGACCTTGGCAAGAGCTCTGGGTTAATAAAAACTCAATGGCTGCAACCATATCGTCAATATGGATCCATGACATGTACTGATTACCATGAGATAACCGACCACCTAATCCAAATTTATATGCTGGCAGCATTTTTTTTAATGCCCCTTGATCTTTATCTAATACGATACCCGTGCGCATAATACACACTCGTGTTTTTTCTTGAGCTAAACTTGCTTTTTCCTCCCAAACTTTACATATTTTATGACTGAATTCTGGGTAAAAGTCGTCGAAGGATTCATCTATTTTTTCGCTACCTTGTCGGCCGTAATAGCCTATAGCTGAACCGGAAATAAAGGCATTTGGCGGCGTGGATGAATCATTAATTAATTTACTTAAAGTAGAGGTTATTTTCCAACGGCTTTGACATATGGCTCGCTTTTGCTCTAGGTTCCAACGCTTATTGACAATAGGCTCACCTGCTAAATTAATGACCGCATCGTATTTATTAACATCCTTAAGCTGTTTTAGATCTGTTAACCAAGATAGGTTGCTCTTATCTTCAAAATAACAGCCTAAATCCACTGGTTGACGGCTTAATATGTCAAAGTGATATTTGTGTTGATACTTATTGATAAAAGCCGAGCCAATTAGCCCTGTGCCACCAGTGATGAGAATGTTCATAGCAAGTTATAAATTATGTTCTCGAGTAAAGTTATTAAAAGTAGATGCTGTATTAATAATAGTCTCTTGTCATTGTGCTGCAACTTTAAAATCAAACGGTCGTAACTCAGTCAGTAAATGAAATAAGTTATAAACTGTATATATTTTTGTTATGGTAGGTTATTAACTAATAAAAACCTTTATTAAGAGATATTTCATGGAGTTATCTAAACCTAATAGCCCAGTATCTAAGACTCTATTTACCTTAGCTGCCTTAGTTATTATTATGGCGGGCATAAAAACGGCTAGTAGTATTTTGATCCCTTTTTTACTGTCTATTTTTATTGCCATTATTTGTAACCCTTTAATTAATAAAGCAGAACAATACCGGGTTCCCAAAAGTATCGCTGTGGTTCTTGTTATTGCTATTTTTGTGGGCATTGGACTCACTATTGCAGGCTTACTCGGTAATTCGCTTAATGAACTTTCTGCATTAATGCCTGAATATAGAGAGCAATTAACGTTGAAGTTTGCAGGTGTGATTGACAAATTAGCCAGTGTAAATATCCATATATCGAAAGATATTTTAATGGAATACCTAGATCCTGCTGCTGCAATGGGTTTTGCTGCTGATATGCTTTCCGGGTTTGGCGGTATCATGGCTAATTTATTTTTTATCATTTTAACTGTGGTATTTATGCTGTTTGAAGCCTCAAGTTTACCAGCCAAGCTGCATATGGCGATGAAAGACCCGCAAATGAAAATGCGCAAAGTTGATAAGTTTTTAGCGTCAGTTAACCAGTACTTAGCAATAAAAACTATGGTGAGTATTGCCACCGGTTGTTTGGTTAGTTTGATGTTATGGATGATAGGACTAGACTTTTTTATCCTGTGGGGCGTATTAGCATTTTTATTAAATTATATTCCTAATATAGGTTCAATTATTGCTGCAGTACCGGCCGTTTTATTAGCATTAGTTCAGCTCGACCCAACAGCAGCTTTATTGATCGGCGCAGGTTATATGATAATAAATACCATCATGGGTAACGCTGTTGAGCCAAGATACCTAGGCCGAGGTTTAGGTTTATCAACCTTAGTGGTTTTTCTATCATTAATTTTTTGGGGCTGGTTGTTAGGCACCGCTGGTATGCTTTTGTCGGTGCCACTGACAATGATCATAAAGATTGCTTTTGAAACATCACAAGATGGTAAGTGGATCTCGATAATGTTGTCAGATGAAGCAGAGCAAGAAATTAAAGAAATTCAAACCGAGCTAAAATAAGTCAGTGATTATTAAAGGCCGTTTCTATCTAAGCTTATTGCTACCATGCTTTTTGCTGAGCCTTGCTGCTCAGTCCAAGGATGAAAGTAAATGGCCTAACTCTGCTAAAAAAGCAATTAGCTTATCTTACGATGATGCACTCAACTCGCAATTAGATAATGCAATTCCTGCATTAAATCGCTATGGCTTTAAAGCGTCATTTTATTTGGAGCTAAGTTCAGCAACAATATCTACTCGTTTAGACGAATGGCGCAGTGTTGCAGCCGCTGGCCATGAGCTTGGTAATCACAGTATTTTTCACAATTGTAGAGCCTCTAAACCTAATCGAAATTGGGTACAAAAACACCGAGATCTAGACCAGCGTAGCATTGCATCGATTGTTGAGGAAATTAACCTTGCCAATGCTTACTTATTTGCAATTGATGGTAAAGTGCAGCGTACGTATACGCCGCCTTGTTTTGATACGTTAATCAATGGCGAAAGTTATATTCCCCACATAGAAGGTTTATTTGTTGCTATTAAAGGCATATCTAACGGCGCAAAGCCGGCATTTAGTGACGTTATTAGCGGTAATGTTAAGACAGCAGATGAGTTAATTAAAAACATTGAAAATTTTCCAGAGCATTTAGACGTTATCAATGTGCTATTTCATGGTGTTGGTGGTGACCATCTTAGTATAAGTGTTGAGGAGCATAATAAATTTTTACAATATTTAAATGCTCACCAAGCTGATTATTGGGTAGACTCATACATTAATATTATGACTTGGAACAAAGCCAAGCAATAGCCGGAGCTGAAGATGCTGCCACTTTCAATTTTAATTTTGATCAATTTATTAAGTATGTTGCTTTGCTATTTTATTGCAAAACTTAAAGGTGCAAAGCTAATTAAGTGGGTTGTTTGGGGAGCGTTATTAGGGCCGTTAGCTATTCCATTTGCATTATTTGCCAAGAAGGAAGTAGGTACCCAATCATTAAAAAATAACTGAGTACCCATTATTTATTGTGGAAAAACTTTCTTATACGGCTTAACCGTAACTGATTTATAAACTCCAGCTGTAACATATGGGTCGGCATCCGCCCAAGTTTGAGCCTGTTCTAAGCTATCAAATTCAAGTATTAATAACGAGCCAGTAAAACCTGCACTGCCAGGGTCTTCGCTATCAATAGCAGGGCATGGACCGCCAACAATTAAACGACCTTGAGTCTGTAACTCCTTTAAGCGAGCAAGGTGTTGCTCACGTACAGATAGCCTTAACTCTAAAGAGTTATCAATATCTTCACTGTATATTACGTATAACATGCTGTAGCGCCTTATTTATCATTTTCTATAGTTTTAACGTTATCTTCTTCGTCTTTGGGAATGTATTTATAAATCGACATAATTGAGACTATGGTAAATAAGAAAGTTAAACCGGTTAAACCGAACACTTTAAAATTAACCCAAGTTTCTTGATCAAAATTAAAAGCAATATAAAGGTTTAATAGTGCACAGGTAAAGAAGAAAGCGACCCAAGCTAAATTAAATTTAGTCCAAACCTTTTCTGGTAGTGGTAGCTGCTCACCCATTAAGTTTTGTAGTAGGTTTTTATCAAAAACGTATTTACTTACCAGTAAGGCTATACCAAAAAGGCCGTTAATGATGGTTACTTTCCACTTTAAAAAAGCATCGTTATTAAAGAATATGGTTAATCCACCAAATACAGCAATTAAACCAAAGAAAATCCAGTGACGGTTCAGGATTGGTTTACCAGTCGCTTTCATTACAATCAAGTGTAATGCCGAAGTCGCGATTAATGCGCCTGTAGCAATAAAAACATCGAACATTTTATAAAATATGAAAAATACCACCAGAGGGATATATTCGAAAAAAGCGACCATTAATGGCTCCAAAATTGTAAGTAATTTAATTTGTTAGTGATATGCATCACTAGCGGGTTAATAATATTCTACCTAAAGGCTATGAGGCATACTAGTGTTGTAATGTAAGCAACTATTTATTTAGGGTAAATTGTTTTATCAATGCGACCATTTTTAGTCGATTGTACCTTTAACGAGTTAGTTATATCTTTCCATGCCCTAACTTTTCCGCCAATATTAATACGTTTAAATTCGCCTTCTACGTTTGCTGCTTGGACAAATTTGGCTAAACGTTGATAACTATCACTGTGGCTAACATCTATGGTTAACAGGTCATCTTCTCTGCCTTGAAAATAGTGCTCAATGTGCTGTTGATGCTTGTTATAACACTGCTCTAAAAAATCATCATTATTTATATTTTCTAAGGTAAATGGGGCGAAGGTTTCACTAAAACAACGCTTAATATGCGGATTAAAACCGCCATCACCGCGGGTAACGTTGGTGTGCATACGTTGTAATAATTGTTTAATTGATGGCACCCATAGCTCTAAATCACGTTGTAAATAAATAAATTTAGAGCCGGGGTAAAGCTTATCGAGTAATTGATAGTCATTGTATGCTGGTGTGTCAGCAATAACTTCTGCATCAGCTAAACACTCAACGGTATAGCAGGTATGAGCTACTTTATAGCCCATACCTAGCATAGCAACGCAAATGCTTGTTGTTGCCGTTCTAGGTAAGCCTATGATGAAAATTTTGGAGTTTGTCATAATATCTTGAGTTTTGATAAATTGCGCCCAGGGTCACTGGGCGTTAAAATGCGGCGCCATTAAATATGAGCAAGTTTGACTAAGCGTTATAACCAAATGGATCGGAGATACTATGTGCAGGCTCGGTAAACCATTTAGGACCATCTTTAGTCATATAAAAATGATCTTCATGGCGAATACCAAATTCACCCGGTATACAAATCATTGGCTCATTTGAAAAACACATACCAACAGCAAGTGGGGTTTTATCATTTAACACTAAATATGGCCACTCATGGATATCTAAACCTATACCATGACCAGTTCTGTGAGGTAGACCCGGTATAGAGTAGTTCTCGCCTAAACCAACTGTAGGCAAGTAATCTCGTACCGCTTGGTCGGCAACCGAACAAGGTTGGCCTAATTGAGCTGCTTCAAAGGCTAATCGTTGAGCTTGTTTTTCATAATTCCAAATTTGAGTCTGACGCTCACTAGCTTCGCCAAAAACATAAGTACGGGTTATATCTGAATTATATCCTTGTACCTTACAACCGGTATCAATAAGGACAATATCATTCATCGCTAAAGGATTAGGGTTAGCAACACCATGTGGGTAGGCAGAATCTTCACCAAATAAAACAATGCAAAAGTAAGAGCCGGCAGGCGCACCAACGGCTTTATGGGCATTGTTAATAAACTCTTCTACTTCTTTAGTGGTTATACCTTCATATAAAATACGTGCAGCAGCTTTATGAACTTGTAAAGTCATGTCTTTAGCACGTTGTAATAGGGCAATCTCATTATCTGACTTTTGCATGCGGCAACCGGCAGTAACAACTTTTGCATCAACCAAATCAAACTCAGGTGCCACTTGTTTAATACCATTAGCAATAAAAAATGCAGTAGATTCATCAATGGCAACTTTACCCGAAGTGATACCTTTTGCTGATAAAGCATCAACAAAAGTTTGATAAGGATTAACATGCTCATGCCAGCTATTAACCTTGCCATTAATAACCATGAATTGCTCAAGCGTACTTATTTCAAAATGAGGGGCAATGTATTCAACCTCGCCAACTGCAGGAATGATAGCGCCAACCATACGCTCGGATGCATACCAGCGAGTACCGGTAAAATAATAAAGGTTAGTACCGGCATTAACGTAAGTAGCGACGATATCATTAGCTTGCATTATTGCTTGAGCTTTCTCTATACGCTGCTTGTACTCAACTGCATCGATAGGTTTTATATCCAATGCCATATTACTTAATTTCGCTAGTTCAAGCTCTGCGCTTGAGCCACCAATACCATTGTTTGTCATAATTATACTTCGCTTTAAAAATTTGCATCGAGTGTACTAAGTTTCTGGTGATTTTTCAGTAGTTATTGAGTGCGAGTAAATAATTTATTTATCACACAAACACGTTATCAACAAAAATCATGGATAAAACCTACAAAGTTGTTATTTTATAAGTACAGGTAATATAAAAATAACAATTAATAACGGAGGGGTTATGGCATTACAGCCAATTTATGTATGGTCCAAAAAAATAAGAATATTCCATTGGTTAAATGTGATTTCGATTTTAACTTTGATAATTTTGGGTTTGTTTATTTTAAATGCAAAAACGTTTGGCGTAAGTACAGATGGTAAAGTTTTATTGAAAACAATACACACCATAGTTGGTTATGTGTTTTTTACTAACTTAGTTATCCGTATCGTGTTTGGCTTTATTGGCAAAGGCTATGAGCGTTGGGGAAAAACTTTAGCGTTTAATAAAGGCTTTATCGAGGATTTAAAAAGTCACAGTAACGAGCCATTTAAAGCGAGCAAAGGTCATAACCCATTTGGTAAGTTAATGATCACCGCCTTGTACTTGTTTATGCTGATACAAGGGGTAACTGGGCTAGTTATTGCCGGTACTGATATTTATTACCCGCCATTTGGTCAACATTTTGCCACGTCTATTGCCCAAGATAAAAGCAAAGTTGCGTTAATTAAACCTTATTCAAAAGAAAACGTGGATCAAAATGCGTATAAAGCGATGAGGGAATTGCGCACCCCATTTATTAAAACTCACGTATTTAGCTTTTACGTAATCACCGTATTATTAATTTTGCATATTCTGGCAGTAGTAATCATGGAACTAAAAACCAGAAACTCAATCATTTCAGCCATGTTTTCTGGCTACAAGCACCTACCAAAAGAATAACATCAAGGTGTCAGAGTTGCTCGCAAACAATCAAGGTGTCTGACACCTTGATTGTTTGTAAAGGTTAAGCTCTTTTGGCGGCTTCTATTTCGCGGCGAAGATCGCGGGCTAGGGGAGTAATATCGGCTTTTAATTGCTTTGCAAAACCTAAAGCAAAGTAAACTTCAGCCATTAAGAATAAAGGCCCAATTAAAAACTTACTTAAATCTTCAACAAACGCAGGTTTTGCTTTTTCAAAGTTATGACCAATAAATTGGATTATCCAGCCAACCACAAAAATCGCAATTGCAATTGAGCCAGAGTGCTCAAGTGGAGTAACTAAGCTTGCTAAATATAGATTTGGAATGATGTAAAGCACCATACCAAGCGCTAAACGCCAATGTAGAATGAAATAATATATAAGAGCGATGGAGTAGAATATCTCAGCTGCTGTTAGCACGAATATGCCGCTATCGAGATGAATATCAAACTGAAGTAAGTTAAGTAAAATAGTTAACGAAAAAACAATTAAAGGTATTCCGACAAAATGAGTTTGTATATTTTTTTTATTAAAATGCACGCTTTTATATTCAGATAGCTGTTCAACTATATTTTTCATGGCAGACCTTTATATTATTTTGTTATTTTTACGCTGAACTAAGGCTAGTAATAATGGCAAGGTTTGTAGGGCTTGTAAAGATAGCTGGCCACTGAGTTAATGGTAGCTATTAGATAAATAAAGCGGAGTATTAATAATCAGCTCCGCTTTATTTAAATACTAATGTTTAGCCAAAATGATTAAACACTATTTTATTGCCATCAAAGTCGCGGAAATATGCGCCGTAGAATACATCAGGAATGCGTTGACCGGGTGCGCCATCACAAGTTGCACCTAATTCGATAGCTTTATTATACATTGCTTCACATTGCTCCTTAGAGCCTGGTGCGAAAGCTAGCATATTACCATTGCCACAGTGTTGTTCGTCTTCGTTATACGGGATACAGATGGCAAGCATTGGCTCTTGCATGCTTTTACCAATAAAGATAATACGCTCCATTTTTATTAATGTTTTAGCCCCCATAGGCGCTAGTAATTCATTATAAAACGCTTCAGATTTTTCTAAGTCGGTTACACCAATAGTTGCGTAGCTAAGCATGTTAATTCCTGTTTTTATGATTAAAGTTTTTGATAGATAAAGCGTAGTCTATAAATTTAACAACCTGTAATGTAAATACAGGACTGTTAAGACCTCGCATGCGCTAGATTAAGTGAAATTTATTGTATTTAACATCATTAAAAAGACAAAAACTAAAATAGTCTATTTTTGTGCGCTTCCATAGTATAGACTCCCTGCAGAATTAGACATTCAAACACTGTCGCTTAACTCGCAACAGCCCTTATTCTTTGCATATGACATAATTAAATGAACAATAAAATAATCGCGACACACAATGGTAATTTTCATGCTGATGATGTTTTCAGTATTGCTGCTCTAAAACATATTTTTCCTTCAGTTACACTTGTTCGTACTCGTGATTTAGATGTTATTAGTAAGGCTGATATTGTGGTTGATGTCGGTGGTGAATATGACTGTGATACCGATCGATTCGATCATCATCAACGTGGCGGTGCTGGTGCGCGTGAAAATGGCATTCCTTATTCATCATTTGGTTTGATTTGGAAAAAGTATGGTTTACAAATCTGTGATGGCAATCAAGAAGTCGCTGATTCTGTTGATGCAAACTTGGTATCAACCATTGATGCTGTAGATTGCGGCTATGTTCAAGGCGTTGCCCAAGGTATTAGCCTTAGCCAAACTATTTCAATGTTTAACCCGACTTGGCAAGAAAGTAGTCATTTTGATACGTGCTTTGACGAAGCAGTTGAGTTTGCTGCTCGTATATTAAGTCGTTTTATTGCTTCAGCTGATGGTGGTATTAGCGCCAAAGATATTGTTGCTAAAGCAATTGATAATGCCGAGGACCCAAGAGTTATCGTGTTAGAAAAATATACACCATGGAAAACAACGGTTCATAAATTATCCGAAGAAGCTTTATTTGTACTTTATCCATCACCGTCAGGCCAATGGCGCATTCAAACGGTTCCGGTGGAGCTAGGCTCGTTTGAAGATAGAAAACCACTACCAAAACAATGGGCTGGTTTATCAGATAAAGCTTTACAAGAGGTAACCGGTATAGATGACGCGATGTTTTGTCACAATGGTTTATTTATTGCTGGCGCAGAGTCATTTGAGAGCACAATGAAAATGGCAGCAATGGCTTTACAAAGCTAAGATATTTTTATCAGTTAAACCAATTTAAAAGGCCTGAGGTTAGATAACTTCAGGCCTAGTTTAAACATGGTTCATTTATCGGCTAATTTTAAACGGCTAAAATGAATAACTCACTTGAGCAATAACCGCTTCAACTTCCTCATACAATTCTACATCTTGCAATACACCAGGAGCTTCAAAGCCGGCATTTTTTGGTGTTTGTTTGTATAGCTCTAAACGAAATGACAATTCAGAACCTCTTTTTAACGGCATGCCATATTTAATCCCTAAGGTAATTGCATCCATTTCGCCTATACGATAATCAGCACTTGCAAACTGTGGTAACGCTTCACCTTCGAGTAAAAAGGGACGATAAAACTCCGCCGCTTCCTGCATATAATAACGCACGTGCGGCTCGATATAATTATCACCTAGCGGAATAAAGTAGCGAATATCAAATGTATTGGAATTAATTTCCCAATCGTCCCACATATATCTATAGGAAAAATCAATAACGCTGCCGGCAAGGTTATATTTAGTCTGCCAATAAACGCTTTGCTTAGTACGCTCATCTGGTCGATTTTCATATAATTGATTAATGCTGTAACCATCTAATCCAACCACAGAAATCACCTTAAATGGGTCAGTCATATAGCCCTGTGCTTGCGAGATTGAATAGTTTAATTGCATGATCATTTTACGATTGATTACTTGCGTTAAACCAAATAACAGATCGGTAGTATCTTTGGAGTCATCATTGCTGATCTTATCTTTTTCACCTGTTGGTGGCACAATCATTTCGCTAAAAGGGGTATTAATACCTCCCTCTGGTTCAATAAGGTCATGGGAGTAAGAGAAGCCTGCAGATACAGTGGTATTTTTTCGATCGAAAAAACGTGAAATACTGCCATTAAAACCTAACGACAAGTAATCGTATTCTTTAGATAAATGTACACCTGCGCTACTTACATAATCAGTACTTAACGGTTGTGTCCATTGTGCGTTTAACTGCACGCGAGTATCTTTAAAGGTATCATCTAACGGCGTTTCATTAGGCGAAATACTATAACTGCCTTTACCTGAAGGACGTGAAAAGGTTTGCGCAACGGGTTGTGCTACAGCGCCTGTAGCTGAAGCACCTGTTAATGCATCAATAGTAAACTTTAGATTTAAAAAATGTTCATCTTTAAATTCTTTAGTGCCAGAGATAATGCCTTCTGTAGCCGTGACGCGGTCGTTTTCTGCGTAATACATTAATGCAGTATCAAACTTCCAATCATTATCTTCATCGGCCTTTGCTTGTGTGCCAAGTAAAGAGCAGGTAGCTGCTGTTAGGGCCGATTTTAGATTAACGTTTTTGTTTAATTGCATCCGCAGCCTCCACCAGCAAAACTGCGACCACCACTTGAGGCTTCTTTACTAAAATAGATATGATCATCTAATGAAGCATCAATAGGCGAAGAGGTTAATTTCATCTCTTTTTTAGCTAATAAGTCTCGCTCCCATGGCTCCACTCCTAGACTTGAGCAACCTGAGGCAATTATTACACTGGTGGCAATAATTGATAATTTGAAATTAGTTAGCATAGCTTTCCTCGTTTATTATTTTTATCCCAATTAAGAGGCATAAATTTATTCGCTTTAATGTTTTATCGCGATCACTTCATTATCTTGTAACCCTGATATGATTTGTATCATTTCGCCGTACACTTTACCTGTTCGAATATAGCGTCGCTGCAATTGCTCACCATCAACTACCCATACGGTATCTAATTGGCCGAAGCTTTGTATATAGTTCTTCGGTATAAGAATTTGCTTTTGTAATCCATTTTGTATATTAATACGTGCAAACATTCCAGGTAAAATTGATTCATTAAAATCTATATCCGCTTTAATCACAAAGCTACGGGCATTAGGGTCTGCTGCCGGTACTATTTCAGTTATCTTTGCATTTAATTCTAATTCAATAGAGTCGATGTTTATACGTACATCTTCGCTTAATTGTAACTTAACAGCCAAACTCTCACGAACATTTGCCTCAATACGAAGAGATGAAGGATTGTATAGTGATAACACAGGAGTACCTGGACTGCTTATATCACCTGGCTCTGCATTACGTTCAACGATTTTTCCTGAAATTGGCGCTCGAATATCAGTATAGGTAAGAGCAGTTTCAGCTTCTTTTAAATATTGTTTGGCCGCATTTAGCTCTGCGCTTAATTTGCTGTAGCTTGCTACGGCTTTATCTAATTCGCTAGTCGAAATTAATCCTTTAGTTTGCAGCTCTTTACTTCGATCTAAAGTTTTTTTAGCCTCTTCACGAGAAGCTGTCACTGAACTGATCTGTGCCTGAGCTTGTGCTTCTCTTGCTTTGAATTCGCTATTTTCAAGCGAAATTAACAAGTCACCGGTATTTACAGAGTCACCAGCTCGAACATAAATTTTTTCAATACGAGATAATATTCTACTTGAAATAAGTGTGGTTTCCCGAGCTTTCACCCCCGCAGGTAATGACTCAATAACATCGACAGATTTACTTTTAATGGTGAAAGGCTTGTTAATATTTTCATCTACCAACACACGAGTGATTGGCTGAATCTTCTGATCAAACATACCCGCCATATAAGCAATAGCAATTAGTAATATAGCGATAGCCGTTGAAGGCAAAATAAATTTTTTCATTGTAAATTTACTCTTAGTTAAAAGTTTAGTGTTGTGAGTACTAATTTTTAGTCTGCAACACTTTCAGTTCAGATATTTCACTACCTTGATTATTTACCGGCTTTTCATTGTTATCGGTAAATATTAAAAAGTAGACCATAGGTACAACAAATAAAGAAAATAGCGTTGATGATATAATTCCGAAGATTATGGCAAGGGCTAGGCCATTAAATACAGGGTCTAAGGTGATAATTAAGTTACCAAGTAAAGTAGTTCCAGCCGTTAATAAAACTGGTCTCATACGAACACTACCGGCGCTAAGTAGTGCCTCTTTGATAGTCGCACCTCGTTCTCTTGCTAAGGTTATGAACTCAACCAAAATTAAAGAATTACGTACTACAATGCCAGCTAGAGCTATCATGCCTATCATGGCTGTTGCAGTAAATAATACCGGCTCTGGCGCTCCTGCAATTTCGCGCTCACCAAATAAGTTCATTAGCCAAAATCCAGGCATTATGCCGATTATCGTCAAAGGAATAGATGACATGATTATTAGTGCTAAGGCTGTGCTAGTCGTTTGCCACTTAAGTACAATAAAAATACCTGTTAATGCAAAAGCAAAAGCAATACCCATATCACGAAATACATCAATTGTAATTTTCCACTCACCTTCACCAGAGAAGACCATATTGGTTCCTTCTGGTAAGGACCAACCAATACCTGAACCTGAACTCAAATAAGTTCTTTGGGTAAAGTGGCTCGCATTTCGATTTGGTTTATTTTGATCACTAGACATGTCAGCAATCACTTCTGCTGGTGTCCGCCCAGATAATTCAGCTGTCACATAAATGACCGGCGCTAAATCTTTATGAAGAATTGGCTGAGAAGTACTTCGTGTTTGCCATTTACCTAACTCAGCTAAACTAACTAAATTTTGTGGTGCTTGTTCTAAACCAACCCCTGAGTCTAATTGGGCTATGCCATTGCGCCCTTTAACTTGCATAGAGAGTAATGTGTTTAAATCGTTACGTTGCTCATAAGCAAGTCTGACTTCAATAGGAACAGGTTTTGCCTCATTTTGTTGTTGATAAATACCTACTGTTTTACCTGAAACAGCAACAGCTAATGCCGTATTTGCATCTAAAGTAGAGATACCTGATAGTGCCGCTTTTTGTTTATCGATAATAAATCGTTGTACCTCTTGTTTAGCCACTAAGCTACTATCTACTTCCACAACATGAGCTTCTTGTTTAAAGCGTTGCATAACTTGTTGAGCAGCCTGATTATGGGTTTCTTGACTAACAAAGGGGGTTGCATAAACTTCTGCAACTAAAGTACTCAAAACTGGCGGTCCAGGCGGTACTTCAACAACTTTAATGACGATATCATTTGTGCCTAAATGTAGAGGCTCTAATAATTTTCTTAATCTAAGCACAACCCCATGAGACTGGTGCTGGCGTAATGACTTATCAACTAATGTTAAGCGTAAGTCGGCTAAACGAGGACCTTTGCGTTGATAATAGCCTCTAACTAAACCATTAAAGTCAATAGGAGATGGCTCGCCTACATAACTCGCTATAGCGCTAATTTCAGGTAACTGTTTGCTGATTTGAATAACTTTTTTCGCCATAGCAGCTGTTTGTTGTAGGCTTGCTGACTCTGGCATATCAATCAATACTTGGATTTCATTTTTATTATCAAAAGGTAATAACTTCAATGGCACAATACGTAAAATAGGCAAGGCCGCAGAAGCTATAAACAAGGCCAAAACTATCCATAGGCCCTTTTTTGAACGAGCTTTGTTAGTGATTAAAGGTGATAACCATTTACTATAAAGGCTTGTTTTGTTATCTAGTTCAGTAGTAGCTGGTTCGTTAATTTTATTAGGCTTTAAAATTTTAGATGCAAGCCATGGTGTGACTAAGAAAGCAACTAGGGTTGAAGAGATAACACTTAACGGCACATTAAACGCCATTGGTGCCATATATGGGCCCATCATCCCTGTGATAAAAGCTAGAGGGATAAAAGCTAATACTATAGTTAACGTCGACATGAGAAGTGCAGGGCGTATTTCACTTATTGCATTCACTATTTTATCTTTAGTATTACCGCCTTTTTGCTTGATAAAACGCTCTATATTATCAATGCCTGTGATGGGGTCATCAACTAATAAACCAAGGGATAAAATTAAAGCAAATAAAGTCACTCGGTTAATTGTATAGCCAAAAACTAAATCTAAAAATAACGTTAAGCCATAACAAACCGGAATCGCTAAGCCAACGACTATGGCAGGGCGCCAACCCAAAAATACACCAATAAATACCACGACAGTAAAAACGGCAAAAGCAAGCGAAGAGGTTAAGTTATTAACTTTCTCATTAGCTGTCTGACCATAATCACGCAACACTTCATAGTGAATTTCTTTAGGTAAAAAACTTTGCTTTAACTCTGCCATTTTAGCTAAAACAGCATTTGAGACCGAAACAGCATTACTACCACGTTGCTTAGCAACACTGAGTGTAACAAGAGGGTATTGCTCTGCATTTAAATTATTACTTTTATTTGCAAACTCTAACCATTGGTAGTTATCTACTTCACTAGCGCCATCGTAAATATTTGCTACATCTTTTAAATAGATGGCTTTACCATTAACAATATTGACCACTAAATTTTTTAATTGTGCTATTGAAGTTAACACATCGCCAGATTCAATCAGTACCGAGCCTCGAGCAAGAGCAATACTCTGGTGTTGAATTAATTCGTTAGATAACGCAATGGCGTCAATGACATCTTTACTGTCAGTTTTTCGCGCAGCAAGCGCTTGTAAATCTAGCTCAATCGCGAGTGTTCGAGCTCGGCCACCAACAACTTTAACTTCACTAGTATTATCAATACTTTGTAATAGAGTAGAGATTTCTTGAGCAACTCTTCTTAGCTCATAATCGTTATAAAGCTTGCTGTCTGTGCTATACAAGCCAAGCATAACAATTGGCACATCGTCTACTTCAATCGGTTTTACCAACCAATTACTGACTACTGCAGGAATACTATTTTGATTCGAATAAAGCTTGTTATAGGTATTTAATATCGCTAATTCTCGGTCCTGTCCGACAAAAAATCGAAGCGTAACTTGCAGTTTTCCATCAAGAGAGGTGGAGTAGATATGTTCGACACCTGATATTTGTGTCAGTAGTTTTTCAAGAGGCACGGTTACTTGTCGTTCTACTTGTTTGGCGGTTAAGTTTGGTACCTCGACCATAACATCCACCATAGGGACTACAATTTGCGGCTCCTCTTCTCTAGGGGTGGCATTAAGTGCCAAGATACCTAGCATAATAGAGACAATAAAAATAAATAGTGGAATGCCACCCTTTAATGATCGTGCGACTATGGCATCAATAAAATTTAATTTCATCATTTGTTCTCAAATTTATTTTATTAAATGCTTTTAAAAGCATAGGTAAAGGTTATTTATTAAGCACTACAAAACATGCGATAAAGCTGTTGTAAAATAAGCTTTGCGTCATCATCGGCTAAAGAGTAATAAATTGTTTGCGCATCCCGTCGTGTAGCCACCATGTTTGCTTTTCGTAGTGCCGATAAATGTTGTGATAGGGCTGATTGAGCAAGCGGGATGGTTGAGTTTAATTCGCTTACTGAACACTCTCCTTCAACTAAATTACATAAAATCATTAGCCGATTTTTATTAGCAAGCAGTTTTAAATAAGCTTCCGCCTTTTCAGCATTGGCTAGAAGCTGATTCATGTCTAAGTTGGCAATAAGACTCATTGAAATTCTCTATGGTTAAATTTACATCAATGCAAGCAGTATAACTTATCATATTAGATTTTACTAATATTAGTTGTTGCTAATATAGTAAAATCTAATATATACTTCAGCTATTAACAATTTCCTTAATTATTCATTGCCTTTTTAGTGGTTAACTTGAATGAATAATTGAGTTCATCATAGAGTTATTTTTGGAGTAAATGAGTAATGTTAAAAGCTATCCCTGATTTAATTAAAGAAGCGTCTCAAAATGTTAGACGTATTCCAGCAAATCAAGCAAGAGAAGAAATCCTTGAGAATAACGGTTTGTTGATTGATGTGCGTGAGCCACAAGAATTTGCCACAAGCGCCGCCGATGGGGCAATTAATTTGCCTAGAGGAGTGTTAGAAATGCGTTTAGTTGAACTAGAAAAAGATGCAAAACGTCCAATCTACTTACATTGTGCTACCGCAGGGCGTGCTACCTTAGCAGCAGAGCAATTAGCTAGAGTAGGCTATGAAAATGTTACTTGTATTAGCTGTAAGTTTGAAGTGATCAGGGCTGAGTTTTAATTCAAAATCAACAGAGACTAAGCAAGTGTAAAGTGCATTATACCAAGTCCATTAATTAACCGCTCATTTTTAATGGTTAAAATGAATAACTACTGCGTTATAAAATTTATAAGTAGAATAACTACTTACTAAATTTTATGCCTTGTATTTATCCCTTTTTCCTCATGAAAAAGTAGATCTCTTAATTAATGGAATTGGTATTATTCCAACTTGCTTAGCATCAGTTTAAATCTTACTACAAGCGTTTTGATAACGTAAATGCGCCTCTAATATCGCCCTTGCTAAAACCTACGGCTTGATCATTTGGGTATTGTTGATTTATGTGTTGGAGCACGTTTTTATCTATATTTTTACCATGGCAGGCTAAGCATATTTCAGCCGTGCCAATAGCTTGCATAAAACGATAATCAGTTGTGGTTAATTGCTCCTGTGTTAGCTGCTTAAAAGACTCACCATTAGCCTTTCTGTCTGCCAATTTAACTAATGTTTCTTGTTCCCACTGGTCGGCAATATTATCTTCATTTCTAACTTTTAAGCTTGTTCTAGCTACTTGCCAACCATCGATAGATAGAGAATTAGCAATTAACGGGGCTTGTATTTTACAAACATCAATTGCAGAAGTTAATCCGCCTGCTTTAATTGCTTGTTGTAATTGGCCTTTGAGCTGACCTGCAAAAATTTTTATTTTATTTTGTGCCTCTTGCCTATATTCAGATATGGGCTCTAAGCTCGATTCATGTTGACTATTATTTTCGCCATAAGCGACGCTTGTAAACACAGATAGCACAACTAAGCCGATAGCAGCGTTATATTGCAATTGATTATTCATAACTAAACCTAATACCAGTGTATTTGTATAAATCAAATAAGGGTATTAATACTATAGATCAGCTAATGAAATTTTAAAGCGTTAATGGTGGCTAGAATTTACTCGCTGGTAATATCTATGTCTGTGGTAGGGATTGAGCAGCAAGGTAGGATCTCACCGTCTCTGATAAACGCTAGGGGTTCACCATTGATGTATTCTACTTCACCTTTATTTAAAGTTACTCGGCATGCACCACAAAAGCCATCGCGGCAATGATAGTGTAATTCGATGTCATTTGATTCTAAGAATTCTAAGGTGGTTTTAAAAATAAGGTTGTCGAAATCTTTTTCAACAACCTTACCATCTACAGTGATTTTTTTGCTCATTGAAGCGCTAATCAATTATTAAAGATCGAAATCTTCAAAGTCAGCACTATCAACAGAGCTATCAGTTTGTCCAACAAGATAAGATGAAATCTCAGTTTCTTGTGGTGCAACTTGTACGTTATCACTTGAAAGATATGAGTTAATCCAAGGTAGTGGGTTACTCTTAATATTGAATTGAGGCTCGTAACCAATCGCAGTTAAACGTTGGTTTGATAGATACTCAATGTATTGCTTTAAAATTTCAGCATTCAAACCAATCATTGAACCATCTTTGAATAAGTAATCAGCCCATTCTTTTTCTTGCTCGATTACATCTAAAAATAACTCTAAGCCTTCTTGATGTAACTCTTGTGAGATCTCTTGCATTTCAGGATCGTCTTTGCCGGTAGCCCACAAGTTTAAGATATGCTGAGTTGCCGTTAAGTGTACAGATTCGTCACGGGCAATTAGCTTGATAATTTTTGAATTACCTTCTAATAATTCACGCTCGGCAAATGCAAATGAACAAGCAAATGATACATAGAAACGGATAGCTTCAAGGGCATTAGTCGAACATACTGAGCGGTACAATGCTTTCTTGATTTCACGTGTTGTAACAACAACTTCTTCACCATCAATAGTGTAAGTACCTTCACCTTGCGATTGGAAAAGTTGGGTAAGTAAAATTACTCTATCGAAATATTTACTGATTGCACTGGCGCGTTTTAAGATGTTGTCGTTAATCACGATATCATCAAATACTTCACTCGGGTCGGTAAATAAATTACGTAAAATATGAGTATATGAACGCGAGTGAATCGTCTCGTAAAAGCCCCATGTTTCAATCCAAGTTTCAAGCTCAGGAATAGATACAAGCGGTAATAAACAAACGTTTACACTACGCGCGGCAATTGAATCAAGTAATGTTTGATACTTAAGGTTGGAAATGAAAATATGCTTTTCACTGTTAGTAAGTGACTGCCAGTCAGCTCTATCTTTAGAAATATCAACTTCTTCTGGACGCCAGAAAAATGATAATTGTTTCTCAATTAACTTTTCAAAAATAGGGTGTTTTTGCTGATCAAAACGCGATACGTTTACGGTTTGGCCCATAAACATAGGTTCTAATAGTGGATCATTTTTAGTTTGATTAAACGTTGAATACGACATGTTTACTCCCGAAAAATACCTGGCCTATGTCGTGCGCTATTGGTATTTCCATTTTATTATCATGCGAAAACCGCAGGGCGATAATCGCATCTGCGGTTTAATAGAGTTAGCTACTCTTAAATTTTACATGCACCGCCGGCGCAATCATCTTCCATACCTGCTTGGTCATCACCTGAACCATCACGAGTATTGTGGTAGTACATGGTTTTAACACCTAGCTTGTAGGCTAATAAAAGGTCTTTTAAAATTTGTTTGATTGGTACTTTACCATTAGCAAATTTAGAAGGATCATAATTGGTATTGGCGGAAATTGTTTGGTCAACAAACTTTTGCATAATACCAACAAGCTCTAAGTAACCTGTGTTATCAGGAATATTCCATAACAATTCATAGTTATGTTTTAGCTTTTCGTACTCAGGTACTACTTGTTTTAAAATACCATCTTTACTTGCTTTAATGCTGATTAAGCCACGTGGCGGCTCGATACCATTGGTTGCATTTGAAATTTGTGATGATGTTTCTGAAGGCATTAACGCTGAAACCGTAGAGTTACGAACGCCGTGCTCTTTAATACTAGCGCGTAAGCCTTCCCAGTCTAGGTGCAAGCTTTCAGAACAAATTTTATCGATTTCTTTTTTGTAAGTATCGATAGGTAAAATGCCTTGTGCTAAACGAGTTTCGTTAAACTTAGGACAAGCTCCTTGCTCTTTAGCTAAATTATTTGACGCTTTAAGTAGGTAATACTGAATTGCTTCAAATGTTCTGTGAGTAAGGTTGTTAGCACTACCATTTGAGTAGTACACGCCATTTTTAGCAAGGTAGTATGCGTAGTTAATAACACCTATACCTAAAGTACGACGTCCCATAGTAGCACTTAATGCCGCCGCTACAGGGTAGTCTTGATAATCAAGTAAGTTATCAAGGGCACGTACAGCTAAATCAGCTAAACCTTCAAGTTCATCAAGACTGTCAATTTTACCTAAGTTGAATGCTGATAATGTACAAAGAGCGATTTCGCCATTTTCGTCATTAATATCATTCATTGGTTTGGTTGGCAGGGCGATTTCTAAACATAAGTTAGATTGACGAACTGGTGCAACTTCAGGGTTGAATGGGCTGTGCGTATTACAGTGATCAACGTTTTGTAAATAAATACGACCAGTACTTGAACGCTCTTGGGCAAATAAAGTAAATAACTCAATTGCTTTAATGCGTTTTTTACGAATCGAATCATCATTTTCGTATTTAACGTATAACTCTTCAAATAACTCTTGGTTTTCAAAGAATGCGTCGTATAAACCTGGCACATCTGATGGGCTAAATAAGGTAATGTATTCGCCTTTGATTAAACGTTGATACATTACTTTGTTAAATTGTACGCCGTAATCTAAATGGCGAACACGGTTTTCTTCAACACCACGGTTATTTTTAAGTACCAGTAAGCTTTCTACTTCTAAATGCCAAAGTGGGTAGAATAGGGTAGCAGCACCGCCGCGAACACCACCTTGTGAACAGCTTTTTACCGCTGTTTGAAAGTGCTTATAAAAAGGAATACAACCAGTATGGAATGCTTCACCGTTACGAATTGAGCTACCTAAAGCACGAATTCGACCGGCATTAATACCAATACCAGCTCGTTGTGATACGTATTTTACGATAGCACTTGTTGTGGCATTGATAGAATCTAGAGAGTCACCCGCTTCAATTAACACACACGATGAGAATTGACGAGTTGGCGTACGTACACCGGCCATAATTGGTGTAGGTAATGAAATTTTAAAGGTCGAGATGGCATCATAAAAACCTTTAATATAATCTAAACGTGTTTCAACAGGGTATTTAGCAAATAAACAAGCGGCAACTAAAACATATAAAAATTGCGCACTTTCGTAAATTTCGCCTGTTACTCGGTTTTGTACCAAGTATTTACCTTCTAGCTGTTTAACAGCAGCATAGCTGAAGTCTTTGTCGCGATTATGGTCAATAAACGCGTCCATAGCAGCAAATTCTTCTGCTGTATAATCTTCAACTAAATGCTTATCGTATTTACCGGCAGCAACTAACTTAGTTACGTGATCGTAAAGTGCTGGTGGCTCATATTTACCGTAAGCTTTTTTACGTAAATGGAAAATCGCTAAACGAGCTGACAAGTATTGATAATCAGGAGTTTCTTCTGAAATTAAATCTGCCGCTGCTTTGATGATGGTTTCATGAATATCTTCAGTCTTTATACCGTCATAAAATTGGATATGAGATTTGATTTCTACTTGAGAAACAGAAACTGAATCTAAGCCTTCGGCAGCCCAGTCAATTACTTTATGGATTTTATCGAGATCGATAGGTTCTTTTTCGCCATCGCGCTTGGTGACAAAGAGATTGTTATTCATGAATGACCTGTTTTATGTATTTATTATTATGTTTTAGTTATTTTTTATACAAGGTGTAAGTAATACTGCCCGCATCCTTGCTGTTTATTGCTGGTAACTCGTCGACCTGATTGAGTTACTTTCCCGCTAAATAATGCCGTAGTGTTATTGTTCAAGTTATGCACTACATCTAGGGGTTTTGTTTGTTACTAATCACAAGATAATGAGGTTTAGCTTTTAATGCAACCCCTAAATCTTGATAAAATATAGCTGTTTTTTTACTTGCATAAACTAGGTTAGTAACAACTAACTTAGTAACGCTTTAAGCTCTTAATTTAAATCAGATGCAAGATCTTTTTTTTACTAAAAAAATATTTTTAGATATTGTTAAATTCTTTTAGACGATAAAATTCCATTTATATTCTTTATTGTCATAAGAGAGATAAAATCAAGTATAATCAAAGGTTTATGTTTGTGGTTTAATAAGTGTGCAGTTTGCTCGTTATTTATACCAATGAAAATTTTGGCTGACTAGAATTTTACTCGTTTATTCACTCAGCTAGCTGTAATAACTGCATTGGCTGGTCAATAATATGATCTGCTTGCCAACTGTTACCTTCATTTGGATATTTTAAATAGCCCCAATTGGCAACTACCGTTTTCATTTCACAAGCATTACCAGCGATGATATCTCGCTCGGCATCACCGAGATAGTAAATATCCTCACAGGCAACACCAAGTTCATTGCTAGCAAGTAACATAGGTGCAGGGTGAGGCTTTCTTTGCGGCAAAGTGTCACCACTTATATTTGACTTAGAAAGCTCAAGCTCGGCAAAACACTTTAATAAAGGTGTCGTTAAAAACTCAGGCTTATTAGTGACAATGCCCCAAGGAATGCTTTGCTCATCTAAATAGGCGAGTAACTCTTTAATGCCAGGGAATAGCTGTGTATGGGCGGCAATATTAGCTAAGTAATAATCTAGAAATTCTTGGCGTAGCACTTCTTTATCAAAATTTTGCAATTGCTCTTTAAAGCCTAAATCAAGTAAAGGATAAACCCCATCAGAAGCCACTAATCGGTATTCATCATAGCTCACTTTGGCAAAGCCATATTTATCCATAAGATAATTTAAACTTGCGCCAAGATCCTTAGCTGTATCGAGTAAAGTGCCATCTAGATCAAATAACACCCCCTTAATGTTAGGCATACTCAGTCTTAAGCTTCTTGGTTAAGTGGTTTACGACACGCAAGGATGTAGTTTACATCTAGGCCTGCTGCAAGCTTATGATTTTCAGTTATAGGATTATAGTGAATACCAGTGGCATCAAAACATTTTAAACCTGAATCTTCAGCCCAGCTTATTAACTGCGATGGCCTAATGAATTTGTCCCAATCATGGGTACCATCTGGCACTAGTTTAAGCACTTTTTCAGCCGCTAATATCGCAAATAAGTATGATTTAGTGGTTTTATTTAACGTTGAAAAGAATACGTAACCACCAGGTTTTACCATATCAGCGCAAGCTTTAATGATAGAAGCCGGATCAGGCACATGCTCGAGCATTTCCATACAAGTAACTACATCAAAAACTTGTTGATTTTGCTCTGCCTTAGACTCTGCAGTAATTTTTTCGTAAGTAACATCAACACCAGCTTCTAACGCATGCAACTTAGCTACGTTTAAAGGCTCTGTGCCCATATCAATGCCAGTAACATTAGCGCCTAAACGGGCTAAGCTTTCAGCAAGAATACCGCCACCACAGCCAACATCGATGATTTTTTTATCAAATAGGTCACCGACATGAGAAGAAATAAAATTACGGCGCAGAGGGTTAATTTGATGTAAAGGTTTAAAATCGCCATGTAAGTCCCACCATTGACTGGCTACTTTTTCAAACTTGGCAATTTCATCAGGATTAACGTTTAACTGTTCAGACATAAGGAGGGTCTTTAAAAATTTATATTATGAATTAGATTCTAATATAAAGCAGAGTATAAAAACAAAGATCAATTTATTGAATTTATACTTAATTTAAAAATAATACGTCTATTGATGTTTTTTTAAACGAATGAGTTGCAGCTAAAGCTTAAGCTTTCTTAGCAACATTTTGTTCGCTAACTCGATCACCAATTTTATTAAGAACGTTTATTTCACCATCGCATACAGCAATGATTGATTTATTCTTTTTAAACTCGTCACTAATGATCACACGGCCATTTTCTCTTTGCGGAAAATGCTCAACAGAATGATTTAATTCAAGCGAAGCGATATCGTAATATAAAATGGATACTTTTCTTAAAGTAACTTTAGTCATGTATACAGCCCATTGTTTAGTTTTTGCAGGTCAATGAGCTAAATATTTAGTCCATCAATCCTTACTACAAGAAAAGCATTTATACTGAAGAATCTTTGTGCTGTAAACATTTTATTAACATATGTGCTTAATTATTCAATTTTTATTCAGGAAATCAGCTACAACTCTACTATTTTTTGTGCTTGTCAAAAAAAAGTTAAAAACCCCTGTATTCGACACGTAAATTCCTTTATAAATAGTGATAACAAAAATTACTTTTGTGCTGTTACAAAAATAGAAATGTTTTTAATAGGCGCGGGGTAATAAAGCAGTGCAGTTTGTTAATTATCTATGTTAAGATTCTGCCTCGATAATAATAATTTTTGAGCATTTTTGCTGACATTTAGGGAAAGCATCGTTATATGACCGATATGGCTAAAGAAATCGTTCCTGTCAATATTGAAGACGAACTAAAGAATTCCTATCTTGATTACGCTATGAGCGTAATTGTTGGGCGTGCATTGCCTGACGTTCGAGATGGTTTGAAACCAGTGCATCGTCGAGTTCTGTATGCAATGCATGCACTTGGCAATGATTGGAATAAGGGCTACAAAAAATCAGCTCGTGTTGTTGGTGACGTAATTGGTAAGTATCACCCTCATGGTGACACAGCTGTATACGACACTATTGTTCGCATGGCTCAGCCATTCTCCTTACGCTACATGCTTGTTGACGGCCAAGGTAACTTTGGTTCTGTTGATGGCGACTCAGCTGCGGCAATGCGTTACACCGAAATTAGAATGCAAAAAATATCGCATTCAATATTAGCCGATCTTGAAAAAGAAACGGTTGATTTTGTTCCTAACTATGATGGTCAGGAATTTATGCCGGCAGTTATGCCTACACGTATCCCGAACTTATTAGTAAATGGTTCATCGGGTATTGCTGTTGGTATGGCAACTAATATCCCACCACATAACTTAACTGAAGTAATTAATGGCTGTATCGCGCTTATTGATAATAGCGACATTACTATTGAAGAGTTATTTGAGTTTATTCCTGCTCCAGATTTTCCAACCGCAGGTATCATCAGTGGTGTAGCTGGTATTCAAGAAGCTTACAGAACGGGTCGTGGTAAATTAATGATCCGTGCTCGCGCCGAGATTGAAGTGCATGAAACAACAGGTAAAGAAACTATTGTTGTGCATGAATTACCATATCAAGTAAACAAAGCACGCTTGATTGAAAAAATGGCCGAGCTCGTTAAAGAAAAACGTATTGAAGGTATTTCGGCCCTACGTGATGAGTCTGATAAAGACGGTATGCGTATGGTTATTGAGATCAAACGTGGCGAAGTAGGTGAAGTTGTTTTAAATAACTTATATAAACTTACGCAAATGCAAGTATCGTTTGGTATTAATATGGTTGCAATCGATGGCGGTCAACCGCGATTATTCAACCTAAAAGAAATGCTTGAAGCTTTTGTACTTCACCGCCGTGAAGTAGTTACTCGCCGTACTATCTTTGAATTACGCAAAGCTCGTGAACGTGCGCACATCCTAGAAGGTTTAGCTGTTGCATTATCTAATATCGATCCGATCATTGCTGCAATTAAAGCATCACCAACAGCTGCCGAAGCTAAAGAGAAGTTAACTTCTCAAGGTTGGGCTCTTGGTAATGTTGCAGACATGCTTGAAAGATCAGGTGTTGATGCCGCTCGTCCTGATTGGTTAGAAGACCAATACGGCTACCGCGATGGTTTATATTACTTAACAACACAGCAAGCGCAGGCGATTCTTGATTTACGCTTACAAAAACTTACTGGCTTAGAACATGAAAAAATTCTAAGTGAGTACAAAGAGTTATTAGAAATCATTGCTGAATTAATGCATATTCTTGCTAGCCCTGTACGTTTAATGGAAGTTATTCGTGAAGAGTTAGAAGTAATTCGTGATGAATTTGGTGATGAACGTCGCAGTGAAATTTCATTAGCGTCGCATGATTTATCAATGGAAGACTTAATTACCGAAGAAGACGTTGTTGTTACGCTTTCTCATGAAGGTTACGTTAAGTACCAACCATTATCAGAATACGATGCTCAGCGCCGTGGTGGTAAAGGTAAAGCTGCAACTAAGATGAAAGAAGAAGACTTCATCGAACGTTTATTAGTAGCTAATACTCACGATACTATTTTATGTTTCTCAGATCGTGGTCGTATGTACTGGCTGAAGGTATTCCAATTACCTCTAGCAACTCGTACTGCTCGTGGTCGCCCAATAGTAAACATTTTACCATTAGAAGCTGATGAGCGTATCACTGCTATTTTACCAGTACGTGAATACGAAGAAGATAAATTCATCCTGATGGCTACAGCATCTGGTACAGTTAAGAAAACGCCATTAACGGCTTATTCTCGTCCTCGTGCAAATGGTATTATCGCGCTTAACTTACGTGACGATGATACCTTGATCGGTGTTGATATTACCGACGGTACCAATGACATCATGTTATTCTCTGATGAAGGTAAAGTTGTTCGCTTTAACGAGAAAGCTCGTGATAGCGAAACTGGTGAAATTAAAATAGACCCAGAAACAGGTGAGCAAATTGAAGCACTTCGTGCAATCGGTCGTACCGGTACTGGTGTTCGCGGTATTAAGTTAGAGGGCGATCAAAAAGTTGTTTCTCTTATTGTGCCAAAAACTGACGGTCCAATCTTAACGGTAACTGAAAACGGTTACGGTAAGCGTACCGACTTAGGTGAGTACCCAGCGAAGAGCCGTGCAACTAAAGGTGTTGTATCAATTAAAGTAAGCGAACGTAACGGTAAAGTTGTGGGCGCGGTACAAGTTGAAGAAGCCGATGAGATTATGCTTATTACAGACAACGGTACATTAGTACGCACCCGAGTTAACGAAGTAAGTATCATAGGTCGTAATACCCAAGGTGTACGTATTATTCGTACCGCAGAAGATGAGTTGGTTGTTGGTTTACAACGTATCGATGAAATCGAAGAAGATGAAAGTGCTATTGAAGGTGAAGTAGAGCAAACTACTGATGCCCAAGCAACTAGCGACGAAGCTGATGCGTCAGAAGCTCCAGCGGCAGATGCCGAAGGTGAAACTGAAGCAGAATAATAGTCTTCATACCCGCTATTTAATAACGGGTATAGCTATCATCTAAAAAATGGGCGGTCTTTACCGCTCATTTTTATTTTAAGCAGTTAAGTTAATCCATTAACCTAGCTTAACTGCTTAAAATAAAATAATTAAAGCAGTGAATGGAATAGTCATGACAAACATTTATAATTTTTGCGCAGGTCCTGCGATGCTGCCAACTAAGGTGATGCATCAGGCTCAAAGTGAGTTTATCAACTGGAATAACACGGGTTGTTCAGTAATGGAGTTAAGCCATCGTGGTAGTGAGTTTATGCAACTTGCTAGTCAAGCTGAGGCAGATCTGAGAGATTTACTTAATATACCTGACAACTATAAGGTGTTGTTTTGTCATGGTGGTGGTCGTGGTCAGTTTTCAGCTGTGCCATTAAACCTTCTACCACAAGGTAAAAGTGCTGATTACATCGTAACAGGTTCATGGTCAAAAAGTGCCGTTGCAGAAGCTAAAAAATTCGGTGATATTCGTGTTATTGATGCGGTAATGGAAAAAGACGGCATAAAAACCACATTACCAAGTGAGCATTGGCGTATAAATAAAGATGCTGCTTACGTGCATTATTGCCCGAATGAAACGGTTGATGGTATTGAAATCTTTGATATCCCAAATACTGGTGATGTGCCATTAGTTGCGGATATGTCATCAACTATCCTGTCGCGTCCTATCGATGTATCTAAGTTCGGCCTTATTTATGCTGGTGCGCAGAAAAATATTGGCCCGTCAGGCTTAACCATAGTTATTGTTCGCGATGACTTAATTGGTAAGCAGCAAATCGGCACACCGGTTATTTTAGACTATAAAGTAACGGCAGATAATGACTCTATGTTTAACACTCCGCCAACGTATGCATGGTATTTAGCTAGCTTAGTTTTTAAATGGTTAAAAGAGCTTGGCGGTTTAGATGTGATGGCACAAGTCAATAACGATAAAGCGCAATATTTATATAACTATATCGATCAAAGTGATTTTTACGAGAATAGAATTGCGCCACAAAACCGCAGCTTAATGAACGTACCGTTTTATCTTGTTGATGATGCATTAAATACCGAGTTTTTAGAACAAGCAAAAGAGCAAGGTTTATTAGCGCTTAAAGGCCATCGTATGGTCGGCGGTATGCGAGCTAGCATATACAATGCGATGCCATATGAAGGCGTAGTAGCCTTGGTTGATTTTATGAAAGAATTTGAGAAGAGGGCAAGATAAGTGGAGCAGTTAACGTTAAATCCAATAGGTAAAATAAATGGTGAAGTTTTTTTACCTGGTTCAAAAAGCTTATCAAATCGCGCATTATTAATTGCCGCATTAGCTAATGGTGTTACCAAGATCACTAACCTTTTAGTAAGTGATGACATTAACCATATGCTTAATGCGTTAAAAACACTTGGTATTAAATATACCTTAAGTGAATGTGGCACTGAGTGTGTAGTTGTTGGTAATAATGGCTTTTTCTCTACTAAAGAGCCATTAGAGCTTTTCCTTGGTAATGCTGGTACCGCGATGCGCCCACTGTGCGCTGCACTTGCTGCAAGTGAAGGTGAGTTTGTGCTAACAGGTGAGCCGAGAATGAAAGAGCGACCTATTGGTCACTTAGGTGATGCACTAGTTCAACTTGGCGCAGATATTGAGTACCTTGAAAACAAAGACTATCCACCAATTAAGTTAAAAGGTAAGTCGTTAACGGGGAGTTCGGTAACAATTGATGGTTCAATTTCAAGTCAATTTTTAACGGCAATCTTAATGATTGCACCTTTATTAGCAACCGACACCAATATAAATATCGAAGGCGAATTAGTTTCTAAGCCTTATATCGATATTACCCTAGACATAATGCAAAGGTTTGGGGTGAGTGTACAAAACAATGATTATAAATCTTTCACAGTTAAAGGTGGTCAATCATATCAAGCACTAGATAAATATATGGTTGAAGGTGATGCTTCTTCTGCATCATATTTCTTAGCCGCTGGTGCGATTAAAGGTGGCAAAATTACCGTGCATGGTGTTGGCAAATTAAGCGTACAAGGTGATAAACACTTTGCTGATGTACTTGAAAACATGGGCGCGGAAGTCTCTTGGCAAGATGAGTCGATCACGGTTATAGGTAAACCATTAACCGCAGTTGATATGGATATGAACCATATTCCAGATGCAGCAATGACTATTGCTACTACAGCACTTTTCGCGACAGGCACAACCTCTATCAGAAATATTTATAATTGGCGCGTTAAAGAAACGGACCGATTAAATGCGATGGCGACAGAGCTTCGTAAAGTAGGTGCAGAGGTAATTGAAGGTAATGACTATATTACTATTACGCCTCCGGCAGTACTTAAACACGCTGAAATTGATACTTATGATGATCACCGAGTTGCTATGTGTTTTTCTCTGGTTGCTCTAAGTGATACCGCAGTTACGATTAATGACCCTAAATGTACTGCAAAAACATTCCCTGATTATTTTGATAAATTAGCACAAGTATCTGCTTAATATCTGCTTAGACCAGTTTGATTAATTCCTTTTTGTTTTAACAGTGAATTTAATCAAATTGGTACTAAAATATTATTTGCGCGATTTTATTAAATAAATGCCGTATAATCTCGCCGAATTTCTATTTAGGAGAAATATATATGCCGACAAGCATTCCTGTTATTACCATTGATGGGCCTAGCGGCGCAGGGAAAGGAACTGTTGCTAGGATAGTAGCAGAGCAACTAGGTTGGAACTTACTTGATAGTGGTGCTATTTACCGAGTTTTAGCGGTTGCAGTAGAACATCACGGTATTGATATCGAGTCTGAAGATGCGATTATTCCATTAGCATCTCATTTAGATGTTGAGTTTAAGTCTGTTAATAACACTTCAAGAGTTATGCTTGAAGGGGAAGATGTTACCGATGTTATCCGTACTGAAAACATTGGTATCATGGCATCAAAAGTAGCTGCATTTCCACGAGTTCGTGAAGCATTATTACGCCGTCAACGTGCGTTTAAAGAAACGCCTGGCTTGCTTGCCGATGGCCGTGATATGGGCACTGTTGTTTTTCCTGATGCACCCGTAAAAATATTTTTAACGGCAAGCGCTGAGGAAAGGGCGCAAAGGCGTATGAATCAGTTGCAACAGAAGGGTATTGATGTTAATATCGGGCGCCTTTTGGATGACATACGTCAAAGAGATGAGCGCGATCAAAACCGCGAGGTTGCTCCGCTTGTACCTGCCGAAGGGGCTTTAATCGTTGATTCTACCGAATTAACTGTTAACAAAGTGGTAGAAAAAATTCTATTGTTTGCTAACGAAAAACTTACTTAAGTTTTTGATTAATAAATAAAACCTAATTTAATTTTAGGGCTTACTGCACGGAAGCACGAAGCCAATTTAACTTACCCATGACACATGAAGTGGATTGGACTAATAACTGAGTTTATATACAAGTTATGATGGAAAATTTTGCACAGCTTTTTGAAGAAAGCTTAAAAGAAATCGAAACACGTCCTGGTTCTATTATCAAAGGTACTGTTGTTGCTGTTAACAAAGACAACGTAATCGTTGATGCTGGCCTTAAGTCAGAGTCTGTTATCTCAATTGACCAATTCAAAAACACTTCTGGTGAAGTTGAAGTTGCAGTTGGTGATGAAATTGACGTTGCTCTAGATGCAACTGATGATGGTTTCGGTGAAACTATTCTTTCTCGTGAAAAAGCGAAGCGTTTTGAAGCTTGGCAATTCCTTGAAAAAGCATACGAAGAAAAAGAAACTGTTATCGGTGTTATCAACGGTAAAGTTAAAGGCGGCTTCACAGTTGAAGTTAGCAACATTCGTGCTTTCTTACCAGGTTCATTAGTAGATGTTCGTCCAGTACGTGACACTGCTCACCTTGAAGGTAAAGATTTAGAATTCAAAGTTATTAAGCTTGATCAAAAGCGTAATAACGTAGTTGTATCTCGTCGTGCTGTTATCGAATCAGAAAGCAGTGTTGAACGTGATGAACTTCTTGAGTCTCTACAAGAAGGTCAAGAAGTTAAAGGTATCGTTAAGAACCTTACAGATTACGGTGCGTTCGTTGACCTTGGCGGTATCGATGGTTTATTACACATCACTGATATGGCTTGGAAACGTGTTAAGCACCCAAGTGAGATCGTTAACGTTGGTGATGAAATCCCAGTTAAAGTTCTTAAGTTCGACCGTGAGCGTACTCGTGTATCTCTAGGTATGAAGCAATTAGGCGAAGATCCATGGGCAGCTATTGCTAAGCGTTACCCTGAAGGTGCTAAACTTTCTGGTCGCGTAACTAACTTAACTGACTACGGTTGTTTCGTTGAAATCCAAGAAGGCGTTGAAGGTTTAGTTCACGTTTCTGAAATGGATTGGACTAACAAAAACATCCACCCATCTAAAGTTGTTAACTTAGGTGATGAAGTTGAAGTTATGGTTCTTGAAATTGACGAAGAACGTCGTCGTATTTCTCTAGGTCTTAAACAATGTATTCCTAACCCTTGGGAAGAGTTTGCTAAAAACTTCAACAAAGGCGACAAAGTATCAGGTAAGATCAAGTCAATCACTGACTTCGGTATCTTCATTGGTCTTGACGGCGGAATCGACGGTCTTGTTCACCTTTCTGATATTTCTTGGAATGGTGGCGAAGAGTCAGTACGTGAATACAAGAAAGGTGATGAAATTTCAGCTGTTGTATTACAAGTTGACCCAGAGCGCGAGCGTATTTCATTAGGCGTTAAGCAAACTGAAGACGATCCGTTCAACATGTACTTAAGCGACAACAAGAAAGGTGCCGTAGTTACTGGTACTGTTATCGAAGTTGATGCTAAAGGTGCTAAAGTTGAATTAGCAGAAAGCGTTGAAGGTTACCTACGTGTAGCTGACATCTCTACAGATCGTATTGAAGATGCTTCTACTGTTCTTAAAGCTGGTGATAGCGTTGAAGCTAAGTTTGTTGGTGTTGATCGTAAGAACCGCACTATCAGCTTATCAATCAAAGCGAAAGACCAAGCAGAAGAACGTTCAGCAATGGAAAACTTAAACCAAGTTGAAGATACTGGTTTAAGCGCTATGGCTGAAGCATTCAAAAACGCTAAAAACTAAGAAATTCTTAACTATTAAGTAGTTAAATTGTAATTTTTTACGTTTTATATTAAAAGCCGCTAACACTAGCGGCTTTTTTGTGCTTAAATTATAGTAATGTCCATAATCCTTGAAACAATGCCAATAGTATTAATGAGTTGCGCAGCTAAAACTCATTATCAAGTAGTTAATACTAGCGCGGCATTTTCAATAAAATAAGTTAATAGCGGAGTTCACATGACTAAATCAGAACTGATTGAAAAACTAATCGATAAACTCGACCATTTATCTGCCAAAGATGTAGAGTTGGCAATAAAAGAAATTTTAGAAATGATGTCTAGTACTTTAGAGCAAGGTGAGCGCATCGAAATCCGTGGTTTTGGTAGTTTCTCTCTGCATTACCGTGCTCCTCGAGTAGGACGTAACCCTAAAACAGGTGAGTCAGTTGAGTTAAACGGTAAATATGTACCTCATTTTAAGCCGGGTAAAGAGTTACGTGAAAGAGTTAATCTTTCTCTCGCTTAATCCGCTTGTAAATCAAGGTGTCAGAGTCGTTGAAATATCAAGTACTCTGACACCTTGATTGCAGTAATTTAATATAATCGAGTTTTAAATTTGAAATTATATTTATCTATCGTTGTTTTATTCATTTTTCTCGCCATCGCTTTCGTATTTGGTACTCAAAATGAGCAAATAATCGAATTAAACTATATCATTGCAAGAAGTGAACTACCGATCGCACAAGCGGTAAGTATTTTTACTTTTATTGGCTTTGTCATTGGTGTATTAACCATGACGTTAGTTATGCTCACTCGTAAAATTAAACGTAGTAAATCGAGTGATTCTGCAAAAAACACCACATCAATAAAGAACTAAGCAAAAATTATGTTTGAGTTGCTGTTTTTATTGCTCCCCGTCGCCGTTGGTTATGGATGGTTTATGGGGCGTAATAGCGTTAAACAAAAAAAACAACATGCTAAAGACTCTCTTTCGATAAAATACTCTACTGGCTTAAACTATCTATTGTCTAATCAACAAGATAAAGCAATGGATTATCTTTTAGAAGCGCTTGAAGTTGAAGATGACACTGTTGAAGCACACTTTGCTATGGCTAACCTTTTTCGTCGAAGAGGGGAGCTAGATAGAGCTTTAAAAGTACATGAGTACCTTGTGCGTCAACCAATGCTTTCTGATAAAGAAAAACAACAGGCGGTATTTGAGTTAGGACGTGACTTTTATACTGCGGGTTTGTATGACCGTGCTGAGAAAATGTTTGCCAAGCTGCTTAAATCAGCTATGTATGGTAATAAATCTTTGACTTATTTATTGCATATTTACCAGTCTACAAAAGATTGGGATCAAGGTGTTACGTTAGAGAAGTCGGTCATTAAAAGTAATGATAAAAAGCTACGTCATGTGCTTGCCAACTTCTACTGTGAACTTGCAAGTATTGCGATAGCCAAAGATGAATACATCAAAGAGTTAGAATTATTGCAAAAAGCATTAGAGCTTGACCCTAAATCAAGTAGGGCTAATTTGCTGATGGCACAAGTTTTTGAAAATAGTGAGCAATTTAATAACGCTTGTCGTTGTTATAAAGAAATATTTTTGCAAGATCAGGAGTTTTTTCCTGACGTTATTGATAAAATGCAAAGCTGTTATCAGCGTAGCGATCATAATGATGAGTTTTATCCATTTATTAAACAAGTTTATGATAAATCAGGAAGTACTTCAGCACTGATAAAATATTTAGATTTTGTTATTGAAACACAGTCTAAAAAGAAAGCAGAAGAGTATTTGTTGTCTGCATTAAATCGCCGACCAACGATCAAAGGCTTTAAGCACTTTATTAAAATGCAGCTTAATGAGCAGGATTCAGATGCCAGCTCGCAAAGTCTTGATGTTATTAAAGAGTTGGTCGCCGCTTATTTAAATATAAAACCGCGCTATAGTTGCCGCAACTGTGGCTTTAATAGTACGGTCCACTATTGGTCTTGTCCCTCTTGTCATGATTGGGAGCAGTTAAAGCCAGTACGTGGCCTTGAAGGAGAGTAAATTTATGGCTGATGCCAAAGTAGTAGTTGCCCTTGATTTTGCTAAGCAAGCCGATGCATTTTCATTTGTTGATAAAATCCAGCCTCAAGATTGTAAATTAAAAGTCGGCAAAGAAATGTTTACTCATTTTGGCCCTGAGTTTGTTACTAGCTTAGTTAACCGTGGTTTTGATGTATTCCTTGATCTTAAGTTTCATGATATTCCAAACACTGTAGCAAAAGCTGTTTCTGCCGCTGCCGATCTTGGTGTATGGATGGTTAATGTGCATGCAAGTGGCGGCTCTAAAATGATGAGCCAAGCCAAGCTTGCTCTAGATAGTTACGGTAAGGATGCACCTTTGCTAATTGCCGTAACAGTCTTAACAAGTATGAGCCAAGAAGACTTAATTGAATTAGGTATCAATGCTACACCAGAGCAGCAAGTAATGAACTTAGCAAAGCTTACTAAGCAATCGGGTTTAGATGGCGTTGTTTGTTCCGCGCAAGAAGCTGCAATGCTTAAATCAACGCTAGGGCAAGACTTTAAACTAGTTACTCCTGGTATTCGTCCTGTGGGTGCTGCGGTTGATGATCAAAAGCGTATCATGACACCGCCACAAGCAATTGATCTTGGTGTTGATTATTTAGTTATTGGACGCCCAATTACTAAATCAGATAATCCTCATCAAGTACTACAAGATATAAATCGTTCGATTATCGTTTAAGCGTTTAGTTATCTATTCTTTATTGCAGCCGTTTAATGAAAGTTAAACGGCTTTTTTGATTTTTGCCTAGTAGCTTTATCTTTTTGACAAATATAAATGCTGTTCTAATATTAGTGCTACCAAGCTTATTAAGTCTTCTTTTATTTTATTAAAACTAGACAATTCAATTAGTAGGTTTGGTATTACCACATGGGGTGGTAATACCAATTGATTAGATATTTATTTCACTTGGTATAACTTAAATTAAAAGGAATTAATTATGAAATCCATTCATAGATCACTATTACTATTGTCTTTATTATCTTCACCTTTACTAACCGCAACTACAGTGAACGCTAATGAAGATACAAGCGTAGTAGCAAATGTTAGCCAGAATAAAGTTAATGTTAATAAAGCCGGAGTAGAGCAACTTAGTAGCTTAAAAGGCTTAGGTGAAAAGAAAGCTCAAGCTATTGTGCAATATCGAGATACATATGGCCCATTTAAAAGCATTGAAGAATTAAAGAATGTTAAAGGTATAGGCGTTAAGTTTATTGAGAAAAACTCTGCTTACTTAGTGTTGTAATTAAAAATTTAACATTACGCATAAAAAAGCCAGTCATATGACTGGCTTTTGTTTTTAGCTTGTTTTACTGCAAATTACAGTTAAAACTTAAGCTCCTGGTTTAGTTGGACCAGCTGAACTCTTATTGCTTGCCGAAGCTGATGTTGCAGCTTTGTTTGAGCGTACTACTTGAGCTCTATCTGCATTAGATAGTGCAGCAGTTGGTAATGACTCATTAGAAGAGGTAAATGCTTTTGGCTTAGTCATAGGCGCATGGGCTTTACCTTTCATTGCAATGGCTTTTACTTTAGCTACTGCTTTTGGTTTAGCAACCTTTGCTTTTGGCTCAGCTTTAACTTCTTCAGTTTTCGCTTCTTCAACTTTAGCTGGCTCAGCTTTAACTTCTTCAGTTTTCGCTTCTTCAACTTTAGCTGGCTCAGCTTTAACTTCTTCAGTTTTCGCTTCTGCAACTTTAGTTGGCTCAGCAGTAACTTCTTCAGTTTTCACTTCTTCAACTTTAGCTGGCTGTGCAGCAACTTCTTCAGTTTTCGCTTCTTCATCTTTAGCTGGCTCAGCTTTAACTTCTTCAGTTTTCGCTTCTTCAACTTTAGCTGGCTCAGCTTTAACTTCTTCAGTTTTCGCTTCTTCAACTTTAGCTGGCTCAGCAACTTCTTCAGTTTTAGCTGGCTCAGTAACTTCTTCAGTATTCACTTCTGCAACTTTAGCTGGCTCAGTAACTTCTTCAGTATTCACTTCTGCAACTTTAGCTGGCTTAGCCGCTACTTCTTCAGCTTTTACTTCTGCCGTTGTCTCTGGCTCTGGTAAATCTAAAGTCGTTTGAACTTCAACAACTTCTTCTTTACTGCTTGGGTAACGAGTAACAACAGGATCATCAGTACTTACTACTTCATTAGTAGTCGTTTCGGTTTGATCTTTTCTACGACGTTGGCCATGTGAACGTAAGTGACGTGGTGAACGACGATTTCTTGGACGTTGCTCGCCGTTATCAGTCTTAGCTTCGTTTGTTGCAACTTCTACTTGAGGAGCTGCTTCAACAGACGTGTCCGTTGGAGTTTCAACTGCTTTAGCTGCTGAATTATTTTGCACTTTATTGTCATTACCTCTAACCTTTTTACGAGTATTTCGGCGCTGACGACGTTCTGCAACTTTTTCTTCTTTAGGCGTATCCGCATCGCTTGCTTTCGGCTGCTGCTTTTTAGGCTGCTGTTTTTTAGCTTGCGCTGGTTTATTTTCAGTTGCCTTATTCGACTTCTCATTCTTATTCGACTGATTGCGATTTTGGTTGCGATCATTCGGCTTGTCAGAATTACGGTCTTGGCCCTTACCACGACGCTGTTGATTACGTGGCTTACGGTTACGTTGATTACGTCTATCTTGATTCTTGCGGTTATTATTTGATTTTTTCTCAACAGGAGCTGGTTGCTCTTCTGTTGTGAATAAAGATTTAAAGAAGGCAATAACACCTGCAATGAAACCTTTAGATTCAGTTTTAGTCGCTGTCGATGCTTGAGCTTGCTTAGCTTGAGCTGGCACAGGTTTTGGAGCAGACATGCCTTGTAGTACTGGCTCATCGCGCTTAACGGCTTCTTTTTGGAACTTAGGCATTACAGCTTCTTCTTGTGCTGTGGTGGTTAATTCCATTTCGTAGCTAGCTGTTGCTGTAGATTCATCATCACGCACACGAATTACTTCGTATTGTGGAGTGTCCATATCACGGTTAGCTAAAATTAATACTTTAACGTTATGGCTCTTTTCAATATGACCAACAGCATTACGTTTTTCATTAAGTAAGTAAGTGGCAACAGGTACTGGTACTTGCGCGTGAACTTGATTAGTTTTATCTTTAATCGCTTCCTCTTCCATCAATCGTAAAATTGATAAAGCTAGAGATTCAACGCCACGAACATGGCCAGTACCACTACAACGTGGACACACACTTTGGCTGGTTTCACCAATAGAAGGGCGAAGACGTTGACGTGACATTTCTAGTAAACCAAAACGTGATATACGACCTAATTGGATACGGGCTCTATCAGGGCGAACTGCGTCACGCATACGGTTTTCAACTTCGCGTTGATGGCGAACAGGTGTCATATCGATAAAGTCGATAACAACTAAACCACCTAAATCGCGAAGACGTAATTGACGAGCAATCTCTTCTGCAGCTTCTAGGTTAGTATTAAACGCTGTCTCTTCAATATCACCACCTTTTGTCGCTCGGGCAGAGTTAATATCGATAGACGTTAATGCTTCAGTTGGATCGATTACGATTGAACCACCTGATGGTAAACGAACTTCACGTTGGAAAGCGGATTCAATTTGAGATTCAATTTGGTAATGGGTAAATAGAGGTACTTCACCTTTATATAATTTAACTTTATTAATAAAGTCAGGGCGTACTAATTGAATGTGTTGTTTTACGCTGTCAAAAATCTTCGGACGATCAATAACAATCTCACCAATGTCGCGACGTAAGTAATCACGAATAGCACGTAAAATTACGTTACTTTCTTGATGAATTAAAAACGGAGCAGGGCGTGACTCTGCTGCTTCAGAGATTGCAGCGTAGTGTTGTAATAGAACGTTTAAATCCCATTCTAACTCTTCATAAGCTTTACCAACACCAGCAGTGCGGACGATTAACCCCATGCCTTTTGGTAAGTTAAGTTTGCTTAAAGAATTCTTAAGGTCGGTACGCTCTTCACCTTCGATTCGGCGAGAAATACCACCAGCACGAGGGTTGTTTGGCATTAATACTAAGTAACTACCAGCAAGACTGATAAACGTTGTAAGTGCCGCACCTTTTTGGCCACGCTCTTCTTTATCAATTTGAACGATTACTTCTTGGCCTTCGCGCAATACTTCTTTAATGCTAGGACGACCTTGAAAGCTATAACCTTGTGGGAAATAACTACGAGCAACTTCTTTCATAGGTAAGAAACCGTGACGATCAGCACCGTAATCGACAAAAGCAGCTTCTAAAGATGGTTCTACGCGGGTAATAGTACCTTTGTAAATGTTTGATTTTTTTTGTTCATGGCCAGGGCTTTCGATATCTAAATCGTAAAGGTTTTGACCGTCAACAAGCGCTACGCGGAATTCTTCCGATTGTGTAGCATTGATTAACATGCGTTTCATATTGTCTGTGACTCATTGGTTAAGTCACAACACTTTTACTAAGTGCAAAAGCAATCTTTGCAATGCCTTGATTGGATGTATATTTGGATCCAAAAATCAACGCATACAGAGGGTTGGCAGCCTCACGGATGTCAACTCCCAAAATAAGGGGCCTGTTAAAGTATCTGATTGTTTTTAATTAAACCAATACGATTATTTAGATCTTGATAGTTGTTAACCATCGCCAAGAATATTTATATTTTCGTATTCGTTTTTTTAAACTTTTCACTCAGCAATTGTGCTGTGCTTTTCTTTCATTGTTTGTTCTTTTTCGCTGGATTATCTGTTTATGCTGTCAACACTAGTAAGTTACATACTCTAGTGTAAGCAATAGGCAATTCATTCAATGTATCGTGCTAGCTAGTAGCTGATAATTTGTACATTGAAGTTGCCGCAGTAAACCTCTTACGTCTCTACAAGAACATCGTTTATTTCGTTATTGGAAATTTTCATCAATAACGAGCTGCATTATCCCACTAATTAATAGGATAAGGCAATAAATATACTGAGGTTTATTGTACTTTTCTAGCTGATTTTAGTCTTATTTGCTTAATTCTTATGATAAACTTGCGCTTATGAAACCAGAAAATACAAAAGTCGCTAGCAATAGCGCTGAAAATACCGATAACAGCGAAGAGCGTCCTAAAGTTAGATTTATCACAATTGATGAAGAAACAGACGGCCAACGTATAGATAACTTTTTGATGAAAACCCTGAAAGGGGTACCAAAAAGTATGATTTATCGTTTACTGCGCAAAGGCGAAATTCGAGTGAATAAAAAGCGTATTAAACCCGAATTCAAACTCAGTAATGAAGATATTATTCGAGTTGCGCCAATTCGAGTTTCTGAAGAAGCCGCGCCGGTATCAACCAAATTAAATATTGTTGCTAACCTTGAACAGCATATTTTATTTGAAGATGAATGCATGATGGTGATTAATAAACCAACTGGCATGGCTGTTCATGGCGGTAGTGGTTTAAGCTTTGGCTTAATTGAAGCGTTACGTGCGCTGCGTCCACAAGCTAAAATGCTTGAGTTAGTACATCGTTTAGACCGAGACACTTCAGGCTGTTTAATGGTGGCTAAAAAGCGTTCCGCTCTGCGTAACTTGCATGAACAACTGCGCAATAAAACCGTACAAAAGTTTTATCATGCTTTAGTTAAAGGTCATTGGAACCCTAAGATGAAACGGGTAACTGAAGGCTTACGTAAAAACGATCTTAAATCGGGCGAGCGTGTTGTTGTTGTCGATAATGTAAACGGTAAAGAGTCGGAAACACGCTTTATTGTATTAAAACACTATGAAGGCTGTAGCTTAGTAAGAGCATTTCCTGTTACTGGGCGCACGCATCAAATTCGTGTTCATTGCCAGGTATCCGGCCATCCAATTGCATGTGATAGTAAGTATGGCTCTGAGGAGTTCACCGCAGCAATCAATAAACAAGGTTGCAAGCGTTTATTCTTACATGCAGCAAGTATTGAGTTTACTCACCCGCGCAGTGAACAAAGAGTGAAGTTTGAAGCGCCATACGATGCCGCGCTAACCAATATTTTGAAGAAACAAACGGTAAAAACCTACTAAAAATCAAGAGGGTCAGATCAACTTGATATTATTTTATTAATATCAAGGTGTCTGACACCTTGATATTTAATTTTTTTGGTTTGCTAATACATCAAAACCTTCATTTTTTAATAATTGATGCAAACGAATTAATGGCAAACCAATTAATGTATTTGGATCTTCACCTTTCAGGCTTTCAAATAAACAAATCCCTAAACCTTCACTTTTAAAGCTACCAGCGCAGTTAAATGGCTGCTCGGCGTTAACATACGCTTGAATTTCATCTAAAGTCAGTTCGCGGAAAGTTACGTAAAAAGGTTCAACAATCACTTGGCTGTTTTTGGTTTCGGCGTTTAATAAGCAAAGACCAGTTAAGAAAGTAACTGTTTTACCGCTAAAAGAGCTTAGTTGTTGCACTGCATTGTCAAAATTACCAGGTTTGCCAAGTACATTGCCGTCGCAAAGCGCAACTTGATCTGAACCAATAATAAGGCCAGAAGAAAACTCATCACTTACTTTTTCAGCTTTTTGTAAGGCTAATCGAGCAACAAGTTGCTCTGGTGTTTCATTTTCTAGTGCTGATTCATCAATATTAGGTTTTGCACAGGTAAATGGTATGTTGAATTTTTCTAATAATTCTTTGCGAAAAGGAGAGGTTGAACCCAAAATTAATTGTGTCATGTGATAAAGTACTCTTTAATTTGGCTAAATTGTTTGCTGCTTAAGTTTAACTAAATTTTTTTAGTGATAACAATAAATTCAATAATTTGCGTAAAATGAGCTGATAAATGTTCATAAATAAAGCAGTTGTGTTAAAATTTGTATCTAAATTAGGATTTACAATTAAATTGATGAATTTTCTTTTGACACAGGGCGCTACACCATTTAATATGCGCGCCATATGAAGAATCTTAAGCTTCCATTAACAATAGACCCAAGACGAAGTGCGCAACGTCGCCTTTTGTGTGAGGGCTATTTTGAATTAATTGGATTAGATAGATTGCTTGCTATTTCTGAAAAGGCTAGCGAGCATGTAAATGTAAAAATGAATTTTGATGTTGATGAACAAGGTTTGATTGTTATCAGCGGTAACGCATCAACCAAAGTATCATTAACATGTCAGCGTTGTAATGAACTGTACGAAGAAAAACTTGAAGTTGAGTTTTGTTTTAGTCCAGTGAAAAATGAAGAGGGTGCACAGCACTTACCTTCAGATTATGATGCTGTAGAATTAGATGAAAATGGTGAAGTAAATCTACGTGATTTAGTGGAAGACGAGTTAATCCTTGCTGTTCCATTGATACCAAAGCATAAACTTGAAGACTGTTCTGCTGATGCAGATACAACTTGGGGTAAACTGCCGGAAGTCGTAGAAAAACCGAATCCATTTGATATGTTAAAACAACTCAAGTAACTTGTGATTTTAGGAGTAGGGTAATGGCCGTACAAAAAAGTAAAAAGTCTCGTTCAAGACGCGGCATGCGTCGTTCGCACGATGCAATCACTACAGAAAACTTATCTGTAGATCCAGTTTCAGGCGAATCTCATCGTCGTCACCATGTAACAGCTGATGGCTTTTACAAAGGTGTCAAAGTTATCGCTAAATAAGCGACCTAACTTTGGATAGTCTAACGGTAGCGTTAGATGTTATGGGGGGCGATTCTGGCCCCCTTATAACAATTCCCTCTGCAATTTTGGCAATCGAAAATTTGCCAAAGCTTCGTCTCATCCTTTGTGGCGATGAAAGCGTTATTTCTGCGCAACTCAAATTACAAAACTTTCACCAACACCCTCGAATTACTATATTACATTGTAGTGAATCTGTGGCTATGGATGAAAAACCTAGTGTAGCCTTAAGAACTAAAAAAGATTCATCAATGAGGCGCTGCCTTGATTTAGTCAAATCTGGTGAAGCGCAAGCATGTGTGAGTGCGGGTAATACCGGTGCTTTATTTGCTACAGCCCATTACGTTTTAAAAATGATCCCCGGCATTGAGCGTCCAGCTCTGGTGTCACAATTACCTATCACTAATAGTAGCTCTCATGCATTTATGCTTGATTTGGGCGCTAATGTATTTTGTGACTCAAGTGTGTTATTTCAATTTGCTATTATGGGCTCGGTTATGGCTGAGCAAGTCGACGGCATCGATAATCCACGAGTGGCACTGCTTAATATGGGCGAAGAAGACATTAAAGGCAGTGACCACATAAAGCAAACCGCTAATTTATTAAAAGACTGTTCAGCGATTAATTATGTTGGCTTTGTTGAAGGTAATGATATTTTCTCTGGTAAAGCCGATGTTATTGTTTGCGATGGTTTTGTTGGTAACGTTGCTTTAAAAACTTGTGAAGGGGTGGCCAAGTTGGTGATGGCCAAAGTAATGAAAATTATAAATGAGAGTAAATTTACCCGAATTTTAGGTGTTTTGCTCAATCCTACCTTAAAAAAAATCGTAAAACGCCTGAACCCCGACCAGTATAATGGCGCAAGTCTGATAGGATTACGCGGTATTGTTGTGAAGAGTCATGGCAATGCCACTAGCTCAGCTTTTTATAACGCGATTCTAGAAGCCGTGAAAGAAGTTGAAAGACAAGTTCCGGATAAAATAAAAGACAAATTGGAACTGGGTTTAGTTAAAAGGTCTTAAGACAAAATATGAATTCAAAAATTATAGGCACGGGCAGTTATTTTCCTGAGCAAGTCAGAACAAATGCTGATCTTGAAAAAATGATGGATACCACTGATGAGTGGATAACTGAGCGTACCGGTATAAAAGAGCGTCGCATATCTGCAGAACATGAAAATGTAGCTTATATGGGTGCTAAAGCTGCTGAAAAAGCAATAGAAATGGCAGGTATTGATAAATCAACTATCGATATGATCGTTATGGGTACAACCAGCTCTCATGTCGATTTACCTAGTGCAGCTTGTCATTTACAAAAATATTTAAATATTCCTACTATTCCTGCTTTTGATATTGCAGCGGCTTGTTCTGGCTTTATTTTCAGTTTGAGTGTCGCTGATCAGTTTATTAAATCAGGTATGGCGAAGCGAATTTTAGTTATAGGCGCTGATACTCTTTCTCATATGTGTGATCCAAGCGATCGCGGTACGTTTATCTTATTTGGTGATGCTGCAGGTGCTGTTGTTTTAGAAGCCAGCTCCGAGCCAGGCATTATATCTACACATATTCACTCAGATGGTGAATATGGCGCATTACTTGGTGCTAATTCTCCAAAGCGTGGTGATTTACTAACTGAAGAAAAAGCCTACATATATATGAAAGGTAATGAAGTATTTAAGTTTGCGGTAACTCGTTTAAGTGAGATTGTGACCGAAACTCTTGAGCACAATAAAATGGACAAATCTGAAATCGATTGGTTAGTTCCTCATCAAGCAAACCTTCGCATTATTGCTGCAGCAGCGAAAAAGCTTTCATTACCTATGGATCAAGTCGTTGTAACCCTTGATAAACATGGTAATACATCAGCTGCTACTATTCCTACTGCACTTGATATTGCCGTTCGCGATGGACGCATTAAACGCGGTCAAACAATTCTTATGGAAGCCTTTGGTAGTGGTTTTACCTGGGGTAGTGCATTAGTTAAATTTTAACTAATTACGCAATCTAGCAAGTTAATAAATTAAAAATATATATTTAGGTAATAAACAATGAATAACAATTTAGCCTTTGTATTTCCTGGCCAAGGCTCACAAGCTGTTGGTATGTTAGCTGATTTAGCTGACAATGCGGTAGTAATCGAAACTTTTACTGAAGCTTCTTCAGCCTTAGGTTACGATCTTTGGGATTTAATCCAAAACGACGCAGATGGAAAATTAAACCAAACTAATTACACTCAACCTGCATTGCTTACAGCAAGTGTTGCAGTATGGCGTGCATGGCAAGAAAAGGGTGGTAACACGCCATCTGTACTTGCTGGTCACTCGCTTGGTGAATATTCGGCATTAGTATGTGCCGGAGTATTAAGTTTAAGTGACGGTGTAAAGCTTGTTGAGAAGCGCGGCGAATATATGCAACAAGCTGTACCTGCAGGTGTAGGTGCAATGTATGCGATTATTGGTTTAGCCGATGATGCTATCATTAATGCATGTAGTGAAGCAGCCCAAGGCGAAGTAGTTTCTGCCGTTAACTTTAACTCTCCAGGACAAGTAGTAATTGCTGGTAATAAAGCAGCAGTAGAACGCGCTGGCGCATTATGTAAAGAAGCGGGTGCTAAACGCGCATTACCTTTACCTGTAAGTGTACCGTCACACTGTGCATTAATGCAGCCTGCTGCCGATAAACTAGCACAAGATTTAAACTCTATTACGTTTAACGCTCCGTCTATCCCGGTAATCAACAATGTTGATGTTGCATTAGCAACGAGTGGCGAAGAAATCAAAGATGCATTAATTCGTCAACTTTATAGTCCTGTTCGTTGGACAGAAACAATTGAAAAAATGGCTGACATGTCTGTTGAAACATTAGTTGAAGCAGGGCCTGGTAAAGTACTTTCAGGTTTGGTCAAGCGCATTAATAAACAACTTAACTGTGTGTCGGTAAATACAGCCGATTCACTTAACTCAGCTTTAGAGCTATAAGAAAGGGAATCAAATGTCTCAATTATTTTCATTAGAAGGCAAAGTTGCTTTAGTTACTGGCGCAAGCCGTGGTATTGGTAAAGCGATTGCCGAGCAGTTAGTGAGTCAAGGTGCTACAGTTATCGGCACAGCTACTTCACAAAATGGCGCTGATAACATCAGTGCATACTTAGGCGAAAACGGTAAAGGTTTTGAATTAAACGTTACTAATAACGACTCTATTTCAGCTTTATTTGATGCGATCAAAACTGATTTTGGTGGCGTAGATATCTTAGTTAACAATGCTGGTATTACCCGTGATAACTTAATGATGCGTATGAAAGATGACGAATGGGATGATATTATTGATACCAACCTTACGTCTTTATTCAAGATCACTAAAGCGGTAATGCGTCCTATGATGAAAAAGCGCGATGGTCGCATCATCAATATAGGTTCAGTTGTTGGTTCTATGGGTAACGCAGGTCAAGTTAACTACGCAACGGCTAAAGCTGGCTTATTAGGTTTTACCAAATCATTAGCTAAAGAAGTTGCATCTCGTGGTATTACGGTTAATGCCATCGCACCAGGTTTCATTGATACCGATATGACCAAAGAGCTAACTGATGAGCAAAAAGAAGGTATTTTCTCACAAGTACCAGCGAATCGTTTAGGCCAACCAGAAGAAATTGCTAGCACAGTAGGCTTTTTAGCTTCAGCTGCTGCTGCCTACATTAACGGTGAGACAATTCACGTTAATGGCGGTATGTACATGGTTTAATTATTGATTGTTGCAAATATTAAATTACAATATAATCAAAGTTAAATCATAGATAATTAATTACTTGTCAGGTTTGACCAGTGCAAAAAATTATATAATTACTTGCATGGCGACAAGATGACGAATAAACTACACACAATTTTATAAATTGCTAAAAATTAGTAAAGGAAAAAAAATGAGTACTATCGAAGAACGCGTAAAAAAAATCATTGTTGAACAACTAGGTGTTAAAGAAGAAGAAGCTAAAAACGAAGCATCTTTTGTTGATGATTTAGGTGCCGATTCTCTAGACACAGTTGAATTAGTAATGGCTCTTGAAGAAGAGTTCGATACTGAAATCCCTGATGAAGAAGCTGAAAAAATCACTACTGTTCAATCAGCTATTGATTACGTTACAGCAAACGGCTAATTATTAGTTGTTCAAAATAGGCGGTCTTTACCGCCTATTTTTGTTTTTAGAGTTTAACAATTTCAATCTACCAGCATTAATACTTTTTACTGATTGGTATCCATACATGTATAAGCTGCAATCTTATACAATAAGCAGATATTAATTCTAGCAATCATATAAGTATCACTACTGGTTTTAAATGCGGAGACATTGATAGTCATGCGTAGAGTAGTAGTTACTGGCTTAGGCATGCTAAGCCCACTTGGAAATGACCCTCAAAGTACATGGAATGCCTTACTTGCAGGTAAAAGTGGTATAAGTCCAATCACTCACCTAGATACCACAAATTTTACTACAACGTTTGCTGGTACCATCAAAGATTTTGATCCTGAAAATTTTGGCATTGCCAAAAAAGAAACTCGTAAAATGGATTTGTTTATCCAATACGGTTTAGCTGCAGGTAATCAAGCCATTGCCGACTCTGGTCTTGAAGTAACAGAAGAAAATGCTGATCGAATTGGTGTGGCCATAGGCTCAGGAATTGGTGGTTTAACCTTGATTGAAGAAGGTCATAAAAAAACATTAGATACCAGTGTACGTAAATTATCACCATTCTTTTGTCCTTCTACCATCTTGAATATGATTTCAGGTCATTTATCAATTATGCATGGCTTAAAAGGACCTAATATTGCAATCGTTACAGCCTGTACTACAGGTGTACACAATATTGGCCAAGCTGCTCGTATGATAGCTTACGGTGACGCCGATGCTATGGTTGCAGGTGGTGCTGAAAAAGCATCTACCGTGTTAGGTATGGGCGGTTTTATGTCAGCTCGTGCTTTATCAACACGAAACGATGCGCCGCAGCAAGCTTCTCGTCCTTGGGATAAAGACCGTGATGGTTTTGTGCTAAGTGATGGTGCTGGTGTTGTTGTATTAGAAGAGTATGAACATGCTAAAGCTCGTGGTGCAAAAATTTATGCTGAATTAAGTGGTTTTGGTATGAGTGGCGATGCTCACCATATTACTTCACCACCAGCAAATGGCTCTGGCGGTGCAAAAGCAATGGCCAACGCCATAAAAGATGCCGGTATTAGAGAAGATAAAGTTGGTTATATCAATGCCCACGGTACATCTACCCCAGCGGGTGATATTGCGGAAACTAACGGTGCAAAATCTATCTTTGGTGATCATGCTTATAAACTAATGATGGGGTCAACTAAATCTATGACCGGACACATGTTAGGTGCAGCTGGCTCTGCAGAAGCTATTTTCACTATTTTAGCATTACAAAACCAAGAAGTGCCTCCGACAATCAACTTAGATAACCCTGGTGAAGGCTGTGACTTAGACTATGTTGCAGATCAAGCTCGTCAAGCACAATTAGAATACGCCCTATGTAATTCTTTTGGTTTTGGCGGAACAAATGGTTCTTTATTGTTCAAAAAGATTTAAACAGCAACAATTGTTTAAATAGCTCTTGCCTATAGTTTTAAAAGCCTTAATACTACAACAGTATTAAGGCTTTTTATTAGCTTTGTTTAAATAATAAAAAGTATTGGCTAGCATAAAACAACGAATAATAATTAATACTCATAATGCTTTATCACTCAGTTAATTTTACAACCACAGAGCAGCTTTCTATCCGTGATAGAGGCTTAGCCTTTGGCGATGGTATTTTTACCACAGCGCAAATCGTTGCGGGTCAAGTGCAGCATTTAGGGCAGCATATTAAGCGGTTACAACAGGGTTGTCTGCGTTTAGGTATCGAAGAGGTTAATTGGGCTAGTGTTGAAGCTGAATTAAATAAAGCGGCGAATTCTGTCGCTTTAAGCCTAAACAAAGCCACACTAAAAGTAATCATTACTGCCGGTAATAGCTCGCGTGGTTATTCTCGAGTGGGCATTAAACAAGCCAATATAATTGTTACCGTATCAGCGTTTCCAGAGCATTATATTGATTGGCAAAATAAAGGTATCAGCTTAGGAGTTAGTTCAGTTAAACTTGGCCATAACCCTGTGCTTGCAGGACTAAAGCACTTAAATCGCTTAGAGCAAGTTTTAGTGCGCAATGAACTCGACACTCTTGATGTCGATGAAGTCGTTGTTACGGATATCGCGGATAATATTATTGAATGTAATACAGCTAATATTTTTTGGCTCAAAGATGATATTTGGTACACACCATCATTATCGATGGCTGGGGTAAGTGGCATCATCCGTGAGCAAGTAATAAATGTGCTTGCCCAAGATGGTCATCAGGTCGCTGTTGTTGATGCGAAAGTGGACGTGTTAAAACAAAGTGACGCCATATTTATTTGTAACTCTTTACTTACTATTGCTCCGGTAAAAGAGTTTGTCGGTAAAGCGTTTTCTATGGAGCCAATAAAAGCAATTCAAAAACGAATGCAAAAGGAATTTGAATAATGGTACGTGCATTACTTGTTTTAATTTTTTTAGCTGGACTTGCCGCCGGTGGTGGTTGGGCACACATAAATAATAAAGTGGAGCAAACGCTACCTATTGCTCAGAGTTTCTATACGATTAAATCCGGTACCTCTTTTAGCCATCTTATTAATGATTTTAAGCGTAACGGTTGGATTGATAGCTCAGTTGAATATAAAATTTACGGTAAGTTAAACCCCGAGCAGACAAAGTTAAAAGCGGGCACATATCAGTTAACTGCAGATATGAATTTTATTGCTTTGTTAGCTTTATTTAATGCTGGGGTTGAGCATCAATTTAAAATTACATTTGTTGAAGGCAGCACCTTTAAAGAATGGTTAGTGCAACTTGCCGAAACGGATAACATCAAAAATACCCTAGCAGATAAATCAGCAAAGCAAATCTTAGCTCTATTAAACAGTGAATATACTCATCCAGAAGGGATATTTTTTCCTGATACCTATAAATTTACAGCAGGGACTAGCGACCTTGATATTTTGCGCCAGGCTCATAAACGCATGGTTAAAGAGTTAGAACAAGTTTGGCAGGAAAGAGATAAAGGCTTGCCGTATAAATCATCTTATGATGTGTTAATTATGGCCTCGCTTATTGAAAAAGAAACCGGGCAGGTGTTTGAACAGCCTATGATAGCGTCTGTTTTTATCAACCGTTTAGCAAAGAAAATGCGCTTGCAAACTGACCCTACTATTATTTACGGCTTAGGCGACAGATACACTGGCGATATAACTTACGCCAATATTCGAGAGAAAACCGCATACAATACCTATCAAATTAACGGCATGCCACCAACGCCAATTGCGATGCCTGGTTTATCAGCACTTAAAGCGAGCGTGCATCCAGATAAGACCTCGTTGTTATACTTTGTCAGTAAAGGTAATGGTGAACACCATTTCTCAAAGACCTTACGCGAGCATAACAATGCGGTAAACAAATACATCAGAGGAAAATAACAGATTATGTCAGCAGGTAAGTTTATTGTTATCGAAGGTATTGAAGGGGCAGGTAAGTCTTCAGCAATTGCAGTAATAGAACAATATCTACAACAGCAAAACATTTCTTTTGATAAAACTCGAGAGCCAGGAGGCACACCTCTAGCTGAAAAGTTACGAACTTTAGTTAAAGAGCCTTGTGATGAGCAAATCACTCCAGAATGTGAATTGTTTTTAATGTACGCTAGTCGCAGCCAGTTATTACATAATAAGATTTTACCAACCTTAGCTAGCGGCAAATGGGTTATTGGCGATCGCCATGATTTATCTTCTCGTGCTTATCAGGGCGGCGGCCGCGAATTTAATAATGACGTTATTGATAGCATTGCTAATATCACTTTAAATGGCTTTAAACCGCATCTCACATTATATCTAGATATTGAACCTGAGCTAGGTTTAGGCAGGGCGCAAGCTCGAGGTGAATTAGATCGTATTGAACAGGAAAAAATTGAATTTTTCCATAAAGTAAGAAATAAGTACCTTGAATTAGCTAACCAAGATGAAACTATTTTTATCATCGATGCAAGCCAGCCAATGGATAAAGTTCATCAAGACATACGTGCAGTATTAGGAGAGCAAATTGGCGCATCTGATCAGTAGTAAGTCATGGTTAGACAACAATAAAGTTGATTTAAACGCTAAGATCAATCAAAGTGTCTTGCCCCATGCTTTGCTTCTTAAAGGCTATGCTTTAGCTGGACAAGATGAATTAGCCGTTTGGTTAGCCAATAAGTTATTATGCACAGACAAAAGCGAATTTGATGCTTGTGGACGCTGTAAATCTTGTTTATTGCTAGCATCAAAATCACATCCAGATATTCAAATAATAGACAATGGTGATAAAACTATTGGCGTTGATTTAGTGCGTCAAGCTAGCCAGTTCTTTCAAAAAACAGCGCAACTTGGCCAGAATAAAGTGGTGATCATAAAGTCTAGCGAATACATGACCGAAGCTGCCGCTAATGCTTTACTTAAAACATTAGAAGAGCCAACCCAAAATAGCTTTTTATTACTAACTTGTAATGATGCCGACTTATTATTACCAACAATTATTAGCCGCTGCTCGCAAATACAAATTCAACCACCTGTAGGGCAGGAGCTCGCTGATTTAGTTGATGATAAATCAATCTTGCATGACTTTAGTAATATTAATCAGTTTGCTGAACTAACTGATGACTTTACTAAACAAGCTTATCTTGAATTTAATCAACAGTTAATTTTATGGCTGCAAAACTTTGCTGATTACTCGCAATTAATGACGCTATTCAATAACAACAATCAAAGCTTGCGTTGGTTGGTGGACTGTTTTCATCAGCTTATTAGAATGCAATCAGGTTGGGCAGATGCACTGTCGAGCCATCCGGCAAAATTATTGCAAGATAAATACACAACAGAGCAACTTTGGCAGTGTTTGCATTTAGCTATGCAAGCCAACAAGCAAATAAAATTGCTTACCCAAGCAAATAAAAACTTTACAATTGAAGCATTATTGGTTGATATTGAACAACAGTTACAAAAATAACAAAATCACCTCCATCTATATTTAGAGTGAAGTAAATAATAATAAAGGAATTACCGTGTTTAATAAGGTATTAGAGTTTAAAAATGATCGTGAGTTGTATATGGCCTATATGCCGTTTTTAAAACAAGGAGGCTTGTTTGTTAAAACTCAAGAGCAACATGAATTAGGCGATAAATTTAACTTAGAAGTATTTCTTCCTGGCAGTTTAGAAGCTGCAATTATTGAAGGCTCTGTGTGCTGGATCACTCCCCATGGTGCTCAAAATGGTACTGAAGCCGGTGTTGGTATTTCATTTAACAAAGATGAAACTAATTTACGTAGTCAAATTGAATCAGCACTAGGGCGTTTACTTAACTCTAAAGAGCCAACATACACTATGTAGTCATGCAAAAATTTAATAAACATTGAACAGGGTCGCTTTTGCGGCCCTTTTATTGAATCAATATTAATAGCACTGTTATAATCCTTGCCAATTCATTTTTTAACCCTATCGGGAGCTTTCCTTGTATATTGATTCACATTGCCATTTAGACCGTCTAGATTTAACCGAGTTTGATAACAACTTAGATAATGTTGTTGATGCGGCAACCGCAGCTGGCGTGCAACAAATGTTGTGTGTGTCAGTAACGCTTAAAGACTTTGCCTCTATGGCCGATAAAACGCTCAAGTATTCAAATGTGCAACTGTCTTGTGGTGTACACCCTCTCAATCAAGAAGATGAAGTGGATCAAAACCAATTATTGCAGTTAGCTGATAACCCAAGAGTCGTTGCCGTTGGTGAAACAGGCTTAGACTATTTTTATGCCCCTGAAACGCAAGAGGTGCAACGCGATGCTTTTCGTAAGCATATTCGCGTAGCAAAGCAATTAAATAAACCGATCATTATCCATACTCGCGATGCGCAAGAAGATACCTTAAACATAATGCGAGAGGAGGGTGCAGAGCAAGTCGGTGGCGTACTTCACTGCTTTACTGAATCTTGGGAAATGGCCGAGCAAGCAATTGCTATGGGCTTCTATATATCATTTTCAGGGATTGTTACGTTTAAAAATGCAGCCGCACTTCGTCATGTCGCTTTCCAAGTGCCAGAAGACAAGTTTCTTATTGAGACAGACTCACCTTATTTAGCCCCAGTGCCGCATAGAGGTAAACAAAACCAACCTGCGTTTGTTAGTGAAGTTGCTAAAGTATTAGCCGAAGTTCGTGGCCAAAGCGTTGAAGAAATCGCTCGTTTAAGTACCGAAAATTACCAAAGATTATTTAACTGATATCAAGGTGTCAGAGTTGTTGAAAATCAAGAGGGTCAGATCAACTTGAAACTTTCAAGTTGATCTGACCCTCTTGATTTTCATGCAAAAACGCAGTCATCCCGCAGCGCTTTTGTCCGGATCTCCTGCAGTGTACTGTGAGTTTAAAAATATAGAATATTAACCTAACCTACGTAAAAACGCCGTCATCCCGTAATGCTTTTAGACGGGACCTCCTGCAGCGTACTGTGAGTTTTCGGCATACCCCACATCAAGTTTTACAAATTTATCGCCATCCATGGCCAAATTTGCATACCTACATCCTGTAGGCAAAAAAAAGGCCCAAAACTATGTGCTTTGGGCTCAGGGGAATGGCTCAAATGGTATGAGCCTGCGCTAATAAATTTAAGGAGAAACTCAACAAAGTTTTTGCCTTGAATTAATAATTGTAGTGTATATCTGTACAAAATCTAGTCAATTGCAAAATTATTTTATTTGTGTTTTAAATCATTGATTTAGGTTGTTGATGTGTTTTTATGTGCATAGCTTCTATACAGTCGTTGCACATTTTATAAACAGGTTTGTGCACAGGTGTGAAACTCAGTATTTAATATTAACCCTTTGAAAACTTTGTGCTACTGTAGACTGATTAAAATAATAAATATAATTACCTGTTAACTATGCTTAATATCATCTGGCTTTCTTTCTTTGTTATTGCGTTTATTGCCGCCATGTTTCAATGGTTGTATTTAGGTAATTCCGCCATTTTTGAAGAAATTTTAAATAGCATCATTGCTATGTCAAAAGTAACGGTTGAAATAGCGATAGGCCTAATTGGTATTTTAAGCTTCTGGCTTGGCATGATGAAAATAGCGGAAAGAGGTGGTGTTGTTGCTTGGATCGCTAAAGCTATATCGCCATTATTTTCTCGTTTAATGCCACAAATTCCAGCCAACCATCCCGCTTTTGGTTCGATAACGATGAATTTGTCGGCGAACTTTTTAGGCTTAGATAATGCTGCAACACCGCTTGGCTTAAAAGCGATGAAAGATTTACAAGAAATAAACCCCAAAAAAGATACTGCCAGTAATGCGCAGATTTTATTTCTAGTTCTTAATACCTCTTCAGTAACTTTATTTCCTATTAGTGTTTTTGTTTATCGTGCTCAGCAAGGTGCTGCAGTACCAACAGATGTATTTATTCCTATTTTATTAGCTACCTTTGCCTCAACGTTAGCGGGCCTTATTAGTGTTGCATTTTTTCAAAAGATCAAAATATATAAAGGCATAATCTTATTATATCTAAGTGCAGCTATGGCTTTAGTTGCTGCACTTGTTGTGTACTTAACACAGTTAACGGCTGAACAACTATCGAGCCAATCTTCATTGATGGGTAACTTTTTAATTATATCGACGTTGATCTCGTTTTTACTTATTGCTCACTTTAAAAAACTAATGGTGTATGACTGTTTTATTGAAGGGGCAAAAGAGGGCTTTGAGGTAAGTGTCAAGCTTATTCCTTACCTTCTTGCCATGCTTTGTGCCATAGGCGTATTTAGAGCGAGTGGAGCACTAGATTTAATTGTCGACAGTATCCGTTCATTAGTTATAGTAATTGGTGGTGATACACGTTTTGTTGATGCTCTGCCTACTGCTTTTATGAAACCATTAAGCGGCTCAGGTTCGAGAGCTATGATGGTTGAAACCATGAACACCTTTGGCGCAGACTCATTTGCAGGGCGCTTGTCTTCAATAATTCAGGGCTCAACAGAAACAACTTTCTATGTGCTTGCTGTTTATTTCGGCAGCGTCGGTATCCGTTATTCTCGTCATGCCATAACTTGTGGTCTAATTGCTGATATCAGTGGTATTACCGCTGGTATTGCCGTTTGCTACTGGTTCTTTGCTTAACACATCTATTGCAACTCCATTGATTTTTTGCTTATCGATCAGCTAATTAATGGGGTGGTATAGCTTCATTTCTAACAATTTACTTACCATATTCACTGCTTTTTAAAATTCAAACGCTTGTATGTCGGACAATTTGAGTAATAAAGTGTAATTAAATTGCAACAAACGCTCATACTTTGGTCTAATTGTCGACAATCTTTGCTTTTAGTTGTTGACTTGAGTTCAAATCAGGGTATTATTTTTACCATGTTTAAGATTGTCGACAATTTATTGGCAGCATCTTAGCCATAAATAAAGTTTTTGATGCAATTAATTACAATGATAAATCGGAATTTATGAACTCACTTAATCCAGCAAGACAAGCACCAGTAACAACTGCTGATAAGATATTTGAAACCATGCAACATGAAATTGTTGAAGGCGAGATATTAGCCGGCAGCAAGATAAGTGAGCCAGAGCTTGCCAAAAAGTATCAAGTGAGTCGTTCAACTCTTCGAGAAGCATTAAATCGTTTAGAGAAATGCCACCTTATTGAACGCAAAGCTAATGTTGGCTCTCGTGTTGTCGAGTGTACAGTAACCGGTTTACTTGAAATTTATATTGTACGCGAAGCTTTAGAAGGCATGGCTTGTCGTTTAGCGGCAACGGCAATGGCTGATGATGAAATTGCCGAATTACAATCAATTCTTGCTGACCACGGTCAAGACAAAAAACTCCAAGACGGTGTTGCATATTACCAAGAAGAAGGTGACTTAGATTTTCATTATCGAGTTATCCAAGGTAGTAACAACCAACAACTTATAAATATTCTTTGTGGTGAACTTTATCACTTGGTGCGCATGTATCGATGCCAATTTGGCATGAACAGTCCACGCGCAACTCGTGCTTATGATGAACACAAAGCGATCTTACATGCGATTGCTGACCGCGATGGTGAATTAGCAGAAATGCTGATGCGCCGACATATAGCAGCATCTCGTAAAAATATAGAAAGAAAATTAGAACAGGAAAAACTATAAATGACTACTCAACTATCACCAGGTGCTAAATTTCGTTTAGCTCTTCAAAATAACAAGCCGCTACAGGTTGTTGGTACTATCAATGCTTATGCTGCAATGATGGCCGAGCAAATTGGTCATCAAGCTATCTACCTTTCAGGTGGTGGTGTGGCTAATGCTTCTTACGGTTTACCTGATTTAGGTATGACATCACTTAATGATGTTATCGCCGATGTACAACGTATTACAGCAGCAAGCAGTTTACCTTTATTAGTTGATATTGATACCGGTTGGGGTGGTGCATTTAACATTGCTAAAACGATTCGTGATATGGAAAAAGCTGGCGCAGCTGCTGTTCATATTGAAGACCAAGTAGCGCAAAAGCGTTGTGGTCACCGTCCGAATAAAGAAATCGTTTCAACAGAAGAAATGGTCGATCGTATTAAAGCCGCAGTAGATGCTCGTACTGATAAAGACTTCTTTATTATGGCTCGTACCGATGCATTTGCTCAAGAAGGTTTAGAAGCAGCGCTAGAACGTGCAAAAGCATATGTTGCCGCAGGTGCTGATGGTATTTTTGCTGAAGCGGTTAAAACAGAAGAACACTACCGTGCATTTACCGAAGCTCTTGACGTACCTGTTTTAGCAAACATCACTGAGTTTGGCCAAACTGAACTTTGGAATAAGAAAGAATTAGGTGAGTGGGGCTGCGCTATGGTGCTTTACCCATTATCAGCATTTCGCGCAATGAACAAAGCCGCTGAATCTGTATACCGCACATTACTTAACGATGGCGACCAAAAGGCTGAAATCGACAATATGCAAACTCGCATGGATCTTTACGATTACCTTGGTTACCACGAGTACGAGCAAAAGCTAGATGCGCTTTTCTCTGAAGGTAAAAATAAATAAAACTTTTTTAAATTACTAAATAAAAATTATATAGATTATTAGGAAGAAATTATGACTGAGAAAAAAATTGGCGGTGCAGGCTTACGTGGTCAAAGTGCAGGTGAAACAAAATTATGTACGGTTGGGCAATCAGGCTCTGGTTTAACGTATTGTGGTTACGATGTTGCAGACTTAGCAGCTAACTCAACGTTTGAAGAAGTTGCATACCTTTTATTTAATGGTGAATTACCAAACCAAGCTGAGCTTGATGCGTACAAAGCTGAAATTAAAGCGATGCGTGATTTACCACAAGCACTTAAAGAAGTGCTAGAGCGTATCCCTGCAGATGCTCACCCAATGGATGTTATGCGCACCGGTGCATCTTTCTTAGGTAACTTAGAGCCAGAGAATGATTTCTCTGAGCAACGTGTTGCGGCTAACCGTTTACTTGCAGCATTCCCTGCAATTATGACTTACTGGTACCGTTACAGCCATGAAGGCGTAAAAATTGATTGTGTAACCGACGAAGACTCACTAGGTGGTCATTTCCTTCGCTTATTAACGGGTAAGGAAGCATCAGAGCAACACAAACGTGTTATGGATGTATCACTTATTCTTTACGCAGAGCATGAGTTCAATGCATCTACCTTTACTGCTCGTGTTTGTGCATCAACTTTATCTGATATGTATTCTTGTATTACTGGTGCAATTGGTACTTTACGTGGTCCATTACATGGTGGTGCCAATGAAGCTGCTATGGATATGATTGAAAAATTCACTTCGCCAGAAGATGCAAAAGAAAAAATGGCTGGTATGTTAGAGCGTAAAGAAAAAATCATGGGCTTTGGTCATGCGGTATACCGTACCTCAGATCCTCGTAACGTGGTAATTAAAGCTTGGTCTGAAAAATTAGCACAAGAAAATGGTGACACGTCACTTTACGACATCTCTGTAGCTTGTGAAGAGTTTATGTGGGATACCAAGAAGTTATTCTGTAATGCTGATTTCTTCCATGCGTCTACTTATAACTACATGGGCATTCCTACTAAATTGTTTACGCCTATTTTTGTTTGTTCGCGTTTAACTGGTTGGGCTGCGCACGTTATGGAGCAACGCTCTAATAACCGTATTATTCGCCCAAGTGCCGACTACACAGGCGTAGAACCACGTACCGTCGGCCCAATATCAGAAAGATAGGTTAGTTGATATGGCTTGTTCTTTGGCTCTATTTCTGCGCTTAAAAATGATTACATATGCTTATATGCGCACATTTTTAATCTTGAAATAGAACCAAATTACGGCGCCTATTAGTACTGAATTAAATACACTATAAATGAATTGGTTAAAGACTAATTAGCTGATTCTTTTGAACATTATTCTTTGGATAACGTTATGAACTATGAATACCGCAAACCTTTGCCGGGACAAAATATAGATTTTTTTGATACGCGTGCTGCTATTGAAGATATCGAGCCTGGATCGTATGCAAAGCTGCCTTACACATCACGTGTACTTGCTGAGCAACTTGTACGAAAATGTGCACCAAGCGACTTAACTGATTCGTTAAAACAAATCATTCATTCGAAACAAGATTTGGATTTTCCTTGGTATCCTGCTCGTGTTGTTTGTCATGATATTTTAGGACAAACGGCATTAGTTGACCTTGCCGGTCTTCGCGATGCTATTGCTGATCAAGGTGGCGACCCTGCTAAAGTTAACCCGGTTGTACCAACGCAACTTATCGTTGATCACTCTCTTGCAGTAGAAGCGCCAGGTTTTGACTCACAAGCGTTCGAGAAAAACCGTGAGATTGAAGACCGTCGTAACGAGCACCGTTTTCACTTTATCGAATGGACCAAAACAGCATTTAAAAACGTTGATGTAATTCCTGCTGGTAACGGCATCATGCACCAAATTAACTTAGAGAAAATGTCTCCAGTTATTCAGGCGCGTGACGGTGTTGCGTACCCTGATACTTGTGTTGGTACCGACTCACACACGCCACACGTTGATGCTTTAGGTGTTATCGCTATCGGTGTTGGAGGCTTAGAAGCTGAAACGGTAATGTTAGGCCGTCCTTCTATGATGCGCTTGCCAGATATTATTGGTGTAAAACTTGTGGGCAAACGTAAGCCAGGTATAACAGCAACCGATATGGTTCTTGCTATTACTGAATTTTTACGTAATGAAAAAGTTGTATCAAGCTACTTAGAGTTCTTCGGTGAAGGCACCAAAGACTTAACTATTGGCGATCGCGCAACTATCTCAAATATGACACCAGAGTACGGTGCATCTGCAGGTATGTTCTATATTGATCAACAAACCATCGATTATTTAAAACTTACTGGTCGTGAACCAGAGCAAGTTGAGCTGGTTGAAACTTACGCAAAACACACTGGACTTTGGGCTGACGATTTAGAACAAGCTCAATACCCGCGTGTACTTGAGTTTGATTTATCAACGGTAACACGCAATTTAGCAGGTCCATCAAACCCTCATCGCCGCTTACCAACATCTGATTTAGCATCGAAACAAATTGCCAAAGATTTAGACGCATGTAAGGCGCAAGAAGCTAATGGTGAAATGCCTGATGGCGCGGTAATTATCGCAGCTATTACTTCATGTACAAATACCTCTAACCCTCGTAACGTTGTCGCTGCTGGCTTAATTGCTAAACGCGCGAATGAACTTGGCTTAGTACGTAAACCTTGGGTTAAGTCTTCATTTGCCCCAGGTTCAAAGGTGGCAAAACTTTATCTTGAAGAGTCTGGTTTATTACCTGAAATGGAAAAGCTAGGTTTTGGTATTGTTGGCTACGCATGTACAACATGTAACGGCATGTCGGGCGCATTAGACCCGAAAATTCAACAAGAAATTATTGACCGTGATTTATACTCTACCGCGGTTTTATCGGGTAACCGTAACTTTGATGGTCGTATTCATCCGCATGCTAAACAAGCATTCTTAGCGTCGCCACCATTAGTGGTAGCTTATGCACTTGCTGGTACTATCCGCTTTGATATTGAAAAAGATGTATTAGGACAAGACCAAAGCGGTAATGATATTACCTTAAAAGATATCTGGCCAAGTGATGCAGAGATCGATGCCATTGTTGAATCTAGCGTTAAGCCAGAGCAATTTAAGAAAATATACACACCAATGTTCGATTTAGGTGCGTTTGAGCCAGCAGAAAGCCCGCTTTATGCTTGGGATGAAACCAGTACTTATATTCGTCGACCTCCTTATTGGGAAGGTGCATTAGCAGGCGAGCGCACCATGAAAGGTATGCGCCCATTAGCGGTACTTGGTGATAACATCACCACTGATCATTTATCACCTTCAAATGCGATTCAATTAAACAGTGCTGCAGGTGCTTACCTTGATAAAATGGGGTTACCTGAAGCTGACTTTAACTCATACGCAACGCACCGCGGCGACCACTTAACGGCGCAACGTGCAACGTTTGCTAACCCTAAGTTATTTAACGAAATGTGTAGAGACGAAAACGGTGAAGTTAAACAAGGCTCACTTGCTCGTATTGAACCAGAAGGTGTTGAGTCGCGTATGTGGGAAGCGATTGAAACTTATATGGATCGCAAACAACCACTGATCATCATCGCAGGTGCTGATTACGGTCAAGGTTCATCACGTGACTGGGCCGCTAAAGGTGTTCGTTTAGCCGGTGTTGAAGTGATTGTATCTGAAGGTTTTGAGCGTATTCACCGTACAAACTTAGTTGGTATGGGTGTATTACCATTAGAGTTTGTTAATGGCGAAACTCGCCATACTTACAACATTGATGGCAGTGAAACTTACGATGTGGTTGGCACAACTGCTCCTGGCGCGGCAATGACGGTAGTGATGACTCGCAAAAATGGCGAAGTAGTGGAAATTCCAGTGAAGTGTCGCTTAGATACCGCTGAAGAAGTTTCTGTTTACGGCGCTGGTGGGGTACTACAAAAGTTTGCCCAAGACTTCTTGGAGTCTAATGCCTAAACGTTTATTTTTAATGATAGCTGCGTTGAACGTGCTCATGTGTAAGTACACATTGCGCACGACCGCCTTGCTCTCAATTAAAACTAATTCGTTTACTCATCAAACTCGAGTTTAATTATTAGCAGTAAATAGCGTCTATTTACTGCTTTTTAAATTCTGTTTTAATAAATAAAAATAGGAGAGAGCAATGGCTCACGTTCCTCAAGTAAAGATCCCTGCGACTTACATTCGTGGTGGTACATCTAAAGGTGTATTTTTTAACTTAACCGACTTACCAGAGCGTTGTCAGGTACCGGGTGAAGCACGTGACAATATGCTGTTGCGCGTTATTGGTTCACCCGATCCATACGGTAAGCAAACCGATGGTATGGGCGGGGCAACATCAAGTACCTCTAAAACGGTTATTTTAGCTAAATCAGAGCAAGCTGATCACGACGTTGATTACTTATTTGGTCAAGTTGCCATTGATAAAGCCTTTGTTGATTGGTCTGGTAACTGCGGTAATTTAACTGCGGCGGTTGGGTCATTCGCTATTATGTCAGGGTTAGTTGATCCTGCGCGAGTACCTGAAAATGGTGTTTGTACCGTGCGAATTTGGCAAAAGAATATTTCGAAAACCATCATTGCACAAGTGCCAATGACAAACGGTGAAGTGCAAGAAACAGGTAGCTTTGAACTTGACGGTGTTACTTTCCCTGCGGCAGAAGTACCGGTAGAATTTATTGCTCCGGTAGACCCAAGTGAGGCAATGTTTCCAACCGGAAATGTGGTTGATGAATTAGAAGTTCCTGGAATTGGTACGTTTAAGGCAAGTATGATCACAGCAGGTATTCCGACTATTTTCTTAAATGCGGAAGATATTGGTTACACCGGCACCGAATTACAAGAAGCCATTAATGGTGATGATGCAGCGCTCACTCGATTTGAAACCATTCGCGCTCATGGCGCAATAAAAATGGGTCTTATTAACGATGTCAGCGAAGCCGCAGCACGTCAACACACACCAAAAGTAGCTTTTGTTACGGGTGCTAAAGACTATACTACTTCAAGTGGTAAAGACGTTGCAGCTAACGATATAGACCTTCATGTTCGTGCATTATCTATGGGTAAACTGCATCATGCAATGATGGGCACCGCTGCTGTCGCTATCGGCACTGCCGCGGCTATTCCAGGTACCTTAGTTAATTTAGCCGCAGGCGGCGGAGAGCGTAATTCAGTTGTTTTTGGTCATCCATCTGGCACACTTAAAGTTGGCGCAGAAGCTGAAGAAGTTAACGGTAATTGGACGGTAAAAAAGGCAATTATGAGCCGCAGCGCCCGCGTTCTTATGGAAGGTTGGGTTCGTATCCCTGGTGATTGTTTCTAAGCAGTTACTTTTTCTACTTCTAAAGCCATGCTCAGCATGGCTTTTTTATTTTAATTTTATCTACACAAATTAATGCGTAACTATTTGATTGGGTTATACTAAAATTATAATTTTACATTGATGTTGTTTAGATGAAGATAATTTTACATTGATGTTGTTTAGATGAAGATAATTTTTACTTTGATTTTGGCATTACTGCCTGTAACTAGTTATGCTGCCAACCTATTAATACCTGCCGAATTTAGTGTGCTAAGAGTTAATGGTGAAGAATTTTCTTCTTCATTTATCCAAACCGATACCAAGCTTGAGCTTAACACTGGCCAAAATGTCGTTGTACTTAAATATGCTGAGATCTTTGAAGATGATTTTGATGATTCTCATCAAACCATTAAATCAGAGGCTTTTATCTTATTGTTTTCTGTTGCTAACCAACAAGATTTAAAATTTTCTTATACTAAACCCAAAGATAAAGAACAGGCGAAAGCATTTAGCAAAAAGCCTATTGTCAACATACACACGAAAAGTGGCAGTAAACTAGCCCTAATTAATCAGTCATTATCAACTTATAATGATCAGGTAATGCAAGAAACCATTTCACGCAGACAAGAAGTGGTGAAGCAAAGCTTAGAAGTGGATGATCAAACAACATTTACTAAAACCGGTCCAGATAATCTAGCTATGTTAAAGTATTGGTGGGCGCAGGCTTCAGATAGCGAGAAAAAAGAGTTTTTAAAGCAGCTGAAACTTTCCCAATAGTCGCAACAATTTTAAACGCTTTAAGCTCGCTTTTTGTGGCAAAATAGCAAGACTCGATCAGTTAATAATCAAATTAAGTTATTATTTAACTAATTTTAAGCAATTATTTTTTAAATATGTTGAGTAATGCTTTAATTAACCTGCGTTACAAGGTATGTTATGCGCTTTTTAATAGCATGATCAATTTAATGAATAAAAACGAATTTTATCAAAGCCTTTTAGGGCAAGTAAAAGCGATAATTAGTGATGAATCTGATGTTATTGCTAATATGGCAAATATCAGTGCTATCTTGTTTAATGCATATGATGATGTTAATTGGGCGGGATTTTATCGCATGCTTGATGGCGAACTTGTTTTAGGGCCGTTTCAAGGACAAGTTGCTTGTATTCGTATACCTGTTGGACGTGGTGTTTGTGGTACAGCTGTTAGTACCAGGCAAACGCAATTAGTTGCCGATGTGCATCAATTTACAGGTCATATTGCCTGTGATGCATTGAGTAACTCTGAAATTGTAATACCAGTATTTGCTGATAATGAAGTGATTGCGGTGCTTGATATTGATAGCGTTACCTATAATCGTTTCGATGATGAAGACAAGAAAGGCTTAGAAGCTATTGTTGAGGTTTTACAACAGCAAATAAACAACAAATAAGTAAGAGCATAAATAATGAAAGAGTTTGTTATAATACATGACTTTATAGTCTCTGAAGAAGTTGTTGGCGATTGGGAAGGCGCAGAAGAGACCGTCGCAGAAAATTTAAATGAATTTTATCATACCATCTATCAATTAGCTGAAGATGATATTGACTCAGAAGAGTTAACAATTTTGTTAAACTTAGTCTGGGACCACTGGATAGGTAATGACCACCTAGCCGAAATAGAACATGATGAGATATACGATTGGAGCCGACACCTGTTGGAAAACCGTGATCAATATCTTGAACAAGACAATTAATTAATTAAAGTAAATATTATGGAAACTGAAACTAAACGTATCACCAGTAAAGAAGTTATCGCTCACTTGGTCGAGAAATTCCCAGCCTGTTTTACCCTAGAAGGTGCTGTAAAACCTTTAAAAATAGGTATTTTTCAAGAGTTAGCTGAAGCTTTAGCTGAAGACGAAAAAGTGAGTAAAACTCAATTGCGTCAAGCGTTGCGTCACTATACGTCAAGCTGGAGATACTTAAAATCAATCAAAGCTGGTAGCCATCGCATTAACTTAGCTGGTGAAGATGCAGAATTGATTGACGAAGAGCAAGCGAACTTTGCAGCGAAAACGTTAAAAGAAAGCCAAGAAAAATTTGCTAACAAAAAAACGCAAGACAAAAAAGAAAATAAAGACTATAAAGGAACTAAAGCAGGTGAAAAGGGCTCTACTTTAACAAGTAAGCCAAAAGTTAAAGCCAAACCAGCTAAAGTTAAAAAAGCCCCAGCTAAAGTTAAATTAAACAAAGTAGAAGCTGGCAGCTTAACTGCAGGAATGCAGGTTATGGTACAAGTTGGTAATTCACCATTAGACGCTACTATCACGGAAGTAGCGGGTAAAGATGTTAGCGTTCAATTAGCTTCGGGTATGGTTGTTAAGACTCAAGCCGATAAAATCTTTACCAAATAAATAATTTGGAGTAGTTATATGCAGAAAATATGTCGATTAGCCCTAGCGGTTACTTTCACTTTATCGTCAATGTCAGCAACAGCTGAACAAACGAAAATTAGCGAACAAGATTTACCTAATTTAATGCAGCAAATGCAGCATAAAACGGCCAGTAAACGTATTTCTGCAACTTACTCTCGACAGCACTATAAGAAATTTTCATTAGATGACCAATTGTCATCGTCTATCTTTGACTTGTACTTGAAACAGCTTGATTACTCTCATCAAGTATTTTTAGCGCAAGACGTCGAAGAACTTGAAAAATACCGCTCAAGCTTTGATGAGATGATCATCACAGGTAAATTAGCACCGGCATTTGATATTTATAACTTAAATGTTAAACGCCGCTTTCAACGTTATCAGTATGCATTAAAGCTTCTAGAAAAAGAGTTCGATTTCGATAAGAAAGAAGAATATATCTTTGATAGAGAAGATGCTCCGTTTGCACAAACCGAAGCAGAGCTTGATGAATTATGGCGCAAAAAAGTTAAATATGACGCGCTTAATTTAAAACTTGCTGGTAAAGACTGGCCTGAAATCCAAAAACTTTTAACTAAGCGCTATAACTATGCGATTAAACGCTTAAGCCAAGGTGAAAGTGAAGATGTATTCCAAGTTGTTATGAATGCATTCTCACGTACTGTTGAACCTCATACTTCTTATTTATCACCTCGTAATGCTGAGCGTTTCCAAATGGAGATGAACTTATCACTTGAGGGCATTGGCGCCGTACTTCGTATCGATGATGACTTCACCGTAATTCAAAGTGTGGTTAAAGGTGGTCCTGCGGATAAATCTAAAAAGATCAAAGCCAAAGATAAAATTATTGGTGTAGCCCAAGACGATGAAGAGTTCGTTGATGTTGTTGGCTGGCGTTTAGATGACGTAGTTGATCTGATCAAAGGGCCAAAAGGCACGAAAGTACGTCTACAAGTTGAAAAGGGCGAAGATGATCCGACGATTGAAGTGGTAGAAATTGTACGCGATACCATTAAATTAGAAGACCGTCAGGCAAAATCGGAAGTATATAAAGAAAAGCTTAACGAAGGCGAAGATGAGTCTACTGCTAGAAACATTGGTGTTATTACCATACCAAGTTTTTACAACAAGTTATCTCGCGATGTTGCCAAAGAGATCGCTAGCTTAAAAGAGCAAAACGTTAAAGCGATTATTGTTGATTTACGTGGTAATGGCGGTGGTTCATTAGTGGAAGCAACGTTATTAACCGGTTTATTTATTGATAAAGGCCCGGTAGTACAGGTACGAGATGGTGCTAACCGAGTTGAGGTTAATAAAGATACCGACGGCTTAACCTATTACGATGGTCCACTCACGGTTATGGTTGATCGATACAGCGCTTCAGCATCTGAAATCTTTGCAGCCGCATTACAAGATTATGGTCGTGCGATTATTGTTGGTGAGAGTACCTTCGGTAAAGGTACTGTACAGCAACACCGTGGTTTAGCACGCGTTTACGACTTATACGAAGAGCCAATTGGTAGTATTCAATTTACTATCGCTAAGTTCTACCGTATTAATGGTGGTAGTACACAGCATAAAGGTGTTACGCCAGATATTTTATTCCCAAGCGCAATTGATCCGAAAGAGTGGGGCGAAAGCCAAGAAGAGAATGCTCTGCCGTGGGATAAGATTAATAAAGCGTCTTACACACCACTTCGTGATTTTACTGCTGACATCACTTACTTAGATTCAATGCATCAAGAGCGCATCAAGCATAATGATGAATTTGCTTACTTGGCTGAAGATATTGCTAAATATCAAGAAAATAAAGACAAGAAGTCGGTTTCATTAAATTATGTTGAACGTAAAACAGAACGAGAAAATAACAAAGCAAAACGTTTAGCTCGTGCTAATTTACGCTTACAAGCGCAAAATAAACCTGTGGTAAAATCTGTTGATGATATTCCAGAAGAGTTAGCTGAGCTTGATCCATTCTTAGATGAAACGGCTAATATCACCCTAGATTTGGTTGAATTAGACAAGTTAGCGAAAAAATAATCTTAATTATTTTTAAATAAAAAACCGCCAAATGGCGGTTTTTTAATTTTTATTAATTGCTTGTTAAGTCTAAGTTGCAAGCTGTTTTAAAGTGTTACAGCCTAGATTAACTATTCGTTATTTGTGCATAAATCAAGATATACTAAATTTGAAGTTAAATAGTGCAATACATTTGCATTAATAAATCATAGAATTGATAACAATTTATTTACAACGCAATCTAAATATTTCTTTGCCCTAGTTAACTAGCCGCAAATTAATATTTAAATACAATAGGTACAATAGAAGTTATGTCAAATAACAGTACAATTAAAAATCCAAGCTTTATCGATGCAATGATCCCATTGTTGGTAATGATCACCATGCTAACTGCAGCGGTGTTATATTTTGGTGATAACTCATCGTATGGACCAAACCAAATTGCTTTATTAATGGCAACCGGTGTTGCTCTTATTATTGGTTTTAAAAATGGCCATAATTGGATCAGCATGGAAAAAGCCATTGTTAATGGTATTTCTATTTCATTAGGCGCTATTCTTATACTGCTTGCCGTTGGTTCTTTAATTGGTACTTGGTTGCTTGCTGGTACAGTGCCAACCATGATTTATTTTGGTCTACAAATACTCGACCCACAGTGGTTTTATCCTGCCGCTTGTATTATTTGTGGTTTAGTTTCAATGTCAATTGGTAGCTCGTGGACCACTGCTGCAACTATTGGTGTTGCGTTAATTGCTGTTGCTACAGGCCTAGGTTTATCACCTGAAATTACTGCTGGTGCCGTTATCTCAGGTGCTTATTTTGGTGATAAAATTTCACCATTATCAGAAACAACCAACTTAGCACCGGCTGTTGCAGGCTCTGAATTGTTCGAGCATATCCGTTACATGCTATGGACTACAATTCCTTCAATTGCTACTGCGTTAGTTATTTTTGTATTTCTTGGTTTAACCGAAGATGTTTCAGACAGCAGTGCCAATGTACTTCGTATAAATGAGCTGTTAGAGCAACATTTTAGTATCAGTGTATTTAACCTTATTCCTTTGGTTGTTTTATTAACTTTAGCCATTAAGAAAGTACCTGCCTTTATCTCTATCGCAATCGGCGCTATTGGTGGCGCTGTTTGGGCGATTATATTTCAGCAAGATTTTATCATGAGCTTGGCAGGTGAAGGGGTAGATACTCTTACGGCAAATATAACTATTGTATGGACGGCCTTTTTTGATGGCGTATCACTTGATAGTGGTAACGAAAAACTTGATAGTTTAATTAGCCGTGGCGGCATGTCGAGTATGTTAAATACGGTTTGGCTTATTATCTGTGCCTTAACCTTTGGCGCTGTGCTAGAGCATTTAGGCATGTTACGTAAGATCATGGATGTTATCTTAAGTAAAGTACACTCAACAGGTGGTTTGATTGCAAGTACGGTATCAACTTGTATTGGTACTAACGCAGTTACTGCCGATCAATACATGGCAATCGTTATGCCTGGTCGCATGTATAAAGAAGAATTCGAACGTCGAGGTTTAGATCCGGTTGTGCTAAGTCGTACACTTGAAGACTCAGGTACACTTACATCACCACTTATGCCTTGGAATACTTGTGGTGCTTACATGTACTCAGTACTTGCAGTTAATCCACTAGATTATATTTTCTATTGTTTCTTTAATTTAATTAACCCTGTACTTGCCGTAGTGTATGGTTTTATTGGCTTTAAAATTAAAAAGCTTGTTAAAAGTAACTAATCAGCAAGTTGTGAACAATAAAATGAAAAAGCCAATCAATTGATTGGCTTTTTTGTTTGAAATCTAAAGTGATTCAATTTAATCTGCAGATATATATTTTTATTATGATGCAAGCTAAATGACTGACTTTACTCCCCGCTATTTAAAAGATTACCAAACACCTGACTACACCATAACTACTGTTGATTTAACTTTCGATTTAGATGAAACGGCAACCTTAGTGACCAATGTGATGAAGATTACTCGCCAAGGTAAACACAATAAGCCATTAAAGCTTGATGGTGAGCATTTAAAGCTTATTAGTATTGCCATTGACGGCAAAGAATTAAGTAAAGAGCAGTACCAAGTTAACGAGCAATCATTAGTTATCGATAATGTATATGCTGACTTTGAATTAACCTTAGTTACCGAGATCTCACCATCAACAAATACTGCACTTGAAGGTTTATATAAATCAGGTGATGCGTATTGTACCCAGTGTGAAGCAGAGGGATTTCGCCGTATAAGTTACTTTTTAGACCGACCAGATGTAATGGCTGTGTACACCACAACGGTTATAGCCGATAAACAGCAGTTCCCTTACTTATTGGCCAATGGTAATAATATTGCGCAAGCAGAGCTTGAGCATGGTAAGCATAGCGTAACTTGGCACGACCCATTTCCAAAACCTTGTTATTTGTTTGCCTTAGTTGCAGGCGACTTTGATGTGTTAGCTGACCATTACATTACCAAATCAGGACGTAAAGTTGGCCTCGAATTTTTTGTTGATAAAGGTAATTTGTACAAAACTACCCATGCAATGGAGTCATTGAAAAAATCAATGGCGTGGGATGAAGAGCAGTTTAACCTTGAATACGATTTAGATATTTACATGGTGGTTGCCGTTGATTTCTTTAATATGGGGGCGATGGAAAATAAAGGCTTAAACGTATTTAACTCTAAATTTGTATTAGCCGATGACTTAGATGCCACCGATGATGACTTTTTTAACGTTGAAGCGGTGATTGCCCATGAATACTTCCATAACTGGACTGGTAATCGTGTTACTTGTCGTGACTGGTTCCAGTTAAGTTTAAAAGAAGGCTTAACCGTTTTTCGTGATCAACAGTTTAGTGCCGACATGACATCGCAAGCGGTAACTCGCATTAAAAACGTACGTTTGCTTCGCTCACAACAATTTTCTGAAGATGCAGGGCCAATGGCGCATCCAATTCGACCAGAAAAAGTAATTGAGATGAATAATTTCTACACCATGACCGTGTACGAAAAGGGGGCAGAGGTTATTCGCATGCTCCATACTTTACTAGGTGAGCAAGGTTTTAAAGCAGGTATCGCACTATACTTTGAACGTTTTGACGGACAAGCGGTAACATGTGATGACTTTGTCCAAGCATTAAGTGACGCCACTGCAACCGATTTAAGCCAGTTTAAATTATGGTACAGCCAATCAGGTACGCCGCAGTTAATCGTTACAGATTCATTTGATGCAAGCAATGGAGAATACCACTTAACTATTAAGCAAACGCACCCAGAAACACATGATAAACAGGTTAAACAAAATTTACACATACCTGTGAACATTGAGCTAATCGATAAAGATACAGCACAATCTTGCCAACAAAGTTTATTACAATTAACCCAAGCTGAGCAAACATGGACCTTTAAAGGTTTAAATCAAAAGCCTGTACCTGCACTGTTAGGAAACTTTAGTGCGCCGGTTAAGTTAAGCTATGATTACAATGAGCAAGAATTGTTAAGCTTAATGATGGGCGCAAAAGATGAGTTTATTCGCTGGGATGCCGGCCAGACACTGTTTGCTCTTACCATTAAAGCATTAGTAAGTGATTTAAATACAGATATTAGCCCGCACATCCTTACTGCTATAAAATCAGTTTTAACAAGTGACTCTGATAATGCTTTTAAAGCGGAGCAGTTATCACTACCAAGCTTTGATCAAATGAGTGATGCTATTTTCGAGGTAGAGCCGGGCGTATTAGTTGCAGCGATTAGCAAGTTAAAAGTGTTTATTGCGCAAAACTTACATGCTCAACTAAGCACTAGCTATGATGCCTGCGTAAACGCATCTTTTGCTAAAGATGGTAAAGCAATTGGTGATAGGGCACTTAAAAACGTTTGTTTAGATTATTTAGCAAGTGTAAGCGAGGGTGACAAAGTTGAGCAGGTAAACTCTGCTAATGAACGGGTGCTTACTCAGTATAATTTAGCGAATAACATGACAGATCAAATTGCAGCGTTAAAATCAGCCGCTGTAAATGATTTAGCCTGTTTTGAAGACATCATGCAAAGGTTTGAGCAACAATGGCAAGATAATACCTTAGTGATGGATAAATGGTTCGCGGTAAATGCACTTCATAATAATTCGGCTGTAATTGATCGTGTTACAGCACTATTAAATCACGATAAATTTAGCCTTGAAAATCCAAATAGGGCACGCGCATTAATTGCGTCTTTTGCGTTTCATAATGCAAAATATTTCCATCAAAAAGATGGCCGAGGATATCAATTCTTAGCAGAGCAAATTGGTAAACTTAATAGTATTAATCCGCAAGTTGCTTCTCGAATTTTAACGCCTCTTATTCAATTCAAGGCATTTTCATCTGAGCATCAAGCAATGATGTTAACGCAATTAAATAAGCTAAATAGTCTCGATAATTTAGCTCGAGATCTGCAAGAGAAGCTTACGGCAGCACTGTCATAAATGTTTACCTAATGTAAAATAAGCTTTAATAAAATGCCAAAACCAAAGTTTTGGCATTTTTTTTTAATTTTTTTTCAAAATATTTTACCTTGGTTAGAGTTAATACTTTAAACGTGGTCGGACCATTGCTTTGGTTACATAAAAATACACCTTGAACACACACCGTACACAACATGCAGGCTAGTAGACTTGTTCAGGTTTTAAACGCTTGTTTCAAACGCAGTGTTATTATTTTGTTGAAAAAGCATGCAAGTCGTTAAATTCATACTGATTAATCGAAGTTGCAAGCTATTGCCTAGTAGCTAAAATGATGTAATTATTGTTTAAGTAATAAATTATTAAAAAATAATAAACACTAATAATTAGCACTGAATAAAACGATATAGTTTAAATTATTTCTGGGGAAAGAAAAATGAAGCCACGTTCAATGGTAAGTTTTTGTAAAAAGCCAATCGCTAAAAGTATAGCTGCTGGTTTGTTAACATTAGCAGCGTCACAAGCACATGCTGTTAACTTTGATTTAGGCGATTTTCAGGTAAGTTTTGATTCTACCTTTTCATACGGTGAAGCTTACCGTGTTGAAGATAGAAATTGGAATGACCTAGTAGGTAAATCAAATAACCTTAATAACAACATTGATTGGGTAAATAATCCTCTCAATGGGTTTGACGTTTGGAAAATGCCTGGTGGTTACTCAACCAATGGTGATTTAGGTAATTTAAATTACGACTCTGGCGAAGCCTTTTCAAAAATGTTTAAAGGTAACCACGAGCTTGATATTACCTACTCTAACGATTTAGGTGATTTTGGTGTATTTGTACGTGGTATGTACTTTTACGATTTTGAAATGATGGACAACGACCGCCCATACGTTAACCCGTTAACAGGCAAAACAACTGATCCATGTGATGATGAAGATGCTAAAGACGAGATCTGTCGCGATATTCGTTTATTAGATGCTTTTGCTTACGCCGATTTTTATGTTGGTGACACGCCAGTAAGTATCCGAGTTGGTGATCAAGTGATCAGTTGGGGTGAAAGTACCTTGATTGCTCACGGTATCAGTGAATTAAACCCGGTTGATATTGCCCGTTTACGTGCGCCTGGTTCAGAATTAAAAGAAGCGTTTATTCCATTTGGTGCTGTTTGGACATCGGTTGGTGTTACTGAAAACTTCAACATTGAAGCGTTTTATCAGTACCGCTGGGAAAAGTCAGTATTACCAGCACCTGGTAGTTACTTCTCAACTAATGATTTTGCCGGCTCAGGTGGTTATGCCAATAACATCCAGTTAGGGTTTGGTGGCGCTCCAGATTTAAATCTTGAGCAATTATTAGTACAATTAAATGCATTTAGAGATGGTTATATTGCTAATCCACCGACCGATTTACCTAGTTTTGGTGCTTACGCTGGGCAATACGCAGGTATTGCAGGGCAAGCAACTCTAACGGATAAAAATGAAGATGCTGAAATACATCCTGATGACGGTGGTCAATACGGTTTACGTTTTGCTTATTTCTTCCCTGAGTTTAATGATACAGAACTAAGCTTGTACTACATGAATTATCATTCTCGTCGTCCAGTTATTTCTGGTAAAACAGCCGACTTTGGTATTGAGAGCCTTACAGCGGACTTACAATTTATTGCTGAGTCTGGTGGCATGCATGAAAGTAACATTTTAAGCTTAGGCGCTTTCGCGCAAGCAGTATTTACTTACCCTGAAGATATTAATTTATACGGATTAAGTTTTAACACCACTGTTGGTTTAACTTCTGTTGCTGGTGAAATTAGTTACCGTCAAGATGAACCTCTACAAATTGATGACGTTGAGTTATTATTTGCCGCCGTTGCTGACCAATCAGGAAGCTTGCCATATACAATCTCTCAAATGGGTGAAATAGCATCTGGTGAAGTGGCGAAAGGTTTTATTGAATCTGATACAATCCAAGCACAAGTTACCTTAACTCATTTATTTGGTCCTACGTTTGGCGCTGGTCAAATGACTGGTTTAATTGAATTTGGTGGTATCGATATTCGCGATATGCCTGATGAAGACGTATTACGTTTAAACGGCCCAGGTGGCGCACGCTCTGGTTCAACCGATCCAATAATGGCATTAGTGCAGGGCGGTACAGAAACCAACCCATTCCCAACAGCGTTTGCTTGGGGTTACCGCGCATTAGTTAAATTAGATTACAACGATGTGTTTTGGGGCGTGAACATGGCTCCACGTGTTGTTTTCTCTCATGACGTTGATGGTATTACACCAGATCCGTTATTCATGTTTGTTGAAGAGAAGAAGTCTATTTCACTTGGTCTAGGATTTGATTATCAAAGTACTTGGTCAGCTGACTTTAGCTACAACTCATTCTTTGATGGTGTGGGTACTACAAACCGCACAGAAGATCGCGACTTCGTATCTTTCAATATTAAATACTCAATCTAAGGTTAAGATAAATGAAAAATATAACAGCTATTTCCTTAGCAATTACAATGGCGCTTTCTTCAGTTAGTGCTTCTGCTAAAGTGGCTCCTGAAGAAGCTGCTAAACTTGGTAAAGAATTAACGCCAATGGGCGCTGAAGCCGCAGCTAACGCTGATGGCTCAATTCCAGCATGGACTGGTGGTATTACAACACCACCAGCAGGCTATAAATCAGGTGACCATCATCCTGATCCATACCCAGAAGATAAAATTCAGTACACAGTTACTGCTGCAAATTACGAGCAATACAAAGATCTATTAAGCTTAGGTCAACAAAAATTGTTCCAGACGTATCCAGAAACCTTCAAAATGAATGTTTACCAAACACGTCGTAGTGCCTCTTACCCGCAGCATGTTTACGATGAGACTAAAGCGAATGCTACTCGCAGTGAGTTAATTCGTGAAGGTAATGGTATTAAAGCTGCGCAAGTAGGCGTGCCTTTTCCAATTCCACAAAATGGTTTAGAAGCTATTTGGAATCACAGTTTACGTTACCGTGGTGAAAGCATTGTTCGTCAAGGTGGACAAGCTGCTCCTACAGCATCAGGTAGTTTTACTTACATCGGCTTTGATGAAGGTTTAATTATTCCTTACGGTGTTAAAGGTGCTAAATCTGAAGATTTAGAAAAATCAAATATCCTATTTAAATTTAAGCAGCAAGTTTCTGAGCCTGCACGTTTAGCCGGTACTGCATTATTAGTACACGAAACGATGGATCAGGTTAAAACGCCACGCCAAGCTTGGACTTATAACACCGGTCAACGTCGTGTTCGGCGCGCGCCAAACGTTGCATATGATGCACCGGGTACAGCGTCTGATGGCTTACGTACAACAGATGATTTCGATATGTTTAACGGCGCTCCAGATCGTTACACTTGGGAATTAAAAGGCAAGCAAGAGCTACTAATACCTTACAACGATTACCGCCTGCACAGTGATAAAGTTAAATACGATGAGATCTTAAAAGCAGGGCACATTAACCCTGATCTTGTTCGCTACGAAAAACACCGTGTATGGGTTGTTGAAGCTAAACTTAAAGAAGGTACAAGCCATGTTTATAAAAAACGTACCTTCTACATTGATGAAGATAGCTGGCAAGTATCGATTGCTGATATGTACGACAATCGTGATGAATTATATCGTGTAGCTGTTGCTCATGGTCTTAACTATTACGAATTACCGGCACAATGGTCTACACTTGAAGTGTATCATGACTTCCAATCGCGTCGTTACATTGCAATTGGTTTAGATAATGAGCATAACATGTACGACTTTGCGCCGAAGCATAGAGACCGAGACTTTACTTCGTCAGCATTGCGTCGCTCAGGCCGCAGATAAGCCTAAACTTACGTTAATAACGGTTGGCTTTGCCAACCGTTTTTATTTTACATAGTTGAAATATAACAAAAATATAACAACAGCAATTTCAGTCTTTTTAGAATTGCTAATACCAATTTGATTAATTAAGCGTTCTATTCATTAATCAAATTGATATAAAACACACCTGAATTCAGGTTAACTAAATAACATAGAGTATTTTGGACGTTTATGAGTCAAATTTTCAAAACCCTTTTCTTACTGAGCATCTTACCATTTGCCAGTTATGCTGATATCCAGCCAAAACCCGCCGAAATTCAGCCCTTAGCTGCCAATACTTTAATGCTCGATATTGTCAAAGTAAGTCCTGATACCATTATTGCGGTAGGCGATCGCGGTCATATATTAAAATCTAATGATGGCGAAAATTGGCAACAACAAGCCGTGCCAAGCAATGCTACTTTAACAAAAGTGTTTTTTTATAACGAATCATTAGGTTGGGCTGTCGGCCATGATTCCGTTATTTTACATACTAAAGATGGCGGAGCTACTTGGACATTACAAAACTTTCAACCTGAAAAAGAACGCCCATTTTTTGATGTATTATTTATTACCGAAAACCACGGCATAGCAATTGGTGCGTATGGATTATTTTATCGAACTCGTGATGGCGGTATCACTTGGGCTGAGGAACATCATTTAGAACTACTTAATGAAGATGACCGTTTATATCTTGAAGATACCAAAGCCGAAGATGAAGAGCTTTATTTAGAAGAAATAGCTAGTATTTTACCGCACTTTAATCGTGTAGCTGTTGCTGGTGATAAGCTTTACCTTGCTGGTGAGCTTGGCACTATAGCAAGTAGTAATGATCAAGGCGTAACTTGGCAGTTACTTGATGAAATATATATGGGCTCTTTCTTCGATATTAATCAAATTTCAACTTCTCAATTATTAGTCGTTGGCCTGCGTGGCAATATGTTTATCAGTAATGATGATGGCAGTACCTGGCAAGAAATAAGCAATGACACCACGGCACTACTAAATGATATTGTTGTTGGTGATAGCGGCAAGGTGTTTGTGTTAGGTAATTCCGGCGTTATTTTAGCAAGTAGCGATGGCAAAACGTTCCAAATATCAACCCAAAGTGACGGTAAAGCATTACTTGCTGGCGTTTGGTTTAACAATAAACTTATTGTCGCCTCTGAAGTAGGCGTTAAAGCAGTGGATATTCAATAATGGCAATTCAAAAATTCTTCTCTCATATTGAACGTAATATATTCCGTTTCCGCTTTAGCGTATTAGGTGTATTTTTATTTATTACCGGTTATTTATTAGCACAAGCTATCAATATCAACCTTGATGCTTCCTTTGAAAAAAATATCCCTTTGCAACACAGCTATATGAAAACTTATTTGAAACATCAAAATGATTTTGGTGGCGCAAATAATATTCTTATTTCGGTGTGTAACCGCGATGGTGACATTTTTAATGAAACCTTTTTTAATTCATTAAAAGGGGTGCATGACCAGTTATTCTTTATTCCAGGCGTTAACCGTATATTAGTTAATTCATTGTTTTCGCCTTCAACTCGCTTTGTTGAAGTAGTTGAAGATGGTTTTGCCGGAGGCCCGGTTATTCCAGCTGATTTCAGACCAGATGCAAATGGGTTAGCAATCGTTAAAGCGAACATTGAAAAGGCCGGTATTGTTGGCAGTATCGTTTCCGATGATTATTCGTGTGCCATGGTGAAAAGCTCATTGATGGAGATTGACCCTGACACTGGTGAAAAGCTTGATACTTTAAAACTCGCTAAGCAATTAGAAGATGAAATTCGCGGAACGTTTGAGAACGATGAAATCAGTATTCATATTATCGGTTTCTCAAAAATGGTTGGCGATATTGCAAACGGTGCTAAAGGTGTAGTTACGTTCTTTGCTATTGCCATTGTGATCACTGCCATAATGGTTTACCTATTCTGTAACTCGATAACCTTAACCTTATTACCTATTTTATGTTCTCTTATTGCCGTTGTATGGCAAATGGGCTTGTTAACTCAACTTGGCTTTGGCCTTGACCCTATGTCGATATTGGTACCGTTTTTGGTGTTTGCTATTGGGGTGAGTCATGGCGTGCAGATGATCAATGCAATATCGAAAGAAGTAGCAAAAGGTAACAATCCTAAACAAGCGGCACAGCTTAGCTTTAGACGTTTATTAGTACCAGGTGGTATTGCATTATTATCTGACACTATCGGCTTTATGACGTTACTAGCGATTGATATAGGTATTATTCGCGAGTTAGCTATCACGGCTTCATTAGGTGTAGGTTTAATTATTTTTACTAACTTAATTTTATTACCTATTTTAGTGTCGTTTGTGCGCTTTGACCAAGCAGAGCAAAAGCAAATTGTTGAACATGCCGATCACAAGCTGTTTAACCGCTTATTGTGGCGTAAAGCTGCATTTGTTACCTCGCCAAAAGCTGCAGGTGTTATTTTAGCTTGTACCGCAGCATTATTTGCCTGGGGTATGGTGCAAAGTGAAAACCTTAAGATAGGTGAGCTTCATGCTGGTGCGCCATCATTGCATGAAGATTCACGTTATAACCAAGATACCTTCTTAATTACTGACAAATACGCAATCAGTGTAGATTATATGTCGGTGGTGGTTGAAACGTACCAAGACTCGTGTATTTACCATGAAGTACTCGATACTATCGATACGATGCAATGGCGCCTAGAAAACATTGAAGGGGTTCAGTCAGCGGTTTCTTTAGCGACTATTGCTAAGAAAGTTAACTCAGGGTTTAACGAAGGTAATAAGCGCTGGCAAATACTGTCTCGTAATCAACCAAGCTTAGTACAATCTATTTCACGAGTTCCAACGACAAGTGGTTTATTAAATGCTGACTGTAGCGCCATGCCAATCATTTTATTTATGGAAGATCATAAAGCTGAAACCATAGATAGAGTTGTCGCGGCAGTGAAGAAAAACGCGGCAGAGCTTGGTAATGATCAAGTTCAGTTTAAGCTAGCTTCTGGCCCGGTAGGGGTTATGGCGGCAACTAACGAAGCAGTTGCTGAAGCACAATTACCTATGATGGTTTATGTTTACGGCGCTGTAATTGCGTTATGTTTACTTAGTTTTCGTTCAATACGAGCAACAACCGTGGTAGTGGTGCCATTATTTGTGGTGTCGACACTAGCGCAAGCCTTGATGACATTTTTAGATATTGGCCTAACGGTTTCAACACTTCCTGTTATTGCCTTAGGTGTTGGTATTGGCGTTGATTACGGTATTTATATTTTATCGACCATGTCACAGTGCTTAAAGCAAGGGCAAACTATGTCGCAAGCTTATCTGTCTGCTCTTAAAGAGCGTGGTAGTGCGGTATTGATCACCGGTGTAACCTTAGCTATCGGTGTTTCAACTTGGTTCTTCTCTGATTTGAAATTCCAAGTTGATATGGGCATATTGTTAACCTTTATGTTCTTAGTGAACATGTTAGCTGCAATAATTATTTTACCAGCACTGTCGACATTTTTATGGCGAGAGAAAAAGTAGCGTTTAAATTTTTAACGGCAAGTCGCTATAAATTGCAATTGTTAATGTGGGGTGAAAAAAAATATTTTATCGCTCCATTCAAAAAATTGCATAAATAATCATTAAAATGGCCGAAAGGCCATTTTCTATTTACACCTATTGAATAAACACTTACAAAACGGTAACACTCCTGAAATAATTGGTATTTTTACTCTAATAAAGTACTCGCAATGTGCAAAAATTCTTAATAGAATCCGCTCCATAGACTATTCTAAAGCTATCATTTGCATAAAAATTTGAAATGTTAATTGAAAGTTTCGGAATTTGGTTACATTTCGCCTTAAACCAGAGGGTACACATATGGCGTCATTAGATAATAAATCTTCTGTACTACTTAAAAATGTTGTAAAGCTTATTCAAGAAAAAGTGCCAAGCGATACTGCACCTTTGTTAGAACAATTCACCAGCTTACTTTACAGTAATATATCCAACGACGACCTTGCCGGTCGTAATGATAGCGACGTTTATGGCGCTACCTTGAGTCTTTGGAAAGCATTAAATGCGCAAAAAGAAGACCAAGCATTTATCCGCGTATTAAACCCGGAAGTATCTAAACACGGTTGGAAATCTAGCCATACCGTTATAGAAGTAATTATCAAAGATATGCCATTCTTAGTTGATTCAACACGCATTGCGTTAAATCGTCTTGGCTTATCTCCACATTTAATTTTAAATTGCCCATTAAACATTGTCCGTGGTTACAATGGTTTAGTTGAAAACTTAGGGCCTGCACGTGAGCCGTTAAAAGACAGCTTATGTGAAACTATCTTCTTTATTGAAATTGACCGCTTAAGCAAGCAATCACAAATTGATGACTTAACCACAGAGCTGCATTCTGTGTTTAAAGATGTATCGCTTACGGTTTCTGACTGGAAACCAATGTGCGATCAGTTTCAGCAGTCGATTAAAAATTTAGAAAAAGCTAAAAAGCACGTTGAAGCAAATGACTTTACTGAAACCAAAGAATTTTTAACTTGGATTGCAGATAACAACTTTACCTTTATGGGCTACCGCTCATACACAGTAGAGCAATTAAAAGGCGATGTAGCATTAGCCGCTGATGTTGATACCAGCTTAGGTTTATTAAAAAACTCTACCGGTACGTCGCAGCGCTTAATGTCAACTTACTCACAATCTGCTCGCGATTTAGCTTTAGGTAATAATTTACTTATCTTAACTAAAACTAACTCTAAATCACGCGTACACCGCCCAGCACACCTTGATTACATTGGTATTAAGCGTTTTGATGCTAAAGGTAAAATTATTGGCGAAGACCGCTTTGTCGGTTTATACGGCAGTGCGTTTTACAATAACAGCGCGCTTAATGTGCCATTAATTAAAAACAAAGTGCAGCGTGTTTGCGATAACTCTGGATACGCTAATGGCTCACATGCTTATAAAACTCTGATTAATATTTTAGAAACGTTCCCACGTGATGAAATATTACAATCAACTGATGAAGAGTTAGTTGAAACGGTTAAGGGCGTTTTGCAAATGCAAGAACGCGATGTAACAGGGTTATTTGTTCGCCGCGACGCATTTAATCGTTTCTTCTCGTGCATGGTGTACGTGCCAAGAGACAGATACAACACGCAATTACGTATCGATACGCAAGAAGTATTACAACAAGCGTTTGGCAGCACTGAAGAGGTTGAATTTAATACCTTCTTCTCTGAGTCTGTACAAGCACGTACTCATTACATAGTTCGAGTTAACTCAACCAAAGCAGATATTGATGTGAAAGAAATTGAACATAACTTAAACCAAGCTGCGCGCAGCTGGGATGACAAATTCGCCGACGCCTTAAAAGTTAATAAAGGTGAAGTATTAGGTAAAGCGTTAAGTCAAAAATACGCAAGCTGGCCACAATCTTATAAAGATGAGGTATTACCTGGTACTGCAATTGTTGATGTTGAAAAACTTGAAAAAATCACTGCACAAAACCCATTAGAGATGTTATTTTATCAGCCGCTTGAAGAAAAATCTGACAGCCGTTTTGTAAAACTAAAACTTTTCCACAAAGGTGAGCCTCTACATTTATCTGATGTATTACCTATGTTAGAAAACTTTGGTTTACGTGTTATTGGCGAAAGTCCATACATGGTACGTGATGCCGATGGCCAGATGAACTGGATCTTAGACTTCTCAATGTTATTAACCAGCAACAAAGCATTTAACTTAGAGTTAGTTCAAAACTTATTCCAAGATGCTTTTGCACGAGTTTGGCATGGCGATTTAGAAGACGATGGCTTTAACCGTTTAATTATTGGCGCTGACCTTGGTGGTCGCGAAGTATCTATTCTTAGAGCATACGCTAAATACCAGCAACAGATCGGTAGTACCTTCTCACAAAGTTACATTGAATCAACGTTTACTAGTTACCCTAACTTTGCAGAGTTATTAATTGAGTTATTTGAGCTTAAATTTAAGCCTGGCTCAAAAAATAATGCCAAAGCAATTGCTAAAATCACCGATACTATCGAGCATTCTTTAGATAACGTATCTAGCCTTGATGACGACAGAATCATTCGTCGCTACGTTGAGCTGATCAATGCAACAGTTCGAACAAACTACTTCCAAAAGAACGAGCAAGGTAATGATAAGTCTTACATCTCATTTAAGATGCTACCTGAGCTTATTACTGAAATGCCGCAGCCGTTGCCTAAGTACGAAATTTTCGTTTACTCTCCGCAACTTGAAGGTGTGCATTTACGTGGTGGTAAAGTAGCTCGTGGTGGCTTGCGTTGGTCTGATCGCCGTGAAGATTTCCGTACCGAAGTACTTGGTTTAGTTAAAGCACAACAAGTTAAAAATACGGTAATTGTTCCGGTTGGCGCAAAAGGTGGTTTTTACTGTAAACAACTTCCTGTTGGCGGCTCTCGTAACGACATTTTTGAAGCAGGGCGTGAGTGTTACAAAACCTTTATTCGCGCGTTATTAGATATTACCGATAACATCGTTGGTGGAGAAGTTGTTCATCCTAAAGATGTAGTTCGTTTAGATGAAGACGATACTTACTTAGTTGTTGCGGCCGATAAAGGCACGGCAACATTCTCAGATACTGCTAACGGCATTGCCGATGATTACGGTTTCTGGTTAGGTGATGCCTTTGCTTCTGGTGGTAGTGTTGGTTACGACCACAAGAAAATGGGGATTACAGCGAAAGGTGGTTGGGAGTCAGTTAAACGTCACTTCCGCGAAATTGGCATTAACTGTCAAACTACCGACTTTACTTGTGTGGCAGTAGGGGACATGGCTGGTGATGTATTTGGTAACGGTATGTTGTTATCAAAACATATTTGTTTGCAAGTGGCATTCAACCATATGCATATCTTTATTGACCCAACGCCTAACTCTAAAACGAGTTACCCAGAGCGTGAACGATTATTTAACTTACCTGGTTCAAGTTGGGAAGATTACAACACCGATTTAATTTCTGAAGGTGGTGGTATTTTCTCTCGTGCAGCGAAATCAATTAAGTTAACGCCGCAAATTAAGAAAATGTTGAACACTAAAAAGGCATCTATGTCGCCAAATGAATTAATTCAAGCGGCACTTATGATGCAAGTTGATCTATTCTGGAACGGCGGTATTGGTACTTACATTAAAGGCTCAAATGAAAGTCATTTAGAAGTAGGTGACCGTGCAAACGATGTATTACGTGTTAATGGTAATCAAGTTCAAGCGAAAATTATTGGTGAAGGCGGTAACTTAGGCTGTACCCAACTTGGCCGTATCGAGTACACCGCTAATGGCGGTCGTATGAATACTGATTTCGTTGATAACGTTGGTGGCGTAGATTGTTCAGATAAAGAAGTAAACATCAAAATCTTACTTAACACCTTAGTTGCTGGTGGTGATTTAACCGTTAAGCAACGTAACCAGCTACTGTACGATATGACCGATGAAGTAGAAGAGATTGTACTTGATGACTGTTACCGTCAAACGCACTCAATTTCAATTTCAGAGTCACGCGGTGCGGGTAAATTAAAAGAGCAACTACGCTTTATTCACCGTTTAGAACGTGAAGGTAAGCTAAATCGTGAATTGGAATTTATTCCAAACGATGAAGAAATTGCCGAGCGTATGGCCAACAACAAAGGCTTAACTCGACCTGAAATCTCAGTACTTGTTGCTTATGGCAAAATGGTATTAAAAGAAGACTTAGTACTTGATGAAATTACTAACGATAGCTATTTAGGTAAGTTATTAAGCAAAGCGTTCCCTGTTAAATTGCAAGAATTGTACGCTGAGCAAATGGAGCAACATCCTCTTAAAGCAGAGATCATTGCTACCAGTTTAGCTAATAACCTGTGTAACTACATGGGCGCTAACTTTGTTTATCGCATGCAAGAAGAAACCGGCGCTTCAATTGCTGAAATCGTAAAAAGCTTCGCCATAAGTGCTGAAATATTCGAGTTAGAGTCAATCTGGACTAGCATTGAAAAGCTTGATAATAAAATTTCTGCACAAGTGCAAACCGGTATGTTGCACGAAATGCGTCGTACTATTCGCCGTGCAACTCGTTGGTTCTTACGTCATCGCAATAAGTCGTTATCTATTGAGCAATCAATTGATTTCTACCGCCCAGCGTTTAAGGTATTAACCACGAAACTTGATAGCTTTATTATTAAGCAAGAGTCACGTGCGCTAGAAGATGTAGAAGCTAAGTTACTTGCTGAAAAGGTACCTGCGAAAATTGCTAAACGTATTTCGCAATTATCAACCTTGTTCTCAACAATGGATATTGCTCAAGTTGCTTGTCAAGATAGCCGCTCAATTGAATTAGTTGCGCAGTTATACTTCTCTGTAGGCGCGAAACTTGATTTACACTGGTTCTTAGATCAAATCACTAAACAACCAGTGCAAAACCATTGGCAGGCACTGGCACGTGCTTCGTTTAGAGAAGAGCTTGATTGGCAGCAACGTTCACTTACGTCTGTAATTTTACGAGCTTACCCTGACAGTACTGATTTAGAGCAAATGTTTAATGATTGGAAAGAGCAATGCACTCAACCAATTGAACGTTGGCAGCAAATTTTAGCTGACTTTAGAACAACTAAAACTCATGAGTTTGCTAAGTTCTCAGTAGCCTTGCGTGAATTAATGATGTTGTCACATTTTAATGACTAAATTGTAAATCAAATTAGGTGATTTACGCCGGTTAAATCTACAGCAGTTATTTTTCAGGCAACGCTTATTTTTGTTTTATTTTAATGATAAACTCCCCGCCATTGGGGAGTTTTTTTTGCCCGTAACTTTTTAATTCCATTTAAGTAGCCAGGATCAATATGCTTTATTCAATTGCTCGTAACCTTTTATTCAAACTAAGTGCTGAACAAGCACATGATATTACAATCAACATGCTAAAACTTCCTGCATCTGTTGCAATAAAAGGCTTGTATGGTTCACAAGTTAAAGACAAGCCAGTTGAAGTAATGGGCATAACCTTTCCAAACCCAGTTGGTTTAGCTGCCGGTTTAGATAAAAATGGTGAATGTATCAATGGTTTTTCAGCAATGGGCTTTGGCTTTGTTGAAGTTGGCACGGTTACGCCTCGTCCGCAACCGGGCAACCCAAAACCACGAATCTTCCGTTTGCCACAAGCAGAAGCAATAATTAACCGTATGGGTTTTAATAACCACGGTGTTGATTATTTAGTAAACCAAGTTAAAAAAGCTAAATTCAAAGGCGTACTTGGTATTAACATTGGTAAGAACAAAGACACCTCTGAAGAAAATGCTAAAGATGATTACACTCACTGTATGCGTAAAGTTTATGAACACGCTTCTTACATTGCGGTAAACATTTCATCGCCAAACACTCCCGGTTTACGTGCGCTTCAATACGGTGACGCACTAAACGAGCTTTTAAGTGCATTAAAGGCAGAGCAAAAGGCATTAGCTGAAAAACACGGTAAATACGTACCATTAGCAGTTAAAATCGCTCCAGATTCAACTGAAGAAGAAATTAATGGTATCGCTCAATGTTTATTAGACAATGAAATTGATGCGGTAATCGCGACTAATACTACGTTAAGCCGCGAAGGCGTTGAAAGTTTAGATCACGGCGCTGAAATGGGCGGTTTAAGTGGCTTACCAGTACAAGATAAAAGCACCGCGGTGATTAAATTATTATCAGCAGCGCTACAAGGTAAAATGCCTATTATCGGTGTTGGGGGTATCAACAGTGCAGAATCAGCTAAAGAAAAGCTAGATGCAGGCGCTAGCTTAGTACAAGTTTACACCGGCTTTATTTACGAAGGCCCTAAACTAATTAAAAATATCGTCGATAGCATCTAATCCTATCAACACAAAATAATTATCAAGGTGTCAGACACCTTGATATTTATTTAATCAAAATGACTTATGTCAAACCTGTATGTTTTTTAACCCGTACGGGTGATTTTTCTCCAATAAGTGAGTTGTTAAATTATTGTTAACTTAATTTAGCGCCAAAGGACTGGATTGGAGGAAACAATGCGAAACATTATCAAAGTAATTATCATTCTTAGTATATCAACTACTAGTTTAGGTGTATCTGCTGCCAATATATTTGGACCTGACACTATTACCAACTTATAGAAATAAGAGGAGCAGTTAAATTTGAACGGCTCCTCTTATTTTCATATTCTGTAATCTTAGTTACAAAGCGGTAACACTTTCAAGCTAGATGCAATCTATACTGCTGCTAAAGTCGAATTTAATTAGCTAGCACATGTATTCAAAAAACTTATCAAACACCAATAAATCAACTCAGAACAAGCAAAGCTTCGTGTTGCAATCAATAGCTATACTATTAAAGATTAGTGTAATTGCTATTCCATTAGTCGTTAAATCTATACTTGATATCATCAGAACTAAAATTACTGGTAAATCTCAAATCCACCATAAAACCAATATTTATCGTAAACCAAAACATTAAGTATAAATCGACCTGTTCAAGAAAAATCAAGTTGATCTGACCCTCTTGATTTTTCTTGAATCAAGAGGGTCAGATCAACTTGAACCGCCCGTTATCTTGCGTTTATTTATTAAAAGACGGATCTGGTGTGCCCTTAAAACAACTTAATACATAAGGGTAAGTGTCGGTAATATAATACCCATACACACCGTTGACTGTCATACCATTACATTCATCAAGATCGCCTAAGCCTGCAATATATTCATTGTCATCCCTAAATGTGCCATCGTACTCGCCTCCTGGACTACCGTCGGTTGCAGGACGAGAGCCATCAATAATACGATAACTTGATACTGCTTTTCTTATTTCGCCACTGCCATCACTGCTAGCATCAAAGTAGGGGCCAAATATTGGGTAACCATCAGCAGCAAAACCAACTACAGGTGAGGCACTGCCGTTATTTTCTGCATGATAAAATGCGTTTGGCGTGCCATGATAATGATAAGTGCCATCTGGCTGTGAATGAGCATTATGACTGTCTACTCTAAAACCTGCAGACGGTGACATAGGATCAAAACGCCAAGGCTGATTTATATCGTTACAACCAACCTTACCATTACCAACTCCATAACACCCCGCGGCTAATATATCGACTTTAACGCCATTAAGTAGAATGGCGTTATCCGTTAGCAAACTAAGGGCCGTTATACTATTTGCATGAGTTGGATTGGTGGTTATTTCAAAGCGATCATTTTGCGCAGAAACATCATTTGGAAATGCCTCATCACCATCATTAAAATCATGATTTGGAATGGCATTGGTGGTGAAGATGCATTTATCTCCAGCAAGAGTAATAGTTAAATCGCCAGAAAATAGCGCTGAGTTATTAACATCCATTACATTCGAGCTGTAGCTTTCTACATAGGCACTGCAATTATTATTGCGATTGGTAAATATTTGGTTGGTGATATCAATTGCCGATCCTTGCTGCTCGCCACGAATGATGAGCGCTTGCTCGCTTAATTCAATCACTACTGCGGTATAATCAACCGTTGTTAATAATAAATTAGTCTCTTCGCTCACATCAGTACTTATGTCGTAGAGCTCACGTACACCCGATTCATATTCGAGTAATTTATAGGTATCATTTCTAATTGACCAACCGCTAATACCATCATAGTCAAACTCAGAATAATTATATGCACGGCCATCGGTATTATCATTGCTCAATAGTTGTTTAAAACTTGAACTGTCATAAAGTTTAGCCACTTGACTGCCGGCAAGTTGCGCTATGGTAGTGAATAAATCAGTACTATTAACTAATGTTTTTTCTCTCTCGCCACCACGCTCAACCCCTTTACCAGATATAACCAAAGGTACACGGATACCTCCTTCATAAAGAGTAAATTTACTGTGGCTTTGCGCATAAACAGAAGTGTCGATAACTCCTCTAGGAGTACCATTATCACCAATAAATATTATAATGGTGTTGTCATAAACTGTAGAGTGAAATGAATTTAATAAACGACCAATTTCACTATCCATCGCTTCAATAGCCGCTAAGTAGTATTCGCGCTTATTATTGTTTATATCATTATCTTCGCCGGTTAAATCTGCTCTAGAGTGAAGTTCTTCTGGAGGTAAGTGAAATGGAGCGTGGGGTGCTGAGTAGGCAACCCAAGCAAGCCAAGGCGAAGTTTGCTGGCTAGTCCAGTCAATTACTAAGTCGGTTATTTTGCTTGTGTGATATTGGTTAACTTCACTGGTTTCACCATTTTGTGTTAATTGCCATTGATAGTAATCGGCCACATTCGATAAATTGCCAGCGTAATGATCAATGCCACTATCGAAAGGGTGGTTAGGATCTGGGTTACCACCAGCTAAATGCCATTTGCCAAACACCGCCATTTGGTAATTACTGGTAAGTGGATCTGATTTTAAATATTTAGGTAAGGTTTGTAATGATGTATCAAGGGTTGCCGGAATAAAGCTTACGCCACTGTTAACGCCATGCATGCCTGTTAAAATACTTGCCCTTGTTGTGGTGCAACCTGGTGTCGCCCAGGCATTATCGAACACAATACCTTGCTCAGCTAAATAATTAAGGTTTGGTGTGTTAGGTTGGTCGGTTGAATAAGGATATTGAGCAGAGGCATCAAGACCTTGATCGTCAGAGATGATTAATAAAATATTTGGCTGTATTACTTCACCGTCATTGCCATCGTCAGCTGTTGTATCATCGCTAACATCGGGCTGAGCAGTAATATTTTCTATTTCAGCCGGTGAGTCGCTACTTGCTCCGCCGCAACTAATTAAAAACACTATCGATAATAAACAAACAACCACTTTCATAGATACCACCTTTTCCAACCTAATTAAGTTTGTCTATTTAGCTTACGCAAAAAAATAACAAATTAATCATTTTAGAAAGTAAATATTATGTAAAGCATTATAGGTGACTGATAAATAATCGGTTGTTAGTTAGATGTTGATATGTAAAGGGAAGGTTTATGGCTTACTTCCTTAATGTTGAGTGGTCTAACCAGAGTCACACCTAGGTTACAAATTGATGCATTATACGGCCTAGTTGTAACTGTTTGTTGTTGGAACTTTGCTAGGATCTGCGCAATTAGAACTTTTGTACAACTTACTTGCTAAAAGTAGACAAAAGTAAACCGTTTAATAATGAGAAACTATGCAAAACACTACAACAAAACCATTAAACAAATCTCTTCTAGTATTATCGTTAACCTTAACTTCTGGCCAAAGCATGGCGGCTGGTTTTCAACTAAACAGTCAATCGGCTACTGGATTGGGGCGTGCCTTTGCTGGTGATGCGGTTATCGCTGACAATGCTTCAATTATTGCTCGCAACGCTGCTGGCATGGCGTTATTTGACTCATCTGAATTTTCAATGGGACTAACAGCAATAGATACTGAAATAAACATTGAAGATATTTACTTTAATTTAGGTGATGATTCAGGCCGTGGTGCAGTTGACGATCAAACGAACTCTTCAACAAGTTTTGTACCGAATATCTATTACGTTAAACGTATCGACGATAAATGGGCGATTGGATTTGCTGAGTACACTAGTTTTGGTACTTACCATGAATTTGAAAATGACTTTGGTAGCGAAATTGCAGGTGCGAGTGTATTTGGCGGCCATACTGAAATTAAAAGTGTTAATTTATCTGCCAGCGTGTCGTATCGAGTGAATGAGCATTGGAGTGTTGGTGGTGGTATTGACCTAATTGTTGGTCAAGGTATTTTAGAGCGTGATTTAGTGGTTGATACCCAAGTTGGCAGAAGAGATAGACCGATTTCTGCTGATGTTTCAGTACTTGATGTAGATGCTACTGCTTATGGCTTTGGCTATAACTTAGGTGCTGTTTATGAGGTTAATGATGATCATCGTTTTGGTTTAGCTTATCGTTATAGTCCTGATCTTGATGCTGATGGCGATATGTCATATTTAGGTGCTAATTTAAACAGCGAAGAGCTAATTTTACCTTTACCAGACACCTTAATTTTCTCTGGTTTTCACCAACTAACGACTAAATTTGCAATGCATTACAGTGTGCAATGGACACAATGGAGTGAGTTCGACAAATTAGAAATTACAGGTGATTCATTTAGTAAAACCTACAACTGGGAAGATAGCATGCACTATGCACTAGGTGCTACTTACGATATTAACCAAACTTGGACTGTGCGAGGCGGGGTAATGCTTGATGAAGCGGCGCAGCAAACCACAACAACCATTTCAGTGCCAGATTCTGACCGAGAGTGGTATTCAGCTGGTTTTACTTACCGTACTTTGGAGCAATCAAGTATCGATTTTGGATTTACCTATGTTAAAGGTGAAGCGCTTGATGCAAGTGAATCATTAGTTACTGGTGCGCCACGTGCTATGACAGCAACTTCAGAAGCTAACGCGATGATTTATTCAATCCAGTACAGTCGTTCATTTTAATTAAACAAATGACTTAATTGATGTATATATGAAAGGTGCTTCGGCACCTTTTTTTATGGCTTAGAAAACATAAATCTGCACCTTTATTTACTGGTGTTACAAAGGCGATACACTCGGATACAAATAATTACGTATTATGCCTCTAGAAAGTAATGATCAAAGAGTTTTAAGAGGACGAAAGTATGTTCAGTTTATTAAATTTAGCCAAAACAATATTAGTTAACATCACAGTATTATCAATTGAGCTACTCATTATATTTTTCGAAGCAATTACCTACATATTTACACCGGTTGCAAGTTTAATGTGCCGCACATCTAAAAAAATTAAATATAAAGCTTAAAGCAACAAGTTGGCACATAACAAAGTCACTGTCTTTTCAATAAGCAAAAAAAACCTCCGCATGCGGAGGTTAAATAAAGAAATTAATAATAAACCGGGGAGAGAATTATCTTCTTAACTGTATGTTATGACGATGAAACTTTCTTTAAGTTCAAATTATTTTTTAATTTTTCTAAATAAAGTTAAAACAGCTAATTGCAGCAGTATAAATAGTGATGTTGAACCACCGCCAGAAGATTTTTCTTCTACCTCTGGTACTGGTGGAGTAGCTTGCTCTTGCTCTTGCTCTTGCTCTTTTTCTTCACTTTCATTTTTGTCTGCATCTAATGGATAAACATCTACGTCATCATTAATGCCATCACCATCGGTATCCTTATTTAAAGCATTTAAGCCCAGAGCAAATTCATCATCATTAATTAAGTTATCACCATCAGTATCAATACTGCCGTCAACAATTTCTACATCAAAAGTAACGTAATCGGTTGCGCCTTTGCTATCAACTACTCGTACATAAATTTCATCGGTTGTGCCAATACTCTCACTGGTCGCATTAAATTCAAGATGGCCTGCGCCGTTAATGCTTGCCCAACTTGGGTTAACCCCTGTTAATGAAAATGTCAGGGTGTCAGATGTGTTTTGATCATTAACATAACGATTCATATTAAATGAATGAGATAAACTATTACTTGCTGCTTCATCTATACGAGTTGCAGTGAATTTAGGGGTGTAGTTTATGCTGCCATCTTTTGGATCTAAGCTGCTATTGATATTTTCAATTGTCACTAACGCATACGCAGGTATATCTAAGGTTGCACCCATTGTTGATGAAGTATAAGTAACATCACTGTCATCGGTTATAAAAGTATAAAAGTTAGCCGCGTTAATAACGGTAACTATTGCACCTTGAGCGCCAAAGCTAGCGGCATTAATCGTTTGTACTTGTCCAGACAAGTTAGCAATAACTGCATTAGAGCTGTTGCTATCACTAAACATTAAACCAGATAGGGCAGAATAAGGAGCGATGTTTTCTGGGCTAATAACACTTGCTTGTGGGAATGATAAAGTCGACATAATCTCTTTATCTCTAGACATCGCACTAATTGCTTTTACAGCGTGTCCTTCAGCCGTTAATGCACCTACCGTAGTGGTTAAATCTTGGCCAACATCAATGGCAACATTTGCGTAAGTACTGGTACTGCCGTGGGCTAAATCAATAAACTGTTGCTCGGTAGCCATGGTGGCATTAGGCTGAGATAATAATTTTTTATATAAAGTAAAATCAGCTAACGCTTCAACCCAAGTACCTTTTACGGCATGCGGGTAATAACGCATACCAAACTCAGTAAACCATATGTCTTTATCCTCTGGATACCAAAGGTTAGGGTGCGCTAAATAACCGTCATAGGTTGCTTCTGCCAAGCCTAAAATATACTTAACAGCATCAGCATTATCGGTGAAGTGATCTCGTTGTGCTTGCTGCTCACTTGCCGTTAATGTTGCATAGTCAAACCCTGCATACATAAATTCCTTAGTTACGGCATCCTTAGGTGAAATATCGGCATACACATGAATTGTAAATGCATCATAATCTATTAACGCCGCATCGACATCGTCATTCCATTTAGATTTGCGAGTTGTTTCATCATTATTGGGAGAGCGAGTCATTGGCACGGCAAATACGGCATCGGGAAATTCAGCTTTTAATGCGGCAATCCAAGTGTTCATCTCTAGGCCGTAGTCAGTGCCTGTTGCGAACTCATCAGAGTAATCTAAGCCACCTGGAGTGCCAAAATAAAACTCATTGCCAAGTTCAATATACTTAACTTCAACGCCTTTATCGCGAGCTTTTTTTAGTGCAGCTAATGTGTCGGCTAAGGTTTCATTATAAACATTTAGCATCCAAACGGTTTTGCCGTCGGTAGCATCGGTAGCCACTTTAGTATGCTCTGGTAAATATTGTCTGGTGTCTACTAGATGTGCGTATTGTTTTTGCACCCCTAATGTCCAGTCAAACTTATTACCAAGGGAGCCACCAGGGTAGCGTAGTAAATTAAAGTTAGTATTGGTTAAAGTATTTATCGAAAGATCATCATACCAAGGTTGGTGGTGAGGTAAGTGTTGTCTTGTAACGGTATTAGCACCAATCATAGTTGGCGGTACTTGGCTGATAGTGCCAATATCAACCGAAATGTCGGCAGCGCTTGCTGATGTACTTATGGCATTTAAACTTGCAAATGCAATAGCAGTTGCAATACGACTTAATTTTGCCTGATCTAGGAACATCTATTTAACCTTTTATGATAGTTATGTGTATATAAATGACACTTTTGATATCGATGTCAATAATATAAACTAGTCGTGACAAAATAACTATTTTTTTATGAGTTCAGTGGTTTTTGAGCTAGGTATTTTGTCAGCTAAAGAGTAAATAAAAATGCCATCAATAAATGATGGCATAATTAAGGTTGGCGGGTTGTATTAAGCGAATCTAACGATCAAAATCTTCACTGCTATGGCGCTCGGGTAATTGCTCATCTTCATCACCCCAATTTCTATTGACCATACGGCCGCGGATCACAGCTTCGCGCTCGTTAATTTCATTGGTCCATCGACTTAGGTTTTTATACTCGTGTACTTGTAAAAACTCTGCTGCTTCATACATTTTGTTTAGCATTAATGCACCATACCAAGGCCAAATTGCAATATCGGCTATAGTGTATTGATCGCCGCACATATAACGGTTATTCGCTAAGTGTTTGTCGAGTACATCAAGCTGGCGCTTAACCTCCATGGCAAAGCGATTGATAGGGTATTCAAACTTTTCAGGAGCGTAGGCATAAAAATGACCAAAGCCACCACCTAAATAAGGGCCACTGCCCATTTGCCAAAATAGCCATGACAAACATTGCGCACGGCCTGCGCTATCTTTTGGGATGAAAGCATCAAACTTTTCAGCTAAGTGTAATAACATCGCGCCTGATTCAAATATGCATATACTTTTATCGCCAGAGTTATCAACTAAAGCCGGTATTTTTGAATTAGGATTAACGCCTACAAAACCACTGCTAAATTGATCGCCTTCTGAAATATCAATTAAAAATGCATCGTATTCGGCATCGACAATGCCTAGTGCTAAAAGCTCTTCAAATAATATGGTTACTTTTACGCCGTTTGGGGTTGCGAGTGAATACAGTTGAAAAGGGTGTTTACCTTTAGGTAGCTCTTTGTCGTGAGTCGCTCCAGAAATAGGGCGGTTAATATGGGCAAATTTACCACCATTGGCGCTATCCCATTGCCATACTTTAGGGGGAGTGTAAGTGCTATCGCTCATTTATAGATCCTATTTATATTTTAATTTTTTACAGTGATTAACATTAAGTATAGGTATTACTCTAGCTTATTTATTTTTTTTAAACCGTAAAATAAGCCGACAAAATTGCTATTTGTCTGTAACATAAGTAAAAACCTATTAAGTAGACCGAGCCCATGGATAAAAATTTGCAACAAGCGTATTTAAATAGCGATTACATCATTGATGATGAACTCGGCTTTTGGCAAATTAATATTGGCGATACCGATAGAACACTCAGCCGTTACTTACATACCTTTGATGTTCCTACTGCAGCATTTATCACGGCAGAAAATCCAAAAAGTAAACGCCTAAGTGATAAAGAAAACAAAAAGCGTGGGCAACAACTTCTTAGCCAAGTACAAAAGTTAAAACTAACTTGTCATCAAGGCTACAGTATTGGCGCTAAAGCAGATTGGCCAAAAGAAAATAGTTTATTAATAACCAATATCACTAAGCAACAAGCGAATAGTTTAGCTCAGCAATTTAATCAAAATGCCTATGTATGGTTAGATGAAACTGGCGCAGTTAAGTTAATTGAGCTTGCTTAATCTAACTTACTAACCTAAGCCATCGTTAACCACTTAACTTAAATCTTTGTTGCTGAAGGTAAACCGGTAAATACGCTGTTATTCATCCAAACAGAGACATTGCTGGTGAGTGCTTTATAACCGACAATTGATAAGGCTTGCTGTTTAATTGCCTGTTTATATGTAATTTCACCCATCCAGATCTCGACCATGGTTTTAACCTTTGTGGTAAAATAGACATCCACGTCTTTGCCAGGGTCTTTAACACATAAATCTACATCATTATTATTTACCACTATCCACCAATGTGAATATTGACTGACATCGGTAAAATTAAACTTAATTATGGTGCTACTGCCAGGAAGTTTGTTAGGCACAATTGAGCGTTTTAAATACAGCATTAATAGCTCAACATCGTAATCTTTATCGGTTAGATTATTGCGCGCCCAGATCATGCCCCAGTCGCCGAGTGATTTAATGATAGGCAATAGCTGTTGGCAAGCATCGGTAGGGTAATATTCATAACCACGCTGGCCCTGAATACGTTTTTTAATTAATAAGCCATGCAACTCCAAACTACGTAAACGTTTAGACAACAAAGTAGGGGAAAGGTGACTTAAGCCGCGTTGTAATTCATTAAAACGGCAACCGCCTATTAATAATTCACGAATAATAAGCAAGGTCCATTTTTCACCTAAGATTTCATTGGCTTTGGCTATGGGGCAAAATTGTCCGTATTCCATCATGGCACCTATAGAATCAGTTATAATCTCAATTATAGTAACTAACTACAGTTTTTGTAGTTAGTTACTACAGCTTTTACAGTCTCATTGCTAATGCTTAACCCCTATAGTGAAAAGGTAAACAAGCAATAACCATTAATAGCTAAAGTGAGGAAGTGATGAAATTATTAAACCCAGTAACGCAACAGCAGCTAAGTAAAGACAGTGCCGCAGTATTTACGCAAACTAAACAGGCATTAGGTTTTGTACCAAATTTATACCGATATATCGCCTTGTCCGATGACATCTTTAAGCAATTTAGCCAAATGAATAATGCCTTTGCTAATTCAAGTTTTAGTGCACTCGAGCGTGAGTTAATCCAATTAACTACATCAAAAGTGAACCAATGTAATTACTGTCTTGCCGGGCATGTGTACTTTTCTAAACAGCAAAATTTAAACCCAGATTTAATAAAAAGTATTTTGTCTACTGATAAATTAGAAGATAGAAAACTAGACGCATTAAATTGCCTGTGCAGAGCTTTAGTTAAGGAGCGTGGTAGCATAAGCGAAGAGTTAATCTCTAACTTTTTAGAGCAAGGATACAACCAAGCTCAGTTTATTGAATTGATCATGGGGATTTGTTTAAAAACCTTCACTAACTTACTTAGTAAAAGTGCAGAGATTGATATTGACCAAGAGTTTTTATACCAATTCCATTAATTAAGAGATCTACTTTTTCATGAGGAAAAAGGGATAAATACAAGGCATAAAATTTAGTAAGTAGTTATTCTACTTATAAATTTTATAACGCAGTAGTTATTCATTTTAACCATTAAAAATGAGCGGTTAATTAATGGACTTGGTATTAAGCCTTGATAAACAAGCCGTTGCTTAATTCCTATTGGATAAAAAAAACAGCGCCAAATGGCGCTGTTTTTAATTGCTAGCAAATATTATTACTAATTATTAACCGTAATATTTAGCGTTACTTGAACAGCAGGGTTAACACCATCAGAAACGGATACCACAAAGCTGTGATTGCCAATATCTTTTTTACGTGGGGTGCCTGTTAATTGCCCTGAACTACTTACCGTCAACCAACTAGAACCACTAACCTTAGTAAAGGTTAAAGTATCGCCGTCGGCATCAGTCACTAGTCCTGCCAGCGATTGGTTATAGCTTTGGTTTTTACTCGCATCAGCTGTGCTAATAGGATCGCTATTCCAAACCGGCGCGCTATTAACCGGCGCTAATACTTCAATGCTCATGTTAGCTTGTACCGCCGGGTTAATGCCGTCAGATACACTGATCACAAAGTTATTAACCCCAACATCGCTGATACTTGGCGTACCTTCAAACTTAGCTGTCGTTGTATTGGTAATACTTAACCATGCGGGTCCAGATATTAACGTATATGTTAAAGGATCGCCTTCAGCATCCGTTACTCGCCAGTTAACCCAAGTGGTATAAAGGGTATCTGGGGTAGCATCAGCCTGACTAAAGTCAGTATCGTTCCAAGTTGGCGCTGAGTTAGGTAGGGCATTAACATTTACATCAAGTACGGTTTCAACATTTAAGTTAATACCGTCATTAACTGCTACCACAAAGCTATTTAAACCAACATCTGCAGAGCTTGGCGTACCGGTAACTTGACCATTGTTTGCAACATTAAGCCAAGCAGGGCCAGATACTTTACTAAAACTTAAGGCGTCATTTTCGTTATCGGCAGCGAATGCGCTGATCGAACTAGAATAAAGCGATGAGTCAGTCGCATCAGCTGCAGTAATAGGATTTGCTGACCAAGTTGGCGCGTCATTATTAGCAACTAAAATAGCAACGTTATCAATATTAACGTAATCACCTGAGCCAGAGGCTAAGCTTTCAAAACGTATCTGCATATCATTAGTAAATACGATGTCTTGATTTGTTAAGTTTAAACGTTGATCTAAGTTCCACTCTAAGTCATTAAAGTCAGTATCAAGGTAGCTAGCAACTGTTTGCCAATTAGTACCACCATCATTACTCACTTTTACTGCAAAGCCTTCACCAGCTTCCATACTACCAGCCATATAACTGAATTTAATACGAAGTAATTGGTAGCTAGTTAAATCAAGAGAGTTAACTAACCAGCTTGATGATTCATCACCTAAGCCTGAGCGAATGCGTAAACTTTTTTCACCTAAAGCTAAAGTAGGGGTATTTAATACGTCTGCGCCGCCATCAACCCAGTTACCAAAGCCGTTATCAAAGTCATCAAATAACACTTCAGTGTAGCCAGGATCCTGATTGCTTGATAAAGCCGGATCTAAAGGATACTCGTCAATATCATCATTAACACCGTCACCATCGGTATCAACATTTAATGCATTTAAACCTTGGGCGAACTCATCATTGTTGGTTAAATTGTCACCATCGGTATCAAGGCTACCATCAACAATTTCTACATCAAAAGTAACGTAGTCGGTTGCGCCGTGGCCATCATCAACTCGTACAAATACTTCATGAGTAGTGCCAATAGTTTGACCGCTCGCATTAAACTCAAGTAAACCTGAGCCATTAATGCTTACCCAGCTTGGGTTAACACCCGTTAGGCTGAAACTTAAACTATCGTTGGTATTTTGATCAACCACATGACGACTAACATCAAAGGCATGCGATAAGCTGTCAGATGCAGCTTCTGCAATTCGAGCATCAGTAAATTTAGGCGTGTAATTTACGCTACCATCTTGTGGATCTAAGCTAGTGTTAATGTTTTCGATGGTAACAATAGAGTAAGGCGGTATATCTAAGGTCGCACCCATTGTTGATGAAGTATATGTTACGTCACTATTATCGGTGATGAAGGTGTAGTAATTTGCTGCACTAATTACCGTAACATCAGCACCTGCTGGGCCAAAGCTTGCTGTATCTATACTTTGAACTGTTCCTGATACGTTAGCAATAACTGCATTTGAGCTATTGCTATCACTAAACATTAAACCAGATAGTGCAGAATAGGGCGCTATGGTTGCAGGCGTAATAACACTTGCTTGCGGGAAGGTCAGTGTTGACATCAGCTCTTTGTCGCGAGCCATTGCACTTATTGCTTTAATCGCATGACCTTCTGCCGTTAATGCACCTACGGTTGTTGTTAAATCTTGGCCAACATCAATGGCAACGTTAGCGTAAGTACTTGTACTGCCATGAGCTAAATCAATAAACTGCTGCTCGGTAGCCATGGTAGCATTAGGTTGTGATAGTAATTTCTTATATAAAGTAAAATCGGCCAATGCTTCAACCCAAGTACCTTTTACCGCATGCGGGTAATAACGCATACCAAATTCAGTAAACCAAATATCTTTGCCACTTGGATACCAAAGGTTAGGGTGCGCTAGAAAACCATCATAAGTTGCTTCAGCTAAACCAAGAATATATTTGACGGCATCAGGATTGCCGGTGAAATGGTCACGTTGAGCTTGTTGCTCACTTGGTGTTAACGTTTCATAGTCAAATCCAGCATACATAGGTATCTTAGTTACTGAATCTTTAGGTGAAATGTCAGCATACACATGAATAGTAAAAGCATCGTAATCTGTTAACGCTGCATCAACATCGGCATTCCATTTAGACTTACGAGTTTCAGGATCGTTATTTGGCGCGCGAGTCATTGGTACGGCAAAAACTGTATCTGGGAATTCAGCTTTTAAAGCGCTAATCCAAGTATTCATTTCTTGGCCGTAATCTGTACCAGTTGGAAAGCGAGTTGTATATTCTAAGCCATCGATATTAAGAAAATAAAACTCATTACCTAACTCAATGTATTTAATTTCAGCGCCTTTATCGCGGGCTATTTTAAGTGCATCAATCGTGGCGGTTAAGGTTTCATCATAAACGTTTAACATCCAAAGAGTTTTACCATCGGTAGCATCGGTAGCTACTTTAGTATGCTCTGGTAAATATTGTCTGGTTTCTGCTAGGTGTGCATATTCTTTTTGCACCCCTAAAGTCCAATCAAACTTATTACCTAAAGAGCCACCAGGGTAGCGCAGTACGCTGAAATTTGTATCGGTAATGGTATTTATTGAAAGACTATCATACCAAGGTTGATGGTGAGGTAGGTGTTGACGAGTAACAGTATTAGCACCAATCATAGTTGGTGGAACCTGACTTATAGCACCAACATTAACCGTTTGTGCTGCAATTGCTGAGCTACTAATTGACCATCCATAGCATAAGGTGGCAAGCATTATTGCTTTACTACACTTATTCTTATCCCAATTCAAATAGTTCATAGGGTTACCTTATTGTAATTATTGTTTTTATATCGATACCCCCTCAATCTTATGTTGAGTTTTAAGATATCGATGTCATTACTATAGCTTTATTGGTGTAAATAGGAAGTAAATATTTCAAATTGGTTAATATTTACTCTGTAACTGGCTGTTTATAAAGCTTTAGTTTTAAATGATGAATCATGGCTGTATCGAAGATAACGTTGTCTAAGATGCATCCATTTTGGTAAATATTAAAAAGTGTTGCTAAGGTGTAACAGAGCAGGTTTTTATAGGGTGGTGAAGGTAAAATAGTAACTCTATAAAAAATCAACTTAGGTAATTAAAAATGAATGGTTTAGCAAAATTAATCAAAAAACCTTTCTATTTCGAAGTACAAGCAATCGATATAAATAACAATGTTGTTACGTCGTATTTTTGTCATGCGTTAACTAAATCAATAGCCTGTAATAAAGCGCTTACTGTTTTAACTTCAAAGTACGGCATGTTGACTCCTTTTAAATTTAAAGCCAAAAGAGCTTAATTTTATTCAATTAGAGCCAAATATTCGCTATCTTTAATTATCAGTAACTTAAAATGTATTTCTCACAGAGAAAAGCGTGACAGTAGATATACATAACAACCTTCTACACTAACTTAAAAGAAGAACATAATGCTTATATTTTTTATTTGTTTAACAATACTGTTTCTTGGTTTTAAATTTTATAGTCCATTCGTTGAAAAACAGGCAAAGCTAGACCCTAACATAAAAACCCCACAGCAACGTTTAGCCGAAGGTGTCGATTATGTGCCAATCCATCCTGTTAAAGCCTATCTAATTCAATTTTTAAATATTGCCGGTGTTGGTCCTATATTTGGTCCTATCTTAGGCGCTATTTATGGGCCTGTAGCTTTAGTGTGGATTGTACTTGGTAATGTGCTTGGCGGTGCAGTGCATGACTTCTTCTCAGGCGTAATGAGTATAAAAGAAGATGGTAAAAGCTTGCCAGAGATCGCTGGTAAGTACTTTAACTTGGTCTTTAAAGGTTTAATGCTGCTATTTACGGCAATGTTATTATTTTTTGTTGGTGTTGTATTTATTATGAGCCCAGCAGGCTTATTAAGTAACTTAAGCTTTTTTGAAGGCACCATCTTTGCGGGTAACACCTTTTGGGTATTAGTTATTTTAGGTTACTATTTCTTAGCGACATTATTACCAATCGATAAAATCATCACTAAATTTTATCCACTCTTTGGCCTATTAATGATCGTAATGACCGTGTCTATGGCTATTGCATTACTGTTTAATGCACCGCACTTACCTGAGTTAACTGACTTCTTTGGTTACTTTACACATAATCATTTTGAACATGAATTTCTGCAGCCAAACCCTGATGGCGCGCCAATTTGGCCATTATTATTCTTAACCATTACTTGTGGTGCTATAAGTGGTTTTCATTCAACCCAAGCGCCAATTATGGCTCGTTGTTTAACCAACGAAAAATACGTACGTCCTGTATATTACGGTGCAATGATCTCTGAAGGTATTGTAGGTTGTGTTTGGGCTTTAGCTGGTATTGCTGCATTTCCTGGTGGTTACCCTGAACTGCAAGCCGTACTCGCACAAGGCGGCCCAGGGCTTATTGTTAACCAAATAGCAACGAGCTACTTAGGCGTGTTTGGCGGCATTATGGCAATTATTGCTGTAGCAATATTTCCAATCACATCAGGTGATACTGCGTTTCGCTCTTTGCGATTAACCATAGTCGATGCGTTTAGCATTCCGCAATGTATGCGTAACCGAATTTTATTAGCATTGCCAATTTTAACGATTGCTTACTTTATGACAAAGGTAGATTTTAGCCTAATTTGGAGATACTTCGCTTTCTCTAATATGCTACTTTCAACCAGTGTATTGTGGCTAGCGACTAAGTACTTATTTGACCGTGGCACCTTCCACTGGATTGTAAGTATTCCAGCAGTAATCGCAACCGGGATAACGGTATCGTTTATCCTAACAGCAGCTATTGGCGCGAATTTACCATTAGATTACGCACCAATGATAGGTGCTATAACTGCAGCAATTGCGATGATATTTGTGGTTAGCGCACACAGTAAAAACAAAACAGCAATAGCTTAGTTAAAAGCTTATAGCTATACCCAACGAATAAAACAGCTTGTGAAAACCTAACAAAGGTTATCCAAGCTGTTTTTTTATATCCATCTATCAAGAAAGTAATGATGTTAGCCAGTATCTTTCCTTTGATATACAAACTCCTAGTCTCAACACCAAGCACATTGTATTAACACCAAAGGCATAGTTCCAACACCAAACTCATCGATTGGCGGCCTAACTCGTCGTTCCCGTGTAGACGGGAATCCATTCTTGTATTTCTTCATCACCAAGAACCGTACTGTCACTCCAACACCTAACTCGTCATCTTGAACTTGATTCAGGATCTAATCTTTAAAAAAAGAGCAAAAAAAAGCCCGACTAAGGAGTCGGGCAAAAAATATAGCATTTCAGGGAGGAAAACTATGAAAGTTAACTGTGTTTAATATTAAACCTTTTCAAAAATAATGCCGTTAACCAAATGTAAAACACTGCAATAGTTTGTTGTAATAAATAAGTTAATATCTTTTCTTATGCATGTTAGGCTTTAACCATAAACCCAAAGCACCAGATCTTATGCTCGAACATATCTTTCTATTTATCATCAGCTTAATTGCTAATACTTTATCTTCACTTGCTGGCGGCGGAGCAGGGCTATTACAACTTCCTGCGTTAATCTTCTTAGGCCTGCCTTTTGGTGTAGCTTTAGTTACTCATAAAATTGCTGCGGTTGCATTAGGAGTAGGGGCATCGATAAAGCATTTAAAAAACGGCAGTTTTAAATGGCAACTGGTAACCATTATGACAGCAGGTGCTTTACCTGGAGTTGTTTTAGGGGCAAATATAATACTTACATTGCCTGAAAATATCGCCATGCTCTGCCTTGGGGTTTTAACTATTGGTCTTGGCGTCTACTCAATTTTAAAACCAAACTTAGGCATGACCGATGGCTTAAAAAACCTAAACTTAAAAGGTTATATCATTGGTGGATTAGGATTGTTTTTATTAGGCATACTCAATGGCTCATTAACATCAGGTACAGGCTTGTTTGTTACTATCTGGCTTATCCATTGGTTTGGCATGAACTACGCGAGAGCCGTTTCATATACTTTAGTTATGGTGGGCATTTTATGGAATGGCAGTGGGGCGATAGCCCTAGCATTACAAGAAAGTATAAAATGGGATTGGTTACCAGCATTAATACTTGGCGCACTTATTGGCGGCTACATCGGTGCCCACTTAGCAATTGCTAAAGGCAATATACTGGTTAAAAGAACCTTTGAAATAATGACCATACTCACAGGTATAGCTCTTTTATACAAAGCATTCTAAAGTACAGCGAATACAACTATGTTGAATTATAGCTCGCCTTAGCGCCATATCTCGTCGTTCCAACACCTAATTCGTCGTTCCCGTGAAGAGGGGAATCCATAAGTTAAAGCTCTCACTTCGTCGTTCCCGTGTAGACGGGAATCCATCATGCTGCTTATTAGTTCCAATGAACCGTGCCGGGTGTTCGTCATCCTGAACTTGATTCAGGATCTCATCTTTAAAAAAGAGCAAAAAAAAGCCCGACTAAGGAGTCGGGCAAAAAATATAGCATTTCAGGGGGGAAAACTATGAAAGTTAACTGTGTTTAATATTAAACCTTTCTAGAAAATATACCGTTAACCAAATGTAAAACAGTGCAAAAGAGTGTCGTTAAAAACTTGTTAATTAAAGCTTGTTCACTAATAAATAAAACCTTGCCAAAGCCACAAGGGCATTGCAGCGAATATCTTCACATACCTACTTACACTTTCTTTAACCTCTATACTTGTTTAAATACGCTGTTATCGTATGATTAATTAAACAAAGCCTTAGTATTTACCAAGTTATAGGAAGATATCTTTGCATCGCGTTATAACCTTATTCATCATTTTAGTGCTATCAGGTTGTGCCAATTCAGACTGGCGTACAGCAAGCAGAGAGCCTGCAAGTATAGCAGCATTACCAAATGAAGACGACAGAGCCATTATTGAAGTTTACGCCGCCGATGCATTTAGCTGGCGTGGTTGGTTTGCGGTACATCCTTGGGTAGCAATCAAAGATCAAAATGCCAATAAATACACGGTTTATGAAGTAGTCGGATGGCAAGTAGATCGTGGCTATTCTGCTATACGAGAATACACAACTAAAACGCCAGACCGATACTGGTATGGATCAAAACCTGAATTATTATTGTCTATTAAAGGCGATAGGGCATATGAGTTAATACCTAAAATTAAACAAGCAGTACAAACCTATCCATGGGCAAATGAATACAGCGTATTTCCCGGCCCCAACAGCAACACCTTTGTCGCCTGGATTGCAAAACAAGTACCCGAGTTAGAATTAGACTTACCTTTTAGAGCAATAGGTAGTGGTTATGCCGACAACAGTGAATAAAGGCGAGATTCTATTATTTAATCCCTGCACTTCGTCTTTCCATAACTATTGTCGTTTACCTAATATTGTTGTTCCCAAACTTTCGCTTCCCTAGACTTTATTCGTCGTTCCCCAACGATTGTTGTTCCCCAACTTTCGCCGCCCCAGACTTTATTCGTCGTTCCCGTGTAGACGGGAATCCATCACTTTGTTTGTTTATACCCATGAACCGTGCTCGTCATCCTGAACTTGATTCAGGATCTCATCTCTTAAAAAAAGACAAAAAAAAGCCCGACTAAGAAGTCGGGCAAAAAATATAGCATTTCAGGGAGGAAAACTATGAAAGTTAACTGTGTTTAATATTAAACCTTTCTAAAAATAATACCGTTAACCAAATGTAAAACACTGCAAAGGTTTGTTGTTAACTCGGTGTTAAGGCTTAAGCTAATTATTAACATAACTGTGTATAGCAATACCTATACGGATCCCAACTAACATAGATACCATAGTCAAAATACTTGCTAAGGACATAGTAGGTAAAAATACTAATAACTGAGTATCATTGCCGCCAAGGGCTATAGCTGCTCCTAGCCTCATAAAAGTTCCTGCAGAAAGGTGTATTGCAATTCCCTTAATATCAACACTTTCATACTGAAAACGCTTAGTTCTCCAAGCTGCTATAAACATACCTGAAATAAGTGATAAAAATAAAATATACCGTTCAATAGAGGGGAAACTAGTTTGTTCATTTTTTATTAAAGCATCACTAATATGATGCAATAAACTACTTGGAGTCCAATGGCGCTCATACAGAAACAAAAAGCTGGCGATTAAACCAATAGCCAGCATTGAAAACCATAACTTTTTTCTTTCCTTATTGCCTGCTAAAGCCCAAATAACGATAACAACTGATAGTACAGCTAAAGCAATATTTATTATTTTGCTATCATAGCTACTTTTAATTAATTCTATATTTGGTGACCATAAAGCCAAAAGAAACCAACCAAATAACCAACCAGTCATTGTGGCAAACATTTTAACATCACCACGAGATAATTTACTTAATGTTGATACGCCACACCCTTGATTTAGCGCACTACCAATGCCAAAAATTACGCCACCTAAAGCAAACCATAAGTTGGCAGCAAAAGAGGGGGCTTGCATTGGAGACGATAAAAAATTAGCAAAATAAAATGCGACCCAAGAAAGGGAGCCACTTAGCAAGATTGCCATTAAAAATTCGTACTTACCCTCTATGCTTTCTTTTACACCACGTATTAAACACAATCCTGTTGTTTGTGCTAAATAGCCTAAAGTAAAAATACAAACCAATGCTAAAGCTAATACCATTTTAGAGCCTATTCAATAGTTAACATGTTCTAAAGTAAAGCAAATTTTTCTGCGTTTTGCTTTTTATCTTATTTATATAAAGAGGGAGCAACTAGGAAGTGAATAAATAGGGGGCAATAAAGTCTAGGAACATCTTAAATATCAACTTTGCGAAAATCTAATCGTTTCTGTATTAATGGAAATCCATCTTCAGTCTTACCTAAAGACCAAAAAAGGAGTAAAAAAAAGCCCGACTAAGGAGTCGGGCAAAAAAATATAGCATTTCAGGGAGGAAAACTATGAAAGTTAACTGTGTTTAATATTAAACCTTTCTAGAAAAAATACCGTTAACCAAATGTAAAACACTGCAATACTTTGTTGTAAGTAAAATGTTAACGGCGTTTGTATCAATTGCTTATCCCAGAATAACAGTTAAACCAACAGTTACAGTCTATTTTGTTAATAACAAATTAAAACAATGACAATTGAACTGTTTTGCTACTATTAGGTCATTAAATAAACGCCAGTAAACTATAGATAATTTATGTCACAACACGATGATTATGAACAATACGATGAAGAGTACCATGATCATTTTGATGAGTACGATTATCACGAACAGGGGGTAGAAGAAGAATCTTCAATACTACCTTGGTTAGCCTTTGGTTTATTACTCAGTAGCCGTTCAAATAACAATGACAAAGATCCGTTAACTACATTCTTGTTTTTTATGTTTCTGCCAATCACGTTTCCATTTTTAATCATGAAAGAAATGGCTGTTATGGCATTGAAGATAGTTGCCTTTTTGTTAAAAGGAATATTTAAATCGTTTGAATGGGTATTCCAATCGATGGTTGTTGATGATCTTAAAACCAATGTAAAAGCCAAACAAATTTCAAAGCTAAATAAAACAAATAGTGATGCTAACCATCTTGTTATTAAGGGGCATCAAGCAAATAACTATGTTGCTAAGAAATATACACAAGTAGATAAATCTACAAATTCCAAAATAGTCAAAAACAAAACTTTAAAGCAAAACAGCAAATATAATAAATCTATAGAAGAAGTTGAGAGTGAAATAAATAGGCTTGAACAATATAAAAAGCAGCTAAAGCAACAAGCGGTAAATCGAATTAAGTCTAGAGATCTAAATAAAGCTGACCGTGGCCATTATTATGAAAATAATGATCAGAATGCTAAACAAAATGCATCAAAATTAGCCGAACAAGCAACAATCAAATACATTTAATATACTTATTATTAAGTATAAATATAAGAAGCCCTATGACAGCCAATTACAAAGCATTAAAGCAACGCCAAAGAAACGAGCGCGAAAACTACTCAGACAACTTAGGTTTAAGAGTACATCGCGCATTAAGCTGGTTAGACAAAGCAGAGCAAGTAGATGACTTAGACTCTAAGTTTATCTTTCACTGGATAGCCTTTAATGCCGCCTATGCGTTTGAAATTGACGACCACCAACGTTTTACTGAGCAAGAAACCTTTCGCAACTTCATCAACCGCTTATGCACGTTAGATAATAACAAACAGCTTGATAACCTAGTATGGAATGAGTTTTCAACCAGCATTCGAGTATTGCTACAAAACCAATTTGTATTCCAACCGTTTTGGGATTATCAAAATCAAAAAATTGATGAAACAATCTGGAAAGAACAATTCCAATCAGCTAACTCTATTGCCACCAAAGCCATAGGCCACAAGAACACCGAAGTTACGCTAAGCGTGATATTCGCAAGATTATACACCCTAAGAAACCAAACTATGCACGGCGGCGCAACATGGAATAGTGGAGTTAATCGCGCCCAAATGCGCGACGCAGTTACCTTCCTTTCTAAGTTTGTACCTATCATGATAGAAATTATGATGGATAGCCCGAATGAGATCTGGGGTGAGGCGACTTATCCTGTAGTTCTCTAATGAAATAAAGTTTGTTACAGTAATGGAGCTAAAAATTTAAATCAGAAAATAATTCACTTAAATCAACATCATTTGATTCTTTTACTATTTCGTTAAAAATTAGTCGCTGGACTTTTGTCAAATGCGGTGTATGCATGGAGTTTTTAAACTCATTAAATAAGCGCTCTACTTTTTCAAGTCTCACATTAGACAATTTAAAAAAGCCACCTCTTAAAACCATTGAGTTAGGAAACTTTTGTAAAATATCCTTTAATAAGCATTCGGTAATAGGACTTTTTATCTGACTAATTTTTTCTAAAATAAACTGTTCAGTTTTAGGGCCTGTTACTAAGTAGCATTCAATTATTTCTATAATATCAATAAGCTCTTCTTGTGTTAATTGAGAGCCGATTATTCCATACACTCCTTTATCAAGTCGGTATATGTTTTGATTTTTTTTAATTGATTTATAGATAGTTTGCTCATGCATATCGTTGTTTAGTGAATCAACAATACTTGATAAAGCAATCCCGCCTTTATCTGACTTACGTATTAGTTCTTCAATTTTAACAGAGGCCGACTTATGATTCTTATTGCTTTCTAAGGCTCCGTGTTTAGGTTCTGTAAGGGTGATATTTAATTCACTTGCGATTTTTTCTAACGCCTTTTGCCTAACAAAAAATCCTTTGCTTTTGTAGAATGTGTAAGGATCTATTTTAGATAGCTCCTCTTTTGTAAAGCCCTCAATTACAGAACCAACTAAAACCTTTCCCTTTGCCGTTTTATGCTCGATAATATCTAAAGTACAATTTTTCAAATTTGAGAATTTTTTGAAGTCAATGGTTTCTGCACTTTCCAGTAAGTCAGCAATTGTTATATCAAAATTCTTAATGTACTTAGTTCTGATGAAAAATCCATCAGTTTTAGGGAAAGTATAAGGATCAACTTTAAGAGCTAACTCCTTAGTTTTAATAGGTAATATATATCCCTTAAGTACTTTTCCTTTTACTGTTGTATATTCTGTTTCGCTATAATTTTTTATTAAATCTTGTTCTTGTTTTAAATTATCAGTCATATCCATATTATCCATTGACAACTCACTACTAATATTTTGACACACTTTAATTGGTACGTTGAACGATTGTGCAATCAAATTATATATAGATTTTGAAAAATTGCTATCGGACTGAAGTTTTTGAAATACATCCTGAGTTAAACCAGCAGAAGGGTTCTGTTTATTAAAGTGCTGAATTGAAACATCACCGGATTTATTTTCTAGTTTTTTTAAATTGTCTGCGCTTTCTACTTCCCATATATAATCGTTTCGTAAACGCCAGAACGGATAATGGATATTAGTTAAACCTAAAGAAAATTTGCTATTGATTTCACTTATTAAGTTATTCCATTCATAAAAAGATTTTAATCTTCCTTGGCCTGCGCTGGCATCAGCAATTGCTTTCAATAATAAAATTGGTTTTAGCAAGATAAAACTGCCATTTATCTTTTTGCAGTTTATTTTTGAAAATAAAGTATAAATATCAGATAGTGAATTAGCCATAATAAAACTAGTCAAAAAGTTATGGTTTTAATTTTACAACGAAATTAAATATGGTTCTGAAAACAATTGTAAGTAATTTGTAATTGCTTGGTTGACTTTTTATAGGGGGTGTTAATACTGAATATCTTTTACTGGAGCATTATGTTTAATTTTAAATTTAGCTTCAAAAATGAAATACCAATGTATTGAATGTTTAAATAAACAACCTATAATTATTCTCAAATTACTTTATTTGTTAATGATATGAAACCAAAAGAGATTTTAGCTTCTGCTACGCGGGAAACTCAGCTGTTAGTGGGAGAAATTTTAAAAATAGAAAAAAGCTATAAGCATTATCAAAATACTATTGAATCCAAAGAAAAAGAAATTGCTGAAAAAATAAAGGCCGTTATTGAAGGAAAGGTTAAGTAATGAAACTTCGAAGTCTATCTTTATCTAATTTCAGGCAGTTTCATGGTTCAAATGTAATTAACTTTTCGCTCAGCGAAAGCCAAAAAATTACAGTTGTTCATGGTGAGAATGGTTCAGGAAAAACAACAATCCTTAATTCTTTTAAGTGGTGTTTTTATGGTCACGTTGATTTTGATACTGGTGCTGAAAATCTACTGAATGAAGAAGCTATTAGTAATGCTGTTGAAGGGGAAGAGATTGAATTAATGAGCAATGTGAAGTTTGTTCATGAAGGATTAGATTATTCCATAATAAGACGAAAAATATTTGAAAAACAAAAAGGAAATAAAGTTACTCCACTAGGAAGTGAGCTAGTGGAATTATCTTGGATAGAAAAAGAAACGGGAGTCATAAAGTTTTCATCAAACCCTAATACACACATAAATCAAATCTTGCCTGAATCACTACACAGTTATTTTTTCTTTAATGGAGAAAGAATTGAAAAACTCGCTAACAACACTGGCTCTAAAGATATTAGACACGCCATTAAGTCAATAATGGGGTTGGAAATAATTGAAAGGGCTTCGAATCATTTAAATAATTATGTGTGTAAAGATTTTAAGAAAAAGTTGAAAGGAACTTCTGGTAGAGCATTAGCAAAAGAATTAGAAAAAGAGAATCGACTTAATTTAAAGATTGTAGAATTAAACGAGAAACGAGAGAAGTTAATTAAAGAAAGAGAGTTTTACGATTCAAAAATAAAACAGTTAGAGGAAAATCTAGCTGAAGTTAAAGAAGCTGCACAACTACAAATAAAGAGGAATGAAATCACTGAAAGACTGGATAAAATGGTTGAAGAGTTTGACGAATTAAATGTTAGAAAATCTAGGTTGATTTCAGGAAAAGGTTTTTTTGCTTTTTTCAAACCAAGTGCAGATAAAGTGTCTGTTATTCTAAATGAAAAAAGGGAAAAAGGAGAGCTGCCTTATAAAATTAAAGGCCAGTTAATAGAGGATCTTCTTGATACTGGAAGGTGTATTTGTGGTAATTCAGTTTTACCAGGCACTTCTGGAGAGATGACGCTACAGCAGTACAAGAATAAATCGACGAGTAAGTCTTTAGAGGATGCTTTTATAAAAGTATCAGGAGCGTTAAATTTTATTGATGAAAGTGCTAGTGATCTTCAAGCTCAATTGACAGACTATATAAAAAGAGAGAAGTATCTAAAACAAACAAGAAAAGAGCTTCTAGGTGAATTAGATGCCATATCTAAAAACGTAGGTAATATTGAAACAGCGAAAAAACTAGAGTTGGAAAGAACTAAGTTATTAGATCAAAGGGAAGAAACCTCTGAAAATATTGGCGAGTTAAAATCAAAACTAAAAAATTACACCTCAGAATTAAAAGAAGTTGAGAAAGAGAGGAAGAAACTAACTGAAGACGAGCAAAAGCAAAGTGTGCAAGCTCGTAGGTTAAAAGTTGCCGAGGAATGCCAGCGAGTCTTTGATAAATTATTAGAGGTTCTTTCTGAAACTATTAGAAATAAGCTGTCAACAAAAATTGATGAAACATTTAGAGGGATTATCCGAAAACCATATTGGGCTGAAATTGATGAGGACTACGCGCTTCAAATCTATAAAGAAATTCCGAAAGTAGGTAAACAATTAGTTGTTGAAAAATCCACAGGTGAAAGCCAAATAACAAGTTTGAGTTTTATTGCCTGTATAGCTAACTTAGCTAAAGAAAATTTACAAAACGAAAGTGACTTAGTTCAAGGAGGAATATTTCCAATAGTCATGGATTCTCCTTTTGGTGCTTTAGATACTGAGTACCGCCAATTAATAGCCAAAAATATTCCAGCGTTAGCTGAGCAAGTTGTATTGTTTGTATCTTCATCACAGTGGAACGGGCCTGTGGAAAAAGAATCAAAAAACATTGTAGGTATTCATAATTATCTTAAATATTCTAAACCTATTAGTGAAAATGGAAAAGTTAAAGTTTTTGAGCGCACAGTTATTGAGGAAGTAAGTAATGATGGATAGAGTCAAAAGACCTGCAAACTTTGAACATGTATTTAAGTGCCTTAAGGATGAAGAAAATATTTTTTCTTCGTATAAAGATATATTGATATTTGCTGCATGTTTAGCTAAAAGCCGAAATAGCAAGCCATTACAATTCTCAAAATCCTCTGAACCTATTCCATTGCATGTATTCAACTCAGAATATGACCAGGTAGTAATTTATACAATTGCTATGGCACACTTTAAAACAGATCAAGGTATTAAGCTTTTATCTGATGATAATATAAATGAACGAATTAAAATTTTTGAAGAATATGCTGCAGCTGGGTTATCTATAATAGACCAAGAAATCTTGAAAAGTGGAAACAAAAATATTGACTGCTTGTCTGATTTTATACTATTAGAGAGAAATCCTGATATGCTGTTAGACCAGTTAGATAAAATATAAAAATAAGAAAGGAAGCTTAATGGCTAATCAAGAAAAGTTAGATGATTTTTTTAGAGAAATAAAAAGTTCTTTAAGAGATAGTGACGGTGTTAAGGTAGTTAACTATTACGACTTTATTCATCATATCCCTATGTATGAAGGCTCCAAGTTAACGAAAACCGATGTTCAAATTTTAAACCAATCTTTAAGTAACAACGATTTGGCAAGTTATCCAAAATTTAATAGCAATATTATAAATAAAGATATGGCCGGTAGTTGTTCTATTACAGATAAGCCAGTTAATTTGAATTCAGAATCGGAAAACTTCAAATTCGCCTCGTTAATTGCAAAAACATCAGTTTTAATGGCAAAAATAGATAGTGTTGTAGATGTTAATGAGTCAGACAAAATAAAAGAGTTAATAAAAGAAATTAATTTTATTTCAACTCAAGAAAAGAAATATATTACCGCACAATCAATGTACTTTCTTGAACATACCCCCAAACGAGAGGTTGTATTTTCAAAGTTTGAAACACTGTCAAAATCTGAACAAGAAAAAGTTGTAGAGGCTGCGCAATATGTAGCAATAGCCGATGGTGAGGTTGATATTAATGAAGTAACATTTTTACAAGATTTATACCGTGCATTTGATTGGAATGTTAGGACTGCTAAGGTTGATATGAAAAAATTAGCAAAAAAATATCATTTAGATTCAAACTTGCATACACCAAAATCTGACGTTTCGGATCCTATTGAAAATACTGAAGTTGACGAGGTTTTACTTGATGATTTATTTTTAGATTTTGAAGATTATTAAGAATGTCATTTAATAAAATAGATTTCCCGTATTGTATTTCTACTTCGGAAAGTAATCCTGTCGATAGCTTATTTGATCCATTGTTAAGCAGTGCTTCTACATATGATGTAGCAGTAGGGTACTTTACTTCTGGTTGGTTAAAAGACACTGCTGAAGGAATGGCTAAGTTTGCGTTAAATGGCGGAAAGAGTCGATGGGTTATTTCACCAGAGTTAAATGCTGAAGATGCTAAAGTAATTATCTCGGAGCCCATCCAATCTTATAATGTTATAGATCAAAATGAGCGAAGTGTTATGGAAATGATACTTTCACTTAAAGAAAACACTAGAGAAGAACTTTGTTCTCTTATTGCTGCTGGAATATTGAATTTTAAAATTGCCGTACCTAAAAAGGGGAATGGATTATTCCATGCAAAAATAGCCCTAGCTAAAGATAATGAAGGAAATGAAATAGCATATAGCGGCTCTTATAATCATACTAGTGCAGCCAAATCTAATTGGGAAAGAATTGATATTTTTTCATCTCCTAACGATACACCTAGAATTGAGAATATTAGAGACTCATTTAATCTTTTATGGTCCAATCAAGATCCTATTTTTGACGTATTTATACCTAGCAAAAACTTAATCAATGAAATAGAAAGGTATAAAGGTGAAAATTATAGCTCCTATCTTTCAGCTAGTTCTGATTCAGACATTTCTGAAATTAAATTAAGGCCATATCAAGAGGAAGCAATTCGAAAGTGGGGGGAGCACAACGGGAGAGGAACTTTCGTTATGGCTACAGGCTCAGGTAAAACAATTACAGCATTAGCAACAATTCAAAAATTACAAAAAAAGATAGTAATTGATAACAAAAAGCCTTTATTTACTTTAATCATATTGCCCTTAAAGCACTTATTAGATCAATGGCATACCGAAGCATTAGGTTTTGGGTTCAATGCAATCAAATGTTATGAAAATAGTTCTGAGTGGTCAAATAAGTTAGCTCAGAAAATAGGTATTCAAACAATTCAAAAATCCGGACATGTTATTGCTATGGTTACTAATAGTACCTTCGCTAAAGATAACTTCCAAAAAGAAATAACAAAAATAAAATCTAATTTTATGATTGTGGCTGATGAAGCGCATAACTTAGGATCAGATGTTTACATAAACTCACTTCCAAGCAATGCGCAATTTAGATTAGCTCTGTCAGCAACTCCGGATCGCCACAACGACTCAAAGGGGACTAGTAAGCTATTTGATTATTTTGGAAAACCAGTAATTGAGTTTTCGTTGGAAGATGCAATTAGTGCTGGTTATTTATGCCCCTACGAGTATCACCCTCATTTGTGTTTGTTATCAGAAGCAGAATATGCTGAATACCTATACTTAGTTGAGCTAATAAATATAGAGAAACCGAAAAGCAAAATTAAAGGTGAGAAAACAAAAGAACATAATCGACTTTTGGGTAAGCGAACTGATTTAATTGCTGGAGTAGAAAGTAAACTAGAGTTGCTTGAGGAGCTGTTAAGCGAACAAAAATCAAATGGTGAAGTCAAACACACTCTAGTTTATTGTGGTATGCGTCGAGGTGAAGATAACGAGAGGCACATTGAAAGGACAGTTAAATTGGTCGGTAAGCAAGGAATTAAAACTCGAAAATTTACTGCTGAAGAATCTTTAGATGAGCGTAAAGAGATTTTAGACTTGTTTTCAACCGGTGAATTGGAGGCTATTGCAGCAATTAAATGTTTAGATGAAGGAGTAGATGTACCTGCTACACGAGTAGCATACATTTTAGCAAGTACAACTAATCCTAGAGAATATATACAGAGAAGGGGGCGAGTGTTAAGAAAATCACAAGGTAAAGATAAAGCTATTATTCATGATTTTTTAGTTGCTCCGCCGTCAAGCCAATATAGAGAAGACGATATGATTGAGAAAGAATTAGAAAGGGCATTTGAATTTTCAAATCTAGCTATTAATAGAAATGAGTCTAATGAAAAATTAATTGAGTTAGCCAAAGATAACGGAGTTGATAAATGGCTTTAACACCTAAACAAATAATTTCTGAAAGCCTAAATGTATCAGAGCAAAGAATACTTAATGCAGTATTGAGTATCGAAAAACGAAAGTTACATGTAAAAGAAATTAAGGCGAACTCGCGAGATGAGCGAGAAATTTTAGATTCTATCATGAAAATTGTAGATAAGGAGTTGCCAAGTGATTCTTAGCTCAATAACTATCAGTAACTTCAGGCAGTTTTTTGGTGAAGTGGTTATAAATTTCTCACAAGAAAAGAATAAAAACGTGACGGTTATTCATGGCGCCAATGGAAGTGGCAAAACATCCTTGTTGAATGCTTTTAAATGGTGCTTTTATGACGAAACCGATTTTGATACTGGTAATGAAAAAATATTAAATGAAGCCGCGATACAAGAAAAAAGTGACGGTGAATTATTGGATATAAAAATAGCTATCCGATTTAAACATGAAGATCGATACTATGAAGCTGTGAGGAAACAAGAATATCAAAAAACGAGTGGCATTCTTGCTAAGAAAATAGGAAAGTCACAATTTCATCTAGACGTAAGAACAGTCGATGGTGAAACTATTCGTTCTAAAACTCCTTCGGTAGAAATTAGTAATATTTTACCCGAAAATTTGCAGCCTTATTTCTTTTTTAATGGCGAAAGAATTGAAAAGCTAGCTGGCGTAAAACAAGGTGTACAAATTAGAGAAGCGATAAGAAAGTTAATGGGGTTAGAACTTGTTGATCGAGCTATTGTTCATGTTGATAAAGTGAAAACTAAGTACCGCAACCTTAAGAAAGGGGAAGTATCTGAAGACCATAAGCTTCTTTTGGAGCAGATTCAGGGACTAGAAGAGGACAAAGAAAATTATCGTTTAGCTATGGATAATGCCAAAAAAGAAGTTGAGAGCTTTGGGGTGGAACGAAAAGCTGCTGAAAGAGAGTTGCAGCAGTTTGAAAAATCTAGGGAGCTTCAGGCTGAAAGAGAGGGGTTAGAAGAGTTAATTGAAGAGCGTCAGGTTGAAATTAAAGAAGCTATTAATAAACAAAAAAGGCTTATTGATGAATCAGCTTATATTTCAATGTCTGCAGATTTAGTTAAGAAAAGTAAGACGCTTATTGATGAGAAAAGAAAAATAGGAATATTACCCTATGGAATTAAGGAGCAGTTTATTGATGATCGAATTAACCTTAAATCTTGTATTTGTGGAACTGAAATTATAGAAGGTAGTGTCCAATATAAAAAACTTATGGAGGTTCGGGAAAATGCAGGCTCGGATGAAATAGAGTCGATATACACAAATGTTTCAGCTTTACTTAATAGCTACGAATCTACAAGCACACAATTTATTCGAGACTATGAAGACGAAACTGCACGCTTGTCTCGTTTAAATGAGCAAAAAGAAGGATATATAAATGAAATCGATGAAATTAATTCGAAGATAACTTCTTTAGACGATAATGAAATATTAAGACTTGAGAATATAAGAAAAGATAGAAAAGAGAAAGAGGATTTAGCCCAACAAGAACTTGGGGTTGCTAAAAGTAACTTTGATGAGACAGCTAAGCTCTTAAAAGAAAAGGGGGAGCTAGAAGAAAGACTCGGAGATGAAAAGCTTAAGCAAAATATCGCTAATGTAAGAATGAATAGCTCAGAGAAAATTTCAAATACGCTTGTTACTTTAAGGGATTTTTTAACGGATAAAGTTCGAAAGGATTTATCTAAAAGAGTAGATAATACTTTTCAATCGATAATACGGAAACCAGTAAAGGCAATTATTGATGAAGACTTTATGCTTCAAGTAAAAAAAACAACTGCTGAAGGTGAAGAGTACATTGTTAGTGAGCAATCTACAGGGGAACGCCAAGTAACTAGTTTAAGCTTTATATCAAGTATTATCTATTTAGCCCGAGATCAACATGAAAAAGAAAGCACTTTCTTCAAAGGTGGCTTATTTCCTTTAGTAATGGATTCACCCTTTGGTGCATTAGATGATGACTATAGAGAAAAGGTTGCTAGCAGTGTTTCAGAGTTAGCTGAGCAAGTAATTATTTTTGTTTCAAATTCACAATGGTCAGGCAAAGTAAAGCAAGCTTGTGAAAATAAAGTTGGTAAATCATATAAGTTAGTTTATCACGCACCACAAGACATGGAAGTTAAAGAAAGCTCTTATGTTCAAAGATCAAAAAATGGATTTGAGTTTTCTACATTGGAGGAAGTTTAAATGAAGCATTACAGAGTTAGACGACCAAAAGATTATTCTGAGATGATGATACTGTTAAAAGATGAAATGTTCTCAACTTTAAAATCGGTATTATTATTTTCGGCTGCGATTGGTTTTAAAAAGGGGGAACGATTATCTTTTGAAGATACTGCTGAACCAATTCAGCTAAACCTCTTTAATGATGTTAGTGAAATACCTTTTATATTTTCAATGGCTCTAGCTGAATATGATGATGTCAGTTATTTGAAATTAGAAAAGTTTAAAGAAATGATTAATGTCTTTGAAGAGTATGCCGCTGGCGGATTGAAATATTTAGATGAAACTATCGATAAAAATAATATAAAAGAATCAATTGAAGTTTTATTGCATGAGCCTATTGAAGGTGAAGATTTAATAGACGACATAACTGATGGTTTTTTTGATTAGAGAAAGTTCTTAAGTTTGAGTTATAAAAGAACTAACTAGGAGAGCTTGAATTGGATAAAGAAGAAGTAATAGCATACAAAAAGATGGTAGAAAAGGCTAAGAATGATGCTGAAGTTGTAACGTTACGTGAATGGTACGACTCCACTAAAAGTCATCATCAGGAAATTATAGATTATATGAATTCGTTTAAACAACTTGGCCGCCTTGGTAAAGAATTACATAATCGTGGTGTTAATAGAGTAACTGAAAGGGTTGGTGACAATATTCGCACGCATGTTGAAGCTACATATAGCAGAGGATTATTAGATATCGTCGCGCCGCTATGCGCTCTAGCATGTATGACTTATAAGAAAAATAAAACTTAACGAGAATGACGGAAATGAAAGTAGGCGTTTATTTAAAATTAAATTAAATAGACGCCTACTATTTCTAACGCTAAGTTAAATAGCGTCGGCAAACTCACTTAAAGAAGAGTAGTTTCTAATTCCTGCAATTCCATTTTCAACATGAGCTGCCCAAGCTTTTTCATAAGATTTTTCATCAAAGTCAGGGTAGGTAAATAATAATGTATTCTCGATAAGCGAGCCTAAATCACCACACCAAGTATGTTTGTCTAGTACTAAATTACCGTCTAAATTGTGGTTTATTTTATATCTAAAACCTGACTCAATAGATCTAAAGAATGCAATTCGAGATGCAACATTTGGAGTAATGCCGGTATTTGCTTTCAATCGTTTTAGGTTGTCTTCAGTTAGTTTATTTAACCTCATGCGAGCTGGTAACATTAGCTTGCCTCCTGTAATTCTGGATTCCAAAAATAACCTTCTTTAACTGAAGATGTTCTTGATTGTTGGTCAAAATTAATTTCAAAAGCGTGTGAGATATTAGGTAGTAAATCATTTAAGAATGCTTCATCTACTTCTGTGTCCGTTGAAAGGACTATTACTTGTTCACTTGCTTCTGGGAAGTAGTGGTTCACTAGGTTTTCTCTATGGTGCGAATCAAGTCGCCCAAGAGGAGTATCTACTACTACAGGTAGCATTTTCCCTGAAAGCTTGCCAAGTGCTTCCAAAATAGATATTGCAAATATTTGCTTCTCACCTGCAGACATAGATTTTCTTTTGATTTCATGTCCTTCATTATCAATTAAAGTAACATCGAATGTTTCAGGATCTATATTTGCGGTTAATTTAATATCACCTTTTCGGGCTAGCTTTCTATAAGATTCTTCAAATAATTCTTGAAGCTGCTTTAGCCTTAGATTGGTTAATTGCACGTTGAAATTCGTTAATACTTCTTTTGTAGCATCTATTCTTAATATGGCACTTTCCATAACTTTATTAATTTTTTGCGACGCGTATAATTTTTCTAATCGCTTAGCAACGTCCAAAGTCTCGGTTATATAATTTTTAACTACTTGAAGTAAATAAATATATTCTTTTCCTGCCGCAGAGCGTTCTTTATCCAACTGTCTAAGGTCTTGATAAAGCTCAGCCACTTCTTTTTCTTTGGGCGCTCTTTCTATACTTAAAGCTAAATTATCTCTTTTGTATTCTAAGTCTTTTAGTTCGCTTAGCAAGGAGCCAACATTTCTCGATGAGTTTACTGCTAAGTTATTAACCTGAGTATCGATCAAACTAGATTCTCTGTGTGCTAAATCTAACTTTATTTGCGATTTCTTCTCGTCTAAATTAGAAGGGATAGATTCGTTAAATATATCAATAATTGCGTCTCTAGAGCCTGGAGCTTTTAAGTCAAGTTTTTCTTCAAAAGAAGGTAAAAAGGCATTTAGTTGCTCGAAAAAGGCTAACTCATTTTTAATTTGTCTTTCCGCATTTATTTGCTTGAGTAATGTAGCCATGGATTTTTTCGCCAAAGAAACTGCAAAAGCACCATCAAATTCATTGAGTATTTGGCTTTCCTTTTGCTTAATATTTGCCTGGATCTGCGTAGCAGCTTCATTATCGGTTTCTTTATTTTTTTCGTATTGGTCATCTAAAGAAGCTATTTTTTGCTCAACTTGGCTAATTTTAAAGTCGATAGAATCAATTTTATTTTTACAAATATCGATTTTCTCTCGAGTTTCAAATGTACTCTTTTTAAGTAATGCTTTTGAGTCTTCTAAAGATTGAATCTTATCTCTTTCAACTTGACCCGCTTTATCAATTATTTCTTGACGCTTATAGATATCTAAATCTTCGGATAATCTAGCGACAAGATCTAGACCGAGTAACTTGCGTACAGCTTCTTTCAAATAACTACCAGTATTGTCTTCCGCCAGTTCTGCAATTTTTTCACCATCGAAAAAAAATAAATCCTCAACACCAGTTGGTACAAGGTCCCTTAGAAAGTTTTCCTTGTCATCTTCTTTTATATTACTTACTAACTCGCCATTTTCAGATAGAGTTAAAGTAGGTTTATTATGCTTAGACCATGAACGAGAAATTTTATAAAGGTTATGCTTTCCTTGGTGTGTATGCGTGAACTCTAAACTAACTTCAGCACAAGTGTCCTCATTTTCTCTTAAGACATTTCTATTGATTTCTTCGATCAAATAGTTATGATACTCAGTGTTGAATACAGCTTTACTTAAGGCTCTTTTACCAAGGAGTGATAAACGTATACCGGTTAAAATACTTGTTTTACCTGCACCATTTAAGCCTCCAAATAAAACGATAGGCTTCGATATCAGTCCATCTCGACGTAAGCCTAGATCAATATTATGCTCGCCTTCAAATGCTCTGAAATTATTTAGCGTTAAAGTTTTAAAGATCATCTTTGATTCTCCGCAGTTAAAAGTATTTCAATATCTTTTAACTCGTCTTCTAATTGGGAAACCTCGTCACTTTGTTTCATCTGGTTTTGTCGCATTTCTAGGTTCTCTTTGATGATTTCCTCAGCTGATTCCCAATCCTGGTTTAATATTCGCCCGATTCTTTTATATATCCCTGTACGACGTTTTAAGCCACTTGAGTCAACTTCAAGGTCTATTAGTTTTTTTACCATAGCGGCTGACACTGAAAACTCAGGAGCTAATTCGTTTAGTAGGTTAGATTCTTCCTGTGAAAACTGATTAGTATCATCGATTGTCCAATCTAAATCATACCCATATATGTCGCTGAATATTTTAGGTAAAGAATCGTTCCAATCTGGCTCGTTTGGATCATTTAACCATTCATGTCTTATCGCGTGCAGCTCCGGTATTGTGATAAGCTCAACATCCTTATGAGTCGAGTTTATTTTCTTCTGTATTCTAAGTAGCAATGCTAACGCTCGTTTACGATAACTTAAGAAATATGGACCAGTAGTATAGTCATCAGTTAATACTCTTTGTCCGTCCTCTTTCATTGTTTTGAATGCTAATCTACCGTCTCTTCTTAAATGGTTTCGGTAGTGCTTTTTCTTTTCAGGTATGGTCGTTCTTGCAAGCATATTCCGAAATTTCAGTAATGGCTTCATCCAATCTTCACCATTTCCAATCAAACTTTCCATTGCTCTATCTTTTGTGACAACGGTACAAGTCCAACATCCAAAACGGCTATTACCACACGAAGGAGTAGTTTCATCGATAACCATTGGGCATTCGCCTTGTCCTGAAGAATCTTTATATAGGTTCCACAAAACTAAATTTTTCCCGCCCCATGGAGCGTCCCATTCAAGGTCGTATTTATCGACCCATTTATTTTTCTTACCGTATGGTGTTTCTTCGGAAACTAAATGGCAGCCTCGAAGTATTCGCCAGACATCATCTACATGCCAGGTGTCTATTGGAGTGTAGATAAAAGCATTTGAAAGTGATGTATGCTTAGCTAAGTGGGAGCCTTCAATTTTATGTTTTTTGATTACTTGGGCTCGAGACGCGCTTTCATCAGATCTAGAGCCAAGGACAACAATAACTTCATCATGTTGGCTTACTTTATCTTTAATAAATGTACTTACAGGGTCAATTTTCATGCGCTCAGTACACCAACGGAAACTCCGTGTTGGGGCAGGGTATCCTTTACCTAGCAAGTTAGACCAAAATGTTTCTTTTGTTTTAGGTGTTACTTTATGAGCGGTAATTGGTAGCCCGTCTCTTTCTGCACCTGTTTGAATAGCTTTTAAAGAATTATTGACGTGGTCTACGACAACTGGAGTTTCTACTAATGTGTCGGATGCTACAACGTATATCGGCTTCGAGCGTTCTTCTTTATCTAGCCCTAAAAGAGCAATATAAACTAATACCATTACAGCTGAAGAGTCTTTGCCGCCACTATATCCAATAACCCAAGGTCTATTATCGGCTAAATATGCTCTTTGTGTTTCTGCAACAAAATCACTTAAGTGTGATCCTGCGAATGTTTCTTCATTGATGAAATCCAATAAATCTTCATCAATATCATTTGTTTTCGTTAAGGTCATTTGCTTAGTAACTCTTCTTCTTTAATTAATTCTTCTTCAGAGATGGATAAACCGATTTGTCTTTTAATTTCTACTGCTGTAAGAAATATATTCGAAACTGCTTTTGATAGCCGGCCATGTTGCATTGCTCGGTTAGACCAAGCCACGTTAGACTTTCTCCAATCTAAATGCGCTATTTTATCTAATAACAATTCTTGATAAGAACCTTCTAGTTTTAGGATTTCTTTTCCAACTTTCGCAATAGCTTGTAAGCCAATTCCGTGAGCGGTAATAAATTCTTTTCGAAATTCGGCAGCAGATAAATCTTTTGCTTGGACTAACTGCCACTCTGGCATATAGCTATAAAGCTTATTCCAAAAGCTTAATGCTCTTTGTTGTTCTTCTTCGTTAAAACCATCTTTTGTGCCTTTTCCGAACAATGCTCTAGATGCTTGTTTTATACCGCTTAAAGTAAATATTTTATTGCTTCTAATTGAAATGGTGGAACGTTCAAATTCAGTTAACCCAATAAATGGTTTTGCTTCCATAGCTAAAAATCTAGCTAATTCTGATGCTTGATCCCTATGATCATATAAAGTTCCTAGTGATGTGCTAGGACGAATGGCATATTTGTTAAGGTCTGCAAACATTTGTTGGCTTCTTTTTAAGCCTTCATCGACAAAAAATAGCACAGCGATATTATCTTGTGCTAATTCTGGATTTTCTTTTATCGCTTCTTCTATTGCTGCTCGTCTATGTTGACCATCATTAATTAATATTTCAGCATCCAGTGGAACTTTAAGGGTGCCTATACTAGTTGACCCATCGAATTCATTAAAAACAACGTCGCTACCAACAGAAGCGGTTAGAGCTGAGAACACGTAATTTTTTGGGTTTTCTAGTAAATAACGAGCCATTTCCGGAATACGACCTTTGTTAAGTGTTCGTTGAGCCCTTAACTCCACAGGTAATTCTTCTTCGTCATACATAAATATCTTAGGTATAATTCTTAAAGGGCAAGTCGCAATAAAAAACGGTTTACCGGCTTGTATCCCTCTAACAGCTGGAAATGAGTAATAGTAATCGTTATCCTGAATGCTCATATGTTGTATGTTAATTATTAAGTGGTGTACGTAATAATATCACGTAATTTTGATATTGAAAGGTCTTTATAAGTTTAATTTTAAAATTTAATGGAAGACATTGAAAAATTTATAGAATTAATTTTTTATAATTTTTATAACTTAAGGAGTGTAGTAACTGTAAAGGGAGCTTTAGCTGAAATAATTGCCCTGAGTAATCACAATTACTAGAGCCATTCTCTAATATTTTAAATTTCATTACTAGGTTTTTATGAAACTTTTTTTGTATTTTAAAATGGTTAAAAGAATCATCTATAAGCAGGTGTTTATCGAAAAAAACAGGCCTTTTAAATTCATCTATATAATCAAAATAATCTATATCTTGTTCAGCCATTTTTACTTTAATTCGTTCAACTAACAGAGGTAATGGCTTACCATCAAAGTCATCATAGCCCATGAATGAAACTTTGCCTGATGTTATGTGAATCTTGATTAGGTCTATGTCGTCTAGTTCGCCAAATATTTGTGTCGCAGCTCCTACATATATTCTTAAAATTGGCGGGAGCATTTCTGCAAATTTTTTATGAAGTATGAGTGAATGGCCATCATTTAATAAACTTGCTGGTAATGTTTTATTAGCTAATATGCATTCATCTTCTATTAATTGCGTATCAGATATACTAAAGAGCATTTCTTTGGCTTGGTTTTGAGCAACTTTGTAAGTATCAAAGAATGCTTTAATATCTCTTTTTAATGTGTCTGATAGGTGCGTATAAGCCTTGCGCTGTCCAAATAAGGATAGTGCGAAGTAAACAAGTAAATCTTCTTTTCTCATGGTTTCAGCTACAGTCATTTCTGAAGGTTCAAACCATTGTTCAACTAACCTAAATGCTTTCTTAGTTGAGCCTATAACTTCTTTTAATTCATTCGATCTTTCAAACTCTTCTGTAGCAGGTAATCTTCCATAGAATAAGCAGGCATTCCAAAACTCTGTAAATAATTCTTCATGTTGAGTAAATAGTATTCTGGCTTGTACTTCATCTGTTGGCTCAGGTGTTGTGAGTTGTTTCCATTTATAGGTTCTTTTATGTCTATTTTGCAGAAATATTTGTTCTTGTTCTTTATCTCTAAATATATAAAAAATTCCAGGTGAAATTGCTATAGCGTTTTCATCAAGTGTATTTTCTATATATGTTTTCAACTCAGCTTGTGTGAAGTATTTTTGAAATGTATTTCTAGAGGTAATTACCCCATCTTTATAAGGTGTAAACTGGCTAATGTATGATTCATTAGCCAACATGGCTGATACAACTAAGATTTTATTGGTTAATTCCCAAGCACCTAATAAAGCCTCAATGCGTTCATCTTTATCTTCTATTACATTAATAACAAAACCAATATTAACAATATCAGATTGTACTTTATCAACATCGGGTCTGTGGTTTGGATCCCAACCTAAAGCATCAATTCCATGGGCCTCTAATTCTCTTAAATCATCGCCACGTCCACAACCGTAATCAAATATAGAGTAATCGCCAGATAGAAAACCATGCTTAGCTATGCTCTTTATTGGCGCTGAAAGTTCATGCCGTACTAAAGCTGTTTTATGTCTATCAATTACCTTTTCATTTTTGTTAGTGGTAACAGCGGAAGATCTAAATAATCTACCATCTACAAGTTCATAACCGTGCTTTTCAATTAAACGCTCCCATGAATTTTTAAAACCGATCATTCTCGTATTTTCATATAACCCAATTGCTTCACCTTCTTGAGTGATTAATGAGAATTCCTCATGGTATTTATGAGAAGTAGGGATCATGGTTTCTTTACGATGTAATATGGGAGGGTTATCTTGTGTATCGTACTTTGCAATGCGATGAGAGAGTTTAACTAAATCAATGGTTACACTCTGATGAAGTGCGGGGTATGAGTTCTCAAAAAATGTAGGATAGTTAAGTAAAGATATGCGGAAATCATTTTTAAATAACTTTACTAGATTCCAATCATTGTCTTCAATTTTTAAGGCGTTAGCTACGACTTTAATAAACTTTATTAATAAAGGAGGAGCTTCATTAAAGTAGTCTTTATGAAAGTAGATAGCATCAGGTAAGACTTTGCCGATTGATGTTTGCTTAACTAACTTTTTATATTGTTCTGCATTCATTTATTATTGATTTCATTAGATTAATAGCATCGTTACCATAAGCTTTTTTACCAGGTATTCTTCGGCCATTTTTACTAGTACCTATAACTTGTAAATGTTTTGATGGCTCTACATTAAAACTTACATGAATAGGGCGATTATTTCCATAATAATAGAGCTTGTCAAAAGGAAGGTGATTGCAGATATAGAGTGCAATTTTGTCCATTTTATCTTTGTATTGCTCTATAAAAAAATCACATGCAGCTCCATCACGTTTAGTTATTCTATTATTTTTTAAATTTAAATCATGGCATGCGTGTTGATCTATTGATGGTGATGTACCCGCTGGAGAATTTTTTTGAATAAATCTAGTTAGCTCTGCGGATGTATATCCATAAGTTATGTTTACTTTTCCAAATTCAGATTCTAATGGTTTAATTATCTTATCAGTTAGTTGGATCAACTGGAGAATAGTTGACTCACTTTTAGGTGTGTTATCTATGCCCGAACCATGCTTCGCATGGTGCCAGTTTATTATTTGTGGATGGATTGATTTAATCATTCAGGGAGTTCTCTTCAACAAGGTAGTAATATGCGTTACCTATTTTTTTGAATTTTATTTTACCTGAGACTCTTAGATGCATTAATTGGCACGAAGTTATTTTCAGGGCCTTCATCACTTCTTTACTTGTTAACCAGTTATCTTTGAGCAAAATTTATACCTTGACGTTGCTTATAGTGACTATTTTTAATGGTTTGTTTTACAATCGCCTTACAATTATAAACTCTTTTTTACTTTTCTATAGCTGAGATATAAACAAGTAAAAATTATAATATTCATCATCTCTAATCTAGTTACATTTCATTTAATTGTTTAATGCTATAAGTAATTTTGAACTATAAGAAGCGGCTTACAAATTCTTTGATAATTACAGTTCTTACATTAGAAATTACACTTTAAGCTAGTACTTCAGAGTTTTAAAGTTCGTTTTAAACTTATTTTAAGTTAGTCAGTTAACGCAATAAAGGAACAAGAATGTTTTCAAAGTCATTTAATAAAACATCAAATTTTGTCAAAGAAACATCAGGTGAAGTTTTTGAAAAAATAAAAGTATTTGATGAAAAAACTGGTGCGTCTGATAAAGCAACTAAGATTCTCAATTCACTTTCTTCAAAAGTTAAAAAAAATAGCTTTGATGCAGGGGGGAATGCGAAGAAGGGCGAGCTGACGGACGATATAAATGAAACTGTTTTTATACCTGTAAATAATAAAGTTCAAAAATATGGGATAAGTGACATGTTATCAACTGCCAAAAATAACGTTGTTTATGGGTATGGGGTCGTTAGAGGATGCATAAAAAATTACAATGAACCTAAGGATGCAAAAGAATTATTAGTTAATACCCGAGAAGAGCTTATATATATAAATTCATGCATTTTACAAGTTAGCAAAAAAGACTCTGAGCAATTAGCTTCTAACTTTGGTAAAGCTATTTCAGCCAAAGTAGCTGGTATAGCAAGTGCTGGTGGATTATTTGCATTGGTAAGTTCATTTGGCAGTGCGAGCACAGGTACTGCTATTGCAGGATTATCGGGAGCTGCGGCTAACAGTGCAACTCTGGCATGGATTGGCTCTTTAGTTGGCGGTGGTATGGCTGCAGGCGCGGTTGTAACTAGTGGTGTCGGCTTGTTGGTAGGTGCTGTTGCGTATAGTGCTTTGAGTAGTGAACCGAGAGATATTGAAAAGCTCTCTGATGAAGAACGTAAAATTATAGAGAGTTCAGCTTTACTCATTGCCGCTATCGATGAAGTATTATTAAATAACCCTGTGCAGTTAAGTTTGACGGAAGCAAAAGTATTACTAAATGACGTCATTAATCCGTTAAATGAGCAACTTAAAAATCATAAAAACATGATTATGGAAGAATTGAATGAAACTAATAAGATTCGTTTTCAAGAGCATGCATTAACTGATTTTCAAGGTAATGTTGTAAATGGATTTAAATATTATATTAAAAATACTCCGTACAAAATGAGCCCAGTTTTTGCAATATCTGGTGTTGTTTTTGCTTTGTTGAGTAGTCAAGAAATAGAAGGTACGCCAGAAAATTTAATTGCAATTGAAGCACTTAAACGCATGAATAATGAGTGGAGTGATTACACTCATTCTGAGTTAGGTGCGGCCTTGTCGAGTTATTCATTAGAAAGCTTAAAAGGTGTCGCTAACAATGCTAAAGGCATATATCACGAGTTACTATATGTTGACGAATTTAACCGTCAGAATGTTGACCAACAAGCTCGATTATTTGAAAAAACAAATGAACCAGGTGCTGATATTCAAATATATTCTGTAGATACCGGCGAAATAATACAAGAAGCCCAGTTGAAAGCCTTGCAAGACAGCAGTGGTATTTATCAACATTTTGATAAATACCCAGATATTGAGGTGATTGCAACGAATGAAATTGCCAGCTTATTTGATAATGTTGAAGCATCTGGCTTAACAAATGAAGAATTAATTGCAGATATGAATTCGGTTATTTCTAAACTTTCATCCGATACTCCTTTAGATGCTGCAACTGATACCGCGGCGTTTTCTTTATTGTTCTCTGCAGGGAAGGAGGCTATAGAGGTATTAAGAGGTCAGAAGGAACTAGGTGATGCAGGAAAAGAAACTGCGCTAAATGTATCTGTAGCAGCAAGTAGTACTTTATTGGCAAGCTATCTGTTTTCGTGATTTTTATAAATTGAACATATGAAGTTATGTTTTATTATTAAGCTTATCAGCTTAAGCTGATAGTTCAGAGACAAGGTTCAACTTAGCGAACTATATAGCCAAATAAAAGGGTAACCGTATGTGCGAAATAAACAATACATTAACTTTGTGTACCTGTGATGATGAAGTTGATACGTCTCAACCCCATTGGATTTTGAGAAGGTGTGATCCTAATCAGCCTGAAAATAATGCGATTTCAATGGGAAAGCTTAAATTTCCTAAATTTGATAGCAACCTAGTAAATAGCTTGTGTCGGGAGCTAGCTAGCCGTAATTGTTTTGATTTTGACTACAAGCCTTTTGAAGGTGATACGCTAGCCTTCAATACTTTAGATACTAGAATAGTATTGAAATTTACATCAGGTGGTTGGGGTTATGATATGCCTTCATTTGAAAGACCTAAGCTCTATACTAAAGCTAGTGGTTATATTAATAATATTTAGAGAATATCTATAGGATCAGCTTTCACATTAATAATAGACTCTACATGCTTCTATTAAGAATATTAACAAAACATTCACAACAAAGTGTTGCAGTGTTTTACATTTGGTTAACGGCATTATTTCTAGAAAGGTTTAATATTAAACACAGTTAACTTTCATAGTTTTCCTCCCTGAAATGCTATATTTTTTGCCCGACTTCTTAGTCGGGCTTTTTTTTGTCTGAACTTCAGGTGGCACGATTGGTTACCATGGCATGACGTTATATATTCCAGAAGAAATGTACTAATTACAAAAAAGCCAGAATATAAATTCTGGCTTTGTGTTATCTGTGGCTTAGCTTGTTTAAGAATTATCTTCTAGCGTTTGTTTTGTTGCTTCTGCATCTGGTAGTAATACGCTAGCTTTAAGTCTGCTTTTTAAACGAATTAGTTTAAATGCAAAGTAGCTGAACAATAGGGTATTAAAAATTAAACCAAAGTAACCTAACCAAGATAAACCATTAATTTGAGTGTTAGTTTTTTCAATTGATAAAACGTTAGGGAAGATTGATAAAATATTTGAGCGGAAACCGTAGTATTTAACAACAGCTGTTGAATCTTGTACGTTTTGAGCTTCAGCTTGTGTGTCGGCGCTGTCAAACTTAAAGTAAACCCAGTTATCTTCGTTGCGTAGTACAAAAGATTTATCTATTTGTGTGGTGTAAATGTAATACGTGTCAACGTAGGCATGGGCGTTACTCTCATCTACTTGTGAGCGCTTAGCTTCGGTACCTGTTATTTCTACTGTTTTATATGATGGGGCGTAAATAAATATTACGGTGCTAGTAACAATAAATAGAACCAGTAGTAATGAGTATACAAATTTAAACTTGTCGGCAATAAAAAGAGTTAGGCTGTTTTTTAAATTAAATCGAGATTTTGAAGCTTGCATTTGCTTTGCCCTTATCGCTAGGTGTTTAGTAACTGTATTTGCGGTTTAATATTATTTAAACAACGTGTTATAAATTATACGGTTTTAAGTAACTTAAAAGTGTTTTAAATTGTACCTTGTAGATTGAAAGCTATGAGTTTAATAAGCATTTAAGCTAACTTAGCGAGCAAATATGAGAAGTTCATTGTTGCTATGGATTCAGTATTCTTCTTCATCTTCACACTCATCACCAAAAATTTCATTTAAAACAAAAATACCTGCCAGCATTGGGAATAGGGTAAAGACCTTCATCATGATGTAAAAGGGTAGCCAAATAGGAAACGTTAAAAACAAGAATAAATAAGCATGTATTTTAAGTATTGTTGAAAAGATAAGGTTCATCGTTTTTTTAGTTATCGTTAGGTTTGTGTAGTTGTTTATATTTTATGCTGTATTGATTGTGTATGTTGTTTCTATTTGTAAGTTAAGATCATCGTTAACAAAACATTCACAACAAACCTTTGCAGTGTTTTACATTTGGTTAACGGTATTTTTTCTAGAAAGGTTTAATATTAAACACAGTTAACTTTCATAGTTTTCCTCCCTGAAATGCTATATTTTTTGCCCGACTCCTTAGTCGGGCTTTTTTTTGTCTTTTTTTTAAAGATGGGATCCTGAATCAAGTTCAGGATGACATGCACTTTTTGGGTGACTAGAGCGGTGAAGGAGGGAGTTATGAATAAATGGCATGATGGATTCCCGCCTGCGCGGGAACGACGGTGTGATAAAGGAAATGTGAATTAGGGCTTTACAAATAACTACAGCATTTGATTCACTATTTATTTACAATGCTTCTGTTGGCGACACTTTAGGTCGCTGTTTTTTTGTGTAGTACATTAATTGTTTAGTGGTCGTTAATGATTCAAAAGTCTTTTGCTGTTTTCATGCTTGTTTTGTGCGTGCTGTTTTCTGTTGAAAGTAGTGCGGCTAATGTAGTTAAAAAATCTTCCTCGGGCATTTGTCATGATCAACAAAGCTCTTATTACTCGCGCACCAAAAACTTTACTCCTTATAATAGTGTTCAAGCTTGTTTAGATTCTGGTGGCCGTTTATCTAAAGGTGCTATTACGCCTAAGGTATCAGGTCCTAGTGGCTCTGTTGCTGGTTTGCCATATAAGCGCAGTTACTTTGGTCATGGTTGGGATGATGCTGACGGTGATTGTCAAAACTCTCGTATGGAAGCATTAATTTCTCAGTCTGTTGGCCCCGTTCATTTTAAAGACTCTCGTAAATGTCAGGTGCGCTCGGGTAAGTGGATTTCACCTTTTACAGGGGCTGTTATTTATGATGCCTCAAGTATTGATATAGACCACGTTGTACCGCTTAAGTGGGCTTGGTTACATGGCGCTAATACGTGGACTGATGCTAAGCGTTTAGCTTTTGCTAATGATGGCGCTAACTTATGGAGTGTCGAAGCAAGCTTAAATCGCTCTAAAGGGGCAAAAGGAATTATTGATTGGTTACCGCCAACTAATCAATGCCAATACATAGCTCGCTTTATACGAGTAATGAAAACTTATAAGTTAACGGTAAATGATGGTGAGCTTGAGGAAATGAATGCAATTAAGGCGAGTTACTGCTCTTAAGCTTTTATTTTTATATTCGCAGTTTTAGTTAAAACACTTCGCCATGGTTATTATTGGCACAAGCTTTACACAGTAAATTATCAAACATGTGATTGCTTAGGTTTAACTCGTTACATTCGCTGCACGTTAAAAAATACTCTTCGTTTTTAATGATATCTTCTATTGCTTGATTGATAGCTTGCTCGTTACTGTCTTTTGGTAGGGTAGTGATCAGCTTTATGCTTTCTTGTGGCGTGAAAGGCTCAGGCCACGAAATATCTTTTAAATATATATTGGTGTGGTGTTCATCAATTTCTATTTTGAAGTAACGATCGACAAAGGTATTTTTACTCATAGTTAGCTATTAATTAAATATACAGATTTAAGTTTAGTATAGTGCTTAGTGTCATATTTATAAGTTTTACTAAGATAAAATTGCGTATAGCTATTAGCTACACTATAATTTGTGTAGTTATTAGATATACGAGGTTTTTATGGCTAAGACATCACCAATAAATATGAGGGTGGAACCATTGCAGCATGAGTTACTCACGCAAGCCGCTGCCGCACTCAATATGGATAGAACAACCTTCATTCTTGATGTTTCTTGTAAAGAAGCTAGAAACGTTCTTCTTGAACAACGCTTATTTAGTTTAGATGATGATAAATTTGATGCTTTTGAACAGGCTTTAAATGAACCTGTTGCCAACTATAAACTTGAGAAATTAATGCAAAGTAAAGCGCCATGGGAAGAATAAGCGAACCTTTGTCGTTAAATTCTTCGTTTGATTTAACCGAGTTCGATTGTGGTGAAGAGTCCTTAAATTACTTTTTAAAAAAGAAAAGTATGAAAAACCAAATCTCGGGTGCAAGTAAAACCTATGTTTGTACTGTTGATGGCAAGGTTGTGGCTTATTATTCTTTAGCCTTCGGTTGCGTAGAAAGAAAGCTCCCGCCAGGTAATATAAAAAGAAATATGCCCGAAAATATTCCTGTCATTATATTGGGAAGGTTAGCTGTTGATAAACAATTTGCTCAATCAGGTTTAGGAAGTCAGTTACTGCGCAATGCGATATTACGCAGTTTGAATGTATCACGAACTATTGGCGTTAAAGCTATATTAGTTCACGCCTTATCACAGCAAGCAAAATCCTTTTATAGTCAGTATGGTTTTATTACCGCACCATTTAACGAAAACATGTTGCTTTATTCTTTAGATAATCTTAAAAAATCGCTTAAATAAGGTTTATTTAATAGTAATGTAAGGCCATAGGCATTAACCGTATTTACGCATAGCATCAATTGCTAAGCCCATACCAACACTGCCAAACTTATCGCCATTAATAATTTCGGTGTGCGGGAATAAAGATTCAATGCTTTGTTTAACCATTGGGATTGCAGTGGTACCGCCAGTCATAAATACTTTGGTTATATCGCTGCGCTTTAAGCCTGCTTCTTCAATGGTAGCAATGGCTTGCTGTTGAATTTTATCTACTTCGTTATCTACCGCGTCATGTAATTGATTGATGCTTAGGTCGATGCTTAAATCTTTTTCAAGATAGTCTAAATCAATCGCCGTTTTTTGCATGTTGGTTAAATCAATCTTGGCTTGCTCAACATCAATTGCTAATAAATGACCTTCGCGGCGATTAATCAGTTTTAATAAGCGGTCGATAAGATTTTTGTTTGCAACACGAAAGGCAAGATCGTTTAACGATCCTATGGTGTTCTTTTCATATAAATGATGGATTTTGTGCCAGGTTGCTAAGTCGTGATAATAGCTAGATGGCATAAACATTTCTGTTGATTCGGTATAAGTGTCGGTTGAAACCGATTTACGAATACTAAAGTTTTTTTCAAAGTTTGCGGTTTGCGCTCTTGGCTTAAACTTACTTTTGTAACCTAAGTGCGGCATAACCGTTTCAAGGCTTAGCTTGCGATCAAAGTCGGTACCGCCAATATGAATACCACCATTAGCTAAAATGTCGTCTTTGCGATCATAACGCTCACTACGCTCTGGTGAAATTCGTACCACTGAGAAATCTGATGTACCACCACCAATATCAACAATTAAGGCGATTTCTTCTTTATCGACACTTTGCTCGTAATCAAGGGCTGCGGCTATTGGCTCGTATTGAAATTGCACCTCAGCAAAGCCAGCGCGAATAGCGGCTGATTCAAGAGTGTCTTGCGCTAATAAGTCGGCTTCTTTGTCGCCATCAACAAAGTGTACTGGGCGGCCAAGTACAACTTGCTCAAACGCTTGGTTTGCACTGCGTTCGGCAGTTGCTTTTAAGTGGCTTAAAAAGCTGGTGAGTATATCGGCAAAGGGTACGAGTTGTGATTTGATTTGGGTTTTTTCATCCATAAGAGATGTACCCAATACGCTTTTTAACGAGCGCATAATACGGCCAAATTCACCATCGATGTATTCGTTTAATGCGGCGCGGCCTAAAAAGGTACGGTTTTCTTCAAAGTGAAAAAATATGGCGCTAGGTATAGTTACCTTGCCGTCTTCAAGCGGGATTAAAATAGCTTTATTGTTTTGGTCGATAGTGCCAAAGGTAGAGTTAGAGGTACCAAAATCAAGTCCGCAAAAAGTGTTCACAAAAGATCCTTATAAAAGCAAAAGCGCAGTAAGTTACGATGAGTGCTGTATTTTACACGCAAGTGGGCAAATTACTTAATTAAATTGTAGTTATTGACTTAGCTTTGTGAAAATATTTGTTATGATCTGGTTTTGATATCGGTGTGGTTGTAATAAAAGGATGCAATATGCGAGTTAAAGGGACATTAACTAAATGGCTAGATGATAAAGGCTTTGGTTTTATCACGCCACTTGCTGGCGGCAGGGAAGTCTTTGTCCACATTAATAGCTTTGTATCAAAAGGGCAAAGGCCTGAGCAAGGCTGTGTGTTAACTTATGAATTGGTTAAAGATAAACAAGGGCGTTTAAATGCCGGTAAGGTTACTCATCAAGGCGAGCGTTTAAATCAAAAGCCAAACCTTGCTGCTGGTAAATCAAAAAATTCCTCAGCCAACAAATATAAAGGCTCAAATTCATTCATCACTTTTACCTTACTGTTCAGCATTGTATTTATTATTGCCTTATTTGCGTTAGTGATATTTACGCCGTTGTCATTTCACTTTTTTACTGGTTATTTAATCCTAAGCCTACTCACCTTTATATTTTATGGTGTTGATAAACGTGCGGCGCAAAAGGGCAGTTGGCGCATATCTGAAAAGCAACTGCATTTGCTGGCGTTAATTGGTGGCTGGCCTGGGGCTGTATTTGCTCAGCAAACGCTGCGCCATAAATCGAAAAAGTTATCTTTCAGGATTGAGCTGTGGCTGGCGATATTAATTAATGTGGCGGTGTTTGTGTGGTTTTTTGTACCAGGGGCGCAAGCATTGATCAAGCAAGTGGTTGCAATGTTTGTATAAACTGGCTTAATCAAGCTCTGTAAGATAAAACATAAGCTCTTTAAAGCTTAAGTGAGTTAATTGCTAAAGCATAACGCTTTAGCACTTAGTTTTAAGGAGTTAGCGTATTTTTATAAAATACGCCGTTAATCGTCGTCTATTTCATCAGCTTCAATCTCAACCTCGACGACAATATATTGATCGTCTTCAATTCGTGCTTCTACCTCGATGAACATGCCTTGAGTTATTTTGTCGAAGAACTCTTGCTTAGTAACGTATACATCATATATTTCATATTCAGTATTATCATTTACGATAAAGTCTATACCAAATAGGGTAAAGCCATTATCGCTTATGTTACTTACTTGGCCTTCAAATTCACTCACTGCTTGCGAAGAGTCATCTTCATCATCTTTACTGATCTTACTGGCAACATAATCACCATCGGTATTGATATAGCCTTTTATCTCTACAAAATCACCAATACCTAATGAACTGTCATTAAAAGTGTGTGAGTCATTTTCGGAGTCATCATCAAAGCGGGTGAATTCATTGTACATAAATGTTACGCCTAGCACCGTGATAGTTCTAAGAGTGGTATTTATGTCTTCCACTAAACCTTGTGCTTTAACCTCCACTTGATTGACTATATAAATTTTGCTGGCAACAAGCTGGTTATTACTATTGTATTCCCCTTTAATTTTGACATTTAAATCATTGGCTAGGTTATCTAAACTGCCATATTCTACTCTAGTACTATCACTAATAATTACTTGCACATCACCTATCATAAAGCTGTAGTCGTTTTGTAAATTAGCTATAAGGCCATTGAGGTAGTGATATGTGTGGTTATGCTCGTCTTCAGGCTTAAAACTATAAAGTTTGACTGTATCTACATCAAAAACACCATCGACTAAATTGGCTAAGATGCCTTTAACTTTTACAAACTGCCCATTACTCAGCTCGTTTACGCTAAAATTGTCAAACTCAGCATCTTGATAGTCGATAATCAAATCACCTAAGGTGAATTGCATCTCGGTTAAATTAATATTACTAACTTTGCCTTTTATACTTATGTTATCAACGGCTGATTTTTGTTCTATGCGGGTGGCAAGTAAATTTCCATTTTCTAAAAAGTGGCCATTAACTTCAACGTAATCATCGGGCATAAGAGAACTTGCTAAAGTATCGTCAAAATGGGTTAAATCGTTAAAGACTATAACTTGGCCGTGGACAGTTAAGGTCATTAGGTTGAGATCGATTGATTCAATGAAGCCTTTAATTTCAGGGCTGTAATGGATAGTGTGGGCAGTACCCGAGATAGAGTCGCTATTTAGTTCACCATAGAGTTTAACCAACATACCTACCGATAAATCACTCTCAGATAATGTGTTATCGTCGTCATCAAAAATATTGCTATCGCTAGTATCATATTTAACCCCGTTAACATAAATACTACCAAAGCCAGTGATCTCACCTTCGGTTAATGTATTTAAGTCTTTGATTTGCTGTTCGGTTAAATTAACTTCAGGGGTACTACTACCAGATGACCCGCCACATGAAAGAACCAAGCAAGTTATTGATAGCGCGAGTGCGGATTTAAATATATTAGAGTTAAACATTGTAAACTCCTTCTAAAATTGGTGTTCGCTAGTAATTAAATAATAGCTGAAAAGCTTGATATATCTAGGTTAAAGAATAGATATGTTTTGCAGAAATAGAACTAAGGATTAAAAATTAAAGAATTGAAGGGCTTAGGTTTTTACTAGAAGGTTTAAGGTACAGTGGTTGTTTTTGACAACCACTGTATTGTTAAATTGTAATTAGTTATTGGCAATAAAATCTAGTACCACTTCGTGGTGGTCTTTAGTTTTAAACTTATTAAAAACGTGTTCAATATTGCCATCTAAACCAATTAAAAAGCTTAAACGGTGAATGCCATCGTATTCACGGCCCATAAATTTCTTTAATCCCCATACGCCAAAGTCATCAGCAACTTTATGGTCTACATCAGAAAGCAGAGTAAAGTTTAACTCGTCGCGAACACAAAACTTGTCTAAACGTTTTACTTCATCAGGGCTAATGCCAAATACTACTGTGTTTAGCTTTTCTAACTCCGCTTTGCTGTCGCGTAAGTTTTGCGCTTGTACGGTACAACCTGGGGTCATTGCTTTTGGGTAGAAATAAACTAATACACGTTTTTTGCCAATGTAATCGCTTAACGATACAGGGTTATTGGCTTGATCAGGTAAGGTAAAAGCAGGGGCTTTATCGCCAACTTGTAATGTGTTCATGGAAATCCTTTATTTTGATTCTTGTTGATGAGAGGTAAAGCTTAAGGTAACCGCTAATTTATCACATAACTTTTGTAGTTCATTATGTAACTGTTGTTTGTTTACTTGCTTAGTTAAGTTAATTAGTAACTCAGTTGCAACTGTGTTGGTTTTATCATCGGTAATTGATTTTAACGATGATAGGTCAATATTGCGTTTAGCGAAGAACTCGGTCACGGTTTTTAACATGCCAGGAGTGTCAGTGCCAGAAATATTAACGTGCACGTACTCGTCTACTATGTCAGTAATCGTACTGGTTGAACGTTTACTTATTGTTAAAAGCTCAAGAGAGTAGGCAAGTATAGGCAAACGTGTTTCAATTTGATTAATCGCCGATTTTTTACCGTTAAGCAACATGATTAAGGTGAACTCACTACCTAATATAGCCATGCGGCTGTCGACTATGTTACAACCAAAATCAGTGGCGAGTTTAGTTATTTCACTAACAATACCTGTACGATTTTTGCCAATTGCGGTAAATACTAAAGAATGCGTCATGTAGTTGAATTTAATTCATTAACTTTAAATTAACCAATATTGTAAAGGTAAACGCATTACAATTGTAGCCCTTGATAGATATTGCACTCTTTTAAAGGTAAAAACTTGTGTTTACAAAATCATACAAGTACCATAAACCGCAATATTGCACCGCAATTAAGAATACAAAAATATTACTCTCCTTCGGGAACTAAATCGGGTAATATTTATCAAAACAATTTGTTGTGTTGCAAGTACTGAATACAGTACCAAATTATAATAAATACTAATCAATAAACGAATTGGTATAAATCATCACTATGTTTACTGCTAACTGCAGAAACAGGCTTTTTCCTCAGGAGTTTTAATGGAACGCCGTACTTTTTATTTTTCTTTACTGACTTTATCCCTTGCGGCTTGTAGTAATGTAGAAACTCGTAAACAAGCAAATGGTAATTTTGATTACGTAAATGCCAAACCTGAGTCTAAATTTGTTGTTCCAGAAAACCTTCATCAGCCAGAAGATAAGCCAGATTATCTTATTCCTGAATTAGAAAATTCAGATGGCCCAGTTGGCATTAAGGTAGATGTGCGAGCGCCTGCGTTAGTACTTCCGCTTGCTGCTGGTAGTCGAGTAGATGAATTTGATAAAACCGCAGCAGTTTGGTTTGACAAAGTAGATGACGACAGAGATCTTCGTGAAACTGTTATTAAAGTAATTACCGATTATTTAGCTACTGAAGACGTTGGCTTTGTGAGTGCAGATGAAGCCAACAATACTTGGGAGTCAGAATGGTTCCACGTTGAAGAAGAAAGCGGTTACTTATTTTGGAAAAATATCGATTTAACTGAAAGCTGGCGCTTTAAGTATTCACTAGTAACTAAACCACACGGTCGCAGTGTTGGTTTAAATGTTGAGCTTGTTGAATACATGCACACATCAGATAAAGGCTCTAAAACCTTAATCGACCCAATTGAAAAACAGCGTGTTGAAATGGGTATGATCAATGCCATCACTGCGCAGTTAGATTACCAGTACCGTTTATATAACAAAGAAGATCGTTTAGCTCGAGCTACCATGGAAATAGTTACCCTTGGTCAATCAGCTAATAACAAACCTGCTTATATTATCGATTACCCTGTTGATGAGCTTTGGAATTACCTACCTGGTTTCTTTGATAGCTACAACTTTAAAATATCTGACTTAAACGAAGATAAGTTTATTTACGAAGTAGAGTATGAGCGCATCGACCCAAGCTTATGGGATATGATTTGGGGTGATGAATTACCTGTTGTTGAAATTGAAAGTGGCGTTTACGAATTCCATTTAACAGAGCTAGATGGCAAAACTGCGCTTGAGATTTACAACGATGAAGGTGAAATTTTATCGGATCAAGTGCTTATTCAAAACTTTGAAATATTAGAGCCGGCACTATCGTTCCGCTTCTAAACTAAATATCAAGGTGTCAGACACCTTGATAAGAACATAGAAAAGGGGCTGTTCAATTTGAACAGCCCCTTTTTAATTTGTGTTTAAGAGCTTCAAGGTGTCTGACACCTTGATGTGTTATTTGCTTTTGTTTTTTCTTTCTTGTTTAAGTTGTGCTTGTTTTTCACCGGCTCTTGGTAGTGTTTCTTGTAGATCGTTTAAACTTTTACGTCTAAGCGGTTGTGTGCTGCGTTGCAACATAGATAAGTTACCGACAATAGCGGCAATAACACAAACGATAATAACAACGATAACCCAAGTTTCCATTAGGCTGCTCCTACATTGGTAACGTATTGACAATAAATAGTATCTAGCATGGTTAAAACCTGCTCTTTGCCAACCATATCGCTATTTTGAATGCATTGCGCTAATACTTCTTGGCTGTATTGCTCGCTAAACATACTAGCTAGTGGTTGATAAGATAAATGCCAAGGCTCGGCTGCAACCCCCCCGCGGTATTTATCGTATGGGCGGTAAAAACCAAACTGCTGCATATTATCGTCAAGCCACTCAGTTAATGGTGCAAGTGGGCCATTAGCTTCATATTCCCACGCTTCAAGCGCTAGGCTTTTACCCTTCATCAAAGATTTTGAATATACATCGATATCCGTGCCCCAGTGATGACGACTAGCGCCAGGTAGGGCAGAGTATAATAAAATACTGTTTATTTTATCTGCAACGGCTAACTTGCTTAGGTCAACGACTTCATTGTTAATATCAAGTACATTGGCACTACCTTGCATTTTACGATCAAAAATAAGCTGCTGACGGGCAAAGGATCGAAAACCACTGGCTATGTCTATGCTAATGCCATCTTCTAAAGCTGCTTGTTGCATCTTTTCAAATGGCGCAACCAATAGGTTATGAATACCTATATGTTCATTAACATAAGTAATGTGTTGTTCGGTTTGCCCAGTTAACTCGGCAGTATTGATGAACATCTCTTTCATTAAGTAAGTAGCTTCTTCAATGTTAAGTAGTACATGTCAACTAAGTTTTCTAAATCTTCACAGCGCACGCTTTCATTTACTTTATGAATGGTGGCATTCGTTGGCCCTAATTCAACAACTTGCGCACCAGTTGGGGCAATAAAGCGCCCATCAGATGTACCACCAGCCGTTGAAGGTTTACATTTAACGCCGTTGGTTTCTTCAATTGCATCAAGTATTGAATTAAGTAACTTACCTTCGCCAGTAATAAATGGCTTACCGTTAAAGGTCCATTTGATTTCATAGTCAAGATTATACTTAGTTAAGATAGCATTAACTCTGTCCATGATAACCTGGTCGTTAATTTCAGTACTGTAACGTAAGTTAAAAATAGCGTGTAACTCACCAGGTACCACGTTAGTAGCACCGGTGCCAGAGTTTATATTAGATAACTGAAAACTTGTAGGCGGGAAATACTCATTACCGTGATCCCAAACTTCTTGGCTTAACTCAGCAAGTGCCGGAGCGGCAAGGTGTATTGGGTTCTTAACCATTTCTGGATAAGCGACATGGCCTTGTACACCATGAATGATCAAATCACCTGTAATTGAACCTCGGCGTCCATTTTTAACAATATCGCCAACCACATCGGTACTTGATGGTTCACCAACAATACACCAATCAATTTTTTCATTACGTGCTTCTAAGGTATCAATAACGCGAGTAGTACCATTAATAAATGGGCCTTCTTCATCACTGGTGATTAAGTATGCAATTGAACCTTTGTGATCAGGGTAGTCTTTGACAAACTTCTCTGTAGCAACCACCATAGCCGCTAAAGAGCCTTTCATATCGGCAGCGCCACGACCATATAACCAACCATCAATAATGGTTGGTTCAAAAGGGTGAGTGTTCCATTTACTTTCAGGACCAGATGGTACTACGTCGGTATGGCCGGCAAAACAAAATACAGGATGCTCTGTGCCGCGGCGAGACCATAAGTTTAACGTGTCTTCAAACTCCATCTCTTCATTGTTAAAACCAACGGCCGCTAAGCGGTTACCCATTAATTCTTGGCAGCCTTCATCTAGTGGGGTTACTGATTTACGCGCCATTAAATCTTTAGCTAACGCAATTACTTCGCTGTCATTACTCATGATTAAATACCTGCTGATATTGCGCCGGTTTAAAGCCTAAGTGCAGCTCGTCATTGTTCACTAACAATGGGCGTTTTAATAGAGTAGGTTGCTCTAACACAACTTTTATCGCAGTTTCACCAGTTAAATTAAGTTTAACGTCATCGCTTAAGCTACGGTAGGTAGTACTGCGTTTGTTGATTAACTGCTCCCAGGTAGAGCGCTGAGCTAAACTAACGAGTAAAGCTTCGTCTAAGCCATCTTTGCGTAGATCGTGAAACTGGTATGGGATATTTGCTTGGTCGAGCCAAACTCTTGCTTTTTTAACGGTATCGCAATTATGAATACCATAAATGATGGTCATATTAATTCTCGTATTTAATTTGTTATTTTTTATTTATATCGTTTTATTTCAATGTGGGCTTTAAGACTTTGCTTCGTCTAAAACTATATAATCATTGGCGGTTAACGCTTTAATTGAAGCGTCAACGGTATCTTTTTTAACTAATATATAGTCGGTATCAAATGTTGATATGGCAAATATACTGATTTTTTGCTCAGCCAGTACCGAAGATATATTTGATAAAATACCGGTTAAAGTAAAATCTAATGGTCCAAGGACTTCAAGTGCACACCAGTCTTTTTCTACCTCTAAACTGTCGAGCTTGATCTCTTGTGGAACAACTATAGATAACTCGTCCAAAGTTTTACCAATAAAAAACACCTTAGCGGCGAATACTTGCTCTGGCACTGGTGTTTGTGGAGTAAAGCTGTGAATGTCAAAAATCAGATCTAATACTTGTAAAGTTTGTTTTGCCATTTTAGTTTTGTTTATGCTGCAAAGAGTGCTAACACTATAGCAAACACGCTTTTTATTTGGTATCGAAAATAGTAAGTAGGTGAGTATTTGCGCTCTGATCAAATAGCGAAAAATAATGATTTATTTATCACTCTTAATTAAATCTGCTAAAAACCAAGAATATTTGCAATTAACTTCGCTTTAACTTGCATACTTAATTATGACAAATTAATTCTTTTATCCACAATAGTTGTGGGTAAAAGTGTGCATAACAATTTATATGTATAAAATGGTATTGTTTTATAAGGTTTTTATGTGTTAGTGCTTTTTTTGAACATCAATCGCTAATGGCTAAAAAATGTGCATATGTTTATTTTGCTAGTTAAGCTAAATAACACAGCTAAATCATTATTTATTAACTTAAAGATTATAAAATTTACTTATATTAGTTATATAAAGATGATCTTTTAAAGGGTTAACTGCGTATTTAAATTGAACATGTCACACAAATTGTTACTTTATAAAGTGAGTTATCACAAAAAAAGTCATAATTTGTGTTATCTTTAATGCATCAAAAATTTAAAGTTTAATCATGAACCTTTCAATCAAACAACAGCTTAAACAAGGCAAAGAATACATCGACCTTTGGCCGCTCAGGCCAGAGCTGAGTAACTATTTTAGTGAATACCAAGCTATTGTAGCGAGTCGGTTTGTGCTAAAACATTGCCCGTACTTAGCGCTTGTTGCGTTTATACTGCCGCTGTTTGCTTTTGGGGTAGATAAACTTACGGTTGCTTTGTTTTATGGCGTGTGTATTGCATCTATGCCAGTGCAGGCTTTGTTCTTTATGGCCAAAAAATCAAGAGAGCCTTTGCCACCAGCTTTAGCTCGTTGGTATAGAGAAGGGGTTGAAAAGATCAAAATTCAAACTCTTGAGCTGGAAGAAAAATTCAGTACTCAAAAGCCTACCTTTAACGACTTAGCAAAACTACTTAATTACTCTTATTTGCAGAGATAAAGAGTTAGTTGCTGCAATTTAGTCTAGTTGCTTATCTCTTCAGTCGGTTTATTTTCTGCTTTCTTATAAATGCGAATTAAGAAGTCAGCTTGGCATTTAAATTGTGGTTGTTGTTTAAGCTTTGTAAATAAACTTTCACTGGTTTTAAATGCAAAAGGCGTCATAGCAAGTAGATCGAGTGCTTGCTCGTGCGTGCTAAAACACATTTCATACGATAAGTTCTCTTCGTTAATTAACTCAAAGCCATCAAGTTGCTGCTTATCAACATTATGAGGCTTAGGCGTTTGATATATTAACTCTTTTAATTGCCATAAATGCTTGGCTGCCGGGGTAACTGTTACTAAGTAACCTTGTGAGTTGAGTAGGCGAGAAAACTCTTCAGTTTTAATTGGTGCGTAAATAGAAAATAACCAGTCAACGGCGCCATCAGTAAATGGCAGTTTAGCAATAGAGCCAACACTAAAGTGACAGTCTTTATATTTTTTAGCCGCAATACGTACGGCATTTTTGGCTATGTCGATGCCGTACACTGAATTAGTTGCTGTTTTGTGGGCATGAGTATAATAACCTTCACCACAACCAGCATCTACAACCATCGGCTTGTTGCTTAACTCGGTGTATAAACTAACTAAACGCTCACGCAATGGCAAATAGTAATCGGCCTCTAAAAAGCGTCTACGAGCATTAACCATGTCTTTGTTATCACCAGGATCCTTTGAATGCTTGTGCTGCACCGGTAATAAGTTTACATAACCTTCTTTGGCTTGATCAAAGCTATGATTATTACTGCAGCGAAAGCTTTTTTGGTTAAGCTCAAGGGCTTGATCGCAAATAGGGCAGTGATAATCATTTGGTTGTGGGCTAATGCTCATAGTCTTTCTACTTTATTTAAATGTTGACCAAATAGGTGCATGGTCAGATGGCTTTTCAATGCCGCGCAATTCGTAATCAATGTCCGATTCAATACATTTATCACTGAGTTCATTCGTTGCTAATACAACGTCAATACGCAGACCACGATTATCAGGGAAGCCTTTTGAACGGTAATCAAACCAAGAGTAACGTTCGCCGCGAGTAGGGTGTAGCTCTCTAAACGTATCTTTAAAGCCCCAATCCATTAACGTTTTTAACCACTGACGCTCTTCTGGTTGGAAGCTACACTTACCGGTTTTTAACCAGCGTTTAGCATTAGGCTCACCAATACCTATATCTAAATCTACAGGAGAAATATTAATATCGCCCATTACTACGATGTTTTCGCTCGGCTGATGGTGCTCATTTAAATAAGTCATTAAATCTTTATAAAACTGGCGCTTATAAGGGTATTTAGTTTCATGGTTAATGTTATCACCTTGTGGGAAGTAACCATTTAAAACAGTAATTTCTTCGCCGCTGTCATTGGTTGTGGTTACCATGATCATACGTTTTTGCGCTTCATCATCGTCGGTTGGAAAACCTTTTTGCACGTTAACCGGCTCTTTCTTACATAACATAGCAACACCGTAATGTGCTTTTTGGCCATGGTAATAAACGTGATAACCCATAGCCTCTACATCTGCTACTGGGAATGCTTCATCATGAACTTTAATTTCTTGTAGGCCGATAATATCCGGTTGGTGTTTGTCTATTATCGCTTGTAATTGGTGTAGGCGGGCACGTAGGCCGTTAATGTTAAAGGAGATTATTTTCATTTTTTAATATCATTATCTTATCAAAGTAGGCATATGCTAGCAGACTTGGCTACGGGGTTGAATTCAATTTTTATTTAGCTATTAAAAACCGCGTAAATGCTAGTTTTTTGAGCAAATTACAAATTTTATCTGAATTATTTTCAAAATTAATTAACCTTTTATAAATCAATTAACTAAAATGTAACCATGAGTGAAATTTAACCAATGTTTTGCTGATATCAGAGATTTTTCCTTAGTTTTGTAATTAGATTGTAAACCGGGGTGTTGATTTGTTATCGAAAAATGTTAATTTTATGTTTGTTTTTGCTCGTAACTCGTTGTATTGTAAGGTTTAGTTTTGTAAATTTGGTGTTAAGCCTAATGTAAAATAACATTATTATCTGTGAGATAAATTTGTTATAACTGTAGGCAGATGTACGAAACATAACGTTTCATACTAAATTCTACTTAAACTTACAGTAACTTACATATAACAATAAATGTGAAGTTAAATGTTAATTGATGATGGAGCGATACTTAATGTCAGACAATAAACCAAACCTTAAAAAAATTCTTTTAGTTGAAGATGATCGTCAGCTTTCAGATCTAATTAAGGATTTTCTTGTTAGCGAAGGCTTTCATGTTAAACAAGAGTTTAGAGGGGACACTGTAGCTAAAACTGTAGAGAACTTCTCTCCAGATCTAATCGTATTAGATGTAATGCTACCAGGCAAAGATGGATTTACCGTATGTCGTGACTTACGCCCATCGTTTAGTAACCCTATTTTAATGCTTACAGCAAAAAGCACTGACTTTGACCAAGTACTTGGTTTAGAAATTGGTGCAGATGACTACGTAGCTAAGCCAGTTGAACCACGTGTTTTATTAGCACGTATCAACGCGCTATTACGACGTGGCCAGTTACCTAAAGGTGGTAATGAGAAATCAGAAATCACTTGTGGTAGCTTACAAATCAACCGTAACTCGCGCCAAGTTATTTTAGGCGGCGAAAACATTGAATTAACAAGCCAAGAGTTTGACCTTTTATGGTTACTTGCAACTCGTGCTGGTGAAGTTCAAAACCGTGATTATATCTACAAAGCAGTAGTAGGTCGTGAATACGACGGTATGGACCGTAGTGTTGACGTACGTATCTCTCGTTTACGTAAAAAACTTCACGATTCTAACGAAACACCATTTAGAATTAAAACAATATGGGGACAAGGTTACTTATTCGTACCAGATGCTTGGGAATAAGTAATGAAATTGGGTCGCTCCTTTTTTAGCCTGTATTTTTTAATTGTTTGTTGTTTTGGTACTTTAAGTTGGTTGTTAGACGAATTTTGGAGTATGCATGTTGAACAAGACGTTGAATCTTATACAGGCTATAAAACAGTCCTTAAAGCCCTAGACGAAAAGCTACAAGTTGATGAGCCAGTTGAAAACTGGCCAAATCGAATAGCTATTGCTAAAGAGCGTTTTGACTTACCCATTATTTTGGTTACAACCGAAGAAGCAAAAACATTAGTTCCTGCTTTAGAGTTTGTTAATCATGACAATGTTACGGTGTTTTATGATGATAACCACATCACTATATTTCACCAGATGGAAAATGTTGATCAGGTTTTAGTTCTTGGTCCTGTCCCGTCGCCAACTCGGCCAAGGACAGAAGCGCTTATTCGAGTCATTGTACTTGTACTACTAGGTTTTGTTATTTTCTTTTGGGTTTGGCCTATATCGAAAGATTTAGACAAGCTTGATAAAACGGCAAAAGCTTTTGGTCAAGGGGATTTCAAAGCAACCGTTAAAGGTGGTACATCTGCTTTAGTTCAGCCGATGATAAATACCTTTAATATGATGTCAGGGCGCATCGATAGCCTAATACAAGCACATAAAGAATTAACCAACGCAGTATCACACGAGTTAAGAACGCCATTAGCTCGCAGTAAGTTTGCTTTACAAGTATTGCGCGGGGCAAAAGATGATGAAACTCGTGATAAGTACATCGATAAAATAGCGACAGATGTTGAAGAGTTAGAGTCATTAGTAAATGAGTTATTAGTTTACGCAGCGTTTGAAAGTGATCAGCCAAAAATTACTTACAGTCATGGTGATGTTCGTAAATTGGTTGAGTATCAAGTAGAGAATTTCTCAAGTGAAGACATTCAAATTAGCTTTGAGTGTGACACAAATGAAGTTATCGCCGATTTTGATGGTCACTTTTTAAATAGAGCATTAAGTAACTTAATGACCAATGCCATTAAATATGGCAATAATGAAATCAAAGTGTCGTTGTCTATTGATGAGTATCATTGTTCTATTTGTGTAGAAGATAATGGCCCCGGTGTTGATAATCATTTTAAAGAGATTATATTTGACGCTTTTTCACGTTTCGATAAGAGTCGAGGAAAAGATACCGGCGGCTTTGGCTTAGGACTGGCAATTGTAAATAAAATAATGCAATGGCATAACGGTTCGGCAAAAGTTGAAGACAGTGTTTTAGGTGGTGCTAAATTCACCTTAACCTGGCCAAAACAACACATCACTGGTTAATATATTTAAGTGTTTAAAAAAGCTTATTAGAGTTTCTCTAGTAAGCTTTTTTTTTTGCCCCACACGACGTGGGGTATGCCGAAACACCATGGACGGTTTTAGATTTGTAGTTGGTGCTAATTGATTCGCCAGTTATAAATTAACGGGTAATTCCTTCGGAGATAACGTCCGAATAAATTACGGGGGTTCCGTCGGAGATAACGTCCGAATAAATTCGGACCTGCGGTGGATAGGTTCGAATTTCGGTTGAGGAAATTCGGATAAACGGTTGGTGCGAAATTTTTCGCACGTTAATAATTCATTCGCACGTTATAAGCAGCAACGCTTGTATTTACGGGCACTGCCGCACGGGCAAGGCGAGTTACGTGTAACCGTTTTTATGCATTCATGACTAATTATATCGCCATCTAAATAGCTCCATTGACCTTCTTCTTGAATAAATCTAGAGCGTTCATGCATTTGCCAAACTTCATCAGCAACTAGGTAGTCTGCGATAAATTCTACGTGATCATATTGGCCATTTTTCTCGAGTTTTTTACTGCTTGGAGTTAATATTTTTAACGCCAACCACTTAGTTTGCTGTGCCCATTCTTTGATCTCATTTAAAGCATTATCAACTTGTTTTGAAAGTGCGTAAGTGGCCAAAATATATTCTGCGTCTTTCACTGCATAGGCACTATATCGAGATCGCATTAACTGCTCAGGTGTTTGTGGGATAGCCGTTTTATTTATAAATGGCTGGCAACAATTTTTAAACTCTTGTTTTGAACCACAAGGACAAGATTGGATACTATTAGTTTTAGTTGTTTGTTTTGAGCTCACGAAATACTTACCGCTAATTTTGATTAATGCAGATTATAACAAGGGATGATCAATAGGGGAATTTAAGGCTAGGTTGCAATAGGTAAAAAGAAAATGGCAAAGATAAGTCATACTCAATGTATAGGTTTAAATAATACAGGTGGAACAGCACTGGAGATGCATTGTTTATTTAAACGTTTATCTTTGCCTAAAGCTTGTCGTTAAATATTGATTAATGTAATTGTGGTTTTTGTTTATTTACTACGATGCATTGAGTATTGCCTCGTTTGGCACAAATTCTTAAAGAGCGTAATTGTTGTGCTGAAAATTTTGACTCACAAAGTACAACGGTAGAGCAATTACCTTTTAATAATGTACGCTGGATATTCTCAAAAGAGATTGATTTATTCTGGCCATTTACTCTAAGTAATTTGCTGGTATCAATATTTTTTGCCAGTTCAAGTAAGTCACTTTCTTCGCTATCAACACATAAAATCCAGCGCTTATCTTGCTGCTTTGATTGGCAAACTTTTACTAATTTATCAGCAAAAAAAGTATTCGAATTATTACTCTCTACACTTAACCAGTTATTAATAGCACTGTGTGAAGTGGCTTGGTTTGTGTTTAAGTTATTGTTATTTAAGTTAAATAAGTTGTTCATTTGTACTCTCCAGTGAATATGTTTGACTACTGTATAAAACAACAGTACATGTAAATTTAATGTAATGCAAGTTTTTACTGTTATTTTATACAGTGTTGTTTTTGCCATGTTTTATCGCGTTAATATAAATTGGTTTTTATTTATTAGGAGCTAGTACGGATAAGGTATTTAAGTTAATGTTTGTGCAATAAAAAAATAGTGATTTAATTTAACTTATCGGTGAAAAGTAAAGATGAAAACTGGTGCAGGATTAGGCTCTACTGATGCGAATATAATTGTTTATATTCAAAATAGGCCGCCACTTGAACAATACCTTAGCTTAGATATTGTTAAACCTATGGCCCAAGAAGAAGTTGCAGATATTGCTCGGTTAACTGGCAATCATTGGCGCAAGATATTTAATGTATTTGCTAAATTGCTGTTTGAATTAAAACCTAAAGGTTTTAGTCGCTGGCAAGATTTACGCGATCAGTATTTATTACAACAGGGTTGTAATGAAGCATTAATGTTTAGTGAGCCCACTGCTTTTGTCGTTGATGAAAATTCAGCTACAAGCCCAGAACAAGATAAAAACGTTATTTCTATTATTATGGGTAAAACTTATGCTCAACAATTATTGAGTAAACAAGCAGATATTGCGCTGCACTGGTTAAATGAAGACTTTGCGGTGAGTAAATATCATCGCTTGATCGTTTGCCCATACTTTGATTATCGCCAGCTTTCTAATATTAAAATTTCAAAATTAGTAACCATTATTCAATCATTATCAAAAAATTAGTATAAGCATTACGTATATACATGTAGCTGAACATATTCTTTTTGTTCAAATTAGGTAAATTTATTGTCATAAAACAATATTTTAATTTATTTACCTTCTATAATTTATGTCTAATACCAAGCTCAATAATAAAAACTTATAACCAAGTTCAATAAGAAAAGTGTATCTCTATGTCCCAACAAACTGTGTTAGTAATTAACTGTGGTAGTTCATCTCTTAAATTTTCTTTAATAAACCCAACTAATGGCGAAGTTAGTATTTCTGGTATTGCTGAGCGCTTAGCAAGCCCAGAAGCATTTATTAAAATATCGTTTAATAATGAAAAGTCTGTAATTGCTTTAAGTGCGCCTTTTGACCATCAAATTGCCTTGCAATATTTGGTCGAATTTTTAAATAAACATGATTTAACCAAACAAGTTTCGGCTATTGGCCACCGCGTTGTACATGGTGGTGAATCGTATTCGCAGCCAACATTAATAAATAGTGATGTTAAAAATAGCATTGCCAGCCTTGCGCAACTTGCACCATTGCATAACCCGGTTAACTTAATTGGTATTGAAGCTGCCGAGCAAGCCTTTCCTGAACTTAAGCAAGTTGCTGTATTTGATACCGCATTTCATCAAAGCATGCCTGAAAAAGCATTTATTTATGGTATCCCTTATCAACTATACAAAGAGCAGGGTATACGCAAGTACGGTTTCCATGGCACGAGCCACTATTTTGTTGCTACACAAGCGGCTAAAGCGTTAGACAAGCCATTAGCTGAATTTAGTGGTATTACCGCACACCTTGGTAATGGTTGTAGTATTTGTGCCATAGATAATGGCGAAAGTGTCGACACAAGTATGGGGTTAACTCCATTAGCAGGGGTTGTGATGGGGACTCGCAGTGGTGACATTGACCCAAGTATTATTTTCCATCTAATAAACCAGCTAGGTTATAGCGCCGACGAAGTTGATACATTACTGAATAAGCAAAGTGGTTTGTTAGGTATATCGCAAATGAGTAACGATTGCCGCACCATTGAAGATGCAATTATTAATGACAATAACGTGCAAGCTAATTTAACCATGGATATCTTTTGTTATCGTATCGCTAAAACCATAGCCTCTTATATGGCTGCTATTAGTCATTTTGATGCGTTAGTGTTTACCGGCGGCATAGGTGAAAATTCTGATTTGATCCGCGAGCGTGTAGGGCGCTCTTTAGCATTACTCAATATTAAAATTGATGCTGATAAAAATAGCGCAGTGCGTTTTGGTAAAGCTGGCAGTATTCATGAGCAAGGCTCACAGGCATGTTTAGTTATTCCAACCAATGAAGAATTGGTTATAGCTATGCAAACACAACAACTTATTGAACAAGGAGAGTAATATGAGTAAACGTATTATGTTAGTACCGGTTGGCTTTGGTGTGGGTCTTACCTCGGTTGCTTTTGGTTTATTTCACAAACTACAGCAGTTAGGGATTAACGTTGGCCACTTTAAGCCAATAAGTCAGCCATCGCGTAATGTTATGTCTAATGATCAAAACTCTCCGGCCGAATTTAGTCAATTTAACGAAACGTCATTACCAATTAGCTACGTAGAGCAAAAAGTTGGTGATGGTGACTTAGACGTGATACTTGAAGAAATCGTCGGTAACTTACAAAAGTTTGACCAAGAAGTGGTCATTATTGAAGGTTTAATAGAAACTACTAGGCAATCGTATGCGGCAAAAATAAATGCAGAAGTAGCCTCTGCGCTATCGGCAGATATTGTATTTGTTGCCACCCCAGATAGAGACTCACCTGAGCAATTTGAAGACCGAATTGAAGTAAGTGCAAGCAACTTTGGCGGTTTAAAAAACAAACGCTTAAAAGGTTGTATCATTAATAAGATGAACTCACCGGATAAAGACGAGTTCGGCTTATTGCCAAGAGATACCGAGTTTAATACTGACTTTGACTTACAACCTTGGCTTGATTTAAACATCTTTAAAAAACCGCACTTTGATTTAATTGGTACCATTAACTGGGATATCGATTTAGTTGCCCCTAGGGTTGCCGAAATAAGAAACTATCTTGATGCCACAGTATTACACTCAGGTGATATGGAGCATCGCCGTATTCGTAGTGTTAGTTTTTGTGCTCGAAGTGTTGGTAACTTGATGAGCCATTTAGTACCAGGGCGTTTAATTGTTACACCAGGTGATAGAACCGATATTATCGTTGCTACTTGTTTGTCAGCACTTAACGGTACCAAAGTAGGTGCTTTACTGCTTACTAATGGCTTTGTACCAAATGAGAGTGTGATGGAGCTTTGTCAGCAAGCGTTTGAGTCGGGTTTACCTGTGTTGTCTGTGCCGTGGGATACATGGCGTACATCAAGACATTTGATGAATTACAACCCTGAAGTGCCTGAAGAAGACGTACAGCGCCAAGACCGGATAAAACAACACGTAGCTGATAACATTAACTCAGCTTGGGTTGAGCGCTTATTGGGTACTAAAGTTACCGGTCAATTGCTTTCTCCGCCAGCCTTTAGACATAAACTTACTGACTTGGCCAAAGCTGCCAATAAGTTGGTAGTACTGCCAGAAGGTAATGACATACGCACCATTAAAGCTGCAGCGATTTGTGCCGAGCGCAATATTGCCCGTTGTCAGTTATTAGGTAATAAAGAAGAAATCTTACGTATTGCCGAGCAACAAGGTATTACCTTGCCAAGTAATGTGATGATCACTGAGCCGGAAAATATTATTGAAAACTACGTTAACCCGTTAATGGAGCTAAGAAAACATAAAGGTTTAACTGATATTGTCGCGCGCGAGCAATTACAAGATAACGTGATGCTTGGCACCATGATGTTAAAACTAGGCCAAGTTGATGGCTTAGTTTCTGGCGCAGTTAATACCACCGCCAATACCATACGCCCAGCGTTACAGTTAATTAAAACCGCACCGGGTAACTCATTAGTATCATCGGTATTCTTTATGCTATTACCTGATCAAGTATTAGTCTACGGTGATTGTGCAATTAACCCTGAGCCAAATGCGGAGCAATTAGCCGATATTGCCATTCAGTCTGCCGATTCTGCGAAAGCATTTGGTATTGAGCCAAAAGTTGCGATGATCAGCTACTCAACCGGTACATCGGGCTCGGGTGAAGAAGTTGCTAAAGTTGCTTTAGCAACTAAATTAGCACAAGAAAAGCGTCCAGATTTAATTATCGATGGTCCGTTGCAATACGATGCGGCTATTATGGAAAACGTTGCTAAGAAGAAAGCGCCTAACAGCCCGGTTGCAGGTAAAGCAACGGTCTTTGTATTCCCAGATCTCAATACGGGTAATACAACGTATAAAGCGGTGCAGCGCTCTGCCGATCTAGTGAGTATTGGTCCTATGTTGCAAGGTTTGAATAAACCAGTAAATGATTTATCTAGAGGGGCTTTGGTTGACGATATTATTTACACCATAGCGCTTACTGCTATTCAAGCAACGCAATAGTAATATCTTGCTATATACAACTCGAGGCTCGCTTAATTGTGATTCCTCGAGTTAATTTTATGATGAGTTAGAAAGTATAAAGAAGCTCAAACCGCTTAAACCTAGCAATTGGTTTTTATCTCCTTAATATCTGAACTCCTTATATGATCCTTTTCGATTCAAGCTTAGTTAAATAAACCGCAATTGATTTTGACGTTGGGGTAAATGATCTATCGCCAAAGCTATCTAATGGTACTAATGGATTTGTTTCTGGATAATAAGCCGCTAAATTATCTCTTGGTATATCGTAAAAGCGGATCTTAAAATCATCTACGCTGCGAGTTTCGCCATCTTTCCAAATAGAAGTGATTGCAACTAAGTCATCTTCTTTAAGTTTTAATCGTTTGGCATCAGCAGGGTTAATAAATACCACTTTACGCTCGCCAATAACGCCTCTGTACCTGTCGTTCATACCATAAATGGTGGTGTTAAATTGATCGTGTGAGCGCATTGATTGCAGGGTAAATAACTTTTGTTGTTTTTCTTGCTCAAAGCTTGCCATATCGATATCAATAACTGAACTTGGTAGTTTTGATGCGGTAAACTGGGCCTTATTTGAATTGGTTTTCCAAATATAGTTAGCCGCGCTATTGCCTAAATAAAATCCACCAGGGCTTTTAAGTTTTTCAGAGAAACCTTTAAAATCAGGAATTATATGTTCGATCATCGTTCTGATTTTTTGATAATCATTTGCTAATTCAAGCCAATCAATATTTTCTGAGCCTAACGTTGCATGGGCAATATTGGCGACAATGTTAGTTTCAGAGCGGAGCAGGGCTGAAGCAGGTTCAACCTTGCCATGAGAGGCATGTACCATAGAGAAGGTATCTTCAACGGTGACAAACTGCTCACCGCTTAATTGTCGGTCAATCTCGGTGCGACCTAAGCAAGGTAAAATAATGGCGTCTTCACCAATTTGTAGGTGACTACGATTAAGCTTTGTTGATATTTGCACATTTAATTTTGTGTTTTTTAATGCTTGATAAGTTTGCTTAGTATCTGGCGCTGCGGCAGCAATATTGCCACCTAAACAAATTAACACTTTACTTTGTTTTTCGAGCAAAGCACTAAGCGCATGGTAAACGTTATGGCCATTTTCTAATGGCATTTCAATGTTAAGGTGTTTTGCTTGCGACGCTAAAAACTCTGCTGGCGGCTTTTCATTGATGCCCATGGTGCGATTACCTTGCACATTTGAATGGCCTCGCACAGGGCAAAGACCAGCGCCACTAACGCCAATATTGCCTTTAAGTAGTTGTAAGTTAACAAACTCTTGAATAGTAATAACCGAATGCTTGTGTTGAGTGATACCCATTGCCCAAGTTAATATCACTTTATCTGAGCTTAAAAACACCTCTGCCGCTTGCTCAATTTCAAATTGGCTAAGGCCTGATTGGTTTACTATTTGTTGCCAACTGGTTTGCTCAACTTGTGCTACATAGTCATCAAAGTTATGACAATGCTCATTAATAAAATCTAAATTAAGCACTGGAGTTAAGGCGTTGTCGATACAATGTTGCTCTTTAGCCATAATGTATTTAACCATGCCTCTTACTACGGCCATATCTCCACCTAGCAAAGGAGTATAATAAGCATGGCTTATTTCTGTGGCACTTGGGGTTAGTAATTCAATTGGGTTTTGCGGACTGGCAAAGCGCTCAAGAGCAACTTCTTTTAAGTTATTAAAGGTAACAATTTTACAGCCTTTGCGAGCAGCACTGCGCAAAGCATTCATCATGCGTGGGTGGTTTGTTCCTGGGTTTTGCCCAAACACTAATATGGCATCGGCTTGGTCAAAATCGTCAAGTACAACCGTACCTTTACCAATACCAATCGATTCCTTTAACGCAACGCCACTAGCTTCATGGCACATATTTGAACAATCAGGAAAATTGTTGGTACCAAAGCTGCGACCGAATAATTGATATAAGAATGACGCCTCGTTACTGGCTCGCCCTGATGTATAAAATTCAGCTTGGTTTGGACTTTCTAAAGCATTTAAATGCCTAGCAATACATGCATAGGCATCATCCCACGATATCTCTTGGTAATGATCGGTGCTGGCGTTATAACGCACAGGCTGTGTTAATCGACCTTGGTATTCAAGCCAATAATCACTTTGTTTTTGTAATTGGCTAACGCTGTACTCTGTAAAAAACTTGGCATCAACTTTTTTAGATGTTGACTCCCAGGCAATCGCTTTAGCGCCGTTTTCGCAAAAGTGCAAAAAGCCTTCTTTCTTATCACCCCAAGCACAACCCGGACAATCAAAACCTTTATCTTTATTCGCAACTAATAAGTTTTTAAGATTGGTTTTAGGTTGTTCGCTTTTAATTATATGTTTAAGCGTAGAGGTGAGTGATGAAATGCCTCCTGCTTTAGCTGGTTTACTAAAGTTACTGAACGTTGGTTTTTGTTTATCTACCACAACAAAAGGCCTTAATAATAAATAGGGGCGTCATGTTTACGCACATGAACTAAGTTTAAATGATTTGTTTGAGCAATGTTTACCGCTAACTGACTTGGAGAGGCCAAACAAATTAAGTGCGAAATATTGGCAATGATGGCTTTGTGCACTAACTCAACGCTACATCGACTGGTTACGAGTAGCGCATATTGATTTGCAGTTAATTCTTTATTCACTAAATAACCAATGGTTTTATCAACCGCGTTATGGCGGCCAATATCTTCAGAGCAATAGATAATTTCACCATTAAGGGTGATTAAAGCCGCTGCGTGCATTGCGCCAGAAGCTTTCGCTTGCACTTGCCAATTATTTAATTGTTTTACTGCTTGTGTAAGGACTGGTTGCTCAATTATTGGCGTAGGAATTAAAGGAGCTAATTTAGGTAAAGCCTGGGCAACCGCTTCTACGCCACAGATGCCACAACTGCTGTTACTCTTTATACTACGTTTTTGGCTAGTAAGTTGCTGTGCAATACGATTGGCCACAGTAACATCAATTAATGCGGTACAGTTGTTGGCGTCTGTTTCAATTTTAATATCATGAATATCGTAACGGTACTTAATGACTTGTTCATTGTGTAAAAAGCCAATAACAAAATGCTCAAGATCGTACGGACTTGCCATCATTACCGCATATTTAATTGAGTTGATAGTAATAGCTATTGCGTACTCTTCAACTAATTTATTAGCAAAGCTTGGCTTGTTGTTTTGCACCAAATAGTCTGTGGAGTTGGCGTTGTTTGTCAAAAGTTGTATCTGCTAAGAGAGTAGGACACGTGCGGCTAATATACCATAAACAGTTAAATATAGTGTAGATAGAATTTAACTAAGTTGTTAGCTCAATGCTTGTTTTTATAGACTTTTTACTATATTGTTAGCTAGTTTTTTAATGATATGGATAATTATTATGACAGGTACAATTTCACAAGAAAAACAACAACTTTTTGCCGCTGCCATAACTAATGGTGACGTAATTGTACGCACTCCATCATCTGCTGATACGCAAGAAAACCCTGCCACGCCTTCTTATTCTAATCAAGAAGCGTTAATTAACGGTATCTGGATGATCCGCAATGGTATTTCTTTGTCTGAAGCATCACAATTATTCAATCAATGTTCATTAGCCACCGTATGGGGCTTTAAAAAAGTTGCTACCGACTTTAATAATTGGAATATTGAACAAGAGCCTTCAGACTTAACTTTAAGTGAGTTAAATGAAGAGTTAGCCAACAAAAATGACTTTATTAAACAGCTTGAAAAGCAACTTAAAAACCTTATGGCTATTCTAGCTTCTGCCAAAGAGCAAGACCCCGCACTAATGAACCGTGTTACTTTGCAATACATTAATGACAGTCGCCGTGAAACGGTAGATACCGCAAAAGAAGAAGCACGCCTTAAAGCTGAAAAAGAAGCTGAAGAGCAAGCGCTGTTAGTTAAGCAGATGCTTAACTTTTAGCCTCATCTCATACCTTGTGTTTATCCCTTTTTTCTCATAAAAGCTAGTTCACTTAGCTAAACAAATCTTCATTACAGTCTTTAACGATGCTAATAAGTTTATTGGCATCGATGCTACTTTTGCTATACCTTAATTATATAATTTGTTGTAAATATCAGATTCAATTAAAAAATAATAATTTTGGAGTTAGTATGGAAAACAATAATATCCCTGAAGAAGCGTTTGATTGGTACGATTCTTATGCGCATGGTGGCATGGATCGCCGTACGTTCATGAAAAAACTAACTGGTTTAGTGGCGCTAGGTTATTCTATGTCAGTGTTAACTTCTGCTTTATTACCTAACTATGCCTTAGCAGAGCAAGTGTCATTTAACGATCCTGAAATTAAAGCAAGTTATCAAAATTTTCCTTCAGCACTTGGCCATGGTGAAGGGCGAGGCTATTTAGTTGTCCCAAACGACGCTACTAAAAAATTACCTGTTGTGTTAGTTATCCATGAAAATAGAGGCTTAAACCCATACGTTAAAGATGTTGCCCGCCGTTTAGCAAAAGCTGGTTTTATTGCGTTTGCGCCCGACGCATTACAGCCATTAGGTGGTTATCCCGGTAACGATGATGAAGGCAGGGCAATGCAAAAAACACTGGATCGTGAAAAGATTCAACATGACTTTGTTGCTGCAGCTAAGTTTATAAAATCGCACAAACTATCAAATGGCAAACTTGGCGCTGTTGGTTTTTGTTTTGGTGGTTATATGGTTAATTACCTAGCGGCCATTGATAGCAACCTTATAGATGCCGGCGTACCATTTTATGGTACACCAGCGGCAAAAGCGCTGAGAAAAAATATTAAAGCACCACTGATGGTGCAACTAGGCGAGCTAGATAAACGCGTTAATGCAACTTGGCCTGAATATGAAGCGGACTTAAAAGCAGCTAATGTTGATTACGTTATGCATTCATATACTGGCGCTAAACACGGTTTTCATAATGACTCAACCGGGCGTTTTGACAAGGAAAACGCCGAATTAGCATGGACAAGAACAATCGATTTCTTTAAAGCAAAACTTGCTTAACTTGATAGTGAGCTAAGATAAGAAATATGCTTTTATAGCTATAAAGGCTAGTCAGGTTTAACTGTGAACTTGATAAATGATGAAGCAGGAATGGTGCTCGCTGCTGGACTCGAACCAGCGACACCTTGCATGTCATGCAAGTACTCTAACCAACTGAGCTAAGCGAGCTTATTTGTGAAACTGTTGTATGGACAACGTCGCTATAGTAACTAGCTGTTTTTATTGATGCAAGCGGTTTTACGCATACAGTTATAAATAGTTAACTGTTTGTACAAAAGTTAAACGATGTCGCTGGTTTTTTTGTTAAAGCACAGGCTCTGAAGCTTTAGGTAATATTCCAGCTTTGGCGCGTCTTTGAATCACTTTCAAACGCCATGCTAAGAAAATAGCTGCAGTAGTTAAACCTGAAATAAAGCCAATCCAGAAACCAGCCGCACCTAATCTTGGTACTATCCAATCGGTAATACCTAGAATTACGCCTAAAGACAAACCAACTAACCAATAGGATACAAAGGTAATATATAAAATAGATTTTGTATCTTTATAACCCCTTAACGCACCCGCAGAGATAACTTGGATAAAGTCTGAAAACTGGAATAGGGCGGCTAAAAACATTAACTGTGCTGCTAAGTTAATTACGCTTTGATCGTTTGTATAAATAAGGGCTATTTGCTCTCTAAATACTATGGTTATAGTTGCTGTACATATTGCGATGATAAAGCCTAATATCATTGAATTAGTACAAATATCTTTTGCTTGTTGTTGATTATCTTCACCCACAGCAAAGCCCACTTTGATGGTAACTGCCATGGCAATTGATAGCGGGATCATAAATAACATCCCGGAAAAGTTTATCGCGATTTGATGACTAGCAACAATTTCAGAGCCTAAAGGCGCAAGAATTATGGCCACCACCGAAAACAAAGATACTTCAAATAATAAAGACAGCGCGATAGGTACGCCGAGTTTGAGTATGGTTGTTATTTCGTTAAAGTCTGGCCATGACAGGCCTTTGAATAAGTTAATATGTGCTAGTTTTTTTGACCAATACACATAAGCCAACATACCAAGAAACATTGCCCAGTAGACAATCGCGGTTGCAATACCACAGCCGGCACCGCCAAGCTCTGGTGCGCCAAACTCGCCATAAATAAAAATATAGTTTGCTGGGATATTAATGATTAAACCTATGATCGAGATAACCATAGTTGGTTTAGTAAAACTTAGCCCTTCAGTATAATTGCGCAGCACTATATATAAACAATAGCCCGGGCCACCCCAAACAATGTAACCAAGGTAGTCAAACATTAACTCTTTTAATTTAGGTTCAAGCGCTAGCTTAGGCTCTAGATAAGGCGTTATTGCATAAAAGACAATAATTATTAGCAAGGACAGTATTAATGCAATCCAAGCGGTTTGTACGGTTGATTTGGCTATCGCATTAAAACGCTTTGAGCCAGCATACTGTGACACTATTGCTGAAAGTGCCATAACAACGCCATAAATGGTTAGTATTATTGGCAACCAAATACTACTTGCGACAGCAACTGCTGCCATGTCGGTTGCACTTACACGTCCTGCCATAACCGTATCGGCGAAACTCATTAAATTTTGAATGAGTTGGGCTATTAAAATTGGGTAGGCCAATTTCATTAAATCTTTGGTGTCTGTGAAAAATTTATCTAGAGTCATTAGCGCAAAGATCGGATAATAGGGTTAACGCATAAAATGCAATTAAGTTTAGTTATTTAGAGAATGATATATGTTTACAGGAATTGTGCAATCAACAGGCGAAGTTAAATCCATAATAAGTGGAGATAATTTTAAACACTTTGTTATAAAGGTACCTTTAGAATTAATTGCAAATTTAACTATTGGCGCAAGTGTAGCTAATAATGGTGTTTGTTTAACTGCGGTTAAATTTGAAGCGTTAGATGAAGAGTTTGCGCAAATAGAATTTGATGTGATAGATGAAACGCTACGCTTAACTAACTTAAACGAAATTGAAGTTGGCTCACAAATAAATATAGAGCGCTCGTTAAAAGCTGGAGATGAAATAGGTGGCCATATGGTTAGCGGTCATATTCATACTATGGCGACATTAGTAGAGCGAGTTGACTCTGCGGATAATTGCAAATTAACTTTTAGTATAGATAGTGCTTGGCACAAGTATATTTTTGCCAAAGGCTTTATTGGTGTTAACGGTGCGAGCTTAACCTTAGGAAATGTTGTTGCTGATGAGCAAGGTGAAACTATCTTTGATCTACACTTAATTCCTGAAACATTAGAGCGTACTAACTTAGGCGAACTAGAAGTTGGCAAGCCAGTTAATATAGAAATAGATCAACAAACTATCACTATAGTAGATAGCATTGCTAGGATCATGAAAGATAGAAGCTTATAGCCTATCTTAAAACACTTACTTTAAAATACTTGCTCGTCGTCAGCGTCAATCATTAATTGTATTTTCTGATTGTACTCATCGATGTGCATCGTCATGTGGATATCATTACAGCATGACGGGCAAGATTCATAATAATTCTGATCCCCTTGCGTTGTATCTAACGTGATATGTAAATGATGAGCACAGTGAGGGCACTGAATGGTTTTACGGCTTATATCATGGGGCATGGTAACCTCCGCTTTTTATTAAGTTCGCTATTAATACCAAGTCCATTAATTAACCGCTCATTTTTAATGGTTAAAATGAATAACTACTGCGTTATAAAATTTATAAGTAGAATAACTACTTACTAAATTTTATGCCTTGTAATTATCCCTTTTCCCTCATGAAAAAGTAGATCACTTAATCAATGGAATTGGTATAACTTGACGTTGAGAGTACATGCTTTAATTATGATCGATATTATCTAGATTGCAGGTAATAAACCTGACTTTTTGTAAGGTTTTTACTGTTTATTTGCTTGCAAAAATCTTGAATTATACTAGCGAAAAACGGCTGTTTTATCGTGTTGTTTTGTAAGTTATTGATAAACCTAAAAGCTTATATGATATGAGTTTCATTTCACAAATTAGCATGTTTTTATTTAATTATTGGATTGTTAATTTTCTAAAGTTACATACTGTTCTTAGATATAAAAATGGTAGTTAAGTATTCATCTCTTTAATAAGAAAATAATAAAATACTTTTAAATCAATAAGTAGTCTTTACATTAGATAAGTATATGATAACTTTATAATGCGTTTTGAAATGGAATTCAAAAGGAGTTCCGCGCAAATATGGATATACACTTTTGATGAAAAAGAATAATAAATTAAAGCTTCTTACTCCAATTGCATCAGCATTGCTTTTAGTTGCATGTGGTGGAAGTTCAAGTTCCGGGCCAGAAGTAAATACTGCACCAGTGCTCAATATTGAAAATCTAAATGCTGTAGAGAGCCAAATAGTATCCCTTAAAGCCAATGCAACTGATGATAGTAGTGGACTATCATATGCGTGGTCAGTACCAACTGTCGAAGGCTTAGAGTTATTAGAAACCAATACTGACACTTTGTTGTTTAAAGCGCCATCAGTAACAGAAGACAAGCTAGATATTAACGTTTCACTTACAGTGACCGATTCTGGCGGTTTAAGTGCAACTGAAAGTGCTATTATCACCATAAATAATGATATCCCTGTTGTATCTATCTCAGGTCCAGAAAATACATTTGAAAAAGAAACCGTTTCACTAGATTTTGAAATTTCAGGAGCTAATGAAATATTAAACTTTGAATGGGCTTTTGAAGGGGTAAATGTAAATCTCCAAGAGAAATCAATAAACTCTAAGAATATCCAAAATGTAAATAGAGCGTCTACTGAAATTGGTTCTAGTTATAAAGTTGTTGGTGGTAGTACTGATATTGATATTCTAAGTATAGCGAAACCAACTAACCTTATTGCTACATTAACAGCAACAGATATGGATGGTGATGTTGCTACATATTCAAAAACAATATTAGTTAATAATATTTTTGAAGAAGTTACTTTAACAGGTTTAGTAACAGATGCCCCCATAGCTAATGCTGATGTAACTATTTTTATAGGAATGAGAGAAGTAAAAGTTAAAGCTGATAGCAATGGGCAATATATTGCATACCTTGAAGTTGATGATGATGAAATGACATCATTAGTTAAGATTGCTGGTACAGGCGTCGGTGAACAAGGAGGTACCGAACTTGTTTCTCTAATTGGTTCGGTAGGAGAACTTATTGAAGCATCTAAAGAAGGTAACGAATTCTTATCTGATAATAATTTTGAACTTAATGTTACAAACATCACTACTGCGGAATATGCGTTAATTTTGGATGCGAATAAAGGCGTAGAACCAACAACAAGTGAAGACTTTAACAAACTATCTGCTGAGGTTGATCCTAGTGAAGTAATCAAGTTAGCGACTTTTATAAAAATCGCGATAGACTTTCCTGAGAGTGAATTGCCAGAAGGCATAGAAAGTACATTAGATTTAGTTACAAGTGCAGACGCACTCAATGAGTTTAAACAAGATTTTCCTGAAGATTCTGATATTTATACTGATGCTCTTGCAGAAATAATAGCCGACCCAATGTTAATAAAACCACAAGAGATAGCTGTTCCAAATATTCTATATACTTCAGCTATCCCAAGCAATTTTAATGCGGAATCATCTCAAACTTGGCTATTCAATGATGGCACCGGTGCTTATAATAATAAAACCTTTACTTATACAGTTGATGGGAATGTTATAAGTGGTCAATTTAGTGAAAATGAAGCAACTCTTAGTTATAGAATCGTAAACACTGCTGATGGCACTTTTGAAGTAGAACAAAGAACGAATTTCAACTCTTTTGAAATGATATTACTTTCAAAAAGTGACAATATTATAACTTACATGTACGAGATAACTTCTACTAAATCTCACCTTCAAGAAGATGTAGATAATTATGGGATTGAAGCTGAAATAGTATCTACTTGGTATGAGATTGAAACTGCAATAACTCAGGAAGAAATTGACAATTTCCCTGATATGAACGGAAAAACGGCTGTGCTTCCTATAGCTGAGTATTATAAGAAAATTTACCATGAAGGGTATAGTTATTATCCATCTTCAAAACTAGTTAATGATGATAAATTTGTGTTCTATTCTAATGGTACGGGGAGGTTAGATTACCTTGATGTTGAATTTACATGGCTTATTGAGGGGACGTCATTAAATATTAACTATGAAGAAGACGTTAATGGTTTTGTTAACGCTAGTTATACTCTATTTGATAAAGAAGGTTTATTAGATAAAGTTTACTTCAATTATTCAACATCTTTAGGTGAGTTTGGTTCAAAGTATCACGGCACAACTGGCGATGCTAAAATATTTGAAACAAACAAACCTCTTGAGTGGGCGAGTAATGACATTGCTGGCATCTATATTTATCCTCATAGTGAGCAAACTAGGTTAGACTTTTTTTGGTTTGAATTAGATGAGAATGGAAATGCTAATACTTTATCTACCAGTGATGATAACTTAGATGGCTTGATAACCAGAGATGAAGTTTATTTCCAATATGGTACATGGAGAATAGAGGATGGTAAGCTTAAAATAACACGACTACGTTCTATAAATGGCTACAACCCAGACATTGAACAAAGAACAGAGAATGAAGAATATAAGATATACCATGAAAGAACCTGGGATCTAATAAACAAACAAGGTAATAATTTTACGATCATGAATACTCACAATTTCATGTGGGGCAATTTATATCAAGACGAATATACTAGCCCTAATCAAGAAGATGTGTATATTGACTACAGGGTTATGCAAAAGATTGATATCGCACCAGTTGAAATACATAAAGAACTATCTAGTAAATCTCTAGGCAGTAAAAAATTCGATATAAGTAAACAAACTGTTATTACCAATCAATATAGTAAAGATGTTAACTTAAAATAGTACTACAAATAATTTACATATTGACCATAGAAGGATCTGATGAAATACAGGTCCTTTTTTATTCAAATGGTTTGAGTTTTTGTAAATTATACAAACTGGTTTTTAATGAACTAAGGCCGTAACTATTTGCAAGCCAAATAGGTAGCTTACCAGCAGGGTCAAAATTGCTTATATAGCTAATTGTTAAACCTTGTGTTTCATTAAAACTCGCTTGCCAAGTCACATTAACATCTTTAACTCTAACAAAGCCTTTACTCACCGGGCGGTAGCCATTCATGTCTTTAATTTGAATATGTAATTTACTCGCGGTTTTTTCAATAATGACTGATTGAGTTATCATTTCGCGTGGGTAGACAGGCCCAAAACCCTCAAAATGGGTAAGTACTATAAAGGTGGTTGGATTAATTGATTCAAGCAAGGTAACTTTTTCTACGCGATCTAACCAAGTAGGTGCAACTTTTACGTCGGTTAATAAATGATAAAACTCATCAATAGTGGCATTGATGCGCACACTGGCTTTTAATGTGTATAAACCTGATTTGTTAAAGGTCTGATAACTGATTTTTAAATCTTTATCTTGGTGATAAACCTGCCATTTGGCTTGGGTTATTTGAGAAAACAGTGATAAACAGATGAAAACTGAAAATTTGATAAAAAAACTAGGCAATTAAATAACATCCGTTTCGTGTGAATATTGCAAATTAGTGGGAAATCCCCTATATTGCACCAATCCATTTTGTATTGACTGCAATTAGGCAAGTATAATACAAACTTTTAGCACCTATAAGGTGTTTTTTTAATTTAAAATACAAGTGACATTACGTATGTGTCACCACTGTTGAGGAAATAACGTGCCAGTAATTACTCTCCCAGACGGAAGTCAACGCTCATTCGAACAATCTGTTTCTGTAATGCAAGTAGCATTGGACATAGGTCCAGGTCTTGCTAAAGCAACTATCGCCGGTCGTATTAACGGTCAATTAGTTGATGCTTGTGAATTAATCCATGATGATGCGAAATTACAACTTATCACCAGTAAAGATGATGAAGGTTTAGAAATCATTCGTCACTCTTGTGCGCATTTATTAGGGCACGCAATAAAACAATTATACCCAACGGTAAAAATGGCGATTGGTCCAACAATCGACAATGGTTTTTACTATGACATCGATTTAGATGAAAAACTAAATGATGAAGACTTGGTTAAGCTTGAAAAGCGTATGACTGAGCTTGCTCGTACTGGCTACGAAGTAGTGAAGAAAACAGGTACTTGGCAAGATGCGTACGACGCATTTACAGAGCGCGGTGAAACTTACAAGTTAGAAATTCTTGATGAAAACATTGATAAGTCAGATACACCTGCACTTTATCATCACCAAGAATACATTGATATGTGTCGTGGTCCTCACGTACCAAGCATGCGTCATTGTCATCACTTTAAACTAATGAATGTTGCTGGTGCTTACTGGCGTGGTAACTCAGACAACAAAATGCTGCAACGTATCTACGGCACAGCATGGGCTGATAAAAAGCAACTTAAAGCTTATATCCAACGCTTAGCAGAAGCTGAAAAGCGTGATCACCGTAAAATTGGTAAAACATTAGATTTATTCCACTGGCAAGAAGAAGCGCCAGGCATGGTGTTTTGGCACAATGACGGTTGGACGATTTACACTGAATTAGAAAAGTTTGTTCGTGAAAAACTGCACGAATACGACTACGACGAAGTTAAAGCACCAATGATGATGGATCGCACCTTGTGGGAAAAATCAGGCCATTGGGGTAAGTACAAAGACGCAATGTTTACTACTGAGTCGGAAAAACGTGAATACGCGATTAAACCGATGAACTGTCCAGGTCACGTACAAATTTTTAACCAAGGGTTAAAATCTTACCGTGATTTACCACTGCGTATTGCTGAGTTTGGTTGTTGTCACCGTAACGAACCATCTGGTTCATTACACGGCTTAATGCGTGTACGTGGCTTTACCCAAGATGATGCTCATATTTTCTGTACTGAAGATCAAGTACAAGCGGAAGTGACTAAGTGTATCGAAATGGTATACGACGTATACGGCTCATTTGGCTTTGAAGATATCGTAGTTAAATTATCGACTCGTCCTGAAAACCGTATTGGTAGCGACGATGTTTGGGATAAAGCTGAAGCTGGTTTAGCTAAAGCACTTAGCGACAGCAACATTAAATTTGAGTATTTACCAGGTGAAGGGGCGTTTTACGGTCCTAAAATTGAATTTACTTTAATGGATTGTTTAGGTCGTGCGTGGCAATGTGGTACAGTACAACTAGATTTTGCTTTACCAGAGCGTTTAGGCGCAACTTATGTTGGTGAAGACAACGAACGTTACACGCCAGTAATGATCCACAGAGCGATTTTAGGTTCATTAGAACGTTTTATCGGCATTTTGATTGAAGAATATACTGGTAAGTTCCCAACATGGTTATCGCCAATTCAAGTTTCGGTGATGAATATTACCGATAAACATAGCGAATATTGTAGCCAAGTTGTAAAAAAACTGAAAGAAAACGGATTTAGAGCCAAAGCAGACTTGCGTAATGAGAAAATAGGCTTTAAAATCCGCGAGCATACTTTGAAACGTGTTCCTTATTTACTTGTAGTAGGTGATCAGGAAATGGAATCAGGCGAAATTGCCGTTCGTACACGTTCAGGTGAAGATTTAGGAAAATTGTCGGTGGATGACTTTATCGCTAAACTAAGCGAAGAAGTAAAAACACGGGCATAATTAGGGCGATGTGCCCATTAAGTTCTCTAGGAGGAACAGGCTATTAAAGGTGGTCAAAGAGGCGGTCAAAAAGAACCGCAACACAAACTGAATGAGCTAATTACAGCTGAAGAAATTCGTTTAATTGGTCTAGAAGGCGATGCATTAGGTATTGTTTCATTAAATGAAGCCCTTGATGCTGCTGAAAAAGCTGGTGTTGATTTAGTAGAAATCAGCCCAACAGCCAAACCACCAGTTTGTCGAGTAATGGACTACGGTAAGTTTTTATACGAGAAATCGAAAGAACTTAAAGAACAAAAGAAGAAGCAAAAACAGATTCAGGTTAAAGAAATTAAATTTCGACCTGGAACTGATGAAGGCGATTATCAGGTCAAACTACGCAACCTGAGACGCTTTTTAGAAGGTGGCGATAAGGCTAAGGTTACATTACGTTTCCGCGGCCGTGAAATGGCCCATCAAGAGCTAGGTATCGATTTACTGAACCGTGTTAAAGCGGATTTGGAAGACTTAGCAACATGTGAATCTTTCCCTCGTAGAGTGGAAGGACGTCAGATGGTGATGGTGCTTGCCCCAATCAAAAGATAACTTTTGGTCGTTAAAGTAAATCAACCTTTCTGTAAACAATAGGTTGGTTTCACCACTATTATCTTTTTTAACCGGTAGCAGAGGCATACAAGTAAATTTTTAAAATTTCGCCCCATGTTACTTAATATTTGGCATAAAACAATGCGGAGTTATCCCATGCCTAAAATGAAAAGCAATAAAGGTGCTGCAAAGCGCTTTAAGAAAACCGCTTCTGGTGGTTTTAAATGTAAACAAGCCGGTCTACGTCACATCTTAACTAAGAGACGTACCAAAGTTAAGCGTCACTTACGTGCAAAAAGTATGGTTGCTAAGTCTGATATTAAATCAGTTGTAGCAATGTTACCTTACGCTTAATTACAGGAGATATAGACAATGGCTAGAGTAAAACGCGGTGTTCAAGCACGCGCACGTCACAAAAAAGTTTTAAAACAAGCGAAAGGTTATTACGGAGCACGTTCACGTGTTTATCGTGTTGCTTTCCAAGCTGTAACCAAAGCAGGTCAATACGCTTACCGCGACCGTCGTCAACGTAAACGTCAATTCCGTCAACTTTGGATTGCTCGTATTAACGCTGCATCACGTCAAAATGGTTTATCTTACAGCCGTTTCATTAATGGCCTTAAATTGGCTTCTATTGAAATCGATCGTAAGATCCTTGCTGACATCGCAGTATACGATAAAGCAGCTTTCACTGTATTAGTAGAAAAAGCGCAAGCTGCTCTATAATATAGTTAAAGACTTTTGAAAAGGACGCCTCGGCGTCCTTTTCTCTTTCTAATAAAAGAAAAATAATATATAAGTATCAACAACAGATTACCTAAGTAAATTTATAATTTTGAGAAGCTAGAAGCTAGAAGCTAGAAGCTAGAAGCTAGAAGCTAGAAGCTAGAAGCTAGACAAAGTTTATTTAGGTAATCTCTCTAGAGCAAAGCATATTTTGCCTTGCTTCTTTATGATTTTTGAAACTCACCTCCGGTTTAACTGATTAATCAGTATAACAAAAAGGCCGGTAATACAACTGATAAAATATTTCGGGAATGAAATCATGACAATTGCTAACAAAGTATTAGCTGTTAACAACGATTTACCAATTCGTACAGACAAGCCTGTGCACAGCGGCAAGGTTCGCAGTGTTTACTGGCTAACAGAAGACGACAGTCGTCGTTTAATTAAAGAGAAGGGCTATGACGTAGCCGAAGACTCACCATTAGCGATTATGGTTATCTCAGATCGTATCTCAGCGTTTGATTGTATTTGGCATGGTGAGGGAGGAATGCGTGGCGTCCCTGGTAAAGGTGCCGCTCTTAATGCCATTTCTAATCACTGGTTTAAATTATTTAAAGAGAATGGTTTAGCCGACAGTCATATTTTAGATATTCCTCATCCATTTGTTTGGATTGTACAAAAAGCTAAGCCAGTAATGATTGAAGCGATTTGTCGTCAATACATAACTGGTTCAATGTGGCGCTCGTATGAAAAAGGCGAACGTGAATTCTGTGGTATTAAGTTACCAGAAGGATTAGCTAAAGACAGTAAATTACCTGAGCTATTACAAACACCTTCAACAAAAGGTATTTTAGAAGGCATTCCAGGCGTACCAGCACAAGACGATGTAAACATTACTCGTAAGAATATTGAAGACAACTTTGCTGCGTTTAATTTTAAATCGGCTAGTGATATTGCTGTTTATGAAAAATTATTAAAACAAGGTTTTGATTTAATTAGTGGTGAGCTTGCTAACATTGAACAAATCTTTATCGATACTAAATTTGAATTTGGTTACGTTACTGACGCTGCCGGTAATGACAAGCTTATTTATATGGACGAAGTAGGCACGCCAGATTCGTCACGTATTTGGGATGCTAACGAATACGCTAAAGGCAAAGTCGTTGAAAACTCTAAAGAGGGATTCCGTCAGTTACTACTTAATCATTTCCCTGATCCTGATATTTTATTAAATAAAGATCGTATGGATGAGCGTGAAGCGTTAGCTCGTGATAATGAATTACCTGAGTCGGTATTAATGGCGGTATCTGATACTTACACAGGTATTGCTGAAAAGATCACAGGTGAAAAGATTGTTATTTCTGATGATCCGAAAGCTGAAATCATTGAAATTTTACGTAATGAGTACAAGTTAATCGATTAATATTGGTTAGCTAATCAGGTTACTTGTAAACAAAAACAGGAAGCTATGCTTCCTGTTTTTTTTGAGACTTAGGTATGTAATATACTTTTTAGCTAGAAGCTAAAGATCCCGTATCAAGTACGGGATGACGAAGTGGCGCTTTCTGTTATAGATCCCGTATCAAGTACGGGACGACGAAGTGGCGCTTTCTGTTATAGATCCCGTATCAAGTACGGGACGACGAAAGGGCGATTTCTGCTATAGATCCCGTATCAAGTACGGGATGACGAAGTGGTGCTTTCTGCTATAGATCCCGTATCAAGTAAGGGATGACGAAGTGGCGCTTTCTGCTATAGATCCCGTATCAAGTACGGGACGACGAAGGGGCGTTTATCGCTTTCTAACTACAGCTATATTTTCTATATCGAGGTTACGTTTACAGATAACTTCAGCATTTGTCCGGGTTGTAAGTACTTTTTACGACTTAGTTTATTCCAGCGTTCAATATCACTTATGCTTACTTTAAACTTGTTGGCAATACGGTCGAGTGAATCACCACTGCGTACTTTGTAATTAATATTACGCATTACTGAAGAGCCAGAAGCAGACGTTGATGCCGTTGTTGCAGAGCCAGTCCAAATTGTTAGTTTTTGTCCTAAACGCAACATATCTTTTGGTGCAAAACCATTCCATTTAGCAATTTGACCGCTAGTTACTTTATATTTTTGCCCTATATCCCATAAAGTATCGCCACTTTTTACAGTGTGCGTTATTTTATTGCCACTACCTTTTTTGGCTATCTTAGTTTTGCGTACTTGCTCGTAAGACTTATATTTATCTAACGATTGCGCAGCGGTTGGGATAAGAAGGTATTTACCAGCTCTAATATTGTTATTAGCTAGGTTGTTCGCTTCTTTAATAACGGTGATCGTTGTATTAAAACGATTCGCGATAGCACCTAAGTTATCGCCATTTTTAATCTTATAACGTTGCCAAGACAATCTATCGTCTTTACTTAGTTTGGCTAAACCAGCTTTAAATGCTTCAACTTTATTATTTGGAATAAGTAAAGAGTGCGGGCCATTAGGGGCCGTTGCCCAGCGGTTAAAACCAGGGTTTAACGCATGTAACTGATTTATTGTTAAACCTGCTAAATCTGCAGCTAGGGCTAAATCAAGTTGGCTACCAATATCAACTTGGCTAACAACAGGCTTATTATCTATGGCGTATAAGGTTAAGTTAAAGTCGTCAGGACGTTTAACTAAATCGGCCAGTGCTAATAACTTAGGTACGTAATCTCGAGTTTCTTTTGGTAACTTTAAATTCCAAAAGTCTGTTGGTTTACCTTTACGGGCATTGTCTCTTACTGCACGAGAAACACGGCCTTCGCCAGAGTTATAAGCAGCAAGAGCTAATAACCAATCGCCATCAAAACGTTTGTGTAAGTAGCGTAAGAACTTCATTGCGGCTTGTGTTGAAGCGGCTACGTCACGACGTCCGTCGTACCACCAGTCTTGTTTTAAGCCAAACTGTTTACCGGTACCAGATAAAAACTGCCACATACCAGATGCGCTACCGTGTGAGTAAGCAAACGGGTCGTAAGCACTTTCAACAATAGGTAAAAGCACTAACTCCATTGGCATATCGTGTTTTTCAATCTCTTCAACAATGTAATAGATAAATGGCTCAGAGCGTTTTGCCACGCGGTCCATATAAGAGTCGTGTTTGGCATACCAATTGCGCTGAGCGATAACTTTACTATTTTGCGGGATGTCAAAGTGTAGTTGACCACGAATTCTATCCCATAAATTATCAGATATTACCGCACTGTCTTTATCGCTTAATTGGATGTCTACATCATCTTTTGGGTGAATTACTTTAGCAGACTCGTCTGCAAGTAAGGCTTGGTAAATATCGACGTTGTTGGCAAGTGATGGATCATTTGCGGTTGAGTAATCATCGAGATCGTCATTGTTGGCCAATTGCATATTTTGACAACCGACAAGGAAAGTTAACGATAATGGGAATAGGATTTTTTTCATGAATGCTCTTTATTCAATGACGCGAAAAATTGAACGCTGCGTCTAAATGACTTTATGACCAAGGTTAAAAGTTATCTTTTAGGCTACGAATTATAGCAAAAACTTTTACATCGGTTTCTAATAATTGTGTTGATTGCTGCTCAGCAACCTGTTTAATGCTACTACAATGGCTTCTTAAAAAAGGATTTATTTGCTTTTCTAAGCCAATAGTAGAAGGGATTGTGGCTATATCTTTAGCTCTTAAATCGACTACTTTTTCATAGTAACTTTGTAGTTGACTGTTTTTAGGCTCAATAGTTCGGGCAAAATGTAAATTAGCTAATGTATATTCATGTGCGCAGTACACTTTAGTGTGCTCTGGTAAATTCGACAATTTAGTAAGCGAGTTAAGCATTTGCGCAGCAGTACCTTCAAATAAACGGCCACATCCGCCAGAGAATAATGTATCACCACAAAATAAAACATCATCTTTGTCTGTTGAGTTATTTAAACAAGCGCAGTAATACGCTATATGACCAGAAGTATGGCCTGGTAGGTCAATAACTGAAAAGCTAAGTGCACTATCAAATAAGCTAATAACATCGTCTTGTACAAGCTTTTGGTCAAGTAATTTGATGTTTTCAGTTGCGGGGCCATAAATGGTAATTGCTGAGCCGTTAGCTTTAGCAAACTCAAGCAATTGAGCTAAACCGCCTACATGATCGCTGTGGTGATGGGTTATTAAAATGTCGGTTAAATGCAGGTTATTTTGCTCGATAAAATCGATACAAACATTGGCATCGCCAGGATCTACTAACACACAATGTGAGTTACTTGTATTGATGATGCACCAGATAAAATTATCTGAAAATGCGTGTATTGCTTTTATCTCGAACATATTACTTTAAATGACCACTTAACTATTTCTTTGAGTATAACTGTTATAGCAAGGTTTTTAAATTTAGTTATGCAACTTTATCACTTATGCTTATGCTGTTTACTCATAAGCGCTTGCTAAGTTATATAGTGAAATTAATATTACTTAGTTATATAGTGGATGTACCTAAAGATTTATATTGATGTCGATTAATTTGATGAAACCCGCGTTAGCCTTTAATAAACCGCAAGAGCCTTTGCATTGGCAAGATATGCCAAATGGGGAATTAATCGCGCAGCACATTGAAGACAATCTTAACCTTTGGTGGCCAAGGATCTTTGGTTATCACTTACTTAAACTTGGTTCATTAAGTGCTGCAATCGATTGCTCGCTCGCTATGATCAAGCATCAAGTTATGGTGAATGACCGTAAAGGCTTTGCCGATGTTATCGCCGATATTGATGATTTACCTTTTACTCAACACAGTGTTGACGCTTGTTTGCTTAGTCACAGTTTAGAATTTGCCATCGACCCTCATCATGTATTACGAGAAGCGGATAGGGTATTGATACCTAATGGTCATATGGTGATCACCGGTTTTAACCCCATTAGTTTTGCTGGGCTAAATAAAATAATTCCATTTCGCCGACAAGAAACGCCATGGCATGGCCGATTTTTTACTCCAATGCGAGTTAAAGATTGGTTGAATTTACTTGGTTATGAAATATTAGAAGACAAACGTATATTACATCGCAGCTTACATTCGCCGATAAAATCTAACGGTTGGTTATCTAATCAGTGGCAACGCTTTGCCAATAATTATTTATCATCATTTGGCTCTGTCTATATTATTGTAGCTAAAAAACGGGTGCATCCATTAACGCCAATCAGACCAAAATGGAAGTTAAGGCCAAACTTTAAACCGGTCAATGTATCGTCGATGCAAGGCAATAACCATTCTTCTTCAATTAAAAAAACAACCTAAGGGTTATTAACTTTAATGTCATCTCCACTATTCTTAGCCATTGATTTTGGTAGCCAATCGCTGCGAGTCTGCTTAATTGATGATAAAGGCAATATAGTGCTAAAAGAGGTGGTGAGTAACTTTCATTATCTCAATCCCAAGCCAGGTTTTGTTGAACAAGAATGCCAGTGGTTTTTGCAGCAACTGCTGATTGCCTGTAAAAATTTAAGCGCTAAGGCTGTTAATAACCATATTTGCCTATCACGTATATCTGCCTTAGGCATAACCACAATGCGTAATACCTTGTTTAATCTCGATGAAAACGGTCAAGGTTTGTGCAGAGCGATTGTTTGGAACGATCAACGTTTGGCAAAACAATTACCAAAGCTCGCTTGGTATTGGCGCTTACTTTTTAATATTGGCAATGTATTTATGCCAATTAAAGATGAAGTTACTAAGATGCAAGCAAGTGCTTTCATCAATCATACTCATGAACACCAGTTAGAGTTGTGGCAAAAAACGCGACATTTATTACTACTTTCCGGTTACTTACAGCAGCAACTTACCGGAAAATACGTAGACAGCACAGCTAATATTATCGGCTATTTGCCATTTAACTTTAAACAGCTCCGTTGGTTTGGTAAATATGCATGGCAATATCAAGCATTAGCGGTTAAATCACAGTGGTTACCGCAGTTAGTTAGTCCAGGGGAAGCTATCGGTAGTATCCAACCTAAAGCAAGTAAAGAACTAGGGTTAGAGCAAAATATCGATGTAGTTGCTTGTGCCTCTGATAAAGCTTGTGAGGTGTTAGGAGCAGGTTGTTACCAAGATGGGCAAGTACACATAAGTTTAGGCAGCGCGGTAACTGTCACCCGAGTATCGAATAAGTTTGTTCGCCCCAAAGCTTTTTATCCGGCGTACCCTAGTACTATTAACGGTCAGTATTTAACAGAGTTTATGTTGCCGCAAGGTTTATTGTTATTAACAACGTTTATTGATCGCAATAAAAACGCGTTTAGCTTTTTACTTAAAGATAAGGTAGTCGGCCAAAATCTTGAACAATTGATTGAAATATATATTAAAGCGAATAAACTTAGCGCCAATGGGCAAGTGTTCGACTTTAACAAGGTTAGTCATGGTGAAGCGATTGAGCAAGGCTTCTTACACCCAGAAAATAGCGATGTATTTAGCCAATATATCGCGTTAGTAGAAGCAATTATTGACGGCATTTATCACTCTTTAAAGCTAAGCCAACAACGATTTAACTCGCCAGTTGAGCAAATTGTTGTTACCGGTGGTGGAGCAAATTCGTCATGGTTATTGCAAAAGTTAGCTAATAAATTAAAAATGCAGTTACACAAGCCTCAAACTGAGCAAGCTGGTTGTTTGGGTGTCGCGATAACTTTAGCTGTGAATAAAGGCTTATACTTAAATTATCAACAAGCAGTGAAACATATGTGTCGACTTGATACTGTCTATACACCAGCTTAATCTTATATAACACGATAAAAATAGAAGAAAGATATGCAAAGAAAACAATTTCAGCAGTTACTCAATGACGTACTTAAACCTGATCGTATTAAAGACTATTGTCCAAACGGTTTACAAGTGCAGGGCAGTGATGTTGTTGAAAAAATTGTGACTGGTGTTACTGCCAGCCAAGAATTAATTGATGTGGCTATTGCAAAAGGCGCCGATACTTTATTAGTTCATCACGGTTACTTTTGGAAAAATGAAGCATACAACATCACAGGCATAAAACATAAACGCATTAAATCTTTGCTAGTAAATGACATTAACTTATTTGCTTATCATTTACCGCTCGATATTCATGAAACCCTTGGTAATAACGCCCAATTAGCTAAGCTACTAAATATAAAAGTAACAGGCCCGTTAGAGTTAGATAATCCTGTATCGGTTAGCTTGCAAGGTGAACTGGCTCATGCAACAAGCGCGCAAGACTTTCAAAAGCAGATCTCAACAGCACTGAACCGTGAAGCTATGCACATTAGTGCTCCATCAAATAAAAAAATAAAAACTCTAGCTTGGTGTACAGGCGGTGGTCAGGGCTATATTGAACTTGCCGCCGAGCTTGGTATTGACGCTTTTATTACCGGTGAAGTGTCTGAGCAAACAACACATATTGCCAGAGAAATGGATATTCACTTCTTTGCTGCTGGCCATCATGCAACTGAGCGTTATGGCGCGAAAGCGTTGGCTGAATTTTTAGCACAAGAGCATGGCTTTGATGCTGAATTTATCGATATTGACAATCCAGTTTAATTCCCACACAAGTACCCGCACTGGTACACCAGTATAACTTAGCTCCTCTAATCCTTGGTTAACACTTTTTTACAGGTGTTAACTAAGTGTTGCATTTCTTTTCTTGAAAGTTAAATTTCTTTTGCTATTCTTATTTAAAACATAGAGTTAATTGATTTTTATAGGAATATCAAAGATGAGTAATGCGCAAACAAAATATAGTTTGTTAAGCAAATCCTTTCATTGGGTCTCTGCCATTGCGGTTATATTTTTATTCGCACTAGGTTATTGGATGGTTGAACTTACCTACTATAGTAGTTGGTATAAAACTGCCCCTCATATACATAAGAGTATCGGTATTTTACTTTTCATTGTTACCGTACTTCGTCTCATTTATAAAGTTAAACAGCCAAGTGTAGAGCCAATTTCAACACATAGCTCAACCATTAAGCTTATTTCTAAACTTACTCATATTGGGCTCTATCTATTGATGATCGTTATTATGTTCAGCGGCTATTTAATCTCAACTGCTGATGATAGAGGTATTGAAGTATTTAATTTATTCACTGTGCCGTCTATGGGGGAGTTATTCCCTAATCAAGAAGATACTGCAGGCTTAATCCATGAGTATTTAGCTTATACCATAATAGGACTTGTTGTCTTGCATGCTGCGGGCGCTTTAAAGCACCACTTTATTGATAAAGACGACACGTTAAAAAGAATGTTAAACAAGTAAAACTGACTAACATATTGTTCAACAACATTAGTAAACCAAAGTAATAAAAGTAAAACATAAGGATACATAAAATGAAAAAATCTTTAATAAGTGCATTAATTATTGGTTCAGCAATGGTTTTACCAGCACAAGCAGCCGACTACGTTATTGATGATAAAGGCGCACATGCCGCTATCAACTTTAAAGTAAATCATATGGGCTTTAGCTATGTAACTGGTCGTTTTAATAAATTTACAGGTACGTTTACCTTAGATGAAAAAAACGCTAGTAACTCAAAAGTTTCGGTAACAGTTGATACTACGTCTATTGATACTAACCATGCAGAGCGTGACAAGCACGTTCGCAGTGGTGACTTTTTAGAAGCAAGTAAATTTAACAAAGCTACATTTGTTAGTACAAGCGTAAAAGATAAAGGTAACGGCAAGCTAGCTATTACTGGTGATTTAACTTTACACGGCATTAAAAAATCAATCGTTATTGATGCCGTAAAAATTGGTGAAGGTAAAGATCCATGGGGTGGTTACCGCGCTGGTTTCGCAGGCTCTACATCAATTAGCATGAAAGACTTTGGTCTTGCTGATGTGATGGACTTTGGCGATATCACTTTTGATCTTCATGTTGAAGGTATAAAGCAGTAATTTAATTGCCGCAGTTTAAATAAGAAGGAGTCCTCAGGACTCCTTTTTTGTATCTTATTTTCCCAGCTATGAAATAGGCATCAGTTTAACTTTTAAAGTCTCATAAAGTCTTAGCCCAAGTAGCTTAGCAGCCTTTATATTTAAAAAATAAAAACTTTAGCTTTTTAACCATTGCCAAATTAAGCCTAAAGTTTCATACCAAGCGGTTTCACTCTTGTTTAAATCTGTTGCTCTCGGAAAATAGTCTCGCCAGCTGCTATCTTGGTTATCGTTTTTAACAAAAAATCCGGTAGGAGCAGGAATAGGCTCTGTACCAGCTTTGATAAAGTAATTCATTGAACGTGGCATATGGTTGGCGTTGGTGATCAATACAAATTTACTATCTTTAACTATTGGTCCTATAAGTGTTGCTTCATCTTCGGTATCAAGAGGCCTAGATTCAGTAATGATTCTATTAGCGTTTATACCTAGCTCAACAGCTGCCTGTTTAACTTTATCTGCATTAGAGCTGACATCATAAATGGCAGCGCCAGAAGTGATTATTTTCGCTTCTGGGTGTAAAAGGGCAATACGAACGCCTTCCGTCAGTCGCTGTAATGAACATATTTTAAGCTCTTGTGTTGCACTAAGCTTGCTATCAGTTGTATGGCCACAGCCTAAAATGACAATGTAATCTAAACGCTGTTGTTTTTTATAAACCGGGTAAGTTTGCTCATAGTTAACAATCAATAAGTTAGATACAGGCATAAAAGATAAAAGCAAAAGTAAGCTGGTGGTGATGGTTAACATCCATTTAGCTAGGCTGGGCTTTTTATTAAATAAAACTATAACTATCACTAAGCTCATTAACAGTAACGGCATTGGCATTAATAACTGACCAATAATTTTCTTTAATGTGAATAGCTCCATAGGGTAAATTCCATTGCGTAAAAGGTAAGTAACTTATGCTGAAACTATATAGTAGTCCTCGCATTCTTCCAAAAACAATTTAGAAATCTTAGCTTAAATGAATAAAAGTTAAGGGATAATGAATAAATAGTTAAAAACATTGATTTATTTAAGTAATAACTATTGATTTTAATATTCCAATAAGGTCTAATAGCAACGTTATCGCATTAGAGCCTTTGTTCTATTTTAGACGATACACCAGAAGAGGTTGCATTAGCCAGGTAGATAATTTGAGGACCACATCCTTTGATAATTATTAATGGGGACTAGTGCCGAGGACAACGACTTGTGTGGAAGAGTCTTGTTCGGTCAGATAGGCTGAATCCTAATGACTGTCACCGAAACGGTGGAGAGCTTCTGGCTGAAAAAGTAAAGATTTCTATTATCCTTTCCAATCAGTCATGCTCTTCCTTATGTATTATGTTGCTATGAAGCAATTTAGGGAGAATATCCAATGTTAAACGTCGCTAAATTTGGTGGAACCAGTGTTGCAGATTATGAAGCAATGCTACGCTGTGCCAACATCATTAAAAGTCAGCCACAAACCAAATTAGTTGCAGTATCGGCCAGTGCGGGCGTTACTAATCACTTAGTTACTTTGTCTACAAAAGTTTTATCTGCGCAAGAGCAAAGTGAGATCATCGAAAGCATTCGACAAATTCAGTACAACATCACAAAACATTTAGACTGTGAAGCCGAGCTAAACACCATTGTTGATGGCATTTTATCTCAGTTAACTGAACTAGCCACACAGCAAAATACTTTACAAACAGCAAAAACAGGCGATGCTATATTAGCTTGTGGTGAGCAAATGAGTTCACAAATATTTGCGCGTGTACTGCAAACGATTGATGTTAATGGTTTATGTTTTGATGTGCGCAGAGTAATGAAAACTAACAGCTTATACGGTAAAGCTGTGGTTGATTTAGAGCAATTGTCTAGTCAGTGTCAAACCGAGCTTTTACCTTTATTAGAAGAGCACGTGGTTGTTACCCAAGGCTTTATTGGCCAAGATGGCTTAGGTTGTACCACAACTCTTGGCCGTGGTGGCTCAGATTACTCAGCAGCATTACTTGCAGAGGCAACTAACGCAAGTGGCTTAGCCATTTGGACTGATGTGGTTGGTATATTTACTACCGACCCTCGTATTGCGAGTTCAGCACGCGCAATACCGGAAATTAGCTTTGGTGAAGCCGCTGAGATGGCAACGTTTGGCGCAAAAATATTACACCCGGCAACCTTAATCCCCGCAATGCGCAGTGATATTCCGGTATTTGTTGGCTCATCTCGAGAGCCAGAAGCGGGCGGTACGCAAATTATGCAACAAGTTAAGTCAAAGCCAACGTATCGTGCAATAGCGCTGCGCCGCGAGCAAACCTTAGTAACGGTTAAAAGCCCGGCGATGTTACATGCCAGTGGTTTCTTAGCACAAGTATTCACTATACTTGCCAAACATGAGCTAAGTGTTGATTTAATTACCACCTCTGAAATTTCAGTTGCATTAACCTTTGATAATCCAACCGGGTCAACACAAGCTGTTATTACCCAAAATGTAGTTGAAGAGCTAGAGCAGCTTTGTGAAGTAACGGTTGAACATGGTTTAAACTTAGTAGCCGTTGTCGGTAATAAACTCAATGCAACAACAGGTTTAGGTAGTAATATCTTTGATAATATCTCGGATGTTAATATTCGTATGATTTGTCATGGCGCGAGTTCAAATAACTTATGTTTCTTAGTTGATGAAAAAGACGGTGACAAAGTAGTAGAAACACTACACGACAAACTGTTTATATAAAAACAAGATTTTATATACCACAACCTTAGAAATATTAAAGGCCACATCAACTGATGTGGCCTTTGTACTTTAAAATCTTGTGCTTTATAAAATATGCAAACTTTACATCATTTTGTACTACAGTAATTTTTCGATATCTGCGGCGATCTTTTCTGGTTTATCAATACTGGCGTAGCGTTTAATTACTTTACCTTCACGATTAACTAAAAACTTGGTGAAATTCCATTTTATTTTTTTACTGCCCAAAATGCCTTTCGCTTGCTCGGTTAAATAATCAAACAGGGGCTCGGCATGCTCGCCATTAACATCGACTTTAGCAAATAAATCAAAACTGATATTAAAGTTTAAATCACAAAAGCCTTTTATTTCTTCATTACTGGCTTTTTCTTGTTGGCCAAATTGATTGCAAGGAAAGGCTAACACCGCAAATCCTTGCTCTTTATATTGCTTATAAATATCTTCTAAACCAGCGTATTGCGGGGTAAAACCACAGGCACTCGCAGTATTAACAATCAATAACACTTTGTTTTGATAATTAAGTAAAGGTACTGACTCGCCTTTGTTATTGGTGACGGTAAAGTCATATAAGTTACTCATAAAGATCCTTTTGCAATCTATTGTTAGTTATTTTTTTTACGCCTTTATTACGATAGACTAACAGCAATTTTGTATAAACACATTAATAGGATTAAAAATGACAAAGGTTGCGTTCATCGGTCTTGGTGTTATGGGTTACCCAATGGCAGGGCATTTAGTTAAAGCAGGCTTTGATGTTTGTGTATATAACCGTACAACGGCAAAAGCAGAGCAGTGGGCAAATGAATTTTCAGGTACCTTTGCCACCACACCGAAACAAGCATCAGATAATGCTGATATTGTTTTTGCCTGTGTTGGTAACGATGACGATGTAAGGCAAGTGAGCTTTGGTGAAGACGGCATTTTTGCAGGCCTTGAAACTGGCGCTATTTATGTTGATCATACAACTGCATCGGCGGAGCTTGCCAGAGAGCTAAATGACTTTGCAGTTAAACAAGGTAATCATTTTATTGACGCACCGGTGAGTGGCGGTCAAGCTGGCGCTGAAAATGGCCTATTAACGGTAATGTGTGGCGGCGATGAAACAACGTTTGCTAAAGTTCAGCCGGTAATGGCGGCATACGCTAAATTTAGTCAATTAATGGGCGCATCAGGTTATGGTCAAATAGCTAAAATGGCTAATCAAATTTGTATTGCTGGCGTAGTACAAGGGTTAAGCGAAGCATTTAACTTTGCCCAACGCTCAGGCCTTGATGCCGATAAACTGGTTGAAACCATCTCTAAAGGCGCTGCAGGCTCGTGGCAAATGGAAAATCGCTATAAAACTATGTTTGCTGGCGAGTACGATTTTGGTTTTGCGGTAGATTGGATGCGTAAAGATTTAGCTATAGCGTTTGCTGAAGCACAAAAAGTAGATGCAAAACTACCTATGACTGAAATGGTCGATGGTTTTTATGAGCAAGTACAACAAAATGGTGGCAACCGCTGGGATACCTCAAGTTTGATCTCACTGTTAAAAGATTAATTAAGCAAGCTAAACGTTTGAAACGTCGAACTAACTCTTATAATTAAAAAGGTTTAGGTGTAAAAATGTTCAAAAAAATACTACTTGTTGTACTACTCCCTGCAATTGTTAGTTGTGGAAATAGTAGCAATGGTGATAGCAATAACGACAATACTAACCAAGATGGTACAACGACAACACTAGACAGTGATGGCGACGGCGTTGCTGATACTGCTGATGCATTTCCAAATGATGCCACAGAAACGTTAGATACTGATAGCGACGGTGTTGGCGATAATGCTGATGCATTTCCAAATGATGCTAGCGAAACGTTAGACACTGATGGCGATGGTGTTGGCGATAATGCCGATGCATTTCCAAATGATGCTACAGAAACGCTAGATACAGATGGCGATGGTGTTGGCGATAATAGCGATGTATTTCCAAAAGATGCCACAGAAACGTTAGACAGCGATGGTGATGGCATTGGCGATAACGCAGATAGCTCTCCTAATGATAGTACCGCGTTTAATAAACCTACAACCTATGATGCCGTTGCGGTAAGTATTACCGATCTTATTACAAAACTTTTGGCAGCGTCGCCTGGCGATGTTATTGCATTGGCAAATGGTACCTATAACAATGTAAACCTTAATATAAACACCGATGACGTTACTGTTGTGGCCGAAACAAGTGGCTCTGTATTTATTGAAGGGGCATCATTTGTCAACCTTAGGGGTGACAATATAGTATTTGAAGGCTTTACCTTTCAAAATGGCCAGCCTGCTGACAGAGATGGCGCTATCATTATTAGTGGCAATCATAATCGCGTCACCAACTGTAAAATTGACAGTTTCAATGACAACGACCCTAATAATTCTTATAAATGGGTTTCTTTAGATAACGATGCTACTTTTGGCCAAGTTGACCATTGTACCTTTACTGGAAAAAACACCGAAGGTTCTCTTTTAGTGGTGTGGCGAGATAATGATAGTAGGCAAGATCATCATATTTATCGCAATATTTTTTCAGATTATCAGTATAGATCCGAAGACGATATCAATAATGACAGTAATGGCTGGGAAGCTATTCGTATTGGTACTAGCTCTCAGTCACAATCGTCTTCATATACCATTGTTGAGTCTAATTATTTTCATGATATTAATGGTGAGATAGAAATTATTTCAAATAAGTCAGGACATAATATCTATCGCTTTAATACGTTTGAGTCGAGTGAAGGTTTATTAACATTACGCCATGGTAATAATTGTACTGTCGATAGTAATTATTTTCTTATTGATAATAATAGAGGCGGTGGTGTGCGAGTGATAGGAGAAGGGCATACCATCAGTAATAATTATATTGAAGGTGCAAACTCAACAAGTAGCGCTCGAGGAGGGATCACATTAAGCTCTAGCGAGACTAATCCTGCGTTAAGTGGCTATTGGCCCGTGCGCAATGTTACCTTATTAAACAATACCATTATTAATTCTAAACAGAGCTTACATTTCGGTGCAAGCAGCAAAGAAAATGCGCCTTCAGATGTAACCATTAGCAATAATTTAATTCGTAATAATATTGATAACAATGGCGATTATGACTTTATTCGAGTTAGCGAAAACAACAATGGTGTACCATTAAATATTATTAATCCAACGTATGTTAATAACTATTTTTATGGTTCATCTAACCTTGGTTTACCGACAGTACCAACAGGTATTAACCTAAGCGAAGTTGCGTTAACTCAAAACGCTAATGGACAATATTTTGCGCAAGATGCCACATTAAACGTTGGCGCACCAGAGCTGAAAAAACTCGACTTTGATAGTGAAGTGGGAAGTAATTTTTAGGCAAGGGTTTTGATTGTAAAAAACTAAGCCTAGCTTTGCTAGGCTTAGTATATTTAACTAAAAGCTTTATTACTGAACAAAGAAGTCAGCTTGAGCTGTTTGTTTTTCAACAACTTCAGTTTCAATGATTTGGCTAAACTCTAATACATCAGCCATTTCAGAATCATCTTGAGAACATGTTAAACCAAGAGTGTATTCACCAGTGTTAACAAAACCAATTTCATAGCTGCCGTCCATTTGAACTTCAGCAATAACTTCAGCAGAAGCTAAAGGCTCAACACCTTCACCTTGGTAAGCACCAGTTTCAGGATGGTAGTACATGTCACCTAAGTTATTTTCATTAAGTTCAACGCCTTCGTATAAGTATACGAAAGTTGAACCTTCACAAAGTAGTGCTTCTTGAACAGTACCGGCAATATGACCAGCTTCGTTGTTATCAATTAAACGAACGCCGTTTGGTTTTAATGTGTAAGTATCTTTACCCACAGGGTTAGTCATTGACTTACGTAAGTCGAACTCTAAAGTAAAGTTTGCACTGCCACCTTGTGTTACCGTGAATTTAGAGAACTTTAATTCTTCTGAAGGTACTTCAATTAATATTTTCTCATCAACCATATCACCATCTTCATCGGTCATAACGTATGAACCACTGCCATTTGGCACAGCAACACGCATCGCGTATTCACCGACTTCAATTTCAATACCTTCTGAAATTTGAATAGATTGAGAGCCTTGCGCTGCTAATAAATTAACCGCAAGAGTATTAGGGATAGGCATTTCATCTTCATCTAAACACTCATATAAACTAGCTGTGTCTTCTTTTAAAGTTAAAAGAGTCTCATCACCACCTTTCTTTAAAGTAATTTCACTAAAACATACAACTACTTCAGATGCATTATCAACAGGAGCATCTGAAACGCTTAAATTGAATTCAGTGGTGTTAGATGATTTATCATCATCATCACAACCCATAAGAAGAACTGGTGCAGAAAGTAAAATTGCTAATGTAGTTTTTTTGAAATTCATGAAGATTCCTAAATAAGACGTAAAATATAAGATAAGTTTTTATGGCGAAGATATTAGCAGAGATGTAAATTTAATGTAGCTACTTTTTGTAGAAAAAGTGTTATCAAATAGACGCAATCATAGCCATAGATAACACTTTGATAAAAAAGCTGTTTATTAATTAGCCTTGCACATACTCATACAAAGCTTTTAACACAGCCATTTTGCTTTTGTCTTCTTCATACATATGCGCAAAGTTTTCAATTTCCATCATATACATGTCATAACTCAAGCCATGCTCGCCACTTTGTAGCTTATTTTGCGTATATTGCTGCCACTTATGTTGCTCTTCACTAGTAAGAGTATGCGGGTAATTACGCGCTCTATAACGAAACAGTAAGGTATCAAGCCTAGGATCGGTAAACGCAAAAGGATGCGAGCCTAATTTTTCTGGATGCATAGTGTGGATCATGTCCATCTTTTGTTTATCGGCATGACTAAAGAACCCGCCGGTGTACAGCGCATGCTCAGCATCAACGTCAGTTTTTTCATACTCACTATTAAATACAGCACTAAGCTTTTCTTTTAATGCACTTGCTTGGCTTTTTACTAACTTAAAATTAGCTAAACAGTATTCACGGTCGATATTTATTAACTTTGCGCGCTCAGGTGTTAATACTTTTGCAGGGGCTACAATAGGGCACTTGTTGATATGCACAAGCTTAACCGGTACTGGCAGTTTGCCTTCCGCTTTTAAATCATCGTGACGAGTGTACATGCGCTCTTTTATTTCATCGGCTTCAAGCTCAAGTAGTGGTGAAATATCAGATGATAAGTCAATCGAGATAATCGCATTTTTATTAGTAGGGTGCTCATCAATTGGCATATACCAGCTGGTGTTGCGCTGATCTGGTGTAATTTTACTCGATGTATGAATAAACGGCGTCATTTCCCATACATTAATGTGCTTTAATACTTCTTTTTTATTGCGCAAGTTAAACACAAAGTTATAAAGCTTTGGCTGTTTTTCTTTGATCAGCTTAGCAAGAGCAATAGTGGCGTACACATCACTCATAGCATCATGCGCTGCTTCATGGCTAATACCATTAGCCGCCGTAAGTAATTCTAAACGAAAGCTAACACGACCTTCATCATTAACTGGCCAATTAATACCTTCAGGGCTTAGTGCATGACACAAACGCGCCATATCAATAATATCCCAGCGACTATTACCGTTTTGCCATTCACGCGCATAGGCATCGTAAAAGTTACGATAAAACAGGTAACGAGACACCTCATCATCAAAACGAATGGAGTTATAACCAGCCACACAGGTATTTGGCACAGTAAACAGCTTTTGAATACGAGCTGCAAACTCTGCCTCTGAAATGCCATCACGCTGCGCTTTTTGCGGCGTAATACCGGTAACCATACAAGCACCAGGATTAGGTAAGTAATCTGAAGGCGGCTTACAGTAAAACATCTCAGGCTCACCAATAATGTTTAAATCTAGATCGGTTCGAATACCCGCAAATTGTGAAGGCTTATCAAGCTTAGGGGATACTCCCCAAGTTTCATAATCGTGCCAGAAGATGGTGGGTTGGTGGGCATTGTTATTATTCATTATATTCTTATAAAGCAATTATTGTTTCAGGCTACATTTAAAAGATAACTCTATCATAGAGTTTTAACAAAATCAGTAGAAGTGTAGGCCACTATGGGCATCTATTACTTAGTGCTCTCAAATAAACTTTAGACAAGCTAAGAAAGTAAAAACCAGTTTATTTAAACTGGCTTTCGAATATTGTTTTGCCTATGTAAAAGGCAATAACTATTACTTGTTATGCTCGACAATATCATCAACAATTAGTTTTTCTTGTTCAAGCGTTTCTGCATCAGGTTTCGTGTTAGGTAATAACAAGTTTAATGCTATGGCTACTACACCACATAGGCTTACACCTTGCAGGTTGAAATCACCGTTACCGATCGACATTCCGCCAATACCAAATACTAGTGTGGTTGAAACAATTACCAGGTTTCTTTGCTCGGCTAAATCAACTTTAGCTTTCACCAGAATATTCATGCCTACACCAGCGATTGAGCCAAATAATAGGATCATAATACCACCCATAACAGGTGACGGTATGGTTTGTAATGCAATACCAAATTTAGCAACAAACGCTAATACAATGGCAAAGAATGCCGCCCAAAGCATGATCACTGGGTTAAACATTTTAGTTAGCATTACCGCACCAGTTACTTCTGAGTAAGTTGTATTTGGTGGACCGCCGAATAATGATGCGGCAGAAGTTGCTAGGCCGTCACCAAGTAGTGTGCGATGTAAGCCTGGCTTTTTAAGATAGTCTTTGCCTGTTACGTTACTGATAGCCAAAATATCACCTACATGCTCTACTGCAGGCGCTATGGCAACGGGTAACATAAATAAAATAGCTGCTAGGTTGAATTCAGGCGCAGTGAAGTTTGGTACAGCAAACCAACTAGCTTGGCTTACCGTTTGGGTGTCGATCATTCCCATAAATGCGGCCGTAATATAGCCAACGATAACACCAGCTAATATTGGAATTAAACGGAAAATACCGCTACCTAGTGCCGAAACTAACAGAGTGGTAATTAATGCCGACATAGAAACGATCAGCGCATCAGTGTATGAGAACAACTCAACTGCGCCATCCCCAGTTTTTCCGATTGCCATATTAACGGCTAAAGGCGCTAGTGCTAAGCCAATAACCATAATGATTGGGCCAGTTACAACTGGAGGCATTATTTTATGTAAGAAGCCTGAACCACGAACAGCAACTACGGCAGCTAAAACCATATACAGAAGGCCAGCTGCAAACAATGAACCCATAGCTGCCGCCATACCCCAAGTTTGAACTGAGTAAGTAATTGGTGCGATAAAAGCAAACGAAGACGCTAAAAAGATAGGTACTTGTCTTTTAGTGACTAAATGGAAAAGTAGGGTACCAATACCGGCAGTAAATAAAGCAACGCTAGGATCTAGCCCGGTGATAAGTGGCATTAAAACAAGGGCGCCAAATGCCACAAAGAGCATTTGTAAACCGGCTAAAACTGTTTTGCCATTGGTTAATATAGATTGATTCAAAATATATCCTTTATATTTTATAAGTGTCGAATTGACTCTAGATAGTGCCGAAGATTTTATCGCCAGCATCTCCCAACCCTGGAATGATGTAACCTTTTTCGTTTAAATGGCTATCTATAGCGGCTGTATATAACTTAACATCAGGATGCTCTTCTTTCATTTTGGCTATGCCTTCAGGTGCTGCAACTAATACAAGGGCGCGAATGTCTTTACAGCCTGCTTTTTTTAGGATGTCGATTGTAGCATTCATTGAACCACCAGTGGCCAACATAGGATCAATAACTAGGGCAATTCGTTGTTCGATGTTTGTAGTTAGCTTTTCAAAATAAGACACAGGTTCAAGCGTTTCTTCGTCGCGATATAGGCCAACAACACTGATTTTGGCACTTGGCACAAGTTCTAATACACCGTCTAACATACCAATGCCAGCTCTAAGAATTGGCACTACCGTAATTTTTTTGCCTTTAATGCGTTGACCTGTGATCTCGCCATCCCAACCTTGCATTTGAAACTCTTCAAGTTCTAAATCTTTGGTTGCTTCATAGGTGATTAAGCTACCAACTTCCGCCGATAATTGACGAAAGTCCTTAGTACTCATATTTGCTTTACGCATTAAACTTATTTTGTGTTTTACCAGAGGGTGGTTTAGCTCATGTACAGACATAACTTTGATTCTTCGGTTGTTAAAAATTACAGTAATTTTACCTTAAAATTTTAGTTTTGATCTGATTATTTTATGCTGCTTGAACCAAATCATGTTTATTTAACAAAACAATAGTAGTTAGATCTCTTATTTCATACTGCCTATTTATACGCACTTAATGTAGGGAAATTTATTTTATTATTTCAAATCTACTTAGGTTTGATCCTTAATGAATAGATCACTAGTAATCGTTTCCTTACTACCATTTTTTCTAAAATAACCATTTTATAAGTAACTTTATCAACTTCTATGGTGATTATATTTGAGTATAAATCTCTATTTAAGTCACTATTTTGACTCAAAACGTGACTTCGCAGTCATATTTTAAAAGCGCCAATTAGCTATCAGTGAAAATAATTAACATTGTTTTTATATGACGTTGAAATCCTTGTGTGGTAGTTTTTGTGCGGGTTAGATAAGTATTTTTGTTTTTTGTTTAAAATTATATATTAAATAAAGTTACAATAAATTAACTTTTGCTGTTGACAATAATAATGATTTCGAAGTACTTTTTATTGAGTAGGTTTTTATCTACTAAATAAAATCATAAAAAGAATTTAAATAAACAGGGTGATTCACAGCAGTAATGTTGATGGAGAAGAAAATGAAAAATAATAAATTTCAAAATCTGATTTCTAAAAAATCAGTAATAGCACTTGCAGTAGCAAATGTTTTTACCGCGCAAGCTGTTTTTGCAGAAGAAGCTCCATCTGCGGAAGATAGCAATATTGAAACCATTACAGTAACGTCAGCAAAACGTACTCAAAATATTCAAGAAGTACCAATTGCAGTAACATCGGTTTCTGGTGATGAACTTGGTGATATGCAAATTACCGATATCCTATCTTTAGAAAAAGCTATTCCTGGTTTAACCGTTTCTAGTTTTGGCAATAACCCTCGCGCTGTTATGCGTGGTGCAGGTGCTGCGGGTACAACAGATATTGCTGTTCCAATTTATCACAACAACATGTATTTACCTTCTTCAGGTCAAGCATTGGCGGGATACCTTGATGTTGAACGTGTAGAAGCTCTGCGTGGTCCTCAAGGTACATTATTCGGTCGTAATACCTTTGGTGGTCTAATTAATGTTATCACTAAAAAACCTGAGTTAGATGAATTTGACTTTGGTGCTGCGGTTACCGGTGGTGATTACGATCTACAAAAAGTAGAAGGCTTTGTTAATATTCCTCTAGGGGATAAAGTTGCTGTTCGTATAACTGCAGCTGATGAACAACGTGACCCATACGTAGAAAATGTTAATAATCCAAATGGTGGATTAAAAGACTCTGATTACTCTTATGCACGTGCACAAGTTTTATTCCAAATTACCGATGACTTATCTGTGAATTTAGGCACATCTTATTGGAAAGATACAGGTAATGGTAACTTAAACTGGGCATATAAATCGCTTGGTATTCCTCTTGATAAAGACGACCCAACAAAAATTAATCCAATCGATGGTTTCTTAGATCCTCGTATGGGTGTTTATTCTGGTTGTGCTGATGGCGATAGAGCTGGTGGGCGTTCTCAGGCAGGTAATATTTGTAATGGTGATGAGTTTGCCGATATCGTAAATGGTGATTTTAAAATTGATTATGATTACACCCCAGATCGTGAACTAGAAGACACGGCTATTTTTGTTAATGTAAGTTGGGATGTTGCTAACCATAATATTAATTTAAATGCGGCTGCATTTGAGTATGAATCTCGTAATATTATGGATGCTGAATATTCAGGAAACCCGGCATGGATAGATGGAACTTATGGCACACGTAATTCTCATCAAGCCGATTTAACTATTACTTCTACTCATGACAGTAAATTACAATATACACTTGGTGCTTACTTATTTGATGATACTGATTCTGATAACAAATCAGCATACATTTTTGGTAGTTTAGAAGAGTCTTGGTATGCATATGCTGGCGCTACTCCTGAAACACCATCGTGGGCTTACTGGAACACTGAAGGTTTTGGTGGTACTAAATCTACTGCGCTTTATGGTCAAGCAACGTATTCTTTAACCGATAAATTAAACCTTACAGCTGGCTTACGTTTTACAGAAGATGAGCGTGAATGGACTTCGTCTAACGGTTTACCTTGGGATGCAAGTTTGCGTTTAGGGCCAGAACTGCCAACGTTTGATTATACAGGTAAAGAAAAAGAATACGGTAAAGATGACCATACCGATTACTTACTTGGTGCTGATTATCAACTAACTGAAGACGTGATGATTTATGGTACTTTCTCAACCGCTTACATCGCAGGTGCGGTTGATAATGCCACTCATAAATTCTTAGACCCGCAAGAGAATGAAGCGTTTGAATTAGGTGTTAAGTCAACTTTACTTGATGGCTCATTACGTTTAAATGGTGCTTTCTATACTGGTACTCATGAAGGCTTAACAACTACTGCCTTTATTGAACAAGGTGACGGGGTTGCGGTAGCTACGCAAATTCCTGGTGGCTCCATTGATGCCCAAGGTCTTGAAGTTGAAGGTTACTGGGATGTTACTGAAAACTTAGTTGTAGATTTCGGTATTTCTTATGATATGTCAGAATACGACGAGTTTAATGTTGCTACTGGTAACTTAGTTTGGAATGGCGAACAACCAATCGGTACCGATGAAGTTGATGCAAACGGCAACGGTGTATTTGTTATGGATGGTAAAGATACCCCTTATACGCCAGATGTTACTGTTGGCTTAGGCATTTCATACACCTTTGATTTAGGCGATATGGGTACGGTTGTGCCACATGTATTTAGTTACTATAACAGTGGTTATGAAACTAACCGAGCGCCAGTTTTCTTTGGTGAGCAAGACGCTTACACTAAGTTTGATGTAGCTGTTAAATGGCAATCAGCAGGTGGCGACTGGACAGCGAAGTTCTGGATGAATAACGCGACTGATGAATTAATCACAACTTACACTGAAATATTATCGCGTGCTCGTGTTGCACAAGACTATGCTTCACCTAGAACATGGGGCGTAAGAGTTGGTTACAACTTCTAATAAAAACGTTTAGAAAATATAAGCCTGCAACTTTGCAGGCTTTTTTCGTATATAAACAAGTGAGTTCGTAGATAACTCGCAGCAATTATTTTAGTATCTAACAAAAACAGTAAAACTAACGATGGAGCGCAAAGTTTGACGCCAGATGTAATTCGTTTATTGGAGCAAGGCTTTGCTTTGCAACAGCAAGGTAACTTGCAGGGTGCAGAAACACTTTATTTAAAAGTACTAAAACAGGATAAAAATAATCAATTTGCACTTAATTTATTAGGTGTTGTTTGTATAAATAAAAATGATAACTTGCAAGCAGAGAGCTATTTACAGCGCGCCTTACAAGTTAACGATAAAGATCCTGAAACCTACAGCAATTTAGGACTTGTCTATAAAGAGCAAAAACGCTTCCCGCAAGCACTACAAATGTTCGAGCGCTCTTTACAATTAAACCCTAAACAACCGCAAACGTTAAATAATTTAGGTAATGTTTTGGCAAGTATCAATCAACATGACAAAGCGGTCTATTGCTTTGATAGTGCATTAAAGATTGATAATCGTTATCTCGATTGCATTAATAATTTAACGCAATCATTAAAAGCGTTGAGCCAGTTTGATAAAGCCATTCAGGTGAGCGAATATGCGTTAAAAATTGATCCCAAGCGCAGTGACTCATTAAATAATTTAGGCGAAATTTATAATGCACTTACCGAATATAAAATGGCGAAAAGTGCGTTTGAAAGAGCGATTGCTATTGACGGAAATATAGTTGCTAAGATCAACCTTTCAACGTCTTTAAAGCAGTTAGGACTTGAGTCACAAGCCTTGGCCTTGCTTAATGAGGTTATTGCCATTGAAGAAAATAATAGTGAAGCATTAAATCATTTAGGGGTTTTGCATGAACAACTAGGAAACTTTGATTTAGCGGCAAAGCACTTTCGTTTATCCATAAAGCACACCCCAAATCATGCAAGTTCCTTTTATCAGCTTTCCAAGTTAAAGCAACAACGACTTAGCGCAGTGGAAATAACAAAACTCAAGCAATTAATTGCTGATGACAGCCAAATCGATTTGTTTAAATTTTCTTATTATCTGGCGTTAGCTTGTGAGTTTGATAAAGCAAAAGATTATCAACAAGCAATTACATACTTTATTAAAGGTAAGGCGTTAAAAGCCAAGACTAATCCGTTTGATGCAAGTAAGAATAAAGATTATTTAGCAAGTAATAAAACTGTCTTTAGTCAGTTAAATAACAGCGGCCAACAAGCCGAATCAACAAGAACAGCAAAGCAACCAGTACCGATTTTTATTGTTGGAATGCCGCGCTCAGGCACCACGCTAACGGAACAAATATTAGCGTCACATAACGACATTGTAGGGACAGGGGAGTTAGGTTTTATTAATGATATTGCTAAACAAGCAGTAAAATTAACTAATACACCTTACCCGCAATGTATAAACAAGCTTAATGCCAAGCAGCTTAATGAATTGCGAGAGTTATACTTAGCAAAAGTGACTGAACGATTCGACGTTGAGCATTATTTTGTTGATAAAAACCCGCTTAATTATAATTCGCTTGGCTTTATTGCGTTGGTGTTTCCAGAGGCTAAATTTATCTATTGTAAACGTGATGCCATGGATAATTGTATTTCAATTTTTAAATTGCCTTTTGATGATAACCAAACCTATTCACATGATTTAACTGCGCTAGGTGAGCATTATTTACACCATCTAGAATTAATGAATTATTGGCAGCAAGTATTTCTAAATCGAATATTAACGGTTAATTACGAAGAAACGGTGGCAGATGTTGAGTCGCAAATTAAGCGTGTTATGGCCTTTATCGGTTTAGATTATCAAGAGTCTATGCTTAATTTTTATCAAAATAAACGCATTGTAATGACGCCAAGTGCAGAGCAAGTTAGGCAACCAATATATGCCTCAAGTGTCGGCTCTTGGCAACGTTATGGCGACGCATTAACGCCATTAATTAGCGCATTAAACTATTCACCAAAATAATATGTAAAAGGTAAGATTTGTATGTCTAAAATAAAAACTACACATGTTGGCTCATTACCGCGCTCACAAAAGGTTGTCGATCTGATCTTTGCTAAAGAAAACGAGCAAGAATTTGTGCAAGCTGATTTTGATGCTGCCATGAGTGAACATGTAAACCATTGTGTTAACAAGCAGTTAGAAGCAGGAATTGATATAGTTTCTGATGGTGAAACGTCTAAAATTTCTTATGCTACTTACGTAAAAGACAGATATAGCGGTTTTAGTGGTGACAGTGAACGCAATGCACCAAATGATTTAAAGCTATTTCCTGAGTTTTTAGAGCGATTAGCTAAATCAGGGGGAACACCACAATACAAAAGGCCAATGTGTACAGGTGAAGTAAAAGTCTTTGATCAAAGTGATTTACACAAAGACATTAAAAACCTAACCAATTCAGTTGCTGCTAATAATGCAAGTCAGGGTTTTATGAACGCGGCATCTCCTGGTGTTATCGCGCTATTTTTACAAAATCAATATTACCCAACAAGAGAAAAGTATCTAGAAGTACTTGCCGAGGTAATGCGTGAAGAATACCGCGCCATAGTTGATGCTGGCCTGCATTTACAATTAGATTGTCCCGATCTCGCGCTGTCTCGTCATATGTTATTTAATGATTTAACCGATGATGAGTTTATTAAAGTCGCTAATCTTCACGTAGAAGCGCTTAACTATGCTTTAGAAGGGATTGACCCAAACAAACTGCGTGTCCATATATGTTGGGGTAACTATGAGGGGCCGCACGTATGTGATATTGAAATGAAGAAGATGTTCAATACGTTAATGTCGGTTAATGCATCGCAATTATTGTTTGAAACGTCAAACCCAAGACACGCCCATGAATGGACTGTTTTCGCTGATCGAAAGCGTGATATTCCTGATGATAAGATCCTTGTTCCTGGTGTAATTGACAGTACGACAAACTTTGTCGAACACCCTGAACTTGTTGCTCAGCGTATTGGCAATTTTACCAATATAGTAGGGCGTGAACGTGTTATTGCAGGCTCTGATTGTGGCTTTGGTACGTTTGCTGGCTTTGGCTCTGTGGCGCCAGATATCGCTTACGCTAAATTAAAGTCTTTGTCCGAAGGTGCTAGTTTAGTTTAGAAGTGCAGAGTTAAAACTTAGATGGACTTTAAAAATGGGGACTAATTGTCCCCATTGCTGTTTTTATAACTCATAAAAATTGCTAGCTGTTTGATGAGCTAAGAATTGTTGTTGTTCAACGGGATAGCTTTGCAACAAGCTTTGCCAATGGTTAATTAATTCTGAGTAACTCATATAAAGCTTATCGACCGGGAAGTTAGAGCCAAGCATACAACGCTTAGCGCCAAATATTTCTATTGCCTTATGTGCATATTGTTCAAATTTATTGGCAATAAAAGCATGATTAAACATGGCAAAACCAGAAATCTTCATATGACAATTTGGTAAGATGGCAAAGCATGACATTGCTTTACACCATAGTTCAAAGCCACTGTCTGATTGATCCCAAGGGGATGCTAGATGGCATATAACCACCTTTAAATCTGGTAGCATTTTTAATACATTAAATACGTGTTCGTAATGCTCTTCGGTAAGCTGTAAGTCAAAGCTTAATCCATGTTTTTGTAATAACTGCAACGAATTAAACCATTTATCACGATTAAACGCCGGCATGGTTTTATTTTCTTCAGGGCTTTTGCCAATGATATGGCGAACCCCTTGCGTTACTCCATACTGCTTGTGTGCGAGTATTTGCTGCTCAACATCATCAGCTAACATATCTATTTCAACAACTACTTTAGCCGGAAATACGCCATTTGACTGGTCATGGCATTGTTGTAGCCATTTCGTTTCAGTTAGCCTAAGTTCAGGGCTAATACCTACTTGCACATGAACACTTTGGCTGATCTGGTTGTTATGATCGCGGCAATAATCACTAACTAAGTAATTTTTTCTAATAGGGTCTGGCTGACCAAAAAAACGCACTTCGCCTTTAGCTGCAAGCCAAGGGTAGTGATGTTGCTCAATATCCCATAGGTGATGATGAGCATCGATTAATTTGCTGGTATTACCTTGTTTAACAAGCACTTGTTTAACAGCCATTTGATAGTTTTATTAAAGACTCATTTAAGTTGAATCTTTTCATCGCTGCATGCCAGTCAATCACGATCTCTTCGTTCAGGATCAAAGAGTTTTCAATCGTGATAAATGTTTGAATAGGGAGTTTAATTCGATGGATAGTACCAGCTTCGTTAATATCGGCATCGATTTGCCAACAAATTGCGATTTTATCAGCATTGTCTTTATCAACCGTAACACGTTCTAATTGGCTGTAACTACGATTTAGTGATTGCCCTAATGATAAAATAAATCGAGTTAGCTCTGACGTATTATTCTTAGTGCTGTGGGTTGGTAAGTTTATGTTCGCATCTTCACTATAGATTACTTTTATTAAAGGAAAGTTATGACTTTGCCAAATTGACCACCACGAATCTATTAGCTTTTTATTACTTGCTAAGTTAGCTAAATCACTAGGATTTGCATGATAACTTTGCGGGTGTAATTGATGATCAAACTGAGTAATAACAAGTGGATCAGCAGTAGGGAGTGTGTTCACTAGCTCTTCATCTTCAAGCTGTAAATATTCTGCATAACTTGAGCTATCTAGAGTACAAGTTACACGCTTAATAAACTCTTGTTTGTGCTCAAAGTTAAATGCAACGCGTACCACTTTATCGTTATTATTTTTAAACAGGCACAGAAGTGCTGAAAATTGCCCGTCATCTATTTGCTCGCTTGCTATTAATTCGCTAAAGCCAAACTCGTTCAAGTTTTGCATCCATAACCGTGAAATTTGTGAACTGCCATAAGCGGTAAAGTTATGTTGTTGCCAAGAGCTAGAGTGCAGTAATTTAGCTTGTAAACCGGCAATGTCACCTTGTGTATATAAGTTAATTAAGGCATTAAACATCAAGTTTACCTCCTAAATGTGCAAACGATTGTTGTTGTGTTCGTAGTAAATTTGCCATTAACGCTATTTCATCAAATACGGTTATTTCTTTGGCAATTTTGCCTTTGTGAACTTTGAGATGAGTTGCACCTAATACAAAAAATTTATCACCTCTTGTGTGCTCAAGCTCAGTTATTTGAGGAGAATGCGTGCCTGCAAGTGCCCAGCGCACGGCAATATCACAAGTGTGTTCATCAAAATAGGTAATACCTATATGATCAAAGGTTAACTTACAGTCAGGACATTGGGCTAACCATTGAATAATTGTGCCGCTAATTTGTGCTACGCCTAACGCATTTCGCCCACCTGGCCATTGTAAGCTTGCATTAAGGTGGTAGTAATCAACCAATTTAGAGAACTGTTTTTGGTTGAAAATAGTTTGCTGCCAAGATTGAGCAAACTGTTTGGCGTTAAACTCATCTAAATTTGTATATTCATCACCTTTAGCAACATCTTTACGGTGGTCATGATTTATTACGCGCTCGTATTCACTTGCATACCATTTAGTGAAAGTGGGGTGCACGGCATTGTTTGCAACTTTTTTAGCAGCATCAATAGGTTTAATACCTAATTGTTTTACTAAAAATGAATTATCTCGCACTAGCCATTCTTCTATAATTCTATTTTCTTTACATACACAATCGGCAATTGTTGTGACTCGGCCTGTTTTATTGGTTGCAGGGCCAAATTCTGAGTCACCACTGTTAGTCATAATTGATGTGATTAAATGTGAAGAATAGTAAGTATCATCGCCTTCATCATTCCAAATGACATTTTCACCGATGAGCGATCTATCAGGAAATGCTGCAATTGTTTTTAACGTATTTTGGACAACAAGATCAACAGATTCTGAATATGCACCTAATGTATAAACCGGGCAAATTTCACCATAGTAGTCGAAACAAAGGCCAACATTTTTTTGCTCCCAGATACGGTGGGTAATGCGAATGATATAATCAGTGATATCAATGAACTCATCATCAAACCCTTTTAATGATTGCGTTCTAGCTGTATCTGGTGCAAGTAATTTGTCTAATGGTTGCCAATAAACTTGGGTCACATCTTTTTTTAAGCTGGGCATATGAGGTTGTCCTTTATGTCCTTTGTTTTATTTATTATTAATCTTAACGATTTGTAATAGTTATATTATTTGTGTTCTTTTGCCGGTTTGAATGTTTTTGTGCATTTGCGCAAACACATCAATACCCATTTGCATCATCATATCGATGATATCAATGGCAACCCAATTCTCTCGTAGTAGGTCGCCTTCGCGGCGCCAAAAGTCCATAACTCTTGGGTAAACTCGTTTATTCGTTGCTTTTAAACCAAGCCAATTATCACCAGTATGTGAACCGTACATATGCGGCCAACCGCCGGTAGCTACGTAGTTGTTATGTCCGGTAAAGCATAAAGTGCCATCGATGCCTCTATCTGGAAAACCAATTAAAAATGGGGCTTGATGATGTTGCTGAAAGCCAAACACACCTCGGGTCGTTCCTATACCGCCAGGACCGTACCAAATAAAATCGGGGTGCCAATGCTTCAGTAAATCCATACTTGCTAAATCGACACCGTCAAAACGGCCAAGCTCAGCATGCATTTCTTTGACTAATTCAATTGATGATTTTGTATAAGCAAGATCTTTTGGATCAGAGCATAAACCATCCATTGTTGTAGGCGGCATGACTAATCCATCATGACCTAAACTCGCTCTGATGGGATTAACGCCTGCTTGGTTCATGGCATCGATAAAATCAATTAAGGTGTAACAACGCACAACCTTTGAATCTTTTATCTCGGCTAATTCCATGTAACGTAAAAATAATGAGCGTTTGGTTGCCGGTATACCGTGTAAGTCATTGCTAAAGGTGCCAGTAAAGTAACCGGTAGAGCTTACCCAGGTTTCACCTTGATATTGATCTTCAAATGAAATAAAAGGTTTGCGTTCAATATCTGGCATAGCCTGTTTTAGCAGAGCAAAGTAACCTTGCTGCACTTCATCAATACCAAGCAGATCATTGATAGGGTGCGAGCCATGCCATTGGCAATCTTGGCTTAGTACATCTTTAATGGAACTTGGCTCAGAAAAAATTTGTTGATAAGAGTGCTCTAATGCATTTAATTTCATCTATAAACCTCTTAAGCAACTAAGTGTTCAAATAATACTAAAGACAAAATACTTACCACGAAGAAGGCAAATAACAGATAGTTAATTGAATCAATTTTACCTGGTACTAAATACCAACCATTTTCTTTCATTGGTTTGTTTTCGTTAATAAAAGAGCGTAACTGGCCTTTAATTGTGTATTCTGACCATTCTTTCTGGAAACCATCTAGTGCGATGCTGGCAATGATACTTACAGTAACGCTTATCGTTACGCCAACTACAGCATACCAAGGCCACGCTAACTCTGTTGCTAGTGCAACATAGGTAACGGTTGCAAATGCTGCAACTGTACCAACTAATAAACCACGCTCAGTTGTGTGTTTTGAAAAGAATCCTAAAGCGAACATACCTAGCTGAGCACCAACAAAGAAAGAGCCAACTTTGGTTAATATTTCTAAGATAGAGCCCGCTGCATGTAAGTGATACATGATTGCTGGAACGATTATGATCAAGGCCCAAAGTAAGGTAAATACACGAGTCGCATTTAAGTAATGGGCATCGCTTTTATCTTTGGCAAAATATTTTTGGTAAAAATCTAACGTTGATATTGTCGATAATGAGTTTAAGGCAGAATCTAAACTCGACATTGAAGCAGCCATAACTGCGGCGGCAATTATACCCATTAATCCTGGCAAGCCATAGTCAGCAGCGAAGGTTAAAATAATTGTGTTCGGATTTTCGAATTCACGGCCATCGTAATAGCCGTAAAATAATACGCCCATAACAATGAAAAATAAGTAGATGAAGAATGCTAAGAAACCCATTAATAAGTAAGATTTTTTGGCATCACCGATATTTTTTGCGGCAAGTGTACGTTGCACCATCATTTGGTTCGTACCATAAACGGTAATATGGTAAACCGTCATCGCTAATACACCAGACCATACGGTAGTGGTTTTAAAGAAATCAAATGAGTAATTAAGCGGGTCGAGTTTACCCATATCCTTAAGCTTACTTAAAGTATCGTCAAAGTTACTTGGCATTTCGGTAATAAGCGCGTACATGATGATACCGGCACCAATAAATAAAATTGCAGATTGGATAACATCTGTCCAAATTACAGCGGTTATACCACCTAACATGGTGTAAATAAGCGCAATTATGGTAACGATAAATATTGCTGAAATAACATCTATGCCAATGATAAAGCTAAGCACTAACGATGTAGCATAGAGTACAGCAGCCGAGCTCATTGTTTGTGAAATCATCCAAATAGTAGACACTAAAGCGCGAGCTTTTTTACCAAAACGTTTTTCTTGGTATTCGTAAATAGACGCAACGCCGGCATTATAAAAGAATGGGAAGAACAAACAGACTACGGCAATAATAACTAAAGGGTAGTTTAAATGAATCGCGATAGCGCCCATACCTTCTTCATAGGCCCATGCTGGTGCTCCTAAAAAGGTTAGGGCACTTACATAAGTTGCTATAACAGAAATACCAATAGCCCACCATGGTGTGGTTTTGTTTCCTAAAAAGAAGTCGTCTGAAGAGGTGATTTTTTTACTTAGTACATAACCTAAGAGTAGGTTAGCAATAATGTAAACAATCAATATGCTCCAGTTTAATGCGCCGAATTCACTCATTTATAGATCCTTTTCCCGACTCAATGTTACTTTGCTTTATATTAATGAAATAAGCAGACATTGTTTGGTCTTTATAATTATTATTGAAGTTGTTTGACTTCGAAGTCACTACAACATAGCATTAAAAAATAATATTTTAAAGTATGGTGGTTATAATTTATTTTATGAGAAGGTTAAGTGCATGAAAAATAGCCATTTACAATGCGTTTGCGGCCATGTTTTATTGTTGAAGTTGGCGATGTTATTGTTGCTCTTTTGCGATCAAAGCTATGCAAAAGATGCAATCGAAGAACAAGCGATACAATTGCAAAGCTTAGTTGCATTGGTCAATGACAAGCCAAAATTTTTTTATAAGGTTACTGAGATTAAAGATGAGCAAATAAAAGCACAGAAATGTATAAAGAATTCGTTGATCGAGTTTAACTCCGATCAATTAAGACAATATGCATTAATGCAAGTCCAGTGTAAGCTTTACTTAGATGCTAAGAAAAATTTAGGTGCTCAGATAAAAGCCGATACAAGTGAACAAGTTAATCTAAAAAATCTGCCAACGATTATATTTTTACACGGTTTTCATCCGCATCCTTATAATTATGGACGCATAAAAGATGGTACAACTTACCGCCCCGGTGACTATTACAGGAAAGTAACTCGTGCCTTTACAGAGCAAGGTTTTATCGTCTTAACCCCTGATTATAGAGGGCACAATGACTCACAAGGGCAAAGTTACACAACTAAGAGTAATGCTTGGCTCTATTATTTAAGAGATAGTATTAATTTTATTAAACAGGTTCGAGTAAGCGGAATTTATAACAATGACAATCTATTTATTGTTGGTCATTCAATGGGCGCAAGTATTGGGCTCTTAACTAGCTTACTCTTGAGTGACGAAATAAAATCATACTCGTTATGGGCAGCGGGAAACGTAAATAATAATAAGGTTTTTACCCAACTCGTTGATAAAGCTCTTGGCGAACTTGATAAAAGCTCAGGCAGTTTAGTTAATTTACATCATGCGCAGGGAGACAAAAGTACCGCTTTTGAAAACTCATCCTCTGCGGCAAAAATATTAAAGGAAATCGGTCGTTTAGCGAATTTTTATCAATATAAAAGTAATGACCACTTATTTGAACAACAAGAATTTATAAATGCTGTTGAACGTGATTCACAGTACTTTAAATCCCTGTTTGGGCAATCGTACTTAAACAGCAAAGCAGAACAAGCAACAAGGAATAATAATGAGCAATAACGCTGCAAATAAACAATTGGTACTTTCATACTATCAGGCATTAGAGCAATCTAATCAAAATACCGTTGGCGATGTAGTTAAGCAGTACACTCGCGATGATTACCATTTTTATGGAGTACACCCATTTAATGAAATACATGGCAGTGAAGCGGTAACTAAGGTGTTTTGGCAACCATTTATGCAGGCTTTTAAAAACATTCAACGACGCCAAGATGTATTTATGGCAGGAAAATGTGCTGATGGCTCTGAATGGGTAACGAGTATGGGCCATTTTATGGCGCTTTTCGATGATGATTGGTTAGGTATTCCGCGTTCAAAAAAACTTGTTATGATCCGTTATGCTGACTTTAACTGTGTTGAAGACGGTAAAATAACTCGCACAGGCTTTTTCTGTGACATTATTAATGTGATGAACCAAGTTGGCATTAACCCTTTAACAATAGAAACAGGGCACTCTTTCACGTATCCCGGGCCTAGAACTCATGATGGCGTTATGCTTGATGAAAAAGATCCTGCAGAAGCTGAAAAAACCATGTCTATTTTAAATCAAATGATTGATGATTTATCACAATTAAATGAAACGGCTAATGATAATTATCCGCCAGAAATTTTAGCTCGTACCTGGTCAGAAAATATGGTTTGGTATGGTCCTGCAGGTATTGGTGCAAGTTATACAATTCCTCGTTATCAAAAACAGCATTCTTACCCGTTTAGACAAGGTTTAACCGATAAAGTCTTTAATGGCCATATTTGTCGTTATGCTGAAGGTGATTACGCTTGTTTCTTTGGTTGGCCTAATTTGAGTAATACAGCCAGCGGTGGCTTTTTAGGTTTGCCAGGAGGAAAACGGGCTGATATGCGAGTAGTGGATGTATATCGACGCCAAGGGGATAAACTTGAAGAAAACTGGGTCATCATTGACATACCTTATTGGTTAAAACAACAAGGTCTAGATATTTTAGAAAGAACTAAGAGTATTGTTAACCCTGATTAATGCATATCTTTGATGTGGGTAAGAAAATCCAAGGTTTAAACGCAAAATGCCAGTTAACTTAACTGGCATTTCGCTAAACTAGGGTTTTTAATGGCTTGTTAGCCGTTATATTTAGCCTTGTTAAACTCACGCATTCTGGCGAGAACATCGACTTTTAATTGGCTATATATGTGTAGCAAGTCAACCAATACCCAATTCTCTCTTATTAAGCCGTTTTCGCAACGCCAAAAATCCAAGCTGCGCATGGTTATTTTTTGATTTCCTGGTGCAATGCCTAACCAGCCGCTGCCGCTTACTGTCATATGCATGCCAGGCCAAGCCGTAAAAGCAACGTAGTTTTCATCAGCAAATAAATAGCCTTTGTTTGCATCACCAACTCTGTCTGGCAAACCATTTAAAAATGGTATTTGATGCCAATTCCTAAAGCCTTTAATACCACGGCCGGTGCCAATACCTGCAGGGCCATACCAACTGCATTTTGGATGCCAATATTTTTCGAGTTCCATCCCCGCAACGCCTTGCGTTGCAAAGTTACCTAAGCTATCACACATGTCATTAACTAACCTCATGCTTGCACTCGCTTGCTCAAGGTTATAAACGCTATTAACGATACCATCTTGTGTCGCGGGGCCAGGTACATGCCACTCTCTACCTAAACTAGGTACCATTGGCCAAGCATTCGCTTGCATCATTAACTCAGGAATGTCCCATAAAGCTTGCATCTCGACAATCTTGTTATTTTCTATTCGATAAAACTCATGAAAGCGAATTGATACTTGATGGCCTGTTGGCGGAATATCTAACCAAGGTTTTTCAAAAGACCCAGTGTAATAACCACAACATCCTACCCAGTTACTTTGTTGTAATGACGGTCCTGATATAACAATAGTATCGCGACGTTCAAGATCTGGTATTGCGTTGTTTAGGGTTTTAAATACATCTTCATATAAACTTTCAGGGCCGCTAAGAGTTTCAAAAGGGTGAAATAACTGAATTAAGGCATCAGCAGAAAACAGCTCTTTAATTGTGCTCTTAACATTGTCTTTTTCGTAGTTATATAGAGCATTTCTTAGTTTTAAAATCAAAGATTTATTGCTTTTTGGGGTACTTGTTAAGGTTTGCATTTTATTTTAATCTTTTTGTATTTTATTGATTATTAAAGAGTTTAGCGTTACGCGTTACCATTTCTTTAAAGCCTGACTTACTTCCTTTGGGTGAAAACCATGGCTTGTCGCTAATACTTAAACTGTGGGTGTTACCAATGTATTCAAAGCTGCTTGCATTGCCGCCAACGGCGTTAATTTTACTCACTAAACGCTTATTCCAAATCGATGGTGAATAGTAATCTCGGTCAGAATGATGCAGGGCTAGCGGTTCGGTTAAATACTCTGGAAAATTAAAACCGCCAATGTTTTGGTACTGCTCATATACTTGGGGATCATTTACAAATTCAACTTTACCTTCGGTATCGATACTCACTGAATAATTCACATCATTGAAAGCTGTGACGTGTTCATTTAAGGTGTTATACATAATATTAAAGCGTTTTGTTAAGCTTGCCTTAACTGACTCTTCAGCCCAGTTATCTTTCTGCCAACTCCAATCATTATTACTGTTATCTGGAGTTCCTATCCAATCTGGTGGGTAAGCAAATCTAAAGTTTGGATTAATTTCGCCATTTTTACCAATAGCGCTTGCTGTCCAAGTTCCATCTCCAGATAAAAATGCTTCTGTAGTATTACCCATAGGGCCATATAACAATGCTTGCTCTAACGGTGGTAAGAAACAACCGGCCCAAATTGCTCCAGCATTAAATGGCGTTTCAATGGTTGAACCTTCACCGGATACTGCTAGAGCAGTTAATGCCACATCGCCACCTTGAGAATGACCTGTAATATTAATCTTGGATTTATTGATTTTGATTTGCTCTTGCTGCAAATTCACATCTTGCCAGTTGATTTGCTCAAGAGAAGGAATGCCTGCTAATAAGTTGAGTGCATCAATGGTATAAAACATGGGGGATAAATAAGTTGGATTATCCCAACGCTCCATATATTCGATACCTTGCGCGGGAATGCCATTTACGGTGCCATGGCCACGAAGCCCAGGTGTTAACACGACAAAGCCTTGTTTAACGTAACTGTCTATTACATCGGCATAATTTGTGTTTGCTTGATAGTTAAAATCATAACTTGGTGCGTTTTTAATGCCAATCCAACCATGAATGAACATCACCACGGGATAGCCTTGTTCGGGCATTGGGCTATTTGGTACATCGATTCGTGTATAAACACTCAATTGATCTGAAGGGTAGCTGGCAAGGTAACTATGATATTGAGTATTAGTATCAAAGTAGTGTTTGGTGTATTCATTGTCGGTCGTTGTATTGTTTAACAGCTTTTCAATGGTTATTTCGGAAGAGTAATGACGAGATCTTAAACTTTCAACGCTTAACTCATTTAACGAAGACAATGTTAAATTTGAGCCGGCAATATTAGCTTCTTTACTTGGCGAGCAAGCACTTAGTGTTAGCGTTGCAACCGTAATACAACTGGCTAGTTTACAAAACTTCACTTTATTATTCATTATCAAATGCTGCTCTTAATGTGTTAGCCCCGGATAATAAAAAGTTATGATCACTGCCGAGTAAAAATAACGACACGCCAAGTTTTTTCCATTGCGGTAATTCAGCTAAGTTGCCAACAAACATGCCACAGGCCTTGTTGTGCGTGTTACATGCATTAACTATGGTTTCTACAGCTGCAACAACACTCGGGTGACTTGGATTCGTTTGCCCCAACGAAATGGTTAAATCAATACGACCGATAAATATACAATCAATATCGTCGATTTGGCATATTTGGTCTATTTCATCCAGTGCCACAAGGTCTTCTATTTGAGCGATCACACAGGTTTGATTAACGCTTTTTTCAAGTGTTTTCGGTATACCTGCCGTTGTATATTGAGCAAACCTTGTCGAACCTGCAAATCCTCGGCCGCCGTCGCCAAAGAAACATTTTTTACATATTTCTATCGCTTGCTTGGCTGTTTTTATATGCGGTAAAACAACGCCATCTGCGCCAATATCGAGCGCATTAAGTAAAGTCGAATCGTTGGCGTCAGGTACTCTAATAACCACAGGTTTATTATTGGCTTTAGCGGCCAATACACATTGGTCAAGATCACTTCGGTCAAATGGAGCATGCTCAGCATCTAAACATAAAAGATCTAAATTAGATAACGCAAGCACTTCGGTATTATGATAGTGCGTGGTTTTAATAAATGTGCCTAATAAAGGCTGCTGGTTTCTAATTTTTTGTTTTAGTAGCACGTGTACACTCCAGTTGTTTATTATGTTGAACCGCTTTGTTTAAGCCAAGTTAAAATGCTTTTGCTGGTTTTTTCGGTTTGCTCTAATGTTGGAAAGTGACCGCATTGTGTAAGTAATATTAGCTCACTATTAGCGCAGGCATTATGCATTTTTTGTTGCTCTTGCACCTGACAAAGTTTGTCATTCTCGCCGGCAATAATTAATACAGGTTGCTTAAAGGTTTGTAGTAAATGTAATGAATCAGTGCGGGTCGAAAGTGCCGGTAGCTGGCTTTCAAAGCAGTTGAATCCCAGCTCTTGCGCCATAGCTAAAATTAATTGTTGATGCTGTAAATTTTCTTTATATAAATATAAAGGTTTAAAGTCGTGCTTAATAACATCATCAAGGCCATCTTGTTTTGCCTTGCTAATATGTTGTTGGCGGATCTCATTTTTGCCGGGTAAGTCGGCAAAACTGTTCGAACTCATTAATATAAGCTTTGAAATCAACTCAGGATATTGTTTGGCAAGGGCTAGGGCGACAATACCACCCATTGAAAAACCTAGAAAAATCCCTGGAGACGTTGCTTGCTTCTTACATAACGAGACCATATCGTTAATTGATTTTTCAGTTGTAAACTGAATTACTTTACTGGTGAAACCGGCATTTGTTAATGCAGATCTTAGGTGGGTAAACATAATGCCGGTACACATAGTACCTGGCAATATATATACAATTTTTGAGTCCACGTTATCTCGTTCTAGGTTTTACCGACTGTCCTTCAATAAACGTACCTGATAAAACTCTAGATTCAGGTGAAGAATCTGGGTTTTCTATTCGTTCAAGTAGCATATCTACAGCGGCTTTGGTTAATTGCTCTAACGGTTGTTTTACCGTCGTTATTTGATAATTAAACAAACTTGCAGCTAGAACACCATCAAAACCAACGACAGATAAATCTTCTGGAGTCGATAAATTAAGGTTTTCTCGAGCTTCATCGATAACACCTATCGCCATAATATCGTTAGCCGCAATTACCGCATCTGGTAGTGGGTTATCTTTTGCCCATTGAGAAAAAGAATGCCGTGCATCATGGTAGTTATAGTCACCGTAAATAACTGGTACATCAGCTATACCATAATATTTTAATTTATCTATTGCTACCTCGCGGCGCTCATTGGCAACATCAGAGTCTTCTGGGCCTGATAAAATTAAAAATGATTTATGCTTGGTTTCAATAAGTTTATCTACAAGTTGTTTTATGCCTTTATCATGATTACAACAAACGCTGTTTGCATTAGCTTCTGGTGCATGCCGGTTGTATAGCACAACCGGTACATTATGATTGGCAAATTGTTCTAAATTGGTATGGTCAAAATGTGCAGCAAGAGCGATAACGCCATCGACTTGGAATGTCCAAATCTGCTCCATCACATCATCTAAACCAGCAGAGTCGTCGAGAGTAAAAAGTAATACTTTTTTATTTTTCTCTGACAGGTTTTTATTAAGTTGTGACAATACTTCAGGATAATTCTCATTAGCCCTTGAAGATATTATTACAGCTACCATGCCAGATTGTTGAGTGATTAACATACGAGCAATTGCATTTGGACGATAGCCCATCGCATTTGCCGTTTTTAATACTTTCTCTCTTGTCTTCTTTGATACACTAAATCCAGGTCGAAAAACCCTTGAAACAGCCGATTGTGATACGCCTGCTTCACGTGCTACATCATAAGAAGTGACTCTTTTTTGTTTAACCAATTACTTTTTCCCGTAACGTCTTACACGGATATCTGCTTGCTCTTTATGTCCTGCAAAACCTTCAACAGCACATAAACGAGAACAATATTGACCGACCATCAATGATGCTTCTTCCGTAACTTTTTGGTAAGTACATGTTTTTATGAACTTTCCAACCCATAGACCACCAGTATAGCGTGCTGCTTTACGAGTTGGAAGAGTGTGGTTTGTACCAATACATTTATCACCATAGGAAACGTTTGTTTCAGGACCTAAAAATAGTGCCCCGAAGTTTTGCATGTTGTCTTTAAAATACTGTGGATCTTCAGTCATTACTTGCACGTGTTCAAATGCCAAGTTATTAGCAACTTCAACCATTTCATCAACGGTGTCACATACAATAACTTCACCAAAGTCACGCCAAGCTTGGCCTGCGACTTCACCTGTTGGTAAAATAGTTAGCTGACGCTCTACTTCAGCCATAGTGTCTTTTGCTAGTTGTTCACTGGTGGTTAATAACACTGCTGGTGAAGTAGGGCCATGCTCTGCCTGACCAAGTAAGTCAGCGGCACATAGTTCACCATCTACAGTTTCATCAGCAATTACTAATGTTTCAGTAGGGCCGGCAAATAAATCAATACCGACACGTCCGAATAATTGACGCTTAGCTTCAGCAACAAATGCATTACCTGGTCCAACTATCATATCAACTGGTGCGATTGAGTCTGTACCAATTGCCATTGAAGCAATTGCTTGTACGCCGCCAAAACAATAAATTTCATCGGCACCAGCCATATCCATAGCGACAACAATAGCCGGAGAAGGACGACCGTCAAAAGGTGGCGCTGCAGCGATAACTCGTTTTACACCAGCAACTTTAGCTGTTAGAACACTCATGTGTGCTGAAGCAACTAATGGGTATTTACCACCTGGAACGTAACAACCAACACTTTCCATCGGAATATGTTTATGACCTAAAATAACACCAGGAAGTGTTTCTACTTCAACGTTCTTCATCGAATCTAATTGAATTTGAGCAAAGTTTCTTACTTGTGTTTGAGCCCAGCGGATATCTTCAATGACGCTATCTTCTAATTCTTCATAGCAAGCAGCAATCTCTTCTTTAGAAAGTAAAAATGACTTTGGAGTCCAGTTATCGAATTTCTCAGAGTAGGTTCTTACCGCATCATCACCATTAGCTTCAATATCTTTTAGAATATCTTCAACAATATTTCTTACGTTTTGGTTTTGTTCTTCTTTTTCTTGAACTGAAGGACCTTTTTTTAAATAGCGAACCATTTTTTATCTCCTGTAATTATCGAAAATAAGATTGTTTTCTATCAATCTTATTATTATTTTTATCTTGCACTTGCGGTCATACTAATTAATAATGACTTCGAATGCAAAAATTATTTTAAAGAAAAGTTAACAGGCTATTTTATGGGTTATCAAACAAATTTATTCGACAATAAAACGGTTTTAATTACTGGTGCAGGTAAAGGTATTGGCAGGGCATGCGCATTAATGGCTGCCAATTGCGGAGCTAAGGTGATAGCTGTAGCACGTACTAAAACTGATTTAGAGAGTTTGTCGTCAGAGCATGGCAATATTGAAGGTTGGGCTCTTGATATTAATAGCGATGAGTTTTTAAATCGATTAAAAGGATTACCTGTTCTGCATGGTTTAATTAACAATGCGGGTACCAACAGGGTTGCTCCTATGAGTGAACAAACTAATGAAAGTATTGATGCTGTTATCGATTTAAATATTCGCAGTATTTATAAAATCACTCAAGCTGCGTTAACGCCACTTAAAGCCGCAAAAGGCGCTTCAATAGTAAATATGTCTTCACAAATGGGCTTTGTTGGTTCACCTGGTAGGACGCTTTACTGTATGAGTAAACATGCTGTAGAGGGCCTAACTAAATCATTAGCGGTAGAGTTGGCGCAAGAAAAGCTTCGTGTTAACAGTGTTGCTCCAACATTTGTCGAAACGCCAATGACAAAACCTATGCTTGAGAAGCCAGAGTTTAAAGATTTTGTTTATTCAATGATCCCAATGAAAGAGCTTGCCAACGTTGAAGATGTTGCCAATGCCTGCATATTTTTGCTGAGTGATTTATCTCGTATGGTCACCGGTACAAGTTTAAAAGTAGACGGCGGCTGGACCGCACAATAACTAAGTATAAGAAGAATAAAGGAATTAAACGTGAGTATAGAAAACAGACTAGTACGTTATAAAGATTTAAAACCATGTACAAACGCATTTATTGATACTCGTTCGCCTGGTAGTGATAAGAAAGAAAACTTTACTGTTATAGGCCCTGGTGTTGCTGAAAATCCAGACCAACATGTACATATTTCAATCCCACATGGTTTTAATATTGGTGGGGCGAGACAGCCAGCGGGTTGTTTAAACTCGCAACACAGTCATCTTACAGAAGAAGTATTTGTTATTCATTTTGGTGACTGGGATTTTATTTCTGGTGTTAATGCCGATGATGGACGCATTCGTCTGCACAAAGGTGACATTATTTCAATTCCTATGGATATATTCCGTGGTTTTGAAAATGTCGGTCAAGGACTTGGGTATTTGCATGCTGTATTAGGTAGTGATGATCCTGGCAGAGTGACATGGGCACCATCAGTGTTTGAAATGGCAAAAGAATATGGTTTGGTTCTATTAGAAGATGGCTCGTTAGTTGATACTACCTTAGGTGAAACAATTCCTGATGGCGCGAAAGTAATGCCTGTAACATCTAAAGAGGAAATTGCTAAACATCGAGTTGTTGGCAGCGAAGCAATGAACGATATTATTATTCGAACTAAGGACTTTCCTTGGTCAACAGATACCGTACTTAGCAAATATGCTGGAGTAGAGGAAGCTGGCCTTGTTGGACCTTCTAATGAAATAGAAGGTATCGTTGCAAGCAAGCTTAACTGGAACCATGGTTTTGTTGTAAGAGCATTAAAATTGCAAGCAGGAGCTCAAATACCACAGCACACAAGAAGTGAAGAGGAAGTGATTTTTGTACATCAAGGGACGTTAGATATTATTGTTGATGATCAAGCTGTAACACTTAGTGAAGGGGATAATTTCACCACTCCAATAGATAGTGTAAGACAGTTTAACAATAATAGTGAAGCTGAAGTTATTGTATATATAACCCGTCGTGGCGACCATCCTCAGGCGCCTGTTTTTATTTAAGGTTTAATTAAATAAAGACCAACATCAGATGTAAATTTGATGTTGGTTTAATGCTTTTACTGCAACATATTTAATTAGATTCAGAAATAGCCTTGATATGTTCAGGTCCCATTCTGCAACAACCACCTATTATACTTGCTCCTGCATTTATCCAAGCTTTAGCAGCCTCAGCGCATTCTTGTGGATCTGCAGTGCCGTGCCATGTTTTGGTGTCAGAATGAAAATGTTCCCCTGAATTTGGGTAAACAATAATATATTTTTTAGTTGTTGTACTTAATGAGTCTATCAGGGCAGGTAAATACTGAGGTGCAGTACAGTTAATGCCTAGAGCAATAATGTTAGGGTTGTTTTCTAATAACTTCACCGATTCAGATAATAAACTGCCATCACTAATGTGCTGCTCGTTTTTGCACGAGAAACAAAGCCATGCAGGTTTGTCTTGAACGCTAATTAATTGATTTAATACCTTGGCTTCTTGCTGGCTTGGTATGGTTTCACAAGCTAATAAATCGGCACTTGTAGCAGACAAAATATCAAGCCGCTGCTGATGAAATTCTTTTAGTTGATGATCTGTAAGGCCATACTTTCCAGTATATTCAGAGCCATCGGCTAAATAGGCACCATAAGGTCCAACACTTGCCGCTACTAATGGTTTAAAAAACGTTGGATTTTGCTTATGGAAAATATCAACGGCTGCTCTTGCTAATTCAACTGAGTCTTTAATTGCCTCAATTGCTTGACCTTGTGATAAACCTAAAGAAGTAAAACCATCGATAGAGGCTTGATAACTGGCGCTAATAATGCACTTGGCCCCAGCATTTAAGTAGGCTAAATGTGCATCTATGATCGCCTGAGGATCTTCTAAAATAAGTTTAGCCGACCAAAGTATGTGGTTTAGGTTATGTCCTTGAGCTTCAAGCTCCGTAGCTAAACCGCCATCAATAATGAATGGAAAATGATTAAGCTGTGGCAATTTTGTTTTCATAGTGTCTCAATATTAAATGCATAGGGCTATTTGTGTATTGCATTGATAAATTTTATTCCGTGCCTTGGCTGTAACTTTTACATTGTTTAAGTAAGTTTTTGAACTCGTTACTTGAGCGGTCGAAGCTGTCTTCAGGTAAATACAGATGATAACCATAGGCTTTCATTAATTGCTCGCTTCTATATAACCAAGCGGCGATAGGGCCTTTGTATACTTTACCTTGCAGGTTATAAGGCTCAAATTTAATTATTGCATCTTGCGGTTTAATTTCATTGGTGCTCACCGCAAGTTGAATTAACTCTTTTTGCTCGTGTAGCAAACGGTTTGCAAGTCGTGGTGATACGCTAGCTGCGATGGTTTCAATATTATTTAGCTTAATGCCTATAAAAGCGAGCTCAATTAATTGCCCTTGAATGCTCGCCTTAACGCTACCTATACGAACAATGTCTTGCCACTTTATATGCCATTTACCGCTGCGATGATAAAAGCTTAATTGCCCAGGTGTTAGCTTATAGCTATAGCTTGGTTCAAATTTCTTTAACACACCAATAAGTAACACCACAAAACTGGCAAACATAATTATGGTGAGCTGAATTTTAAAGTCATCCCAGAGCCAGTAATTAAGGGTAAAACTTAACGCTAGTAACATAATCCCTAGCACAATTAAAAATAAGCTATGGCGTTTGCACTTTGGTTTTATTTTCAATATTTTTTTATCCAAAATTGTTGCCTAATGAGTTGTTAACTTGATTTTTAATGTTTTTTTAGCATAGTTAGTGCTAGAGCTTTTGCTAATTAAGGATAATTATGACTCAAGATGAGCTATTTAGTAAATTTAATAAAGTCGATAGCAAAACCATAGCTGTGATTAGTTATTTATCAATAATCGGTTGGATTATTGCCTTGTTGTTACACGGCAAAAATCCTTCAAAACTCGCTGTATTCCATTTACGCCAGAGTTTAGGGTTTATTCTTACTTGGGTGTTATTAACTTTTATTCCATTAATAGGGTGGATTCTAGCCTTACCAGTATTGGCTTTATGGTGTATTGGCATATATAACGCTTTTGAAGAAAAAATGCTGCCAGTGCCTTTTCTAGGCGATTTTTATCAACACAGTTTTAACAGTTTGATTGAATAAACGTCAGTTAAACTTAGCGACTAAAAATACCTTGTTTTACGTCTAGTTAAACGCCTTTCTTTATGCTTAAATCAAAGTAATAAAAATACAATACCAATGCCATTAATTTTCTGCATTCTCAATTGAAAACATAATTAATGGCACTGGTATCACAGCTTTGGATTTGCTTTGATTTATATTTACCCCGCTAATCGCATGGAAGACTTGCTTACTTTATTTGCTAAAGTTCAGCAAACCTCTACATTACCTGTGCTTGAGCAAGAGACGGTATTGGTACAAAACCCAGGGATGCAGCATTGGCTTAATATGCAGCAAGCTGAGATTATGGGCATTAGTATGAACGCTAAATTTGTACTGCCGGCGCAATTTCTTTGGCAACAGCTACGTACCCTTTGCGGCGAAGCAGTGCCAGAACAATCTCCATATTCCCGTGAAGTACTATCATGGCGAATCGATAAGCTTTTACAGAGTGAGCAGGTCCGCACTAATCATGATTGCCTGCAAGCGACAAATTACTGGTGCAAAAACGGTAATAGCGATGCACTAAAGCGCTTTCAACTTGCGGTGCAATTAGCCGATTTATACGAGCAATATTTAATTTACCGTCCAACGTGGATAGATGCTTGGGCAAAAGGTGCTAGCGTATCTGAATTTGACCACCACGCCAGTGAACAAGGTAAATGGCAAGGGTATATTTGGTACTTATTACAACAAGAGTCGGCTTATAATCCGCTTGAGCTATTTAAAATAGCCCAAGATAATATCGAATCTAATAAACATTTACTGCCCAAACGAGTGTCTATTTTTGGCATCAATGCGCTTGCTCCTATGTGGATTGATTTCTTAACCTCTTTATCCGAAGTAATTGATGTTCACTTTTATCATTTAAACCCATGCTATGAGTATTGGGGCGATATAAAAACCGATAAAGTTAAAGCAAAACAGGGTTATTTAAGTCAAATTGATAAGTGGCCAGAAGATGCGGTTGAAGATGATAGCGCCAATCCTTTATTGGCTAATTTAGGCCAACAAGGCCGCGAGTTTCTGTCATTGCTTCATAATGCACCTAATATTGAAATACCTATTTTTGATGAGTTGTTTGACGAACAAGCACTTAATGATGACTTATCAGTAAAACCTAGTGTGCTTAAGCAAGTACAAAAAGATATCTTAACCTTAGCGGATAAAAGGACTGCGCCAACACCATTTATTGATAACAGCATCATCATTACTTCAGCACATAGTGCATTAAGAGAAGTACAAGGTTTGCATGATTACCTATTGCACCAATTTAATAATGACTCCTCACTAACTCCTAAAGACGTATTAGTGATGTGTCCACAAATAGAGCAATATGCGCCTTATATAGATTCTGTTTTTGTGCGTGGCTGGGAAAATATTGGCGAATCGATACCGCCATTACCATGCTCTATCGCTGATAGGGTGTCTAAAGACTCTGAGCCATTAGTTGCTGCCTTTAGTGAGTTGTTATCATTACCGGATAGCCGTTTTAGTGTCAGTCAAATTCTTGGCTTTTTACGCTTATTGCCACTGCAAATGCGCTTTGGTTTAACCGAAGCTGATATTGAATTGATCAGCGATTGGCTAGATAAAGCTAACATTCATTGGGGCATAGACAGTGAGCATAAAAATAAAGTACTTGCTAGCAATGATTCAAATCAGCAATTTACGTGGCAACAAGGCTTAGATCGTTTATTACATGGTTTTGCTTACGGCGATGAACACAGCATAGTTAATGATGATCTTATGCTACCTTGGGTTGAAGGCAGTAATGCAATTGTCCTTGGCAAGTTGCTATTGCTTTGTGAACAACTTAAAACCATGAATGTTAGTTTTAACACAGCCAAAACCGCAACACAGTGGCAAGAGACTCTGCAAAAGTTTATTGAACAGTTGTTTTTAGATAATGATGGCGATAATGGTTTATTGATCATTAATCAGGCGATTGAGTCTTTAGCACTTTATTGTAGCCAAGCCGGTTACAGTGGCGAGATAGATCTTGCGGTTGTGCGCGAGTATTTAAACAGTCATTTTTCTCAGCCTGATCCTGGCCGGCAGTTTATGATTGGCCAAATTACTTTTTGCTCGATGTTACCTATGCGCTCAATTCCTTTTAAAGTGTTGGCGGTACTTGGTTTAAATGATGGTGAGTTCCCAAGGCAAAGACAGCCTTTAGGTTTTGATCTTATGTCGATGACTAAGTTACAAGCAGGGGATAGATCACGTCGCGGTGATGACCGTTATTTGTTTTTAGAAGCGTTAATTTCAGCGCGCGATAATCTTTATTTAAGTTATCAAGGCAATGATATTCGTAATAACAATGAACGTCAGCCTTCTATTGTGCTGCGCGAGTTAATGGATTACTTAACTAATGCTTATCAGTGGGACTTTACGCGCGAGAATAAAAACTCGCAACTTAGGCAGTTACCATTACAAGTATTTTCTAGTGATAATTTTACCAAAGACACTGCTTATCAAAGCTTTGATCAAAAGTGGCTTGATTTAGGTTTGCTAGCAGCAGAGTTAAATCCTGAGCAAGCAAAATTAAACGAGTTAGAAATACCCGCTGAGCAGTCACTTAATATCTCTTTAGACCAGCTTAATCGCTTTTTAACAAACCCTGCGCAAGTATTTGCTCAGCAACGTTTAAAACTATTCTTTAACAAAGAAGATGAACAACTAACCGATGTTGAACCTTTTACCTTTAATTATCTAGATAAGTACTTATTTCAGCAGCAGATATTTGAACATGAAGTTGGCTGTAAAAATACAAACAGCACTACGCTTGAGGCGATAAATCAGCAGGCGTTATTATCGGGTGATTTCCCCGATAATCCAGTATTTGCCGATACCTTAGCAACCTGGCAGGCAAGTATGGCTGATTTTTCTGCTGCGGTTATTAATCAAAAGGCGAGCTATTTAACTCAATTGAATCTAACTGCGCAAGAGATAGAGGTCTTAGAGCAAGATCTTAGTAAGAATTATCAGTTAACCGTCGAGCTCGCAGCGAATAACGAAACGGCTGAAACTCAGCCTTGGTTAATTGAGGATAACCTGAGTTTATATACAAATAAGCAACACATTATGCAATTTAGTCAGCGTAATGCCAGCGTTAAGGCTAAAGATTTAACCGGCTTATACCTTAAGCATCTTCTGGTTTGTAGCCTTTACCCGCAAAGTGAAGTAAGCAGTATTGGCTTTTTTATTAAAGAAGCAAGTAGTAAAACAGTTGCTAAGTTACAAACGGTAAGTTTTGGCTTTATCGAAGATGCACAAACAAAACTAAACACTATTTTAGCCCATTATCAAAGCAACTTACTTGCCCCTAAATTGCTCAATAGTGATATTGCCAAAACACTACTGTGGAAATTTAGTCGTGGAGCAGGCATGTATATTGATGATGATATAAGTCAGAGTGAGTTTGAGCAGATGTGGCGCAGTGATGACTACAATGCTGGGATAAACAGCGATCCTTACCTTAGTTACTTTTGGCCTGATTGCCCACAAATATCCGAATATCAAGCGGATATAAGAGAGCTTTATCAGGGGCTTTTCAAAAATTTGAGTATGAATGAGCAAGAGCTGTCGGCTTTATTAGATGTAATAGCTGCTACAAGGCACTCTGAGGAGCCTAGTCATGAGTCTTAATAATATCTCTAATAACGCAGATAGCGCTAAAGAGCAGCCCGCTAAGCCTTTACAAGCACAGCTATTGCCCCTTTACGGTAAACATTTAATAGAAGCGAGTGCTGGTACGGGGAAAACTTACAATATTACTCGTATTTATTTACGCATGTTGTTAGAGCGTAAAATTAGTACTGAAAATATTTTAGTGATGACATTCACTAAAGCCGCTACTGAGGAGATCAGAGGCCGCATTGATGAGTTTTTAAGAAATACTCTGGCTAATTGGAGTGAACTCACGAAAAATGAAAACGATGAATTCTTTTATTTACTTGGCCAAAAGGTAACAGCAACAGAAGCTAAAGTACTGATCAAAAGTGCATTACTTAATTTAGATGAAGCCGCTATTTATACCATTCATGGCTTTTGTAAAAGAGTGCTTTCACAACAAGCGTTTGCTTCAGGTATGAATTTTAATGCGAAAATGGAAGCAGACGACAATGAAATTGTTGAGCAAGCAACGCAAGATTATTATCGCTTATTAGCGCAAAGCGAAGATGTTGATCGCTATAAAATGTTTGTAGAGTATTGGCCAACACCCGATGATTTTATCTCTAAATTTAAAAGCTTACTCTATGATGAGCACTTACCGAACATCACCAATGAACAAAGTCTAATTCGATCTTTTGCGGCACTTGCTACTAAGGCTAAACAAGATATTTTAAGTGCAGAAGCATTAATTTATAGTGAGTTAATTGATAATAAAAAAGGTAAGACAAGGGAGACTCGCGTTGCTGAATTTGAACAACTGATGATTGATTTAACCGAGCTGTCTTTAGCTAACTTTAGTGTTGAACAACTCGAGCAATCTAGCTTTGATTTTAAGTTTATTAACGGCCCTCGTTATAAAACGTCTGCAGATAAAGACAAGCTTAAAGTTTCGTTTGCAGCTTGTGAACAATTAGCTAAAAAACTCAAAGGTATCGGTAACGCGTTACCAAAAATAGCAAGTTATGAACTTGTTGTCGAGGCCGTAAAAGCTATAAAAAACAAAGTATTTGAGCAAAAGTCGTTATTGAGCATGTTAAACTTTGATGATTTGATCTCAAACCTTGAACGGGCGTTAATAAACGAGCAAAAAAGCGATGATAAGCCACTTACTAATGCTTTAATTGAGCAATATCCTATTGCCCTAATTGATGAGTTTCAAGATACTGACCAAAAACAATTTAGTATTTTACGCCAGCTTTATTTTAGCTCTGAACAAGGGCTAAATGATGAACATAAAAATACCGCTTTGTATTTAATTGGCGATCCAAAACAAGCTATTTATGGCTTTCGCGGTGGAGATATTTTTACCTATTTAAGCGCCGGTAAAAAAGTAGATCAACAATGGATGATGGATACCAACTGGCGCTCTGCTAGTAATATGATAGCGGGTTACAATCAGCTGTTTTACGGACAAGCAACTGCCCAGCATTCAGAGCTAGAAAATCAAATAAGCGATGTTGATGTATTTGGTTTTGGTATTAACTATTTACCAGTTAAACCGTCACCTGTGGCAGATAAAGAGCAACTGGTAGAACAAAGTAGTGAGCACAACTTTAAAGCTCTACAGTTTATTGATTTTAACGCGCCTGATGATTATCTACACCATGGATACATTAAAAACGATTATCGAGCAGCAATCGCCGATTGGATTGCTGGCGAAATTAGTCGTTTACTAACAAGTACTCAATTAGTTAACGCTGATAGCGCTAACTTAGTTAAAGCCGGTGATATTGCTATTTTAGTACGTGATGGCCGTGAAGCCGATGTAATAAAAACAGGGCTAAATAAGCTTGGTTTAGCTAGCGTTTATAAGTCACAAAAGTCAAAATTATTTGCCAGTGATATCGCCAAAGACTTTGTTGTAGTCCTTAATGCCATTATTAACGCTGAAGATGACAGAGCATTTATAACTGCACTTGCCGGCCCTTATTTTGCTTTTAACAGTGAACGTTTATTTAAAGTGCAAAATGATGAACGCGAATGGGAAGATTTACGTAACCAGTTTAACCAATTAGGGCTAACTTGGTTTAAACGTGGTTTTATGGCAATGGCGCTTAATCTGTTGCATAACCATTACCCTGGTGCACTTAAAGATAATGAAAGAAAGTTAACCAATATCATTCATCTGTTTGAAGTATTACAAACTACTAGCCAGCGTTTAAAACAACCGCAAGAGCTGTTAGCGTATTTAGTTGAACAATGTCAAAACCCGGCGCAAAGTGAGGCTGAGCTGCGTTTAGAAAGTGATGCTGATCTTATTCAAATTATTACTCAACATGGCTCTAAAGGTCTTGAATACCCTATAGTGTTTGTACCTTTTGCCACTAGCCATAAAAACCCAGTTAAATTTGCCAAGGTTGATAAAGAAGTGCTGCGCTATCACGATGATGAAGGCGAGCTGAAAGTACATTTAGGTGAAAATGATGATGGTCGAGCTCGCATGGCAAGTGAAGGCTATGCTGAAGACATACGTTTATTGTATGTAGCTATCACTCGAGCGAAACATAGATGTTATTTAGCTTGTTATAAATCGCAAGATTATCACTTATCTCCTCTAGGGCAAACCCTCAAGATGCCAGTTAAAGGTGACTTTACTCAAGCTCTACAGCCGTTAATTGACGCTGCACCCAGTGCCATTGCCGTACACACTCTACAAGGCGATGAATTTACTGGCATAGCGTATGTAGCTAAGCAAAGTGAAGAAGAGCATAGTTGCGCTGATTTTAAAGGCAAAATTGAACGCGACTGGTGGTTAAGCTCTTTCTCGGCTTTAACTCGCAATATTATTCATGGTGGTAAAACAGAGCGAGATAGGGATATCGATTTAGTTAATTTGGCAGCGCCACTTAAAAAAGATGTAATACGTTTTGCCTTTGAAAAGGGCGCTCGCACCGGTAATTTATTACATGATATTTTTGAGAGAATTGATTTTACTAATCCTAATTGGCAACAACATGCCATGGTTAATTTAACTAAGTTTGGCTCGTTACCAGAAAATTTTAGCTCTGAAGATGTCTTTGCTTGGTTAAATGATACCTTGCAGGCTCCTTTGAATAACCAAGGCCTAGCATTAAACACACTTAGTCAAAGTGCAACGCTACGAGAAGCTGAATTTTACTTTCCTATGGAGCATGTTGATGTTGTACGCTTGAAAAAGGTTTTACAACAATTTAGGCAATCGCTTTGTCAGCAAGGGCTGTTAAGTAAGGCTCAGTTAGCGCAAGTTAATCATGATTTACCTGCTTTTGGGCACTTAAAAGGTATGATGCATGGCTTTATCGATTTGATCTTTGTTGATAGTGGCAAATACTTTGTCAGTGACTATAAATCTAGCCATTTAGGTGATGATTTTGCTAATTATAGCCCGGAGTCTTTAGCTGAGCATGTAGTCGCTAATTTTTATGACTTACAATTTCTGATTTATTCATTGGCATTGCACCGCTATTTGCAAACTCGAATTGATGATTATGCTATAGAGAGCCACTTTGGTGGTGTTTATTATTTATATTTACGTGGCATGACATCAAATAATCAAGGTGTTAATAATGCAAATGAAGCCCGTTATTATGGGGTTTTCTACCAAAGCTTAACCAAGGATATACTCGAGCAGCTTGATGCTATTTTCTCTGGCGTAACAACCTCAAATAGCTTTGATGCTGCTGGAGCTAATAATGAGTAATTTAGATAATATGTTGGTTTATAAAAACTTCAACGATGCACAGCAAGCACTATCAGGTATTGAAGCAATTGATTATTATTTGGCGCAATCTGTTATAAAACAATGCCCTGTACGGCTAAATGAAAAAGATACCTGTGTTTTATTTCATCTTGTTTTAGCACTAAGCGAAAGTCAGCGTAATGGCCATAGTTGTTTAGATCTTGCCGTAATTGCTAATAATACGCTATGGCAAGAAGAGGATAGCGACATTAACCAAGGTAGGGCATTAGCATCTGCTAGTGAAAACTTAAAGCTTGCATCAGGGTTCCTTTTTCCTGATTTAACCTGTTTATTAGAATTATTAACGTCTTATTTTGCTGATGTTAACAGTGAGCAAGCTATGATTGTTTTAGAGTTTGAACACTTGTATCTGCGTCGCTATTGGTTGTTTGAACAGCAACTCGCTTGTTTTATCAATGATAAAATAAAGCAAGTAAATCGTGCTGACATAGCCAAAACAAACGAGATTATCAACCATTTATTTGGCAACCTTGATGCAAACATTGATTGGCAGTTGATTAGTGTGGCTAATGCATTAAATAAAAACTTTGCCATTATTGCTGGCGGCCCTGGTACTGGTAAAACCTATACCGTAACTAAACTCTTAGCTGGGTTGTTAATGCAACAGCCAACGGCCAATATTGCTATGGTGGCGCCAACAGGTAAGGCTTCTCAGCGCTTAACTGAGTCAATTGTAGCTGCAGTAAACTCGTTTAAAGACAATGGCGATATAAATCCAGATATTTTAGATTTGATCCCAAGTACGGCCTCAACCATACATAGATTGCTTGGGGTTATAAAAAATAGCCCGAACTTTAGACATGATCAACACAATAAACTGAACTGCGATGTGTTACTTATTGATGAAGTATCAATGGTTGATTTACCAATGATGACTCGTATCTTTAGAGCACTACCTACACACGCTAAGGTCATATTGTTAGGCGATGCTGACCAATTGCCATCGGTTGCTACCGGTAGTGTTTTAGCAGACCTTGCTCCTTGGCCAACAACGCAATACAGCCTAGCTAATAAAAGTTTTATTGAACAAGTTAGCAGTCAGCAATTACCTGATTTTGAGCAAGCCCTTAGTGTTGATTATTTAACTTACCTAACCTTTAGTAGACGTTTCTCTGGCGAGGGAGGTATTGGTAAAATTGCTAAGTTAGTCATTGCAGGTGAGGCTGAGCAGTCTTGGCAGCTTTTAAATGAGCAAGGCAACCAAGAGCTAAGCTTCGTTGATAACAAAACATTAGATGATTATGTAAAACAACTTACCAATGATTATTATGCGCCTATATTTGAGGCAAATTCGGTTGCTACAGCATTTGACGTCTTAGAAAATTTCCGTATTCTTGCGCCTAGCCGCGAAGGTGAATACGGTTTAGAAAATTTAAACAACTTAGTTGAACAGCAACTAGCCAAACAAAATTGCATTTCGGCTAATAGTGAACTTTATCACGGCAAGCCTATCATGATCAGCCAGAATCATTATGGTGTTGGCTTGTTTAACGGCGATATTGGTTTGCTGTTTAAAGATGACACAGGTCGCTTAATGGCTTACTTTGCTGATGGTGATTCATATCGAGCACTATCTATTGCGCGTTTACCTAGCTTTGAAACGGTTTACGCGATGACAATTCATAAAACCCAAGGCTCAGAGTTTAATAATGTCGCTTTAATACTACCCAATACAGGTAATAATCGTTTATTATCTCGCGAGCTTATATATACCGGTATTACCAGAGCAAAAAGCCATCTACAAATATTTACTGGTAAAGATGTGTGGTACAACGGTGTTAAAACCAAAGTCTCAAGGGCATCAGGTTTAACAAAACGATTATTTAACTCATTAAAATAGTCGAATTTTAAGGTTAGTTTTAATGTTCTATCAGTTATTAGGAAAAAAATGAAATTACAACAAATCGACAAAGCTCGTTATCGTAAGCATTTTAATGTGGTTATCGTCGCTTTTATTGCAAGCTTTATGGTTTTAGCCGTACTTTTAGGGCAATTGTTTATTAGCTTATTTAGCTCACCGGAAGCAGATAACTTTTGGTTTAATTTTTCAGGTGTAGGTGTCGCTTTTATTATTGTACTTTCATTAGTAAACCACTTTAAAAATCATATCTTTATGAGTGAGGTGTTATACGTATGGGAGTTAAAGAAACAAATTAATTATATTCACCGCAAACTGGCAAAAGTAAAAAAAATAGCCTTTGATCAGCAAGATGTAAATGCGCTAATAATTTTGAGTTTTTACTATCAAGCATGTAGTCAACTTTATCATTTAGATGATAACACCATCACTGTTTCATCATTAAATATTGAAAAGCAAAAGCTCGAGGAGCTTATCAATAAATATAATCTTACAATTAATGTTGATCTTTATGAGCAAGCTTTAATTCAAGCTATTTAGATTAACTAATTGAAACTGTAGGTATTATTAATTTTTTCACTAAAAAAGTTAATAATACCTTTCATTACTTTGCCCACTTTCAATGGCGTTCGCCCAAAAATTCACTAAACTTATTTAGTAATCAAAAAATGATTTTCAGCATCCATAATAATAACAATCGTTCATAGCGGCCTTATTTTAGCCTTATTGAAATAAGCTCGTTTGCTCTTAAGAAACGCTAAAGGAATTCTTGTGCTAGAGCCTGACGTAAAATTTACCCTAGAAGATTGGCATATTTATCCAGATAAATCTTCTATTGAACGCGATGACCTTGTTACCCACCTTGAGCCTAAGATCATGGAGGTATTAGTATATCTGATCACTAATGCCAATCGCGTAGTCAGTAGAGAGGAATTAACCGAAAAAGTCTGGCAAACACGCTTTGCTTCAGATGAAGTGATCACTCGAGCCATTTCTGTTTTAAGAAAAAAACTTTGTGATACCGGGCGAGTTCATAAATTTATTAAAACCATCCCCAAGCACGGTTATATCCTTGAGTATGACAATATTGAAGTAATAACTAACGAGCCTTTAACTGAAGCAAACGCTGTTAATAATGACAATGTAGGTGTGGTTAATAAGCTAAACAAGTTCATTAATCCAATTGCCGCTATTGTTATCGCTTTGCTAGCAATACTCGCTTTATTAGTGGTTCTCGGTTTTCAGTTTGTTGATGATAGGCCTGTTGTAGCAAAATCTATCAATTTAAAAATTGATAGGTTTGAGGCGTTCGATAACTTACCTTCAAGTGCAATGGTGGCAAGAGTTTTAGCTGAGCAATTGATAACCACATTGAGTAATTCTGACGCAACTAATATTAACCTTAACGAAACTAATACAGAGCAAAACGATGAAAATAGTGCTGATTTTGTTTTAGGCGGCGGAGTTAAAGAGATTGAAAACGAATATAAAGTAAATTTACATTTTATCAATACATCTAATGGTAATGTACTTTGGAGTCAATCGTTTGCTGGGCCAAAAGGTGAATGGCATCAATTAGTTGACAATATTTGTAGTACCATAGATTACTTTATGACAGTTGCATATAAAGATAACCTAAATCTGAGCAACCTTTCATTAAAAAGCTTACAAGCGGCTTTATTAGTACATCAGGCGAAAGAGCTAAGATATATAGGATCAAAAAATAACATCAACCTTGCCATAAATATGCTCGAGAATGCATCGGTTATTTACCCCAAAGAGTTTAATGTAGTAGCGGAGCTTGTGTTAAGTTATTTATTAGTTGATGGTATTCACCCGCGTGGTTTAAATCATGAAAATAAAGCCATTATTAATAATCTGCTGGATAAATTGAAATTATTAAAGCAAGAGAATCTTGTGTATTTAAGCGTAGATACAATTATTAATTGGCAAAATAATGTTATTAGCCTTGAGCAAGCAATAGCAGAAATAGAAGATTTAGATGTTATTAATAGCACTAACCCTGAAGTTTTAACTTTACTTGCTGATTTGTATTTTTTTAAAGGCGAAATGGGCTCTGCCAATAAATTATATAACTTAGCACTTAATTTAAAACCTAATTATCAGCGAGCAACACTACAACTAGCTAAGCTACACAGTGCGCAAAATAGAAACAAGCAAGCAATTAATCTGATCCAGTCATACATTAATAATTACTCCCAAGATATTGAACTGTATCAACTTCTTATTGAGTTACAAATGGGAATAGGTGCATTTACTAAAACAATTAATATCGTTAATACTATTACTGATGAAGAAATTAAAAGTCAGCTGCAAGATCAGGTTGCTGATAGCTATTATTTTTTAAACTTGCCACAAAAATCAATTGAGTTACATCAAGCCAAAGAAATCACTGCAAACCTTAGTTTAACCTATAAAAAACAATGTGAGCTTTTAATGTTACAAGGCTTATATGAACAAGCTAATACGGCATGTAAACAAGCGCAGCGTGATATTGATAGCCAGTTTATCTATGCGCGTAATTTGCTTTTGCAAGGGGATTACATGCAAGCAAAAGATTATTATAAAAACTTACTTGAAAACATTAATCCAAACTTTAATTTAATTAATAATAAATATTATATAAATGAAAAGGTAGATTATATTTGGCTGCTAGCGCTTACTGGTGAAGACAAAAAAGCAATGGCTTTGGCAGGGTCATTACCTGAGTATTTCGCCGATAATAATCGCTTAGGTTATTTAGGCTATGGTATTAGTGATGTGATCGTATCTTTAGCGTTAGGAGATAAAGAGTTAGCTTCTGAGCAGCTTTCCCTTGCCTTAAATGATGGCTGGTTACATTGGTATAATGATGTCTATACTGGTCCGCATCCAGCTATTAAACAGCTCGAAAACAACCCTTTATTTGAGCAATGGGTTAATCACATTGACCATTCTCTAAATTTGCAACGTGCCGCTCTTAACGTTAAATAAGTTGGTGATCCTATCTCTATCCTTTGCTCCTCATAAAAAGCAGGTACTTAGTTAATGCTATAGCTAATATTATCAATAGCAGGCAATGAATTGTTGCTCTGATCTATTTATATGGTTGTCCCTTACAGCAGGCTTTGGTTAAACTATACAGGCTTAGATTCAATTAAGTTAGCTCAAATTGTATTTTAGCCTTTAATCAAAGCTAAGGTGAATTATCAATCCTATTAAGTTTCTGCTTATTGACTCCATTTATAAAAATCAAAAAGGCTACCTAGTGGCAATGATATATTTAACAATGATATTGGATAAGAGTGGGGTTATTATATAAATCGCACTTTAAAGCCTAAAAGGCATCATTAGGAGTCTATACAATCATTAAATGCCTTCACATAATTAATGATAATGGTATTACTTCGCATAAATAAAAAAATCACCATCTCAATGATGGTGATTTTTATTTAATTTAGTTTTTAATGATTAGAAGTTAACAAAGATTTTTTCATTGTTTAATGCAACATCTTCAATACTTACACCACCTAAACTATCATTTAATTTATCAGATGTTTTGTATGCACCGTTATTTGCTGCAAAATCTGCAATATTCTCTCCGTTACAAACAACTTTTAATGCCACTGTTTTAGTTTTTAAGCGGTAGCTATCAACCGTTTTGTTAAAACGAATTGTGTTATTAGATTTAGCTGCAACACAAACATCGATTAAAGCATTTTCCATATAACTTGACATTGCTGCCTCTGCTGATGCTGTATTAATTGAACCTAACATTAAAGCTGTAGTTGCTGTAGTTACTAGTAATTTATAAGTATTCATAATTTATCTTCCTATATATGTGTCTAATTAATTTGTTTGTTTAAATTTTTTTATTTGTTATTGCTGCTGGAACACATTAATTAAAGCTTTATTTGTTCTTTAAAACCTGATGAAAACATGATGAATAGCTATTTAATATCTATATGAATTGTTAAGAATCAATCATTTATGTGCTAAGTTGTGTGGAGTGTGTGGAAATGTGTAGATTTTTCTTAAAAAAATAGAAAGAATTTATCTTTAAAGGCAAATATCACTAAATAAATATTTTTAACCTTGTATTTAAATTCATTATTTCTGCATAAGTACTTGCATTGCTTTTAGCTATAACCAGTGAATTTATTTTTCTTTATACATTTAGAGTTAATTTAATGTTGGGAGTACGAGATTGTTATAAGCAGCTAAAAACTTATGAAAACAAAATTCTTTTGTAACTTATTGGTATTAATCCATTATTTACTTTTGTTTTTTTTTATTTGCGCTAATCTTTAAGTAAATACACATGCAAGATAACAATGACTACTAATTTTTGGGGATAATGATATGCAATCACTGCAAGTAAAAGATTATATGAATGCCCATCCTGTTACGTTTAAAGCGGATATGGCAATTGAAGAAGCATCTTCTTTACTTATTAATTCTGGACAATTAGGTGGTCCAGTAACTGATGAACAAGGAGTGTTAGTTGGCTTTCTATCTGAGTCAGATATCTTAGCAAAAATGCTAGAGACAGGTTATTACAGTGAGCACGTAAGTTCTGTGGACCAATTAATGAGAACTGATGTACTTACCATGAAACCATATACTAGTATTGTCGAGCTCGCTCAAACCATGTTGCAGGCAAAACCTAAGGTATATCCAGTTGTTGGTGATGACGGTTCATTACTTGGCACTATTAGTCGTAATAATGTACTCAAGGCTATTGATTGCTCGATCAAGCAGAGTTTTCATGTAACTACTAAAACCGGATAAAATATTTTAGTAAAATTTATCAATCTAAATAAAAGACAGCATCAGTTGTCTTTTTGTTTTCTAAGCACTAAAAATTAATTGTTCTCTATATTTAATGTTATAAGCAGAGCTGTTAAAATCGATTTTCATTTATAAACGTCTTTTGAGCACATTTTGTCTAGCAATTCTAACGATATCCAATCTTTATATGATCCTCTATTTCAACAACTTAGAAAAGTTAGGCGCTGCGATCATTTTTTATTAAAAAAACGCTTACACAACAGTAAAAAAATCAATCATAGTGATAAACAATTAGCCGCTGTTGCCAGTATTGCAAAAGCGATTGAGTTATCCATAGCAAAAAAACAGCAACTCATTAATGCCATTCCAAGTATTAGCTATCCCGAGCAGTTACCCGTTAGTCAAAGTGCTGAGCACATAAAAGCAACCATTAAAGCTAATCAAGTAGTTATCATTGCTGGTGAAACTGGCTCAGGTAAAACAACACAAATCCCAAAACTTTGTTTAGAATTAGGGCGGGGCGTTGAAGGCTTTATTGGTCATACTCAACCTAGACGAATTGCAGCACGGACAGTAGCGACAAGGATCGCAGAGGAATTAAATAGCAAATTAGGTGAGTTAGTTGGTTACAAGGTACGCTTTACCGATCAAGTAAGTGACAATACTTACATCAAGTTAATGACCGATGGTATTTTATTAGCCGAAATGCAAAAAGACCGTCTGTTGCGTCAATACGATACAATTATTATTGATGAAGCTCATGAGCGCAGCCTGAATATTGATTTTATTTTAGGTTATTTAAAGCAAGTATTAGCTAAACGTCCTGACTTAAAAGTTATCATTACCTCAGCAACGATCGATCCAGAGAAGTTCTCTAAACACTTTAACAATGCGCCAATTATCGAAGTCTCTGGTCGAACTTATCCTGTTGAGATCCAATACCAGCCTTTATCTGACATTGATGGTGACTATGTTAACGGTATTATTTCGGCCATTGAGCAACTAGATAACTTACCACTTGGCGATATATTAGTATTTTTAAATGGTGAACGCGAAATTCGCGATGTAGCGCAGGCGTTAGACAAAGAAAACTTTCGTGATACGCAAGTGTTACCATTATTTTCAAGATTAACGGTTGCTGAGCAAAACAAGATTTTTGCCCCGCATCGTGGGCGTAATATTGTGCTTGCAACTAACGTTGCTGAAACATCGCTTACTGTGCCTGGAATACGCTATGTAATTGACCCAGGTACAGCCCGTATCTCAAGGTACAGCTATCGTACTAAGGTACAAAGATTACCTATAGAGCCTATATCCCAAGCAAGTGCTAATCAGCGTTCAGGTCGTTGTGGCCGTGTTGCTGCTGGTGTGTGTATTCGTTTATATAGTGAGGAAGATTTTTTATCTAGACCAGAATTTACTGATCCAGAGATCATGCGTACCAATTTAGCGACAGTAATTTTGCAAATGTTGTCTCTTGGCTTAGGGGAGATCAATAAATTCCCATTTGTACAAGCACCTGACAATCGTAATATTACCGACGGTATGCGCTTATTAGAAGAAATAGCCGCAATAAAATCGGCAAAAACGGACTTACCTAAGCTTACTCAGACGGGACGTAATATAGCTCGTTTTCCTATTGATCCGCGTTTAGCCAAAATGCTTATTAGTGCCGAGCAAAATGGTTGCGCTCAGCAAGTGGCTATCATTGTTGCTGCATTGAGTATTCAAGATCCGCGTGAGCGACCAATGGAAAAACAACAAGCTGCGGATCAAAGCCATAATCGCTTTAAAAATAAAGATTCTGACTACATTAGCCTATTAAACTTATGGCTTTATATAAAACAAAAACAAAAAGAACTAAGCAGTAATCAGTTTAGGCAAATGTGTAAGAAAGAATACCTCTCGTATTTAAGAATTCGTGAGTGGCAAGATATATTCAATCAACTTAAGCAGACGTTTATTGAAAATAAATGGAGCTGGCCAGATTTTGATATGTCATTTACTGTTGCAGTAAACACTGATGATAAGCCTAGTTCAGATAAACCTAAAGACGACGGAAAATACGATCACTTACATCAATCTATTTTATCGGGACTGTTAAGTCATATAGGTAATTTAGATGAAAACCGAGAATATAAAGGGGCTAGGGGAAGTAAGTTTTACATCTTCCCTGGCTCTGGTTTAGCCAAGAAGTCTCCTAAATGGTTAATGGCCACAGAGTTAGTGGAAACAAGCCGCTTATTTGCGCGTATGTGCGCCAAAATTGATGTTAATTGGATTGAAGAGCTTAGCGAGCATTTGCTGAAGCGTAATTATTCCGAGCCCCATTGGGAGAAAAAGCGTGGTGCGGTTGCTGCCTTTGAACAAGTTAGCCTTTACGGTTTAGTCATCGTTGCTAAAAGGGCGGTTAACTTTTCAAAAATAGACCCTGTTGCTTGTCGAGAAATATTTATTCGCGAGGCACTGGTTCACGGCGATAGTAATATTAACGAAAAGTTTTTACAGCAAAATAATAACTTAGTTGCGCAGATAGAAGATTTAGAAGATAAAGCCAGACGTAAAGACTTTCTGGTTGAAGAGGATGACTTAGTACAATTTTATTTAGATAAACTTCCAGGAACGGTGGTTTGTCAGGCAAGCTTTTTAAGCTGGTGGAAGAAAGCGAAGAAGCAAAGCCCTGAGCTTTTAAACTTCTCAAAAGAGCAGTTACTTAAACAAGATCAAAAGCTTAGCGCCAAAGATTACCCGGTTACATGGCAGCAAGATAAATTGACACTACCATTAACTTACAACTTTGCCCCAGGTGATGTTGATGATGGTATTAGCGTTAATATTCCTGTGGGTATCCTAAATCAAATTAATGAGCAAGGTTTTGATTGGTTAATTCCGGCATTAAGGTTAGAGCTAATAACAGCGTTAATAAGAAGTTTACCTAAACAGCTTCGTAAAAACTTTGTCCCTGCGCCTAATTATGCTCAGGCTTGTTTTGATACGATTGATGCAAGTACTGGCAGTATTACTGATGCCATGGCAAAACAACTTTTACGTATGACAGGGGTTCGTTTACCTCAAGATTGCTTTGATTGGTCAAGTTTACCTGAACATTTAAAAATGAATTTTAAAGTGATTAACCATAAAGGTAAGTTACTTAAACAGGGCCGAGTTCTAAGTTTATTAAAGGACGAGCTACAAGGTAAAGTTAAGGAGTCGATTAAGCAGGTTGCTGATAAAGGTATTGAGCGAGAGCATATTAAAGAATGGGATTTTAAAGCCATTCCAAAATCTTATGAAAAGAAAGCGGCTAATATAACAATTCAAGCGTTTCCTGCGTTGGTCGATCATAAAAAAGATGTTGCCATTGAACTATTCGAGCATCAAAGCCAAGCTGAGCAAGCAATGCTTAGGGGGGTAACTCGAATGGTACTGCTTAATATTCCATCACCAATAAAGTATCTTGAAACCAAGTTACCGAATAAAGCCAAGTTAGGCTTATATTTTAATCCATTTGGTAAAATCAGTGATTTACTTGATGATTGTATTGAAGGTTGTGCTCAGCAATTAATTAAAGACAGTGGTGAGCTACCTTACGATAAAGCTGGATTTGATAAAGCTCGTGATTTAATTCGAGCTGAAATTGCTGATAAGGTGTTAGCGAGTGCATTAAAGCTAGAGCAAATATTATCACTGCGCCACGACATAGCCAAAAAAATGAAAGGCAGTATTGGCCTTAATGTCATTCAAGCCCATGGCGATATTAAACAGCAATTAGACGCTTTGGTGTTTAAAGGTTTTGTTAGCGCAAGTGGTGTAGATAAACTTGATCATATCCTCAGGTATTTAAAAGCGGTGTTGCGCCGTATGGAAAAACTGCCGATAGATCCTAATCAAGACAGATTAAAATTAATTGATGTCGAAAAAGCCACTGATCTATATAAAGCGTTGCTTAATCAACAGCCTAAGAATCAACCTATAAGCGGGGAAGTGCTTGATATTCGCTGGATGTTGGAAGAGTTTAGGGTGTCTTTATTTGCGCAAAATATAGGCACATCAGCGCCTATTTCGTTAAAACGCATTAAAAATGCTATCGCCGCAATAGAGTCGTAGTCTAGTTGTTATTTATCTGATTTAATTGACATAACTCAGCTTAGTCCCTATAAATATATATGCTTATTAGTGATAAAAAGTTATGTTATACCAATTCCATTAATTAAGAGCTCTACTTTTTCATGAGGAAAAAGGGATAAATACAAGGCATAAAATTTAGTAAGTAGTTATTCTACTTATAAATTTTATAACGCAGTAGTTATTCATTTTAACCATTAAAAATGAGCGGTTAATTAATTGACTTGGTATTAAATGCTAATAGCCATAGATTAATATTCATTTAGAGGTACCTATGCAAGACTTTAAGCAAGGGTTTGATGAAGGAAGAGCGTGCTTTCGCACCATGGTCAATCAAGAGTTAACCATTACGCTGATTGACGATGAAAATAATTTAGAAGTCTCGGCTAATTGCCGTGATATAAGTGAAACAGGGGTTGCTTTAGAAATTAGTCACCCGGTAGACGTTGGTACACTGATTAAAATACACCTTGATTGTGACGATCAAATATCTGTGCCGCTAATGCATTGTCGCGGTAAGGTACAGCGCTGTGAAGTTGAAAGCGATGAGTTATATTTACTTGCCGTTGAAATCCTTGATTGCAAATAGTACTAATGGCAATTTAGCACAGATTATAAATAAAAAAGGCAAACCTAAGTAATTAGTCGTTTGCCTTTATTGTTTCTGCTTGCGTCTTTAAGTTTACTACTCTAATCCATTTGGCAGATCAGACCTTTTAGGTAATATCCTTCCGGGTAATTTAGTGAAATAGGGTGGTCTGCCGCTTGTTGTAAACGCTCAACTATTCGGCCTTCACGTCTTGCGTCTAACGCCGCATCGGCAACCACTTTTTGAAATAATCCTGCTTCCATTAAACCTGAGCAAGAAAACGTAAATAACATGCCGTTTTTATTAAGTAACTGCATGGCAAGCATATTAATATCTTTGTAACCACGGCAAGCTCCGTTTAATTGCGCTTTAGATTCGGCAAATTTTGGTGGATCAAGAATGATCATATCAAAGGTTTTACCTTCTTCACGGTATTGTCTTAATAACTTAAATACATCTTGCTTAACAAAGTTAACGTTACAGTCTTCTAGTCCATTAAGAGCTAGATTTTCTTTAGCTAAATCAAGGGCCGTTTGTGATACATCGACATTGGTTACTTCGCGGGCACCGGCTTTAGCGCAATGCAATGAAAATGTTCCGGTATAAGAGAAACAGTTTAAAATGGTTTTGTCTTTTGCATAACGTCCTGCTGCTAAACGAGAATCTCGTTGATCTAAATAAAAACCTGTTTTATGGCCTTTATCAACATCAACTTTAATTTTAACGCCATGCTCAGTGATTGTTACTTCGGTAGACTCTTTTTCATTAGCTATCCAGCCTTTACTTAAGCCTAAACCTTCTTTTTTACGTACATCAACATCAGAGCGTTCATATATAGAATATTGAGGATAAAGCTCTTGTAAAGCACGGAAAATAGCATGGCGATGAAAATCTGCCCCAGCACTTAATAGCTGGCAACTGATAATATCGTCATAAATATCTATGGTTACACCAGGTAAATTATCCGACTCACCAGCAATTAAGCGGTAGCCTGTTAAGCCACCATCGGCTATTGGTTTCATTCTAAGTGCTTGTGCGGCAACAATTCGATTTTTAAAAAACTCGTCATCGACTGCCTCTTTTTCATTAAAAGTCCAAACTCTTGCCCTTATTTGTGAATTAGGTGAGTAAGAACCTTTTGCAATCCAATTTCCTTTACTATCATATATATCTATAGTTTCTCCGCTTAATGGATTACCAATTACTTTGTTTACCGCTTTGGAAAAAATCCAAGGGTGACGACGTAGCAGAGATTTTTCTCGACTTGGGTTTAGCACTATTCTAGCGGACATACTATTATTTCTATTGAGAATGAAAAAGTGCACTGATTGTACGCGTTGCGGACAGTAGATTCAATCAGGCGACAATAACAAAGGATTAGATATGAAAGTTTGCTATATCGCAAAGGTAACCGGTACAGTGCAAGGTGTTTATTTTAGAGCTTCTGCACAAAATCAGGCCATAGATCTCAGCCTAAGTGGCTATGCACACAATCAAGATGATGGTAGTGTAGAGGTTATGGTTTGTGGTGATAACGATAACGTTCAACAAATGCTGAAATGGTTAGAGCAAGGGCCGGAAGAAGCTGACGTTGAAGCCGTGGAAATAACACCTACAAATCCTAAAGACATCAATCATTTTTCTATTGGTTAATAAAATACCAATAGAAATCATACTTATCTCAATTGGTAGAAGTAAACAATTTTTAGGAACCCACGTGCAGTTTATTGATATTAATGATTCACAGCAGTTATTTGTGAATGAAACTATTATGCCTGAAGTTAAAGTTGGGCAGTGCTTAATTAAAATCCATGCTATTGGTGTAAATCGTGCCGATTTATTGCAAAGAGCAGGAAAATACCCACCACCGCCAGGCGAATCGCCTATTCTAGGTCTTGAAGTTTGTGGCGAGCTTGTTGAAATAGGTGAAGGTGTTAGTAATTGGAGCGTTGGCGATAAGGTTTTAGGTTTAGTTGCTGGTGGCGGTTACGCCGAGTATGCAACGATTAATAGCGAACATTTAATTAAGTTACCCGATCACTTAAATTACCAACAAGGCGCTGCAATAGCTGAGGTTTTTCTTACAGCATTTCAAAGCTTATTCACCATAGCCAATTTACAACCTAATGAAAACGTACTCATCCATGCCGGGGCAAGTGGTGTGGGCAGTGCGGCGATTCAACTAGCAAAAGCAATTGGTTGTAATGTTACGGTGACGGTAAGTAATGATGCAAAAGCACAAGCCTGTAGTGAGTTTGGCGCAGATAATATCATTATTTATACCGAGCAAGACTTTGTTACCTGGAAGAAAGAGAATTTCAAACAAGGCTTTGATGTTATCTTAGATGTAGTTGGTGGCGATTATTTAAATAAAAACATCGACGTTGCAGGTTTAGATTGCCGCATTATCATGCTCGCTATGTTAGGCGGAAGGTTTAGTGAGCCTGTTGATTTTGCTAAGCTTTTAGGCAAGAGAATCAACTTACATGCCTCAACATTAAGAAATCGATCTGATGATTACAAAGCCAAGCTAGTTAACGACTTTGTAAGCAAGTTTTTATCTGACTTCGATACAGGTAAATTAAAACCTGTAATTGAACAAGTTATTCCTTGGCTAGAAGCCGATAAAGCACATAGTTTAATGGCTGCCAATAAAAATATTGGTAAGTATATTTTAACTATCGCTTAAGTTAGTACTGTAATCTTTTTAATCTTATTGAAAGTCAAAGGTTTTAAAGCCTTTGACTTTATATTGAGATGTTTTCAGATAAGTAAGGAGAGGGGATTATTCGGCCACTTTTTTAAAGCGTTGCATGGTTTTACCATCGCGCTCAATTATTTCAGTAAACATACTTAGAGGTCTTACCCAGATCCCTCTATCACCATATAAAGGCTGATATACCACCATATCCTGCTCTGTTTCACTATCCTTAGCTAGATGTAATACTTGATAAAAGTTTCCTTTAAAATGCTGGTATCGGCCTAGTTCAATTGTCATATTTATCCTGCTATTTTCAATTTATCTATAGCGAGCTATTGATAAATAGCTCAGTGTCCATATATATAAATTATCTTAAAATATGAGTATACCAAGCCATGAGTAGTAAAAAAGTAGAGATAACTGAAAAAGATAAAATAAATTTTTCTTATAATGTTATTGCTACACTGATTGCCGTCTTAGGCGAAGAGGTATCTGCACAAACAATTTTTGAATACTTATCAAACTTTGATAAGTTTCAGGCATTAGCTATTTCATCAAGCAGTGCAAACTTACAAATTATCGCAGAGCATGGGAAAAGTTATTTCGAAGAAATGATTGTAATACCTACGCCAAACACATAAAACTATCAATTATAGCGGAAATCAAATGAACCCAATTATCCAAACTTTAAAAGAATTAAATATTAGCGACGAAAAAATTAGTGAGTTGTTTCAAGCATTAACCGAAAATCCTATGATGGCTATGGCTGTTATTCAAGGCTTAGGAATTGCTCCTGAAAAGTTACAAGAGCTTATGATGACAATTATGACTAACCCTGACTTGATCAAAGAAGCTGTGGATGAGCTTGGCTTAGATTTTTCTAAAGTAGAAGAGGCTAAGAGTAAGTTAGGTAAGTAATTCGTTTATTTTGTTAAAGTCTAAATTTAACTAGGTTTAGACTTTAACTTTAAAGCCGTGCCTAAGGCTTTAATCCTCCGCACTGCCAGCACAATTCAAATTCAGCATCTATTTTTTCATTACAAGTCTTACAATACCAAGGCTCTGCGTTGGTAATGGCAGATTGTTGTAATTTCAGTTCAGCAATAAGATTTGACGCTTGCTGAGCTTTATTTTCTTCAACCCATAATTGTGGCCAACATTCAAAGCTTGGGACTTCACCAGCTAAAGATGTTAGTGATTCATTTTTTAAGACCGTAACAACACCTGAACTTTCTAAATAATTTTTTAGATGATGTACATTGATAATTGATTCATGACAGTATATTTTTATCATAATTTGAGCTTCACTAATTTTTATATATTATTAACTATATACTTTAGTATCTAAAAGGAAATCATATGTTCGACTTTTCAATGCCTTTGTGGACTATTATAGCCATCTATTCCTTAGTATCTGCGGGCTTATTAATTAGCAAAAAAGTAGCTGCGAGCAATAAAGTTGGCTATTCGGTTTTAGGCAATGTTGTTATAACTGTGGGAGCAGGCCATAATTTATTAGGTTTTAACCCTGTTATCGGTTTGATATTTATTGCGGTTGGTTTTTATTTAAATTACGCAGAAAAGAATAATTTAGAAAAGTCTTAGGCTATTTTATTTATAGCAAATAAAAAGGGTTACTTAGTTAAAGTAACCCTTTGTTTTTATATTGAATAATTTTACTTGATTGGATATACGTATTTTAACCATGCCATCATACGTAACAAGATCCTTCGTACTAAAGATACATGTAAAATATCATGCTCAGCGTTGATAACCACCGCTTGGCCCTGCACGCCAAGTGGTAGATTATGTTCATTTAAGTCTTCATCTAATTCGATTACCCCGATAACGAATCCATGTCTCATTATGTTATTTGCTGACATCAATGAACCAACCGCTTGTACTTGTCCTTCAGACATTGCCGGCATAACACTCACTAACTTTCCGGTAAAAACTTGTCCTGGTAAAGCATCAAAAATTACTTCAGCACTTGAACCAACCTCTAACCTTTTAACCGAATTTTGAAAGAATAAACCAGCAATTCTTCTCTTCTCTGTCGGTATAAAAGTCATCACTGGTGCAAGAGGTAGGGCTGTTGCACGTGTTCCCGGCCTGATGGCAATATGTGACGCCATGCCATCAACAGGTGCTTTGATAAAAGTTCGATCATAATCTAATTGAGCTTTTTCTTTAGCGGCAAGTAGTTGCGCAACTTTTGTATTTTCACCCTGAATTTTTGATTCGGTTATTAATTTAATGCGTCGTTGTTCTGACTTTGCTGCATCTAATGTTGCCTCTGCAGATAAGTAGAAGTTGTATTTGTTTTCTATTTCTTGTTGAGAAAATGGTGAATTTTCGCCTGCACTATCATTTGCTTCTTTAACGCGGTCATAACTTGCTTTACTGCGGTTGCGCTCAGACTCAGCCTTTTTTACTTTTGCATTAGCAGCAAGTAAAGATTCATCTTTTTGCAGTACATTATTTTGCTCATCAGCTAAAGCAGCTTCTGCTTGCTTTAAAGCGATACGTTGTTGGCTATTTTCTAAAGTAAATAAAATAGTACCTTGTTTGACCTTAACATTAGGCTCAACATCTACTGTTGCTACAGTTCCGCTTACTTGTGGCACAATCGGTATAGTAATGAAATAGTCTTTAGCATATTTAGCGTAAGGGTGGTTGTAATTCATTAGCAACATAATGGCGGATAATATTGCAACACCACCAAGTACGGCAGTTGGTACTGTCCACTTGTTCAGCGGTAAATTGAATACTTTAAAAACACAGATACAAATAGCGGTATAGGTGAGTATGATCAGTAAGTCCATCTTAGCTCTCCTTATTTAATTGTTGCTTAATTGTATTTAACTCAGCTTTTAAAGAGTCAACTTCATTGGTTAGTTTATCTATTTCACCCTTTGACGAATTATTCAGCTTGCCGTTTTCGTCATATTTTAAATTTGCCCATATCCAAAGAAATGGCCAAATAGCTCCTACGGTAAATAAACTTATCCAGCCACCAACATGTATGGCTTGTTTTTGCGGGTGATTGTTCTTTACTGCCATTTCATAGGGAATTTCATGGACAACAATAATTCCGTAAAATACAACAAGGAGAACAAAAAAAACTAAAAATAGTGCGAAATATTCAAGCATACGACAACCTTTAACTAAATAATGAATGAACTAACATCATATTTAGTTATAGTATGTTCTTGTTAAATATACTAATTTTATTTTTTATAAAACCCTATGTGAACTTACATAGTTCACATATAAAAATGACAACAATTTGTTTAACAATTACAATGGCAGATAAAAAAAGGCGCTAATAATGGTTATTAGCGCCTTAGTATTATTTATATTAACAGCTCTTTATCAGAATAAACGATTTAAACCATTTAGTGCTGCCACTCGGAAAGCTTCAGCCATAGTAGGGTAGTTAAATGTTGTTTCCACGAAATAATCAATGGTGTTACCGCCATTTTTCTGTTGCATAATTGCTTGACCGATATGGATAATTTCAGCGGCATTTTCACCAAAACAATGAATACCTAAGATTTCTTTGGTTTCACGATGGAATAATATTTTAAGAGAGCCAACTAAACTATTCGCAATTTGAGCGCGCGCTAAATGTTTAAATTGTGCACGGCCAACTTCATAAGGTATTTTAGCCTCAGTAAGTTCTAATTCGGTTTTACCTACAGAGCTGATCTCTGGAATGGTATAAATTCCGGTTGGGATATCAGCAATTAGTTTACCTACGCTGCCATTATTAATAATGGCACTTGCAGCAATTCGGCCTTGATCGTAGGCAGCACTTGCAAGACTTGGGTAACCAATAACGTCACCAACCGCGTAAATATTTTCAACTTCAGTTTGATAAGCGCCGTTTACTTTAATTTGGCCACGGCCATCTGCAGATAACCCCGCTGCAGCTAAATTAAGCTCTGCCGTATTACCAGTACGTCCGTTAGCAAACAGTAAACAATCGGCTTTCACTTTTTTACCTGAGTCTAAATGCACTATTACTGCATTATCGGTAGTTTCAACACGCTCTATTTGCTCACCGTGACGGATAACTACGCCGTTATTCCATAAGTGATAACTTAAAGAGTCTGACATTTCATCATCAAGGAAAGACAATAAACGGTCGCGGGTGTTAATCAAATCGACCTTAACATCAAGGCCTCTAAAGATAGAAGCGTACTCACTACCAATAACACCAGCGCCATAAATAATTATTTGTCTAGGATCGTGCTTTAATGAAAGAATGCTGTCAGAGTCGTAAACACGAGGGTGACTAAAATCAACATTGTCAGGATGGTAAGGGCGTGAGCCTGTAGCAATAATAATGCTATTAGCACTAATTACTTCAATTGAACCATCATCTAAAGTGATTTTTACATGGTGCGCATCAACAAACTCAGCTTGGCCATGAAAGTTAGTTACTCTGTTACGGTTATAAAAACCTGAACGTAAACGTACTTGTTTATCGATTACAGATGAAGCGTGGCCAAGGATATCTGGGAAAGTTAAATGCTTTGGCTTTTCAATATTTGCAAATAAAGGATTTGAGTTATATTGAATCAATTGACTTACTGATTGGCGCAAAGCTTTAGAAGGAATAGTGCCCCAGTGAGTACAACCACCGCCAACTTTTTTATAGCGCTCGATAACAGCTACTGATTGATCAAGCTTAGACAGCTTCATCGCTGCACCTTCGCCGCCAGGGCCTGTACCAATTATAATTGCATCAAAATCATAGGAAGCGTTTTGTGTGTCAGATTTTTGTTGTTTGTTAGCCAATGTAAATGCCTTTAACCATGGGGGTAATAAAAAGTAAATTGATTATATCGTAACTAACGTACTTTTATAAATAAAAACAATAAAGAATTAGTCGTAGATCTTATATTTTAATTCTACAAACAAAAAAATGCCTTGTGGTCTTTTTATTCGAACTTCACTTTAAAGGAATAATCGGTTGCGGGAGCCAGATTTGAACTGACGACCTTCGGGTTATGAGCCCTTAGTACAATATATTTATTAAACGCTAGAAACGAAAAAAGACCTTGCGGTCTTTTTTTTCGTGCTTCACTTTAATAAGAATTGGTTGCGGGAGCCAGATTTGAACTGACGACCTTCGGGTTATGAGCCCGACGAGCTACCAGGCTGCTCCATCCCGCGTCCGAATGAACTACTTAAAGTAGAAAGCCTATAACAATTTAAATTCCGTTATAAAAGAATAACTTATTTATACTTAAGTTAGAAGTTGGTTGCGGGAGCCTCTATTTTGAAAAGAGGGAACTGACGACCAAGGTCGAACACTCCGAACCTGTTATTTATATTTAAATTCTTATAACTAAGAATTGGTTGCGGGAGCCAGATTTGAACTGACGACCTTCGGGTTATGAGCCCGACGAGCTACCAGGCTGCTCCATCCCGCGTCCGAATGGTTTAAGATAATCTTAAACAAGCCTCATTGGTTTTTATTCTCAATGAAAGAATTTATCACAGGTTAATTCTTTTTCAAGGTGTCTGACACCTTGATATTGTTCCGATTAAGGAAGAATTGGTTGCGGGAGCCAGATTTGAACTGACGACCTTCGGGTTATGAGCCCGACGAGCTACCAGGCTGCTCCATCCCGCGCCTGTAATATGTTTGAATTCAGCTAATTCTTTTTCAAGGTGTCTGACACCTTGATATTGTTCCGATTAAGGAAGAATTGGTTGCGGGAGCCAGATTTGAACTGACGACCTTCGGGTTATGAGCCCGACGAGCTACCAGGCTGCTCCATCCCGCGCCTGAATTCGATGCGTACTATAAGGATTGCCTTGCTAGAATGCAAGCTTATTTTATTAAAAATGCAATAAACATTTGGTATGTGTTCAATATGTAAACAGTCGTTTTTTTTGTGTACTTATTTTGTGTGATTTTTAGCGCTATAACTAATAAAGTTAAGATTATTTATCAGTTATTTAACGCCATACTAAGACAAACGCTCGGGCATTGTTTATAATCTGCCACAATATGACCCGTAACTAACGAGTGTTCGGGATTTTAGTGGAACTAAATATGAATCAATTTATCGCGTTAACCTCTTTTGGTATTGAATCTTTGCTTGCTGACGAGTTACGTCTGCTTGGCGCTGAAGATATTATGCAAAAACCAGAAGGGATTTATTTTTCTGCAGAGTTAGCTACTGCTTATGAAATTTGTTTAAAAACAAGACTAGCTAGTAGGGTACTTATCCGTGTGGGTGACGGTAAGTCATCTAAAGATAAAGAAGAACTATATAGTGCAGCGAAAGCAATAGATTGGACAGAACATTTTAATTCAGATGATTTCTTTGCTATCGACTTTGTTGGTAAAAACGAAAACATACGTGATTCACAATTTGGTGGCTTAACAGTTAAAGACGCTGTTGTTGATTGTTTCAGAGACGCCGGACTTGATAGGCCTTCAGTTGAGAAGTATCAGCCAGATATTCGTATTCAAGCACGATTGGTTCGTAACCAAATTCATTTCTTTGTTGATTTCTCTGGTCGTAGTTTATTCCAGCGAGGTTACCGTGAAGGTACAGGTGCTGCGCCTATTAAAGAAAACTTAGCAGCAGCATTAATCACTCGTTCGGGTTGGTTAGCTGATACAAGTAAGCCTCTTATCGATCCTATGTGTGGCTCGGGTACTTTATTACTAGAAGCTGTCGGTATGGCTGCAGGTGTTTGCGCTAATGTTGAAAGAGAGTCGTGGGGTTTTACACGCTGGAAGTTTCATGATGCCGTGTTATGGAATGAAATCTTTGAGAAAGCGAAAGCCGAATCAGAGCAAGCTCTTGCACAATGTAAAGTAAAAGTGTTTGGTTATGATATGGATGGCCGTGTATTACGTAACGCTAAAGATAATGCGCGTAATGCTGGTATTAGCCATTTAATGGAATTTAAGCAAGGCCGTGCTGAAGAGTTAAAAAATCAATTTAGTGAGCCAGGGCATATTATCTTTAACCCTCCTTATGGTGAACGAATTGGTTCTTTACCTGAATTAGTCGCTACCTTTACTGAGCTTGGTAAAGTGTTTAAGAAAGAGTTTGTTAATTGGCAAGTAAGCTTAATCACTTCAAATATAGAATTATTAGCTCTGCTTAAGCTTTCGAGTCATAAACGCTATAAGTTTAAAAATGGCCCATTAGATTGTCAGTTTGCTTTATATGATGTTAATGAGAAACAAATTGAGCGTACGCCAGTAGAAGCTGATTTTACTGGTCAAAACTCTGATTTTGCTAACAGGTTAAAGAAAAATCTAAAAGGTATGAAATCATGGTTGAAGCAAAATAACGTTAGTTGTTACCGTGTTTATGATGCTGATATTCCAGAGTTTAACGTTGCGATTGATAAATATAATGATCATATTGTTATCCATGAATATGCCGCGCCAAAAGATGTTGACGAGTTAAAAGCTGCTCAACGTTTACAAGAGGTGATCTTTTGGGCGCCACGTGTAATGGATATTGCTCCAGATAAAGTAGCGCTAAAAGTACGAGCTAAACAAAAAGGTAAAACTCAGTATCAACAACTGAGTAAAACCAATAAAGCCTTAACTGTGCATGAGTACGATGCTTTATTTAAAGTTAATCTTTGGGATTACCTTGATACCGGTTTGTTTTTAGATCACCGTAAAACCCGTAAGATTGTTGCTAAAAAGTCGCAAGGTAAATCTTTATTGAACCTATTTGCTTACACCGGCTCTGTATCTGTACAAGCTGCACTAGCTGGCGCAGAGAAAGTAACAACGGTTGATATGTCGAATACTTACTTAGAGTGGGCAAAAGATAATTTTGAGCTTAACAAGTTACGTGGCCATAAATACGAGTTTATTCAAGCTGACTGCTTAAAGTGGCTTAGCGACAATAAAACTACCTATGATGTTGTGTTTATAGATCCTCCTACGTTTTCAAACTCAAAGCGCATGGATGAAAGTTTTGATGTGCAACGTGATCACTTAGCGCTAATTAAATCAGGTATGAAATCTGTAAGTGTTGGTGGAGAATTAGTGTTCACTAATAACAAGCGTAATTTTAAAATGGACTTTGACGGTTTAAATTTAGTTGGGTTAAAAGCTGAATGTTTAACTGAAGTGACTCGTGATTTTGATTTTAAACGTAACAAGCACATTCATAACAGCTGGGTTATAACACGTTTATAATTGCTTAGAGCTTAATTAAACAAGTTTAAATAATGATAGAACAACAAATTTCATATAATCTTTATGGCACCGAAGGGTGCCATTTATGCGAATTAGCATTAGAGCTGTGTAAACAGGCTGAAATCGGCACACAATGTAGCTATATAGATATCATTGACTCACCAACACTGGTAGAGTTATACCGCATCAGCATTCCCGTTTTAGAACGCTTAGATAATAATCAAACATTATTTTGGCCGTTCGACTTACAACAACTACAAGAGTTTATTTGTGGAACTAATTAGAATTACTAACGCAGAGCTTGCGTTTGGCGAAGATAAAATACTCGCTAATACAGAATTTAGAATAAAAACTGGCGAGCGTGTATGTCTTGTTGGTCGTAATGGCGCAGGTAAGTCGTCATTAATGAAAATTATTAATGGTATGCAAACCTTAGACGATGGTCAGATGGTGTTTTCAAATAACATCCGAGTAGCAATGCTAGCTCAAGATCCGCCTAAATCAGAAGATACTAGTATATTTGATTATGTTGCACTTGGATTAGAGAAAACGGGTGAATTAATTCGTCAGTACCATCAAGCGCTAAATCTTGTGGTAGAAGATCCTTCTGAGCAAAACTTAGAAAAGATGTCACGTATTCAAGAGCAACTTGATCAAAACAATGCTTGGGATGACGAGCAACGTATTGAACAAGTCTTAAGTAAATTACATTTAACTGCCGATCAAAGTATTTCTGAGTTATCCGGTGGTTGGTTAAGAAAGGTAGCCTTAGCTCAAGCTTTGGTTACAAACCCAGATGTACTGCTGCTTGATGAGCCTACGAACCACTTAGATATCGACAGCGTGTTGTGGCTCGAGAATTTCCTTAAAAATTATAAAGGTACAATTGTATTTATCAGTCATGATAGGGCGTTTATACGCTCGGTATCAACTCGTATTGTTGATTTAGACCGAGGTAAGTTAACGAGTTATCCTGGTGATTATGACGTTTACTTACAACAAAAAGAGCACGATTTACAAGTTGAAGCACAACAGAATGAGTTGTTTGATAAAAAGCTTGCTGAAGAAGAAGTGTGGATCCGACAAGGTGTTAAAGCGCGTCGTACTCGCAACGAAGGCCGTGTTAGAGCGCTAGAAAAACTTAGAAATGAACGTAAAGCACGCCGTGATGTTAAAAAACAAGACAACATGGTGCTTACTCAAGGCGATCGCTCAGGTAAGTTAGTATTTGAATGTGAAAATTTAAATATGACTTTTAATGATAAAAGTATCATTAACAACCTTGATTTGCTTATTACTCGTGGTGATAGAGTCGCCTTAATTGGTGGCAATGGTGTTGGTAAATCAACGTTATTAAAGTTAATCACTGGCCAATACCAACAAACTTCAGGAAAAATGCGCCAAGGTGTTAATTTAGAAATTGCTTATTTTGATCAACATCGAGCTCAACTTGACGTTAATATGACAGTTCAAGATGCCGTGTCTGAAGGCAAACAAGAAGTTATGGTCAACGGCAAGCAGCGTCATGTACTTGGTTACTTACAAGATTTCTTATTTAGTCCTAAACGCGCACGCACACCAGTTCGTGCACTATCTGGTGGAGAGCGCAATCGTTTATTACTTGCCAAGCTATTTTTAAAACCGAGTAATTTACTTATTCTCGATGAGCCAACAAATGATTTGGACATTGAAACATTAGAGTTACTCGAAATGGTGGTTGCAAATTACCCTGGCACTGTTTTATTAGTGAGTCATGACCGTGATTTTGTAAATAATTGTGTTAATAGCTGTCTTTATTTCGATGGAAGTGGTGAAATAGGACAAATTGTTGGCGGTTATAGTGACGTACAAGATTATTTGTTATATAAAGCTGAACTAAATAAGAAGTTTGACGTCAAACCGAAAGTTAAAGAAAAAACAGTAGTAGCTACGAAAGTAAAGAACAAGCTTTCTTATAAAGAGCAAATGGAACTAGATTCATTGCCTGAAAAAGTAGCTGAACTAGAAACTCTGATTACTGAAACACAAGATAAAATAAATTCAGCTGATTTTTTTGAACAACCAGAAGATGAAACCAAAGCTGTGTTGGTTAAATTAGAAAAATTAGAAGCTGAACTCGAAGTTGCCTTTGATAGATGGCAAGAATTAGAAGAATTTCAAGAGAAAAGTAGTTAATGAAAACCTTGATTAAATCCGTTTTAACACTAAGCATTTCCACCGCTTTATTCGCTCAATCAGCATCAGCTGCAACTTATGACATCATCGATTTAGGTGTTGTTGATAGTGTTAAACATACCTATGGTATAGATGCTAATACACTTGGACAAACTGTTGTTTCAGCACAAACATCATATAATTTTCCGGTACAATTTGATCTTTTAGATGAAGATGATTTTGATGATATTGTTCGCTATGCAGATAATTATCATGAGCAAGTATTTGAACTTAACGATATTGAAGACGAAGATGCTTTAAGGGCAGGTAATCCAACAGCTAATGACTTATCTTGGACTATTAGTTGGTTAAGAGGTAAATCTGATACTCGTTATCAAAAAATCTCTGACACTTTTGTTTTCGTCAATGATGCTGGCGTATCTTCAACGCAGTTATCTATTTTCGATACGGTTATTCCCGGTACGAGTGAGTTAAGTCGTACAACGGTTGAAGTTCCTAAAGGCATTACCGAAGATGGGTGGGTATTTGGTAGCTCGTCATCTCCTTACTTACCGCTTGAACCTTATGATGAACGCAAGAATGATGATGATGTAGTTCATTGGATCACACATGGTACCGATGGCGACCCATACACTGGATTCACCAGTCGAGGATTTATTAAATTATCTCCTGAGTCGGAAACAATTGAAGCTACTCCGCTGATGGCTGAGTGGGGTGGTTTGTCTGCTGTAAATGATATCAATATTAATAAGGTAGCCGTAGGCACTAGTAGTGTGGCGTTAAACCCTGAAGTTGAAGAATCGATGCTAGATGACAACGACAATGGTTGTAATGATCCCGATTATGTTGGTGAAGGTCGTTATTATCCTAGAGAAGTATGTATTTTCCGCTATAAATCGCGCCTATACTTTTCAAATGCTGTTAAGTGGACTATCAGTGCTGATGGCACCAGTGTTGAAGTTGAAGATTTAGGTACAGGTATTACTAACCCTAACGAAGAAGATGAGCGAGCTTTCACCAGTAGTGCTACTAGTATCAATGATAATGGAATAATTGTTGGTTACTCTCATTTTTGGTGGGATTACGATGAAACACCAAATAGAAATGAAAGAGTAGGTAGCTTTGCTGCAGTTTTTAAAGATGGTGAAGTAATCGATTTTACCGATCGTGATACATATTTTGAATCACGAGCTTATGATATTGCTAACACTGGCATGTTTACCGGTTACATGTATAGATATGTCAATGGTAAACCAAGAACTAAGTTCTTTTATGCAGATGCTAATGCCGAAACTATTGAACCTATTTTCCCTGAAGATTTCTTCAAAGGCTCATCAAGTATTGGTTATGCTATAAATAATAGCGGCTTTATTGTTGGTGAAGGTGAAATAGAAACATTCGTTGATAGCTCTGCAACTAAACGTCGTCGCCATGGCTTTTTATATGATATTAAACTTGATAAATTCTATGACGTAAATTCATTTTTATCATGTGAGCAGCAAGCCCAATTTGATATAGTTGAAGCTCGAGGCATAAACGATGATGGAGTTATACTTGCAACAGCCTTTGCTAAACAAGAACGTTTAGATTCAAAAGGCGAGCCTCTAGTTCTTGAGGGAACTAGTTCAAATGAAGAAGATGTTTTAAGAGCCGTTTACTTAACACCGGATACGCCGCTAGTTAGTGGTGAAGAGATTGTTGTTAATGATTGTGCTGAACTAGAAGAGAAAACAGAACGTCAAGGCGCGAGCTTTGGTTACCTATCATTATTTGCTTTAATGTTATTAGGCTTTAGACGTAAGCGCTAATAATACCAACTAATTTTAGGTAAACAAAAAGGGAAGCTTATAGCTTCCCTTTTTTATTGGATTAAAAGTTTAAATTAAAACTTAGAAGTATCTGTAAATAATCCAACTTTTAAATCTGTTGCTGTGTAAATTACTTTACCATCAACTGAAACAGTACCGTCTGCTATACCCATAAACAATTTACGTTTAATTACGCGCTTAAAGTCAATTTGGTAAGTTACTTTTTTGCTTGTTGGTAAGATTTGGCCGGTAAATTTAACTTCACCTACACCTAAAGCACGACCAAAACCTGGGCCACCTGACCATGCTAGGTAAAAACCTAATAGCTGCCACATTGCATCAAGACCTAAACAACCTGGCATAACCGGATCACCTTTGAAGTGACAATCAAAGAACCATAGATCAGGGTTAATATCTAATTCAGCAGTTATTTCACCTTTACCAAATAAACCACCTTCTTCAGTGATGTTAATAATTCGGTCCATCATTAGCATATTATCAACAGGTAGTTTTGAGTTACCTTCGCCAAATAATTCACCTGTACCGGCCTGGATCAAACCAGCTTTATCGTATGAGTTTTTTTGTTCCATGAGTCTTCTTACTTATATTGTAATAAAAATGGATGTGGGTTGCCTGCAACCAACATCCATATAAAAAATAATAGGAGTGCACTTTAGCGTACACTTGTACACTAAACAATAGCGTTTACGAATATATTTGTCTGGACCGATGAGTCAAGTAGGTATTTTGGGGCTATATAGTACATAAATAAAGCGAACACTTGTTCGCAATAAGCATTTGTTAAAAATAGATTGCAATTATTTTGGTTATGCGTAACCATTTAAGGGTGATTTAATCATTAAAGGAGTTACCTATGGAGAAAAAAGCAGCTCTAACCAATGCCGAAAAGCAAAAACGTTTTAGAGAGCGCCAAAAGAACGTTGGTAAAAAAGAAGTCAGAGGTTACCTAAGTTCTGAGGCAATCGCTTGTTATGAAAAAATAAACGAGCAAACTGACTGGACTGATAGCACTATTTTATCTAACGCGGTACGAATTACTTACGCGGCATATAAAAATGGACAAATTGGTTTGTTAAATAATTGGCTGACTAAAAATAAACTTTAATTGCTAATTAATTTCAATAAAGCAAAGAATAGTTAATATCACAATATTTATATATGTGTTATTTTTGCAACATATAAAGCGACAGGGGAAATATTTTGATCAAAGTATTATTAGTGGATGATCATGATTTAGTTAGAACAGGGATCCGCAGGCTTCTTGAAGATGCGAAAGGTATTAATGTTATTGCTGAAGCCGCAACAGGAGAAGAGGCTGTACAGTATTGTCGCAGTAATGAACCCGATGTTGTGTTGATGGATATGAATATGCCAGGTATTGGTGGTTTAGAAGCGACTAAAAAAATTCTTCGCTATTGCCCTGATATAAAGGTGTTGTTTTTAACTGTTCATATGGAAGCTCCTATTCCTACAAAAGTTATGCAAATTGGCGCTGCCGGTTTTTTAACTAAGTCAACTGCACCACAGGAAATGATTCAAGCAATTAAAGCGGTTAATAGTGGCCAACGTTACATTACCCCAGATATAGCCCAGCAGATGGCTTTAAGTCAGTTTCAAACACAAGAAGAAAGCCCGCTAACCAACCTTTCTGAACGAGAGTTGCAGATCATGATGATGATCACACGCGGTGAAAAGGTTGTTGATATCTCAAATCAACTCAACCTAAGTAGTAAAACCATTAATAGTTATCGCTATCGTATGTTTACTAAGCTCAATGTAAGTAATGATGTAGAGCTTACGCATTTAGCAATACGCTATGGCATGCACAACGTTGAACCTATTTAGTAGGTAATATCGAATTAATGACTAGTGAAATTGAACTTTTTGATCATAAGGCTTTTCTTGCCAGCGTTACTCCGCAAAGTGGTGTTTATCGCATGTATGATGACCAACAAACGGTTATCTACGTTGGTAAAGCCAAAGACCTAAAGAAGCGACTAGCTAGTTATTTTAGAAAAGATGTTGGCAGTGTTAAAACCAGAGCATTAGTTAATCGTATTCGAGCTATTGATGTTACGGTAACTCACACCGAGGGTGAAGCTCTTATCCTTGAAAATAACTTCATTAAAAAATACCAGCCTAAATATAATGTTTTATTGCGGGATGATAAATCTTATCCGTACCTACTTATAACCGATCATAAGCACCCTAAGCTTGCATCTCATCGTGGTGGAAAACGAGTTAAAGGTGAATATTTTGGACCTTTTCCAACGGCGGGTGCTGTATGGGAAAGTTTAAGGTTGATGCAAAAGTTATTTCCTATTAGGCAATGTGATGATAGCTATTACCGAGCTAGGACTCGTCCATGTCTACAATATCAATTAAATCGATGTTCAGCTCCTTGCGTAGAAAAAATTTCTGATGAAGATTATGCCCAGCAAGTAAATTTAGCCAGATTGTTTTTACAAGGTAAAAATGAGGTGGTTATTGACCAACTCGTTTCACGTATGGAGCAGGCAAGCATGGGATTAGAGTTTGAAGCTGCCGCGAAGTATCGTGATCAAATTGCTACACTAAGAAAAGTTCAGCAGCAACAGTTTGTCTCGGGTGTAACAGCAGAACTTGATATTATTGGTTTTTATCGTCTTAAAAACCAAGCATGTTTACATATATTATTTGTACGAGAACGCAAGATCTTAGGAAGCAAAAGCTTTTTCCCAACGATACCAAGCGACACATCTGATGAAGAAATTATCAGTGCCTTTATTGCCCAGCATTACCTTGGGGAAGGGGTTGATCAAAAAAACATAGCCAAAGAAATAGTTATTCCAACCAAGATCCCTTTACAACAAGAGTTAATGGCGTTATTAACTAAACAAGTTGAAAGAGACGTTAAAATAAATTCTAATGTGCGCAGTGAACGCGCTCAATATTTAAAACTGGCTCAAACTAACGCCAAAAATGCCTTAGATGTAAAAAATAGTCATAAGGAATCAATACAAGCTCGTTTTAGTGAACTTAATAAAGTGTTCGAGTTAAGCCAACCAATACAACGTATTGAATGTTTTGATATTAGCCATACTATGGGGCAACAAACTGTTGCATCTTGTGTTGTGTTTAATAATGAAGGGCCATTAAAAAGTGACTATCGTCGTTATAACGTCCATGGAATTACCCCTGGTGATGATTACGCCGCTATGTCATTTGCACTCAATAAACGCTATAGCAAGGTAAAAGACGAAGAAAAGTTACCCGATATTGTTTTTATTGATGGTGGGAAAGGCCAGCTTGCCCGAGCAGAAGAATTCTTTAATCAATTAGATTTACCTAAAACACCTTTATTAATTGGTGTTGCAAAAGGAGAGTCTCGTAAGCCCGGTTTAGAAACCCTTATTATGGGCGGCTCACATCAACTTATTTCTTTACCCGCAATTTCACCTGCTTTGCATTTAGTACAACACATTAGAGATGAGTCACATCGGTTTGCGATTGTTGGGCATCGAGCGAAGAGGGCGAAAGTAGCAAAGAAATCTACTCTAGAAGAAATACCAGGTATTGGCGCTAAAAAGCGTCAAGCATTACTAAAATACCTGGGAGGATTGCAAGAAGTTAAAAAAGCCAACCTTGATGAATTAATGAAAGTTCCGGGTATAAGTAAAGAGCTAGCAAAAAATATTTTTAATACACTGCATGACAACTGACTTTCATCATGTACAATAAACTCAATAACAAAAAGTTAATAGTAGAGCTATGTGGACAATACCTAATCAAATCACCTTATTTCGGATTTTATTAATCCCTGTTTTTGTCGTTGTATTTTATATGCATGACATTTTTCCTGATACTTTTTCTAAAAATTGGTCTAACTTTGGAGCATTTGCGGTTTTTTGGTTAGCTTCTGTAAGTGATGCGGTTGATGGCTATTTAGCTAGAAAGTTAAAACAATCAAGTAAATTTGGTGCTTTCATCGACCCTGTTGCTGATAAATTAATGGTTACCATGGCTTTAGTGCTTATCGTATCTGAATATCAAAGCCTTTGGGTTACCGTTCCTGCGCTTATTATGATTGCCCGTGAAATTGTTATTTCTGCATTAAGAGAGTTTATGGCTGATCTTGGTAAAAGAGATAACGTGGCAGTATCAGATTTAGGAAAATGGAAAACGGCGGCGCAAATGTTGGCATTGATGGGCCTTATTTGGCATCCAAATTATCCAATTCCATTATTTTTCTTCGAATTACCACAAGAAATAATTAATTATGCTGCTTGGGGCTTTTATTTTTTCGCCACAATTTTCGCTTTTGTATCAATGTTTCAATATCTTAAAGCGTCGTGGCCTGAACTATCGGGTAAATCTTAACCAAGTTTTAACCCTTGTATGTTAAAAATTCAACACTTTAGCTGTTTTTTGAGCAGTCAGAAAAAAAATGAGATTAAAGTGTTGACTCATCAATAGAACGATGTAAAATGCGTTCTCGTTGACAGGGAGTCAGCAATTGAAAGCGGCTGTAGCTCAGTTGGTAGAGCATCACGTTGCCAACGTGAATGTCACGAGTTCGAGTCTCGTTAGCCGCTCCAATTTTTCTAAGGAAGTACATCACCAACTAGTTGATGAAAATTGGCGGGTTGGCAGAGTGGCTATGCAGCGGATTGCAAATCCGTGGACCTCGGTTCGACTCCGGGACCCGCCTCCACTTTGCCCGGGTGGTGGAATTGGTAGACACACGGGATTTAAAATCCCGCGTCTTAACGGACGTGCCGGTTCAAGTCCGGCCCCGGGTACCATTTCATCAATTATGTTGAATGTGCGAAGAGGTTATATTTAAATTACGCGGCTGTAGCTCAGCTGGTAGAGCATCACGTTGCCAACGTGAATGTCACGAGTTCGAGTCTCGTCAGCCGCTCCAATTTAAATAAAACAAACAATAGATAATGCGAAGCGGCTGTAGCTCAGCTGGTAGAGCATCACGTTGCCAACGTGAATGTCACGAGTTCGAGTCTCGTCAGCCGCTCCAATCTATACAAAATTTTGCTACTTAGTCATGTAGAAATGACAGGCATTATCCTAAATAGGAATACAATGCCCGGGTGGTGGAATTGGTAGACACACGGGATTTAAAATCCCGCGTCTTAACGGACGTGCCGGTTCAAGTCCGGCCCCGGGTACCATTTCTACGATGTATTAAGTAACTTGCTCTATACGAAGCGGCTGTAGCTCAGCTGGTAGAGCATCACGTTGCCAACGTGAATGTCACGAGTTCGAGTCTCGTCAGCCGCTCCAATCTTTTCTTTATTACTTCAAGTTATTAAGAATAAGTAGGGAACCAATCTCTACTATAAAAAATGCTTCCCCATACTTTTTAAGTATTATGCCCGGGTGGTGGAATTGGTAGACACACGGGATTTAAAATCCCGCGTCTTAACGGACGTGCCGGTTCAAGTCCGGCCCCGGGTACCATTTACTCATTTCAGATTCAAAGTCCCAAAGATTTTAAAGCAAAAAACAGCGTCACTCTTATAACCTCGATTCATCGGTTTAATCTGTATTTTCAATTATCTGTGCGCTTGATGAGATCCCGTGCAAAAGCACCACGGGAAGACGGCTTATTTTCTCTATCATGCGAACCGGTGATTTTGCTATTTTAGTTTTTAAGCTCGTAGTTAAACTTTCAACAACTCTGACACCTTGAAGTGTGGTTCTCATATCAAGGTGTCAGACACCTTGATATTGGCTATAGGTCTTTGTTTTGGTCAAACTGTAGCTCACAAAGTCTTTGGTACAATGCTGAGCTTGCTATTAAAGATTCATGATCGCCAATATCTACGATTGAGCCATTATCCATAACTACAATTAAATCAGCGTGCATTACCGTTGATAATCGATGAGCAATGATAAGAGTTGTTCTATCTAGCATTAAGTCTTTTAAGGCTAATTGCACGTGGTGCTCACTTTCGGCATCTAAAGCACTAGTTGCCTCGTCCAAAAGCAGCACAGCTGGGTCTTTTAATATGGCTCTAGCAAGTGCAATGCGCTGTTTTTGACCTCCTGATAACCTAACGCCTTGTTCACCCAGAAAGCTGTCATAACCTTCAGGAAGCTGTTCAATAAACTCATGGGCATGTGCGCGCTTTGCGGCGTTAATCACCTCTGTATCAGTTGCTTCTGGCTTACCATACTTGATGTTATGCCACACATTTGAGCTAAATAAGATCGGATTTTGCGGCACGGTGCCGATGGTTTTACGTAGCTCAGATAATTTTAACTGTTTAATGTCTGCGTTATTAAATAATATATTGCCTTGTTGAGGATCGTAAAAGCGTTGTAATAATTCAAAAAGAGTTGTTTTACCTGCGCCTGATGGGCCAACAATGGCGACAACTTTGCCGGCAGGTATCAATAAGTCTATATTGTTTAGTGCTGATATTTCCGGTCTTGATGGGTAATTAAAACTTAGATTTTTTATCGTAATACTATTTTCACCAGTGTTAGATAATGTAAGGGGGGAAGTCGTTTCTACTATCTCAGTTTCTACCGATAATAATTCAAGTAAACGTGTTGCCGAGCCTGCTGCTCTTTGTAATTCACCATAAACTTCTGCGATGGTGCCAACGGACATAGCCAACATTATGGCATAAAAAACAAATGCGCCAAGATCGCCAGCGCTCATACTGCCACTGAGTACATCACGCCCACCAGACCAGAGCATCATGCTTATTGCTGAAAAGGCTAAGAATATTACTGAGGCAATTAGCATAGAGCGTTGTCTGATACGGCGTTTAGCTATATTGAATGCTATCTCTACTTCTTTGGCAAAAGCTTGTTTTTCTTTATCTTCATGAGTAAAGCTTTGCACTACTTTAATATTTTGAATAATTTCGCCGGCATAAGTGCCTATATCGGCAATTGAATCTTGGGATTTTGATGCAAGATTCCTTACTTTTTTGCCGTGAAATTTCATTGGTATAAGGGCAAGTGGCACACCAAGTAAAATGTACATAGTTAGGTTGATATTAGTGATAAGTAGCATAATTAATGCGCCAATCAACATTAGCAGACTTCTTAATGCCATAGAAAATGACGAGCCAATGATTGATTGTAGTAATGTGGTATCAGTGGTTAGTCTAGACATTAACTCGCCACTTCTATTTTCTTCAAAGTAGCTAGGATGGAGAGTGATTAATCGATTAAATACTGTTTTTCTGATATCAGCACTGACTCTTTCACCAAGCCAAGACATAAGATAAAAACGACAAAATGTGCCGATAGCTAATAATGCAATTAAACCAACCAAGAAAAATATTGAAGACTGTAATTCACTCATAGAACCAGCAACAAAGCCTTTATCAATAACGTACTTAACGCCTTGACCAATAGACAAACTGACTAATGAAGTCAGTAAAAGCGCAAATAACGCGTAAAATACCATGAGTTTGTATGGTTTTATAAAAGCCAAAATAGGCAGTAAACTTTTAAATGCTTTTTGTTGTTTTGCTGGGGCTGATGTATTCAAATGAGTCTCAAAATTATTTATATAAAGGAGAAGATATAAACGTAATAAATCTATTCTTTAATCTACTCTATTTTTACTATACTTAATAATAGTTTACGAAAATATAAAGCATTTAAATCAAAAAGGTTTTAATTCTTAATTTTGTACGTATGATTAGTCATATAGATAATTAATGAGGCATACGCCAATGAAAAATAACTTACTTATAAGTGTCCTTCTACTCGTTTTAAGCGGTTGTGCAACCACATACGATCCTGCTGTCGATTACAATCCAGAATATAATTTTGATGCGCTACAAACTTATGCGATCGTAGATGCGTTTTCTGTTGATGATAGCCAAAGTAAGCCGTTAAACCGTAATTTGAGTGACCTAGATAACGATAGGGTGCTTAAGTCGTTAAATACTACTTTAGCCAGTAAAGGCATGACTCCTGCACCAGCAGAGCAAGCTGATATGCTAGTGAAGTACCTTTTAGTTACTCAAGATAAAACAAAGATCAGAACCTATAACAGCGGTATCTACAACTGTTGGCGCTGTCGAGGTTTGCATTACCCAATGCATGCACCCGTTACTCAAGTAGATGTTAAACAATACGTTGAAGGTACTTTGATTATCGATATTGTTGACCCTGCCATAAACAAGTCAGTATGGCGTTCGGTAGTTAGTAAAGCAGTAAAAGGTAAGGTACCCGTTGAAGAGCGCCAAGCCAAGGTACAAGAGTTAATTGATGCAATGATGGCATCATTTAAAGCCCCGCTTGTTGTTGAAGAATAAATAGAAGAGCTGAGAAGAATATAATATGACTGAAGAAACAATATTTTCAAAAATAATTAGACAAGAAATCCCGACGCCATTGTTATATCAAGATGATCTGGTTACAGCCTTTAGAGATATTTCTCCGCAAGCGCCATGTCATATCTTAGTTATTCCTAATAAATTAATTGCTACAGTAAACGATGTAACTGAAGATGATGAACTTACTTTAGGCAGAATGATTACCGTAGCCAAAAAATTAGCTAAAGAAGAGGGCATAAGTGACGATGGTTATCGTTTGATCATGAATTGCAATGACCACGGAGGGCAAGAGGTATACCATATTCATATGCATCTTGTTGGCGGCCATAAGTTAGGCCCTATGCTTAAACGCTAATCAAAACCCGCAACAAAATTTACAAAAACCAAGCCATTGCTTGGTTTTTTTATATCTAATAATAAAAAATTTAATAACAAGTATTTACAATCTATTAAATATTGGTAATATTCGCGTCGAGCCAGGGGGTGTACTTATAAACCTTTAAGTACTGAGATGCAAAGCTTAACAGCCGCAAACCCTTTGAACCTGAACCGGATAATACCGGCGTAGGGATGGTAATACTTTTAAACTCTATTGTTTATTAGTGTCTGAATATGATTAACCCAATATAGTGGTTAATCGATTCTAAATTTCCTTCTTTGTGCCGGATCTCCATTATAAAAATATAAATGAGATCTGTAATGAATTTTCAAAAATCTATCGTTTTAACCGCTATTTCCTTAGCACTTTCATCTAATTACTCACTTGCCCAAGATAATGACAACGATAATGTTACTGTTGATCAAAGTGATGTAGAAGTTATTGAAGTTGTTGGTGACTTTCGCTCAACTAACTTACAAAAAACGGCATCATCTTTAACGGTTATGGGCAGTGATGACATTGCTTTGCGTAATGCTCAAAACCTCGAAGAAATAACGTTTGCCACACCTAACGTTAATTTTTCAAGTGGATCGAGCCGTGCCCGCTATTACCAAATACGTGGTATAGGTGAGCGTAGTCAATTTAAAGAGCCGATTAACCCATCAGTTGGCGTTATTATTGATGAGGTTGATTTTAGTGGCATTGGTAGCGCAGCGTCATTATTTGATGCTAAACAAGTTGAAATCTTCCGTGGCCCGCAAGGAACAAAATTTGGCGCAAGTGCTATGGCTGGTGTGATAAATATCACCACCAATGATCCGAGCGATGAGTTTGAAGGTGCAGTTAAAGCAACTGCCGGTAATTATAACACCACATCTTTAGGTTTAATGTTATCTGGGCCTGCAACAGATGACTTAGGTTACCGCTTTGCTATTGAGCAATTTAATAGCGATGGTTTTATGGAAAACCAATATTTAGATAAAGAAGATACCAATGATAAAAACGAGTTAACTGTTCGCACCAAATTGCAGTATAACGCAAGTGATGATTTAACCATTGATTTGGCACTTTTTTACCTAGATTTTGACAATGGCTATGATGCATTTTCGTTGGATAACAATCGTAATACTTTATCTGATCAACCAGGTAAAGATACTCAAGAAACATTAGCTACTAGCGTTAAAGCAACTTACACCGGTTTAACCGCTGCAGATTTAATTACTATTGTTAGCTATGCTGATTCTGATCTCGTTTATGGTTATGACGAAGATTGGAGTAATAATGAATTATGTTTAAACACAGATTGCCCATATGGAGATTATTCTTCTACCGATTATTATTTTCGCGATAAGTCGTCATTAACAAGTGATGTTCGTTTTGTTTCAAAAGCAGGTGAAGAAATCTTTAATGGTTCAACTGCTTGGGTTGCAGGTATTTATTATAAGTCTGAAACGGAAGATTTATTACGTGAGTACACCTACGCCGCAGGTGATTATTTATCAGAATTTGAAGCTAATACTGTTGCCGGTTATGTACAGCTAGACACCTTTTTATCTGATGATGTTACCTTAACAACGGGTGTTCGTGTTGAAAACCGTGAAGCTGATTACAACAATAGTGAAGGCAATGAATTTGAGCCATCAGATACTATGGTTGGCGGCAAGCTTGTTTTAGCGTATCAGGTAACCAATGACTCATTAGTATATACATCAATAAATCGTGGCTTTAAAGCTGGAGGTGTTAACTCTAGTGGTACATTATCAGTAGAGAATAGAGAATTTGATCCTGAATACGTAATGAACTACGAATTAGGGTTAAAACAGACTTACTTAGATGGCGATGCATATGCCAGGTTTGCCGTTTTTTATATGGACCGTACTGACATGCAAGTAAGCACATATTCTACTAATCGTCGTCCTGATGGTAGCGAAGAGTTTATTAGTTATTTAGATAACGCAGCAGAAGGAACTAACCAAGGTATTGAAATTGACGCAGCATGGCAGTTAACAAATTCACTTGAATTATACGCTGCTCTTGGAATTTTAGACTCTGAGTATCAAGAGTTTATTAATGGTAATGGCGAAGATTTATCTGGTAGAGAGCAAGCTCACGCGCCCAAGTATCAATACAATGTTGGCGTTAACTTTTACGCAACAGATAACCTTTTGTTCAATGTAAATGTTGATGGTAAAGATGAATATTACTTCTCTGATAGCCATGATGAAAAATCTGATGCTATCGATTTAATCAATGCATCTGTAACGTATTTGCAAGACAACTGGCAAGTTAAACTGTGGGGACGTAATATAAGCGATGAAGATTATCAAACTCGTGGTTTTTATTTCGGTAATGATCCTCGCGATGGTTATACAGCCAAAGGATATTATCAAATGGGCGCTCCAGCAGAGTTTGGCGTTACCTTAGACTATCAGTTCTAATCGAGAGAAATAACAAGCGAGCAAGGTAGCTGCTCGCTTAATTAATAGAGAAATACATGCAAATATCAATAGAAATTAGTTTATACCCGTTAGCAGAAGAAAAATTTAAAGCAGAAATTTGGTCTTTTATACGTCCCCTTCGAGCACAAGAAGGCTTAAAAGTTGTAACCAATGGCATGAGTACTCAGGTATTTGGTGAATATGACTTAGCTGTTGCAACTGTGATGCGAGAAATTAAGCAAGTACATGAAACACTCGGCAGCGCCGTGTTTGTATGTAAGTTTATTAGTGGCGATCGCTCAGAGCCAGAAGCAGAGATATAAATACTACTATGCAAGCTACTATAGATTACTTTTTAAACTTACCATTTTGGGAATTATTGGCGGTGTTTTTATCCATTGCCTATGTAGTCTTAGTGGCAAAGAACAACCGCTGGTGTTGGCCTGCAGCTTTTATCAGTACATTAATATTTACTATTATTTTTTATGATGTGTCGTTATTAATGGAAAGCTTGCTTAATGTGTATTACATGGCAATGGCTATTTATGGCTGGTATCGTTGGCAAAATTCTAAAGTTCTTACTGCAGATAACCAGCTACCAATCATTACTTGGCCGTTGCTTAAACACATTAAGCTAGTAGGCTCTTTAACTGTATTAAGCTTAGGGCTTGGCTTTATTATGGATAACTATACGGCCGCTGACTTTGCTTATCTCGATACATTTACTACAGTATTTGCTGTTGCTACCACTTATTTAGTGACCATAAAATTATATGAAAATTGGTTGTATTGGATTGTTATCAATAGCTTGTCAGTATTTTTATATTTACAAAAAGGTTTAGAGCCAACAGCATTGTTAGCTGGCTTTAATGTCATCATGTGTATCGTTGGCTTAATAAACTGGTACAGGATTTATAAACAACAACCTAGCTTATGTAAAAGTGAACAAACGATTACGCAAGGGATAGGGTAAGCGTATTGACGGTTATTGAACAATTACATGCGATAGATGTACTACAACCAATTTCGTCATGGCAGGAAATAAATACAGGTTTAAGCCATCATTGTTTTAAAGTGGTAAGCAAGGCTCAAACTTTTTTCGTTAAAATTTACAATAAGCCAAATCTTAGCTCATTCGACACACAAATTTCGGTAGAAAAATTAGCAAGCGCACAGAGCATTGGCCCGAAAGTAATTTCTTATTGTCCGCATGGCCATTATTGTGTTTATCAATACTTAGATGGCGTTATCTTAGATGACGTTTCTATAACGATTGAAGCTAAACATAAGCATTTAATTGATTTATTAAGTGCATGTCATTCATTACCTAAGTCTGCCCAGGCACTAGATATAAGTTTAAGTGTTGATAACTTACTTGCTAAAGTCGATTTACCTTATGCGGCTAAAAACAATATAAGTGATAGCGTTTCTGATATTTTAAAAAGTATCAATGTATCAGCAAATGAGCTCGTACTTTGTCATGGCGATATTAATTACACTAATGTGATGGTTGTTGATAACATCTTAAAACTTATTGATTGGGAGTACTGCTGCTTAGCAGAGTGTGAGTACGACATAGCTATGGCGTTAACCATTAACAATATTGCAGAAAGTAATTATCCAGAGTTTGTTGCCCTTTATAATGATAAATCCAAACATGCACAAGCTAGCCTAAAAAAAGTAGTTAGCTATGCCAAGCTTTGTAACTTGCTCAATAGTTTATGGTATGTAGCCAACCACAAAACGAGTAATCCCACCTTAAATAAGCAATATTTTCAGGCTAAAGCATTTATTCATACCTTTGCCTAAACCTGCCTAAATAAAGTACAAGAGTAGAAGGTAACGCTCTAATTTGAGATAAAAGGTGTATTCTCTAAGCTCAATAACAGTGCCATAAGCTTGGGTTAAGGCCATACTAAATAACAGATATATTACAACTTATTAATATTCAGAGTTTATTTTGAAGTGGCAAGAATTTATAGAAAACAGAAATCGACTATTTTGGCTCCTGCATATTGGCGGCTGGGTTGGTTTTGCCTTAGTTAATTATTTTGGGTCATTAATTCATGATCTAAGGTCATTGTTTACTTGGATGATTATTTTAAGCGCTTACGCAGGTGCTTTATTATCTTTACCGCTTAGATATGTTTATCAAAGGGCGTGGAATTTACCACCACTTAAGCTTGCTCTTGTCGTTATTCTTTCTTCTTACTCAGCAGGCCTGTTATGGCAAGTAGTAAAGAACGTTACTCATTGGGAAATATACAAGCACGGTTTTAGACCCGACTTCTGGCTATATTACGCCCAGAACAGCGTATGGTCGTTTTCGATCATGCTTAGTTGGAGCGGTTTATATTTTGGCGTTAAATACTATCAAATGCTTCAGCAAGAGCGTCAAAAAGTATTGTTTGCCAATAATTTAGCAAACCAAGCTCAGTTAAAAATGTTGCGTTATCAGCTTAATCCTCACTTTTTATTTAATACCCTTAATGCCATATCAACGTTAATTTTAATTAACGAGAGCAAAACAGCTAATGGCATGGTTACTCGATTAAGTGAATTTTTAAGATATTCACTTGATATGGACCCAATGAAAAAGGTTACTCTGACACAAGAATTAACCGCATTAAAACTTTACTTAGATATTGAAAAAGTTAGGTTTGAAGAAAAACTAAGCTTGAGTTATCAGGTTCAAAACAAATGCAATAACGCTCTAGTACCAAGCATGATTTTGCAACCTATTGTTGAAAATGCAATTAAACACGCCATTGCAACCCAACAATCTGGCGGTAGTATTGATGTTAAAATTTCACGCTTTGCTAATGATCTGCAACTTGAAGTGAGTGACAATGGACCAGGAGCGACAATTGTCGATGGCAACCTATCTCGAGAAAATGGTGTTGGGCTGGCAAACACACGTGAAAGGTTAGCAACACTTTATGGTGAAAATTATTCTCTTGTAGCTAGTGACAATATTCCATCAGGCGTTAAAATAAGTATTAGGATCCCATTTCAACTTGATGAATAATAATGAATTCTACGCTTAGTACAATAATTGTTGATGATGAAGCACTTGCCCGTAAAGGCTTACAGGTCAGGCTAACTGATTTTGACGATATCAACGTTGTAGCAACATGCTCAAATGGTAGCGAGGCAATCGCTAGCATTTCTCAATTACAACCTGATTTAGTCTTTCTTGATATACAAATGCCTGGCTTAAACGGCTTTCAAGTTGTAGAAGAGTTAAGTTCCTTAGGCTGCAATATGCCGCAAATTGTTTTTGTTACAGCATTTGATCAATATGCGATCAAAGCATTCGATATTCATGCCATCGATTATTTGTTAAAACCCGTTGATAGTGCAAGGCTAGGCTTAGCAATAGAAAAAGTTAAGCACTATAAAGAACATGCAAAAGATTCATTACATAAAGAAAAATTAGTTAAATTAGTCAGTGAAGTTACTGGTAATGATACTACTGATATCTTAGAACAACTTGCCAATAATACGCCGGTTTCAATGAGCAGCTATTCTGATGTTTTAGCCATTAAAGACGTTGGCGAAACAAGTCTTGTGCCGACCAAAGATATTTTGTGTATAGATGCTGCAGGTGATTATATGTGTGTACATACAAGTTCTGGTACGCACATACTCAGAAAAACAATGAAGGAATTAGAAGAAGCTTTAGATCCTAAATTGTTTTTACGTATTCATCGCTCGAGTATTGTTAATAAAACATACATAGATAAATTTGGTAACCACGCTAATGGCGAATACTATATTATTTTAACTAATGATAAAGAATTAAAGGTTAGTCGTAGTTATAAAGACAAAGTTAAGCAAGCAATTTTAGGTTAGGGCAGTTATATTGCCCATACACCTTAAATTTTATTTAATTGCGCAAGCTCGGCAATATCTAAAATTGAGTTTTGCGCTTTAAGTAAAGCTGCGTTAACTTGTTTCTTATGCTTTATTGCTGTTTCAATAGCAACTTCACACATCTGATTAGAAGACTCACCGATCATTATCATGTTTTTGCCTGCTCTAATTGCTTCTATTGCTGCCACTCCGAGTTTTGTTGCTAAGATCCTATCTTTAGCGACCGGATCGCCACCTCGTTGAATATAACCTAAAACACATGGGGTACACTTAATGTTTGCGTATGATTGCAAGTCTGAACATAACTTTTCGACACCCTCTGGCCAAAGGTTTTCGGCGGCAACTATCAGATAACTTGATTGCCCGCGTTCAACTTTACATTGCTTTATATGGTTGGCAATATTTTGCAATTCTAAACCAGGATTTTTAAAACTTTCAAATGTTAACACTTGCTCTGCAGCACAAGCTATACCAACATTTAATGCTAAAAAACCACTATGACGCCCCATAACTTCAACCACAAAAACTCTATCGAAAGCTTCGGCGGTATCGCGTATTTTATCTATGGCATCAATTGCAGTATTAACCGCGGTGGCAAAGCCTATCGTGCTATCAGTGCCGTCAATATCGTTATCAATAGTACCGGGCAGGCCGATGAGTTGACCTTGGTAAAATGACTTTAATGCAAGCATGCCATTAAATGAGCCATCACCACCAATCACGACAAGTGCGCTAACATCTAATTTATGTAAATTTTCTGCCGCTTGCTTTTGACCCTCTTCGGTCATAAATTTCGGGCTACGGGCACTTTTTAATATAGTGCCACCGCAATGAATGATGTTACGTACACTAGACTCGTTGAGTTGACAAAAATCAGCTTCAATTAGGCCATTAAAACCGTAGTTAAAGCCAATCACTTCCATTTTGTAGTGAAGGGCTGCTAAGACTAAGCTTCTGATTGCCGCATTCATCCCAGGAGCATCACCACCACTGGTTAAAATTGCAATTTTATTGTTATTTTTTAACATACCAATACATTCCTTTTTATCTATTAAAATAATAGCTTAGATTGGTATAAGCATACGATAAATATTTACACAGACAAGAGAAAAATAAAAAAGGCCAGCACATGGCTGACCTTTTAAAAGAGTGAGTAAATAATTTTACTGAACAGTTAAGATTTTAACTGTGTTTGAAGCACCAACTGTTTCCATAGTGTCACCGTGAGTAAAGATAACTTTGTCACCACTTACAAGGTTTGACTCAGTTTGTTCACTAATTGCTGCTAAGACTGCTTTATTTAACTCTGCATCACTTGTTTGAGTCGAGTCAAAATGAACTGGGTAAACACCACGGTAGATAGCAGATTTACTTAAAGTTTTAACATGTCTAGATAAAGAGAAGATCGGTAAACCAGAAGTAATACGCGACATGATTTTTGCTGTCATACCTGATTCAGTTAAAGATACAATCGCTTTAACACCTTTAAGGTGGTTAGCTGCATACATAGCTGAAAGGGCAACAGTTTCAGATACACCATCAAACATTATATCTAAACGGTGTTTAGAAATATTCACTGAACGTTGTTTCTCTGCACCAATACATACAGAAGCCATGGCTTTTACTGTTTCTACTGGGTATTTACCAGCAGCGGTTTCAGCACTTAGCATTACCGCATCAGTACCATCAAGAACAGCGTTGGCAACATCCATTACTTCAGCACGAGTTGGCATAGGATGAGTGATCATTGTTTCCATCATTTGCGTCGCGGTAATAACTACACGGTTTAACTGACGAGAACGAGCAATAATATGCTTTTGTTTACCAACTAAAGCCGCATCACCAATCTCAACACCTAAGTCACCACGAGCAACCATAACAACATCAGAGGCTAAAATAATTTCATCTAATACTTCGTTATCATTTACAGCTTCTGCACGCTCAATTTTTGACACAAGACGTGCATTACAACCAGCTTCTTGAGCTAATAAACGTGCTTCACGCATATCGGCAGCATCTCTTGGGAAAGAAACGGCTAAGAAGTCTGCATCTAATTCAGCTGCTAAAATGATATCTTTTTTATCTTTTTCAGTTAAAGCTGCAGCTGATAAACCACCACCTTGGCGGTTAATACCTTTGTTATTCGATAAAGGTCCACCAACGCTTGTTGTAGTGTAAACTTTAGAGCCTTCAACTTTATCAACAATAAGTTGTACACGGCCATCATCTAATAATAAAACATCACCTTTACTTACATCGTTAGGTAGTTCTTTATAATCAATACCAACACTTTCTTGGTTACCAGAATTTGTGTCTTGCTCAGCATCTAAGATGAAAGAATCACCAATAGCTAAATTAATTGGACCATCTTTAAATTTAGATACACGGATTTTAGGACCTTGTAAGTCACCTAAAACGGCTACGTAAGTATTTAATTCTTTGGCAATCGCACGCACATTTTCTGCACGAGTGATGTGATCTTGTGGAACTCCATGAGAGAAGTTTAAGCGTACAACGTTAACGCCAGCTTTAATTACTTCGCGTAATACATTGATATCATCAGTAGCTGGACCTAATGTCGCTACTATTTTCGTTCTTCTTGGCATCTTAAGGGTAACCTTATTTAACTATTAAATTATTTATTTAACTATTTATTTTAATTTGAGAATTATTCTCTGCGCTCAAATCGTGAGCTACGTAAACTGTCTTTAACCTTCTTCAGGTTATCTCTGAATTTTGAACCGCGACGTAATGTAAAACCGGTTGCTAAAATATCAATCAATGTTAGCTGGGCAATACGTGATGCCATAGGCATATAAAGGTCAGTATCTTCGGCAACAGTTGGTGATAAAACAATATTACATTCTTTAGCAAGCGGGGTGCCTGCATCTGTTATACCAATAACAATGGCATCATTTTCACGTGCAATATGAGCAACTTCTACAAGAGGTTTAGTTCGGCCGGTATGTGAAATAACAACAACAACATCGCCTTGAGAGCTATTGATACTGCTCATGCGTTGCATTAAAATGTCGTCAAAATATATAACAGGCACATTAAATCTAAAAAATTTATTTTGTGCATCATGAGCAACAACGGCTGAAGCTCCTAATCCAAAAAATGAAATCTTATTTGCTTGAGTTAGAACATCAACAGCGCGGTTGATCAAACCTGTGTCTAAACTTTTACGAGCCATTTCAAGGTTGGCAAGTGTCGAATCAAATATCTTAGTAGTGTACTCTTCCGCTGAGTCGTTTTCGTCAACGTGACGGTTAACGTAAGGAGTACCATTAGCTAAACTTTGTGCTAAATGCAGTTTAAAGTCAGGGTAGCCTTTAGTATCTAATCGTCTACAAAACCTATTAACTGTAGGTTCACTTATATTAGCCTGCTTAGCCAAAGACGCTATACTTGCGTGTATTACTGTTGCAGGAGAGGCAAGGATCACTTCGGCAACCTTACGCTCTGACTTACTGAAAGAATCAAATTCGTTGGAGATTTTTTCTAATATGTTCATTAACAGACCTCATGTTGAATTGCTGTTACTGTAAATTATTTTTATGAAATAAAACAGCTTTTATGTAAATTTATTTCACATTTGTTGACAAATATTAACCGAATTTCAGAAAGTTTGAAACATTTTAACGGATAAAATGCCTGATATCTAAGCAATCCCACGGTATAAAGGCGTTACCCAATTGTAATTTAATTACAATTAGTACTTTACCTGAAACCGTTATCAGTTTAAATTAGTATGAAATGTAATTTATTTTCATTGTTTTGAGAGAGCAAGTGTATGTCTGTACAAACTCCAGAAAGAGCAGAACAAATTGTATTATTTGGTGCTGCAGGTGATTTATCTAAGCGAAAGTTATTCGCTGCTTTATATCAGCTAGAATGCGAAAACCTATTAACGCAAACAACCAGAATCATTGGTGTTGCACGTAATGAGTTTACCGATGAAGAATTTAAAGCCTTTGTTGTTGAAAACTTAACTACCTTTGTTAAAACCGGTCTAGAAGATTCTGCCGTAGAACGTTTTGTTGCAAGATTTGAATATCTAAAACTTGAGTTAAGTGATAAGGAAAGCTTTAAGAGCTTAGCTGATTCATTAAACCCAGATGTAATGACGCTACACTACTTGGCTACGCCTCCATCTATATATGGTTTAATTACTGAAGGCTTAAATGCTCATGGTCTTGATAATGCGAACGCTCGTGTTGTTATGGAAAAGCCTATCGGTTACGACTTAGACTCATCAAAAGTTATTAATAATAAGGTAAGTCGCTTCTTTGAAGAGTCGCAAATTTACCGTATTGATCACTATTTAGGTAAAGAGACAGTATTGAACTTGATCTCTTTACGATTTGCTAACTCGTTATTTAGTACTAACTGGGATCACAGTAGTATTGACCATGTACAAATTACCGTAGCAGAAAGTGTCGGTATTGAAGGTCGTTGGGGTTTCTATGACCAAACAGGCCAAATGCGTGACATGGTGCAAAACCACCTTCTACAAATTCTATCTTATCTTGCGATGGAGCCGCCTACAGATTTATCTGCAGAAAATATCCGTGACGAGAAGTTAAAAGTATTAAAAGCACTTCGTCCTATTGATAAAACCAATATTCATGAAAAGACTGTTCGCGGTCAGTACGGCAAAGGTCATTTAAATGGCTCTCCTGTACCTGGTTACCTTGAAGAAGAAGGTGCTAACACCGAAAGTAGAACAGAGACGTTTGTGGCTATTAAAGCTGAAATTGATAACTGGCGCTGGGCAGGCGTACCATTCTATTTAAGAACTGGTAAGCGTATGCCATGTAAGCACTCTGAAGTTGTTATTAACTTTAAGCATCAACCACATAACATTTTCAGTGAAAGTTATGCGCAATTACCAGCGAACAAACTAACCATACGTTTACAGCCTGATGAAGGCGTTGAATTAACTGTGATGAACAAAGTTCCGGGTATCAACTCTAAACTTGAGATTCGTGAAACAAAACTAGATTTAAGTTTTTCTGATTTTAACGAAAATGAGCGTGTTATTGACGCCTATGAACGTTTAATTTTAAGTGCCATTATTGGTAACCAATCATTATTTATTCGCCGAGATGAAGTTGAAGCCGCATGGACATGGGCTGATAGCATCATTGGTGCATGGAATTCATCTAATGAGCCACCTAAGACATATGCTGCCGGTTCATGGGGACCTGTATCATCAATCTCTTTAATTGCTCGCGACGACAGAAACTGGGACGAATAATGCATAATTTAAATACATTTGAAAGTCGTGAACAGCTTGACCAAGAGTTCGCGACTAAAGTTGCAGAGCAACTAGCACAAGCAATTGCTAATAAAGGCCGTGCAAGTATTGCCTTTTCGGGTGGTAGTACGCCTAAAGGTTTCTTCAATGCTTTATCTCAAAAAGATATTGATTGGAGTAAAGTAACGGTTACATTAGCTGATGATCGTTGGGTTGATGTTAATAATAACGACAGTAACGATAAGCTAATTAGAGAAAACTTGTTAATTAATAAAGCAAGTAGCGCCCAATTGTTCTCATTAAAGCAAGAAGGTACGTTTGATCAAGAATACCTTACGTCGCTAACTAAACAGGCTAACAACACTGTACTACCTTTAGATATAGTTATCTTAGGTATGGGGGAAGATGGTCATACGGCATCAATTTTCCCATGTAGCGAACAAGTTCATCAAGGGCTAAGTACGACTTCTGAACCAGCGTTAATGAAAACAATCCCAACAACAGCTCCATACGAGCGTATTACATTTAATTTTAATGCGCTAATCGGCTGTTCTCATCTTTATTTACACATCGTAGGTCAATCAAAGCAAGATGTATTAAACCAAGCTCTTGCTAATGATAATGCTGTTGAAATGCCAATTCGTGCATTCTTACATAACAGCGAAAAAACTTGCGAAATTATCTGGGCGGAATAAATATCATGTCAAAAACTAAAATGAATGCAAATGTTGTTGCTATTACACAGCGTATTATTGAACGTAGTAAAGCAACAAGAGCAAGTTACCTTGCTAAAATCGATGCAGCGAAATCATCTAAAGTTCACCGCTCAAGCTTATCATGTGGCAATTTAGCCCATGGTTTTGCTGCTTGTGGTAAAGAAGATAAAGCAATATTAAAGCAATTAAATCACAGTGATGTTGCCATAGTTTCAGCTTATAACGATATGTTATCTGCTCATCAACCTTACGAAACATACCCTGGAATTATCAAAGAAGCGATACGTGAAACTGGTGGTGTTGCACAGTTTGCGGGTGGTGTACCTGCAATGTGTGACGGTGTTACACAAGGCCAGCCTGGTATGGATTTAAGTTTAATGAGCCGTGACGTTATTGCAATGTCATCTGCTGTTGCTTTATCGCATAACATGTTTGACGGTACCTTAATGCTAGGTATCTGTGACAAAATCGTTCCTGGTTTACTTATTGCAGCAATGACTTTTGGTCATTTACCTACAGTATTTGTTCCTGCAGGTCCTATGCCTTCAGGTATTCCAAATAAAGAAAAAGCTCGTGTTCGTCAACAATTTGCCAAAGGCGAAGTAGGGGAAGATGAGTTACTTGAAGCTGAGTCTGCTTCATACCACAGCCCTGGTACTTGTACTTTCTTTGGTACAGCTAACTCAAACCAGTTAGTGGTTGAAGTTATGGGCTTACATCTACCGGGTGCTTCATTTGTTGCTCCAAATACGCAATTACGTGAAGAGTTAACCAAAGCAGCGGCTCGTCAAGTTACTCGTTTAACTCAACAGTCTGGTAACTACGTACCAGTTGGTAAGATGATTGATGAAAAATCAATTGTAAACTCTATTGTTGCATTACTTGCAACGGGTGGTTCAACTAACTTAACTATGCATATCATCGCATACGCTCGTGCTGCAGGTATTATTATTAACTGGGACGACTTTGCTGATCTTTCTGATGCTGTGCCATTAATTACACGAATTTACCCTAACGGTTTTGCTGATATCAACCAATTCCAAGAAGCCGGTGGTATGGCGTTATTATTCCGTGAATTACTTGATGCTGGTTTATTACATGAAGACGTAGACACGATTTGTGGTCGCGGTTTAGAGCGATACACACAAGTACCAACATTAAAAGACGGTAAACTTGTTTGGGTTGATGGCGCAACAGAATCAGGCGATACAGATATTATTGCTGCTCCTGGTAAGCCATTTAAACAAGATGGTGGCTTAAAACTACTTAAAGGTAACTTAGGTCGCTCTGTTCTTAAAACTTCATCACTACGTCCTGGCCAAGAAGTAATTAAAGCTCCAGCGGTTGTATTTGAAGATCAACACGAATTAGATGCTGCATTCCAATCAGGTTCACTTGATAAAGATTTTGTTGCTGTTGTTCGCTTCCAAGGTCCAAAAGCTCGTGGTATGCCTGAGTGTCATAAATTAACTCCTCCATTAGGTGTACTGCAAGATAAAGGCTTTAATGTTGCCCTTATTACTGACGGACGTATGTCAGGTGCGTCAGGTAAAGTTCCTGCAGCTATCCATTTAGTTCCAGAAGCACTAGACGGTGGATTAATCGCAAAAGTACAAACTGGCGATATGATTTTAGTTGATGGTATTTCAGGCGAATTAACATTAATGGTTGATGAAGCTGAATTAGCTGCTCGTCCATTAGCAAAATTTGCTGCACAACACGAACACCAAGGTATGGGCCGTGAAATCTTTGGTTTCATGCGTAACAACCTTAGTGGCGCTGAATTAGGCGCATGTTCATTATTTTCTGAGGACATTTAATCAATGAGTTCATCTGTAATTAATATTGTTGCTGATATTGGTGGTACTAACTTACGTGTTGGTATAGTTCAACCTGATGGCAGCGTTGCTAACTTAGAGCTTTTTCAATGTGAAGAATACTCAAGTTTAAAAAGTGTTTTAGATTTATATTTAACAAATCAGAACATCGATACTTCGGTAACTAAAACTAATGCTTGCTTAGCCATAGCGTGTCCTGTTGATCAAGATTTGATCAGCATGACAAACTTACCTTGGAGTTTTTCTAAGTCAGAGCTTAAAGCCGATCTTAAGTTAAATCATTTGTACATGATCAATGACTACACGGCAATTGCATGGTCGATTAATAGTTTATCTGATGATCAAAAAGTAAAAATTGGTGGTGGTGAATCTATACCGCACACGCCAATGGCAATTTGTGGTCCTGGTACTGGTTTAGGTGTTGCCAATGTTATTTGGGGACACGACCAATGGATAAGCGTTGGTGGTGAAGGGGGGCATGCAGACTTTGCTCCTGTTGATGATACTGAAATTGAAATCTTAAAGTTTCTACAAACAAAATACCCAAGAGTGTCGTACGAGCAAGTGTTATCAGGCTTAGGTATTGAACAAATTTATCAAGCATTATGTTCGATTAAAAATGTACCTGCCCAAGATTATCAAGCAAAAGATATATCTGGCAAAGCGTTAGATAACAGCTGTGAAATTTGTTTAGAAGCATTACAACAATTTTGTAAGATCTTAGGTAGTTTTGCAGGTAACTTAGCGTTAACTACATCCGCTTTTGGTGGTGTGTATATTGCCGGTGGCATTGTCCCAAGGTTCATTGAATTCTTCGAAAACAGTGACTTTAGAGCACGATTTATCGCAAAAAACCGTTTTACAGAATTTAATTCAAAAATTCCAACTTACGTAATTACTGAAGCACAACCCGGCATATTAGGTGCAAGTGCTTATTTAATTCAACAAAATAATAATGAGGCACTATGTCGTTAAGTAACAATTGGCAAATTCAGCCAGCAGAGCTATTTGCAATGGGACCTGTTGTTCCTGTCCTAGTCATTGAAAACGTTGAAGATGCCGTGCCAATTGCACAAGCATTAATCGCTGGTGGCATTAAAGTATTAGAAGTAACATTGCGTACCGCTAATGCTTTAGATGTTATCAAAGAAATCGCATCTAAAGTACCTGAAGCTATGGTTGGTTCTGGCACAGTAACTAACCCAGAAACTTTACAACAGTCAATTGATGCAGGAGCAAAGTTTGCCCTTAGCCCAGGTATGACTACAGAGCTACTTGCTGCTGCACAAAAATCTTCTATTCCATTAATTCCAGGTATTTCTTCAATATCTGAACTTATGGAAGGAATTGACGCTGGTTTTGACCACTTTAAGTTTTTCCCGGCAGAAGCTGCTGGTGGCGCTAAAACAATTAAATCTGTTTCTGGTCCATTCCCACACGTTCGTTTTTGCCCAACTGGTGGTATTAACGTTGGTAACATGGGTAATTACTTAAGCCTAAGCAACGTAAGCTGTATTGGTGGTTCATGGTTAGTTCCAGACGATGTTGTTAAAAAGAAAGACTGGGCTACAATTACAGAAATTACTAAAAAAGCTGTAGCTGCTGCCACGCAAGGCAAGTAGTAGCCACAAAGTAAATGCAAAACAAAAAGCCATCACGTTATCTAATAACCTGATGGCTTTTTTCTTTTAAGTACTCTAATCCCTAAAATTAACTCACTAAACAAATATAGCAATTATCATTAATGCCACCTTTCAAAAAAAAGTAAGGAATATTTCTTTGTTTCAACATCTGGAAATAAATTAATTCTTTGTATATCAACAAAATACAAGTTAAAGTATTGTTAATAAAAATAAAAGGTGGCAACTATAATTCGTGAAAGTACGGATTTATTCCATCTAATAAGCTGTTATACAACTATGGACAGTCTAGAGTATGCCCAACCCCTTTATTCCTGAATCTTTCGAACCGCCTAAGCTTTTTGACAGTGAATGCTTTCATTTTAGAGTTCTTGAAGAGGCAGTTGCAGAATTAGATTTTGAAGCTGTGATGTCTAGCCAAAAAAGACTACAAGGGATATTTGGCCCAGAGTTCGACTGGCCTAAAACTGATATGACTCTCGAGGAAAATAAAAAAAGTTTGAAGGTTCACAAACAAGAATTTGAAACACGAGAAGCATTTGCTTATTCAGTATTTACCAATTCTAAAGAAAAATGCCTAGGTTCTGTTTACATAGATCCAAGCCAATCACAGAACTATGATTGTGAAGTATATCTTTGGGTTAGGGATGATAGCATCACTTTGGATAAGGCACTTTACCAAACAGTCTTGAGTTGGCTTCAAAATGAGTGGCCGTTTTCTAAAATTGCATTCCCTGGTAGGTGTATCTCATGGGAAGATTGGGCAAATGAGTTAAAAGTTGTATAACAAGGCAATTAAATCGGACAAATAACAGTTGGCTTTTGTTCGTGCCTCACAAATTATAGCCAACTAACATTTGCCGTTTATTGCGGCGTTAGTTACCCAGGGAAGACATGCGCAATTTTTATAGAATGTTATTAGCTATAGAATTTGGATTAGTATTTTTAGTCCCAATTTGGTTTCTCGGATTTGGTATTTTATTAGGGACGCCATTGGCTATTTATTCTATGTTTCAAGGTGATTTCAGCTTAACCCATTACCCCTTTATGACAATAGGTGGGTTGTTTGGAATATGGGGTATATCTCAACTGTTGGCAAAACAACTATCCCCTGATATTAATATTGCACCACCAAGAAGACTATGTTTCTACTTAATATCTGGGTGTTTAGCAATTATACCTTTTGGAATAATTACCTTTGAAGATATTAATCTTTTTTCAACAGTATTGTGGTTGTCACCTTATATTGTTACGTTACATCTAGTTTATTTAAATAAATCAAATATATGGGTTAACTAACAAGTTACTCAATAGGCCAAATAACAGTTTGCTGCGCTTCGCGCATTGTAGCAAACGTATAATTTGCCCCTTAGCAAAGCGTTAGGCATCTATCGAACAAGGAGTTCATTTTGACCAAAAGACCACCAAGTGTCATTGCTACCATAGTTACGTTTTCTTTGTTGTTTCTTATTGGTGTAATCCCAACAATTACTAGCCTTATCAATGGCAGTGCGGATTTTAATTGGCTATTTGTTCCATCTTTCTTTCTAGTTGGTCTAGTTGGGGTGGTAATGCGAAAAAATTGGGCAAGAATATACAGTTCAATAATTATTCTAATTTTCGCATTTGGTGGTGCAATTACGATGTACCCAAAAGGTTCAGATGCATTTACTATCGATAAAGTTGTCTTAATGCTTTTAGTTTTCGGGTTATTAAGTTGGTTATTTGTTTCTTTAGCTTTTGGTAAAGCATCAAAAGCACACTTTAAAAACAGTGAAAGCGAAGCCTAACAAGCGCATAAAGCAACGGGACACGCAACGTTTGGCTCGGTTCCGCTTCGCTTCACGATTTTAGCCAAACATTACTTAGCCCCTTATGCGGGCGTTATACAACTAAGGAAAGTCATGCGTTATATTTTTACCCTTTTAATCCTATTAATTTCGATTAGTGCCTTTTCCGGACAATACGCAAAAGAAGCGAACGATAACCCATTTTTAAATGGCGAGTTAAACCCGAAATACGAAGGTGAACTTACAGCGTTATCAGGAGATATTGTAGAAATAATTGATGGTCATAAAGGTAAAAAACTATATAAATTAAATCTAAATATTGCAGGACTAAAGCATATTTGGGTAACTAGTTTTGCTCCATTTGCTGAAGGTGAAATTACAATAAATAGTAAGCTTATATTCAGAGGCTATATCGCTACGTCAGACGGTCTTGACTCAACAGGTAAACTCAAGTTAAAAATTGAGAGCGAAACGTTACTACTAGCATTAAAGGCAGACTCAGTTAAATAGTTGTATAACAAGCACTTCAACAGGACAAATAAAGCTTGGCTCCTGTCGCTGCGCTCCATATTATAGCCAAGCTAATTATTTGCCCATTAAGTGGCGTTATACATCATGCGAGGTAGGGTTGAATCAAACTGTTTTTAGACTATTAATAGGTATTTATTTAGTAGTATCGATTGGAAAATCCATTGCTAATCAGCAGTATTTATTTTGGTTACAAGCTCCCGAAATAATTAACGCTTGGAATGCACATAATACATTTATTCTCGATTTAAGAAATTTACCTCTAATTGTAAACCTAATTCAGGTGCCCCTAAATTTGTTTTTGTTTCTATATGGTGCTTTAGGTATGGCTTTCTATTGGAGATATGCGAGAGAAGTGTTCTTACTATCAAGTTTGCCTCTCTCATTTGTTTATATTTTTATGGTTACTTCACATTTATCACATGCAGGTACAGTAGCTATCGATGCTTTTGAATGGTTTCTGACAGGAGGCATTGTTTCATTAGCTTATTTTTCTAATGTTAGCGAAAATTTTAAGCGGAAAAGGGTAATTGTAAATGATGTATAACAAGGCGCTCAACATGACAAATAACACTGTCACAGTTTTAGCAAAAGACGCAAAAAGCAGCGCCATTATTATTTGCACGTTAGCTTAGCGTTAGGTATACAGGGAAAGTTTGGTGCATAAATCAATATATACAGTCGTAGGTGCATCCAGTGTTTGGATGTTTTTCATTTACCTCGCTTATATTTCACTTTATATTCAATCTCCTCTCACTGAATTACTTATCGATTCTGATGTATTTCCAGTAGAATACAGTGTTTACTCTATTGCATATTTAACCGACTGCTTGAGCGTGTTAACTTTCGTTTTAGTTATGCTTTATAGCTTGAGTTTTATTTGCAAAACTAGTGTTCAAAGCATTGCTGTATATTTTGTTTTGGGTTTTGTTCTCGGTTCTGTCATTTTTCCATATGAATTAACTATTACTGTTTCGGCTGTTATTCAAATTATTACAGCAATTTTAGTTGGGGTTTATTTTTACAAGGCTTCAGCAAAGTATACCTAACAAACTAATTAGTACGGACAAAAAATAGTTGGCTGTTTTCGTTCCTCAACATTTTAGCCAACAATTTTTAGCCGCTTAACGAGGCGTTATCCGTATTCTCTAAACTTGCAATTCACATTAAAAAGGTATACTTTTTATACTATGTATGTTTTTGAATATGATCCAAATAAGAGTCAAATCAATCTCGGTAAGCATGGAATCGATTTTGAGGAAGCTAAGTTATTGTGGAATGATCCTGAGTTAGTAGAGATCCCCGTTAATACAAGTGATGAAGCTCGCTTTGTAATAATCGCATTCCATAATGGTAAACACTGGTCTGCTGTTATAACTTATCGAGATACTAATATCCGAATAATTTCAGTTAGGCGTTCTAGAACAAATGAGGTGAAATTTTATGAAAGCTTCTGATTTTGATAAAGAGTTTGACGAAGGCAACGATATTTTAGCCAATCTAGACTTGTCCCAAGCTAAACGAACTACGCAAACAACCAAAAGAGTTAATGTAGACTTCCCAGAGTGGATGATTGACTCTCTTGATCGTGAAGCAAATCGTGTAGGAGTAACAAGGCAGTCAATTATAAAAGTTTGGCTAGCTGAGCGTATTGAGAGCCTTAATAGTCATCATATTAAACATGGCTAACAAGTTACTTAAAGGACAAATACCACTGTCACCGTTTTTGCAAAAAACACAAAAAGCTGTGCCAGTATCATTCGCCTCTTAGTAAGGCGTTATTCATATAGGGAGTCTCGTTACAAATGGAAGATGTATTTGAAGGAATAGGAAAGGGTATAGGCCGAGCAATCGGTTATATTTTAGTTGATGTACTTTTCAACACTGTATGTTATTACATCGGCTGGCCTATTTGTAAATTATTAACTTTTGGTAAATATCCTCAACCTGTTAATTATGATTATTTGCATACGTTGAATAGGCAGGGGTTATGGTGCAGCTTCGTAGGTTTTGTCGTTGTTATATTACCCGTTATGTTCGTATTAGATGTATCTTTGTAATATATGTATCAAGTTACTCAAAAGGACAAATACCAATGTCACAGTTTTTGCAAAAAACACAGAAAGCAGTGCCAGTATGATTAGCCTCTTAGTAAGGCGTTAACATTTAGTAGATTTATCATGAATATGAAAATCATTATCGTTCTATTTTTTTTCACCACAATGGCTTTTAATGCCGAGGGAGTGGCCGATAATGAATACAAAAATTATAGAGTTTTCAATCCTGATATCGCTGATGAGCACCCTGTAGAGTTTTTTAGAAGGTACGCGATATTGATCCAGACGTATGATGAAAAGGTTATTGGACTATATTCCGATAGTGCTCAAATATTGGTAAATATGAAACACACTCACGGTTTAGAGAAATTTGGAGAGTTATCGGGTGAGGAGTGGAAAAAATTAGCAAAGTCGGCAATATGGATGTCAAAAAACACTGGCGACAAAATTACGTACTCAAATCTAAATATTATAAAAATAGATGATGGATTTAGAATTAGTGCAGATCGTTACTCAGTAAAAGCCTGTTATACAGATTCAAGTTTTTATCAGATTGTGAAATTTAATAAAGAAGGTAAATTAAAAATAATGAAAGAGTATTTTGAAGTCATCCCTAAGTCGAAATGCTAACAAGTCATTAAAGTATGGCAAAAACAGTTGTTTTTGTTCATGCTACACAAGTATAACCAACTATTTTTGCCTCTTATTGAGGCGTTATAAACCAAGGAAGGACAAGTGGAAAATTTAAGCAATGGTATGTTATTGATATTTGGATTATTCGTATTAAGTATTCTTATAGAATTCTTTCTAATGTATAAAAATCAAGTCGCCAAAGGGTGGGCTCAAACCCAAGGTAAATTAATAAGCTCTGACGTAGGTATTACGCATGGTGGGACTTCAGGTCTAGCTGCTAAAGTTAACTATCAATATACTGTTAATGGTAAAGAATTCAAATCGACCCAAATTGCATATGCGACATTAGGGAGCCTGTTTGCAATATTCAAAAGTTTCTACATTAAAGCGGATAAGCTAACCGTTTTCTATAATCCTATAAAACCTGAAGTAGCAGTAATAGTTCCTGGAATAAGGTTATTTCATATTTTAGATATTTGTATCGTAATAGGGATAATGTTTTACCTATTTGGTGATTTTGTTTTATAACAACTTAATTAATTGGACAAATAAGGCTGTCATGATCTTAGCAAATAACGCAATAATACATGCTAGCATAATTCGCCTCTTATTAAGGCGTTGGTTACCAAGGAAGAAACCAGCCATTCATGAAAATGAAGCATTACGCCCAACCTAATGATCATCTAACCGGTTTTAGGTTTGATAATTTTTTATTGGAAATTTTTGCTGGAATAATTTGTTCCGTTTTTGCTGTTGCAGGCTATAAAGCAGGAATATTGTTACTGTTCATACCAACTGGCTTAGTTGCATTAATATGTATTGTTTTGGTCATTCATACTATTTATTCATTTGTACGTAAGTGGATTAAGGTACAAATTAAAAATAGGGTTGATAGTAAGTAACCTTTCGAGGCACACATGCAGGACAAATAAAGCTTGGCTTTTGTCACTGCGTGCCAGATTTTAGCCAAGCATTATTTGCCTTTTATTGAGGTGTTAGCATTACTACGGAGTTCTACAAATAATGAAGAGTATAATTTTACTTATATCACTTACCGTTTCTTTTAATATTTTTGCTGCTGATTATCAGCAAGAAATTAATAAATTTTTTGAGTTATATAAAAAAGATAAGATAGATGAGGCAGTTGATTCTATTTATAGTACTAATGAATATGTTTCTGCAATTCCAGATCAAATTAAAAATGTTAAAACACAGCTTAATGCGCTTAAAGGGATGGTTGGTCAAGTGCATCATATTGGCCAATTAGATACATTTTTGGTAGGTGAGTCTTTTGTATATGTTACATACTTGGTTACATACGATAGGCAGCCTGTACGTTACGAATTTCAATTTTTCAAAGTAAAAGATGGCTGGAGAATTTATTCATTCTCATTTGATGACGATTTATCTGAAATACAGAGTCAAGCAAGAAAGGCTGCTTGGTCTGCTAAAAAGTAATGCTATCAAGTCGTTAAAGCAGGATATATAACAGTTTGCTTTTGCTCCTGCGTCGCTTATTTTAGCCAACTACAATTAACCCCTTAACAGGGCGTTATAACTAAAGGGATTTAAATGAGTACATCTTCGAAAACAGTAGAGTATATGGATTGCACTTTTTGTCGCAAAGGGAAAATACCAGTGTATCAAACAGATAAAGGTTTCTTTACAGACAAAGCTATATGCAATCTTTGTCATTCAAAACCAGGTGGTGGGCCAAGTAAGAAGTCTTCATTTATAGATACGCTTTTTAGTTTGTTCAAGTAATAGATATCAGGCGTTCAAATAGACAATTAATGCTTTGACGGCTTTTGCAAAAGTTGTAAAACCGCAAGCCAAGAATATTTGCGCATTAGCTGGGTGTTTAGTTTAAAGGATAAATTATGCGAAAGTTATACATTGGCGGCCTTATTTTGCTAGGCATAATATTTATTGGATTTGAACAAATTATTATAGGCGGCTTGCTAGTTATTGGTTCGGTTTCTTTTGTTTTGTTTAAACAAATGTTTTTTACTAAACATAAGCCCCCCCTAACTATAGGAGTACTAGAGGCCCTAGCGGTGGTGGAGCATTTTAAACATACAAGATGTTTAAAGCGGGACTTCTAAAGTTTAGCTTGGTTCCGCTTCGCCTCTACACAATTTAGCTAAGTATTATCGGCCTCTTAATTAGGCGTTATATGTATAGAAGAGTGCATGAATGTATAGAAATTTGTTAAAGATAGTCGTAGTCCTATTTTTCCTTTCAGGTTGTGCTGAAAGAGTTATAAGTATTACTGACAAAGAGGGGAAAGTTGTAGGAGGTTGTAATGCTGGTTTTGATTGGCATTTTTATGGCCTGCAAGACTCTATTGATTATATGCTCTATGAATGTGCTAAAGATTCAATAGGTAAAGGTTTCACAATATCAGATGAAAGGCTTCTTACCCTTGATTTTACGTTACCACAACCTCCAAAAGGGAAGTCGTGGAATAAAAAATTAGCGATGCATCAGTTCCATAAGGAAAACATCACCGAAAGAGAGCTCGGTTATATTCTTGCCGCTATAGAATACGAATATCAGAAGGTTGTTTGGCCAGCAGAAGATGATTTAAATGACGATAAAATCACTCAAGTTGAATTTAATAAAATAATCAAAGATGCAAAATTTAAATGGCTTGGCGAATAAAACACATAACAAGCCATTACAGTAAAGGAACTGCTAACAACTTGCTCAGTTCCGCTGCGTTACACTACTTTAGTAAGCTATTATCAGCCCCTAAATAGGGCGTTTGATATTTCGGAGATTTAAATGAATACAGATGTAGAAAGTGAAATTCAAGGACAATTAGTTTTATCTAAAATGAAAAGGCAAGACGCACTTCTTAAGATAATCGAAGGATGAGTTTTTCTAAACTAGATATATTTAATTTTCTTTTAGCTATGGCTATTCTCTTTTACGTTATTGAAAATAACTCTGAAGTTTTTAAAATAATAATGCCTATTCTACTTCTTATGGGAGCAGCTATGAGGCATATAGGCTCTCGCATTAAAGCTTTAGCTGCCCTAGTGAAGCTAAATGAAATTCCTAATGAATCACTAAAGCAGGACAAATAAAATTTGTTTTGTCACTGTATACCAATAATTTAGTCAACTTAAACTTGCCCTTTAATGAGGCATTATTTGTTCAGGAGGTCCTATGGCTTATCTATCCTTAGGCTCTCAGTGAACGTTACATTATTTAAGATATGGAGATCAACTCTTGAAAATTTTTAAAATCTTGCTTGTTTCTTTAAGCCTTATTTCTTGTGATACAACAAAAACGAAAGAATTGCCATTGACCGTTTCAACAGACAATATCAATTTTAGTAATGAAAAGTTTCAATTAAGTATTACGAAACCAGAGAGTTGGTATGCTCAAAATGTAAAAGAGCTAATCGCTATGCAACAGCTTGGCAGCGACATTATTAGTGGTGATGATGAAAATTTTAAAGCCATTACTGAGGCTGCTTTGAAAACATCGCTTCCTTTGTTTGGTTTTCATGAATTCAAACCAGGCACACCTACAAGTACTAACTCATCTTTAATGGGAATTGCGGAGAATATTTCAGTATTACCGGGAATTAAAAAAGGGTGTGACTACCTTTATCATGCCAAGAAAGCTATGGATCAAAGTCAAATAAAAATGGATTATGAAGAAGATTGCCACATTAAAGTAATTAATGGCGTGGATATATCTTACTTTAATAGTCAATTAGAGGTTGGTGATAATATCGTAAATCAAAGGTATATGGCATGCATATCAGGTGATTATGCTATAGCGATAGTTTCTACTATTGTAAATAAAGTCGATACATTAGAGTTAGATAGCATTTTGAGCACACTGAAAGTACAGTGCAAAGAGTAATATTTAAAGAGAGTTAAGCAGGACTAATAACAACTAACTTAGCGTTAGGTACAAAGAAGGGGGTTTATGTCATTAGGTATGAGTGCTGCGTGGACAAAAATGCAGCCTAAGAAGAAACGTTGTAAGAGGTGTGGTCTTTATTACACCAAAACACTTTCGCAATGCGATCATTGTTCACAATTTGATGATAGCCAATTAGTTACATTTAAAAAGCAACATCAGGAAACTTTAAAGGGAAATTCTGCTTTAGGTAAAACTATGTTTTTATGTGCTGTAATTATAGGTTTATTCCTTATTGCGAGTTTTTGATAGTTATTTACCATCTTCTTTATTGTAGTTTGCATAAAAAAATACCCCGCAAGTGCGAGGTATTTCTTATTGAGCTATGTATTAAGCGAACTTAGCTAACTTGTTTTAGTACTGCTGCGTCGTATGCAAAAATATGCTCAGCTAAATCTAAAACTTTGTTTGAGTAACCCATTTCGTTGTCATACCAAGAAACAAGTTTTACAAACTTATCTGTCATTGCAATACCCGCTGCTGCGTCAAAAACACTAGTACATGCTTCACCGATAAAGTCATTAGATACTACAGCTTCGTCTGTGTAGTCTAAAATACCTTTCATTTCGCCTTGTGCAGCTTCTTTTACTTTTGCACAGATTTGCTCGTAAGTTGCTGCTGTTTTTAAGTTAACTGTTAAATCTACAACTGATACGTTAGCAGTAGGAACGCGGAACGCCATACCAGTTAGTTTGCCATTTAATTCAGGAATAACTTTACCAACGGCTTTAGCTGCACCTGTAGAAGATGGAATAATGTTTTGGCTAGCACCACGACCACCACGCCAGTCTTTAGCACTTGGGCTATCAACAGTTTTTTGAGTTGAAGTAGTTGCGTGAACTGTTGTCATTAAGCCACTTTCAATACCAAAGTTATCGTTAATTACTTTAGCTAAAGGTGCTAGACAGTTTGTAGTACAAGAAGCATTAGAAACAATTGCCTGGCCTTTGTATTCATCAAAGTTTACACCTGCAACAAACATAGGCGTTGCATCTTTAGATGGGGCAGACATGATTACTTTCTTAGCGCCAGCATCAATATGTTTTTGTGCAGTTTCTTCCGTTAAAAATAAACCAGTAGACTCAACTACAATCTCAGCGCCAACTTCGTCCCACTTTAAATCTGCAGGATTACGTTCAGCTGAAACTCTAACTTTCTTACCGTTTACAACTAAGTAACCATCAGATACTTCAACCGTACCGTTAAAGCGACCGTGTGTTGAGTCAAATTTTAACATGTAAGCCATATAATCAATGTCGATAAGATCATTAATTGCAACAACCTCTAAGTTATCACGCTCCATTGCTGCGCGAAAAACTAGGCGTCCTATACGACCAAAACCATTAATTGCAATCTTTTTCATGTCTAAACCTTTTGAGAAATTATGTATAAAAATATAATGTAGTAAAATTACAACATTTTACATTTTAATCAAGCTTTTTCTTACTTTTTCTGTTCTTTTATTAGATTTGCTAACTATTTTTTTATAAAGTTACATAAAAGATAAGTTTTGTGGCAGAATACGCGCCATAAAATTATGCATATCAAAAAATACGCCTTAAAACAGCCCCTGTGTTGTAGGTGAAAACGGAAATTTATACATGTCTGAAAACTTAAATAAATGCGATATCGGCTTTGTTGGCCTTGGTGTGATGGGTAAAAATTTAGTATTAAACCTTGCCGATAATGGCTATAAAATCGCTGCATTTGATCTTGACTTAGAAAAAGTATCTGCTGTTATTGAACAAGATAAAAATGAAACTAATAATGGCGAACCACGTGTTGTTGGTTGTTCTTCATATACTGAATTACTTGCGCAATTAAAAGCGCCACATTTAATTGTTCTTTCTGTGCCTGCAGGTGACATTGTTGATCAAGTATGTCAGAACCTTATTGGTGCTGGTATTCAACGTGATGATATTGTTATCGATACAGGTAATAGTCTTTGGACGGATACTGTTGAACGTGAAGCTAAGTATAAAGATGATTTCTTATTTTTCTCATCAGCTGTTTCAGGTGGTGAAGTAGGCGCGCGTTTCGGCCCAGCTTTAATGCCTAGTGGTTCACCTTATGCCTGGACACGAGTTAAGCCTATCTGGAGTGCTATTGCGGCAAAAGTTGATGCTGCAACAGGTAAGCCACTAGAAAGATCACAGCCTGGTCAAGTTATTGAAAATGGTGACCCGTGTGCCGACTATATTGGTCCTGCAGGTGCTGGTCATTACGTAAAAATGGTTCATAACGGTATTGAATATGCTGACATGCAGCTTATCTGTGAAGCTTACCACGTACTTCGTGAAGGTTTACAATTAGGTTGTGATGAAATAGCTAATATTTTTGAAGGTTGGAACCAAGGCGTTCTTGATAGCTACTTAATGGAAATTTCTGTTGAAGTATTACGCCATAAAGATGTGGAAACACAAACACACTTAGTTGATTTAATACTCGATAAAGCAGGCCAAAAGGGTACTGGTTTATGGACAGCCGTTAGTTCATTAGAAGTAGGGTGTCCGTCACCAACTATTTCTCAAGCAGTTTATGCTCGCTCTATCTCTTCTTTTAAAGAATTAAGAAAACATACTTCTACTGTGTTATCTGCGCCAGAATTTACACCTCTTTGTGAAAGTGAGAAAGAATTGTTTATTGAACAATTACATGATGCTTTATATTGTTCAAAGATTTGTACTTATGCGCAAGGCTTCCAATTAATGAAATTGGCTTCTGTTGAGCATAACTGGCAATTAAATTTTGCTTCTATTGCTAAAATTTGGCGTGCTGGTTGTATTATTCGAGCTGCCTTTTTACAGTCAATTACAGATGCGTTTGAGCGCGAGCAACAGCTTGATAACCTGTTAGTTGATAGTTTCTTTAGTGAACAATTAAGTAGCTACCAACAAAACTGGCGTAAAGCTGTTGCGCAATGTACTTTAATGGGTATTCCTATTGGAGCAATCTCAGCTTCATTAAGCTATTATGATTCTATGCGCTGTGCCACATTACCTGCTAACCTATTACAAGGTCAGCGAGATTACTTTGGTGCCCATACGTTTGAGCGAATTGATCAGCCAGCAGGTCATAAATTCCATGTTGAATGGACATCAGCGGATAGACCAATAATCAAGCTCTAAAACTTTAGCTAACGGGAGATTAATATGAGCCAAGATAATGATGACAAATACAAAAAGCTGTTATCTGAAGATGCTTATAAAGTCTGTCGTTTAGCTGCAACAGAAGCACCGTTTACCGGTATTTATAACGAACATTGGGAGCAAGGTACATATACCTGCGCTTGTTGCCAGTGTTCTTTGTTTTTAAGTGAGGCTAAATTTGAATCTGGCTGTGGTTGGCCAAGTTTTAATGCCGCAATCAAAGATACAATTGAATACCTGCCCGATCACTCTTTGGCAATGTCTCGTACTGAAATTCGCTGTAACAACTGTCAGTCTCACCTTGGCCATGTTTTTGATGACGGCCCAGCACCAACCTTTAAACGCTATTGTGTCAATTCTTTAAGCTTAAATTTTAAAGAAAACAACTAGCACAAAAGTAACTTTACTTCTCTTTTTTTATTCTGCCTGTATCTCCTTTCAGGCAATGCTCATTTCAGCTGTAAATTTTCTAATACTAAAGAATGATGTTTTTTTGATTTTATGTTTTGTAAGCTGTGGAGAATTATTACAAGTTGAATTACAATACCGTTGATTAGGACAATCAAGCTAATTATTTACCTACTAACTCTATGAATAATTAGATTTTTCATAACTCATAAATTACATAAAGGTTTACGAAATGACTTCTCATAATGAAGAGATTTATCAAAAAAGCTGGCAAGAACGTCAAGATATAGCAGAACGAATGCAACCAATCATAGGTCAATTGTACCGTAACTTTGGTGTTGAAATTTCTGTATATGGTCGTCCTTTAGTTAATGCTTCAGCCATTGATATCATTAAAGCACATAAATCAGTTGGTATTCATGAAGATACTAAACTTCGTTTACGTGAGAGTTTTCCTTTCGTTGAAGCATTAAGCAAAATGGACTTAAAGCCTTCAAACATTGATGTTGGTAAACTTGCTTACCGTTATTTATTTTTAGGTGAAGCAAATGGCTTAACCATCGAGCAATACTTACAAAAAGAAATAGCCCCATTAAAAGAACAAGACAATGTTGAGGGTCCGCAAGATGTTGTTCTTTATGGTTTTGGTCGTATAGGTCGAATTTTAGCGCGTTTATTAATTGAACGTACCGGACCAATGTCTAACTTAAGCTTGCGTGCAATTGTTATTCGTCCTGGTAAAGACGGTGATCTTGAAAAGCGTGCCTCTTTATTACGTCGTGACTCAATTCACGGTGCATTCAATGGTAGTATCACCGTTGATGAAGAAGCTTGCGCGATTAAAGCAAATGGCGCTTACATCAAAGTAATTTACGCCAAATCTCCAAGTGATATCGACTACACGCAATACGGTATTAATAACGCGTTAGTTGTAGATAACACAGGTATTTGGACTGATGAAGAAAGCCTAGGTCAACATTTACAATCTAAAGGTGTTGCTAAAGTATTATTAACAGCGCCAGCTAAAGGTGAAATCAAAAACGTTGTATATGGTGTAAACCACAACGATATCTTACCAGAAGATAAAATTATTTCTGCTGCAAGTTGTACAACAAACGCTATTACACCGGTGTTAAAAGCATTAAACGATGAGTACGGTATTAAAAACGGTCATGTTGAAACCGTACATTCATACACCAACGATCAAAACCTAATTGATAACTATCATAAGTCAGATCGTCGTGGTCGTAGTGCACCATTAAACATGGTTATTACTTCAACAGGTGCTGCAAAAGCTGTTGCAAAAGCGTTGCCTGAATTGAAAGGTTTATTAACGGGTAACGCAATCCGCGTTCCTACGCCAAATGTTTCAATGGCAATAATGAATCTTAACCTGAAGAAATCGACAGATCGTGATGAGTTAAACAACTATTTACGTGGCGTTGCATTACAATCAGATTTACGTGAGCAGGTTGACTACACAGCATCAACTGAAATCGTTTCTTGTGACTTAGTTGGCTCTCGATTTGCGGGTGTTGTTGACTCACAAGCGACTATTGCCGATGAAGACCGCGCCGTATTATACGTGTGGTACGACAATGAATTTGGCTACAGCTGCCAAGTTGTTAAAGTAATGCATAAAATGGCTGGTGTTAACTTATTGAGCTTACCTAAAGGTTAATAAATACCAAGCTTTACTATGCTTACCCTATAAAAGTCAGTAACCATGTTACTGACTTTTTTGTTTATCGATTTGTAAGATTGCTTGTTATTAAATCGGCTAACTCCGGTCTATATAATTATGTAGTGCAACAGTAGGTAGTTCAGTTGAAAAGTTTTTTGATACAAGTAATTGTGGTGGTGTTGATTTTTAATAGTGTATCAATGCTGAAAGAGTCCAGTATGCTGTCTTCTTGGCAAGCAGAAGAAGCGCCTGTGTTTTTGTTACCCGATCTTCAAAATAACCCGGTTGAATTAACTCACTCAAATAAGAAAACCGTTGTTTATTTTTTTGCGCCTTGGTGCTCTGTTTGTCGTGTAAGTATTTCTAATTTAGAAATGCTTTATAAATACCAACCAGACATAGAGATTAAAGCCGTTGCGCTCGACTATAGCAACAAAGCTGAAGTTGATGAATTTGCTAAAAATTTAGATTTAACTTTTCCTATCTTGCTCGGCAATAGCAATGTTAAACAAGCTTTTAAAGTAACGGCTTATCCGAGCTATTACGTTATCGATGAGCAAGGCACTGTTGAACATCGCTCGCTAGGATACTCAACAGCTCTGGGTTTATACCTACGTAGTCTGTAGAATTTTACGGTTTGTGTTTAGTCAGCAAAGCTTTACAGTTTACAAACATTTTCGAGAGTAAAAACTTCTGATCAGCAGGCTCATTGTGTACACTTAAGCTAATTTTATTAGCTAAGTAAGAAGACACTATGCAAATTAGTTCAAATTTCGACAGCGGTAATATCCGTGTCATCTCTGCAACATCAAGCAATGATATCCAACTTGAAATTAAACATGATAATGAATCTGATTTTTATCAGTGGTTTCATTTTAAGTTACACAATACCGAACGTGGTGAGCACACGTTAAATATTACCAATGCAGGTAAATCAGCTTATGTTGAAGGCTGGGTAGATTATCAAGCTGTCGCCTCATATGACCGTATTACTTGGTTTAGAGTGCCTACTTCATTTGATGGCGACACCTTAACGATTAAGGTAACACCAGAATGTGACTCTATGTACTTTGCCTACTTTGTACCTTATAGCTATGAACGTCATCAAGATTTGATCCATATGGCACAACTTGATGCCGATTGTCAGCTAGAAGTACTAGGCCAAACACTTGATGGCCGTGATATGTCACTTTTACGTATTGGCGAGCCTGCAGAAGGTAAAGCAAATATCTGGTTAACGGCTCGTCAGCACCCTGGTGAAACTATGGCTGAATGGTTTATGGAAGGTTTTATTGAGCGCTTACTTGACGAAGATGATGGCTTAGCCCGTAACTTAATCGATAATGCCGTATTCTATCTTGTACCTAATATGAACCCTGACGGGAGTGTAAGAGGCCACCTTCGTACTAACGCAGCTGGTGTTAATTTAAACCGTGAATGGCAATCGCCATCATTAGAAAAAAGCCCAGAAGTGTATTTAGTACGAGAAAAAATGCAACAGGTTGGTGTGGATCTACATTTAGACATCCACGGCGATGAAGCACTGCCGGTTAATTTTGTTGCAGGTTGTGAAGGTATTCCTTCATATGATGCTCGACATAAAGCATTAGAAGATAAGTTTAAAGATATCTTACTTGCTATTACTCCTGAATTCCAAGATACCCGCGGTTACGATAAAGATGAGCCAGGTAAAGCTAATTTAACGGTTGGCTCGTCATGGGTTGGTGAAGAGTTTAAGTGTTTAGCTTTTACTGTGGAGATGCCATTTAAGGATAATGACTTATTACCTGACCCAATTGTTGGTTGGAATGATGCTCGAAGCAGTATTCTTGGTCGTGATACTTTAACGGCGATCTATCATGTATTAGATGACTTAAGATAAGTTTTATCGTACATTGTTGAATAACTACAACAAGCTACATTAATAACGGGCCGTAAGGTCCTTTATTTTATTTATATTTATTAATGCACTTGTTGTTTATATTTTCCACCACATTAAATTTTTCAGTTGTGGTGTACTTTTAAAATTATAATAAAAATTGAGGTTTATTTTGATAGAAACTATTGATTATCTAAATAGTATTATTTGGAGTTCGTGGCTTATTTATCTGTGTTTAGGTGCAGGTGTTTTCTTTTCGATAATGACTCGTTTTGCGCAAGTAAGACACTTTCGTGAAATGGTTCGCTTACTACTTTCAGGGAAAAGCTCTGACTCTGGTATTTCATCTTTCCAAGCTTTAGCTGTATCTTTATCTGGCCGTGTTGGTACAGGTAATATCGCTGGTGTTGCTGCAGCTATCGGCTTTGGTGGTCCAGGTGCGGTTTTTTGGATGTGGGTTGTGGCATTTTTTGGCGCGGCAACGGCATACATTGAGTCAACCAATGCTCAAATTTATAAAGAAGTAGACGACGAAGGTACTTACCGTGGTGGTCCAGCTTACTATATAGAAAAGGCTCTTGGTCAGAAATGGTACGCATGGATTTTTGCATTATCAACCATCCTTGCTTGTGGTTTATTACTACCGGTTGTGCAATCAAATGGTATTGGTGATGCCTTTGTTAATGTATTTGGTGCGGGTGCATCAGTAGATTCATTCTTAGGTGAATTATCTATGACCAAGGTATACGCCGCAGTTGGTATTGTACTATTACTTGGTTTTATTATTTTTGGTGGGGTAAAACGTATTGCCCACTTTACACAAGTTGTTGTGCCATTTATGGCGCTTGCTTACATCATTATTGCTTGTAGCATGATTGCTCTTCATATCGATATGCTACCTTCAATATTTATGTCAATCATTAGCGACGCTTTTACTCCTATGGCTGGCTTTGGTGCGGCAATTGGTTGGGGTGTTAAACGTGGTGTTTACTCTAATGAAGCAGGTCAGGGTACAGGTCCTCATGCGGCTGCTGCGGCAGAAGTTGATCACCCAGCACAACAAGGTTTAGTACAAGCATTCTCTGTTTATATTGATACTTTATTTGTTTGTTCTGCAACTGCATTTATGATCTTAATCACTAACTCATACAATGTTATGCCTGAAGGTTCATCTACTTTTGTTGTCCAAAACTTAGCTGCTGATGTGGTTATTAATGGCCCTGCATTTACTCAGATTGCCGTGGACAGTGTATTAGCTGGATTTGGTAAACCATTTATTGCTATTGCATTATTCTTCTTCGCATTTACTACGGTATTAGCGTACTACTTTATTGCTGAAAATAATGTTACTTACATCAACAAAACCATTAAAATTCCAGCGTTAAGATTCTTGTTAAAAGTTGCTATTATGGCCGCGGTATTCTACGGCACTGTAGCTCAACCAAGCTCGGCTTGGGGTCTTGGTGATATTGGTGTTGGCTTAATGGCTTGGTTAAATATTATTGCCATAATCCTAATTTTTGCTACTGCAAAACCAGCAATCAAAGCGCTTCGTGATTACGAACGTCAACAGAAAGACGGTGTGAGTAAATACACCTTTGATCCTGAAAAATTAGGCATTAAAAACGCTGATTTATGGAAAGATAAACTTTAATTTACGATTAATGAAAAAAAAATTGTAAAAACCTAAAAAAACACCCGCAGGGTGTTTTTTTTTCGGGTAAAATCAGCAATAAATTTTAATACCAGTTCTCTTAATTAATTGGTCTACTTTTTCATTTTAACCATTAAAAATGATCAGTTAGTTATGAGGATTGGTATAATTCCCAAATAAGAGGTGTTTATGGCGCTAATAAATTGCCCAAATTGTTCAACTCGAATTTCATCAAAAGCCGCGGTTTGTAGTAAATGTTCAACCGTATTAGGTGAGATGAGCGAGGAACAACGTCTTAATTTAAAACAAATAACTATCATCGAAAAGTCAGCCAAGTTGATGAACGAATCAATGATCGCTATGTTATTGTTTTGTGGTGGCTTTGGTTTTATGTTTTGGGGTGAACCGGCGCCAGATTCATGGCAATATAGCATCTCTGTCGGGACATCTGTACTTGGCTTTTGTTGGTATATTATTAACCGTGTGCGCCTTATTTTATTAAAGAAGAAGTAAACGTATGAATTTATTAGCTGCTGTAGAAAATATGACATTTGAAATGTACGAACGTTTAAAGTTCGCTGCAGAAACAGGTAAATGGCCAGAAGGTGTTGAAGTTGAACAAGCGCAAAGAGAGTCTGCTTTGCAATTATCAATGGCATATCAGGCAAGACACCTTAATAGTGACGACAATATGACTATCGGCCCTGATGGTGAAATCGTCCACAAAAGTAAATCAGAACTAAAAAAACAATTTAAACAAGCATCAGTAGATAGTTTAAATGACAACACTAATAACAACGCAGAAGACATTGCTAGGTTCACCAATTTATGATTTTAACTAAGTTTTTTAAGCCAAAATGGCAACACCAAGATGCGCCTGTACGCATCACCGCTTTAAACTCTTTGTCGCTCGATAATAGTGAGCACATTGCCATATTAGAAAACTTAGTTGCCAATGATGAAAGTGAACTCGTTCGTCGCGCAGCGCTTATTAAACTTAACCAATACAAGTTTTGGCTTAAGGCAAGTAAAGATAATTCAAAATCTGCAATAAAAGCATTTGCTCGAGCTAAAGTGCAAGAACAAATTCTTGTTCAGGGCACAGGCAAACTTGAGCTTCAAGTTAAAAAAGACTTTTTAGAGCAATGTGATAAAACAGCTTTTCTTGAGCAATGGCTATTAGTTGAGCAAGAGCACAGCTTAGTTGAAATGCTGCTTGAGAAAGTAAATAAACCACATCTACTTATACAGTTTTTTATTAACTGCAATAATGAAGCACTACAGTTAACTTTATTATCAAGATTTGACACTGTAGAGCAACTTGAAAAACTCGCTAAAAAAATAACCAATACCGCTGTAGCTAGTGAGATAAACGCTAAACTTGACAGATTAAACCAAGCTATCGAAAAGCCAATCAAATTAAAGAAACAATGCCAGTTAGTGTTGTCTAAATTACTTGCCTTAAAAGATCTTAATGATTATGTCGATATGCGCGACCGTAAAGTAGCTCTAGAACAAGAATGGCAGCAATTAGTTGCAGATATTGATTGTTTAACCGCTAGCGATAAAACAGAGTTATTAGCTAAATATGATGCTATCACTAAGCAATTGACTAAAAATTTCGCTGTACAAGAAGAAGCTTATCAACACCAACAATTTATTCTTGAACAGGCTCAAAAAAAGCAACAGCAGCTTAATAACCTTAATGAAAAAGTTACTTTAATTTCTAAGCAAATTACCCAAGCTGTGTTTGAAAATATTAGTATTGATGAAGCTAAGTTAGAAGCAGAGTTAGTTGCTGTAAAGCAAGAAACTCAGTCATCGGATATTAGTAACCTAGATCAACAAAAACTCTTTGAGCAGTTAGATAAGTTAGCAAAAAAACTAAAACAACTACCACACGTCGCCCAATGTGTTAGTGATGCAACGTCTTTAATTTCTAAATTATCTACCTTAGCCTTACCAACGAATATTGAAGAATTAAACCTACGTAAACCAGTCTTTGATGACTGGTTAGGGCAGTGGCAGCGTATTGATAACTTAGTTGATGACATTCTACCCGAATCGATAGTTTCAGCCAGAAAAGAACTTGAATCGACATGGCAACAAGCTTTAAAACCATTAGTTAAAGAGCAAGAGAGTTCTTTTAATCTAGTTGGTAAAAAAATATCTGAATTAAAGCGTTTAATTAATTTTGGTAAATATAAGTCTGCGTTTGGCTTACATAAAAAATTAACTTTTATGATCGAGTCATTATCTGCTAAACAGCAAGAGCGTTTACAAAAAGATTTTGCTGTAGTTTCGGATAAAATTAATGAGTTACATGAACTTGAGTCGTTTATCGTTACCCCTAAAAAGCAGCAAGCATTAGATGATATTTTAAAGCTAATTAATGCTCCTTTGGAAAATCCTCTTGAGCAAGCCAAAGAAGTTAAACGCTTTCGCAAGCACTGGAATAATTTAGGCCGCGCTGATGAATCAATGGAAGCTGACTTAAACAACAAATTCAACGAATTAATTGAATTAGCTTTCGCTCCATGTCGTGCATTTTATGGCGAGCAAGCCAAGATAAGAGAAACTAACCTTCGCGCCAAACAAGACGTTATTGCGAAACTACAAGCGCTTAACACAGAACTTAATAATTCTGAGGTCAACTATAAACAAATAGATACTCGCTTACATAAACTTATTCTCGAGTGGCGCGATATTGGTGAGGTTGATAGAGAGCAACAACAAGTTATTAGTAAACAGTTTTCAGCATTAGTTGACCCGGTTCGTAGTGCGGTAACTGCTTATCATGAAGATAATGCCAGTGCGAAAACTCAATTAATCAACAAAGCTAAGTTAGAATTAGAAAACGAAGATGTATTTAGTGCCATTAATAATTTAAAAAATCTTCAAAAACAATGGACTACAATCGAGTACGCTGGTAAAAACAAAGAAAACCAGTTATGGCAGGCATTTCGAAAAATTAATGATCAAGTCTTTAGTCGTCGTGATGCGGTTAAAGAGACAGAGCAAAAACAAAGACAAGAACAATCGGCCCAGCTTGAGCAAGAATGTAACGATGTCTTAGCTAAGTTTTCTGCTGCGGGTAATATCGCTGATTTAACTGCAAGTAAACAAGAGCTGAACACATTTGCTGATAAATTATCTAAGCAAACACCTGTGCATAAAGGTTTAGTTAATAAAGTTAAACGTGGTATTGATGATTTAAACACGAAATTAAAAACACTAGAAAATGACAAGAAAAAAGCACATTTTTTGAATTTATTTAGTGTTATAGAAAATATCGTTTCAGGTAAGTTAGCTAATGATGAACTTGCCAATGATGAACAGTTTTTACAATTAAATAAGCATTGGCAAAAAGTTGTAAGTAAAAACTGCAATGTTGAAGCTGATTTAACGAAGCAAGCAGTACTTACACTTGAGCTAGAAATATTAGCCGACGTTGAAACGCCAAAAGCATTGTTAGCTGAGCGCATGCAAGTACAAGTAAGTATGTTAGCAGATAAGCTTAAATCGGGAGAGGCTGTTTCACTTAACTCTAAATTGGAAGAGTGGATAAACAGTGGTTTACAATCAAACGAGCTACAAGCTTTTGTAACCCGTATTAAACCAATTTTTATAGGCTGATCAGTTATCCATTTCAGCATAATAAAAGCGAGTATACTTAATGGTATACTCGCTTTTTAGTTTGTTCATTAATGGTTATAACGTTAGCTCGCCACGTAAATTTTGACCCATTTGAATTCTTATTTCTTCTGCGCTGAAACCTTTACTCAATAGGTAATGTAACTTAGTTAGAGCTGCTTCTAATGTCATATCTAAGCCACTTGTCACATTACATTTGCTTAAAGCATCGCCGGTAGCATAACCACCCATGTTTACTTTGCCCTTAACACACTGGGTACAATTGACAATAATGATGCCTCGATCGGTTGCATCCTTAAGCAACGCAAGTAACTCTGGATTTTGCGGAGCATTACCAACACCGTAACTGAGGACTATTAACGCTTTAACAGGTTGTTGGATCACATTGGCAATGAGTTTTGTTGAGATACCTGGATATAAATGGACAACCCCAATTGGCTGCTCAGTAATATTACTTACCGTTAAACTATCTTCATGACTAGTGGCAATAGCGCCGGCTAAAACCTTAATATTTATACCCGCTTCAAGTAGTGGTGGCATGTTTGGCGAGTCAAACGCATTAAAACCATCAGCATAGGCCTTAATGCAACGGTTACCACGATAAAGGTTGTTATTAAAAAATAACGACACTTCATTAATAGGGTAATTGGCAGCAATATATAACGCATTAAGTAAGTTTTCTTGACCGTCAGAGCGCAGTTGAGCAAGGGGGATTTGAGAGCCGGTAACAATAACCGGTTTGGTTAAGTCTTCAAGCATAAAAGACAGCGCAGAGCTGGTATAAGCCATAGTGTCTGTGCCATGTAACACAACAAAGGCATCATAGTATTGATAGTTAGCTTTTATATCATCCGCAATTAATTGCCAATCAGCAGGCGTCATATTTGATGAATCAATAAGAGGAGAGTACTCATTGATAGTAAATAATGGCATTTCTTGGCGATGAAAGTCAGGCATCTTTGCTACTGACTCGGTTAAATGTCCTTTAACCGGGACAAAACCATTGTCACTAGCTTTCATACCGATAGTACCGCCGGTATAAGCAATGTATATATTTTTTCTCATACTATGTTCAACTCAAAATCAAGAGGGTCAGATCAACTTGAAACTCATTACTGTTTAACGATTAGTTTACGCAAATAAAAAAGCCCCAGAAAACTGGGGCTATAATAACAACTTACTCTGTAGAGTTTAACTGTTAAGTGATTTAATTAATCTCACAAGTTAAACAGACTGAGTAGATCCCGCGAGGATCATTTAATTGGTTGATTTTTTCATACTCATTAACTAAATCAGCAATCATTTGTTGTAGAGCAGGGTTGTAGGCCGTACTTTGATTTAATGTATCTGCTGGTATGAATGCTTTTGCTTGGTCTAATAAATTACGCAAAAATAGATCTTTAGCTGAAACTTCTTGCTCAATTAACAAGGTGTCATACATCTTTAATCCGGCGCGATCAGCTGCAGCAGCGATTGCATCATCTAAACCACCTAATTTATCAACTAAGCCAATCTCTTGTCCTTTTGCACCGGTCCATACTCGACCCTGAGCTATTTTATCGACATCTTCAGGCGACATATTACGATTTTCGGCAACAAGAGTGATAAAGTTCTTATAACCTCTATTAATGCTTGCTTGAATAATGTGGCCGATATCTTCATTAAGAGGACGCGTAACACCTAATCCAGCTAGATCAGTAGTACCAACACCATCAGTATGAATGCCTAATTTATCCAGTGCTTTTTCAAATGTCATAAACATACCAAAAATACCGATAGAGCCAGTAATCGTATTTGGTGATGCCCAAATCTCATTTGCCGAAGCAGAAATCCAGTATCCACCAGATGCCGCATATTGGCCCATAGAGGCAATAACAGGCTTGCCTGCCGCTTTAATTAGTTCAACTTCTTGACGAATTATCTCTGACGCATAAGCACTACCGCCTGGGCTATCCACACGTAAAACTACTGCTTTTACTTTATCATTTAATCGAGCCTTTCTAAGAAGTAGTGCGGTACTGTCACCGCCAACGGTACCAGGTTTTTGATGACCATTTAAAATAGCGCCTTTAGCAACAATAACCGCTACTTTATCTGTTAAAGGATTTACCATAGGGTATGGATTTTTTGTTGCTTTTACATAATCTTTAAAGTGAATTTGATTGTAATGAGAGCCTTTTTCCGCTTTACCCACTTTTGAAATCATATCCAGGCGGATATCTTCACGAGTACGTAACTCATCAATTAGGCCTGCTGCTTTTGCGTATTGGCCAAAGCTACCGTCGGCAAGTTTAATTTTTTCTAACAAACCAGCAGCGGTTTCATCAAAATCATCGGTGGTAAGGTTTCTTGCTTGTGCTATGTCATATTTATAACTATTCCATAAAGAAGATAACCACGCTCGGTTTGCTTCTTTAGCTGGCTCAGACATATCATCACGAATATAAGGTTCGATTGCAGATTTATAAGTACCGACTTTAAATATGTGTTGGGTGATATTTAGTTTATCTAGCGCGGCTTTATAGTAAGTTCTGTAGCGTCCATAACCTTCTAAAATAACAGCACCTTCAGGGTTTAACCAAACTTTATCGGCATGCGCTGCTAGATAGTATTGGTCTTGAGTGAAATAATCACCATAGGCAATCACTTCTTTACCGCTTTCTTTAAACTCATTAATAGATGCAGCAATTTCTTGTAAATGAGTTAAGCCTGCACGACGCAGGTTTTGTGGGTAAATAACCAATGTAGAGATACGTTTGTCATCTTTTGCTGTAGCCAATACTTCTTTGATATCAGCCAGTAATATTTCAGGATTTTCTTCTTCTTTACCTAATGCTTCAGACATAAGGGCATCTGCAGGATCAACTTGTTTTTTCTGCTCTACGATGTCGCCTTTAAGATCTAAAATTAACGCTGTATTGCTAGGAACTACAATTTTATCTGAGTCATCAAAAATTGCGCCAAACACAGCAAATAGAATGACAAAGAAGATTAAATTTAGAATTAACTTTCTTGTAGTGTTGATGAGCATCCATAACTTTTTGAAAACTCTTTTAATAATGCTTGGTTTTTCAGACATATATCCTCACGTCTTAATGTTATTAATATCATAATCATACAATGGTATTGCAAAAAGATCTTTCATATAAGGCTTATTTTAATGAATAGTTACAATTAAATTATTTTTAACATTAGATAAGTTGATGAAATTAAATATGAACTACAATGTTCTTATAAGTATGGTTAAATTCTATAAGGATGGTGATGAATATTATTTCATTATTTAATAAAACAATTGCTAAGTTACTTAAAGGTGATGCAATACCAGCTATTTTATTAAGGCTTTATTTAGCTCCTGTGTTTATTATTGCTGGCTATAATAAGATGCAATTTTCTAATCATGACCTAAATTTTATCGAACAACTTTTCGCAGATCCAAGCATTGTCGCCTGGTTTGGTAATAGTGAATGGGGCTTAGGTATGCCTTTTCCTGAGTTACTTGCAAACTTAGCTGCATGGACAGAGTTTTTTGGTGGTTGGTTACTTTTGGTTGGTTTAGCAACTCGCTTAATTAGTATTCCATTGATGTTTACCATGATAATAGCTGCAACCTCTGTTCATTTGGATAACGGTTGGTATGCGTTAACACCGACAAACTCAGATACAAGTTCGGCTAAAGTATTTTCATGGTTAGGTTTTGAAAGTGCAGATGCAAGCCTAGAAAATAGTGATAAAGCGGCGGTAAGAATTTCGAAAATTAAAGATATTATTGATGAAAATGGCAGCCCTGATTGGTTATACGAAACTGGCAACGTAGTTTTACTCAATAACGGCATTGAGTTTGCCGCAACATATTTTATTATGTTGATGGCATTATTTTTTATTGGAGCAGGGCGTTTTGTCAGTATTGACTATTGGTTATTTAAAAGTGATCCACAACAAGCCTCTAACCGTATAGAAGAATAGTATTGTACATACTTGTTTAATATTTTGAATTAGTTCCCTTGATCCCAACCTATGTTGGGATTTTTTTATTGGTAAATCCTACTTCTGCTTGTGCTTTTATGGTATTTTCTTTTAACTCAATTACGCAGCACATTTTACAAAATCAGTTATGACCCCAATCCAATTCTTAATAAATCGTCAATCTTGTTCCGCTTTATCTGCACCAGGTCCAAATGATGAACAGCTAAACGCTATATTAAATGCAGCAATGGCATCTCCAGATCATGCAGGTCTTGCTCCTTATCATTTTCACGTTATTAGTGGTGATGGTTTAGATAAATTGTCCGCGGTTTACCAAAAAGCGATTAAAGCCACTACTGACAATGAGCTTAAAATAGAAAAGTCTAAAAAAATGGCATATCGAGCACCAATGACTATTGTTGTTTCAACTAAATTTCAGCAACATCCTAAAGTACCTGTACAAGAACAATTAATGACCGCAGGTTGTGCGACCCACGCAATGCAAATGGCTTGTGTGGCATTAGGTTTTGGCGCTATTTGGCGAAGCGGTGATTTAGCTTATAGTGATATTGTTAAGCAAGAGCTTGGTATTAAACTTGATGACGAGATTGTCGGCTTTTTATATATAGGTACAGCAACAAAAGACTGTACACAAAAAGTAAGAAAAACGGCTGAGCCATTCACAACCTATTGGCGATAAACGTATAGATCAAATGCTTATGATTTAGTTATTTAGATTATTATTCTGTTGGTTTTAAAGTTGATAAATTAGCCTTAATAAACTTTATAACAAATAGGTGTTCTATGTCACAGCTTGACAATGTAAGTGTAATTAAAAAAGTAAATTCATATTTTGATGGTAACGTTACCAGTCGCTCTATTATTTTAGCTAATGGCGAACAGTGTTCTCTTGGTGTTATGTTACCTGGTGAATATGAGTTTTCTACCGCAGATAAAGAAATAATGGATATTCAGTCAGGCAAACTGCAAGTGTTATTAGCAGACAGTGAAGAGTGGATTGATATTGAAGGGGAATACTCTTTTGAAGTACCGGCAAATTCTAGTTTTAAATTAAATGTTGAACAGCTTACAGATTACTGTTGCAGTTATATAAAATAGACTAAAATTAATCCTAAAAAAAACGCTACTTAAAGGTAGCGTTTTTTTGTTTGAATTCTAAATATTATTAGAAAGCAGCATTGTTTGGTGTACGTGGGAATGGAATAACGTCACGAACGTTGCCCATACCTGTTGCGTATGCAACTAAACGTTCAAAGCCTAAACCAAAACCGGCATGAGGTACTGTACCGTAGCGACGTAAGTCACGGTACCAAGAGTAATCTTCTTGATTTAAGCCCATTTCTTCTAAACGTTGATCTAACACATCTAAACGTTCTTCACGCTGAGCACCGCCGATGATTTCACCAATACCTGGCGCAAGTACGTCCATAGCCGCAACTGTTTTACCGTCATCATTTAAACGCATGTAGAATGCTTTAATGTCTTTCGGGTAGTTCATTAATACTAATGGACCTTTAACGTATTCTTCAGCTAAGTAACGTTCGTGTTCAGAGTTTAAATCTACACCCCATTCAACTTTGTTTTCAAACTTCTTGCCACTCTTTAATAGAATGTCGATTGCGTCGGTGTAATCCATACGCACAAAGTCAGAATTAACCACTGAATTTAAACGGTCGATAACAGTTTTATCAACACGTTGTTGGAAGAATGCCATATCATCAGCACGCTCTTCTAACACGGCTTTAAACACGTAACGTAACATGTCTTCTGCAAGTGTTGCGGCATCAGATAAATCAGCAAATGCGATTTCTGGTTCCATCATCCAAAACTCAGCTAAATGACGAGTAGTGTTTGAGTTTTCCGCGCGGAAAGTAGGACCAAATGTGTAAACTTTTGACATAGCACAAGCTAAAGTTTCAGCATTTAACTGACCAGATACGGTTAAGAATGTTTCTTTACCGAAGAAGTCTTGTTTGTAATCAACAGCGCCTTTATCATCTAAAGGCAAGTTTTCTAAATCTAATGTGCTTACGCGGAACATTTCGCCAGCACCTTCAGTGTCACTACCTGTGATAAGAGGCGTACTGATCCAGTTGTAACCTTGTTCATGCATAAAGCGGTGAATCGCCTGTGCTAAACAGTTACGAACACGAGTTACGGCGCCGCCGATATTTGTACGGTTACGAAGGTGAGCGTGTTCACGTAAGAATTCGAGACTGTGGCGTTTTGCTGCCATAGGGTAAGTATCTGGGTCTTCAACAAATCCTAGTACTTCAACTTTCGTTGCTTGAATTTCGAAAGACTGACCTTTACCTTGTGATTCAACTAAAGTACCTGTTACGGCAACAGAGGCACCCGTAGTTACTTTTAAAACTTCGTCATTATAATTTTCAAGATCGCTAGGTACAACTGCTTGAATAGGATCAAAACATGAACCATCGTGAATTGCTAAAAATGAAATTCCTGCTTTAGAATCTCGACGCGTTCTTATCCAACCCTTAACTGTTACTGTTTCTTGCACAGCAAATTTACCAGCTAGGACATCAGTAATTGGAGCAACTGACATTAGTGACCTCGTTTATTATAAAAAATGTATGGTTTGATCTTCATCGATCATGACAGGCTATTTTACCTACAGAGGAAATAGACTCAAGTAATTCTTAGCGTTAAAGTCGTTAATATTCATAATAATTACGACTTTATACGTATATTGTACAAAAATTGCCAAATTCAAGGGCTTATCAATGGCATCACGCACAATTAGTTTTTATTAAAAACCTGTTCACAGGCAATAACGTTGGCCATTACAGAGGTTAATTTGGTTAATTCATCCGCTTTAATAACAAAAGGCGGCATTATATAAATTAACTTACCAAAAGGTCTGATCCAAACACCATTTTCCACAAACATTTTCTGAATAAATGCCATGTTTACTGGATACTTGGCCTCGATAACACCTATAGCCCCTAAAACACGGACATCAGCAACGTTTTCATGGCTATTTAAAGGTAACAACTCAGCCTTTAATTGTGTTTCAATATTACTGACTTGCTCACACCAATTGTTATCAATTAATAGTTTTAAGCTTGCATTAGCAGCGGCACAGGCAAGCGGGTTGCCCATAAACGTTGGACCATGCATAAATACGCCAGCTTCACCTTTACTGATAGTTTCGGCCACATCTGTTGTACATAATGTAGCTGCAAGTGTCATGTAACCGCCGGTAAGTGCCTTACCTAAGCATAGGATGTCAGGCGTTATATTGGCATGTTCACATGCGAATAATTTTCCGGTACGGCCAAATCCGGTGGCAATTTCATCAGCAATTAGTAGTACGTCATATTGATCACATAATTCTCTACAGGCTTTAAGGTATTTGCTATGGTAAAAGCGCATGCCACCAGCGCCTTGCACTATCGGCTCTAGGATAAGTGCGGCGATGTTTTGATGATTTTGCTCAAACTGAGATTTTAAACTCACTAAGTCGTTTTCATCAAACGTTTGTCCAAAGCTAACTTGCGGGGCATCGGCAAAGTAGTTTTCGGTCATAAAACCACTAAACAATTGGTGCATGCCATTAACTGGATCACAAACAGACATAGCGCCTAATGTATCACCGTGATAACCATTTTTAATGGTTAATAAGCGAGTCTTTTCGGTTTTACCTTTACTGTGTTGATATTGCAGCGCCATCTTTATAGCAACTTCAACCGCAACCGAGCCACTATCTGCAAGGAACACTTTATCTAGCCCTGAAGGCGTAAGTTCAACTAAGGTTTTACATAGGTTTATCGCTGGCTCGTGAGTTAAGCCGCCAAACATCACATGACTAAAGGTATCGACTTGTTGCTTTATTGCATTATTTAAAACCGGGTTATTATAACCATGAACAACTGACCACCAAGAAGACATACCATCAATAACTTTTTCACCACTTGCAAGTTGTAAATGTACGCCTTTGGCTGATTCAACCATAAAGGAAGGTAGTGGGTTAGTCATAGATGTATAAGGGTGCCAAATATGATCTTGGTCATATTGCAATAACTCTGTACAATTATTAATCATTAGTTAACTATTCTTTTTGTGTTACGTTGACAGCAATGTTGATGTCGCTAGACTAACCGTTAATTTAATATGATGCAATACAGCAACTCTATTGGTTTACAGCGAAAAGCTAAAGCCGATATTTAATTAGGTAATACTTTGCTATGACTACTCCAACAACTATAAAAACTAATTTTCCAGTACGTAATGACTGGACTGTAGCGCAAGTACAAGCGTTATTCGATTTGCCATTTAATGATTTAATGTTTCAGGCACAAACCGCTCATCGTGAAAACTTTAATCCGAATGAAGTACAAGTGAGTACGTTACTTTCAATTAAGACTGGTGCTTGTCCAGAAGACTGTAAGTACTGCTCTCAAAGCGCAAGATATAACACTGACATTGAAAAAGAAAAATTAATGGAAGTTGAAAATGTATTAGAAGCAGCCAAGAAAGCTAAGGCTCAAGGTTCAACCCGTTTTTGTATGGGCGCAGGTTGGAGAAACCCTAAAGCCAGAGATATGCCGCATATCGTTAAAATGGTTGAAGGTGTACGTGAAATGGGTTTAGAAACTTGTATGACACTTGGTATGCTTGATGAAGAGCAAGCCAATACATTGCAAGAAGCTGGTCTTGACTATTACAATCACAATTTAGATACATCGCCAGAGCATTACAATCAAATTATCACTACTCGCACTTATCAAGATCGTTTAGACACATTATCTAATGTACGAAATGCCGGTATGAAGGTATGTAGCGGCGGAATTATGGGCCTTGGTGAAAGTAGTACTGATCGGGCATCATTATTAGTGCAACTTGCTAACCTTGATAAGCAGCCTGAAAGTGTTCCGATGAATATGCTGGTAAAAATTGATGGTACACCGTTAGAAAATGTTGAAGATCTTGAGCATTTTGATTTTATTCGTTGTATTGCTGTAGCTCGTATTATGATGCCTAAATCACATGTACGTTTATCAGCTGGTCGTGACGCAATGAACGAGCAAATGCAAGCAATGTGCTTTTTAGCCGGTGCAAACTCAATATTTTACGGTTGTAAGCTACTTACTACTGACAACCCAGAAGCTGATTCAGACATGATGCTATTTAAAAAGCTAGGCATTAATACCGAACGTTTAAATGCAGTATCTGAGCAACAACAGCAAATTGAAGCTAATTCATTACGTACAGCCATAGTAAATAATGAAAACAAAGACTTATTTTACGACGCAAGTGCTAGTTAGTAGCTCTTGCTTAGTGCAACGCAGATAAAATAATGTCTTTTAACTTTATTCGTGAGCAATTAGCGCAGCAAAAGTCCGATAATCTTGATCGTAATCGTGTTGTGCTAAGCCATTCTACTGGGCGTTTGTTATCGTTTGATGGTATTGAATATATAAACTTTTCATCAAATGATTACTTAGGCCTAGCAGATCATAGCGACATAAAAACAGCTTATATTAAAGGCATCGAGAAGTACGGCACTAGTGCTTGTTCATCTTCATTAATTACCGGCTATACCAAAGCCCATAAGCAATTAGAAGAAAACTTAGCACAATGGTTAAACGCAGAGCGCTGTTTGTTATTTGCAAGTGGGTTTAGTGCAAATTGTGGCGTGTTGCATACTTTAGGTGCGCAAGCTTCTGTGGGTTTTTACTTAGATAAATTGTCACACGCATCACTAATCGATGGGGCTTTTAATTCAAAAGCAAAATCTAAACGCTTTCGGCACAATGATGTAACTCATTTAGATAAGCTTCTAACGACCAGCTCAACAGACAGTAACTTAGTAGTTACTGAAGGCGTGTATAGTATGGATGGTGATTGCGCTCCTTTAACTCAAATAAAGGCAACGTGCGATGCAAATGATAGTTGGCTGTATATTGATGATGCCCATGGTATTGGTGTTTTAGGAAGTGATGGCAGTGGTACAGCTTCTGAGCAAAATTTAAATACTGATAGCAATGTGATTCAAATGGCTACCTTTGGTAAAGCTATTGCAACTAATGGGGCAGTAGTTGCTGGTAATGAAGAGTTAATTGAATATTTTATTAATCGTAACCGCGAATACATTTACACAACAGCTATATCTCCAGCGTTAGCATTAGCAACAAATGCTAGTGTTGAGATTTGTAAAACTGAGCATTGGCGCCGTGAAAAAATTCAAAAATTAACTGCCTTGTTTAAATCCAAACTAGATAGTTCTATTGAAGTAACACCAACAGAGTCATCTATTATCGGCGTTATTGTTGGTAGTGAAATAAATACCCTATATTGCGCTCAAAAATTAAAAGATTTAGGTTTTTGGTTAACGGCAATTAGGCCACCAACGGTTGAAAATGGTAAATCAAGGTTACGCGTAACTATAACAGCAAGTCATAATGATAATGATATCAGCATGTTAGCTGAATCTATCAATGAGGTCATAGGCAAATGCCTACAGAACAATTAAAAGTAAAAATAGCCGATACTTTTGGCGCTGCATCTGAATCTTATGATGTTTCGGCACGCTTGCAACGTCAAAGTGGCAATATAATACTGTCTTATTTACAGCAAAATACAGCTAAAACTAAAAATCCAATTGTTGTTGATTTAGGAACAGGCACGGGTTATTTTGCCGACATTTTAAAGTCCGATCACCAAAATATTATTGGCTTAGATTTATCTAAATCTATGTTGCAATACGCGAGTAATAATCGTAATAAAGATATAAATTGGCTGGCTGCAGATATCCATCAACTGCCATTTGCTGATAACAGCATCGACATCATTTATTCTAATTTAGTTATTCAATGGTGCGATCCATTACATAAAGCGTTCGCAGAAATTGAAAGGGTACTTAAGCCAGGTGGTACTTTTGTATTTACTACTTTACTCGATGGTACGCTGTCTGAGCTGAAGAAAAGCTGGGCTAATGTAAATGATGATCAACACGTTATCGATTTTAAGCAATTAGTCGATGTGGAAAACGATATCAAAACAACTAATTTCAATATTGAGATCCTTAAGCAGCAGCCTATAGTCCTTGACTATATTAGTGTTAAGCACTTAGCTAATGAATTAAAAAGTCTAGGAGCAAGTCATTTACCTAACAAAGTAAATAAAGGCTTATCTGGCAAGGGCAGTTGGCAGAAAATGACCAAGGCTTACCAACAATTCCAATCAGATTCTGGTTGTTATCCGGCAACTTACCAACTTTGTACCGGTAAATTAGTTAAACACAAATTATAATTACAGTAGTATTGTTATGAAAAATTATTTTATTACCGCAACCGATACAGATGCTGGTAAAACTTTAGTTGCAGCTAGCCTTACTGGCGCATTGGTTAAACAAGGTAAAAAAGTCGCGGTTTATAAACCTATTTCTGCAGGCTGTGAGAATGTCGATGGCAAACTTGTCAACGGAGACGCATTAGAATTGCAGCAACAGGCTAATAGTAAGCAAAGTATCGAACAAATAAATCCAATAGCATTTGAAGAGCCAATCGCGCCACATATTGCAGCCCTAACTAAAAATGCTGTTATTACTTGTGATTTGATTAATTCTGGCTTTTCGGCAATAACAGAAAACAGTGCAGATATTACCATTACTGAAGGCGCGGGTGGTTGGCGTTTACCTTTGGGCAATGGTGAGTATTTATCAGATTTTGTAAAACAACAAAAGCTTGATGTTATTTTGGTTGTACATATGAAGCTTGGCTGTTTAAACCATGCCGTTCTTACTTATCAATCGATCATCAATGATGGTTTAAATGTTGTAGCGTGGGTTGCTAACTTTCCTGAACAGATGCCATATCTTCAACAGAATATTGATTACCTCAAAAGTGAAATAGAAGCGCCACTGATCGCACAAATTGATAGAGTTGAGTCACCACAACAAGCAATGGCTAAATTTGATTTATCAAACTTATCGAATTAATTAGTTGGCGTAGGCGTGGGTTTCGCAAAAATCCCTTTATCTTTTTTAGTTAGAATCACTCCATCGATTACCATAGTCCATTTTTCATCCACATAGGTAGGTGGGCTATTAATTGCAAAAGTAAATAGATAGCCTGACACAAATTCTTTATCGGTAAATTCAGTTATAGGCATGTTTATTTTTGAGTTACCGCCATCATCAGACCTAGCATAATTAAACGTTCCACTAGGCCAAATGGTCATTGAAACAAACACTCTACCTTCGCGGGCGCTTTCCCAAAAGCCAATATAATTTTGCTTGTCTGCTGGTAAGTTTGTCGCACATCCTGTTATACAAAAAGTGATCAACAGTATTAAAACTTTAGAATCCATCCTGATCTAATTGCCTCTTTTTTTTATTTTAAAACTTAATATAGTACTGTAATAGAATAAGTTCAAGCAACTAAGTGCTTAGTTAGATAAGGATAACTTGTTCTATTAATGGCTGTTTTTAAGGAGGTTTTTGCTGAGTATTGGAAAAGTAGGCTGTTATAAACGTTTAATAACAGCCGTTATAATTATAGTAAATAACTTAAGTCTGTTTCGGCATTAACTATCTGTTTATCTTGGTTTGAAAATAAATAGCCTACATCAGGGCCAATTAAACTAAGTTTATTATTACTTAGTTTTAACGCTGTACCTTCAACAATACCAACGATATAAGTCTCAGGGTTCAGTACCATAAACTCACTTAGTCGCTGTTCGCGCGTTTCTCCGTTAAAACCTGGAGGGTTATAATCTGTGTAGTGGGGGTTCAATTGCACAGGTATTAAATTTAACGCATCGAAACTAGGTGGCTGAATAATCGGCATGTCATTAGTCGTTCTTATCGTCATGCCGGCAATGTTCGAACCTGCACTCCATCCTATATAAGGTGTACCTGAGTTTACTTTTTCTTGAATCGCTGGAATAAGATTGTTTTGGTAAAGCTCATTTAATAAATTGAAGGTATTTCCGCCCCCGACTAAAATTGCTTTTGCATTGTTTATTGCTGCAACTGGATCAGCAAAGCTATGAATACCTTTTACCGAAACGTTAATATCGGTAAGTGCATCTGCTACTTTGTCGGTGTAGTCATCATTTGACATTGTTACGCCTGCAAAAGGGATAAAAATAACTTCATCAATTGTATTTAGATGATCGCTGATCATGGCTTTTGCATGGTCTAAATAAGCAGTGTCACCAACACGAGAGCTGCTTAATAGTAATAAGTTCTTATTCATTTATATTCTTCTTTTACTTCTATAAAAAGTTAACCGCCCAATTATACCAATAGTTAATTAGTGATGTTCTACTGTTTTGCTTTTATTTAACTCATTAATAGCAGCTAAAGCTAAAAATCCCGAGCGTGTTTTATGGTTGGCATCTATTGCTACCGCGTCATCAATTTTCTTTATTAACAGCTCTGGTAGGGTAACGTTTATTTTATGACTCTTGCCAAGAAAAGGGGTTATATCTAAATCAACAACAGCCCAAACACCACCTCTATATTCCATTTTTGAAACATGAGTTTCAAAGGTTGAAGCACTTGGAATATCTTCACCGTATTCGGCTAATAATGACAGGTGTGATTCTATAACCGCAATGATCTCATTTAAAGCATCATCCATAGATTTTGCTCTGCATGTACAACCTGGAAGATCAGGTACTGTTACTTTGTAATCGCTCGATTCAGGGTTAAATAATAAAACAATAGGGAAGCGCATAATGGTTCTCAAAGATAATTAAATCAAAATTTAGATAACTCTAGCAACCCTACAATATAAAATCAACTAGACTCTGGTAACTCTATGCGAAATAACTCAACACACCCCAATAACTCCAAGCTATACCTACTAGTGAACTCTGGTAACTCTATAGTGATTGGTGTGAATACTTACCTACCTTATAGTTATCTACAGTAAGGCAATTTAATTTTAGAGCTTATAAACATTGAGTTTCAGCAATTAGAATTATGACGTTATACAGAATTTATCCACAAATAAAATGTCAATCACCTAGTTGGGGTTATTAGATTCCTTTGCTGATATTTTAGACATTATAAATAAAGTGAAATATGGTTTGTTTTTAGAAATATATTAGCGAAATTAAAATATGATTAATGTTGGGATTTGTTAAATTTAAAGGAAGAATTGTTTTGATTTTCAAATTAAATATCAGGGTGTTTTTACGTGTGTTTTTTTTAATTTTTGAGGATGCCAATCTTATTACTAATTAAGATGATTTTTAAACAAATGAAGCAAGTATCTGGGTGGATATAGCTACAAATATAATGTGGAAAATATGATGGCATTTTGAATAGCTAAGTTAGGTACCTAAATATTTTTCATGACATGAATTAAACATCGATTAGTTTAAAATTAATACGTTTTATATCAAGCTCATTTAATACTAAAGTTAGCTAACGGTGTTAGAAGGGAATGTAAATTTTGTTATCGCTATAGATTTGTAATGGAAGTAGTTAAAGGAAGTAAAATAGTTCATAGAAGCTATTTCAGTAAAGTTTAAATGGTCGGGATGACAAGATTCGAACTTGTGACCTCACGCCCCCCAGGCGCACGCGCTACCAAGCTGCGCTACACCCCGACACGGGTTTCCAAAAGAGGAGTTGATATTGTTAAAGATATTGCTTGCTAATGCAACGAATTAATAAGCCTAAAAGCTTGATTGCCTATTAATTCGTCGTGTTAGAGGAAGGTTATTTAGTTTGCGTAGAGTTATTTTTACTAAATTTGTTGATGTATTGAACGCCATCTATCATTAGAGGGAAGTTTGAACTTTCCGAAATTAACGTTTCTAAGTGTATTGAATAGCTTTCGAAATTACCTTGCTGGTCGATAAATACTGTTTTGTCTTTTTTAAAGACCATTAAACCAGAGTCCATAGTATTGGCTATTATTCTATCATCACGTAAACGGTACAGGTTTTTACCACTACTGTAACTGCCATAAGTTAAATCACATTTAAGCCAGTCTCTCATTAGCGTTGGTTGTATATCCATAGGACTTGATAGCTGAGTTACTTTTTCAGCATCTCTTTGTGGCCATATAAGTAATGATGGCTTGTTTTGGAAGCTGCTCTCTTTGCTTAGATTACCTATTGAACTAATGAAGATAATGTCTTTAGTTTGCTTTTGCTGTTGAGCAAGTAATAGGGCATTCACAAATAACTCATACTGATAGTCTGATTTACCGCTGAAGTAAAATACTTGCAAGCCTGGTGCATAACCATTAAGTTTATCGGCAAATACAAATTCAGAGATATCTTTGTGTTGTTGAGTATCACTAAATAAACGCTCAATATTACCTGGTACTGAATTAATTTCTTTATCACCGATAAAGCTAACCAATGAGCTTTCCATTTCAAGTGTATTTAATTGCTGTAATAACACCGGAGCTTTATCTTGATTATATATTCCATGCTTATAGATAGTCGGCAAGGAATAAAACAAATTAAACCATGCGTTTTTATTAACCGCACTATCCATATGATTAAAAAATTGAGTTGGTTTTACTTGCGAACGAGCCTTAAATTGTTTTATTTGGTTATTGCTAAGAGTTTTCTCATTAAGTACTAATATTACCGATTGCTTTGGCTTTTCTTGTGATTGACATTGATCGGTAACTTCTAAATAGCTAGGTACTTCTAAATTAAAACTAATAGGGCTATTTTTACGTTGTTCATAGTCATCACGATTAAATAAGCCATATTTTGTTAAAAGCGTTTTAGCTGTTGCAGGGTAAGAGTATGGCAAAACTGTGTCTTGACGTAATACGTTATATTCGAGTTTTGCATCCGCCCATACATGTATAAAGTGGCTTACAAAGAAAGATGCGATTAATCCAAATACAAAAAAACGGGGAAAACGTCTGTTTTTTAGCTCGCGTAAATGGCGCCAAGCATAATTACTTACCACTAATTCATAAATTAATATCGCAACAAAAGAAAATATGGCAACCCCAGAAAATGACATACTGTTATTGCGCATTTGTTCTTTAAGCAAGTTTACTATTTGACTAGTGGATGAAATATTAAGGTGATAGCCTAACTGCGAGTAGGTAAAGCCATCAAGTACAAGTAATGTTAGGGCTGCAGTGAAAATAACTGAAGCTGCACCTCGTATAAAATTGGTCCTTGGAAATAACAGTGTTAAAGGGAAAACAGTAAGGACAAAGCAAATAAAGGTAAGAAAAGCCATGTGACTAAACCAGTTAGTCAGCATATAAATTTTACCTATAACACCTTCAGGAACGCCTTCGGCATCTAAAAATATAATAGCGATTAAAATTGCCGCTATTATATTGAAAAAAGTAAACCAATGACCCCAGCTGATCAGATGTAATAAACGCTTACTATAAGAACTATTTTCGTTACTAACCATTATTTATTATCGCAAATATGTTATTTTGTTTTTATTGAACGCTGTAAAGCGCTTGCAAATGAATTCGAGATAGCTTCTCTTTGGCTTTCTGGAACTTGATTATTTATAATGGTGGAAATTGTATTTCCTAAGCACATAAGTGCTAAATCTGTAGACGCTTCTTCATTAACAAGTATATCAAGTAAATCTTGGATGATTTTTTCTACACGTTCGTTAGAATATTTTGAGACAATAGGCATTATTTTATTAAAAGATCCTGTAAGTAGGTTAACGATTATCATTAACCGATTATGAATTATCCGCCAGTTTATCAAATGCTTGCGCAATATAAAACTGAACATTAATTACTATTATAACCCTTATCCACAATAAATAAGAAAATCTGACAAATTATTATGAGTTTAATTATACACAACATAGATCTGCACTACCTTTCAAAAGCAGAAAATGACCCAACGGTAACACTTAAAGCAAGTGCTGGACCTATTGAAGTTACACCTAAAATGGAAGGGTTTGTTGAGTCTTTGCATAACATCTATAACAGTAAAGCAAGCAAAGCCTTTGGTGGTTTTAAAACAGAGCCTATGGATGGTTTTGAAAAACCTTTTGATCATTTGCTAGAAGATTATTTACAAAATGAAGCTGACTTCATTCCTTTTTCAAACCAAGCAAGCATGCGCTTAAAAACTGAATTAGAAAAATATGAGTTAGCAGAAACGGGTTATTTAGTTACTTGTCATTATGAAATGCTTGGTGGTAAATACCTTATAGTGGCGTTACTACCAATCACAGAGCATTACTTTGTTGATGGTGAATTAAATATTTCAGCCGACCAACATATAGACACTTCTAAGGTTCAATTAGCTGCTCGTATCGATTTATTTGCTTATCGAGATAACAAAGAAGCAGGCCGCTACATCTCATTTATAAAAGGGCGTGCAGGTAGAAAAGTTTCAGATTTTTTCTTAGATTTTTTAAATTGTGAAGAAGGCGTTAATCCAAAACAGCAGTCGGAAGTTTTAGTTCAAGCGGTAGAAGACTTTGTCAGTGTTAATCAACTTAACGCCGATGAAAAACAAACAACCCGTAAAGAGTTATTATCTTACTGTAAAGAGCAGCAACAAACGGGCAAAGAAGTTGACTTAAAGGAGCTATCACAAGCAATTCCGCATGAGGAAAATGGTGAAGAATTCTTTAACTTCTGTAAAGCAAATGATTATGAAATAGAAGAGTCATTCCCTCATGATCAAACGGTAATTAATAAAGTGACTAAGTATTCTGGATACGGTGCTGGTATAAGTGTCAGTTTTGAGCGTTCGCACTTTGGCACAGATGTTACTTATAACCCGGTAAAAGGTTCTTTAACAATACATAAAGTGCCACCAAATTTGAAAGACCAATTAATGAAACTTCTTGCAAGTGAAGAAACAGAAGATTAATTGCAGATTATTCAACTAATAGCGAGTGTAATTCTTGCCTTGTAGACTAGCTACAGGTAGGATCTCGTTATATTTTACGCAGACAAAATTTACAGGTTCAGTTTCATTATAAAGCGATTAGCTAACTAAGATATTGAACCCAAAAAAAGGCAAATTATGACAACTTTAACTATTACTCGCCCAGATGACTGGCATGTACATTTACGTGACGGTGATTTATTAAAAGATACCGTGAATGATATTGGCCGATATTTTGGCCGCGCCATCATTATGCCAAACCTTGTTCCTCCAGTAATGAATGCCGAGCAAGCACAGGCTTACCATGATCGAATTCAAGCGGTTAATACTCATAAGCAATTTCAGCCTTTAATGGTGTTATACCTTACAGACAACACAACGGTTGAAGATATTAAGCAAGCTAAAGCTTCTGGTATAGTGTACGCTGCAAAACTTTACCCTGCAGGTGCTACAACTAATTCAGACTCTGGCGTAACAGATATAAATAATATCTACCCAGTATTAGAAGCAATGCAGGAAGCAGGCTTACCATTACTTTTACATGGTGAAGTAACAGACAACGACATTGACATTTTTGATCGTGAAAGAGTTTATATCGATAGAATTTTAACGCCTGTAGTTAAAGATTTTCCTAAGTTACGCATAGTACTAGAGCATATTACTACTAAAGATGCGGTTGACTTTGTTATGAGTGCAGGTGAAAACGTTGCAGCTACAATTACAGCTCATCACTTATTATTTAACCGTAACCATATGTTAGTTGGCGGTATTCGTCCGCATTACTTCTGTTTACCTATTTTAAAGCGTAACACTCATCAAGAAGCCTTGATTAAAGCTGCTACTAGCGGTAATTCAAAGTTTTTCTTAGGTACTGATTCTGCGCCACATATTAAAGGCAATAAAGAAAATGCTTGTGGTTGTGCTGGTTCATATACAGCGCATGCTGCAATTGAGTTATATGCCGAAGTATTTGAACAAGAAAATGCTTTAGATAAGCTTGAAGCTTTTGCCAGTCATAATGGCCCTGACTTTTACCAATTACCACGCCATGAAGATACAATCACGCTTAGCAAAGAAAGCTGGGATGTACCTGAAACCATGCCTTTAGGTAACGATGTCGTTGTTCCTATTCGCGCAGGCGAGCAAATTTTATGGAAAGTTAAATAGGACTTATCATGAAAAGCATGCAATTGTTTGTAAATGATTTAACCGTTATTGATTTCTCCTACCTTTGTAGTGACAGGGGAGTCGTTGGTGAAAGTTGGATTGTTGATGTATTGCTTTCTGGCGATTTAAATGCTGAAAGTATGGTTCTTGATTTTGGTATTGTTAAAAAGCAAATCAAAGCCATTATTGATGAAGCTGTAGATCATAAATTAGTTTTACCTATGCAAAACCCTGATTTAAAAGTGACTGAATCACATCGTGATAACCATCTTTTTGTCGATTTTGACATTACAGACAATGAATTGTATTTACATTCTCCGGCGCAAGCATTTGCTCAGATAGATACTGATAAAATCACTGAAGAATCAGTTACGCGTTACCTTGAAGTTGTTATAAAACAACAGCTTCCGGAGAACGTGCAAGGGCTAACATTAAACTTAAGACCAGAGAAAATTGAGGGTAGTTACTACCATTACACTCATGGTTTAAAGAAACATGATGGTAATTGTCAAAGAATAGCGCATGGTCATCGCTCTACTATAAACATTTTTGAAAATGATATTCGCAGTGTTGAGCTTGAACAAAAGTGGTGTAAACGATGGCAGGATATTTATCTTGCCAGCGATGTTGATAGTATTAAATTAGAACAAGTTGAGCTTTCAATTCAGGCGAAATCTAAATTGCAGCCCGATCACCAATTCTTTTCTTACTACGCTCCTCAAGGTCGATTTGATATAGCAGTACGTAACAAAAGATTAGAAGTGGTTGATTGTGATTCAACGGTAGAATTACTAGCAGATTATATTGCTAGGCAGTTAAAACAAGAAAATTTAAATAACACTTACAAAGTTGTTGCTTTTGAAGGTGTTGGTAAAGGAGCTATAGCGAGTGTTTAAAAGAAATAGCATAAAAACTATATTAGCAGCGGTATCATTATTTGCAGTAGCTAATGTTAGTTATGCCAAGGTTGCTTTTCAACTTGAAGGTGATGTAACTCAAGGTAGCTTGCTTGTTGGTAAAACGAGCCCGACTAGTCAGGTGTTTTATGACGAAACGCCACTTAAACTTTCTCGCCATGGTTATTTCACTTTTGGTTTTTCACGTGATGATGTAGAAACGCATAAGCTTTATATTAAAGCTAAAAATGGTGAAGACTTAACACAATACTTAACGCCTAAAAAGCGTGAATATAATATTCAAAAAGTAGAAGGCATTGATAAAAAAATCATGCAACCAAGTGAGGAAGCTCTTAAACGTATTGCTCAAGACTCAATACAAATAAGGGCTGCAAGGGCGGTTGCATCTGATAATATCGATTTCGCTCATGGCTTCAAAGCCCCAGCAAAAGGTCGTATTACCGGAGTTTACGGTAGCCAGAGATTTTATAATGGTGTTCCTAAAAATCCTCATTTTGGATTAGATTATGCTGGACCTACAGGAACATTAGTTAAAGCACCAGCTGCAGGTATCGTTACTTTATGGGTACCTGATATGTTTTATTCTGGAGGTACACTGATCATTGATCATGGCCATGGAGTTACTTCAACATTTTTGCACTTAAGTGGCTCAAAAGTTAAAGTTGGCGATCATGTTAAGCAAGGTCAAAATGTTGCCATGATAGGTTCGACAGGGCGTTCAACTGGCCCGCATTTAGATTGGCGTATTAACTGGCATGATGTTCGTTTAGATCCCGCTCTTGCTTTAAAATTACCAAATTTCCATACCTACAAAAAGAAATAAAAACAATGAGTTACGATGATTTCTGTTAAGGTATTATCGTAACTCGTTAATTTTTATCTACTTTCAATTATACGTTTCTTACCTGACTTAGCTCGCTCTAAGTGATCAGATTGAACGTAAACTCTATCTGTTGTGCCCATGCTTGCGTGACCAAGTTCGTCTGCCATGTGTTTTAATGGCCTTGAATCTATGTCCATCGAAGCTCCAGTATGTCTTAGCCAGTGAGTTGTTGCTTCTTTTAATGTTTGCGCTTCATCTTTAAAACCTTCACGCACCATTTGTTCATAAGAATAATCAAACGCTTGTTGCACAATGCGGCGAAGTTGCCTAGATGTCATGCCTCCAGAGCCTTTTAGTTTATGAATTAATGGATCTGTTTCACTAGATAATGGATAACCTGACAATCCTCGACTTGCTCGATAGCGAATTAAGTAGCTAACATAAGAGTCGGGCACTGATACATCCCGTTGTTTAGAGCCTTTACCAAAGACTTTAAACCAATAGTTTTTATCCTTATCTTGCCAAAAATGTCCCATAACTGGCGACCAATTTGTACGCTCTGAAAGTTCGGATATACGAAGATACAAGGTTTTTAAGCTGGCAATAAGGAACAATGTACGTTCATGATCAGGATTTTCATTTGCCATTTTTACACTTGATTCAAGTATATAGTCCCATTGTAGAGACGATAAACGACGAACTTCAGTAAAAGAACTGTCTTTAATTAAATACGGGCAATCCTTTTTAACTGATGAAATTGCATTTCCAAATGCATAATCCTCAGTAACTAAGTAGTCGTAGTATACATTTAACACTGAAAACGTAGCTTTTAATGTATCTTGAGAACATTGATAGTTAAGCTTTTTTTGTTTGTAATCTATGTCATCAAGACGTTGAGCTTTAGGGACTTTAACCGTGAACGGTCGCCATTGATCATTAACAGCTCGAATACCATTTTTATTTTCAAACCGGGCGCAGACATTACTTGAAATCCAGTTATGTGGAGGCTTATGTATAAAATCTATGTAGCTTTCTAAATCTCGGCGTTTAAGTTGGACAACAGATTTGTTGGCAATGAGCCAAGACCAGAGTAAAAACTTTTCAGTTTCGCCACGAAATAAATTATAAGTTGCTTCATTGCGACGTCCTTTAGACTGCAAGAACTCCTTAGTAAATTTATAATCTTGCTTTGCATCAGCAACAGTTTTACAAATGTTTTCGACAAAGATTTCAACGTTGGGGTTGTCATCTGTGAATAATTGATTTTTACCAAGTTGTAAAAAGTATCGGTGAGAATCAAATAAAGGTTCGGCATTAAATTGATCGGACATATAAACTTACCAGGTTATTATTTTTATTGAGTTTTCTAGCTATCTAAGGATTAAACCATGATAACCGCCCCAAACCATAATGTCTACTAATTAACATTAACGGACATTTTAGTAAGTAGGATATCCCCTCGATTATCTATACTTAGCTATTGCTTATTAGTTTTCAGATTATTACTTAATTCATAACTTAAAATATAAAATGATGTTTAGCTTTCATTTCACAGCAATAAAACGCGCTGCTACGTAAAATTATTAGTATATTGCCCCGTAAACATAAATTTATTTCACGTAGCAGCGCCTATTATTTATACTTAACAAGCTGAATGTATTGATTTTATTGGGCTATCGAGATTTTTCATTAATTTTAAATGAAGTGTGTTTTACCTATTTTTAATAAAAAAATAAAAAGCCCATTAGATTTGACCTTAATGAGCTTTGTTTGGAATTGTTTTAGTTAAAATCTATTTAGTTAACTTTGGAGACCATTTTAACCAGTCGTCTTTAGCTTCATTATTTAATTTTATTTTGGCGCCGTTGTATAACGACTCAGCATTTTCAGTTTGTGTAGCAAAAGCAATACCACCAGCTAAGATTGTTTCTAATGATTCGGTATTTACTTTCATTCCTGAGAAAAGACCTGCGTCAACTTTAAATCCACTCACATTATAAAATTTACTTGAGCTATTTACTAAATGTTTGAATTGCTCTTCAATATTTATATATATTAAAACGCCATCGGCATCAGTGTTTAAACTCGAGCCTAAAACTTTACCAACTTTTATCTGACGGTAATAAATTGGACTCTCAGGCTGCAAACTACCGCGGCTTGTATTTGTTAATGTTAAATTTAATCCACTAGGTAATGTGGTTTTGGCAGGTTCAAACGTTAAACCGATAAAGTCTTGTTTATCATTGCCACTACCAGGTTTAACTCCTAAATAATTACCTGTGAAAAATGCTTTCGTATTTGCAACTCTAGCTGGGCTTACGTGTGGTTTTACATGCCAGAATTGAGTCGTTTCTTTGGCTAAATTTATATAATCTTTATTCAAACTTACCGTTAAAAAGGTTTTGGTAAGCTCAGGATTAAGTTTAACAGTCTTTACATGACCAACGATATGGCTATTAAATTGAACAGTAGCATTTTCATTGATATCAATAACTTGGTTGAAAGTGATATTGATATCTTTACCTGTTTCAAGCATGTCTTGATAACTTTCATGCAAGGTAAAAGTAGTTAATTCATCTACTGGTTTGTATAAATTTGCCCTGTGATTATCTAGAGCAATACCGCCACGAATGATACTTTGCATGCTTTCTGTTTGTACCGTCATACCAGTCATATCAGCATCGACTTTAAAGCCACTGGCTAGATAAAAACTTGAACCGTCAGCAATTAAGTAGCGAAATTGCTCTTCGATAGTAACAAATACATCAATGCTTAATTTATCGTCACTAAAATCGATAGATTCAATTTCACCGATATACATTTTCTTAAACGTTATTGGTGAACCAACATCAATAGAGCCGGCATGCTTGGCATTTAATCTAAGTTGTAAACCTTCATCTTCAGCTATTTTTCTTGGTGCTTTCCTTAGCAGCTCAAACGATGATTTTGCAGCGCCCTTGCCTTGTTTTACTTGTAAAAAAGCACCAGTAATCAGTGCATTAAAACCAGCTACATAACCACTTGAAAGCTTAGGTTCAACAATCCAAACTTTACTTGTTTCTTTGAAAACTCCTTTAAAATCAGCTTGATACCCAACCGTAACAATCGCTGATTTTAAATCTGAAGAAGGCTTTACGTCACGAACTAAACCTATTTGTTTATCACCTAATAATAACTTTGTGATTCCTGGAATAATGTCAAATTTATCATCTGCAATAATAGTGATAGTCTCAGTATTTAAAGCATCTTCCAAGTTACTATTTAATGGGAATGTGTGGCCATTTTTAACATTTCCACCATTTTCAAAATCAATAGTTTGGAAAGCTAAGCCCCCTGCCAACATAGCTTGCATCGGTGCTGTTTTAATTGAAAATGTTTGTAAGATTGAACCTGACATTTCTATGCCACCTTGCTCATAAAATACACTGGTTGAATTGACTAAATCCATGTACTCCGGTTCAATAAAAATATGTACATTAAAGCGACGCTTATCTTCTGTAAGCTGGTGATCCTGCACGCTACCAACTTGTAGGTTTTTATAAAATATAGGCGCTCCAAATGATAACGAATCTACACTATCAGCAACAATATTTAGGTGGAGGCCTGGTTGATCAAATTTAATTGCTGGTGCTGTCGGTAGTACATCAAACTCTCTTGCTGGGGCACCACCGCCAAGCCTAAATGAAATGTATGAACCACTTAATAATCTATCTACATTAGATATTCCTGATAAACTAATACTTGGTTTAACAAGCCAAAATTCCATTTCTGAAAGTAGGTATGGCTCTAATCTTGGATCAAAGCTTACATCAGCTGTTACCCCGCCTCGTTCTTTGTCGTAAACGAAGTCTTCAACTAAGCCAACTTCAACACCTTCAAAGATCACTTTAGTTATACCAGCTCTGATGCCACTATCTTTAGGGAAATGCATTTTTACATTGATACCTGCCCGCGCTTCATCAAAACCTTCAAACAAAGGATACTCGGTGAAGTTTTGAACTTTTGTTGTGGTATCACCAAGCTCGGGAGTATAAAAGGCGATACCACCGCCAACTATAGAAGCAAAAGATTGCGTTCGAACTTTAAAACCAGATAAATCTCCAGTTAATTCAACACCACTAGCATTCCAAAAACGGGTATTTAATTTAATTAAATCTTTGTACTCTTCTTCGATTAATAGCTTAATCTCAATATGGCCTTTATCTTCTGAGAAATCATAGGCATAAACTTCACCGACAACGATTTGTTTATAATAAATATTAGTACCGTGGGTAACAGAGCCTAGCTCTTTTGCATGCAATGTAAGGTGTAAACCTGGAGAATCTTCAGCTTTCGGTGGTGGCTTTTTTAAAGAAACAAAGTTTCGAACGTTTTGCTTGCCAAGCTCTGGTAGCATTTCAAAATAGTTACCGGTAATCACGGTATCTAATCCTGATACGCCAGAAAGGCTAATTTCAGGTTTTACTAGCCAGATCAGACTGTTTTCAGTTAAATATTTATCGGTATTGCGATTCATTTCAACCGTTACATCGACAAAGTTAAGGTCGTCAGTAAAATCTAAATCGGTTACCACACCCAATGGGAAACCCTTATAGCGAACTTCAGTTTTACCTATGGTAATGCCATCGGCACTATCAACTCTAATAGTAATGTCGATACCGGAATCATTAAAAGCTTGAAATAGTAGCCACAGGCCAATTAATGCAGCTATAACTGGCAATAACCAAATCGAAGAGATTGGCGACTTTTTCTCAACTAATGCCTGTTGGACTGGCATATCATTATTATTATCTTGGTTCATCAACAGGATCCTTGTCCCAAAGTAAGCGTGGATCAAAACTATCAGCAGCAAAAATGGTTAAGATCACCATTACCCCAAAAGCGGTAGCTCCTGGGCCTGCAACAATTTCAACTATTGAGCCGATTTCAACCAGCGCAACAAGTAAAGCAACAACAAATACATCGAGCATTGACCAACGGCCAAAAAACTCAACAAAGCGATATAACTTGGTTCTTTTTTGTTTACTCAAATTGCCTTTCTTTTTTAAAGAATAAAGCAAAACATATAGACCAACAATTTTAGCTAAAGGTATGACAAAGCTTGCAATAAATACAATTGCAGCAATAGGATACATACCAAATTTCAGTAATAAAATAATGCCTGATAAGATGGTATCTGGTTGGCCCTTACCAAAATATAAGATGGTCATTATTGGAAACGCATTTGCAGGTATAAAAGCAATAGTCGAACAAATAGTCCATGCCCAACAGCGTTGTAGTGAATTGTGAAATCTTTGCTCAAGTTTTTCTTCACAGCGAGGACAATAACTATCCCCTTCTTCATTTACTTTAGAGACTAGATGGCATACTGAACACAAAGCTAAACCTTTATCTTTTGCCGTGATGACATCCATATTTTCATCAACCATTGTCTATCTTATCCCATATAAGAGGTTTATCTAGTGTCACTTTTAACGCAATAACACAAAGCATTAAGGCTGCAAAACACAACAAGCCGATGTTTAAAGATAAATCGGCCATACCGTTAAGCTTAAAGATAGAAACTAAGATCCCCACCATAAAAACTTCTAACATCTCCCAAGAATCAACTTTATGATAAAAAAGTAATAATTGTTTATACCAAGAGTCTTTTTGATAATTCAACTTAAGGCCAAGACAAATTATAAAAGCGGCCATTAACTTAATAAAAGGTGTAAAAATACAAAATATAAAGACTAAAGATGCAACTAGGAAAAGTTCACTTTGCCATAATGCGATCATTCCGGAGAACAAACTGGCCGAACTTTCTAACGATAGTATTTTCATCGACATTAACGGATAAAAAGTTGCCGGTAAAAATAGTAATAAACCAGATGCACTTATAGCGACTGTTCGGTTAATAGAATTTACTTTACGATGAAGGATATGGTGATGACAACGAGGACACGAAGCTACATGTCCAGATGGAATATCTTCTATTTGGATTAGATAATCGCATTCATTACAAGCAAATACTGTTTGCTGCACGTATATATCCCTAGAAATAAGTATTTTTATTATAACTTTATTGTGAAAAAAAAATTCTGTTTAGGCAAGGTTTATCTGCATTTCTTTAAATATTTAAATCATAAAAGTTAATATATTAATAACTGCGCTTTAAACTTATTTTTATTTGATGTAACTTAGTTGTAAATGGTTTAGTGGTTGTTTTTTGAACTATTTAGTGATTTCAGTTACATATAGATTCCAAGATCCTGATTTATTTGTAAAAATATGTAATTTGTAACTGATTTTCTTGCATCATTGTTATTTACAACTAATAATGAATGTACAAACATTTTTTACAATAACAATTAACTTGCAGTCAACAGCTGTTATTTGTCTTAAAGGAAATAAAATATGAAAAAACTATTAGCGACCTCATTACTTTTAGCTTCAGGTTCTGCATTTGCTGGCTCTGGTGCACTTTCTGGTGTAGACGCAGCAGCTGATGCATCACCATCAAAAGAAGAACAAGTTCAAGCAAAGAAAGATGATTGGACTTCTGGTTTCCACGGAATGGTTGGTTTAGCAGCTATTAACATGCCCACATGGGCTGGTGTTGATGACCAAGAAACTATTGGCGCACCATTAATTAACGTTCACTGGAAAGATACCGTATATTTTGAGTACAACAAGATCGGTGGTTGGTTATTTAAAAATGACGATAAAACATTCCGTGTTGGTTTAGTAGCTCGTTCTCGCCAAGGTTGTGATAAAGGCGATTGTAACATTCCAGGTTATGAAGTAGATGCATACGGTGTTGCCGGTGTTCGTGCAAAATGGCGTAACGGTCGATTCAGTATTGATGCATCTATTTTAGGTGCTTCAGAAGAAGATAGTGGCGGCGAAGCAGAATTCATCGCTAAATATACTTTCTTAGCTAACAAGCAAATGACTTTAACTGCAATGGCTAAATTAGAAATGCTATCTGAAGATGCTGTAGATTACTTATACTACGCAGATTCTGATGCTAACATCGATGCCGCAACTAATGTATCATTAGGTGTTATCGGTACTTATAACTTAAGTGCTGACTGGACTATGATTGGTGCAGTATTAGCGACAAGCTACGGCGATGACATTTCAGATGCACCTGGTGTAACTGAAGATTCTGGTACTACAGCGTTAATTGGTGCTACTTACCGTTTCTAATTAGATAAATTATTATCTATTAACTAAAGGTCTCATATGAGGCCTTTTTTATTGCCTAGTTATTTTGCAAATATTAACTTTAGAAGGTAATCAACTCTCTTCTGTAACATGAATTGATGATCGGGTTTTATAACTATGCCCTACTTTATATTTTAATCGTAATACCATTTAAATAAATGCTACTCAATGACCAGAAAACTAATGAGATTGGTATAAAGGCCGCAGCATTATTTCATGGCTATGAAAAAAGGAGCTGTAATAGCTCCTTTGATAAATATTTAGATAGATTTAGATTAAAATAATAAATCGTGAATATTTTTTAAGTCGGATTTGCCTGCAATGATTTCATCAGGTGTCAATCCAGATAATTCATGAGGGAACACTAACCACTCATCTGAGTCATGAACATAATAATCTGGTACTATATCTACCTTATTATTTTTTGGTTTATACCAAGGACATGCAACACGAATATCTTTAGGTAAGTTTAAACGCATTTGCTCAGAAATCTGTTCAATAAGAGCTTTAACACTTCGACCAGAATCAAAAACGTCATCTACAATTAATAAACCGTCATCAGCATTCGCATTTTCAATAAGATAGTGTAAACCATGAACTTTAATTTCTTTAGATTGCTGGTTAATACCGTAATAAGAAGATGTACGTACAGCAATATGATCCGTTTCTACTTTTTTATAATCAAAATATTCTTGTACTGCGATACCGATAGGTGCTCCACCACGCCAAATGCCAATAATAAATTGTGGTCTGAAACCATCTTCGTAAACTTGTGCCGCTACACGAAAAGAATCTTCAAGTAGCTCTTGAGCTGTGATGAATTTTTTATCCATTGATATATCCCAGTTATGATTACTGTTATATTCCCAAATGTGGGAATAACATTTTTAAGTAATAAAAATGTTATTATAACTTAATTTGTTATTTATTCGTATTAATTAGCGGTTACATTTAGTTAAAATTCGTTATCTATTATTGTTACTATAGATTTAATTGATGCAAATACATTCTGATAAAATTTTAAATTTATCTTTTCAAAACTATCCTCAGGTTTATGATAATACTTGTGATTATCACCCGTAATAAATAAATACGGTATGCCAACTTTGGCAAACTCATAATGATCACTTGCTCTAGTTAAATCTATTCGTCCTTTAATAATACTATTGCGATCATTGTTTAAATACCTTTTTTGTTTAAGTTCGACATTATCTTTTATTCGATGATACTTTTGCAAAACTTGCTTTAATATTTGATTTGAAGATGTTTTATTTACGTATAAATATTTTTGCTTATAGCCATGAGCAATCATGTCTAAATTTAGGTTAAGCAAAACTTGGCTAGGGTTAATAATCCCCGATTTTAACAAAGCCCTACTACCAGCTAAATCATCTTCTTCTGCATCTATTGCTACAAAGATTATTGAATGCTTAGTCTGCTTATTATTAAAGTATTGCTGCAAACCTAATAAGACAGCAGTACCAGATGCATTGTCATCTGCCCCTAAATATACATTACTACCTTTTTTACCTAAATGATCATAATGTGCAGTAATAACAATAAATTTATCAGGGGTAATATTGCCTATTTTTTTAAATAGTAAATTAGTTCCTTCTTTAGTTTTGAATTGCTTTTTATAAGTAAATGAATGGAAGATAGTGCTCGTTGGACCTTTACTATTTGAGTTAAATACACTTGTTATATATTGCTGTGCTTTTTTGTGGCCTGTTGAACCAGGCTTTCTGCCGTCAAAAGATAAAGAAGATAAGCGTTCAAGGGATTTTTCAACTGAGATAAATGTTGTCGATGAATTAGCATTAACACTTTGACTACTTAATAAAATAACAAGTAATAAAATAGTCACTATTTGGTTTAACAAATTTAAAGCCTTGTAAGTAAGTTAAGCTTATTACTATATTTCTCTTCAATATCCTTAAACGGAGCTCTTTGTTTAGCCTTAACTAGAAAAGATTCAGACTTTTTAAACTTTCCTAGTTTGTAATATGCTTTAGCTAAACCGAAATAAAACTCGTGCTCGAGAGGATTCATTTGTTTAGCTTTATTATAGTGAACAATTGATTGCTCATAGTCGCCACGATAAAACGACTCTTCACCTAAGAGAGCGTGATAAAACGGGTTATGTAAACGAACTTTATTTAAGTAATTGTAAATATCATAAGCTTGATTATTATTGTCGATAGTTTGATATAAAATAGCTAAATTATTCCAAGCATTATGATTTTTGCTATTTAAACTAATCGCATATTTATAACTCGATTCGGCAAGTTGGAACTCTCCAATATTTTTATACAATAAACCAAGATTAGCCCACGCAGAACTATATTGCGGGTCAATGAGAGTTGATTTTTTGAAATAGGCATAGGCCAAATCAAACTCCTTATTAACAATAGCATTCGCTCCCCTATTGTTGTAAAACATAGCGACAACTCTTTCTTTTGAAATGATCTTTTTATTGAAATAATGACGCGTACTATAGGGATCAAAATCAATAATCAAATCATTTTTACCCCATATAACTCGAAACGGCGACTTACTATCTCCAGTTATTTTCATATTTACATGACCGGTAAGCATATTGTAAGAGCCTTCTCTTACCCAATATTCTGGTATTTCAATTTGTTGAAATTTAACGGTTAATCCAGCCTCATTGGCAAGAGTGTAAGCGAGTATGGTTAATGATAAACAGTTTGCTGTATTTTGATGATATGCCTGTATAGCTGTTAAATTTGCCCCTTTATTATATTGTAAAGCCCCTGCAGACTGATTGAAGAGTTTTGTTAGGAGGGTTTTAGAACGAGCGTAAGGATCTTTAATACGATTAAGCTTACCATGAACAAACTTAGTCATCTCTTCATCTAATGCAAAAATATCATCAGGTTCAACTAATTCGTATTGTTGATGAGTTATAAAAAACTGGTCTGCTCTTAAGTCGTCAGGTTGGTAATTTTCTTCAGCAATTACAGGTGGTAGCGCGGTGTTGCTGCAACTAAAGCATAAGCAACTTACAAATATTAATATAAATATCTTACATCTATACATACATGCCTCAATCAACCAAGCTTATATATAAATATAACCAATAATTAAGATTTATGTGTAATTTAGTATAAATGAAATATAAATTTACAAAATAACAGATGAAGTTATGTGGTTTTTACAAGGATGTATTGAAAACCTGGAGATAGTAACAAGACAGAAAGCAAAAAGCCTGCTAGTAAGCAGGCTTTTTTGTATATGTCGGTTAGATAGAGATTTGAACTCTAGCATCAGGTTTAGCGCTACAAACCCATTTAATAATTTACATATAATCTGATAGCAAAAAGCCCGCTAGATAGCGGGCTTTTTAGAATATGGCGGTGAGATAGAGATTTGAACTCTAGATGGGCTACAAACCCATGCCGGTTTTCAAGACCGGTGCTTTCGACCACTCAGCCATCTCACCAATGACGCGAATTTTAAAGACTACAGCAGCAGTTGTAAAGCCCTAAAGCTAAGTTTTTATCATATTTTAATAAAAAAATGTTTGTTTGTTTAAAAAACAGACAAAAGCACAAATAACTAAAAATATTAATCGACAATAATGCGCTTTGTTCTTAAAGGCATGCGTGTTAATGCTTCATATCCTATAGTACTAGCATGTTCAGCTACTTCATTAACAGGTAAACTATTGCCCCACAAAGTAACCTCATCACCGATTTTAACATCAAAAATATCAGTAACATCAATGGTGATCATATCCATCGATACCCTACCAGCAAGTGGCGCTACTGAGCCATTAACTAAAGTAGGCGTACCATTTTTAGCTATTCTTGGATAACCATCGCCATAACCAATAGCTACGGTAGCGATTTTACTGTCTCTTTTCGCTGTCCAGTTACCACCATAGCCAACCTGCTCTCCTGATTTCACCTCACGTAAAGAAATTATTTCTGAAAGTAAGGTCATAACTGGCTTAAGCATATCGCCATTGCTGGTATTTCGATCTAAAGGAGAATTACCATACAACATAAAGCCAGGTCGATTCCAATCACAATGAGCTTGTGGCCAAGCAAGAATACCAGCTGAGTTAGCCATGCTAGTTACAATGTCCTCACCTAAATTTAAACTAGCCTTTAAAGATTGTTTTATATCAGTAAATAAGTTTATTTGCTTTTTCGTACTTGGACTATCAGATTCATCAGCACTAGCAAAATGGGTAGTGAGAACAATAGCTTTATCGACATTGTTGCTCGAATGCAACTGTTGATAAAAACTTTCAACCTCTGCAGGCTGCACACCTAAGCGATGCATTCCAGTATCAACTTTTAGCCAAACCTTTAATGAATTACTACATTGCGCAGTTAAGATCCAATCAAGTTGCTGTTGATTCTCCACCATAGTCCAAAAATTCATTTTGTCTGCTATGGCAACTTCTTCTTGTGAAAAGAAACCTTCAAGCAACAAGATAGGCTTATTTATACCGGCTACTCTTAATTCAAGTGCTTCTTCGATACAAGCAACGCCGAAAGCTTGAACGTCTTGCTCGAGGATCTGGGCAACGACAACGGCACCATGTCCGTAAGCATTGGCTTTAATTATTGCTACATTATTAGAGTTAGGAGCTAATTGTTGCGCCACTTTAAAGTTGTGGCGCAGTGCGCTTTTGCTAATAAGTGCTTTTGCTGGTCTAGCCATTAGTAATTGTATTTACCAGCACTGTATAGAGCTTGTGCTTTTAACCACACATCCCCTATTTTACCATCACCAACAGGTTTGCCATTAAATTCGACAACAGGGGCAACTTCTTTACTTGAACTTGTTACCCAAATTTCATCCGCATTTTCAACTTCATCCATAGTAACAACACGCTCTTCGACTTTTAAACTTCCATCTTTAGCAAGAATATCTAATAAAATAAGTCGAGTAATACCTGGTAAAATTTGATTATCTAAAGGAGGCGTTGCAATAACACCATCTTTAACTATGTATGCGTTACAAGCACTCGCTTCGGTTAGTTCATTATTAGCGTTAAATAATAATGTTTCATTACAACCTTCGGCAAAGCCATGTTGGAAATGCATAACGTTACCAAGTAGAGCTGTAGATTTTATGTGGCAGCGTTTCCAACGTAAATCTTCAGTTGAGTTAACTTTATAAGTCTTAGCGATTGCTTTATCAGCAACATTTGCCGGCGGGATCTCAAAAGCAAAAGCATAAACTGTTGGTGCTACGTTGTCAGGGTAAGCATGAAAACGTTTGCTATCGGTACCACGACTTACATGTAAATAAATACCTAAATTACCGCCACCGTTCTTTTCGATGAGAGTGTTTACTACTTGCGCCCATTTAGCATGGTCCCAATCTAGTTTTATACCAATTAAGTCCATACCTTCTTGCATACGGTCGATGTGAGGGCCAAAACCAACTAATTTTGTATCGTATGAAGGAATAACTTCGTAAATACCATCACCAAACAAGAAACCTCTGTCCATAGGTGATATTTTTGCTTCTTCCATTGGCATAAAAGCGTCATTTAAAAATACAATGCTCATAATGTTCTCTTAAAAATTTTATATAAATTGGGTTAATTTTCTTAAATCATGGATTAGCTCATGTCCGGCACTAACGGGTAAGCTATCTTCGGTTAATGTGTTTTCGCGAGTAACGCCGTCAACACTGCCTCTTTCGGATATATACTTCAAAATAGCTAAAGAATCGACTTGGGCTAACAAATCTTTTTCAGTCCATAGCCCTAAAAAGGCGATAATGCCATAGGCAGCCCAATTAGATACATCTGCAATGAGTAATTCATCACACTCAGTATAAGCTGGTGTAATGTTTAAATTACTTATCGCTTCTTTAATATTACCCATACCAATTTCATTACCACCATCACCGATAGCAATAGTAGGACATGTTGCCTCGATTAAAAAGTAATCAAAACAAGCACAACGTGCGCTAATATCTTCGCCGCGCATATTAAAGTAACCACCTTGCTCAGATAGGCCAGGACGTTCAATAGATATTACAGCTTCTGGTTTTAATAAGTTTAATGTATCAATAGCTTCTTGCTTGGCATTTGATAAATCGCCAACATTAAGTTTATGAACTCTATATTCATCTTTTATTGCTGATGCAAATGGGTCACCACAAACTAATATAGGGTAAGCGCCTATGGCCTCTAAGGCATTATACAATGCAATAGCCCCAACTGGTCCATCTGTTTCAAATGTATCATCAACAGGAAAACCCGTACCGATTAAAACCGTTCCAGAAACTGCAAATAATTTTTGTGCCGCACGCAAATAATACCCTGTATTAAGTGCACCTTGGACATCTTTCATGCCTCTTGGATTACGAGCCACCATTAAATCTTCAATTGTTTTACTAAGCTCAAGCTCAGCTATGTTGTTTTCTGTCACTTTATACTCGCTAACTTAATAATTTTTCAATAGGTTCAATTGCATTTAACTCAATATTAGCTTGCTCTAAATGAAGTAAATTGTGGGCATCTTCTATTGTTATTTGTTCGAATAAGATCTTAGCTCCTTGCCCACATTGTGCGAGTTTAGCTAAATCAAGAGAAAATACAGAACCAATTTTGGGATAACCACCAATGGTTTGACGATCATTCATTAACACTATAGGTTGGCCATTTGCAGGAACTTGAATTGCCCCTAAACAGATACCTTCAGATAAGATACCATCAACGTTTGGCTTAATTACCGGCCCTTCTAGTCTATAGCCCATACGATCAAAGCTTTCTGAAACTGTATACTCACTGGAGAAAAACTGGTGCTTTTGAACTTGGCTAAACGCGTCTTGCTGATAACCTAAAATGACTCGTAATTTAACCACACTATCATAGCTAGGGATTTGCGATGCTTTAAAGTGAGGAATCTGTTTTTGTGGAGTACAGCTAAGCAGTTGACCTTGTTCTATTTTAGTGCCGTTAATGCCACCAATACCTTCACGAGTAACGGTACTTGTACTACCAAACGTAGGCTCAATATTAAAACCGCCTTTAACCGCTATATATACTCTTAAACCTGAAGTTGCAAAACCAAATGAAATAAGATCGCCTTGCTTAATAGCAATACATTGCCATTGTGGCATTTTTTCGCCATTGACGGTGAAATCTATAACGGCCCCTGTAACACAGATTGTCGTATTAACTTGGCTTGTTAACTCTAAGCCGCCTACCGTTAACTCGATAGCACTGTCATTTAAATTATTTTGCAGTAATTTATTCGCCATTTTAAATGCATGAGGATCTAGCGGACCACCAGTGGTTAAGCCGATATTATGTTGCCCATATCTACCTAAATCTTGGATCAGGCTAAGCATGCCTGGTTTTTCAACCACCATACCTATATTGCTAGAGGCTTTAGCTATGTTGCTCATAACTCACCTCCTAATGCTAAATATTGCTCACGATCTATGGCTTTAAATTTTACAATATCGCCAACTTCTACTGGCATAGTTGGATTTGCTTTAGGGTCAAACATTGCAATAGGACAAGAGCCTATAAGATTCCATCCACCAGGTGATTCTGCAGGATAAATGGCTGTTTGCCTGTCGGCTATGGCAACGGCACCTTTTGGAACTTTTAATCTTGGTGATGATAATCTAGGTGCAGCAATACGCTCATCCACTTCACCTAAATAGGCGAAACCTGGGGCAAATCCTATTGCATAAACAAGGTATTCACCCTGCTGGTGTATATCAATTACTTCATCAGTTGTTAAATTAGCTCGTTTAGCTAGATCAACTAAATCCGCGCCAGATTCAGCAGAATAATAGACAGGTAAAGTAACAACTTTACCTGAGTTTTCATTAGCATCAGATAAATTTGATAGAGAGGAATTGATAATATGTCTAACATGGAAGCCATCAGTTTGCATTGGATTGTATATAACAAGCAAAGATGCATAAGATGGTACTAAATCAATTAGTACACTACCCAAAGACTCTTTTAAAAGTACACATGCTTGTTGTACCTGCAAAGAGACATTTTTTGACGCTTGTTCAGCAAAGTAAATGATAAAGGAGTTTTCACCAGCAACAGAAACTTTCATTATGAAATAAGGTCCCTAATTGCTTCAATTGCATTAATACCTTCAATATTATCACCATGAACGCATAATGAATCCGCATGAATGGCTAAAGTATTACCACTAACGGTAGTAACAGTGCCCTGCTCTTTAAGTTGTAAGACTTGTGCAAGCATTTTATCTTTAGAGTGTACAGCTCCTGGTTTAGTTCTTGCTAGTAACTTGCCATCATCGTCATAGCATCTGTCAGCAAAGGCTTCAAACCAAAGTTTAATGTTAAATTCATTAGCCTCAGCAAGATGTATATTGTGTGCAGGGGTTGCTTGTAGCATTAAAACTAAAGGCTCAGGGAAACTGGCAATAGCTTGCATAATCGCTTTACGCACTTCAATATTTGCCATCATGTCATTGTATAACGCGCCATGAGGCTTAACATACTCAAGAGTTAAACCTTGAGCTTTAGCCATACCGCTCATTGCAGACATTTGGTAATGCATAAAAGCAATTATTTCTGCACTCGAACAATTCATTGAACGACGGCCAAAACCTACCAAGTCTGGGTATCCTGGGTGAGCACCAACAGTAACATTGTGTTGTTTTGCTAGTGCTAAGGTTTTCTGCATAACTAAAGGGTCACCAGCATGGAAACCACACGCTATATTTGCTTGGTCAATATGAGGCATAACAGCTGCATCTAGACCCATGGTCCAAGAGCCATAACTTTCGCCTAAATCGCAATTTAATTGTAAAGACATATCTATCACTTTAATTTAATACTAATTTTTGACTACATCACTGCTAATTTACTATTTGGTAAATCAGTAACTAACATACAACCCGGACTGTGTGTTATACAAAATGGTGGTTTTGCTTGCTCTAAAGCCACTTGCGGCGTTACCCCACAAGCCCAAAAAACAGGTTGCTCACCATCTTTTATTGTTACTGCATCACCATAGTCTGTAATGTTTATATCATCAATACCAATCATTTTAGGGTCGCCAAAATGGATTGGAGCGCCATGAACCGAAGGAAAACGGGTACATATTTGAATTGCTCGAATTGCATCGCTTGGGTTAAATGGACGCATACTAACAACCATATTGCCTTTAAAAGGCCCTGCTGGTTTACATGCAATATTAGTACGGTACATAGGTACGTTGACATTCTCGGTAACATTACGAACTTCAAGGCCGTCAGCGATTAAGCTTTCTTCAAATGAAAATGAGCAACCAAGGGCGAAGGTAACTAAATCATCACGCCAGTAATGTGTAATATCTGAAACTTCTTCTGATAATTTACCGTCTTTAAATATGCGATAACTTGGAATATCAGTTCTTAAATCAAGATCAGCTGCTATCTCACCTAGCCCATAGTCACCAGGGTTTTCTGATACTGCAATAAGAGGACATGGTTTCTGGTTTAGCTGACAAAATTTCAAAAAATCAGCCGCCCATTCCTTTGGTAGCATAACTAAATTACATTGAACAAAGCCTTGGCAAAAACCGGAAGTATTGCCTGAATGCTCGCCTGTTCGGATCTTATGCCTTAATTGTAAAGGACTTAGGTTAGTAGTCATTTTATGCTCTATTATTTTTATATAAACTCTTAAATCAAAACTAAGAGTGGAATTAATTGCCGCTATTGTAAATTAAATATTCAAAGCTAGAAACAAAATAATTTGCGCGTTTAAGCAGTTAAACATACATATCTATTGTTCACAATATTAATCATAAGCGTAATTTATATCAAACACTATTAATACTAATTTTACAGATATAATTAAAATAATAGAAATCTATTTTTTATCATTTTTTGTTTGAAACATGCTCTAACGCCTATTCTATGTGCTAATCATGACAAATTATAAAATATAAATTGCCTGTGGAGCTTTATTAATGATTAGCCAAGTAAGTAAATCTAATCACTAAATATATATTGCAGATAACGTCACTGGTTAAATGAAGAGATTGTGCAGAATATTAGCCTGATGAAATAAAACGCTAATTAGCAAGTAGGAAAACAAATAAGATAAATTATAGGCATAAAAAAAGTCGCTATAAAGCGACTTTTTACTTCAACATTTAAATTCTGTTGATTAAGAATTCACAGCATCTTTTAATGCTTTACCAGCTTTAAAGCTAGGAACTTTAGCTGCTTTGATTTGGATCTCAGCACCAGTTTGTGGGTTACGGCCAGTACGAGCTGCACGGTCGCTAACTTTGTAAGTACCAAAACCAACTAGTGAAACTTCACCACCGCTAGCTAATTCTGCAGTAACTGTAGAAATTAGGCTATCTAGAGCACGACCAGCAGAAGCTTTAGAAAGATCAGCGCCTTCAGCGATTTTATTAATTAATTCACTTTTGTTCATTGTATATGTCCCTTAAATTTATTTATTTTATTAAGTTGTTTTTATTGTCGAAATCCATACTAAGAAAGAAATACAGTGGGATCAAGAAAAAAATCACACTTTTTGTGTTTTTTTATAAGAAAAGTGCGAAAACCGCATAAAAACTGGCTTTACAGGTGTTTTTCAATGATAAAAATTGATTTTTAACTAGGCCATGTTCAATTAACCGAACACTTGAGTGATGTTTTTTTAAACAGTTAACTTGCTTAATTTATGATTTTGCGGTTCTATTCATCCCAAAAGTTATGTGGTTTTTACAGGGATGTATCAAAAACCTGGAGATAGTAACAAGACAGAAAGTAAAAAGCCTGCTAGTTAAGCAGGCTTTTTAGGATATGGCGGTGAGATAGAGATTTGAACTCTAGATGGGCTACAAACCCATGCCGGTTTTCAAGACCGGTGCTTTCGACCACTCAGCCATCTCACCAATGAGGCGCATAATAAAGATTAGAATTAGTCTTGTAAAGTATTATTTGAAGAATAAAAACTGTTTGTTTCAAAATCACTCAAATCGTTGATTTTATCAGCTTAAATTGAGCTAGATAATCTTTGAATAGCAACAATTAAACTTATTTAACGCTCTAATATTTTACTTAATGGTCATATATTCTTAAGTTAATAACTCAACTTAGATATTGAGTTTTTTCAAAATAGATACCCTTTAGTGAATCAGTTGCTTACTTTTCGATCCATTAATTACAATTTCATCAGTAAAAATGTTATACCCTTATATGCAACTATTTGAAATACCTAATTTTTTGATTAAAGCTTCATGTAATTGTGATTATTTAATTAAATAATTTCACTACTTCATCTTAATCGCATTATTTATAGTTTTATTAACTATAGTTAATAACAATACAAATTAATTTAGGGGAATACTTTGACAACAACCGTCAATAGTCAGTTAAATAAAAAAGTTTTTTTAAGCGCCTCATCAGTCATTATTGCCCTTCTACTTTATACTTCCCTGTTACCTAAACAGGCACAGTCTTTTTTTAATGTTATACAAGCGAGCATTATTGACAACGGAAGTTGGTTTTATGTACTGACCGTTGCATTTATATTTTTCTTTGTTATTTTTCTTGGCATCTCACGCTATGGTGACATTAGATTAGGTCCTGATCATTCAACTCCTGATTACTCCCTCTCTAGTTGGCTTTCTATGCTTTTCGCTGCAGGTATGGGCATTGGCCTAATGTTTTTCGGTGTAGCTGAGCCCCTGATGCATTATTTATCACCTCCGACAGCAGAAACAGGTTCGGTTGCCGCGGTTCAGGAAGCAATGAAAATGACCTTCTTTCATTGGGGCCTACACGCTTGGGCAATCTATGCAATCGTTGCACTTGTTTTAGCGTATTTTAGTTACCGCCATAACTTACCACTTACCCTACGTTCGGCATTGTACCCATTGATTGGTGATAAAATTTATCAATGGCCTGGTCATTTAGTTGATATTTTTGCTGTCGTTAGTACTGTCTTTGGTATTGCTACTTCGCTTGGTTTAGGTGCATCACAAGTTAATGCAGGCTTTGGTTATTTATTTGGTTTTGATATTTCAACCACAAACCAAATAATTATCATGTGTCTAATAACGTCTCTTGCCGTTGTATCCGTTGGTACAGGCTTAGATAAAGGCATTAAAAAGCTCTCTGAAACGAATATGGTCTTGGCTATTATATTGTTGCTGCTTATTTTTGTACTTGGGCCAACGGTATTTTTACTTAAAGCCTACTTACAAAATGTTGGTGTTTATTTAACTGATATTGTCCATAACACTTTCAACCTATTCGCTTATAAAAAATCTAATTGGATTGGTGGTTGGACTATATTTTATTGGGGCTGGTGGTTAGCTTGGGCACCTTTTGTAGGCATATTTATCGCAAGGATCTCTCGCGGTCGTACAATAAGAGAGTTCATTTTAGGTGTTATGTTACTACCTACAATATTTACTTTATTGTGGATGACAATATTTGGTAATAGTGCAATCGATTTAGTTCATAGCCAAGGCATAACGTCGTTAGGAGAAATGGTAAGTAAAGATTCATCTGTTGCTTTATTTGTCTTTTTAGAAAACTTTCCGCTAAGCACAATACTTTCTTTTATTAGTGTCTTAATGATAGTGATATTTTTCGTTACCTCATGTGACTCAGGTGCCATGGTGGTAGATATGCTTTGTTCACATGGTAAAAATGACACCCCTTTATGGCAACGTGTTTATTGGGCGATAGGAATATTTATAGTTGCCGCAATATTGCTGTTAGTCGGAGGGTTAAATGCACTGCAAACAATGACTATTGCAAGTGCCCTTCCATTTGCCATTGTATTAATTATCGCTATTATTGGTTTAATTAAAGCGTTAAGAATTGAAGTGGTTAAGCAAGACAGTCAGCTAGTAACATCGGTACCACACTCAACTAGTGATTATAACAGTTGGCAAATGCGTTTAAAAAACGTCGTCGACTTTCCAAATAAAACTAATGTTAATAAATTCATTAACCAAACTGTTCGCCCCGCTTTTACCCAAGTGTCTAAAGAATTAGAAAATAATGACATTAATGTCGAGCTAACCGATGACAAAGGAATGTGTCTTATTATTAGGCACGGAGAACAACAAGAGTTTGTTTATCGGGTATTTCCTTGCAAATACTCACAACCAGACTTTGTTAATGAAGACGACGATGATGAACAGAGTTACTACCGCGCAGAAGTTCATTTAGGTGAAGGCGGTCAAGATTATGACATTATGGGTTGGTCTGAATCTGCGGTGATTAATAACATTATCGATCAATACCACAAACATCTACACTTCTTACATTTACTGCGTTAATACTCTTGGTAATTAAGTATACAAGCCTGCTAGTTAAGCAAGCCGATTACCTAACGTAGTTCTAATTAAAGGCATCAGATTATTTTAATCTGATGCCTTTTGCTTTCTTTGTGTTTACATTCTCTTAATAATCATTAGAGTATTAGTTAGTAAAGCGGAAAACTTCCGCTAAGAGCGAACTATAGTCATTCACACCTTTTATATTCATAGATTATACTTATAAATTACGTACTTGCTGTCTACGAATATTGGGCGAAATATACATCCCAAATACTTCAACTACAGAATACCCAGAGATTTTATAATATGAAGACTAACAAAAAAGAACTAGCGGAAATTTTGGGGATATTTGCGGTCGTTGCCTCACTGGTCTTTGTAGGCATGCAGCTTCACCTAGATCGCAAAGTAGCCTTGGCGGAACAATACTTTAATCGCGCTGAATCGGTGAAGGAAGATTACAGGACGGCACTACTTAGTCCAGAATACTTCCGAGCCGTAGAGGAGGAGTGGACGTTAACTGGAAGGACATCTTATTCTGATAAAGAGTGGGAGGAACTTAAGAAAGTAAGGGAGGGAGCTCTGAATATAAAGAGTGTTGAGGCCATGGTTCTGATTAATCGACTGCAAATAGTTGGCTATGACAATCTCTACTTCCAATACAAACAAGGATTACTAACCGAAGCATCCTGGAATGGCCTTAGATTGAGCTTGAAATCGAGCATGAGCGGAAGTGAGATGGTCCGCGATATTTTCCAAATGCACGCTAGATCGACAATCCAACCAGTTGTTGAAGAAATTTTGAAAGAAATTGAGGCAGAGCAGTAATCAACGGAACATAACAAATTTATCAAGTCGCTGTATGTCTGCTGGGGCGCCTTACGCAACCCTTATAAAGGAGTTATGTATTACGAGGCATCCAGTAGATGAGGCTAATCGGAAGTCTGATAGCAAAAAGCCTGCTAAATAAGCAGGCTTTTTTAGAATATGGCGGTGAGATAGAGATTTGAACTCTAGATGGGCTACAAACCCATGCCGGTTTTCAAGACCGGTGCTTTCGACCACTCAGCCATCTCACCAATGCCGCGAATATTAAAGAGTCATAATCGACTTGTAAAGTATTAATTTAAATATATAGTTTGTTTGATAGTTATTTAATCAGTTAGATTAATCTTTCAGCATATTTTAAACATTAGTTACATTTGGAGCGTAAAATGTCGAAGTGTCGTTGCCCTTGGCTCGATGAAACCAAACCCGATTATGTTCAATATCACGATACTGAATGGGGTGTTCCGGTTAAAGATGATCGAACCATGTTTGAGTATTTAACTCTAGAATCGGCACAAGCTGGATTAAGTTGGTATACCGTATTAAAAAAACGTGAAAATTACCGGAATTTATTTGCTAATTTTGATGTTGAGAAAGTAGCTAAATTTTCTGATGAAAAAATTGAAGAGTTATTATTAAATCCTGGAATTATTCGTAATCGCCTTAAGGTTAAAGCCGCGGTAACAAACGCAAAACGTTTCATAGAAGTTCAAAAAGAGTTTGGCAGTTTTTGTAATTACATATGGGGATTTGTAGATCATAAACCTATCGTAAATAATTTTTCAACATTAGATGATTACCCTTCATCCACAGAAATATCAGATAAATTGAGTAAAGACCTAAAAAAAAGAGGCTTTAAATTTGTTGGTTCAACTATAATTTATGCCCATATGCAGGCATGCGGCATGGTAAATGATCACAGCAATAGTTGCTTTCGTAAAAATGAAATTACTTATGATTAATTCAATTACTTTGGCATTAATTGCACCCTGTGTCATAATATGTCGAGTTTTTGTTTACCAAAGGCTTTGTTTAAGTTATAAATACTTTTAGTGGGTTGTTTCAATAAAGAATTTTTTAGTTTTTTATTGAATTATTTTTAAATAACCCCATCTAACAAATAGTAATCAAATTTTCAGAGGAAATTTTATGCAATCTCAAATGGGATTTAATACAGCGAGTCAACGCTCTGCTATCGAAATAAATAAGGTATTACGTAATACCTACATGCTTTTAAGTATGACCTTAGCATTTAGTGCAGTAACAGCTGGTATCTCAATGGCTATGGGTCTATCTCACATTGCAGCTCTTGTAATGACTTTAGCCGCATTTGGTTTATTATTTGTTGTTCATAAGCAAGCAGATAAAGCCAATGGTATTTATTGGATCTTCGCATTCACTGGTTTAATGGGTGCTTCATTAGGTCCAATGCTTAATGCTTACGCTTCAATGCCAGGTGGTGGCGCGTTAATAATGCAAGCTCTAGGCGGTACAGCATTAATTTTCTTCGCATTATCAGCTTACGCTTTAACATCTAAGAAAGACTTCTCATTTATGGGCGGCTTCTTAATGGTTGGTTTAATTGTTGCTGTTATTGCATCAATCGCTAATATCTTTTTAGGTATCCCTGCTCTTTCTTTAGCAGTAAGTGCTGCAATTATCATGGTGATGTCAGGTTTAATCTTATTTGATACAAGCCGCATTATCCACGGTGGTGAAACTAACTACATTCGTGCAACAGTTTCTTTATACTTAAATATTTATAATATTTTCGTACACTTACTACACTTATTAGCAGCATTATCTGGTAATGATGATTAATAAATCGTAAAAAATACTTTATACTAAGGCTCCTTATTGGAGCCTTTTTTATATAAAACCAATTTACTCAAATTGCTATAAATAACTGGGATAAGCTTTGACTACTTTTGCCTTAATTGTATCAACACCACCTACAGATAATAAAACTCATACCGCATTAAAGTTTGCGCAAACTTTGATTGCACAAGAACATGTTATTACCGGTGTGTTTTTTTATCATGATGGTGTGATGAACGCGAATCAATTGGTACAAACACCAAGTGACGAATTAAATTTAATGGTTGCCTGGCAAGAGTTTAACCAACAAACAAATACCCCACTACATTTGTGTATTACAGCAGGCGAACGTCGCGGGCTAACTGACAGTAATGATGACCAATACAATCATAATATTGCCCCTAACTTTACAATTTCAGGCTTAGGCGAACTCGTGGTATTAACAAGTCAAGCGGATAAGGTAGTACAGCTATGAGTACACATCAGGTTAAGCACTACGCCATAGTCAATACAACGGCTAGTTTCGACTCTCTTAAAGGTAAAGAGTCGCTTGATGCCGCCCTTATCTTAGCAAGTTATGAAATGCCTGTTTCATTGTTTTTTATTGGCGACGGCGTTTATCAAACACTTACCAGCCAAAATGCAGAAACGATAAAGGCAAAAGATTATATAGCTACATTTAAGGCTTTAGGCTTTTACGATATTGACGATATCTACGTTTGTAGTGAATCTCTACAAAAGCGAGGTATTAAAGAGGTTAACGTATTAACTGAAGGCCAATGCTGCTCTAATGAACGGCTTAAGGCTAAGTTAAAACAATGCGATATAGTGTTAACGTTTTAGGATAAATATGTGCACCCTACATTTAATTAGAACATCGGCTTTTGCCGATAACAAACTACAACAGTGTATCGCTTTATTAGAAGAGAGTGATCAGATAGTGTTAATTGATGATGGAGTTTACAACGTAAACCATAATTTAATTGATTCAGTGAGTAACTCTATTTCGGCGTTGTCTGAACATATCCAGGCACGAGGGTTAAGCTCAAACAATATTAAGCAGATGAGTTATACCGATTTGGTAAAGGCGACAGAAAAAGCAGGAAAAGTTATCACATGGCAATAAATTTTAATGGCAATGAGATAGCCACAGATAAACAAGGTTATTTATTAAATGTTGATGATTGGAGTAAAGACCTTGCTTTAGTTATCGCAGAAAGTGAATCGTTAAATCTATCGGAAGATCACTGGCAAGTGGTTAATTTTGTGCGTAGCTTTTATCTAGAATACAAAACCTCGCCGGCAATAAGAGCATTAACTAAAGCGCTTAAAGCCGAATATGGAGAGGAAAAAGCAAGCAGTCGATACCTATATAGATTATTCCCTAAAGGCCCAGCTAAACAAGCAACTAAAATTGCTGGTTTACCTAAGCCCGCCCGCTGCATCTAGTTACGCGTTACCACAAAAATATAGGTTTAAGCAGTTTGATTTAGCCTTGTAGCGTACATTTCAATTGGCTTGCTTAATAAATTAGGTAGTTGTTCTAGCTCAACGCGATCGAGTAAGTTTTTCACAGCAAGCCCTAAGTCAACGTCTCCTTCTATCAATAGCTTTCGTCTAAAAAACAAAGTATCCGGGTCAATCGTTTGCGATGCAAGTAATGCAAAAGAGTTAAATTCGCCGCTTATGGTTACTTGCGAAATACTTTGCTCACTTTTAACTATAATTCGTTCATCAATAACAGTGAAAAACCAGCTTTTATTTAAATCTGTAACTTTTATTTCTAATATTTGCTCTTCTAAAAAATCTAACTCACCGTCTTCTAATGACTCTTTTAAAACATTATTAATGGCAAACTCTATTGCTTTAGATTGAATTTTATTAGGGACTATTTGGCTTGATAAATGAGCAAATCTTGGAAGAATTTCACAAACTATTTTAGGCAAAAGCATTTAAGATCTCGTTAGTTACAATTTATTATTGAATAAAAACAAAGTAGCAAATTCAATTATTAGATAACTTAATTCAAATCAAAATTATTGAAAATTTATCAATTAATATACCTCTAATAATAATATTTGAGACTCTTTATGGAACTTCTTTGCCCTGCAGGTAGCTTACCTGCTGTAAAAGCCGCACTAGAAAACGGTGCTGATGCCATATTCATTGGTATGAATAACGAAACTAATGCTCGTCACTTTACCGGCCTTAATTTTAACGATAAACGTATAAAACAAGCCGCAGATCTTATTCAACAAAAAAACAAAGACCTACATATAGCCATCAACACTTTTGCTCAACCTAATCAGTTTTCATCTTGGCAATACGCAGTTGACAAAGCAGTTGATATTGGTGCGAAAGCTCTGATCATAGCTGATATGGCGGTACTTGATTATGCCAGTGAAAAATACCCTAATGCTGAAATCCATTTATCAGTACAAGCATCTGCAACCAATAAAGCTGCAATAGATTTTTATCGAAATAATTTTAATATCAGTAGAGTCGTGCTACCACGAGTCTTATCTCTGCACCAAGTAAAGCAGTTATCACGTCAAACTGATATTGAACTTGAAGTATTCGCTTTTGGTAGTTTATGTATCATGGCTGAAGGGCGTTGTTATTTATCTTCGTATTTAACCGGTGAAAGCCCAAATACTGTTGGCGCCTGCTCGCCAGCAAAATTTGTTCAATGGCAGCAAACTGATAAAGGTTTAGAGTCGCGTTTAAATAATATCGTCATAGATCGTTATAAAGACGGTGAAAACGCTGGTTACCCTACTCTATGTAAGGGCAAGTTTAAAGTAGAAGACAATCTTTATCATGCACTTGAAGAGCCAACAAGTTTAAATACCATCGATATTATTCCTGAATTAGCAAAAGCCAATATTGCTTCAGTAAAGATAGAAGGTAGACAGCGAAGTCCGGCCTATGTTGCCACTGTAACTAGACTTTGGCGCAAAGCTATTGACAGCTATTACAACGACCCTGAAAACTTTCAAGCGGACCCTGCTTGGATGCAAGAGCTTGGCAATATTTCTGAAGGCTCGCAAACAACGTTAGGTGCTTATCACCGAGATTGGCAATAAGGAATTATTATGAAATTTTCATTAGGCGCAAATCAATATTATTGGCCAGCAAAGCAAACTCAAGAATTTTATCAACAAGCGGCGAACTCTAATGCTGATATTATTTATTTAGGAGAGACGGTATGCTCTAAACGCAGAGAGCTGCGACTAAAAGATTGGCTTGAGTTAGCTAAACAACTGGCTAGTTCAAATAAGCAAATCGTTTTATCAACTATGGCATTACTTGAAGCTCCGTCGGAAGTCAGCTTACTTAAGAAGTATTGCGACAACGGCGATTTTATTATTGAAGCTAATGATGTTGGTGCTATTGAATATTGTCGTCAAAATAAAGTTGAATTTGTCTGCGGGCAAGCGATCAACGCATATAACAGCCCAACATTGAAACGACTCATTGCAATGGGTATGCAGCGCTGGGTTACTCCTGTTGAACTTGGTAGAGACTGGATAAAAAATATTTTATCCGAAATGGATGAATTAAATTTACGAGATAAGTTTGAAGTAGAAACTCAGGCGTACGGTCATTTACCTTTAGCTTATTCTGCTCGTTGTTTTACCGCAAGAAGCGAAAACAGAAGTAAAAATGATTGCGAACTATGTTGTATAAAGTATCCAAGTGGTCGTATTGCAAATTCACAAGACCAACAAGAGCTATTTGTACTAAACGGTATTCAGACCATGTCCGGTTTTTGCTACAACCTAATTAATGATGTTTCAGGCATGCAAGATGTTGTAGATATTATTCGTATAAGCCCACAGGCAGAAGACACTTTTGCGATTTTAGATGACTTTATTGCACAACATAAGTCACCTACATACAAAAAATTAGCTAACAACCATTCAAATGGCTATTGGCATAAAATTGCCGGTATGCAAACCATATAACCCCTACTTTTATCAACAAGACCAATCTATCGATTAACTGGATTGGTCTTGATTTTAAAAGCAATTGCTTAAATATCATCGTTTATTTATTCATAAGTAATACTTTTTTGTAAACATCATGTATATTTATCCTTATACATTTGTAAAAGGATAACTCATGGCTAAGACAATAAATATTAACGGTGTAGAGCACCCTATCGATGTTGATGAAAACATGCCTCTACTTTGGTTCTTACGAGACCGATTAGAGTTTATAGGAACAAAGTTTGGTTGTGGTAGTGGCCTTTGCGGCGCTTGTACCGTTCATGTCGATGGCCAAGCTACGCGTTCATGTATTATTCCTATTAGCGCCTTAGCAGGAAAATCTATCACTACCATAGAGGGGTTATCAGCAGATGGTGACCATCCTCTACAAAAAGCTTGGCTTGAGCATAATGTCCCTCAATGTGGTTACTGCCAAGCTGGACAAATTATGAATGCAGCAAGTTTCCTTGCCACAAATGACAAACCAACTGATGAAGATATCGATAATGCGATGCAAGGCAATATTTGTCGTTGCGGAACTTATCAACGCATTAAAAAAGCCATAAAATCTGTGGCCTATGATTTAGCTAAGGAGGTGTAAGATGAATGAACATGTATTACACGCCTTAAATGAATGGAAAGCGAGCCAAAAGCAAGATGATACTATTCCTACCCCGATAGATACTTCAATGTCACGTCGTGGCTTTTTAAAAACCATGTCAATTGCATCTGGTGGCTTAGCACTAGGCTTTACCATACCTGCTTGCTCAACAACTGAAACAAAGAAACAAGCTAGCGCTGAGGTTAAATTTAATCCTAGCGGATTTATTCACTTAAGTGAAAATGGCGATTTACTGCTTTATTGTGGACGCTGCGAAATGGGTCAAGGCATAAGTACTGCTTTACCTTCTGCTGTAGCCGATGAAATGGAAGCAGATTGGCAGCGCGTTACAGTAAAACAAGCTGATGGTAATAAAGAGTTGTACGGACCACAAAATACGGGTGGCTCTGCAAGTATCAGAAAAATGTACCAACCTATGCGAGAAGCTGGTGCTGCGGCGAAAGAGATGTTAATTATAGCTGGCGCTAAGGTTTTTAAAACAGACGTTGAAAATTGTTACGCTGAAAATCACTTTGTTATTAATAAACTTAATAATCAAAAATTGGGTTTCGGTGAATTAGCATCCCTTGCTGCAAACTCACCTGTCCCTGAAAAACCAACGCTTAAAACTAAAGATCAGTTTAAATATATTGGTAAGGCTTTAGATAGGCACGACCAAGGACTAGTAGTTGAAGGTAAACGTACTTATGGTGTTGATACTAAACTACCAGGAATGAAGTACGCTGCGATTAGCCATTGCCCTGTACTTGGTGGCACACTAAAAAGCGTTGATAAAGATGCTGTGTTACAAATGCAAGGTGTTATTGACGTTGTCGAAATAACGCCAATAAAGCACCCTTTTAGTTCACTTGGAGGTGTTGCAGTAGTTGCAGATAACTCATGGATCGCCCAAAGAGCACTTGCGCAGTTAAAGATTGAATGGGATTTAGGTCCGAATAAAGTTTATAACACTAAAGAATACAAAGCGCAGTTGGTTAAAAATGTAGAGAAACCTGCTGAGTTAGTCACAGAACGCGGTGATGTAGCGAAAGCATTCAGTAATTCTGCTGCCAAGGTAAGTGCAACTTACACCGGAGGGCATTTATGCCATGCACCAATGGAGCCAAATGCCAGTGTGGTGTGGGTACAAAATGACAGTTGTGAAGTATGGGCTTCAACTCAAAGTCCAGAGGATATCCAAACAGTACTGGCTCAGTATTTAGGCCGTGAAGCTAAAGATATTACCGTTCATGTAATGATGGCTGGTGGTGCTTTTGGTCGTAAGTTTAAATGTGATTACGTTCATGAAGCCGCAGTTATCTCTAAACAGATCAATGCTCCAGTACAACTTATTTGGTCGCGTGAAGAAGATATGCGCACGGGTTACTACCATTCAATAAATGCTCAACATATTGAAGCATCTCTTGATGAGCAAGGAAATATAACCGGTTGGTTACATCGAGCTGCGTTCCCTTCTATAGTTTCTCTATTTCAGCAAGGATTAGATAGAGCACCTGCAAATGCATTAGGGCAAATAGACAATCACCCTTTTGCTTTTAACAACTTTAGAAGTGAAACCGGTTACGCTCCAGCTCATACACGTATTGGCTGGTATCGAGCTGTTTATGCAATTTTTTATGGTTTTGCCTTTGGCACATTTGCTGATGAGCTAGCCTATAAAGCAGGCAAAGATCCGGTAACATTTTTAAATGATGTGTACGATAACAGCACACCGATTAAAAACAAACGTAAACATGCAGAGCAAGTACAACGCTCAAAAGCGGTATTAGCCCTAGCGGCTAAACACTCCGGCATAGGTAAAGAATTACCTAAAGGCGAAGGTATAGGTATTGCCGTGCATTACAGTTTTAATAGTTATGTGGCAATGGCAGTACATGTGAAAGTTGATGGCGATAACATAAAAGTACTTAACGTTGATTGTGCTATTGATTGTGGTCAAGTACTTAATACAGATGGTGCTACTGCGCAAATGGAAGGCGCCGTGGTTATGGGTATGTCTTTGTCACTTTATACTGAAATATCGTTTAAAGATGGCGCTGTGGTCAATTCAAACTTCCATGACTACCCTGTTATGCGTACTTCAGATATGCCAAATGTACGAGTACATATTGTTGACTCTGATGAAAAGCCAACAGGACTTGGTGAGCCAGGTGTTGCACCTTTTGCTCCAGCATTGAGTAATGCAATTTTTGCCGCATCAGGTACTCGTTATCGTGATTTACCAATTAAGCCTTTAACAGTGTAACAAAGGCTAAAATCAGCTCATAAAAAAAGGCGCTTATGCGCCTTTTTATTTAACAAACAATAAGTTATTAACCTATTTGAGTTATGCCCCCCATGTAAGGTTTTAACACTTCTGGGATAGCGATAGTGCCATCAGCTTGTTGATAGTTCTCTAAAATAGCCACTAACGTACGGCCAACGGCTAAGCCTGAACCATTTAGCGTGTGCACTAATTCAGTTTTATTATCGCTGTTTCTGTAGCGAGCTTGCATACGACGTGCTTGGAAATCGCCCATATTTGAACAAGATGAGATCTCACGGTAAGTGCCTTGCGCCGGTAACCACACTTCAATATCGAACGTCTTAGTTGCACTAAAGCCAATATCACCAGTACAAAGATTTACTGTACGGTATGGTAACTCTAAAAGCTCTAACACTTTTTCAGCACACTTAGTTAAGCCTTCAAGTGCTGCAAATGAATCTTCCGGTTTAACAATTTGTACTAATTCAACTTTATCAAATTGATGTTGACGAATTAAGCCGCGAATATCACGACCTGATGAACCAGCTTCACTACGGAAACAAGAAGACAGAGCCGTCATTTTAATTGGCAGTTCAGCTTCATCGATAATTTCATCACGCACTAAGTTAGTCAGTGGTACTTCTGCTGTTGGGATCAATGAGAATTTTTTATTACCTAAATCGGTGTGGAATAAGTCTTCACCAAACTTTGGCAATTGACCTGTACCGAATAATGAATCGTGGTTTACTAATAAAGGCACGTTCATTTCTTGGTAACCATGCTGCTCAGTATGTAAATCAAGCATAAACTGACCAAGAGCACGATTTAAACGAGCAATTTGGCCACGCATCACAACAAAGCGAGTACCAGATAATTTAGCACCACTTTCAAAATCTAAACCTTTATCAAGTGCTGTTGCTAAATCAACGTGATCTTTTACTTCAAAGTCGAATTCTTTTGGCGTACCCCAGCGACGTATTTCAACGTTATCATCTTCAGATAAACCATGCGGAACTGATTCATGAGGTAAGTTAGGAATAGCAGAAACGATAGCATCAATTTTTGCTAATAAAGTTGCTAACTCTTCTTTGGCTAAATCTAACTTAGCACCAAGTTGACCAACTTCAGCAAGTAAAGGCTGAATATCTTCACCACGAGCTTTTGCTTGGCCAATGGATTTTGAGCGTGTATTACGCTGGCTTTGTAGTTCTTGGGTGCGAACCTGCAACTCTTTACGCTCTTCTTCTAAGGCGTTAATTGTGGCTGTATCTAAAGTAAATCCGCGTTTAGCTAATTGAGCTGCAACTGCGTCTAAATCTGATCTAAGTAGTTTTGAATCAAGCATGTTTTGTCACTTGTGGTTTTATACCTAACGGTATTGTAAAAATTAATTATTTATTTGTTACTAAAAACATTCCTAAACCTGCTGCTAATACACACAGCAACACATTTAAAAGAACATTTATTAATGCTTTCATTATTTCTCCATGTTGCAATAACAACAAAGTATCTAACGAAAACGTTGAAAACGTTGTAAAAGCGCCCAAAAAGCCTATACCTATAAGCGTTCGGTATAAAACTACTTCAATTGAGCCCTGTTCGATAAGGCCATATAATACACCCATTATCAATGAGCCGGAAATATTAACGATCAAAGTAGCAAAAGGGAAACCTTTTCCTAAAAAATTGAAAACTATTTGCATTATAAAGAAACGCAAACAAGCTCCACATGCCCCACCAATAGCTATAAACAAGTACATTTGTAAGGTATTAATAGGTTTTTCTCCCAGCCCTGCTATCTAAACTAGCTAAATAATCCATTTTCTCTTTAAGTTTTTTCTCTAAGCCTCTATCGGTTGGCTGATAAAAAGACATGCCATCGATATATTCAGGTAAATAACTTTGACCTGCAGCATAAGCTCCTTCTTCATCATGAGCGTAACGATACTCCTTGCCGTGTCCCATTTCTTGGGTAAGCTTTGATGTCGCATTACGCAGATGAATGGGTACTTCTAAATGGCCAGTATCTTTTGCTAACGCTCGAGCAGCTTTAAACGCAGTATAAACCGCATTTGATTTTGGTGCTAATGCAAGATAAACAGCAGCTTGTGCTATTGCACGCTCACCTTCTGCAGGACCTACTCGATGATAAGTATCCCATGCATTAATCGCCAACTGAATAGCTCTTGGGTCGGCATTACCAATATCTTCACTAGCAATAGCTAATAACCTGCGTCCAACGTAAAGCGGATCGCCTCCACCTTCTAATATTCTTGCGTACCAATACAAAGCTGCATCAGGATTAGAACCACGTACCGATTTATGAAAAGCACTAATTAAATCATAAAAGTGATCGCCACCTTTATCGTACAAAGCTTGTTTTTCACCAGCAACTAAATTAACCACTTCTAGTGTTATATTTACCGTTTGCTCAATTTCTGCGCTGATATCAACACAGTTTTCTAATAAGTTTAATAAACGCCTAGCATCGCCGTTGGCAAGAGCTAATAAAGAATCTTTCGCTTTCGGCTCAATTTCAATGGTAAGAGAGCCATAACCAAGCTCTTTATCATTAAGAGCTCGATGTAGTACTTGCTCTAATTCTTCATCAGAAAACTTCTGCAGTAAATATACCCTAGCTCGAGACAACAAGGCTTGATTTAGTTCAAATGCCGGGTTTTCTGTCGTTGCGCCAATAAAGGTGATCGTACCATCTTCGATAAACGGCAAAAAAGCATCTTGTTGGGATTTATTAAAGCGGTGTACCTCATCAACAAACAATATAGTGCGACGACCTTTGACTTGCTCATTTAACTTGGCTTTATCAATCGCAGCGCGAATTTCTTTAACGCCAGAGGTAACAGCTGAAATACGTTCAAAATCGGCTTCGGCATATTTAGCAATGAGCTCGGCAAGTGTCGTTTTACCAGTACCTGGTGGTCCCCAGAATATTAAGGAGTGACATAAGCCTTGTTCGATAGCGACTTTTAACGGCTTACCTGCACTAAGTAAATGCTGTTGGCCAATATAATCTTCTAGTGTTTGTGGTCTAAGCCTTGCTGCTAATGGGGCAAAAGCAAGAGTTTTAGCGTTACTGTTACCACTAGGCTGTTCATCGTCAAAATCTAGCGTGAATGTTTGATTATCTTTGGTCATCAAAATCTACATTAGCAGGTAAACTAAACTTAAAAATATCAGAGCTCGGTGATGGCTCAGTGATCATATTTGATAATTTAAAGTGGCTTAACTGACCGGTAGCATCGACAATGGTAAACATTGCAAGTTGATTGCCATCAAATACTAAATTTAGACTTTTTACTTGTGCTTCAATATCTAATGACTTAATGCTGTATTCATTCATCGATTGCTGACTTACTTGGTAGTCTTGCCATGTATCTGCAGAAGTGTCACTTAACAATAAAATTGGCGTATTTACTACCGCATTACTTACATTAAACGCTGATACTTGCTCTACAAATGGGTTGTAAAACCACAAGGTCGTGCCATCACTAACAACAAGAGTTTCATCAGGCTCTATAGTTTCCCAATAAATAAGGTTTGGACGTTTAACCACAAGCTTACCGTTTGATGACTGTAAAGCATTGCCTTCTGCATCGATAACGTCTTGCTGAAAATTAGCACTAAACCCATTAAACGTTTCTAACTTAGCTTTAAGGGCGTGTTTAATTTGAGCTTCTTTTTCTGCTCTGAAATTGGCTTGTGCAACCTCTGTTTCTGTTAGGGTTGTTGTCTGTGTATCTTGTGCAAAAGCAGAAGAAATACTTAATGCCAGTACGCTTACTGGCAAAATAAATTTTAAAGCCATGGTGTTTTTCTCACTTAATCTTTTACTGGTGGTGGCGCTAAAACTTCGCGATTACCATTGTGACCTGGACTACTTACTACACCAGATGCTTCCATTTGTTCAATAATACGTGCTGCGCGATTATAACCTATACGGAACTTACGTTGTACACCTGAAATCGACGCCCTTCTTGATTCCGTTACAAATGCTAATGCTTCATCGTATAGCACATCCATTTCTTGGTCTTCAGACTCAGCTACTTCTCCTGGTAATAACGTATCTTCAGTACCTGCCCCAGAGAGAATTTCTTCAATATATCTTGGTTTACCACGTGCCTTCCAATCATTAACTACGGCATGGACTTCATGGTCATCAACAAATGCACCTTGAGCCCGAAGAGGAACACTTGTACCTTGAGGTAAAAATAGCATGTCACCATTACCAAGTAGTTGCTCGGCACCTTGTTGATCAAGAATAGTTCTAGAATCAATTCTTGATTGCACAGTTAACGCCATACGCGTTGGTATATTTGCCTTAATTAAACCTGTGATAACATCAACCGATGGTCTTTGCGTTGCTAAGATCAAGTGAATACCCGCGGCACGTGCTTTTTGTGCGATACGAGCAATTAACTCTTCAACTTTTTTACCAACAATCATGATCATATCGGCAAACTCATCAACCACCACAACTATACTTGGCAAACGCTCTAGCTGCGGCGCACTTTCTAACATGCTATCGCCTGGTTTCCATAAAGGATCAACAATTGGATTACCCTCTGCAATTGCCGCAGATATTTTCTGGTTAAAGCCGGTTAAATTACGAACGCCAAGTGCTGACATTAATTTGTAACGACGTTCCATTTCACCAACACACCAACGCAGTGCGTTAGCGGCATCTTTCATATCGGTAACTACTTCAGAAAGTAAATGTGGAATGCCTTCATATACAGATAATTCCAACATCTTTGGATCTATCATGATAAAGCGAACTTCATCAGGAGTAGACTTATAAAGCATACTCACAATCATCACATTTACTACCACAGACTTACCTGAGCCGGTGGTACCAGCAACTAGTAAGTGCGGCATTTTCGCTAAATCAGCAACGATTGGGTCGCCGGCAATATCTTTACCAAGTACCATAGTTAATGCCGATTTTGAGCTAGTAAACACATCACTCTCGATAACTTCACTAAGCTTAACCATTTCGCGATGTTTATTTGGTATTTCTAAACCTATTACCGACTTACCAGGAATAACCTCAACCACACGTACACTTGCCGCGGATAGTGCACGAGCTAAATCTTTAGATAAGTTAGTAATTTTACTGACTTTGACGCCTGGCGCTAAGTCAATTTCAAAACGAGTAATAACAGGACCTGGGAAAACATCAACAACTTCAGCAATCACGCCGTAGTCTAAAAGTTTGGCTTCAACTAAACGGCTTACTTGGTCTAGTTCTTCTTGTGATATTGGATTTTTAGTTCTGTTAGGTTTGTCCAATAAATCGATTGTTGGCATACCTTTGTAGCGCTCAAACGGACTTTCTTCAACTACCGCAGGTTTAGTGGCCGTTTCAGCATTAGAGCTTTGTTTATCAAAGTTTGCCTGTTCATTAATATCATCATCTGCAACATCAACTTTTTCAACATCAGAAAATACAACATCGAGCTCTTGCTCACTAATGTCGTCATTGATGCTAAATTCGATATCATCGTCAATTAAATCATCAATTGCGACAAAACCATCATCTTCAATTACTGGTTCCGCCTTCGTAACACCTTGTTGGCTGCTCTCATGACGTTCAATACTGCCAAATAACTTTTCGGCTAAATCATCATCACTATCATCGATAGCTACAGCCTCAACCGACTTAGATAATTTATCTGTACTCGTTTTCGCTTTAGTGTGAGATTTTTCATCAACACTATTAACATCTTCGTCAGTTTCGCTCTCTTGTTGTGTTGGTGTTGGCGATGAAGAAAACTTGTCTTTTATAACCGGGATTGAATCTCTCAAGTACAGCGCCGATGTAATGGCTTTTTCACCAATAAAGTCAATCATGGTTAACCATGACACACCGGTAACTAACACAAAGCCAGAACAAGTAAGTAGTAAAAATAATAAGCTACAGCCAGGGAAGTTTAAATAAGGCAATAAAGATAATGATATATAGTCACCAACTACGCCCCCTGCGGAGAATTCATAGACATCATCAAAATTCATACTGGCGATTGATGTTATGCCAATAATAAACATCACGAAACCAATAAACTTTAAGCCAAGGGTAAAGAAATCAACTTCAAGTAAAACATGGATTTTTTGAAACACTAACCAACCAAGGGCTGCAAAAATAAATGGTAAAAAGTAAGCAATACTACCAAAAGCGAAAAAGAAGATATCAGATAAGTAAGCGCCAATAGCCCCTCCTGAATTATTAACGCTAGTATGATACGCAGTTTGCGACCAACCTGGATCGGCAGGGTCGAAGCTTAAAAGAGATATAATCAAATAGATGGAGAAGATACTGGTAAATATAAGCCCAGCTTCGAGTAAACGCTGAGTGCCAGTTAATTTTGTTGATTCAGAAGTAGACAAAGTAGAATCCATAAAAATTGAGATTATTATTAATATTATAAGTAACCAAAATAACAGAAATTAAGCTCGGTTAAAATATCAAAACGTAGTTAATAGTAACTGTATTATCGAATTAAGCATTTAAAGCGGCTTAATTGAGCAAAAACACTGAAATTTGAATTAAAAATGGCCATAAAACTAAATTATTGGCAATTTATTTCCGGTTTTCACCTCTTCCATAACCACATAGGTTCTACTTTCGCTTACCGATGGTAAAGTAAGTAATGTATCGCCGAGTAAGTTTCGATAAGCTTGCATGTCTGAAACCCGAGTTTTCAACAGAAAATCAAAGTTACCAGAAACCAGATGACACTCTTGTATTACACCAACATCCATAACCGCTTTAGAAAATTCTTCAAATACATCGGGCGCAGTCCTTGTAAGAGTTATTTCTACAAAGACGAGTAATGCTGCATCAAGATATTTAGGGTTCAAGTTAGCGCTATATCCCGTTATAACATGGTCTTGCTCTAGTTTCTTCACCCTTTCTAAACACGGTGTTGGACTTAATCCAACACGCTTAGAAAGTTCGACATTCGATATTCGACCATCGTTTTGTAGCTCTTTTAGAATGTTTCTATCGATCCGATCAAAAGTTTTACTCATCACCTTAACCTTTTAGAGTTTTTATCTGCAAATAATTAAAATAGCAATATATCAATCTACTTATTACAAAAATACGATACGTTATTCTGCATATATCTCTATATACTAGCAACATATAAAAACAAAATATTTGCAACAGTTAACACATATAGAGAAAACATTATGATTATTGGCGTACCTAAAGAAATTAAAAACCATGAATACCGCGTTGGAATGGTGCCTGCGAGTGTTCGTGAATTAATTAATCACGGCCACAAAGTATTGGTAGAAACTAATGCAGCAAACGGCATTGGCTTTACCGATGAAGATTATATTGCTGCTGGTGCAGAAGTTTTAGCAAGTGCTAGTGATGTTTTTGCGCAAGCTGAAATGATTGTAAAAGTTAAAGAGCCACAAGCAGTTGAACGTGCAATGCTTCGTGAAGGTCAGATCCTATTTACTTATCTACATTTAGCCCCTGATTTAGCTCAAACAGAAGATTTAATTAAATCGAAAGCTATTTGTATTGCCTATGAAACAGTAACTGATAGTAATGGCGGTTTACCACTATTAGCGCCAATGTCAGAAGTAGCGGGACGCATGTCGATTCAAGCAGGTGCACAGGCTCTTGAAAAATCAAATGCTGGTCGTGGTATGTTACTTGGCGGCGTACCTGGTGTTGAACCTGCTAAAGTAGTTATCATTGGCGGTGGTATGGTTGGTAACAATGCCGCTCAAATGGCTATCGGTATGGGCGCTGAAGTAGTTATTTTAGATCGTAACATTAACGTACTACGTCGTTTAGACGCGCAATTTGGCAATAAAGTTAAAGCCATTTACTCAACAGCAGATGCACTTGAAAAACATGTACTTGAAGCTGACCTTGTTATTGGTGGTGTATTAATTCCAGGTGCAGCCGCACCTAAATTAGTTACCGCTGAGCATATTAAAAATATGAAGCCTGGTTCTGCAATTGTTGATGTAGCAATTGACCAAGGTGGTTGTATTGCCACTTCACGCGCGACAACACATGCAGAGCCAACATTTATTGTTGATGATGTTGTTCACTACTGTGTTGCGAATATGCCAGGTGCTGTGCCACGTACCTCTACATTTGCTCTAAATAACGCAACCTTACCTTTCATTATTAATTTAGCAAATAAAGGTTATAAACAAGCATTACTTTCTGATCAACATTTCTTAAATGGCTTAAATGTGATCAACGGTAAAGTAACCGTACGTGATGTTGCACAAAACCTTGGCTTTGATTACGTTGAACCAAGAGTAGCGTTAGGCTAAAAAGTTAAGCCTAAATAAAGCTTAAAGTACTACTTAGTTTACAAAAACAGAGTTTTTATAAAACGCAGCTAAAAATAGCTGCGTTTTTTTGTTGTTGTCCTTGTTTTTTTTACATAGAATCCCAATCAATATTAAAACAAATTTAAAGCGCTATCGCGTTTCATCAAACACTTGGAGTTTTTCATGAGTGATGTAAGACATTGCCCTCTTCTTATCCTTGGCTCAGGACCTGCTGGTTATACAGCTGCTGTTTACGCCGCACGAGCTAACTTAAAGCCAGTTATGATCACTGGTATGCAACAAGGTGGTCAATTAACTACCACTACTGAAGTTGAAAACTGGCCAGGTGATGCAGATGACCTTACTGGCCCTGCATTAATGGATCGTATGCAAAAACATGCTGAAAAGTTTGAAACTGAAATCATCTTTGATCATATTGACGAAGTTGATTTTTCAACAAAACCTTATCGTTTAAAAGGTAGCTCAGGTGAATATACTTGTGACGCTTTAATCATTTGTACTGGTGCATCGGCTCAATACCTAGGTTTAGAATCTGAAACCGCATTTATGGGTAAAGGTATTTCTGCTTGTGCCACTTGTGATGGATTCTTCTACCGTAACCAGAAAGTTGCTGTAGTTGGTGGTGGTAACACCGCTGTTGAAGAGGCACTTTACTTAGCTAATATTGCTTCAGAAGTTCACTTAATTCACCGTCGTGACACATTCCGTAGTGAAAAAATATTAACTAAACGCTTAATGGACAAAGTTGAAAACGGCAATATCGTTTTACATACCGACCGTACCTTAGATGAAGTGTTAGGTGATAACATGGGTGTTACAGGTTTACGCTTAAAAGATACTAATTCAGATAAAACCGAAGAAATCGATGTAACCGGTTGTTTTATTGCTATTGGCCATAAACCTAATACTGATATTTTCGCTGGTCAGTTAGATATGAAAGATGGTTACTTAACCATTAATAGTGGTACTGAAGGTGGTGCAACACAAACTAGTGTTGAAGGTGTTTTTGCTGCAGGTGATGTTGCCGATCATATTTATCGTCAAGCAATTACTTCTGCTGGTGCTGGCTGTATGGCTGCTCTTGATGCAGAGCGCTATTTAGACGCACTTTAAACTAATCGTTAGCTAATACGTTTATATGAAACAGATCCTTAATTTGCTCGCAGATGAGGATCTGTCCTTCCCCAACCCACATACTGCTTTAACCGAGCCTAATGGTCTATTAGCTGTTGGCGGCGACTTAAAAATTCAACGTTTAATCAATGCTTATACACAAGGCATATTCCCTTGGTTTTCAGAAGATGATCCCTATCTGTGGTGGTCTCCTGATCCGCGAGCAATCATCAACGTTGATGAAATTAAAATAAATCGCACGTTAAAAAAGTTTTTAAAAAAATCTCCTTATACTGTCAGTGTTAATAAAGCATTTTCACAAGTGATTGCTTTGTGTGCAGATGCTCCGTTTCGAAATGACGACACTTGGATTTTAGATGACATGCTTATTGCCTATAATGAGTTACATCAGGCGGGTTTTGCCCATTCAATTGAAGTCTGGGAAAATAATCAATTAGTTGGTGGCTTATATGGGGTAGCAATCAATGGCTTATTCAGTGGTGAATCGATGTTTTATCTTAAAGATAACGCATCTAAAGTTGCCTTAGTTGCCTTGTGTGATTTACTCAAGCAACAAGGGATAAGTTTTATCGATTGCCAATTACAAAACCCATTTTTACAAGCTATGGGCGCTATAGAGATCCCTCGCTCAGTGTTTTTAAATCGTAAGGAAACTGAGTTAGCAATCCAAATTCCACCACAGTTTTGGCAAGCAAGGATGTTATCCAATAATGAATGATGAAAATTTGTATTTTAAATTCGGCCTCACTAAAGCATTCGATTGTAATTATTTGGCCAAGCAGAAAGAGCGTTTAATTGTTATCACCAATAGTGAGCTTTTAAATGATGAAAACTATCAACGACTGCTTGCTTCTGGGTTTAGGCGTAGTGGCGATCAAGTATATAAACCGCACTGTGAATTTTGCAACGCCTGTGAATCCATCAGGATCCCAGTGCAAGAGTTTAAACCTTCAAGAAGCCAAAAAAGAATTATTGCCAACAACAAAGACTTAGCAATTGCACTTAGTAATGAGGCAAAACCCGAATACTTTGATTTATACAAGCGTTATATCGACACTGTACATCAAGACGGTAGTATGTATCCTGCAAACAAAGAGCAATACCAAGGGTTTATCTTTAGCAGTAAGATTTCGCAGTTGTTTATAGAAGTTTATTTAGAGGACACTTTAGTCTCTGTTGCCGTTTGTGACAGTTTGCCCAATGCCCTATCCGCTTTATATACATTTTACGACCCGACACTAGCTAAGCGCTCTTTGGGTAAATTTTCGATTATTAAACAGATAGAAATAAGCCAGCTGTTAAATAAAGATACTTTGTATTTGGGTTATCAAATTGATGAATGCGATAAAATGAACTACAAAAAACAATATAAACCACACCAAAGACTAAAAAATGATTTGTGGGTAACGACAAATAAATAACATTTCAAGCGTAATTCTCTTTACAAATAGCTTATATTTCGGCATTATCTCGGCAGAATTTTATAAAATATCAATTTGTTTATTACAAGATTGTATTTTTTAATATAACTTTTTAAAGCTATGTTAATAAATTCAATGAGTTAAACAAGTTGTTATCACACTTATTTAGAGGTTTAACGCCCAATGGCGAAAGAAGAAAATATTGAAATGCAAGGTACAGTATTAGATACATTACCTAATACTATGTTTCGTGTTGAATTAGAAAACGGACACGTTGTAACAGCACACATCTCTGGCAAAATGCGTAAAAACTACATTCGTATTTTAACAGGTGACAAAGTAACTGTTGAATTAACACCTTACGACTTATCTAAAGGTCGCATTATTTTCCGTGCTCGATAAGATAAAGATTAAGATGATCGGGTAACAATACCCTTTTATTTGATAAGAATTAAAAAACCTCGCATAGCGAGGTTTTTTTATAGCTGCTAAAAAAAATATTAATGCTCTTTCACCAATATTGATTGTTTAAAGTCTTTATTTTGCCAAAGAACAAAAAATGGAATTACCGCAAGCATTAAAATACTGATCTGTAGAACTTCGCTTATTGGTACTAACTGTATTAAGCCAACAATGGCCGCTGAGCCACTCATTTGCATAAAGCCTAATAAAGCTGACGCTGTCCCTGCTCTTTTAGCAAAAGGCTCCAATGCTTGACCTGCACATGTCCCCATTAATAATGAAAACCCTATTGAACTGAATATTATTGGCAACATAAAGTTTATAGCCGTTGCCTGATACTGTAATGCTAGCATTAAAATTCCAGCAAAGATTAATATCAATAAACCACTTGTGATCAAAATGTTGGCTCCAAGACGCTCTAATAATTTTGGCGCAACTATACAAGCAGTGATATTAAACACCGCATTTAAACTAAACCAAAAGATGAACTCCTCTGTGCTTAGCCCCAACTTAACCATGAGCCAACTAGGAGAGCTGGTAACGTACGCGATAATAACCGCCATAGATAACATTATTAAAGCAGAGTGATAGATAAACTGAGGTGTGCGCAGAATACTTAAATAAATTTTAAACGGGATCTTTGTAACTGCAACACTACTATCACCAGCATGGCTTTCTTTTAAAAAGCTAAGAATTAACAAACCTGCCAATACGCCGTAGATTGCCATAAACTGAAAGTTACTGTGCCAACCAAATTGATGAGTTAACCAACCGCCAAGTATTGGTGCAAGCGCGGGTATACAACATATAACACCATTTAAATAGCTATACATGGCACCGCTTTCAATCGCATTGTACTTATCACGAACAATAGCAAAAGCTGAAACAACAATAGCACACGTGCCAAAGCCTTGAATAAAGCGAGAGCTAAGGTGAGAAATAATATCATTAGCATAAACACAAGCCATAGAGGCTAAGATATACAACACTATACCCACAAGTGCTATTGGCTTACGCCCAAATCTATCTGTTAAAGGGCCGGTAAATAATTGACCTAAGCCCATACTAAACATAAATACCGTAATGCTGAGCTGCATATCGACAAGGGATACACTAAGATCTTTAGCCATGATAGGTAAAGCAGGAAGAAATATATCAATCGCTAAAGGGCTAAATACAACCATTAGCATCAACATAGGTAACATTTGTTTTTTTGTCATGAAAATTCTATTAAAGAGTCGATGAGATAATTATACCTGTTATATCAATTTGAAATAGAATAATTTTGTAAAATAACAATCTACTGGTTAATAACGTATAATGCGCTTTGTTAAACAGCTCCCCTTATATTAACTATAGCCTAGGCGATCCCTTTGAATAAAAACCACAAGAAGCAACCAATAACTAAACAGTTGCATCAAAGAAACTTACATAACAAAGGTTATGATTTTGCTAAGCTAATTAAAAGCTTTCCAAAACTTGCAAAGTTCACTAAGGCGAATGCTTATGGCAATACTTCTATAGATTATTCAAAGCCTGAAGCGGTTAAGACACTCAATGCTGCCTTGTTATATACATACTATGACATTAGTAACTGGTCTCTACCTGAAGGAGCTTTATGCCCTCCTATCCCTGGCCGTGTTGACTATATTCATTATATTGCTGATTTAGTGAAGGCAAAGAATAAGACGATCCGATTATTGGATATAGGTACAGGTGCAAGCGGTATTTACCCAATATTAGCTTGCCAGATTTATAACTGGGACTGTGTTGCTAGTGATATTAACTTAGATTCAATTGAAAACGTGCAATCGATAATCAGCGCTAATCCAAACATGAAAGGCAGCTTAACATTAAAGCATCAGTTAGACCAAAATAAGATATTTACTGGCATTATTAGCAAAGATGAGATTTTTGATGTTAGTGTTTGTAACCCTCCGTTTCATGCCTCATTAAATGATGCAATGAAAGGTAGTATGCGTAAAGTAAATAATTTGGCGCGCAGCCGCGGTGAAAAAGTTAATATTAGTGATAACGCAAAAACCACACTCAACTTTGGCGGACAAGGGGCTGAGCTATGGTGCAAAGGTGGTGAACAACTGTTTCTTAAGAAAATGATCAATGAAAGTAAGTTATTTGCAACGCAATGCCGTTGGTTTACTAGCTTAGTATCTAAAATTGAAAATATAAAACCGGCAAAAAAACAGTTACTAAAACTTGGCGCGATAGATGTTAAAGAAATTGAGATGCAACAAGGGAATAAAACCACTCGCATACTGGCTTGGACATTTATAAGTAATCAATTATACCAATCACATAATTAATGGAAATGGTATAAAAAAGGCTTCAAAGCATGAGCTAGAAGCCTTTAAAAGAGATAACTTTAGATATTATTGAGACACTAGCTCAGCTTTCTTTTCGTAAGATAATACCAAACAATCTTTTTTGTTATTAGCATCAACTTTAGCAACACCACCTTGCATTAGCTCACCAAATAATAGCTCATTAGCTAATGGTTTTTTCAGTTGCTCTTGAATTAGCCTTGCCATTGGACGAGCGCCCATAGCTTTATCATAACCATGTTTAGCTAACCATTTTCTTGCTTTAGTAGAAACCTCAAGCGAAACACCTTTAGTGTCAAGTTGTGCTTGAAGTTCAACAATAAACTTATCCACGACTTGCTCAATAATTTGACTACCTAAACTATTAAACCAAACAATTGAATCTAAGCGATTTCTAAATTCAGGTGAGAATGTACGATTAATTTCACTCATTGCATCATGGCTATGGTCTTGTTGTTGGAAACCAATTGATTTGCGCGTAGTCTCGTGCACACCGGCGTTAGTGGTAAGTACTAAGATAACGTTCCTAAAATCAGCCTTTCTGCCGTTATTATCAGTAAGTGTGCCGTGATCCATTACTTGTAATAAAATATTGAATATATCGCTATGCGCTTTTTCAATCTCATCAAGCAATACTACTGAGTGCGGATGTTTAATTACAGCATCGGTAAGTAATCCACCTTGTTCATATCCAACATAACCAGGAGGTGCACCAATTAAACGGCTTACCGCATGTTTTTCCATGTATTCGGACATATCAAATCGCTGTAACTCAACACCTAACTGCTTGGCTAGTTGTTGCGTTACCTCGGTTTTACCAACACCTGTAGGACCTGAGAATAAGAATGAACCAATTGGTTTTTCTTCATGGCCAAGGCCAGCTCGACTAAGTCTGATTGTAGCGGTTAAGCTGTCAATCGCTTGGTCTTGTCCAAAGACAACCATTTTAAGGTTACGATCGATATTCATTAGGCTGTCTTTTTCAGTAGACGATACTGATTTTTCAGGAATACGTGCGATATTAGCCACAACGGTTTCAATTTCACCAATATTAATCACTTTCTTGCGCTTAGATGGTGCTACTAATTGCTGCTTAGCTCCGGCTTCATCGATAACATCAATGGCTTTGTCGGGTAAAAATCTATCATTAATGTATTTAGCTGACAGCTCTGCGGCTGCATGCAAAGCTTTATTTGTGTATTTAACATTGTGATGAGTTTCGTAACGCTCTTTAAGGCCATGTAAGATCTTAGTCGTTTCATCAATACTAGGCTCTTGTACATCAATCTTTTGGAAACGGCGAGCAAGAGCACGGTCTTTTTCAAAAATAGTTTTAAACTCTTGAAACGTGGTTGACCCCATACAGCGCAGCTTACCTGATGAAAGCAGAGGTTTTATTAGGTTTGACGCATCCATCATGCCACCAGATGCAGCACCTGCGCCAATAATAGTATGGATCTCATCAATAAATAAGATAGCGTGTTGATCTTTTTCTAACTCTTTTAATAGACTCTTGAATCGTTTTTCAAAATCGCCTCGATACTTTGTGCCAGCAAGTAAAGCGCCAAGATCTAATGAGTAAATAGTCGCATCAGCTAAAACTTCAGGTGCTTTCTTCTCAACGATTAGTTTCGCTAGCCCTTCTGCAAGTGCGGTTTTACCAACACCAGCTTCACCAACAAATAAAGGGTTATTTTTACGACGACGACTCAGTACTTGTATAGCACGGTTAAGTTCAAGTGTTCGACCTATCATAGGGTCAATTTCACCTTTTTGCGCTAAAGCATTTAAGTTATCAGCGTAAGTATCAAGGCTAGTTTGGGCTTCAGCTACTTCGGGCGCTTCTTCCAAACTAGGTGCGTCATCACTACCCGCTGGAGATTTTGAGATCCCGTGCGAAATAAAGTTAACAATATCTAAGCGAGTAATATCTGATTTTTTAAGAAGATAAGCGGCTTGTGATTCTTGTTCACTGAAAATAGCAACTAACACATTGGCGCCATTAACCTCTGTTTTGCCAGAAGATTGCACATGAAATACAGCGCGTTGTAAAACTCGTTGGAAACCTAAGGTTGGCTGAGTTTCTTTATCAGCATCTTCAGATGGGATCATCGGCGTGGTCTCACCAATAAAGTTTAATAATTCAATTTTTAGTTTAGATAAGTCACCGCCACATGCATTTATAGCATCAAGCGCTTCTGGGTTTTCAAGCAGTGCGAGTAATAAGTGCTCAACCGTCATAAATTCATGGCGAGAGTCTTTAGCTTGACGGAAAGCTAAATTTAAGGAAATTTCTAAATCTTTATTTAACATAAACACTCCTGGAGATTAAAACTGCTTTGATTAAAAAATTAACCATTACCTCGAACTTTTTATACTTGTTCCATAGTACACATTAAAGGATGTTGATTCTCTTGAGCAAAACGAATTACCTGATCAACTTTTGTTTCAGCGACATCAGCGGTATAAACTCCGCAACTCGCCTTTCCTTTATAATGTATTGTTAGCATAGTTTCTGTTGCATTATCACTATCCATATGAAAAATATTGCATAAAACTTCAATTACAAAGTCCATTGGCGTGTAATCGTCGTTTAAAAGTACAACTTTATACATTGAAGGCCGTTTTATTTTGGCCCTAGCATCCTGCTCAACTTGATTTTCACTATCAATCACGTCTTTTATATTACCCATACTTAAAATATAGCCTCATTTTTGCTTGGAGAGAAAACTTTTTTGTAATTTTTTTGTAAAAAAAACCAACGATTTAACTTGACTATTCAGAGAAATTATCTAAATTTTAAAAGTGATTAAAATTTAATCACAGATGTGACTCTATTTTATCAAAATTAGCGTCACATAAGAATAAAGAAGTTAATTCTTTAGTAAAAGTAACAATAATAAGTATAAATACCGATTCAAAAGAAGGATTTAGAAGTATGGCAAACGGTACAGTAAAATGGTTTAACAATGCGAAGGGCTTCGGTTTTATCCGTCCAGAAGACGGTGGTGATGATATTTTCGCTCACTACTCAACAATTCAGATGGAAGGTTATCGCACATTAAAAGCCGGTCAAGCGGTTGATTATGAATTAAACGACGGACCTAAAGGTCAAAATGCTGCAAGTATAAAACCTACAGATATTGAATAATACTCGGTATTATTTGGGTGTAACAAAATAACTGTTTATTTTGTTACACTGATCTGCCCTTCACTCTCTACAAAATTTTTCAAAGCTTAACTCTCTTAATATTTCTAAACCAGTTCTCTTATATAAGTGTTCTATTTTTGCATGTTAACCATTAAAAATAATCCCTTGGTTATAGGGATTTGTATAAAGCCAAACACAATTAACAAATCAATTATTTTGCCAATAAAAAAGCCACATGCATAAGCATGTGGCTTTTACATAAATGTTTTAACTAATTAAAATTAAGCAGATAACGCTGCTAAAATTGTATTTAGTGTTGCACTTGGACGCATTGCTTTACCAGCTAATTCATCTGAAGGTTGGTAGTAACCACCAATTTCATTAGCAACGCCTTGCGCTGAGTTTAACTCATCAACGATTTTAGCTTCGTTTTCTGTTAAACCTGCTGCGATTTCAGTAAATTTAGCTTTTAACTCAGCATCAGTTGTTTGTGCAGCTAATTCTTGAGCCCAGTAAAGCGCTAAATAGAAATGAGAGCCACGGTTATCAATTTGACCTACACGACGAGCTGGAGATTTATTCTCTGCTAAGAATGTCGCTGTAGCGGCATCTAGTGTATCAGCAAGTACTTGAGCTTTAGGGTTATTTGCAAAACCGCTTAAGTGTTCAAGTGAAGCCGCTAACGCTAAGAACTCACCTAAAGAATCCCAACGTAAGTAGTTTTCTTTTTCAAACTGTTGTACGTGCTTAGGAGCTGAACCACCTGCACCAGTCTCAAATAAACCACCGCCGTTCATTAAAGGAACAACTGAAAGCATTTTAGCTGAAGTACCAAGTTCTAAAATTGGGAATAAATCAGTTAGGTAATCACGTAATACGTTACCTGTTACTGAAATAGTGTCCTTACCTTCTTTAATACGCTCTAATGAGAAACGAGTCGCTTCAACCATAGGCATGATATGGATTTCTAAACCGTCAGTATCATGGTTTGGTAAGTAAGCTTCAACTTTCTTAATAATTTGAGAGTCATGTGCACGGTTTGGATCTAACCAGAATACTGCTGGGCTACCTGTTGCGCGAGCACGGTTAACAGCTAATTTAACCCAATCTTGGATTGGTGCATCTTTAACTTGACACATTCTCCAGATATCGCCAGTTTCTACTTCGTGCTCCATTAGTACTGAACCTGACGCGTCAACTACGCGCACAGTACCGTTTGCTGCGATTTCAAACGTTTTGTCGTGTGAACCGTATTCTTCAGCTTTTTGCGCCATAAGACCAACGTTTGGCACACTACCCATAGTTTTAGGGTCAAATGCACCATGTTTCTTACAGAAATCAATTGTTTCTTGGTAAACACCGGCGTAACAACGATCTGGAATTACTGCAACAGTATCTTGTAATGCGTCGTTTTTATTCCACATTTGACCAGAAGAGCGGATCATTGCAGGCATAGAAGCATCGATAATAACGTCTGAAGGTACGTGTAAGTTAGTAATACCTTTATCAGAGTTAACCATAGCTAGGTCTGGGCTGTTTGCGTAAACATCGGCGAATGCAGCATTGATTTCTGCTTGCTTGTCTGCAGGAAGGTTAGCGATTTTAGCGTAAACATCACCAATACCGTTTTTAGTATCAACACCAAGCTCTTCAAATAAATCAGCATATTTAGCAAATACATCAGCGTAGAATACTTGTACACAGTGACCAAAGATAATTGGGTCAGAAACCTTCATCATGGTTGCTTTCATGTGTAATGAGAATAAAATCCCCTGCTCTTTAGCACAAGCAATTTGCTCTGCTAAGAAAGTACGTAGCTTGCTTACTGATAAACGAGAAGAATCGATTACTTCACCATCTAAAAGAGCTAAACCTTGTTTAAGAACAGTTACGTTACCAGCTGCGTCTGTGTGCTCGATATTAACAGTAGTTGCTTTATCAATAGTTACTGATTGCTCGCTACCGTAGAAATCGCCTTCAGTCATGCTTGCAACATGAGATTTAGAATCGCTTGACCAAACGCCCATTGAATGAGGATTGTTACGTGCGTATTGCTTAACAGAACCAGGAGCGCGACGATCAGAGTTACCTTCACGTAATACTGGGTTAACAGCACTACCTAATACTTTTGCGTATAGTGCTTTAATTTTTGCTTCTTCTTCTGTTTTTGCTTCTTCAGGAAAGTCAGGTAAAGCATAACCGTGTGCTTGTAATTCTTTAATACATGCTTGTAATTGCGGAATAGAAGCACTTACATTTGGTAGCTTAATAATGTTAGCTTCTGGAGTTTTAGCTAAATCGCCAAGTTCACTTAACGCATCAGAAATACGTTGTTCTGCAGGCAAATACTCAGATAAGTTAGCGATAATACGACCAGCAAGGGAAATATCTTTTTTCTCAATGTCGATATTTGCTGGCGCTGTGAATGCTTGCACGATTGGTAAAAAAGAATGGGTAGCTAAAGCTGGTGCTTCATCTGTTATTGTATAGATAATTTTAGATGTCATATCAAATCCTGTTTCTGCATATTGTTCTCTTCATTAACTTACTTAATGAATGAGATTATTTTCTAACTACAGCAATGTGCAATAGTTAACTTTATTAGGTAGTTATAAACTTTTAATGTTTATTTTATTTAGAACAAATAGTCTAATCGGGCGGTAGTATATCAGCAGTTAATTGATTAAAATAGAGCGTAACAGCACTCTTTATACTAACTTTATTTATACTCATTATATATTTGATGAATATATAGTGTTTTCTAAGTGAATATTTAAAATATTGGAAATCATATTGCGATCTCGTCAAGCATTACCTGCTAAGCAAAAATTAAACAAAACTCGGTCATCTAGCAGCTATAGACGGCAAAAACCGGTAAAACAGAAAGTTAAACACGATACCGGACCAACTAAAATTGTACTGTTTAACAAACCGTTTGATGTATTAACGCAATTTACCGATGACCAAAACCGTAAAACATTAAAAGACTATATAGATATTGAAAATGTCTACGCCGCGGGGCGATTAGATAAAGATTCTGAAGGCCTACTTTTACTTACCAACGATGGTAAATTAATTCATCAACTAGCAAATCCAGCCAATGGCAAACAAAAAGTCTATTGGGTGCAAGTAGAAGGCGAACCTTCTCCAGAATCAATTAAGCAATTAACTAATGGTGTAGAATTAAAAGATGGTTTAACAAAGCCAGCCAAGGTCAAGATAATAAACGAGCCTGATATTTGGCAAAGAACGCCTCCAATTAGAGAGCGTAAAAATATCCCTACCACTTGGCTTGAGATCACTATAAGCGAAGGTAAAAACAGGCAAATACGAAGAATGACAGCCCATATTGGTCATCCAACATTACGTTTAATTCGTTATGCTATTGGAAAATACAATTTAGGCGACTTAATGTCAGGCTCGTACAAACTATTAGAATAAAAGCTTGTAAAACAATTAGATATACAGAGCAAAATATAGTTACGCGTAACCAAAAAACAATAGAAAAGAGAGTTCCTGTGTCAGAACAGTTTAAACCTAACGCAACAGTTGCAGCAATTATTCATCATCAAGGCAAGTTTTTAATCGTTGAAGAAATTGATGACGGCAACGTAGTTTACAATCAGCCAGCTGGTCATATTGAGGCAGATGAAAATATTATAAATGCACTCAAAAGAGAAGTTAAAGAAGAGACTGGTTTAGCAGTAGATCCTGAGTGTTTAAGTGGCATTTATTATCATTATCGAGCGGAGTTAAATCTTTATTATTTGCGCTTTTGTTTTGTCTGTGAACTCGACAACTGGGCTGAGACTTCACCTAGTGATGCAGATATTATTCAAGCAGTCTGGTTAACAGAGCAAGAACTAAAGGCTAAAGGTAAACAAATTAGAAGCCCGTTAGTGCTTGAATGTATTGATGATTATCTCGCAGGAAAACGCTATCCCCTATCCATTTTACACAGTAATATTTAAAGCGACTTATTCAGACTAACTTATACAATAAAAGTAACTGTTTTTAACCTTTTAGGGATGATTTAAACATCTAAATCATGCTACAATTTGCGCCATTTTATAGCCGAGCTAACTTTGTAACTTAATTTACAAGCTAAGCCTTAACCAAATATATACTGGGAAATACAAGTTCTTGAGTGCTGAAACATTAAATACGACTACCGAAACTAATGGTAATGAGAAGTTAAAAGTCATCGTTGGCATGTCCGGCGGTGTTGATTCATCTGTATCTGCTTACTTGCTTAAACAGCAAGGTTATCAAGTAGAAGGCCTGTTTATGAAAAACTGGGAAGAAGATGATGATGACGAGTATTGTGCTGCAATTGATGATTTACGTGACGCTCAAGACGTATGTGACAAATTAGGTATTGAACTTCATACTATCAACTTTGCTACCGAATACTGGGATAACGTATTTGAATATTTCTTAGAAGAATATAAAGCCGGTCGTACTCCCAACCCTGATATTATGTGTAATAAAGAAATCAAATTTAAAGCATTTCTAGAGTTTGCATGTGAAGATATGGGCGCAGATTACATTGCTACCGGACACTACGTACAACGTCGCTTTAACGAAGAAACTCAGCAATTTGAAATGTTACGTGGCTTAGATAGCAATAAAGATCAAAGCTACTTTCTTTATACCTTGAGTGACAAGCAAGTTGGCCAAACACTTTTCCCTGTTGGTAATATTGAAAAACCTGAAGTTCGAGCTATTGCCGAGCGTGAAGGTTTAATTACCCATAATAAGAAAGATTCTACTGGTATCTGCTTTATTGGCGAACGTAAATTCAAAGATTTCCTAGGACGTTACCTCCCTGCCCAACCAGGCATTATTGAAACAGCTGAAGGCGTTGAGGTTGGTAAACATGATGGCTTAATGTATCACACACTTGGTCAACGCAAAGGTTTGCATATTGGCGGCTTAAAAGACGCTGGTGAAGCGCCTTGGTATGTAGTTGATAAAGATATGAAGCGTAATGTTTTAATTGTTGGCCAAGGTAGCGACCATCCGAGATTATTCTCGAAAGGGCTAATTGCCGATCAATTACATTGGGTTAATAGAAAACCAATAGCTATTGATGAATCCATGTCTTGTACCGTTAAAACTCGCTATCGCCAACAAGATGTTGCTTGTACTGTTAAACGAATCGACGAAGAAAACTATCAAGTAATTTTTGATCAACAACAAAGCTCGGTAACTCCAGGGCAATCGGTTGTTTTCTACCAAAACGAAGTATGTCTTGGTGGCGGTATCATTGATACTTTGATCAGGTAGTTAAGGAACACCATTGTCTACAACAAATAACGACATCATTGAACAGAGCATTGCCTTTGCTGCAATTTGTCAATCTGCAGTCATGGTGCAAGGCATTGCCAGAAAAAATCAACTAGACGACGATTTATTCACGTTAATGCTAAACAGCATAATTAATATGACACCAAGTAACACGTTGAATGTTTACGGTGACGAACTGGTTAATCTACAAGATGGGTTAACCATGATGTTTACTCAAATTGGTGATAGCAGTGCCAAAAAAGATCCTGAACTAACACGCTATATCGTTAGTTTAATGAACTTAGAGCGACGCTTAAAAGGCAATGCAAAAGCCTTAGCTTTGTTAGAGAAAAAAATTGATGATTGCCAAAGACAGCTTGCTCATTTCGCTATCGATAGCGACCAAATGACCAGTAATCTAGCCAGCATTTATACAGACGTTATTAGTCCTCTTGGCGCAAAAATACAAATTGCCGGAGAGCCAAACATATTAAAACAAGTAGGCAATCAAAATCGGATCAGGGCGCTACTACTAGCCGGTATTAGAGCCACAGTTTTATGGCGACAAGTCGGTGGCAAACGCCGTACTATTTTATTTAAACGACGCAGTTTTGTTACTGCGGCAAAAGATTTATTAAAACAAATTTAATTAGCATTTTATTTATTAAACATTTTGGGAACACTTATGGAACTTTCTAGTATTAGTGCAATTTCACCAGTTGATGGTCGTTACGGTAGCAAAGTCGCTGCTCTTCGCCCTATTTTCAGTGAATTTGGTTTGATCAAATACCGCGTAACGGTTGAAGTACGTTGGTTACAAAAATTAGCTGCAACTGCAGAAATAGCCGAAGTACCTGCACTTTCTGAACAGGCCAATGCATTTTTAGATTCAATTGTAGATAACTTTTCTGAAGAAGACGCTTTACGTGTTAAAACAATAGAAGCAACAACTAACCACGACGTTAAAGCAGTTGAATACTTATTAAAAGAAAAAGTTGCTGACAACGCTGAGTTAAACGCGGTGTCAGAATTCATCCACTTTGCTTGTACTTCAGAAGATATTAATAACTTATCTCACGCTCTAATGTTAAAAGAGTGTCGTGAATTAGTGCTATTACCAGTATTAGACGAAATTTTAGCTGAGATCAAAAACTTAGCAATTGAATACAAAGCAATGCCTATGTTGTGTCGTACTCACGGCCAACCAGCTAGCCCAAGTACTATGGGTAAAGAAATGGCTAACGTTTATATTCGCCTTAAGCGTCAGCGTGACCAAATCGCTAATGTTGAATTCTTAGGTAAAATCAATGGCGCTGTTGGTAATTATAATGCCCACCTGTCTGCTTACCCAGAAGTAAACTGGCATGAGTTTTCAGAAACGTTCGTAACATCACTAGGTATTACTTGGAATTCGTTCACAACTCAAATTGAACCACACGATTACATTGCTGAATTATTTGATGCAATCGCACGCTTCAATACTATCTTAATCGATTTCGACCGTGATATTTGGGGTTACATTGCTCTTGGTCACTTCAAACAAAAAACTATTGCTGGTGAGATCGGCTCTTCAACAATGCCTCACAAAGTTAACCCAATTGATTTTGAAAATTCAGAAGGTAACTTAGGTATTGCTAATGCCCTATTTGCTCATTTAGCGAAAAAATTACCAGTTTCTCGCTGGCAGCGTGACCTAACAGATTCAACAGTATTACGTAATTTAGGTGTTGGCTTCGCTCACTCTTTAATTTCTTACCAGTCAACTTTAAAAGGCATTTGTAAGTTACAAGTTAACGAGCAAGCATTATTAGATGAGTTAGATAAAAACTGGGAAGTTCTTGCTGAGCCAGTACAAACGGTTATGCGTCGTTACGGTATCGAAAAACCATACGAAAAACTTAAAGAATTAACTCGTGGTAAACGTGTTGATGGCGACTCTATGCGTGCCTTCATTGACAAGCTAGAAATGCCTGAGCATGCCAAAGATGAGTTAAAAGCAATGACACCAGCTAGCTACATTGGCCGTGCAATTGCATTTATTGATGAAATTTAATTAATCAATAAAACCCAAACCATCACAAAACAAAAGGCGCACTAGCGCCTTTTTTTACTAAAATAATATCATTTCAAACAATAGTTAAGTTATCCATGAAAATACACTTTAAAGATTTAACAAACGAGCAATTCTTAAAACATTACTGGCAAAAACAACCTCTTCTCATTAAAGGTGCATTTAAACAGTTTGTAGATCCTATTGAAGCAGATGAACTGGCAGGCTTGGCTATGGAAGATTTTATTGAATCTCGCATTGTTAGCAAATCAAATACCGCATGGGATGTTAAGCACGGTCCATTTGAAGACTTTTCAGAGTTTGGTGAATCAGATTGGACTTTATTAGTTCAAGCGGTAAATCACTGGTTTAAAGGTGTAGATGATTTAATTGAGCCATTTCGTTTTATTCCAAACTGGCGTATAGATGATGTTATGGTAAGTTTTTCCACTCCTGGTGGCGGCGTTGGTCCACACTTAGATCAATACGACGTATTTATTATTCAAGGCAGCGGAAAACGCCGATGGCGCGTAGGCGCTCCTGATGCAAGTTTAGAACAATTACTACCACATGAAGATTTAAAGCAAGTTTCAGAATTTACTAGTATTATTGATGAAATTACTGAGCCTGGTGATTTATTATATATACCGCCAAATCATCCACACGATGGAATCGCCATTGATAACTCTATCAACTACTCTATTGGTTTCTTAGCTCCTAGCAGCCAAGAGTTACTATCAGGCCTTGCCGATTATAATTTAGATAATAATTTAAATGCTGAACGAATTGATGATAGCTTAAGACAAGCTACAGATACGCCAGAACAATTAAGCTCAGTTGACTTAGATTTATTAACCAATACCTTAAAGAAAAGCTTATCCGATCCCGATGTAATTAGTGACTTTTTAGGCAAATACTTAACCACAGTTCATCACACATTGAACCTTTTAATACCTGTAGAGCCATTAACAATAGATTTTATTAAAGAAATTTTATCAGATGGCGAACAACTTAATCCGGTACTTGGATTAAAATGTATATTACATAGTTCACAGCATAACTCTGACTCATTAGATAATAAAAACAATCGTTTATTTGTTAATGGAGAAGTATTTGAAGTCGCCAATGAATCTATTCTTTTTGCCAAGTTGCTCGCGAGTAAGCAAACTCTTAGTATTAATGAGCTAAAAACTCATTTGAATTGTTTGAAAAATCAGCAACTGTTAACTAATGTTATAAATAAGGGGCTATGGAGTTTTGAGTGATCATAACTTTACAGTGTTTGTTTATAGGTAAATCAATTCCGCTAATTTACATTTATTTGTAATGCATGAAGTGGAGTTTGTAAAAAGATTGGTCACGTAGATATGCCGTATCGAGTAAATGTGGTGAACTGGCAACAAGCTAAGTCACAACTAAAATCTGTCAGAGAAAAAGTATTTGTCTGTGAAAGACGTATTCCTTATGAAGTAGAATTTGATCGAAATGATCGACGAGCGCATCATGTGCTTGTTGTTGATGAAGACTCAAAAGAACCTGTTGCAACGGGTAGAATAACCAACCAAGGTGAATTATCGCGAATTTGCGTAGTAATATCTAAGCGCAAATCGCCTATTGGCAAGCAAGTGATCGACACCCTACTCGATATCGCCCGTAAAAATAATTTAAAAGAAGTATATATCAACAGCTCGCTAGATGCTGTTGATTACTTTTTAAAGCATAATTTTAGAACACAAGGCTCCGTTTTTATGGAAGCAGGACTACCACGACAGCGCATGGTATGTCCTTTACAAAAAATCGACTTTAAACGCTTTTACTTATCGCATTAGCAATACTTAGGTTAATAACACTTATTTCCACAACTTTTCGTCGTTACATAAGTGATGCAAGCCTTCAGCTCTTTTCACTAATAATTGTGCAAACTTAACTTGGGTTTCATCACCTCTGGAAGATTGCATAATATTTTCCGCTTGTAGCTGCCACTTCATAGAGAAATGTCTTAACGCTTCTTGGGCTGTTGCTGCGGCTTTAACAGGGATATGATCACATGGTACTTCACCGCTAATCACCCACAAAGTTCCATCGGCTAAAGTATTTAGTTTCCATACCGATACTATTGGTAATAAATAACGGCTATCTTCTGCCGTTACTGAATTAGTTACTATGCCTTTGTCAGCTAAATATTTAGTTGCTTTCAAGTATAAGTTTCTAATTAACTGTTGGCTTTCTTCTTCAGTTAACTCTTTAACGTCTCTTGGTTGATTTTCTTGTGTCATTTGGATCTCAATACATCTAATAAATTTCTTAACTGCATACTCGCTGAAAATAAGCATAATAACAAGCCTAAAATATCGATTAATCAACATAGAAAGTGTATTCATATCTTAACGAATGACTTTTAAACAAATTTATCTTAAACCTAGTCAGCATGTGCTTTAAATGATATTGTTCTGCCACTTTTTCATAGCTGTCTATTATCATTAAAAAGATAGCATTTAAATAAATAGTCTTAGCAGCAAATCTGACTAAGCTAAATAATTATAATTTTAAATTTGGAGAACAGTGTGGCTGTTTTTGATCAAGTAGATTTTGATAATCACGAACAAGTTGTTTACTGCAGCGATGAGCAATCTGGCTTAAAGGCTATTATTGCCGTTCACAATACTAACCTAGGCCCAAGTGCTGGTGGTTGTCGTTTCTGGGATTACGAAAATGACGAGCTTGCCCTTAAGGATGTACTTAGATTATCTAAAGGAATGACTTACAAAAATGCGATGGCTGGTTTAAAGCTAGGTGGTGGTAAAGCCGTAATAATTGGTAATCCTAAAAAGTTAAAATCCGAAGAATTATTTAGAGCTTTTGGCCGTGCAGTAAATAATTTAAATGGCCGTTATTATACAGCTGAAGACGTAAACATCACGACTGCTGACATGGGCATAGTTAATCAAGAAACAGACTATGTTTCCGGCTTAGAAGGACAAAGCGGTAACCCGGGTCCATTTACTGCACTAGGTACCTTTTTAGGTATAAAAGCTGCCGTTAAATTTAAATTAGGTAAAGATGACTTAACGGGTATTAGAGTTGCCGTGCAAGGTTTAGGTAGTGTTGGTTATTCGCTATGTGAACAACTACATGCTGCAGGTGCACAATTAGTTGTCACAGATATAAATGAACAAGCATTAACTAAAGCAAAAAACGAGCTTAATGCAACCGTTGTTGGTTTAGATGAAATTTACAGTCAAGACGTAGATGTATTCTCTCCTTGTGCTCTTGGTGCCAGTATAAATGATGAAACCATCAAACAATTAAAAGCGGTTATAATTGCAGGCTGTGCAAACAACCAACTAGCACATGGTTATCATGATCAAGCATTATTTGATGCAGGGATTTTATATGCACCAGATTACGTGATAAATGCCGGAGGCATCATCAATGTTGCGCTAGAGATTTACCCTGAAGAATATTGCTCGGATGAAGCTACTCGTTTAGTACAAAACATCTACGGCACATTAATGAATGTATTTGAAAAAGCTGAGGCAGATAAACACCCTACTGGTCGTGTCGCCGATGAAATGGCCCGCGCCATTATAGCCAAAGGTTAACATCAAGGTGTCAGACACCTTGATTGTTCAACAACTCTGACACCTTGAAAAAAAGCCGCGAATGCGGCTTTTTTTAAATCGGTTTTACGTGCTGCAATAACACTTGAACTGGGTGTTTAAGTTGGCGCTTGCCTAAACGTTTTACTTGGCTTCGACATGAAAAGCCCGTCGCCATTTGATACGCACTGTCCCCTGCATCTACTGGTTTTTGCCAACTTAGCTGATATAGGCCAGTACTTGCTTCTTGGTTTTGGCTTTCATGGCCAAAGGTACCAGCCATACCACAACAACCAACACTTTGAGCGCTCACACGCAAACCAAAATGTTCAAATATTTTTTGCCATTGACTTTCGCTCGAAGGTAGTGCGGTTTTCTCAGTACAATGACTAAATAGTTGATAAATAGGAATGTACTTTGGCTCACCTGCTGGTATTTGTGTTATTAAATCAATTAGCCATTCATGGCTTAATTGCACACTAAACTCACCTCGACTATCACCTAACACTTGTTTGTATTCATCACGATAACAAAGCACTAATGATGCATCCATGCCTATCATAGGTATATTCAATGCACTTACTCGATTTAAAAATTCAGCTGTTGAAGAGGCCGTTTTAGCAAACTTAGCTAAAAAGCCTTTTACATGCTGCGCCTTACCATTTGGCTTAAATGGCAGTAAAACCGGTTGTTTACCTAAATTAGCGGCAAGTTTCATCATGTCTGCAACTACGGTTGCATCATAATAAGAAGTAAACGGGTCTTGTACGATCAAAACGTAATTTTCGCGCTCTTGCGTTGATAAACTCTGAAGCTTTTCTAGATCAAACTTAACATAGCTTTCTGTTTGTATTTGCTGCTTAAGTGACGGTGAAGATAATAATGGAGTATCAACATAGCCTAAACCATGTTTGGCAAACATTTTAAATAAAGGATTATCAATGGCAAAATTAAACACAGTAGGCATTTTTGCCATTACCGGTGCTAAATTTTCAACTTGAGCTACGAAATGATCTTTAACAGGTCGTAAGTAACGAGAATAATAAACATTAATGAATCGTGCTCTAAAATCTGGGACATCAACTTTAACAGGACACTGACTCGCACAAGCTTTACAAGCTAAACAGCCGCTCATTGCATCCATTACTTCATTTGAGTAGTCGTAACTGCCTACTTTAGTTTTTACCGTGTTGACCGTTTTCAGTACTAAGGATTTAGCAGATATAGTTGAGCTAGTGGTTTCAAGCTGTGTAAAGTCGACACCTTTATCTGTTAATAATCTTAGCCATTCTCGCATAAGTCCTGCTCTACCTTTTGGAGAGTGACGACGATCTCGAGTAATTTTACTCGATGGACACATCGGGCTTTTACTATCAAAATTAAAACAAAGACCATTACCATTACAGTTCATTACTGAAGGGAAATCTTCTCTAATTTGTACAGGAATTTGACGATCAAATGCACCGCGTTTTTTGGCATCAACCGAAACTAGTTGCTCGCTAGAGTCTATTGGCGTACAAATTTTACCCGGATTCATTTTATTTAAAGGATCGAATGCGGTTTTAATTTTTCGTAGCTCTAAAAATAGTTCTTCACCAAAAAATGTTGGGCTATATTCACTGCGATAACCTTTACCGTGCTCACCCCACATTAAACCGCCATATTTAGCCGTTAATGCCACAACCTTATCAGATATTTGTCTTAAGATTACTTCTTGCTCTGGATCGCACATATCAAGTGCTGGACGAACATGTAATACGCCAGCATCCACATGACCGAACATGCCATAATCAAGTTTGTAGCTATCAAGTAGGTCTCTAAACTCCATAATAAAATCTGCAAGATTTTCTGGAGGTACGGCAGTATCTTCAGCAAAAGCTAAAGGCTTTGCATTACCTTTAGTATTACCTAATAAACCAACAGCTTTTTTACGCATACCGTAGAGTTTGTTTATACTGCTTAAATCATAGGTTAGCTGATAACCAATGACGCCTTCATCATTGGCAATTACCTTATCTAATATAGCGGTTAAGTCATTAACCTTTTGTTCGACTTCACTTTTTTCAAAGCCAGTAAATTCGGCAATATTGAGACCGTCCATTGTTTTGTTATCTACATCAGTAATAAGATCCTTTACTGAATGCCAAACGATATCTTGTTTTGCTAAATTAAGAACTCTCGAGTCAATGGTTTCTACTGAAAGAGCTTTAGCGTCAATAAGCTTTGGAGAATGCCTTAATGCAGATTCGAAACTGTCGTATTTAATATTTACTAAGGCTCTTACTTTTGGAATTGGCGTAATATTTAACTTTGCTTCAGCAACGACTGCTAAACTGCCTTCAGAGCCTGTGATCACACGCCCTAAGTCAAAGTTTTTTAGATCAGATGAAAATACATTTTCTAAATCATAGCCTGTAAGAAAGCGATTTAAGCGAGGAAACTTCTCTAATATCTTATCCCTATTATCAAGACAAGATTGCAGAGTTGCTTTATATAGCGCCCCTACACTACCTTCTTGCTCTGCGAGTAAATGTGCTTGCGCGATATCAACCGCTTGCGTGGAAAACTCCTCTCCATCGGCAAGTACGCAGCGCAAACCTAACACGTGATCTGAGGTTTTACCATAAACTAACGAGCCTTGACCGGATGCGTCTGTATTTATCATACCGCCGATGGTGGCACGATTACTTGTTGATAGGTCGGGAGAAAAGAAATAACCAAAAGGTTTTAAGTATTCATTAAGTTGGTCTTTAACAACACCTGCTTGTACTCGAACCCAACTCTCTTCTATGTTAATTTCGATAATTTCGCGCATGTGTTTAGATAAATCAATAACAATGCCTGGTGTGAGTGACTGGCCATTGGTACCGGTACCACCACCTCGCGCACTAAATTTGATTTCGGCAAACTCAGGCTTACTCGCTAAACTAGTGATGAGTTTAATATCTTCAACTGTCTTAGGATGTAAAACAGCTTGCGGTAACTGTTGATAAACACTGTTGTCAGTGGCAACAGCAAGCCTGTCGCCATATTGACAAGCAACGTCACCTGAATAGTTTAGCTTTTTTAAGGCTTTAATATACTGCTGGTAAACAGGCGAAATAACATCGGTAAAATCAAGACGAGGAAGCATATAACTCTTATTACTAACTAATTTAAGATTAATAACCTATGATGCTAAAAAAATGTTAGTAACACAATTCATTTTGCTTATAGTTGATAAGTTTTTGCTATTTAGAGCAGTGCAATATCTATTAACAAACTTATTTGTCAATAAGATCAAAAAAACCGGCAAAAAATGCCGGTTTTCAATGTTCAAAATAAATAATTTATTACTTATTTTGCTCAGCTAAATATAACCAAGTATCTAAAACTGAATCAGGGTTAAGTGAAACAGAGTCAATTCCTTGTTCAACTAACCATGCAGCAAAGTCTTTATGATCTGAAGGACCTTGGCCACAAATACCTACGTATTTGCCACGTGCTTTACAAGCTTTAATAGCCATTGAAAGCAACGCTTTGATTGCAGGGTTACGCTCATCAAATAAATGCGCGATTAAGCCTGAATCACGGTCTAAGCCAAGAGTTAACTGAGTTAAGTCGTTTGAGCCAATAGAGAAACCATCGAAGTGATCTAAGAATTGGTCAGCAAGTAATGCATTTGATGGTAATTCACACATCATAATAACGCGTAAACCATTTTCACCACGAACTAAACCGTTTTCAGCTAATATAGCAATAACTTGCTCTGCCTCTTCTAGTGTACGTACGAATGGGATCATGATTTCAACGTTGGTCATACCCATATCATTGCGCACACGTTTAATCGCTTCACATTCCATAGCGAAACATTCACGGAAGTTTTCAGAAATATAACGAGAGGCACCACGGTAACCTATCATTGGGTTTTCTTCTTCTGGCTCGTAAATGTCACCACCAACTAAGTTTGCGTATTCGTTTGATTTAAAATCAGACATACGAACGATTACTTTTTCAGGTGCAAATGAACAAGCTAATGTTGAAATACCTTCAGTAAGTTTAGCGATGTAGAACTCTTTAGGTGACTCATAACCAGCAATAATATCGTCAATTTCAGCACGTAAATCTGCTGACTCATTTGCGTAGTTAAGTAATGCTTTAGGGTGAACGCCAATCATTTTATTGATAACGAATTCAACACGAGCTAAACCAATACCTGAATGAGGTAAACGCGCGAAAGAGAATGCTCGGTCTGGGTTACCAACGTTCATCATGACCTTCATTGGGATTGCAGGCATGTTGTCAATTTCAGAGGTTGTTACGCTGTAGTCTAACTGACCTTCATAAATGTAACCTGTGTCACCTTCTGCACAAGATACTGTTACGTCGGTGCCATCAGCAATTTTAGAGGTAGCATCGCCACAACCAACAACAGCAGGAATACCCATTTCACGTGCAATGATTGCAGCATGACAAGTACGGCCACCACGATTAGTAACAATCGCAGAAGCGCGTTTCATGATAGGCTCCCAATCAGGGTCAGTCATATCAGTAACTAAAACGTCACCTGGTAAAATCTTATCCATTTCATCAATAGAGTTAAGTACTTTTACTGTACCTTTACCAATTTTTTGACCGATTGAACGACCTTCACAAATTACATTTGATTTATCTTGTAACTGGAATTGTTCTAATACGTTTGCGCTTTCACGGCTGCGTACTGTTTCTGGACGTGCTTGTACAATGTAAAGCTTACCGTCTAAACCGTCTTTCGCCCACTCAATATCCATAGGACGCTTGTAGTGTTGCTCGATAATTACAGCCTGTCTTGAAAGTTCTTCAACTTCGGCATCTGTAATTGAGAATGTGTTTGATTGTGCTTCTTCAACATCAACGATTTCAACTTGCTTACCATGCTCTGGATTGTCAGCGTAAATCATCTTAATTGCTTTTGAGCCAATGTTACGGCGAACTACAGCGGGCTTATTATCAGCTAATGTTGGTTTATGTACGTAAAACTCATCTGGGTTTACTGCACCTTGAACAACCATTTCACCTAAACCAAAGCTTGAAGTGATAAATACTACGTCTTCAAAACCAGACTCAGTATCAATTGTAAACATAACACCAGAAGATGAAATGTCACTACGCACCATACGTTGGATACCAGCAGATAAGGCAACACCACGGTGGTCGTAACCAGAGTGAACTCGGTACGAAATAGCACGGTCATTAAATAATGAAGCAAATACATGTTTGATTGCAATCATTACTGAATCAAAACCACGTACATTAAGGAAAGTTTCTTGTTGGCCTGCAAATGATGCATCAGGCATATCTTCAGCAGTAGCAGATGAACGAACAGCAAATGAAGCATCTTCAGTGAACTCGCCAGCTAGTTGAGCGTAAGCTTGTTCAATATCTTTTTGCATGTCAGGTAGGAAAGGAGTTTCAACAATCCAATTTCTGATTGTTTCGCCGCACTCTGTAAGAGCCGCTAAATTATCCACATCAAGAGTATCTAATAAGGCATAAATTTTATCATTTAAGCCTGATTGTTCAAGGAATTCGTTAAAGGCAAAAGAGGTAGTAGCAAAACCTCCTGGAACTTGTACACCTAAATTTTCTAGGTTACTAATCATCTCACCAAGTGATGCGTTCTTACCGCCAACGCGATCTACATCACCCATTCCCAAATCTTGATACCAAAGTACATTTTCTTGCACGTGACTCTCCAAGCGAGTTAATAAATTGTAATGTTGAGGTTAAAGCCTCGAAATTCATCGACATTCTACACTGCAAATTGATAAACTAAAACTCCTATTGAAAGTTTTTACATGAGAGAACAAAATGCGCACAGCTTTTTACATTTCCGATGGAACAGCCATCACATCAGAAGTTTTTGGTCACGCCCTTTTATCACTTTTTCAAGTAGAATTTGAACACGTTACTATCCCTTTTGTAGAAACCATAGAAAAAGCAAATGAGGTAGTACAACAAATCAATAGAGCACATAAAAGCTCAGGCGAAAAACCTTTTGTTTTTCATACCTTTGTAAATCCAGAAATCCGTGAAACCATAGATAATAGTCAAGGCGTAATTTATAATTTTTTAGAGCATTTTGTACAACCTGTAGAGCAAGAATTAGGCATTAAAGCCAAGCCTAAAACCCACAGAACTCATTCCATTCATGAGAACAGTTATGACTTTAGAATTGATGCAGTTAACTTCGCTTTAGCTAACGATGATGGTACAAAAGTAACGAATTATGAACACGCAGACGTAATTTTAGTTGGTGTTTCTCGTTCAGGTAAAACCCCTACCGCTTTATACCTTGCTTTGCAATATGGTGTTAAAGCTGCAAACTACCCTTTTACCGATGATGACATGGATGAATTAGCTCTTCCTGACTTCCTTAAAAAACATAAAAAGAAAATATTTGGCTTAAGCATAGCGCCAGACAGATTACATGAGATCAGGGATGGTCGTATGGCCAATTCAAAATACTCTTCGGCAAGACAGTGCCGTATGGAAATTCGAGAAGTTGAAAAGCTATATAAAAAAGAGAAAATCCCTTTCTTAAACACAACAAAGCTATCCGTTGAAGAGATTTCAGCCAAAATTCTCTCTGAAACTGGTCTACAGCGTTATAAATACTAAGTTATAGCGATAAATTTGTTCCATTAACTACCGTTTTTAGCTATGTTAGCGCGGTAGTTAATTTTTAGGATAATATTTTACATGACCATTCAAACTGATGGCTTTCGTACCTCACTAATCGATCATTTAATATCGCCAGCACAACTTGCCCGAGATATACCCTTATCGGATAAAAATGCTGACTTTATAATGCAATCAAGACAAGTTATTGAAAACATTATTAGTGGTAAAGATAAACGCTTGTTAGTTGTTATTGGTCCATGTTCAATTCATGATCCTGAAGCTGCATTAGATTATGCGCGCAAACTAAAAGTTATTAGAGAGCAATATAAAGATTCTCTAGAAATTGTGATGCGTGTTTATTTTGAAAAACCACGTACAACTGTTGGTTGGAAAGGACTGATCAGCGACCCTGATTTAGATAAGTCTTTTAATGTTGAAAAAGGCCTACACTTAGCCCGCAATTTATTAATGCAAATTAATGAAATGGGCATTCCTGCAGCAACAGAGTTCTTAGATATGGTTACTGGCCAATATATCTCAGACTTAATTAGTTGGGGAGCAATTGGCGCTCGCACCACTGAATCACAAGTTCACCGCGAATTAGCATCGGCATTATCTTGCCCAGTTGGCTTTAAAAATGGTACCGACGGTAACGTTAAAATCGCTATCGATGCAATTCAAGCATCAAGCGTACCGCACGTTTTATACTCTCCAGATAAAAGCGGTCAAATGTGTATCTACCAAACATCTGGTAACCCATTTGCGCATTTGATCTTACGCGGTGGTAAATTACCTAATTATTCAAAACAAGATATTGATAGTGCATGTGAGCAATTAAGCAAAGCCAAATACACGCCAAGTGTTATGGTAGATTGTAGCCACGGTAATAGTGAAAAAGATCACAACAAACAAATCAATGTTGCGCAAGAGCTAGCAAGTCAAATTAAGGCAGGTTCAACTGGCGTATTTGGCGTTATGATTGAAAGCTTTTTAGTTGCAGGTAATCAGAAAGTGATCCCTGGCCAAGAGTTAACCTACGGCCAAAGTATCACTGACGCTTGTGTAGACTTAGAGCAAAGTAATGAAATCCTCGAGACCTTAGCTTCTGCAGTTAAAAGCAAATAACGTATTTATGACTATATAAGAGCAATCTATCTGATTGCTCTTTATTTAAAGCCTTAACTCATCAAGTAAGCCATCGCTGGCATCTTCAATTAAATCTAAGACCAACTCAAAGCCCCTACTTCCTCCGTAATAAGGATCAGGTACTTCTGTTTCAGAGAACTTATTTCCGTATTCTAAAAACAATTTAACTTTGTGCTTGTATTCCTCAGGCGCAAGAGCCAATAAATTGTTTAAATTATCGTTATCCATTGCTAAAACTAACGAAAACTTCTCAAAATCTTCCACACAAACCTTACGAGCTTTAATGCCTTTAAAGTCATAACCTCGTGCAACTCCAGCCTGTTGTGAACGAGGATCTGGTTTTTCACCTTTATGCGACCCAATAGTACCAGCTGAATCAATTAACACATCGACGCCTTGCTGTTTTGCTTTCGCTCTAAATACAGCTTCTGCAGATGGCGAACGACATATGTTGCCCATACAGACGAATAGAACACTTACAGGTTTCAAAAAGCTCTCCTTTAAAATTCACAATAAAGATTAACATACAATTCAACAACTTAAATATTATCGATTATTTAAATAAATCGTGATAACGTAATATTTCTAACAATAATAAGTATACTCAAAATTATATTATGCACACGATAAAACACCTAATTAAACCAAGTTTACTGTTACTTTTCTGTTCTTATTCTTCTCTTTCAACTGCTGCCAATATCTCACCTAACGACGATAGTATCTTTTATACTGGCCGTGTTTCTGCTGATCATAGATTTGCATGGACAGGCTCTGGCTTTAACCTTGGTGTAAATCAAGGAAGTGTTGCAGCATCTTTTACGGTAAATAAAGAAAGTGCCATAACAGTTTTAGTTGATGATGTAGAAACCGTGCATGTTTTAAAAAAAGGTACTCATACCTATAACTTAACGAAAGATCTTCCTCAAGGTCAGCATTCGATTTCTGTATTTAAGCGCAGCGAAGCGCAAAAAGGTACGATAAAGTTTAATGGTTTAACCATTGACGACGATGCTAATGTTTTTGCATTAGCACAACCTGAAAAGAAATTTATGGCTATTGGTGACTCAATTACTTGTGGCTATGGCAACGAAGCTAAAACCATTAAAGAAGGCAATACCATTGCCAATCAAAATGGTTATATGTCTTATGCCGCAATTACTGCACGAGAATTAAATGCCCAGTTAATGATCACTTGTTGGTCGGGTCGTGGTTTATATCGTAATCGCCATTTAAAAAATGATCGCGATGGTGTTATGCCTGAGTTGTTTAACTACGTGTTACCTGTTGAGCAAGAAGAAAACTGGCAACCCGCAAGTTATGTACCTGATTGGATTTTAATTAACCTGGGTACTAATGATTTAGCCCATGCCGATAAAAAAGGTGCTTTGAGCAAAGATAACTATCTCAGTGCTTATAAGAAATTTAGCGACAAGCTTATTAAGCTTTATCCAAATGCAAAATTGATATTTGCCATTGGGCCAATGAAAAATGCACCTATTAATCAATGGCTAACCGAGTTTAGTCAAAATTATCAACAAGCAAGCTTTGTTGAGTTTGCGCCGTTTGCCAGTGAAGATGAAAAAGGAGGGCATTTCCACCCTAGTGTATTAAAAGATAAAAAAATGGCTAACACCTTAGTTGAGCACATCTTAAAGCATTAATTTTAACTTTTAATTTGTTTATTGCTAAGTGTGCTGTTATTTAAACTACACTTAGCAATTACATCATTTACTGTATTACTTACACAATAAGACTTAAATGGGATACTGGCTTTGAATATACCTGCATTACCGAATAATCATGCGTTGGCCATGTTAGTTATTACTGTTATCGCCTTATATTTTTTCAGACGAGAAGACATACCATTACAGACCTCTTCCTTAGCCGTAATAGCTTTATTGGGGTTGATATTTACTGTATTCCCTTTTAGTACGGCAGGTGAGCATTTAGAACCCTCTTCGTTATTTTTTGGCTTTGGTCATGAGGCACTTGTTACTGTTTGTGCTCTTATGATTATTGGCCAAGCATTAGTTAGAACCGGCGCGTTAGAGCCCATAGGGAGAAACTTAGCTAAGCTTTGGAAAATAAGCCCTATGCTTTCACTTTTAATAACGCTTTTAGTTGCTGGTATTTTAAGTGCTTTCGTTAACAACACCCCTATTGTGGTTTTATTCTTACCTATCCTTATTAGTGTCTCTATTCGAACTAAAACAGACTCTTCGCCAATGCTACTTCCTATGGGGTTAGCCACATTAGTAGGCGGTATGACCACAACCATAGGTACTTCAACAAATTTATTAGTGGTAAGTGTTGCTAGTGATATGGGGGTAAGAAAATTTGGCATGTTTGATTTTGCTATGCCGGCTCTTATCGCAGCAGGCATCGCCGTTATTTATTTATGGTTAGTTGCTCCACGTTTGCTGCCAAAGAGGACACCTTCTTTACCTGATACATCACCACGATTGTTTAGTGCTTATTTAAATATTGCAGATGATAGTTTATCTGTGGGCAGAACCGTTGCCGAAATAAGAAAGCTTACCGACAACCAAATGTCGATTGAATTTATTCAACGTAGTCCAGATTACCGCAACGTTATGCCCTTACCTGATACCATCATTAAAGCCGGCGATCGATTACAAGTTAAAGACTTACCCGATCAATTAAAAGAATATGAAACGGTATTAAATGCCACCCTTTATGCTGGTAAACATATTGTCGATGAAAATCATCCGTTAGTTGCTGATAAACAAACCTTAGCAGAAATCGTGGTAATACAAGCTTCTGGCTTACATGGTAAAACCTTAAAAGAAGTCAGTTTCAAGCAGCGTTTTGGCGTGTCAGTTTTAGCTTTACACCGAGAAGGTAAAGCTATGGATATCGGTAGAAACAGTATTAGTAATGTCCGCATAGAAACTGGCGATGTGTTATTAGTACAAGGTGATGATGAACAAGTTGCGGTATTAAAAGCTGCTCGTGGCTTACTTATTATTGATGGCGCGGCCGACTTACCCCATTCAAAGAAAGCTCCATTAGCATTGGCAATTTTAATTGCAGTAGTTACTGTTGCGGCAATCGGTATTTTACCTATTGCGATGAGCTCTATTTGCGGTGTTTTAGCCTTACTGGCCACTAAGTGTATTAATTGGGATGACGCATCATCGGCGCTAAGTAGTCAGGTTATTATGATTGTTGCCGCGTCACTTGCTTTAGGTGCTGCCTTGATGAAAACCGGTGGTGCTGAATACATGGCACAAATGTTTGTGGCTATGGCGTTTAGTTTGCCGCCATCTGGCGTACTAGCAGCGTTAATGCTTTTATTAGCCGTATTAACCAATATTGTATCTAACAATGCTGCAGCCGTTATAGGCACTCCTATTGCTATCTCAGTTGCGCAGCAGTTAAACGCTCCTGTTGAGCCCTTTATTCTAGCTGTTTTATTCGGAGCAAATTTGAGTTACGCAACACCAATGGCTTATAAAACTAACTTACTAGTAATGAATGCTGGCGGTTATAAATTCTCAGACTTTATGCGAGTTGGTATTCCGTTAATTATTATTATGTGGCTTACTCTATCGACACTGCTCAGTATAATGTACTTATAATGAAAATTACTCAGATACAAAAAAGGCTCATTGATTAAATGAGCCTTTTGTTTTTTATTACAATGTATTTAGTTTTTACGAGCTAACTTAGCTAATTTTTTATCTAAAATTTGTTCAAATTCATAAGGATAAAATAACTGGCCCGAAAGTTCTTTAGTTGGAAAGATAATTAAAGACAACTCATCTTCTTCCATACCTGGTAGCCATTTATCTTTAAGCTCATCAAAACTTAATTTTAACGGCTGACAATGTTCCCACTCATCAGTTGCCCAAAGCGCTGCCATTTCATTACTTGGCCAAAATGGCACGTAATCATTGTCTTCTTCAGTAAGCATAACTGCGCCATGCTCATCTGTTAAAATCCAAGTTTCGCGTTCACTCATCAAACTTTGCATGAATAACTCATAGCGTTGTTCATCAGATAAATTGATACTATTTTTATCTATTAAGGTCATTTATATCCCCTACATAGTCTTTCTAAATTAAACTAATGTTTAGCTGTTGATGCGTTGCTGTGAAGCTTTAGCTAAACGAGCAAGTAATTCTTCGGTGTCATCCCAACCAATACAAGCATCGGTAACACTTTGACCATAAGTTAGCTCTTGCCCTTCGACTAAATCTTGACGCCCTTCAACTAAGTGGCTTTCAACCATAACGCCAAAAATTGATTGATTACCGTCATTCATTTGCTGACATACATCATCACAAACAAGCATTTGGTTTTCGAACTTTTTACTTGAGTTCGCATGGCTAAAATCAACCATGATTTTTTCAGGTAATTTACTTGCAGCTAATTGCTCAGTAATGGCATTAACATGCTCTGCTTGGTAATTTGGAGCTTTACCACCACGCAGAATGATATGACAATCTGGGTTACCTTTAGTTTCAACAATCGCAGAGTTACCAAGCTTAGTTACCGATAAAAAGTGGTGTGGCGCTGCAGCTGCACCGATAGCATCTATGGCAACTTTAATTGTGCCGTCTGTGCCATTTTTAAAGCCAACCGGGCAAGACAAACCTGATGCTAACTCGCGGTGTACTTGTGATTCTGTTGTACGCGCACCAATAGCACCCCAACACATAAGATCAGCCATATATTGTGGTGTGATCATATCTAAATATTCACCCGCGGTAGGTAAGCCCATTTCATTTAATTCTAACAGTAATTTACGGCCCATGCGCAAACCATCATTAATATGGAAGCTACCATCTAAGTAAGGGTCGTTAATTAAGCCTTTCCAACCAACAGTAGTTCTTGGCTTTTCAAAATAAACACGCATAACAATTTCTAAACTGTCTTTATATTTAGCGCGTAATTTATTTAACTTTTGGCCGTATTCTAACGCAGCTTTAGGGTCATGAATTGAACATGGGCCAATAACTACAAGTAAGCGTTGGTCTTTATTATTAAGAATGTTGCTGATTGATTGACGACCTTCAAAAACACTTTTTGCTACATTATCGGTTGAACGATAGCGCTCTAGTAGTGCAACAGGAGGTAAAAGTTCTTTGATTTGGTTTATACGGACATCATCAGTTTGGTACAGCATACTATTCTCATTCTTATAAAGTGTTAATTATTCTGTTTTGCAGAAGCTTATCTTCAATCTAACAGTGTTTTCTATTCAATCCAATGATAAAATGCAGTAATTGCTCTAAAAACATAAAATTTTACGATTAATACAATTGAAAACAACAATCGCGTTGTTTTTAATCTATATTTAAGCCTAATAATATAACAGTCTGTGGATACAACTATGATAGCTAAGCACTTACCTCTAATAGATTTACATCGTCACTTAGATGGTAATATTCGAGCTAAAACTATTTGGCAACTAGCACAACAAAACTCTATCCCCTTACCCGTTGAACATTTTTCAGATTTTATCAAACACGTTCAAATTACCGATAAAGCCAATGATCTTATGGAGTTTTTATCTAAACTCGATTGGGGCGTTAATGTATTAAAAACATTAGATGATTGTAAGCGTGTTGCCTATGAAAACGTTGAAGACTTAACTTTAGCAGGTATCGACTATGCTGAATTACGCTTTTCTCCGCATTATATGGCAATGGCGCATAATTTAAATACGGCAGATGTAGTCGCAGCAGTTGCAGAAGGTGTTAGCCAAGGCTGTAAAGACTTTAACGTTAAAGCTAATTTAATTGGTATTTTAAGTCGTACCTTCGGACTTGAAACATGCCAACAAGAACTAGATGCCCTATTGGCCCATAAAGACCAATTAGTTGCTATCGATTTAGCTGGAGATGAATACAATTTTCCAGCAGAGTTATTTACTCAGCAATTTAAACAGGTTGAGCAAGCCAATTTGCAAGTTACGATTCATGCTGGTGAAGCTGCCGGGCCGATGAGTGTTTGGAACGCGATTAACCATTTAAAAGCAACGCGTATAGGTCATGGCGTTAAAAGTATTGAAGATCCAAAACTAATGGATTATTTAGCTCAAAATAATATCACTTTAGAATCTTGCTTAACCTCAAATTATCAAACTGGTACAATTGCGAGCATTGAGCAACACCCTATTCGTCAATTTTTAGAACGCGGGGTGAATGTTTGTTTAAACACAGACGATCCTGCTGTCGAAGGAATTGAGTTAAAGCACGAATTTAACATAGCAAAAGACATTGTTGGTTTAAACGACAAGCAACTTGAACAATTACAAATAAATGCTTTAAATGCTGCATTTATTTCAACATCAGAAAGACAAATGTTACTGGCTGCAAAGAGCTAAGTGCAATCTAACGTTTATTATTAATAAGGTAAAATTAAATGGCAACTCCACACATTGAAGCAAAAGTTGGTGACATCGCAGAAACAGTATTAATGCCTGGTGATCCACTTCGCGCTAAATTTATCGCTGAAACATTTTTACAAGATGCAGTATGCGTAAACCAAGTGCGCGGCATGCTTGGTTATACTGGTACTTATAAAGGCAAGCGTCTAACGGTAATGGGTTCAGGCATGGGCGTTCCATCTATCTCAATTTACGCAACCGAACTTTATAAAGACTACGGCGTTGAAAACATCATTCGCATCGGTAGTTGTGGTTCAGTATCACCAAACGTTAATGTTATGGATGTGATAATCGGCATGGGTGCAAGTACAGACTCTGCTGTTAACCGTGCTCGTTTTAATAACCATGATTTTGCAGCTATTGCTGATTACGGTTTATTAAAGAATGCTGCTGATGCTGCAGCTAATCTTGGTAAAAAAGTAAAAGTTGGTAATATCTTTACTGCCGATTTATTCTACACTCCACTACCACAAGTTTTTGACTTAATTGAAAAACATGGGATTTTAGGCGTTGAAATGGAAGCTGCTGGTTTATACGGTGTAGCGGCTGAATATGGTAAAAAAGCATTAGCTATTTTAACCGTTAGTGATCATATCCGTACCGGTGAAAGCTTATCTTCAGAGCTTCGTCAAACGTCATTTAAAGACATGATGGAAATCGCTCTAGAGTCTACTTTACTACAATAATAGTAAGTTAGTTTGAGTTAGTAGCTTAAGCTTTATAACTCAAGATACAAAAAAGGTTGTCTAAATAGACAACCTTTTTTCATGCTTAAATTTAAGTAGCTTAGAAGAAGCTAACTTTAAATTCAGCTCCAACAAAACGCTCTTCATTAACAATTGCTGTATTGTTAGTAAAGTCGACAGCGCCAATCGCTTGTTGCTCGTCAGTCATATTACGAACAAAAACTGACACATCGTAAGATTGTGCATCAGTTTCCCAAGCATAACCAGTACGAGCACCACCTTCTAATAATGCATCACCAGTAAATTCAGTTGATTCATATAAGAAGAAGCTAATTTCGTCACGGTAAGCCCAATCAGTGTAAACATAGAATTCACCATCAGCAATCTCACGAGAGTAACGGGCTGTAAATGTATAAGTCCACTCTGGTGCATGAGGCAAGCTGTTGCCATCAACAATCGCTTGACCGTTACCATTGATTGGATCTGTTACAGTACATTGTGCACACACAGGTACAGATAATGAAGAATCATTCAGTTCGGTGTTGTTATAGCTTGTACCAAACGTAACAGCCAAGTTATCAGTAAGCATAAACTCTGAATCTAACTCGAAACCGTAACCAACCGTTTCATCTGCATTTAATAGGCGTGCTGTATTGCTATCACCACCAACAGAAGTTAATTGTTGATCTTCCATAGTGTAATAAAATACTGATGCATTAACACGACCACTACCATCTAAGATGTCAGATTTAACACCGGTTTCAAATGATAAAATAGTTTCTGAATCAGCAACAGAAATACCATCATCCCATGCAAATAATGAACGACCCTGAATACTTGGAGCACGGAATGTATCAGCAACACGAGCGTAAAGGTTAACATCGTCAGTTAATTTATGATTTACACTAATGTCCCAGCTAACGTGAGAGTCTGAAACGCTTTCTTCACCGCCAACGTTATCAGGTTGACCTAAGAAACCTAAAGGAGACATAGTTCTTAAGTTTGAGTAGTCTTTATCATCATCTGAGTAACGAATACCAAAAGTAGCTGAAGTTAGTTCGGTAAAGTCGTAATCAAATGAACCAAATACAGCCCAAGCAGTAGTTTCTTGTTCTTGTATTACATAACCCGTTTCAGCACCAGAGCCAAATACTGTTTCATAAGCGTAACTTTCAATGGTTAGATCTTCACTAAAGTAAAACACACCAACTTGATAGTTAAAGTCGCCATCAAGATTACTGGTTAATCGTAATTCTTGGGTAATTTGCTCGTGATCTGGAATTGCATCTGAAGTTTCAGAGTCAATTGTAATTAAACCTGGTCCCATAGGCATGCCACAACAATCTACAGCCCATCCAGCACCATAACCGCCGTCTACATCAGCGCGAGAAAACAGCTCTGCACTTTCATAACCAGTAATAGAGGTAAGCGTATAGTTACCTAATTCGAAATCAAGAGTTAGGCTAGCACCTTCAGTTTCAACTTGTTGTGTTGCACGAGCTGCAGAGTCATGCCATACAATATCTCTACCGTTCCAACCGTCGCCACCAAGTTCGTTTGAGTTAGGTTTAAACGCATTAGCATAAAATGTTACTGGTTCACCATCTAAATCACGCATATGGTAGTTAAACAAGGCATTAAAATCGTCACCTTCGTATAAAAACTGTAGACGCATCGCTTGGTCAGTATAACCACCTAAAACGTCGTCTTGTTCAAAACCAGGTGCTTTATTATCGATGTAGTTACCACGGTCTTGATTTAATACTGAGATACGCGCAGAAAGATTATCAGTTAATCCTCCACCGATTGCAGCACGTACGTCAGATGTCTCTTTGCTACCATATGAAACAGAAACAAATGCATCAAAATCTTGAGAAGGACGAACAGAATCAAACTTTACCAAGCCTGCAGGTGTATTGCGTCCAAATAATGTACCTTGTGGACCACCTAGTGCTTCAACACGAGCAACATCAAAAACAGGAAAACCTTTCAAGATAGGATTTTCTTGAACAACATTATCGACAACAAGAGAAACAGGCTGTGATGCATTTAAGTCGAAATCACTATTACCTAAACCACGCATATAAAAACGTGGGAATGTACGTCCAAATGATGACTCAACAGAAAGACTTGGAATACGACCGTTTAAAAAACGTATATCCATAGCCCCTGCGCTTATAGCTTGTAACTTTTCACCTTGAAGTGCCGTTACTGAGATAGGAACTTCTTGTGCGTTCTCTACACGTTTACGTGCAGTTACTTCGATCACTTCTAGTTTGCCCGATTCAGCTTCTTGCTCTTGTGCAGCAAAAGATTGTGTTGAAAATGAGGCGATTACAGACAATAAAGCGCCATTGATGCTCAAGCTAAGAGCATTCTTCTTGAAGGTTTGCATGGTTTCTCCCTGAGCCTATTCAGTTTTATCTTTAACTGATATAAGCAGAAACATTAATAATTGATTTAATTTTTTAAGTAAGTAAATACAACAAAATTTACGGGGAGAATTATATAGGAATAAAAGATGTAATGAAATGTAATTAACCCGATTAATTTTGTAATCGGGTATTTTACAAATTATTAACTTTCTAGTGAGTTAGTAACAAATCGAATGATTTTCCGTGCTCTAATGCAGGAAGTTTAAAAATATTTGCAAGTGTAGCCCCTATGTCAGCGAAGCTATTTCGTTGACCTAAATTAATCGCTGGCATGCCTTTTTTATAAAACATAACAGGGATATATTCACGTGTATGATCATTGCCGTGCCAAGTAGGATCGCAGCCGTGATCGGCGGTAATAACTAAATAATCATTATCTGTTAGTACGTTAAGAACCTCTGGTAATCTTTGATCTAAATATTCGAGGGCTTCACCATAACCAACAGGGTCACGACGATGGCCATAATCTTGGTCAAAGTTAACTAAATTAGTAAACACTAATGATTGCGTTGGTTGCTCTTGCATTTGTTTAATACTGCAATCAATTAACGCTTCAAGACCTGTTGCTTTGTATTTTTCAGATATTCCTTGGTGAGCAAAGATATCGGCAATCTTACCTACGCTGATTACTTTTCCACCATTAGTGTAAAGATTATCTAACAAAGTTGGCGCTGGCGGTAAAACAGAATAATCTCTTCGATTACCCGTTCGTTCAAAATCAGCACTAGATGTTCCAACAAATGGTCGAGCTATTACTCGGCCAATATTTAAATCTAGCTCAGTTAATAATTCTCGAACCTGCTCGCAATAGTTAAGTAAGTTATCTAAACCAAAACTTTCTTCATGGGCTGCTATTTGAAACACGCTATCTGCCGAGGTATAGCAAATTGGCAATCCGGTTTTCATATGCTCTTCACCAAGAGAGGCAATAATTGTTGTACCAGAGGCATGACAATTACCTAAACAACCTTGAATACCTGTTTTATCATAAATTTTTTGTAGTAGGTCTTCAGGGAACGAGTTTTCTTTATCATTAAAATATCCCCAGTCAAACAATACTGGGACACCCATCATTTCCCAGTGACCACTTGGTGTATCTTTACCACTACTTAGCTCTGCAGCAAAGCCATAAGCGCCAGATATAGCAGAGCCACCGCTTGCATTAACTTTGCGTTTCCCCGCCTCTTCTGCTGCATCTAATAAACCTAATTTGGCTAAATTAGGTAAATGCAGTTGTCGTTTCTTTTGCTTAGCAAACTCATCGGCCAAATTGGCAAAGGTATTTGCCCCTACATCGCCAAACTTTTCAGCATCAGGAGCTGCACCTAATCCAAAACTATCAACCACTAATATTAACGCACGAGACATGTTGTAACCTTTTCGTTTTAAATTGCTCTATGACAAGTGTAACAATAGAGTATGTAACTTCATTATATATGGTTGTAATAAATTGTTAAAATTTAAAATAACACTAGTTTTTAACTGAAAATAAGTAATAATATTGGTACGAGAAAATTTATTTTAAGAAATATTTTGCCTAAAGATAAACTCACAGTAATCTGTATTGTTGGTGCTTCAGCATCAGGAAAGTCACTATTTGCCCATACTATTTACAACGAATTAGTTGATGAATTGGGTAAAGATTCAATGACTATAATAAAAGAAGATTCTTATTATCGTTGTCAAAATCATCTCCCTTTCGAAGAACGAACTAAAACCAATTACGATCACCCTAAAGCGTTTGAGCATGAATTACTTGCTGAGCACTTACAGATGCTAAGCTCAGGTCAAAGTATCAACGTTCCTATTTATAGTTATACCGATCACACTCGCACCAATGAAGTCGAAATTATCAACCCTGCTAAGGTTATCTTAGTTGAAGGTATTCTATTACTGAGTGACAAACATCTGCGTAAGCAATTTGATATCAATATTTTTATGGATACGCCATTAGATATTTGTTTAATTAGACGTATAAAACGCGATCTTGAAGAACGCGGCAGAGACTTAGACTCAGTCACCGACCAATATCAAAAAACAGTTCGCCCAATGTATTATCAATACATTGAGCCATCTCGAAGCCATGCAGACATAGTGATCACTAAAGGTGGTCGTAACCGCATGGCATTAGAACTAATCAAAGCAAAAGTTCGCGAACTGGCGAACTCTTAACCCTTAACTTTTATATTTAACATCCACACAGGTGAATTGATGGACTTTAACACTGTACGCGGCATCATCGGCATATTTTTGCTTTTAGGTATCGCTTATTTAGCAAGCTCACATAAGAAAAACATTAACTGGCGTACCGTAGGTGGTGCATTTGCCATTCAAGTATTCTTTGGTGCTTTAGTGCTTTACATTCCATTTGGTAAAGAAGCATTAATCGCTATTTCTAATGGCGTATCAAGTGTTATTGGTTACGCTAGTGCCGGTATCAATTTCTTATTTGGTGGTTTAGGTACTGACGCAATGTTCGGTAACGGTGTCGGCTTTGTTTTTGCTGTACGTGTATTACCTGTTATTGTTTTCTTCTCTTCGCTAATAGCTGTTTTATACTATGTTGGCATTATGGATAAAGTAGTTAAGTTTTTAGGTGGTGGTTTAGCTAAACTTTTAGGCACATCTCATCCAGAATCTTTATCAGCAACCGCTAATATTTTTGTTGGTCAAACCGAAGCACCTCTTGTTGTTCGCCCTTTCCTACCAACTATGACTCGCTCTGAATTATTTGCTGTAATGGTTGGTGGCTTAGCATCTGTAGCAGGTGCCGTACTGGCTGGTTACGCGGGTTTAGGCGTTGAACTTAAATACCTTATTGCCGCAAGTTTCATGGCAGCTCCTGGTGGTTTATTAATGGCGAAATTTATTTTACCAGAAACAGAAACACCTAAGAATGAGCTTGAAGAAGTACCTGATGAAGGTAAAGAAAAAGAATGTGTTAACGTTATTGATGCTGCAGCAGATGGCGCTGGTAAAGGTATGATGCTTGCGCTTAATGTTGGTGCGATGTTAATGGCTTTCGTTGCGTTAATTGCTTTATTAAACGGTTTAATTGGTTGGTTAGGCTCTTTAGTTGGTATCGACGGTCTGTCATTACAAGTTATCTTAGGTTATATCTTCCAACCTGTTGCTTACATGTTAGGTGTTCCTTGGGAAGAAGCGTTCCGTGCTGGTAGCTTCTTAGGCCAAAAGGTTATTGTTAACGAATTTGTTGCCTATGTTGATTTTATCAACTTTAAAGATCAATTAAGTGTTGGTACACAAGCAATCGTTACCTTTGCTTTATGTGGTTTTGCTAACTTAGCATCAATTGCTATTTTACTTGGTGGTATTGGCTCTATGGCCCCTAACCGCCGCCACGATATTGCTCAATTAGGTATGAAAGCCGTATTTGCAGCTACATTAGCTAACTTAATGAGTGCCGCTATTGCTGGTGTGTTTATCTCTTTAGGATAAACATCAAATTAGATTCTAAAACCCGGCTTTTGCCGGGTTTTCTTTAACAAAGTTTATATTTTAAATATTATTTACGAGATTTATTATGACTATCGAAAATGCTCAAGCTATTGCCAAACAAGCAATTAGCTATATGGACTTAACGACTCTTAACGATAACGACACTGACGCCATTGTTGCAGATTTAGCCAACAAAGCTTCTTCTGCTGGTGGCAAAACTGCGGCTATTTGTATCTACCCTCGTTTTATTCCCGCGGCGAAAAAAATATTAAAAGACTCTGGTATTTTAATTGCGACAGTAACTAACTTCCCTCATGGCAATGATGATGTTGAAATTGCCGTAGCAGAAACTAAAGCAGCCGTAGCTTATGGCGCAGATGAAGTTGATGTTGTTTTTCCTTACCGCGCGTTAATGGCAGGTAATGAAATGGTTGGTTTCGATTTAGTAAGTGCATGTAAAGCAGTATGTCCAAGCAATGTTAAGCTAAAAGTGATTATTGAATCTGGTGAGCTTAAAACAGAGCAACTGATCAAACTAGCAAGTGCAATTAGCATTAATGCCGGTGCTGACTTTATTAAAACTTCTACTGGTAAAGTTGCGGTAAACGCAACACCAGAGTCAGCTAAGTTTATGCTTGAAGTGATCAGCGAATTAAAACCTGATGTGGGTTTTAAAGCTGCTGGCGGCGTACGTACCGTTGAAGATGCGGCTATTTACTTGGATTTAGCTAAAAATATCTTAGGTAGCGAGTGGATATCAGCAGATACATTTAGATTTGGTGCGAGTGGCTTATTAGACAACTTACTCGCCACTCTGGGCCATGGCTCTGAAAATAACACGGCAAGTTACTAAGTAAAGGTTAAATCATGTCACAACTTTATTTTTATTATTCGGCAATGAATGCTGGTAAGTCAACTTCATTATTACAGTCTTCTTATAATTATATTGAACGTGGCATGAATACCAAAATATTCACCGCACAACTCGATAATCGTTTTGGCGTTGGTAAGGTAACTTCTAGGATAGGTATCGATTCAGATGCTCTATTATTTAATGACGAAACAGATTTATTTGCACAAGTTAAGTCATTTATACAAGAAGAAGCTCTACATTGTATTTTAATCGATGAAGCGCAATTTCTTACAAGAGCACAGGTTATGCAGCTCACTGAAATTGTCGACAAGCTCAATATCCCAGTACTTGCTTACGGGATCCGAACTGACTTCCTTGGCGAAACATTCAGTGGCAGTGCACATCTGCTGGCTTGGGCTGATAAACTGATTGAATTAAAAACCGTATGTCATTGTGGTCGTAAAGCTGGTTTTATTGTGCGCTATGACACTGATGGCAAGCCTGTTATAAGTGGTTCACAAATACAAATAGGTGGTAATGAAAGTTATCAATCTCTGTGTCGTAAGCACTTTAAAGATTTAGTTTGGGATCAACAAACCTAAACAAATAAAGCTTATTTAAAAACACTATTAAATAATGTTGAAATGCGTGATATTCTCTGCTGAATATTACGCATTTTTTTTGAGATCTCTATGAAACTTTCGATAAAGTTATCTGTACTAGCTTTAAGCATTACCCCTTTTTTATCCGCATGTGATGGCGATGGCTCTTCACAATCAAGCACGACAACAGCAACGCCTAAAAATATAATTATGGTTGTCGCTGATGGCATGGGGCCTAGCTATCCGGCAGCATTTCGCAATTACAATGATGATCCTAAAACGCCTCTTATCGAACAAACTATATTTGATAAAACTTTAGTGGGTTCATCAAGTACCTACCCGGCTTCTGAATTTGCGGTTGAAAAAGATGAGCAAGGTAATGTAATTAATGTGGCAGAGGAATTAAGTAATTCATACGTTACCGATTCAGCAGCAAGTGCTACAGCCTTAGCTACAGGTATTAAAACATATAACGGAGCTATTGGTGTTGACCCACAAAAACAACCTTTAGATACAGTTCTAGAGTGGGCAAAATCATTAAACAAGAAAACTGGCATTGCCGTGACGTCTCAAATTGTGCATGCAACCCCAGCTTCGTACATTGCCAAGAATGAAAGCCGAAGAAATTACGACGCTATTGCCAATGATTATTTTGATTTAAAAATTAATGGCCAATTTAAAGCGGACGTTATGCTAGGTGGTGGTACTAAGTTTTTTATCAGAGAAGATCGTAACCTCAAAGACGAGTTTGTTGCCTCAGGTTATCAATACATTGATTCATTAACTCAGCTAAATACACTTGAACCAGGTAAACCAGTACTAGGCTTATTTGCTGAGGTAAGTATGCCGGTTGTATTAGATAGTGCAGATAAAACTCATTTAGCAAGCATGACAAAAGCCGCAGTAAAACAATTAGAAAACGATAATGGTTTCTTTTTACTAGTAGAAGCAAGTCAAGTTGACTGGGGTGGACACAGTAATGACATTGCTTACTCTATGGGTGAAATGGCCGATTTAGCTGCAACCATGAACTATTTGTACCAATACGTTGAAAATAATCCTGATACTTTAGTTGTGCTAACTGCCGACCATAATACTGGTGGTTTCTCAATCGGTCATAATGGTATTTATAACTGGCAGCCAGAGTATTTAAAACATTTTAAGGCCTCCCCTCGCACTATTGCACAACAACTTGCTAGTGAAAAAATAACAATAGCTGAGGTGTCTGAATTACTTGGCTTTGAAATTAGCCAAGATGAGATCCAGCAACTTGTCGATGTAAGTCAGATGACTGAAACTAATGAGAAAGGCAATGCCTTAACGAAAGGTTACTATAAAGCTATTACAGGCATTATAGACAATAAAACTGCGAGTGGTTGGACAAGCTCAGGACATACCGGTGTTGATGTCCCTGTATATGCTTTTGGTCAAGGCTATCAAGAATTCTCAGGCTTCCAAGATAATACAGATATAGCTAAAAAATTATTTAAACTTATGGGTAAATAATCTTCTGCTTTAGACAAAAAGGCCTTATATCTTCTTGATATAAGGCCTTTTTATTCTCAATAGCTAAATAAAAAGCTATTCACAATTAAATTAGTTAATGAACTTGCTATTAAGTATTCTTTAACCAGATGTCTGCGTTAATCTGCTTTTTACGCTTTTTACGCTTTTTCTTACCCGTTCCTTCAGGTTTAGCCATTGGTTTAGCAGGCGCTAAAATTGAATCAGGGCTAATTTCATCGGCTTCAAAACCTGCTACTTGTTCACGCTCAAGTCTAATTTTGTTTTTCTTCTCAATAATTTTGAAATGATGATAATCTTCATGGTCTATAAGCGACAAAGCCAAACCGACTTCCCCTGCTCGACCACTGCGGCCAATACGATGCATGTAATCAGATGGACTTCTTGGTAAATCAAAATTTATAACTACAGGTAACTTTTCTATATCAAGGCCACGCGCTGCAATATCGGTAGCAATGAGAACTTCTATTTCACCTGATTTAAACTGGGCAAGTACACGACTACGAGCGCCTTGACCTTTATCGCCGTGGAAAACCTCTGCTGCAATACCACGTTTAGATAGTTTGTCTGCTAAGTGATTACAGCTATTTTTGGCATTAACAAAAATAAGCACCTGCCGCCATTGGTGTTGCTGGATCAAATGCGCTAATAAGGCTGTTTTCTGGCCTTTATTAACGGTGAATACTCGCTGTACTAGCGTACTGGCATCACTACTTTGCAATTGGATCTCAACAGGCTTATGCAATAATTCTTTAGTTAAGCTCTGTACTTGCTCTGGAAAGGTCGCGGAGAATAATAAGGTTTGTTTCTTGTTTGGTAATAAAGCCAGTAACTTACTTAACTCTTCAGTAAAGCCTAAACTTAACATACGATCCGCTTCATCAAGCACTAAGGTCTTAACTCTATCAAGTTTAATAGCATTGCTTGCAATCAAATCAAGTAATCGGCCTGGTGTTGCAACCAAGATATCGGTACCACCACGTAATGCCAACATTTGAGTGTTAGCTGACACACCACCAAAAACAGCAACAGTTTTAACTGCACCATTTAAGTGGGCAGCATAAGATTTAATACTATCTGCAACTTGTTTTGCTAACTCACGAGTCGGCACTAGCACAAGCCCTGTGGCATAATTACCTTTATTTGCCTTACTACTTTCTGATTTGCCGGTGTGCTTTTGCTCAACTATATGCTGCAACATAGGTAATGCAAAACTAGCTGTTTTACCAGAGCCAGTATTTGCCCCGGCAATCAAGTCTGTGCCTGTAAAAACGTTTGGGATCACCTGCGTTTGAATTGGTGTTGGGCTGTGGTATTGCAACTCTGCCAGTCTAGCCAACAAAGGTGAGATAAGGCCAAGTTGTTCAAAATTGGCTGATGCTGTAACTGCTGTCATTAAGGTATTGACCTAATAGCTAAATTTATATTTAACTATTTTAGCGTATTTATTAACGCTTAAGTTAGAAAAATATCAGCTAAGCAAATATTCATGTTATTTATACGAAAAAAGCCAACATAGTAGCTATGCTGGCTTGTATTAGATTTATTTTATATGACGTTAATCTCGTTATTTAGTAATCGCTTTTGGCTTTTTAGGTAAAGAGAATTTTAAAATAATATAGCCTAAAACGCCTGAAACAACCGACCCAACAATTATGCCAAGACGTTCATCAAATACTTTACTTAAATCATCAGCGTTAAATGTAAGCGAGCCAATAAATAAACTCATGGTAAAACCAATACCACAAAGCGCAGCAGTACCATATAAGGTACCCCACGACATCCCTTGTGGTAATTTAGTAAAGTTCATTTTTATTGCCAACCAACAGAAACCAAATACGCCAAGCTGTTTACCAATAATTAAACCTAACGCAATACCAATAGGCACGCTGTGCATTACGTCGGCAAAGCCAACATCAGTTAAATTTAAACCTGCATTAGCAAAAGCGAAAACTGGTAGAACAAAAAAGGCTACTACTGAATGTAAATCATGCTCTAAGCTCTTTAACGGTGAATAACTAGGATCGTTAGCATCTTTCATTGGAATAAATAATGCAACTAATACCCCTGAAAGCGTTGCATGAACGCCTGACTTAAGCATGGCTGTCCACATAATGATACCTATCATCATATACAAGCTTCGTGCTCCCACTTTGTTGCGATTGAGCGTATAAAGAATAGGTAAACAACAAGCAACAATAATAAGCCCGGTAATTGAAATATCATCAGTATAAAATGCTGCAATAATAATAATTGCACCAATATCGTCAAAAATAGCGAGTGAAGTTAAGAAGATTTTCACTGAAGTAGGAACTCGCGAGCCAAGTAGCATCAACACACCTAGCGCAAACGCGATATCTGTTGCAGCCGGAATAGCCCAGCCTTTAACCGCAGCGGGATCGTCATAGTTAAAGTATAAGTAGACCAAGGCAGGAATTAGCATACCACCAAGAGCACCAACCCCTGGCAATATAATATTACGTTTATCAGCTAATTCGCCTTCTAATAGTTCGCGTTTTAATTCGAGTCCGACTAAAAAGAAGAATACTGCCATCAAGCCATCATTAATCCATAGTAGTAATGGTTTAGCGATTTCTAATTGGCCAACCTTTACCTCTACAGGGGTATCTAGAAAAATTGAATAATAAAAATTAAGGCCAGTATTGGCACAGATCATAGCCAAAAGTGCAGCCATTATTAAAATAATGCCACTGGCTGTTTCAAGTTTAAAAAAACTGATAATGAAATTTTCTTGCGGTTTATTCATGGTTCTCCAAAATAATAGTTATAAATATGATTAGATTTTTAAGAAAAGGATTTAACGGGTTGTACCAAATAAATTCAGTCTGCGCGGATAATTAATCAAATAGGCTTAAGATAATAGCAAGTCATGTACTAAAGTAAATAATTAGTCACATTTAAACGTGATTAGTTCATTAAAAAATTTAAGATAACAAAAAACAACAAGTTTACAATATACCTATCATCTAAAAGTCTTTACTATACGAACGTTTTGCCATTAAGGATCGGCAATACGACATATCGATACACATAAAAGTCAAATGTGAATATGCCGTGACTCCAAGGAACTGAGTAGATTTTAAATCACTTAATTACTTGTAGGAATAAATATGTTTGCAGATATTATCGGAATGATGGGTACAGTATTAGTTGTATTAGCGTTTTTCTTAATTCAAATGAATAAGATTGACCCAAAGAGTTTGAATTACAATTTACTTAACTTAATAGGCGCCATTTTACTGTTAATTAGCTTGTGTATTAACTTCAATTTAGCCAGTTTTGTAATAGAAATCTTTTGGATAATTGCATCTATCGTAGGCTTGTTTAATTACTTTAAAAAACCAGCCCCTTTAGCTCAGCAATAATTAACAAATCACTAACTTTGCGGTTACGCGTTACCTTGAATTCAATCCACTAATACAATAAATTCAAAAGGATACGCGCCAACCCAGCTTAAATTAGTTTTATACTAATTCAAGATTAAATTGATACTCTGCTTGTCCATTTTCAGTTGATTTAAACTTTCCATAGCCTGCAGCGTTAACAAAATCAGCTGTAGCAGAGCCAGCAACTAATACAAAATTACTACTTGCAACGCCCTGCTCAAACTTACCATCGTGCTTAACAATAAATTGACCTTGCTTATCATTTATAGTTAAAGAAATAGACTCGAAACCGGTAAACACCGCCTCAGTTTTTGATTGATAACACATAACATATTCAATGCTACTGCTACCAACTAAGTCACCAGAAAACTGTTGTACAACTTTGGCTAAACTGATTTTTTTATCCGCACTATCTTCTGCAGAGTTATCAGAAGAAACGTTAGTCTCATCCCATGAGGTTATTTGAGATGTAGCGTTAAATTGTTGTGCCATAATTCACCTTTCAAGTTTATAAAATAAATAGCCAGTTGTTAGAGCAATGCATTTAAGCGGGCAAAGCCTTGTTCTAAGTCTGCAATCAAATCATCAACATCTTCCAAACCAATATGTAATCTGATCAATGTTTCATCATGCGGCCATTTTGTAGCTGTTCGCATATTTTTTAATCCAGACACAGCTAAGATTAAACTTTCATACCCGCCCCATGAAAAACCCATTTTAAAATGATGCATGCCATCAAGTAATGCTGTTACCGCTTGTTGGTTTGATTTATTTAATACAAATGAAAATAAACCATTACCTCCTTCAAAATCTCGTTTAAATACTTCGTGGCCTGGACACGACTCTAACCCGGGGTGTAGGACTGTTTTTACTTCAGGTCTTTGTGCAAGCCACTTAGCAACTGTTAAAGATGCTTTTTGATGCTGCTTTAAACGCACGCCTAAAGTTCGAATGCCGCGCATAGCCAAATAAATATCGTCAGGTGAAGCACACTGACCAAGTAAATACGAATTTTCTCGTAAAATAGGCCAAGCCTTTTCATTTGCTGTAGCTGTACCTAGCATACAGTCTGAATGCCCTACTATGTACTTGGTTGCAGCTTGTACTGAAACGTCTACACCATGTTCAAATGGCTGAAAATGGATAGGAGAAGCCCATGTATTGTCTAATATCACGGTTATATCTTGAGCTTGATTATGGGCAACTTCACATATTCCAGGAACATCTTGTACTTCCATGGTTAAGGAGCCAGGAGATTCAAGGAAAATGACTTTAGTGTTGTCTTGAATTAAAGACTGAATGCCTTTACCTATTAGTGGGTCATAGAAAGTAACTTCAACACCAAAGTTAGCTAAAGTTTTAGTACAAAAATCGCGTGTAGGCTCGTAAGCTGTATCAACCATTAATAAATGATCGCCAGCTTTAACAAACGCAAGGATTGCGCTAGTTATTGCAGCAGTACCACATGGATAAACATAACAACCAGCACCGCCCTCAAGTTCATTCATTGCATCAGCAAAGGCAAAGGTAGTTTTTGTGCCTCTGCGCCCATAAAACATTTCTTGCTTGGTTTTATTAGCCGTTGCCTTTTTCATTTGTGCTACCGAGTCAAAGACAATAGTTGATGCTCGATATACAGGTGGGTTTACAATACCATCAGTCCATTTTGAACTGCGCCCAGCATTCACTATTTTGCTATCTTTTTTCATTTTTGTACTCTTTTTGTCTCGGTTTTTAATTTGGCTATCTAGCCATCTAAATAAGTTATACCTTGTCTTGTCAAAAAATACACTAATTTTTTATTAATCATTTAGTTGAAGCTATAAAAAATAGTTATATCAACTGCAGTATTTAGAATAGAAGCATTTGATCATCACATATTTCATCAAAGCGCTTACCAATGAATGGCAATATGCCATCAGCCACAGCGCCAAGTTGCCGGTCGATATAAAGTTGATAGTCTATCGGGGCTGTTAAATACTCTATGGTTTGCGGCCCATTCACGGTCATAACGTACTCAATCCAGCCCTTGTTTTGATAACGAAGAGGCTTACCTGCTTTTTTGTTTTTATCGTCGGCAAAACGCGCGGCTTGCACATGCGGCGGTACATTTTTTGTGTATTCAACTAACTTGCGCCTTAAACGTTTTCTATAGACTAATAAATTATCAAATTTACCCGCGAATGTATCGGCCACCATATCTAATACGTATTGCTCGACAGGCTCTTGATTAAAGACTTTCATGTATAAGGTTTTTTGAAATACTTTAGCTAGCTCAGTCCAATCAGTGCGTACGCTTTCCAACCCTTTAAATATTAATTTTTGTTTATCGCCACGCCCTACTAAACCGGCATAACGCTTTTTTGTGCCTACGTCTTGGCCGCGAATAGTAGGCATTAAAAATTGATTAAAATGTGTTTCAAATTCAATTTCTAAATGACTATCAAGTGCGTACTTGTCTTTCAGCTCTTTATCCCAGCGTTGATTGATGTAATTCATCATCTCTTTACCAATGTCTTGGCATTCTTGGTCAGATTTGTCAGCGCCAACGCTAACAAAAATGGAATCGGTATCACCATAAATCACGCTATAGCCTTGATCTTCTATCCAGTCTTTTGTGGTATTAAGCAATTGATGAGAACGTTTGGTTATTGAACCGGACAGCCTTGGATCAAAAAATCGGCAACCAGTTGAGCCTAAGATGCCATAAAAAGAATTCATTATAATTTTTATCGCCTGCGATAAGGGGGCATTACGCTGTAATTTGGCTTTATCTCGCTCTGCCCATAATTCATTAATTATCTTAGGTAAGAAGTGTTTATCTCGAGAAAAGTAAGCGCCATCAAAACCGGGAATTGGTAACATCGCAGCTATAGGCGGTTGTTCGTCACTAGCTTGCAGCTCATACTCTTTAAGGCCTTCAATCATGCCCATAGGATCAATATTAAAGGTACGTATAATACTCGGGTACAGGCTTTTAAAATCAAGTACTAATACGTTTTTATATAAACCCGGTTTTGAGTCCATAACAAATCCGCCGGGAGAGACTAAGTCACTTACACCATCACCCATATTAGGGGCCACATAGCCACTACGGTGAAGTTTAGGTAGATATAAATTAGTAAATGCGGCAACACTGCCACCTACTCTATCAAGCTCTAATCCCGTTAAGGTTGAGCGTAATATGGCAAAATCTAGTAGCTGCGTTTTTTCAAATATTAACCAAACTAACCGACAATCTTCTAAGTTATACTTAGCAAGTGCTTGTTTGTCATAGTTAAACTTTCTAACTATTTCAGCCATTCTATTATCGACATCTTCGATGACTTTACCCATGCCGAGTAATTCTTGAGCAACATTTTCAAGTGAAAAACTAGCAAAGTTGTAGGTAGCCGATTTTAACAAATCGATGCCATCAAGTACTACACGTCCTGGGATCAATATAAAGTTTTGTTCAGGGCTCAGTTTGTTTTGACGCCAATAAGGGCTTGTACCATCACGGCCTATAGCAAATTTAATGTTGTTAATATCACAACGTTTTTGTAGTAGTTTAAAGTCAAAATTAATGACGTTCCAACCAATAATAATATCGGGGTCGATTTCAATTACATAAGCAATAAACTTAAGCAATAAATCAGTTTCATCGTCGACCCATTCAATATAATCATCAGCGTTTTGTTCAGCAGAGCCAATCATAAACACTTTACTTGATGTATCTGAATAACAGCCAATTGAAAACAATTCGCCATCCATAGCACATTCAATATCAATAGATAACATAGATAAAGTAGGATGGTATTGGCTGGATTTACATTTTACGCTATGCAAATGTTGGTAGTTATAGTTTTGTTGTTGATAACCAACATATTCCATAGAGCCGGTAATAAAGCGCTCCATTAAAAAGCGATCTTCAGGGCGAATATCATCTTCATAGCATTTTATATGTTGTGATTTAAGTATATCGCGTGCTTTGTAAAACAGACTTAGCTTCACAAAATAGAATGCTGAAACTTGTTTTTGCTTAAATGTTTTAAGCTCTAATACTTTAACTTTGTGGGGAATATTGTTGTTTTCTAAAATTTCTTTAGCTTGTTCAGCTACAGCCGTTTCTACAAAAAATATCGCTTTTTCGCCATCGACAGTCAGTTTTACTGCGCCATTATTACCTTTTACCCAATAGCTTAATTGCAAGCCTTTACCGGTATCTTGTACCTGACGGGTAAGTAAAAAACCTTTTTGTAACGAATTTGACATTTTCGTTCGATAAACTCAAAAAAACTGTTAGTATATACAGTATAGTAAACTACAAGCTTGTTCATGGAAACAGAAAAATATGTTGGGTGCAAAAACCAAGGAAATAATTCGTAATGCTTACCGACGGATCGGTGAAAATCTACCTAACTTTGTGCCGCGCAAAGAACAAGCTTATCTAATAGCCGAAATAGCAAAAACCTTATCTGGTGAATATTCAAAAGAGCGTAAGCAAATTGTTATTGAGGCTGGCACAGGTACTGGTAAGTCGCTAGCTTATTGTATGGGAGCCATCCCGCTTGCAATGAGTAAACAAAAAAAAGTGGTTATTTCCACGGCAACCGTTGCCTTACAAGAGCAATTATATTTAAAAGACTTACCATTTTTATTATCTAAGTCAGGACTCGATTTCCAATATTGTTTAGTTAAAGGCAGGCAACGCTATGTTTGTAAACAACGTTTAGCGTTAGCTTGCCATAGTGATGATGAACAAGCCCTACTTTGGCAAGAAAAGCCGAAAGCGTCTGATATAAAACTATTAAAAACCTTAAATGAGAAACTACAGTCAGGCAAGTGGCAAGGTGATAGAGACTCTTGGCCTAAGCCAATTCCTAATCATGTTTGGCAACACATTCAATCGGATAAACACAGCTGTTTAAAGCATTTAAGCGACCATACTCATTGCCCGTTTCACAAATCTCGTGAAACCATGGACGTGGCTGATGTTCTTATTGTAAACCATAGCCTTTTATTAGCGGATATAGAGCTAGGCGGAGGCGTTATTTTATCAGATCCTGATGAGAGCATTTACATTATTGATGAGGCCCATCACTTACCTGACATTGCTCGCGATCACTCTTCTGCAATGGCTACCGTAAAAGGAGCCATTGATTGGCTTGGCAAAATATCTGGTACTGCTGATAAAGTAAGTAATTTGTGTAAAAGCCAACGAGCCATTTCGCCGGCTTTAAAGTTAGCGGATTATAGCCAAGAGATCATCGCTGATTTACAAAAGGTAAATAGCTTTATTGACGCCAACCAAAATGCATTCTTTAGTGAAGATAAACAATATCGTTTTGAAAATGGCATTATTGATAAAAATTTAAAAAATTTAGCCGAAGATATCCAGTCTGCCACTAAAAAGGCATTAGCTGAAATAAACAAACTTTATAATTTACTCATGGAAGAAGTTAAAGATGGTTCAGTGCAAATGTATCAAGCTGAGCCTTTATTAGCTGAGTCAGGCTTTGAAATTCAACGCCTTGAAAACCTCGAAAAGATTTGGTTTATGTACGCTAAGGCTGATAACGAAAAAGCAGCGCCGCTTGCCAGGTGGATAGAAAAAACCTCTGGTAAACGTGACGATTACTTAGTGTGCGCCTCACCAATAGAAGTTGGCTTTATGCTTGAAGATCATCTTTGGAGCAAATGTGAAGGTGCCGTATTATGTTCCGCGACTTTATGCGCGTTAAACTCTTTTGATCATTTTCGTAAACAAGCCGGCTTAGGCGCAAATGATGGTACTCAATACGCTAAATTAAACTCACCGTTTAATTATCAAGAAAACGCCGTGTTACATATTCCTAAAATGGATTTTGAGCCTAACGTTAGTGATAAGTTTACCGATGAGCTAATTAAAAAATTACCTAAACTACTCAAAAAACAGCAAGCAAATTTAGTCTTGTTTTCGTCTTACTGGCAAATGGAAACTGTTGCTGAGAAGTTAAGAGATACGAGTAAGTTAGAAATAATGGTACAAGGTGAGCACTCGCGCCAGCATATTCTTGAACAACATAAGAAATTATGTGACCAAGATAAAACCAGTATAATTTTTGGCAGTCAGAGTTTTTCTGAAGGGTTAGATTTACCTGGTAAATATTTAACTAACTTGATCATCACCAAATTACCATTTTCAGTACCAACCTCACCAGTCGATCAGGCACAAGCTGAATACATTAAACTAAAAGGCGGCAATCCTTTTATGTTGTTATCAGTACCTGATGCGTCTAAAAAATTAATTCAATCCTGTGGCCGTCTATTAAGAAACGAAAAAGATACCGGTATGATCACAATTTTAGATAGGCGTCTAGTGTCGAAACGCTACGGTAAAAACTTAATTGATTCCTTGCCACCGTTTGCTCGAAATATTGAATATTAACTTTACTAAGAGTTGCGTTGATTACCTTTAGCAACTCTTTTAACAGTAATAAGCCTATTCAATACCAATATATTTATGTACTTGGATAGACAAACGCCAGTTGTTTTCAATACAGGTATCAATAGCTAGCTGTGTTGCACGCTCTTTCTGGCTAATTGGTTGTAAATATACTGGTGTATCAACTATTTTGTGTTGTCCTAAGAGTTGTTTTAAGTCATCAACATGCTGCTCTGTTGCAATTGGGTGTTTAATTTCATTCGCACGCTGCATTGCTGATGAAAGAATTTCATAGCCGCCACGCATATTTACTTTTGGTGATACAGTTACCCAACATTTATCTGTAGTTATAATTTCAAACGTACCCGATGTTTCTATTTGCGTTGAGTAGCCATTACTTTCAAACATCTCACATAAAGGCGTAAGGTCAACCATACAAGGTTCGCCACCAGTGATAACTATATGTTTGGCTTTAAAACCCTTTTCCTTAATAATTTGTAAAATATGGTCACAGCTTAAATTAGTCCATTCGTCTGTTTCTGCACTTTTTTCAAGCACAACATCAGCACTGACTTCACTGTCTAAATTAATTTCCCATGTATGTTTAGTATCACACCATGAACATCCTACAGGGCAGCCTTGTAGACGTAAGAAGATTGATGGCTGGCCGGTAAACGAACCTTCGCCCTGGATAGTTTCGAATAATTCATTAATTTTATAGTGACTCATAGTAAATAATCTTTGGATCCGCAGCTAATTCAAGTAAAATTGATAATAATTAACAGTATACCTTAAGAGTGCATAAAAATGACTGAAAATATTGCTGAAAAAGTTGTGGTAATTTATTCCGGTGGCATGGATTCATTCACCGTTCTTAACAGAGCCGTAAAAGATGGTAAGCAAGTGTATGCACTTTCTTTTGATTACGGGCAAAAGCACGTAAAAGAATTAGAGTTTGCTGCAAATGTATGTAAAGAATTAAACATACCTCATAAAATCGTCGACATTAGTGCCATTAATCAGCTTATTGGTGGTTCGTCTTTAACCGACGATATTGATATCCCTGAAGGCCACTACGAAGAAGAAAGCATGAAATCAACAGTGGTGCCTAACCGCAATATGATTTTACTTTCTATGGCTGTTGGTTATGCAGTGTCAGTTAATGCGAATCAAGTCTACTATGGCGCACATTCTGGCGATCATGCCATATACCCAGATTGTCGTCCTGAGTTTGTTAAAAAAATGAATGATGTTTGCCAAATTGCTAACTATGAACCCGTTGATATTTACAGTCCGTATTTGAAAGACTCTAAAATTGATATTTTAACTGATGGCATCAAAATGGGTTTAGACTACAGTAAAAGCTGGACTTGTTATAATGGGCGAGAAAAAGCTTGTGGTAAATGTGGCGCTTGCCAAGAGCGTTTAGAAGCCTTTGAGAAAAACGGTATTACCGATCCTCTACCTTATGAATAGCTTCTAGCTAAATTCTAATGCGTAAAACCAAAAGACCAGATTTAATATCTGGTCTTTTTATATAATGCTCAATATGTCAGTTAAAACATTTCTTCGCTCATCTGCATTAAGCTTTTAGGATCTTCCATCATAGTTTTAGCAAGCGCCTTGGTACGCGGTAAAATACGCTCAAAATAAAACTCAGCAGTTTTTACTTTACCTTTATAGAAGTCTTTGTCACCCTCGCCTAATGTAAGCTTTTCATTAGCCGCTTGTGCTTGCATTGCCCAAAAGTATGCCATAGTGATATAACCTGAATACATTAAGTAGTCAGTTGAGGCTGAGCCAACCATATCGCGATCTTTTTTACCTTTAAGCATTAAACGAATGGTGTATTGTTGCCACTGTGCAACGACTTTCGCTAATGGCCATACAAACTTATGCATACGCATTTTTTGATCGTCACCAGAAACGACTGAGTGATCCTTACAAAACACTAATATTTCTTTGGCAAATGAGTTCATTTCTTTTGCTCTGTTTAATAAAACTTTACGTCCTAATAAATCAAGAGCTTGTATACCTGTAGTACCTTCATAAAGTGTCGAAATACGAGCATCACGATACGTTTGCTCCATGCCCCACTCTTTAATATAACCATGGCCGCCAAACACTTGCATGCCATTTGAAGCTGACTCTAAACCAACTTCAGTTAAGAATGCTTTTAAGATTGGAGTTAAGAAACCAAGACGACCATCGGCTTTAGCTTTTAATTCTTCATCGGTAGATTGCTCTGTATCATCAACTAATTTAGCCACGTAATAAGCCATAGCACGACCACCTTCAGCAAATGCTTTCTGGGTAAGTAATAAACGGCGAACATCTGGGTGAACAATAATAGGATCTGCAACCTTATCCGGTGCTTTCACGCCAGATAATGAACGCATTGATAAACGCTCTTTAGCGTATTCAAGTGAGTTTTGATAAGACAGTTCAGAAGCACAAACACCTTGTAGTGCAGTACCTAAGCGCGCGGTATTCATAAAGGTAAACATATAAGATAAGCCTTTATTTTCTTTACCGATTAAATAGCCTTTGGCGTTATCAAAATTTAATACCGCAGTAGCAGAGGCTTTTATGCCCATTTTGTCTTCGATAGAGCCGCATACAACGTTATTGCTATCGCCTAAACTACCATCTTCGTTAACTTGTATTTTAGGTACGATAAATAAAGAAATACCGCGAGTGCCTTCTGGCGCATTAGGTAATCTTGCCAGTACGATATGAACAATATTTTCAGTTAAATCATGCTCACCAGCAGAAATGAATATCTTACTACCTGTGATGTTAAATGAACCATCTTCATTTGGCTCTGCTTTGGTTCTTATTTGGCCAAGGTCAGTACCACACTGTGCTTCAGTTAAACACATGGTTCCAGTCCAAGTACCTTCGGTTAGCTTGGTTAGGTACGTTTGCTTTTGCTCTTCACTACCATGCTCAAGTAAGGTATTCATTGCCCCATGGCTTAATCCAGGATACATACCAAATGACCAGTTAGCAGTACCTATTAATTCAGATTTCATCAAACCAAGCGATTGCGGTAAACCTTGACCGCCATAAGTTGTAGGATGAGCAAGAGCCTGCCAGCCACCATCAACGTATTGTTGATATGCCTCTTTAAAGCCAGTTGGCGTAGTTACAGTGCCGTTATCAAATTTACAGCCTTCTTTATCACCCACTTGGTTTAATGGTAAAAGCTCATTTTCACAATATTTTGCACATTCGGCTAAGATTGCTTCAACCATATCTGGTGATGCATCTTCATAACTAGGGTATTTTTCGTAATGCTCTTTATAGCCTAAAACATCATAAGTGATGAATTCGATGTCTTTTAAAGGGGCGATGTACTTTGGCATGTCTAACCTTGATTTAATAAATGTAAAACTTGGGTTACAAACTATAACAATTTAACTGGTCTGACAAGTTAAATTAAAAATATTTTTAATTACCTTTGGGCAAGACATAAAAAAAGCTGCGAAAGCAGCTTTTATTTAAGTAAAGTTGTGTCAAATAACCCAATCAGCAGATAAAAAGTTGATTTTACATAATAGTTAAATGGTTATTTTTTAGCATCGAGTGCTTGTTGAATTTCTGCGATTTCTTCTTTACTGAATGTGCCTTTTGCTAAAATATGTTTAATAGCAGAAACATAGCCATCTTGTTTACTATCAGATTTAATAATAAATTTATGCTTTTCAGCGCCTTTGTTTGTTGTTTGCCCTTCACTCTTCTCTATTGCAACAACCATTACTTTTTCTTGCTTGCCGTCATCTGAAACCCATTTAAATTCTTTAACTTCTTTATCATCAGGCAGCTTCAATACAACATCATCACTGTCATGATGTAATTCATTAAGCCCTGTTAATGAATCTAATATAAGCTTTTGATCTTCCTCTGGTAGTTCTGCTATTGCTTGAGCAAGCTTGTCTTTATCGTGTAAAGCATCTGCTGGAAGCGTGAGCTTGAGTTCTTTATTGTTACTTTCAATATTAACTTGGGCAGTGTTAGCGTTTAATTTAATGACTCTAACTTCTTGCTCATGCTCTATTTCTTGAGCATTAACATAATTACAAGTTAATGCTAACAATGAAGCAGAGCAAAGTGATAAACAGCTTTTTTTAATTGGCGAGTGCTTTTTAATCATATTCATTTTTATTCCACTTTTAATTATTTTTTCTTTGATAAAAATATATTATCTTTTTCAAGATAATATATTTTATAACATAGCTTTCATTTTTTAGATATTGAATATGTTTAACACCTAAACTAATTTCTTATCATAGTTACAGTACTGTTTGCGATGGCATTCCTAACAACCTGTTTAAAATCATTATTGCAATAGAACTCTTATTATTGCTATGAAGCACAAGGCAAGATAAATCTTATAGAAGCTAAGAATTAAAAAGGCCAAAGATTCTCATCTTTGGCCTTTGGCTTAGTTTATTTTAAAATAATAATTATTTTTTACGGCGTTTGAATAAGCCTAATAAACCTAATGAGAATAAAGCTATTCCAGTAGAACCACCCGAACCGTTACTTGATTCTTCTTCAGGAGTTTCAACTGTTGGTGTTTCAGTTTCAGGCTCTTCGGCTTGTGGTGCTTCATAGGCTTCAATCATAACCTGAGTACTCACTGGTAAGCTAGATTTACTACCATTTGACACTACAAGTTCAAATGCAACTGCATCAGAGTCCATAAGTGTAGGAGCTTCGAAGCTTACTTCCGTACCCGAGCCATTTAGCATTACGCTTGGTCCTGATACCTGTTTCCACTGATAAGTTAACTCAGGATTTTCAACAACAGCATCTGTCACTGTAGCTGTTAATGTAACAGTTTCAGCAGTTTCTGCCATTGCAGATGACGAGCTAACCTCCGCAACAGGTCTGCCGTAGAAAAATACTGCATCTGTTGCTGTTAACTCATTGCTGTCGCTTGAGCTTACTGAAGCGTCCACTACCGGAGTTGCATCGATTAAACCCTCAACCATTGAAGCATCAAGAATAATATTGAACGCTATCGCATCAGCTCCATCTTCTTGAGTATGAGACCAAGTTAAGCTTTGATTAGTCGTTTTATAGCTAAAGCCTTCACTTGCCATTTGCATTTTAGCGCCAGCAACCACTTTATCTAATAAAACAAGATCAACAATAACACCGTCGCCTAACGCCATGTCAAAGTCATAATCACGACTTTCACCGGTCTTATTAGCTGCAACTCTAACTGCAAAAGTAATTTTATCACCATTTACAATCGGCTCACTAACAGAAACATCATCCTGACCACGAGTCATATTTACACGTACAGCACCGATATTTTGGTTTAGCTCAGGAGAAGTACCTAACCAGAATACACCGTGGTAAATATCACCTTCTTCCATTACCTGATCCCATTCAACGCGAGTAGGAACTTCTGCACGTGGTGCAGCCATATCTGGTACTGAAACTGTCATAGAATCATCATCATAAGCTACATTAGAAATGGCTAGTTTAACATTATCCATGATTGGAGCTTCTGCACATACTTTACCTTCTTCGGCTTCTTCACCTTCAGCACAAACCATTTCGTTTTCAGCTAAAGTTTCAGGACCTTCAGCCCAGTTATGCACTAGCACCCAGTAGGTATCTTGTATTGGACTAACAAGATCAACAACTTCTGTAGCAATCTCAGTTGCACTCATGTAGCGAATAAGATTCATTTCTACATGTGACAACTTACCATCTAAGTTAGAATCGATACCAATAAAGATATCAAGATCTGGTGATGATGTTTCTAATACTTCAACAACCAAGCGGTTTGTATCTGCTTGAACATTTAAAGGGAATACTTTAATTGTTTTATTGTCTTCAATATCATGATGGAAAATTTGACCATTAGTTGCATCACGCTGCAATTCAAAGTCATATACTTGAGCTTTTGCTATACCAGATTTAGTTAATTGCATTTCATCAGTACCGATAGTAACGATGCCCGCTACAGGTGCAGAGTCATTAGTTCTCTTCACTGTAACGTCAACTGACTCAGGTGCAATACCTGCAATAAAGTTAACTGTTACTGGTAGTGTTTGAACTGGGATTGACTCATCACTTGGCGTTAAAATAACTCGACCATTAACCCATTCATCTTCTAAACCTTGCAGTGCTTCAGCAGTAAAGTTTAAAGCAAGCTCTTCACCTTCATTAAGAGTAAAGCTTTCTTGATCTGATGTTAATGAAAATCCTTCATTGTAATATTCAAAGCTAACTGTCCAAGAAGCAGATTTAGTCGCTTTAAAAGTACGAGACCAAACACACTCAATCAAACACTCACCTTTTGATAAACTAGGCATATTCATTTGATGAGGTTGACCATGCCACCCTGGGATCATTTCTGTCATACCGTATTCTTCAGCATACGGGTTAGCAGCCTCATAACCTGCTCTTGTTTCATTTAAAACTAGACCAGCTTCTATAGCTAAGTTAACTCGAGCGCTACCAGAACCAGTTCTATGTATATCAGCTCGGTTCATTTCACCATCAAAGTCATCGTCTTCTTTAACGTCTGTGAAAGCAGTCATCATTAATGCAGATTGTGCTTCAGCAGCAGTCCAAGTAGGACGAGCAGCTTTCATTAATAAGTACATACCTGCAATATGTGGTGTAGCCATTGAAGTACCACTCATGAAACGCCAATCTGTATCAACTTGCTCATATGGAGCGCGTGAAGTACTGTGCATATCTTTACCGATACCACCTGCTAAAATATCAACACCTGGCGCGCCGACATCAGGAACAAGGTAGTCACCTGTATAGTAATCAGGACCACGTGAAGTAAAGTCTGCAGTAATATCAGCTTTATCATCATTTAAAACTAACTCTGAATCTGTAAAGCTAACTTGGTGTCCTTCACCTTCTGCTAACCATGTAAGTAGTGCTTCACCATCCGCTTTATTAAGATGAACTGTAGGCAATACATGCGGGTCATTTGCAACGTTATCATATTCATCTTCTGAGTTAATGAATATCATACCTGCGGCTTTTGCGTATAATGCAGAGTCACCTTTAGACAGTCTAGTTAATGGTGCACCATCAGAATCGACACCGCCACGTCGACAAATAACTACTTTGCCTTCAACGTCTGCTCTTGCGATAGAATATTTAGAACAGTAACCAATACCACCTGCAGATTCTGCATAAGAATCAGACTCAATGTCTCCAGCGTATACAATATCTGTAGGAGTCAAAACACCCGATGTAGCACCTTTACCAATCAAGTCACCTAAGTCAGAATTACCACCAACAAAAGTAGCAACCTTCTCTTCGGTAAAATCTCGAGAATGACTAAGAGCGGCAACAGATGTAACCCATGGAGAGTTTCCTGGAGAACCAATAGTTTTAGCGCCATTTCGACCTGAATTACCTACTGCAACAGCAGTATGAATACCAGCTTCACGTGCTGACAAAAATGCTAGTGCATCAGCTGTGAACCAAGGAGAAGTTGCGCCACCACCTACAGAGTAGTTTAATACGTCAACATTATTAGCAATAGCATGTTCTATTGATTCAATAGCTAAACTATCTAAACAACCATATAAATTACAAGTTTTATAAGAAACAATATTGGCATGAGGTGCAACACCACTAATAGAAACATCAATTTCAGAATGGTAATACTTGTGCTTGTAAACACTTGTCATGCTTGGATAAGTCGTTGGATATTGAACGTTATGTACAACGTTACCAGCGATAGTAGAAGCTACATGTGTTCCGTGACCGTGATCATCTTGACCTTTGTTAAAACGGTAGTCATTGGTTCGAACACCTGATATGAATCTAGCACCATTAAAAGAGACAACACCAACTAGTTTATCGTTACACCAAAATGGTTCATCAACACAGTCACCAAAATAAACCCCTTCACCGTAAGGGTTAGTATGATCATAACCGTCCCCGCCTACATCGGCAAATGATGGGTGAAAATCCATCGTGTCGAATTTTGCAATACCCTGATACGTATAGACTTTTTTAAGGTAAGAGCCGATACCAGTATCCATTACACCAACAACTAACCCTTCACCTTTTGAGCCTTCAACATCTGGATTATCCCAGATAGCAGGAGCTCCAACGTGTTGCGGACCAACATCAGTTAATAATTGCTTCATTTCATTTTTTTGAACAGCAAGAACACCTGGTAATTTACGAAGGGCAAGCGCTTCATTTGGTTGTAAATCAACTAACAAACCATTTAATGCAACTTTGTAACGACTTTTAAGCTCAACATTACGCCCTAAAACTTGATTGATTTTAGATGACGCTTGATTTTGTTTAAGTGATAAATAATCACCGTAAACGACAGAAGCTGAACTTTTTAAGTTTAGTTTACCTTCTTCGTTACCATTTACACCGTTTGATGCGGCAACATTAGTCGCTTTAAATCCTTTGATTCCACCTTGGTATAAAGCTACAGGCTCATCTTCTAATAAAACAAAGTAACTATTCTTTAGTTTAGCCTTATTAGCCTTATCAATAGCATTTTGCTCTGCCTGTGGTATTACAATACTTGGAATATCGTCTGGATATACTTCCGCTATAGCACTTAATGCCATAACACTCATTGGCAACGCCAATACAATTTTATTTAATTTAAATTTCAAAATAAATTCCTCTTTGAAAGGCCTTAGCCTTTCAATAAAATGTTGTTATTTTCGCGCGTTACGTGAGAATAATGCGAAACTAGCTAAAATGATAAAGAACAAGTTTGTTGAGCCACCTGTACTAGATGAATCATCAGCTTCTGGGGAGTCTGATACTGGTGAAGCTACAGGAGCTACTACAGGAGCTGTAGTTTCTGAGTTTTTATCACTTGCAGGGTTAGCCGCAACATCAAAACTTACCGATGCAGATACAGTATTTACACCATCATTTGCAGTAACAGTTGCTTGATATTCACCAACTTGATCTAAAGTACCAGCAATAACACCTGCTCTTGAGATAGTTAAACCTTGTGGCAAGTTATTACTTGAAAATGTAATACCATCACCTTCGGTATCAGAAAATGAGCTATTAATAGCTAAATTAACTGTATCACCTTGGATACCTTGTACCTTTGGAAGTGAGTTAACAACCACAGGCGCAACATCATTTTGGTTATTTACATTTACAACAACATCAATAACGGGTGTATCACGGTTTTCATAATCAACATGAATTTTTAAGGTGTACGATTTCGTTTCTTCATAGTTAAGAACCGCTGCATTATTTACAGTAATAACACCATCAGTTGACACACTAAAAGGCGTACCAGGTAAAGCATTAACTAAAAACACTTCGCCAAGACGGTCAGATGAAATAAAGAAAGATTGACTTCTGAAGTCTAATTGACCAATAACGCTTCCATTTTCGGCATTTTCATAAACAAAGAACGCTTGACCAGTGGATACTGATGCATCAACAGAGTGAGTTGCACCTGAAAAATCAGTGTTTTCGTTACCGATTTCAAAAATCATTACACCAGGAGGACAATCATTATGAGTAGTCCAATTACCTGCAGAAACTACGTTAGGATTACATTGTAGTGAAGCACCACTAGATACTCGAGCTGAAGCACCAGGAGCGAGTTCAACACTGCTACCCCAATTCAATTCCGCTTCATCATCTTCAGGTAATAAAGCAACGCCTGAAGTAAAGGCCAAGAAATTTACTGCTTTTTCTATACAATTATCTGGATTCCAACTCTTAGGCTGACAATTACTATCCCACCAATTTGGGTAACCATCTTGACCTGTATGATCAATAATTTCTTCCCAATAATTACCGTTAAGTACTGGGTTATAACGGATCATTGGACCTTGAATGCTAGCTTGAGCGTCCCTATCCGAGGCAAATATCCAACCTAAATTTTGATTGAAATCGTCAACACTTTGGTAATCATCATGGTACAAATCATCAATACATATTTTAGCTACGGCTGTATCATCACCAACAGAAACATCCGCGCCTAATTTAGAATATTTAACACGTTTGCTTGGGTTCCACCATTCATACTCTAGGTTAAAGTCTAGATACTTAGTTTGTGGTTTACCTGTATCGTCTAGAATAATTTCAAGGTACCCGATCTTTTCCATTTCAGTAGCATTTTGATCTAAACCAAATGGGTCATCATTGTATTTATCAGATACAGTTTCGTTATATATAGTCATATAAGAGAAAACATGACCTGCTTTATCAAAATGTTCAGCCATCGGTACGTCAAATTTATCAAACATTTGAACTGCAATTGATAATTTATAACCAGATTCACACATAGCTTCTGGAGTAATACTCGCGCCCATATTTTTATAAAGGTTACCTTGGCCTATTGCTTTGCTAGGTGCAGGTACAGAATTAGAGTGCATTAACGGCATTGTATAAAGTAGTTTGGTAACATTAGTATCGTTTGTCACATCAACTATTTCACTTTCAACCCAACCACCAGAGTTACTGACTTTTTCCATAAAAAGTGGAGCATCATAAGGTAATCGTGTAGATGTATGAGGATTACTTTTTGTTAATGAGGCTTTATTTTTAGGTAATACTTGCCAAGGCATTTTTAATTGTGCAGAAGTTTCATCGGTATTATTGAATACTAAATATCCACTTAAAGAAGTTTTAATCCAATTATCAATAGTGAAATCTTCAGTTGAAACTAATGGAAGCTCTGAAATTTTCTCAGCATCAACATTCATAGTTACGGTAAATACTACCGAGCGGTTAGCTGGAATATTAATAATTTCAGGGTATATAAAGTTAATAGCTGCATTATTTGCTTTATTACCTTCTATAACGCTACTTACCTTATAGGTTTGTACTTCGTCAGTTAAGTTTTTAATCGTTACATCACGTGAAACAGAAGTATTAGTTGTCGCTTCAACAAAGCCAAATGCAAGACCCGGTTGGTAACTTGACGTTTCCCATACAACAGACTTCGCAGTTATAGCTGTTTTTCCATCAACTAAACCCGAACCTAAAAATGGTACTTCAGCAACATTAGTAATTTCTCGTTCTACCACTTCACTGTAAGTAGTTGAACCTACAATACCTTCAGATGAAGCAGTGTTAGCAACTAATGCTTTAGCTTCGATTGGGCTTAATTGTGGATATTGAGCTAAGATCCTAGCGGCAGTACCTGCAGCATACGCAGCTGCATAACTTGTATGTGGTATTACTATAGCTTCTTCATCGCCGGTACCAACAACAGCACCAACAAAGTTCTCACCAGGCCCTACAACTTCTGGTTTTAATGCATGCTCACCACGGTTTGGTCCAGCAGGAGTAAATTCAGATAGTGTTATACCATCATTTGCAACACTCACTGATCCAACTGTTAAGGCTTCAGGAACTGCAGCACGCCATGCTAAATTAAAGTAAGAGTTGTAGTATGTTTTACCAGCACCCACTACTAACAATGAGCCAGTTGCACTTAAACGACGAACAAGCCCTATATCTCGAGTTGCTCCTGAACCAGCGCCATCATTTTCAACATAAAATGCTGAATTGCCGTAAGAGTTCATTACGATAACATCTGGTCTATCGCTAATATCGCCATCTTGGTTAGGATCAACAATAACATCTAATACAGGGTAAAAGTATGCATTTGACCAATCGTATGTTTTATAAAAAAGAATTTTAGCATCTGGTGCTTCAGCAAGAACTTGTGCAGCAACAGCTGTACCTGAAGCCAAGGCCCCAGATTCAACGTTTACGTCGTCAGTCGCTTCAATCGGGTTATAATCAATTGTATGGTAACCTTCGCCATTAGCAGAAAAGTCTAAACCACCAATAACGGTATCAGTTGGGAATCCATCCCAAGCATTAGAGCGGTTTGCCCAAGCTTTTTCATAAGCTTCAACAGTACCTTTACCACCTAATGATTTATGAGTGTAATCGATACCATTTCCAATAATAGCAACAGTAACGGCATCACCTGGATCTTTAATTGTTAAAAATGGAAATCTAGAAAATTCATCAGCTTCGGTATAGCTTGGCTGTTCATTTAAAATTTCTGCAGAGACTACATTTACATTAGACTTAATTTGCTCAGCAGCGGCATGAGTCATTTGCACGTAAAGAGCATTCTCGGTTAAACGTGCTTTTTTGGTTAGCACGGCACTAGCATCTAAACTGCGAATAATATTAAGGATTGTATTCTGTTGTTTTTCGATGACAGCAACAACAGAACTTCTGTCGTTACCCAAAGATGAGTATTTGGCATCTAATGCACTTTTCTCTGATAAACGTAATAAATATACGCCATTAATTTCATCTTTTACATTGAATGCATTATTGACATCTTTGTTATTACTTACTTGATTTATTGTACTGTGTTCAGTCGATAGCTTATTAATTGCTATTTCTACATCGCTGGCATTGGCATTAAATGCTAAGACAGATGAAACGACTAAAGCGACAGTCGATGATTTAAAAATCATTGTTACCCTCTACTTACTTAACTTTCTTTTCAAAGAATCCAAAATCGACGCTTGATTATTTTTATATAATAATTAGATGATTATTAAATAAATCGATAATTATTTAATCGCCTGAAAATTGGGGTTGCGTCACTATTAAATAAAAACCAACCCCATTACAATACTCGCAAAAACAATTTGCTTTCAATTAACTTCAATTCAGTTACAATTAACTTCAATTAACTTCAATTCCCTTTTAAAACAAAAGCTTAAAAATTAAAAATATCGACAAACATCAACAAAAAAAACATCTTTTATTTGCACATCTGACCAACAAAGTCTAATAAATGGACAAATCAAAAATATTAAAAGTAGTATTAAGAAATTTTAGGCAGGTTAACAAATTAGCTTGTATGTATAGTGTAAGAAATATAAAGGGGTTTATTAATGCAATTACAGTAAATATTGCAAGGGAGACCGTGGGTTAAATGTAGTTAACCCATAACTTATTAAACTTGTATTGGCACAAGTTTAATAAGTATATATTAGACTATTGACCAGGCGGTTATATAGCCGATTAGGAAAAACGAGTACCGTTATTTAGAAATTACTTTGACCGAATAAATGTCTGCATCATTCTGATTATTTAAAGTGATTATGTAGGAGTCGATATCGACCGGCGAAAGTGACAGATACCTTTTAATCGTATTAGCAGGATATAAATGAATAATTTCTGTTGTTCCATCTATTGTGTGCTTTTTTACCATGTCTTTAATTTCATTACGGCTAATATAGAAAATTGCATTATCTTGCCAAAAATAAGAGCCAAAATCTTTTGGTAAAAGATCATCAATAATTTTTATCGATTTATTAGTTTTTGGATCAATTTGCCAAATACCATGTTCTAAATTTCTACTCGCATATAACAGTCCATCGCCGCCTTCAACCACAGATATTTCATTTGAATAAGTGACCTGTCTAACCTTTCGGCTTTCAATATCTATGTTAAAAATCCCTGAACGTCCATCGCGAGTAGCGATGAAGTACACCGATTTACCATCAAAAGACCAGCGAGGATTTTTAGGTTCAAGATCAGATAATGGTATATGAGTTAATGTCTTATTGGCAAAATCACCAAGGTATAGTTGATAGTTTTTACTGTAAGGTGTTAGTCCTGCAACTATATATTGATTATTAATTGGGGACCAGCTAGGCATATAGTACTGGCCTGAACCTTTTGTCAGGTTAATACTCTCAGAATCAGTTTTTACCCATACATCCCAGTTTCCAGCACGATTTGAAAGAAAAATTATGTGTTCATTAATCGGTGAATAACTACCGAACATGTCTCTCGATGATGAAGAAACCGTTGATATAACTTCATTATGCTCAATACTTTTACGAATGATATATTCTTGAGTTGAATATCTTGTGAAAAACAACTGCCCTGTAGCTTCGTTCATTGAAATATTTGCAGGTTTAGCTATTTTGTTTACATCAAGCCATTGCTGACTTTCTACATTATATTTATATATTCTATGCTCGGCGGACTTTAAATAACTGGTATATATCTCATTTCTATCATGATCCCATTCAAGACCAATGATGGAGATTTGATTATCTAAAATAATTGATTCGGCACCTTTTTCATCAATCACAATTAATTGAGCAATTTGATAGTCTTCACGTATTAAAGCTATTTGCTTACTATTTTTAGAATATACAACAGCAACATCACGCTCATTTTGCTTAGGAAAACTTAGTTGCTTTATATTTTTCGTTGTTAAGTTATATTCAAAAGTAGCTACGGAGTCATTCACCATTTTAGTATAAGCAATATGATCGCCATCTGGTGCCCAGTTAATCGCTATTCGGTTGGCATTATATATACATCCAGAATCGATAAGCTCATCCTGATTAGTAACTAAATGCTTTACTCTTATTTCACAATCGCCATCTTCTTCATAACGTATATAAGCAATGGAATTGTCGTTAGGTGACCAAGTTGGCGATGCTTCTTCAAACGATGATGTCGAAAGAAGTCTTAAAGGCACGTCATCTTGGACTAAGTCTTTAATAAACAACTGACCTTTCTTTTTATCTTGCACCCAACGAAAAGCTAGGTAGTTTCCATCATGAGAAACAGCAGGATGCGTTTCTAGTCCTTGATAATTTGTTTGCTTTAAAGGTTCAGGGTTATCAATAAAGTTTGTTTGGTGTTGATTTGGCTGATTGATAAAAACATACAAGCCAATGAAAAACATAACGAAAATACACACAAACATTAAAGACTTAAGCATTACGTTTAAGTTGAATTTTGACTCAGCTGTACGAACATTTTCATCTACTGTATTTATTGGTTGTGATGTCTCAACCATTATGTAACCGACTTTTCTTACGGTCGTAAAAATCTCACTGGGCTCAGCGCCTAAATCTGTAAATGTTTTACGTAAATGCCAAATAGTGTTAGGAAAGCCCCTCTTACCAACACCTTCATTGCCGTCCCAGATTTTTTCAATAGCGGTTTCAATAAGAACTGTTTGGTTTTCACTGATTATAAATAATTTTAATAGTTCGAAAACTTTTACAGGGAGCTTTATTGATACCTCATTATTTGCGACAGTCAGAGCCTTGCAATCAATCTTAAAGCGACCAATTTGGTAATATTGATAAGGCAGGTCAATCATTTAAAAAAAGCTCTCATTTATTGGACAACAATTCAAACATTTACTGAGTGTTAAATTCTAAGCAACATAATAATATTACTCATTACTACAAACAAATACATTACCACTTTAAATTTAAATAAATAACTATAATTGAAGATTTAGCCCTATTTAACTGTAAAAAAATCCATACAGAAACATACCGCTAACATACTAGCTACTTTATACATACAAATTGCTAGATTCTGTTTAAGATACTGTTATTCTTTTCATATTATTTTATTCGATTTTTGATGTTTTTGAACTAGAATTAAAGTACCTAGTTTTATTTATTACGAGGTTTTTATGGGTTCTATTTGGGATCATCACGCCAAGCATTTAGGTGATTTAGTCAATGCAAATGAGGAGTTAAAGGCTCATTTATATTTAGAGCAGTTAATGTTATTCCCGGTTAATATTCAGGATAAGATAATTAACGAGGTATCTAGTTTACCTAAATGCGACAACGAAAAAATAGCTGAAATTATCAGCTACTATTCGTTTAACGCTTAGTTTTATAAGCTAAGTTTTCAACTGCAACTCTCGTAATTTAGAAATTTCATCTCTGGCAGCTGCTGCCTTTTCAAATTCTAAATTACGAGCGTGATCAAACATTTCATTTTCTAGCTTAGATATTTTATTATCAATTTCTGCGGTAGTAAGAATATGGCCATCTTTACTAGATTCAGCAACTTTAAGGCTGCTAGTAGATGTGCTACCACCAACTCCCATGATATCGCCTACTTTCTTCACTAAACCTTTAGGTGTAATACCATTATCGACATTAAATTGATGCTGTTTAGCTCTGCGACTTATCGTGACATCAATTGCTTTTTTCATTGATTTGGTAATATTCGCCGCATAAAGAATGGCTTTACCATCTAAATTACGAGCCGCACGGCCAATGGTTTGTATTAGTGAGCGTTCCGAGCGTAAAAAGCCTTCTTTATCGGCATCTAATATTGCAACGAGTGAAACTTCAGGTAAATCTAAACCTTCTCGCAATAAGTTAATACCTATCAATACATCAAAAACACCTAAGCGTAAGTCTCTAATGATTTCCATACGCTCGACTGTATCGATATCAGAATGTAAGTAACGTGTCTTAATGTTATGTTCGGTTAAATACTCTGATAAATCTTCAGCCATACGTTTTGTTAAGGTTGTAGCTAAAACACGTTCGCCTTTAACAACACGTTTATTAATTTCAGACAGTAAGTCATCAACCTGGGTTTCTACCGGTCGGACTTCTATTTCTGGATCAAGTAAGCCTGTTGGCCTTACAACCTGCTCAGCTACTTCATCACCCGATTTTTCTAGTTCATATTGACTAGGTGTTGCTGATACATAAATAGTTTGCGGTGCTAGTGATGCAAACTCATCAAACTTCATTGGTCGATTATCTAAGGCAGACGGTAATCTAAAGCCATATTCAACTAAGTTTTCTTTGCGTGACCTATCGCCTTTGTACATAGCCCCAATTTGCGGAACGGTAACATGGGATTCATCAATAATTAATAAGCCATCATCAGGAAGGTAATCAAATAACGTTGGTGGAGCTTCGCCTGGCTCACGTCCAGAAAGATAACGAGAGTAGTTCTCTACACCTGAACAATATCCAAGCTCGGTCATCATTTCTATATCAAACTGAGTTCTTTGCACTATTCGCTGTTCTTCAACTAGGCGGTTATTATCTTTTAATTGCGCTGAGCGCTCTTTAAGCTCAACCTTAATTTTTTCAACAGCAGCAAGTATCTTTTCACGCGGAGTCGCATAGTGTGTTTTAGGATAGATGGTTACTCGCGGTAGTACGTTCTCTACTTGACCTGTTAACGGGTCAAAATGACTAATACGCTCTATTTCTTCATCGAACAATTCAACTCGAACAGCTATTCGATCTGATTCAGCGGGGAAAATATCAATCACATCTCCGCGTACACGATAAGTCGCGCGAGCAAAAGCAACATCATTACGGGTATACTGAAGCTCGGCTAAGCGCCTTAAAATATCGCGTTGGTTAATGATATCGCCCACAGACATGTGCAACATCATTTTTAGATAAGAGTCTGGATCACCCAAACCATAAATAGCAGACACCGACGCGATAATGATCACATCTCTGCGTTCCATCAAGCCTTTAGTGGCAGATAAACGCATTTGTTCAATATGTTCATTTACCGACGCATCTTTTTCTATAAAAGTATCGGTTGTTGGCACGTAAGCTTCAGGCTGATAATAATCATAATAAGAGACGAAATATTCAACGGCATTGTTAGGAAAAAACTCTTTCATCTCCCCATACAATTGAGCTGCTAAAGTTTTGTTTGGCGCCAAGATCATTGTCGGTCTTTGCGATGACTCAATAACATTTGCAATAGTAAAGGTTTTACCCGATCCAGTAACACCTAATAATGTTTGGTGAGCAAGTCCACAGTCTAAGCCTTCAAGCAGTTGCTTAATAGCTGTTGGTTGATCGCCACTTGGTTTGTAATCAGAAACTATTTCGAATTTTTTACTCATACTATTTACTTACAACATTAAGTGTTTCAGGTGTATCAAACTGCTTGGTGAATAATCGATAAGACAATAGTGCCATTAATAAATTACCAATTAAAGCGCCAATAAAAAAGCCTAAAAGCCCATATAACTCACTACCGATGTAAGCTAAAGGCACATAAAAAACAAACAGGCGAATAATACTCAACATAAGAGCCACCATAGGTTTATGTAAAGCATTAAAAGAAGAATTGGTTAATATAATAATACCTTGTAAGCCATAGCCCAAAGGTAAAATCCACATGAATAAAGTGATGATATCGGCAACGCTTTCTTCTTTAGCAAATATACTTGCAATAAATGGGGCGCTGGCAACTAGCAATAAATAAACACCAACTTGCCATAATAAAACGAACTTAATCGAAACTTTAAAGCCCTCTTCTACTCGCTCAAGTTTATTAGCCCCTAAGTTTTGACTGATAAATGGTGGCAATGTCATAGATAACGCCAATACAACCAAACAAGCAATCGACTCAATACGCGAACCCACACCAAATCCAGCAACAGCTGATTCGCCATAGGTAGCGGCAATAGCTGTCATTATAGCTGCCGCAATTGGGGTTAACATATTCGCGCCGGCAGCAGGTAAACCAATATTTAAAATTTTAATTGTCGATGTACGAATTACTTCCCACTCTGGTAATTTCAAGTGAATAAGTTTACGTTTAAAGCCTAGTATATAAAATATTAAAGCAAGACCAAAAGCCCATGAAATCAGTGTTGCAATTGCAGCGCCTTGAATGCCAAGAGCAGGAATAGGTCCAAAACCAAAGATAAAAACAGGATCTAATATTGCATTAATCAAACCAGCAAAGCCCATAACAAAACTTGGTGTGCGAGTATCTCCAGAAGCTCTTAAAACGGCATTACCAATCATAGGCCCAATTAAACCGATACTTCCGAGGAACCACAGATCCATATAATCATGAATAAGAGGCAATAAGTGCTTTTTTGCACCTAATAAAGAAAAGATAAAATCAGAAGCAAGCAAACCAATAATAGATAAACATCCAACGATGATTGCAGTAATAATTAAAGCAACAGTCGCCACATTACGCGCATCATCATTACAGCCCTTACCTAAAGACTTAGCTATTACAGCGGAAGTGCCTATACCTAGACCAATTGATAAGCTTATCACTGTAAATGTAATTGGAAATGTAAAACTAATTGCAGCTAAAGGTTGGGTACCTAATAAACTGACGAAAAACGTATCGACAAGATTAAAGGCCATTAATAAAATCATGCCATAGGTCATAGGTATGGTCATTTTTTTAAGAACTGGTCCAACAGGATCATTGATTAGATCGGGTTTTATCTGTTTAGAGAGTCGTGACATTAAGTTTCGTTACAATGAAAAAATTATTTTTGATACGTCATTGTAAAATATACCTCGCAGACTAGCTATTTATATATCTAAAATTTAATAAATTATTAAATGTGCTAATAATTTTGTAAAAGTAACAATTATTGGATAATAAAAAATTCAATACACAGGAAGGCTAGCTAAAAAGCAATCGAACACAAAACAAACAAGATGTTCATAAAAACCACAAAAATTACATAACCAACTGATTTAAAAGAAATATAATTTAAAGTTAAAATTTCTTGTTTTTAGTAATATCTAATAGAATCATAGCTGTACAGTTGGTTAACACTTTAACTAACAAAGTTATCCACAAAAACAGTGGATAACTTAGCTAATATCGTAAACATAAAATATTATTAGTTCCGGTTAAAATCTCAACTTTTTGTATGCAAAACAGCCAAACAATCACAAAGGTCGAAATTTTCTTATTTTTAGTATTGACAGCATGCATTCAGATATATAATATTCCGCCCCGTTAGCAAGGCGCTAACTTTTATTCCTCAATAGCTCAGTTGGTAGAGCAACGGACTGTTAATCCGTTTGTCCCTGGTTCAAGTCCAGGTTGAGGAGCCAAATTAAAGATAATGGTTTATTTAAGTTAAACGGTTATCGATTTTATAAAGTTTAAATCTCGTTATAGCAACGGACTGACTATTATAAAATCAGCGTTCCTCCCTAGTTAAGTCCAGGTTGAGGAGCCAAATTAAAGATAATTGTTTATTTAAGTTAAACGGTTATCGATTTTATAAAGTTTAAATCTCGTTATAGCAACGGACTGACTATTATAAAATCAGCGTTCCTCCCTAGTTAAGTCCAGGTTGAGGAGCCAAATTAAAGATAATGGTTTATTTAAGTTAAACGGTTATCGATTTTATAAAGTTTAAATCTCGTTAAAGCAACGGACTGACAATATAAAATCAAAAAGAACAATTCCTCAATAGCTCAGTTGGTAGAGCAACGGACTGTTAATCCGTTTGTCCCTGGTTCAAGTCCAGGTTGAGGAGCCATATTAAAGATAATGGTTTATTCAAGTCAATAAGCGGTTATTATAAAGAACAATTCCTCAATAGCTCAGTTGGTAGAGCAACGGACTGTTAATCCGTTTGTCCCTGGTTCAAGTCCAGGTTGAGGAGCCACATTAGAAAGGCCTGCATTTATGTAGGCCTTTTTTCTTTCCTAAACATACTTTTTAAAATACCCCGTCAATCCACCATGCTTTTGGGTAGAACCTCCTAATCCTTACTGTGAATTTAGTATTTCTCAAAGCAACGGACTGACTATTATAAAATCAGCGTTTGTCCCTGATTCAAGTCCAGGTTGAGGAGCCACATTAGAAAGGCCTGCATTTATGTAGGCCTTTTTTCTTTCCTAAACATACTTTTTAAAATACCCCGTCATTCCACCATGCTTTTGGGTGGAACCTCCTAATCCTTACTGTGAATTTAGTATTTCTCAAAGCAACGGACTGACTATTATAAAATCAGCGTTTGTCCCTGGTTCAAGTCCAGGTTGAGGAGCCATATTAGAAGACCTGCATTTATGCAGGTCTTTTTTCTTTCTCCCCTGTTCTAACTCCAGTTCAACATTACCTTCTATTTTGTTTATGTTAGAAAACTTTAAAAATTCTTAATTTATTTCTAAAAAATAATAAGTATCAAGGAATACTTAATTAATAGTTTCTTTGCTTTATGGCCTTAACTGACTTAGTGTTTTATTAAATACATACTAGAGATGCCAATTATTATTCATGTTATTACGTAAAATCACTCATCATCTAAAAGAACAAAACTGGTTTGCTGCATGGCTTGACTTATTAATAGTTATTTTGGGGATATTAATCGGTTTACAAGTTAATAGTTGGAATGAAACTCGCAAAGAAAAGGCGCTTGAGACTATTTACTTGAAAAGGTTTGTTACAGAATTAAAAGTAGATTTACAGGTATTTGACGATTCAAAGGTTAGAAATCAATACAGGATTGAAGGTGTTGATGCACTCATAGATGCTATAGAGAATGGATTTGAAACTAACCGTGATGACTTAATTCACCTATTAAAGTATATAAAAAGAATAGAAATTATTATTAAAGCTAATACTGGTACTGCTACATGGAATGAAATAGTAAGTACAGGTCGCCTTGATCTGATACAAGATCAAAAACTAAAAGCGTCAATATCAAATCACTATCAAATCGCAGACCGAGTTCGACGCGAAAATTTAATGTTTAACTCTACAGAGTTGCGACTTGACCAAATTCTTGATCGATGGTTTACATTAAAGCAGACCCTGTACTTTGCTAATTTGCAATACGATAAGCTGTCCTCTGAAGATATCACTGAAATACTAAATAAAGCATTTTCCGATAAAGAATTTTTAACCGTGCTATCTTCTTTTGCTAGAAAGCTTTATCTCGCTAATAGAATAATGTCTCGAAATGAGGTAAAAACCCAAAACTTAATTAATCATTTAGAAAAAACACTCCAGGAAAAAGAAAAACGTTAAATACATTTATTCGTTTACTGTCTATGTTTAGAGCAAATTTACCATTAACCACTCGAAAAGTTTAGATCTCAGAACGATATCTTAATGGTTGGAATTCTTTACCAGCAAATGAAGTCGGAGCTTCATTTAACAAGTTAATATAATATCTGGCAGGCCGACTTTGGCACTTTATAGTACTTGTGTTTCCACTAGCTTTAAGTTAATTAATAGGTAAAATAGCGCTCTTATTTTTAAAGGCTCGAGCATTTATGGATCTTACCGCGTTAGCAATTTTTATCCCTACTTTCTTTTTTGTGAGTATTACACCAGGTTTATGTATGACCTTAGCATTAACTTTAGGTATGACTATTGGTGTCAGACGTACCATGTGGATGATGTTTGGTGAAGTATTAGGTGTAGCCTTAGTTGCTGTTTCTGCAGTTTTAGGTGTTGCAGCCTTAATGTTAAAATTTCCGCAGATATTTGCCATATTAAAAATTATTGGCGCTCTCTATTTAGCTTATGTTGGTATTCAGATGTGGCTTTCTAAAGGGAAAATGGCCATAACAAAGAATCAGGAAACCACTCAGTCAGTTTCTAGAAAAAGCTTGTTTTCTCAAGGATTTATTACAGCGATAGCCAATCCTAAGGGCTGGGCATTTATGATTTCCCTACTCCCGCCATTTATTAATGCGAGCTTAGCTATAACGCCGCAGCTATTTTTATTGGTTAGCATCATAATGATCTCTGAATTTATCTGCATGATGATATACGCAACAGGTGGTAAAACACTGGGTAAATTAATTGCTAAGTCGGAAAATGTACGATTGATGAATCGAATTTCAGGTACATTAATGATTGGTGTCAGTATTTGGTTAGCCGTAACTTAATAAGTATATGGTTAAACAAGGAATTTAGCGTTGTATTCTTTATCTTTCACTTTCAAAATAAAACTGAATTAAGCGCGCTTCACCTTCAATTTCTAGCGCAATATTCATTATCCAAACCATAGTATCTTCAGTACAAGCACCAATCATAGTTTGAGCAGTAACTGTAATAGGTAAATTTGTAGCGGATATGTCACTTGGATTAAAAAATAATGGTATTTTACCCATAAACATATCTTTACCTTCTAACCAGGCAGAAGTGATTTTTACAGGTTTTAGTGACTTTATCTGTAATTCAAAATCAATTTCAGATTCAGCTTTAACAACTTTAGGCTCAGTTGATAACTTTATTTCTAAATCAGCGCTTACTTTCGTGCACTCTGATTGTTGAAAATCACAAAGATTTGCATTTTTGACAGAGAAATTAGATTCACTTAAGTAAAAGTTGCTCGCTACTAGCAAAATGGTGGCAATAACGAGGGTTAAAATAGTGATTTGTTTTTTCATCGATATATACTTAAGTCTATGTTTGTGCCTGATAAATAACCTATTTCGTACAAATAAATTACAAATTAATACAATTTCTTGATCCAAGTCATATTTTTACACAACTTTGGGTGACATAACACCTTCTAACCTTTATTATTCACTTCGAAAATTGGCATATCTTTAAAGTGCTTGTTTTTTGAACTATAACTAATGCATACAAATTTTTTTAACGTTCCGACGTAAAAATAATAAAAGTATAAAACGCATCAATTCAATAATTATAAATGTGGAACCTTCAATATGAGTCAAAGCAATCTGACAGAAATGGATTACAACTATAAAGTTGTGCGCCAATTTACTGTAATGACTGTAATTTGGGGCATTGTAGGTACGTTAGTAGGTGTTATTATTGCCGCTCAGTTAATCTGGCCAGCATTAAACTTTGATACACCTTGGCTAACATACTCGCGATTACGTCCTTTACACACCAATGCGGTAATTTTCGCTTTTGGTACTAGTGCACTATTTGCAACTTCTTACTATGTTGTTCAACGAACATGTAAAGCAACACTGTTTGGTGGCAAATTAGTTCCTTTCACCTTTTGGGGCTGGCAAGCTGTTATCGTTTTAGCGGCGATCACTCTTCCTATGGGATTAACTTCTTCAAAAGAATACGCCGAATTAGAATGGCCGATTGATATCTTAATCGCTGTTGTATGGGTTTCGTATGCGATAGTATTCTTTGGTACTCTTATCAAAAGAAAGACATCTCATATCTACGTTGCTAACTGGTTCTTTGGTGGTTTCATTTTAACTGTTGCTGTTCTTCACATTGGTAACTCAATGGTTATTCCATTAACTTGGAGTAAATCATACTCTATCTACCCTGGTGCTATCGATGCGATGATGCAGTGGTGGTATGGACATAATGCCGTAGGTTTCCTACTTACTGCTGGTTTCCTAGGTATGATGTACTACTTTGTTCCTAAGCAAGCTGAACGTCCGGTTTACTCTTACCGTTTATCAATAGTTCACTTCTGGGCATTAGTTTCTTTATACATTTGGGCGGGTCCTCACCACCTTCACTACACAGCACTTCCTGATTGGACGCAAAGTGTTGGTATGGTAATGTCTATCGTATTATTCCTTCCTTCATGGGGTGGTATGATCAACGGTATTATGACGTTATCTGGTGCATGGCATAAACTTCGTCACGATCCTATTCTACGATTCTTAATTGTTTCATTATCTTTCTACGGTATGTCTACGTTCGAAGGTCCAATGATGGCGATTAAATCAGTAAACGCTTTATCACACTACACTGACTGGACTGTTGGTCACGTACACTCTGGCGCTCTAGGTTGGGTTGCTATGGTTTCAATTGGTGCTATGTACCACTTAATTCCAGTACTGTTTAACCAAGGTCGTATGTACAGCGTTAAACTTATTAATGTTCACTTCTGGTTACACACAACAGGTATCGTTTTATACATTGTTGCTATGTGGATCTCTGGTGTAATGCAAGGTTTAATGTGGAGAGCTGTAAATACAGACGGTACGTTAACTTACTCTTTCGTTGAGAGCTTACAAGCTTCATACCCATTCTACTTCATCCGTTTTGTTGGTGGCGTACTTGTGGTAGCTGGTTTCGTTCTTATGGCGTATAACATGTTCAAAACTATCGGTGCAAAAGACCATAGTTTAGAAAAACAAGAGCAGGCGGCGTAATATAATGTCTAATAACAAACAAAACAAACATGAAAAACTTGAAAAACACGTAGGTTGGTTTGCTGTTGCAACAATCGCGGCCATGAGTATTGGTGGTTTGGTTGAGATAACACCTTTGTTTTTCCAAAAAGCAACTACAACTCCGGTTGATAATTTGCGCCCATATACTGCACTAGAAATGGAAGGTCGTGATATCTACATTCGTGAAGGTTGTAACAACTGTCACTCACAAATGATCCGTCCTCTTCGTGCTGAAACTGAGCGTTACGGTCACTACTCTGTAGCTGGTGAGTCAGTTTGGGAACACCCTCATTTATGGGGTTCTAAGCGTACTGGTCCTGATTTAGCACGTGTTGGCGGTCGTTACTCAGATGATTGGCACTATGCACATATGATAGATCCACGTTCAGTTGTACCAGAGTCGAACATGCCTTCGTACTCTTGGTTAGCTGATACACCAGTATCAAATGAATTATCGGCTCGTAAAATGGAGTTATTTAACAGCTTAACTAAAAATCGCAGTCATAAAGATTCGGAAGGTAACCCTATCCCACTTTATTCTGCTGATGATATAGCTAACGCTGGTAAAGAGTTCGCGACTACGAAAAGTATTACTGGTAAGGACGGTTTACAAGAAATTGACGCCCTTATCGCTTATTTACAATCACTTGGTCACGCGTTGAAATAATTATGGATTACGGCACTTTACGAGGTATTTTCACTGTTCTTATCTTTGTACTTTTTATCATAATTGTACTTTGGGCTTACAGTAAAAATCGCAAGTCAAAATTTGACAAAATTGCTAACTCTATATTTGATGAAAACGACGACAAAGAAGTAAAAAACAAACAGGAGACTAATAATAATGTCTAGCTTCTGGAGTATATGGATTACCGTTTTAACTTTAGCAACTCTATTTGGTTGTTGGCTTCTACTACGCATGTGTTTAAAGAACTTTGCAGGCGTAGCTGAAGGCGAACCAATGGACCACGAGTTTGATGGTATCCAAGAATTAAACAACCCACTACCTAAATGGTGGAGTACATTCTTCTTAGTAACAATTATTTGGGGCTTTGGCTACTTAGCTTTATACCCAGGTTTAGGTAACTTTGAAGGTTTACTAAAATGGAAAAGTTCAAACCAAGGTGTAACATCAATCGCTGAATCTGAAGCATCAGCAATTGCAGCAAAAGAAGCTGGTATGCTTGTACAATACGATCGCGAAGTGACTCAAGCGAGCGAAAAGTACGGTCCTATCTTTGCTGAATTTGCTAAGCAAGATGTTGAAACTTTAAGTACTAACGAAGACGCGCTAAAAATTGGTCAACGTTTGTTCTTACAAAACTGTTCTCAATGTCACGGTTCTGATGCTAAAGGCACAACCGGCTTCCCTAACCTTACCGATAACGATTGGTTATATGGTGGTGACGGTGCTGCGATTGAAGCGTCAATCTTAGACGGTCGTAAAGCTAACGGTATGATTGCATGGGAAACTATGCTTGGTGGTGAAGAAGGTGTTAAAGAAGTTACAGCTTATGTACTTAGCTTAAACCCTGACCGTGCTGCTAAAGTAGATGCTGATTTAGCCGCAAAAGGTGAAGCTAAATTTGCTATGTGTGCAGCGTGTCACGGTGCAGACGGTAAAGGTAGTGTTGCTATGGGCATCCCTCTAGGTGCGCCTAACCTTACAGATAATGTTTGGTTATACGGTGGTTCTGAGCGTCGAGTTCAAGAGTCTATCGCTAATGGTCGTGCTGGTGTAATGCCTGCTTGGAAACACATTTTAGGTGAAGATAAAGTACGCGTAATAAGCGCATACGTTTATAGCTTATCAAACCAAAAATAGTTTCTATTTGAAATTAAAAACCCTGTGTAGCTCAGCTATACAGGGTTTTATTTTACCTTAAACAACCGCTTAAATTTCTATGGCATTAATTATTTAAATGAGTATTTAATCCCATATTAATTCTAATACCAATCAGTTAATTAAATTGGTATCTATTGTTTTCTCTCGAATAAAGATAAAATAATACGACTAATCAAAACGAGTAAAATTTATGACTACACCCTGGTACAAAGAGCCTTGGACTTATTTAGTTTTTGGTCTGCCGTTAATTTCAATTTGCGTCGGCACCTCAGTGTTTTTTATTGCTAATGAAAACGCTGACACAGTTGTTGTTGATGATTACTATAAAGTTGGCAAAAGTATCAACCAAGATATCCGCAAATATAAAATGGCCGAAAAAATGGGCGTTGCTTTTGATATGCAAATCACAAAAAATGAAATTGTATTAAAGCCTACAGGTATCGATAAAAACTTCCCTATGCTTAATGTTGATTTTTACCATTCAACAATAAACACTCGTGATTTCAGTTTAAAGCTTACCCCAGATGGTAACGGTTGGTATCGCCAATCTTTCGATAACGACATAACAGGAAAGTGGAAAGTAACCCTTTCACCATTTGACCATAAGTGGAAAATGCAAACTACCCTAGCCTTGCCACAAAACCAATTTAAAGAGTTTGAATCTCAGCATTAATATGAATCAAGACTGTTTTCACTGTGGGGAAGATGTCCCTAACGGCCTCAATTTATTTGTAACTATTGGCAATAAGCAACAAGAAATGTGTTGCTATGGTTGTCAAGCTGTAGCACAAGCCATTGTTGAAAATGGTCTAGAAGACTATTATCGATTTCGTACCGAAAAAAACAACAAAGTCGATGCCAGCATTCCAGAAGGTTTACTCAATACTCAATTTATTGACGATGAAAACCTGCAAAATGAATTTACTTTCGATGTTGATAACTGCAAAGAAACCATACTTTCAATTGATGGTATGTCTTGTGCTGCTTGTGCATGGCTTATTGAAAAGCAACTCAGCCAACAAAGTAGCATTGTCGAGATAAAAGTTAACGCCACAACTCAACGAGCCACCGTAAAATGGGATAATACCTCAATAAAGTTGAGTGAAATCCTAAATAAAATCGGCAAGATTGGCTATCAGGCTATGCCGTTTAAAGCAAACTTAGCCGAGCAAAGCAATATAAAGCAGAAGAAAGCCTTTATTAGACGTTTAGGTGTTTCTGGCATACTTACCATGCAAGTTATGATGATTGCCTTTGGTTTATATTTTGGTGCTTTTAGTGATTTAGCCAGTCATAACCTTACTTATCTACGTGGCACCAGCTTTGTTTTAACCTTACCAATAGTTACCTTTGGTGCTTTTCCTTTTTATACAGGCGCCATTGCAGCGCTCAGAGCTAAACGCTTATCAATGGATGTACCGGTAAGTATTGCCATTATACTGGCCTTTAGTGCAAGTGCTTGGGCAACCTTTAATCAATCCGGTGAAGTATATTTTGAATCGGTAGCCATGTTTACCTTCTTATTACTTATTGGTAAGTTTTTAGAGTTTAGAGCGCGGTCTCGTGCTGCAGAAGTATCTTCTAACTTATTAAAGTTAATGCCATTAACAGCAACTATCTTAGTAGATGATAGTGAACAAATTATTAGCGCTAAACAGTTAGAAGTCGGTAACTTAGTTATTATTAAGCCAGGTGAAACTATTCCTGGTGATGGCGTTATTGTGCAAGGTAGCTCAAGTGTTAATGAGTCTATGCTTACTGGTGAGCATGCTCCGGTAAGTAAAACCATAGGCGCAACGGTTTATGCCGGTACAGTCAATAGTGACGGTAATTTAACCATAACCATTAATAAATCTAATTCGGACAGTTTTTTAACCAACCTCATTCGTCTTAGTGAAAATGCGCAGGCTCATAAACCTGCTATTGCCAAATTGTCAGATAAAATTGCGCAATACTTTGTCGCTTTAATCTTGTTAACGTCAATTGCTACTGCTGTATATTGGAGTATTAACGCCCCTGAAGAAGCGTTTTGGATTACTTTATCGGTATTGGTTGCTACCTGCCCATGTGCCTTATCTTTAGCTACTCCAACGGCTCTTACATGCGGCACAATAAAGCTTAATAAAAGTGGCATTATGATCAAGTCAGGTCATGTGTTAGAAACGGTGCCGAAAGTAGACTGTTTTGCGTTTGATAAAACCGGAACCCTAACCAATGGAGAGTTTAGTCTTACGTTAATAGAACGGATGCCAGACTGTGTATTTGACAAAGACACCCTGTTAGCAATTGCATCGGCACTTGAGACGCACTCCGAGCACCCTATCGCAAAAGCATTTGCACAATACCGAGAGCATGATATTAACTTAACCAATATCGAAGTTATCCCTGGTTGTGGTGTGCAAGGGATCTACCATGATCAATTAGTAAAAATTGGTAAATATTCATGGTTAGCTGAACATGGCGCGCTGCCTGAAAAATACAACGATGCGCAATGCATACTGACTATTGATGATAAATTTGATAGTGCTTTTTATCTATCTGACACATTAAGAACAGATACAGTACAAGTATTAAACCACATACAATCGGCACATAAAGAAAGCTTGTTAATTAGTGGTGACAACCAAGCCGGTGTTGAGAGTTTTATTGAACAAGCACAATTAAGTGAATATCATCACACTTGTAGTGCTAGTGATAAATTAAATATTATTGAATCAAAGCAAAAGCAAGGTAAAACAGTTGCTATGGTTGGTGACGGTGTAAACGACTCACCTGTATTTGCCGCAGCGCACGTTGCAATTGCTATGGGTAGCGGTACTGAAATAGCAAAAAGTGGCGCCGATGTTATTTTATTAAACAATAAACTCTCAAGTTTATTGCAGTTAATAACAACTTCAAATAAAACATCACGAATTATCAAACAAAATTTTGCTTGGGCATTTGGTTATAATGCCATTGTATTACCTTTAGCCGTATGTGGCTTTATTACGCCATATCTGGCAGTATTAGGCATGTCTGCTAGCTCTATTATCGTAGTAACAAATTCTCTACGATTATTAAAATAATCTAAGGTCTATTTTGTGAGTGTAATTTATATTCTGATCCCTATCGCCATTGTGTTTACCTCGGTTGCTATCTACCTATTTTTTTGGGCAGTAAAGACTGAACAATTTGACGACTTAGAAAAACAAGGCATGAGTATTTTGTTTGATGATGAAGCCAAAAGCCCAACCACTGATGCTCAAGCGTCAGAGCAACAGGCTAAACAAAATAGCGATCAATCAAGTAATATAGAGCAGCAACAAAACAAATCGGCCGACTGAGTTAAAAAACATGATGAACATCGACTTTATCTCTGCTTTTTTAATTGGTGTTGCAGGTGCAGGTCACTGCGTAGCTATGTGCGGAGGCATCACTTCAATGCTCACCGCTAATATAAACTCTCCTCAAAAATCTAACTTACCTTTAATTTTAAGCTATAACTTTGGTCGTATACTTTCCTACACAATAGCAGGTGCTATTGCTGGTTTAACTGGATCTCTGGCAGCCCAATCAATAGGCGTACATATAAGCTGGCTTAGGTTAATTGCCGCTATTTTCTTAATACTGCTGGGTTTATATATAGGTAAATGGGCATTTATACTTAACCGAATCGAAGGTATTGGGCAATATTTATGGCGCTACCTACAACCACTAAGCAAACGATTTATTCCAGTAAAGAATCCGACACAAGCCCTGTTATTAGGTGCTGTATGGGGCTGGCTACCATGTGGTTTAGTTTATTCTACACTCACATGGAGTATGGCAAGCGCAACTTGGTACAATGGCGCATTAATCATGTTTGCGTTTGGTTTAGGCACTTTACCCGCCTTGCTAACCTTAGCTTCAGGCTTTAGCTTTATTACTAATTTATTAAAGTCACAAAACACACGAAATGTTACAGCTGTGTTACTAATTTCTTACGGTTTATACTCTTTGGTCATTGCTCTTAAACTAATCTTTTAGTAACATTGATCTGAATCAAATAACGGATCAGCCAGTAGTAATTATATGCCTCAACCTATCGCGTACAGTAATAATATTAAGTGTCAAAATTGTAGTATCAGTGAACTGTGTCTGCCTTTTAGCTTAAATGAGTCCGAGTTGAACTTACTTGATGATATTATTCAACGTAAAAAGCCGATCCAAAAAAATACGCAAATATTCCAGGCCGGCGAACAATTGCATACTCTTTATGCAATCCGCTCAGGCACGTTTAAAACCTTTATAATTTCAGAGCAAGGTGAAGAGCAAATAACTGGTTTTCATTTAGCTGGAGATTTACTTGGCTTTGACGCCTTAGGCAAAAAAGAGCATCCTAGCTTTGCCAAAGCCCTTGAAACATCAATGGTTTGTGAGATCCCTTTTGAGGTTCTTGACGCCCTTTCAAGTAAAATACCTAAACTAAAAGCCCAAATAATGAACTTAATGAGTAATGAATTACACTGCAACAGTGAAATGTTATTACTTCTTAATCGTAAAAATGCAGAATCTAAATTAGCAACTTTCTTGGCAAGTTATGGTAGGCGCCTTGGTGCTAGACACCTTTCTTCAGTGCAGTTTAATTTACCAATGACGCGCAGTGAAATAGGTAACTACATTGGTTTAACCATTGAAACAATTTCACGCTTAATGACACGTTTTCAAAAAGATGGTTTGATTAAAGTTGAGAACAAATACATCACCATTTTGGACAAAGACGCGCTTTATAAACTAGCCGGTTTAAACCAATAACCACACATATTAATATTTTGATTTGAATCAATAGGTTAACATTATTTTGTTAACTTATTTGTAACAATAGCCATAAATGATTAAGCTTAGTAAGTAAGTTTTGCAATTGAATTGGTGAAATCATGGAAAGTTATCAAAATATTTTAGTCGTAATAGATCCTACCTCGGTCGAACAAAAAGCTTTAGCGCGAGCATGTACACTCGCTAATCGAACGGGTGCAAAGATCACCGCTTTTTTATCTATTTTTGATTTTTCCTATGAAATGACTACTATGCTGAGCGGCGAAGAGCGCGAGTCTATGCGAGCGACCGTTGTTAATGACCGTAAAGCATGGTTAAACGACCTCATTGAAGACTATGATCGCGAAATTGAATCTAAAGTTGTTTGGCATAACCGCCCTTTTGAAGCAATTTTACAAGAAGTAAAAGATAATAACTTTGACATAATCATCAAAAGCACCCATGAACACCCTACTCTTCAGTCTGTTATTTTTACTCCTACCGATTGGCATTTAATCCGAAAATCTTGGATTCCTTTACTCTTAGTTAAAGAACATCAATGGCCAGAAAACGGCCACATTTTAGCCGCTGTAAATGTCGGTAGTGAAGAAGAAGAACACTTATCACTAAACGATAAAATAAGTGAAGAAGCCATTAATCTTAGTAACTTAATTAAAGCAGATACGCATTTTGTTAACTCTTATCCTGGAACGCCAATTAATATAGCAATAGAAATTCCAGAGTTTGATGCTAATGAATATAACGAAACCATGAAAAATCATCACTTTGATGTTATGAAAGAACATGCGAAAAAATTCAACATTGCCGATGAGTTTTTACATGTCGAAGAAGGACTACCAGAAGATGTTATCGAATCGGTGGCTAAGCGTATCGATGCAGAGCTAGTCATTTTAGGAACAGTAGGACGTACAGGACTTTCAGCTGTTTTAATTGGTAATACCGCTGAGCATGTTATTGACCGGTTAAATTGTGATTTATTAGCTTTAAAACCAGACGGTTATCAATCACCTTTCTTAAAGTAGTGATTCACACCAATTAAGCGCTATATTGCTTTACAAATTAGCGCTTTTCCATATCCGATTGCTTGGGTATAATGCCGCTTTTTCAATCACGAGTAAAAGCAATGTCTACAGTGTCACCAGAAGTAAAAGCTGCTAATTTAAAACTGTCTAAACTAGAGAAACGTTTACGTCATAACGTTGGTAAAGCTATCAGCGATTACAACATGATTGAAGATGGTGACAAAATTATGGTGTGCTTATCTGGCGGTGCCGATAGCTACACTATGCTAGACATCTTATTAAAACTTCGTCGTAGTGCACCTATCCATTTTGATATTGTTGCTGTTAACTTAGATCAAAAACAACCTGGTTTTCCTGAACATGTATTACCTAACTACTTAAACGAGTTAGGTATTGAGTATCATATTATTGAAGAAGATACTTATTCTATTGTTATGGATAAGATCCCTGAAGGCAAAACTACTTGCAGCCTTTGTTCAAGATTGCGCAGAGGTATCTTATACAGCACAGCAAAGAAACTAAACGCAACTAAAATAGCTCTTGGTCATCACCGCGATGACATGATTGAAACCTTGTTACTGAACATGTTTTTTAATGGCAAAACTAAAACCATGCCAGCTAAATTAGTCAGTGATAATGGCGAACACGTAGTTATTCGCCCACTTGCCTACTGTAAAGAAGTAGATATCAAACAGTATTCAGGCATTAAAGAATTCCCTATTATTCCGTGTAATTTATGCGGAAGCCAACCAAATTTACAACGCCAAAACGTAAAACAAATGCTTAGTGATTGGGACAAACATTACCCAGGTAGAGCAGAATCAATATTTACCGCTATGCAAAATGTTGTTCCTTCTCATTTATGCGACCACCAATTATTTAACTTTAAAGAAGTTGACTTAAATTCAGGGGTAATTAATGGCGGAGACATAGCTTTTGATAAAGAAGATATCTCTGATCAGTTTTCACAAGCTAAATCTATCAATGTAAATGATTTCGATTTGGTTAATATTGTTGAAATTAAGTAACAAAACCTTTTTTAAATCATTACAGCGCAAGTTTTAAATACAAACTAATATCATTTTGTAACAAAATTACGTAAAATAGTTTTGTATTTTGTATTTATGTTCAAAAGTTTTTCGTAGCCAATAACAATAATCTATTGCATGGCGATTAAGCTTTTGTACACGATAAAAAATTTATTAACACAATTTTAGGGTTCAACTAATGTTTGAAAAACTATTTAAACTTTCACAGCATAACACTTCTGTGAGACAAGAAATCATTGCTGGTTTCACCACCTTCTTAACTATGGCTTACATCATTTTTGTAAACCCTAGCATGCTAGCGATGACAGGTATGGATGCTGGCGCAGTATTTGTAGCAACTTGTTTAGCAGCAGCTATTGGTTGTTTAATTATGGGCTTATACGCTAACTACCCTATCGCTTTAGCACCGGGGATGGGCTTAAATGCATTCTTCACATTTACTGTTGTAATGGAACTAGGTTATACCTGGAACGTTGCTTTAGGTGGTGTATTTATCTCTGGTGTAGTGTTTACTTTATTAAGTGTATTTAAAGTAAGAGAATGGATCATCAACTCTATTCCTCATGCGCTACGTTTTGGTATTGCAGCCGGTATCGGTATGTTTTTAGCACTAATTGCATTAAAAAGCTCAGGCTTTATCGTTGGCAGCCAAGCAACATTAGTTACTATGGGTGACATCACAGCTTTTGAACCTCTAATGGCTGCACTTGGTTTATTCTTAATTGTTGGTTTAGTAAGTTTAAACATTAACGGTGCGGTAATGATTTCAATTTTAATCGTTACAGTTCTAGGTTTAATCTTCGGTGACGTTGCATACAGTGGTATCGTATCTATGCCGCCTTCATTAGCACCAACATTTGCTCAGCTTGATATTGCAGGGGCATTTGAAGTTGGTATGCTGAGTGTAATATTCGCATTCTTATTTGTTGATTTATTCGATACTTCAGGAACTCTTATTGCTGTTGCTCAACGTGGTAAATTACTTGATTCAGATGGTAACCTTCCTCGTCTTAAGAAAGCTTTATTAGCTGACTCTACAGCAACAATTGCAGGTTCAATGTTAGGTACTTCAACAACAACATCTTACGTTGAAAGTACTGCTGGTGTTAGTGCTGGTGGTCGTACAGGTTTAACAGCTGTAACTGTAGCAGTATTGTTCTTAGCAGCATTATTTTTCTCACCTCTTGCAGGTATGATCCCAGCCTACGCAACTGCTGGCGCATTATTCTTCGTAGGTGTATTAATGGTAGCAGGTTTAGTTAATGTTAAGTGGGACGACCTAATGGACGCAGTTCCAGTTGTTGTTATCTTAGTAACTATGCCATTAACCTTCTCAATTGCAGATGGTATTGCTCTAGGCTTTATCTCTTACGCAGCTGTACGTATATTTAGTGGCCGTTTCTCTGAAATTAGCCCTAGCGTTTTATTCCTAGCTGCTCTATTTACCGCTAAATTTGCTTTCATGTAAACCACAGCAAATATAAAAACAATTGGGCAGGTAATTAACATCTGCCCTTTTCATATAAAAATATAAAAACTTAAATTAATCTCATTATTTTTCAGGGAAAATTATGAACACAACTCTTAAAAAACTTTCATCAGTTATCTTAGCTGGTGCGTCACTTATGTCGTTTAACGCTCAAGCAGAAATGTTTTGGTCAGATAACTCATTATCTTTATTAAAGAATCAAGGTAACTACGAAGTTGCAACTAATGATGACATCACAGTTATTACAGTTGAGCACGCATCAGGACATAACTGGGGCGATCTTTTCTTCTTCGCTGACCGTTTAGACTACAAAGAAGATTCACAAAGTGTAGCGGCTAACGAGACTTATTCTGAATTATCTCCACGTTTAAGCTTAAGCTATGCAACAGGTAGCAAAATGGAATTCGGTATTATTTCAGATGTATTTATTGCTACTACATGGGAACATTCAACGTTTGAATCAGATCCTATTATTTTACCTGACGGTTTTATGATTGATATCGACAACCGCTTTGACAACTACCTAGTTGGTGTTGGCGTTGACTTAAAACTTCCTGGTTTTGCTTTTTTTAACGTTAACCTATACCAAGCTAACAACGAACAAACAGATAACGACAACCAATTAACGGCTGTTTGGGGTTACCCTTTTAGCATAGGTAATGCCGACTTTATGTTTGACGGTTTTATTGATTGGTCATCAGCTGAAGAAACACATGCAGCAGACTTCCACTTCAACCCGCAACTTAGAATGGACATTGGTAAATATTTTGGCGTACCAAAGAAATTTGAAGCAGGTATAGAATACTCTTACTGGCACAACAAGTTCGGTATTAAAGGTTTAGATGATGAATCTGTGATTAGCTGGATGGTTAAAATCCACCTTTAATCCAAAGTTAAAACAAATAAAAACACCGCTAATTAGCGGTGTTTTTTTATGCCGACTAAAACTGAGTGATTAGTCTTTTTCAATCCAAGGAGAGATCACTTCAGGTGCTTGGCTAAAACTTAAGGCTATTTCATCTGACTTTTGTTCAGTATCAATCCTTAAGTTACACTTAGTTAACTGGCAACTTAACCCTTGTTTTAATTCATCATTAATAAAGCTAATATTTGACTCGTTAGCTTGGCTTATATGTAATCCGCTTACGTTTGGCATCATAAACCATAAGAACGAACCAAAGCTGTCTACAAGCTCTTGCATTTGCTCTGTAAGCAAAGCTAACTCATTAAAAGTATAAGACGTTTTTGTTTTGTCTTTGGCTTGAATTTGCATTTGTAAGGTACAGTTTTGCATTTCATTTTTTTGCTCTACTCGCAAAAAAGCAAACTTATCGTACATTTCTTCAGAATGTGGCACTAATAACTGCCAATCATCCGCAATTTCTATATTTGTTGGGGTTAAATCACGCCCTAACATCGTTGCTTTATTTAATTCGCAGCGAGCTCTAGAGTGATAATCCACTAAATAGAAACCCATACTAATTTGATCAAGGTTTTCATCTTTAATTTTATCTAAACGCTGATAAAAGCCTTTATATTCAATATCGATAGCAAAGCAATTAGCACTTAACGTGGCTAAACTTGCTGCTAATAATAATTTTTTCATGTTAAATCTTCTCTATATTTTCGCTTAAGCTTTTATGTATTTATGGTTATGGCGCATCATATTATTTAGTTCAACAATATATGTCATACCGCGCTCAGAGTAAGGTAGTAAACCAGTTGCTAAAATACTTGGCTCAAGGGGTAAATCATTATCTCTTAATTGTTTTCTAATTTGTCGAAAGAGTCGATATGCTCGATGACTATTAATATTTTTAAAATAATAGCTCACCATACTATCAATACCTTCAAAAGCCGCTACTTCGTGGTTTAAGCCAGTATCCCTTCCTTGTGGCACTAAACCACAGCCCTTTTTAAAGCACCATAAACCAAAGAAATTAAGCCCTATACGAGCAAAACGTGAAGTGCCCCACGCAGATTCATTTGCCGCTTGGACTAATACTAACTCTCTGGGGATTTCATCAACTTTGTTTAATAAACGGGCTAGTTTATCTTTACTAGAAAGCTCACTATCAATTGAGTAACTGCGAGCAATCAGCTGTAACCAATCTAATTCGTCTCCGCTAAGGGGAATAGTTTGTAGCACGTTATTTTCTAACGCCAGTAGCTTACCTCTTAAAGCTCGCAACCTACGATTTTCTTTATCGATCGCCGGCTTTAAAAAATCAAAAAACAACTGTTTTTTGCGTTTAGTGTCGCTAATTTTTGCAAAGTCAGGTAAATCAACATCGTGCAGTGGTTGCTCGACAACAACTTCTTTTACCTTAGCAACCTCTTTGGTTTTGATAATTACCTCAGAAGTAGTAGTAACTGACTCTTTTTCATACATAAAAGGGGCAAGTGCCATCATAAAAATGGCGATTAGCAATAAACCTCTAATTGTGTTTTTCATATGTGCTTAATCCTTTAAGCGGAAAAGAATGTATCTGGCTTTCCATCTGCTGATTTACTAACAACTTGCATTCTAACACCGAAAATCTCTCGGTATAAAACACCTTTAATATTGTAATAAAGTGGCGCAAGCCAAACCATACAACCAATAAAAATAGCCATTGAAAAAACGGGTTCTATACCTGCTAAACCCGGTAATAAGGTGGCAAATAATATGGCCAATAACATTGCATAAATTTGTAAAAGTTTAAATATTTGAAAGCGAGTCGCTTTTAAAGATAAAACGATTGCTGCAATGGGCGTCATGCCCTTCTCTACGATTAGAGGGACAGTAAGAGAGAGTGCCACAGACAAGTAGATGCCAGGAATAAAAAACAAGCTAAAACCAATCGAAGTTATACTGGTAACAATAAGAGCTGTAATGGCAATTAGCGCACTGCGCTTTAAAAAGCTAAATACATAGCTGGTTTTAGTTTTTATGCCCACCGCATGAGAGATCCCCATCATTTCAATGCCGGCAATAAAAGGCCATAAAATAACGGTAGCAACAAGGTTAATAATCATTTGTTTTTCAGGATTTGCAAGGACTTCTTCCATACCGCCAAGATAATCACTAGCAACTAAAGAAAATGCCATGCCAATCATTACAATAAAAATCAAACCACTGATTATTGGTTGTTTATTTACTTTAGTTAAATTCCAACCCTCTTTAAATATCTCGCCTACGTTTAGCTTGTAGTCACCTTGCAGGGCTTTTTCAGGGTTAGACCCTACTTCAATAAATTTTTTATTATCCACAAAAATACTTCTTTTAGATTTATTTATAGCGATTATTATAAAGCATCATAGTCTATAACTCACCTGCAATTATAAAATATGCTTACCTTACATACTATTTAGGAGAATATTGATTGCCAAAGCAATTAATACGATGCCCATAATTTTATCGACAACATGGCCCTTACTGAGCAATTTAACTCGAATATGTTCAATAGTTAGAACGTAGGATAAAAAGCTAAACCATGCTGCAGTTGCAATTGCCATATATAATCCGTAGATACTTTGTACTAGCACTGGCGTTTGCTCAGAAATAACCAGAGAAAATAAGGACACAAAGAATAGAGTTGCTTTGACGTTAAGGCCATTGACCAAAAAGCCGGTCATAAAAGCCTTACTGTTGGTTTGCTCTAAAACGCTTGCTTTATTTTCAACTTTCAACTGTTCATGAGGTTTAGCTAATACTCCTTGAACGCCTATATAAAATAAATATGCGGCGGCAATATAGGTTAAAACATTAAAGAGTATAGGGTCACTTGCGATTAATAGACCGATCCCAATAAGAGAGTAAGTTACATGCAGTAAAATACCACTGCCAATACCCAAGCTAGAGTAAATCGCTTTTCTGCGCCCTTGCGTTAAACTTTGCTTTACAATAACAGCAAAGTCAGGTCCTGGGCTTGCTACAGCCAAAAAGTGAACAACAGCAATGACTAGAAATTCACGATAATACAAGGCTAATGAGTTGATAAAATCCATTACTCTATGACCTAAGCGATACTAAAAATTGCTGAAAGAATTCAATACCTTTATGGTCACATACTTCAATGTTTTTATCTGGGATCCCTTCAGGATCTGGGTGAGCTTTAATAGCTTTAGCTAAAGAGTCTTCCCTAAGCAAGTGTAAGATAGGAAATGGTGATCGGTTGGTATAATTAGATACGTCATCTTCAGCAACATCGGCAAAATAGTAATCTGGATGAAATGTTGCTATTTGATAAATGCCCTCATAGCCTTGGTCAATCAATAGTTGTTCGCCCATTGCAACTAAGTCTAAATAATCATCGAAAAAGCTGAATTCTTCCGGAAATATAATCAAGGATGTTGAAATTTCAGGATGCTTAGTTAAATGCTCACATTCTTGAATTAGTCCGTGTAAAGCAGACTCGATATCAACATTTCTTAATACCGGATAAGCAATAGTACGATTAACAAATTCTTTTTTTGCAAACGGACAAAAATTCAAGCCTATAATGATTTCATCTAACCATTGTTTGCACTGGTCTATAACGCGCTCATCGGTAAACATAGCAACCTAACATTAGTATATTCTATAATTTATATAAGAGTAGTTTACCTTATGCCCGGTAAATTCATACTAAAAAGTTAACTAATAGGCCTTTATTAAATCGAAATAGGTGTAAACTAATTAGCCTACACCTATAGAGTTTTCGCAAGAGTTTGCTCTATTAATGCCTTTGTTCAAGTAACCGGTTTAAATCATCCATAGGCAGGGGCTTAGAGAATAAATATCCTTGTCCATATTGCGCAGACAGTTCTTTAAGCAAAGTTGCTTGTTTATTAGTTTCAACACCCTCAACTATCACATCTATACCTAGCTTGGAAGCCATAGCAATCATGGCTTCACACATAATAGTATCAGAATTAGAATCAGCCATATTTTTAATAAAAACTTTGTCAATTTTAAGGAAGTCAAAATCAAGTTTTTGTAAGTATGACAAGGATGAATACCCAGTGCCAAAATCATCGATAGCAACTTTAACCCCCAATTTTTTTATTTTGAGAAGTTGCTCATAAACGACGTCTAGATCATGTGCAAGCGCCGTTTCAGTCAATTCTATAGTTATGCAATCAGCACAAACTTTATATTTAAGAATCGTTTTTTCTATGAACTCAGCTAATTGATAATCGCGACTATATTGAAGAGCCGAGGTATTTATACTTATTTTTAGTTTTAAGTTATGTTGCTCGTGCAATAATTTTAGAGCTTTTAATGATTCATCAATAACAAACTCACCTAACTTTATTGCTAAGTTATTTTTTTCTGCTAATGGTACGAAAATGTCTGGGCCGATAGGCCCTCTTTTAGGGTGGTTCCAACGAGCTAGAGCTTCTACTTTGACTACTTGTTTGGTTTCAAAATCTACAATAGGTTGGTAGACCAGTGATAATTGTTTAGTTTTAATTGCATTTGTAAGATCCGTCGTTAATTCACATAAATCATTAGATGCCTCTAACTCAGCTTGATCATAACAGTGACAATAACCTACATTTGATTTTTTATGCTTTTGAAGAGCGCTTGCGGCAGTTTGCACTAATTTTATCTCATCACTAGCATCACTAGGATAGTTTGATGATCCCATATTAAAGCCAACACTAACCTTTACATCAGATATATTGTGTGGCTTATTTAATACTTGTTCTATCTTTTTTACTAATGCCGTATGTAATAAATTTACAGTGTTGTTTACACTCAAGATGGCAAACTCATCTCCGCTAATACGAGCGATGGTATTATGATCACCAAATGATTTTTCTAGACGCTTAGCTATTTCTTTTAAAACAGCATTGCCGTTGTTATAGCCATATTTATCATTAATATGTGAAAGATTTTTTATATCAATAAAAAATAAAGTAAATGAGTCATTAGCATTTGTTGTTTTTATCTGTTTTCTTATATGTTCTTTAAGCAGCTGTTCATTAGGCAATTTGGTCAGTACATCAAAGTTACTATTGCGCCAAAGTTTAGAGGTTAATTTATCCTTTTCGATGGCCATTGCAGCAAGGCGTGCAGACATGTTGATAAGTTTAAAATCATCTTCTACAGGTATGCTCTTCTCTGCATGATAAATTGCGAATGTGCCAAGTACCTTCTTATCACCTGAATATATAGGTTCAGACCAACACGCACCTAAATTTGCTTTAGCTGCAAGAGGTGCAAAAGGTTTCCAATATGGGTGAGTACTAATATCTTCTATAATTGTTCTTGTGCCTGTAAAAGCTGTATTACCACAGGCACCAATACCCTTGCCTATCTTTATACCATTAATCTGCTCGTTATAAAATTTAGGTAGTGATGGTGCAATGCCACCAACAAGATGTTCTTTACTATCATCTAACAATAGAATGCTACAAAGCATACCTGGGTAGTCAAGCTCAACTAATTGCACGATTTTACGTAGTGTTTCACGAAGAGCAATGCCTGACATGATCATTTCTAGTATTTGCGTACGAATAGCTTCTCTTTTTGCCATAGAAATAGTTCTACCGGCTATCAACTCCGACGTACTTTCTGATAGCGAGTCTTCTTGGCTTTCACTAAACCATTTTATACAATTTTTGCCCATTTTTTTTGCTTGGTACATAGCTTGGTCAGCTTGACGAATGATTAAGTCGGAGGAATCTTCTAATGTGGCAACTCTTGGAGTGGATATTCCAATACTAATTGACGTGCTAACCGTCTGATTTCCTATTTGCATTGGGCTGCAGGCCGTCATTAATAAACGTTCAGCTATGCTATAGTTGACTTCTGCATTTGTCTCTTCACTAATAATGATAAACTCATCACCGCCAAACCTTGCAATCATGTCTGTTGCTCTTATCTCAGATTTTAAACGATGTGAAAGTATTTTAAGAACTTCATCTCCGCCTATGTGACCAAAATTATCGTTAACCGACTTAAAATCATCGATATCAATGAAAAATAGAGTAAACATTTTATCGCAAGCGATATATTCGTCTAACTTTTGCGTTAAGGAAACACGATTGGCCAAATTAGTTAATTGATCATAATGCGCCATTCGATACAGTTCGTTGTTGTGTGATTTTTTCTCTGTAATATCAGACAAAACAGCTGCATAGTGACTAGGTTCACCTTGGTCATCATAGGCCTTAGTGATAGTGATATTCTCGAAAAATAAGCTACCATTTTTGCGTCGGTTGCAAATTTCCCCTTTCCAAATCCCTTTTGAGTGTATGGCATCCCACATTGATTTATAAAAATCACTGTCATGGACACCTGACTTAAGTATTCTTGGACTTTGACCAATAAGCTCTTCTTGACTGTAGCCAGTTATATTGGTGAATGCTGAATTTACTTCCGAGTATCTACCATCAAGATCGACAATGCATATACCGTCGGAAATGTACTGTAAGGCTTTAGATGCTCGGTGCAAGATAGTGTTCATAATTCAAAAATATGGTGTAGTATAAAATTTCGGCTATATTACCGCTACAACCTGCAACTTTACACAGTCTGTTACAGTTCAGTTACACAACTTATTCATTGCTAAGTTTACTAAACATATACAGGTAAAATATGTTTTTGACACAGGCCTCTATATCTGACTTTTTTAGTTTTTGATTCGAATTTGATCTGTGCATAAGTATATGGCCCTCAATATTAAGGACTCTTTGCAAGTAATCTTGATATAACCATTAAATTAAATTTTTCTAGGCAATTTTAGGCTCGAGCGATTCAAGTTTATCAGTTAGATTAAAGGCGATGTTTCTTGCGCAATCCAATGCATTGTCCAATTCATAAAAAGCTACAGGCTTGGCAAAATAAAAGCCTTGGAACTTATCGATACCAAGCTCCTTTAATATCCTTGCTTGCTCCTTTGTTTCAACGCCTTCAGCAACACAGGTTAAATGCAATACTTTCGCCATCATTATGATCGCTTTAACTATGTTTCTAGATTTAATGCTTTGAGTAAGACTCTCAACTTGAATTCGATCAATTTTCAATTCAGTAAAAGGGAAATTAATTAACTCAGTCAAGCCAGAATGTCCTGCACCATAGTTGTCAATTGATAATTCAATCATACATATCCGCAGTTTTGCCAAATTAGACAACACGGTTGGTGATACATGTGAGTGATTCTCGGTCATTTCAATAATTAGTTTATCTCGAGGAAATTGATGACGATCTACTATTTCAATAATTTTTTCACAGAACTCTGCTTTTAACAAACTACAATACTCAACGTTAATTGATACTGTAAGATCATGATTATCTCTTTGAGACATAAGCTTTAGGCTTCGATCTAAAATATAATAAGTGTAGTCGGTAATTAACCCAGAGTTAATCAAAGGTTCAACAAAGCGATCCGGTCCATAAATCATGCCATCAACCATGACTCGCCCTAATACTTCTACACCTTCAACAATGCTATCTTTATTTGATATTTGTGGTTGAAAATATGGTTGAAACTTACCATCAAGAAGCAATTCTTGTACGTGGAATTCAGTGAATTTTGATAAGGTACGATTAACATTTTTGTTTTGTAAACGATCAGTTTCGATGACCTTTAACGTGTTATGTAAATCTATTTGATTGATTGGTTTTTGTAGAGAAAAAGTGTCTTCAATTCCGACTAACTCAATGAGCAAACGAACTGACTCAAGGACTTCAGGATGAACTCCGCTCAGTAATATTACCCCTACAACATTTGGAAAACTCCTTAAGTTTGGGATCAAATCGACAATAGCGGCATGCTCAATATTAATGTCTGTCACAAAAATAAACGGTTCGTCTGTTACTGAAATTTCTATTAGGCATTCATCTACCGATGTAAAACTAGAAACATTAGCATTAGGATACCTTTCTAGTGCTGTAGTTAGAATTTGACTCTGCAAAACGTCGTCTTCAAGTAATAATATTTTCATGGCGTTATTCAATTGTGCTTATATTAGTCATATTGGCCTCAACAATGTAACCCGATGTAACCAACCTGTAATCGTCGCGGATTATAGACTCTAATCCCCCTTTATATGTAATGATGTTGTAACACTGGCAATCTATATTTCACGTAACAATAAGTGCCACTAGCGTTACAATTGCGTAACGATTTCACCAATTTTATAACCACTGAATTGTTTATAATTGTTGTTAGAATTTAATCCCAAAATTGATTACCTAAACACTTCAAATGATTAACAAAATACTCTTTTTAATATTATTTTTTGTAAGCCATTGCGCTATAGCTGAAGATGCGTACCGAGTCGAGCCAGGTGATACTATAAAGATAACGGTATTTGGCGAGGATGATCTTAGCAAGCAATTAATGTTAGAAAATAGTGGTGAAGTTACTTACCCTTTTCTAGGAGTATTACCTATAAAAGGATTAACCGTTTTTCAAATTGAACAATTAATCTTTAATGGTTTAAAAGGAGATTATCTTATTTATCCTCACGTATCCGTTGAGGTAGTTAAATACCGTCCCTTTTATATTAAAGGAGATGTACAAATTGAAGGCTCTTATTCATATAAACCTGGGTTAAATGTTGGTCAGGCTATGGTTATAGCCGGTGGTTCTATAACTGCTATAGAACAAAATGAATTTTATATCTTGTCAAATAATGGCGGAAATAATACTTTTGAGCCGGTAAATTTTTCGAGTAGATTGAACGCCGGTGATATTGTGATAATAGAAAATAAAAGTACTTTACAATCTTCTTCATCAAATAGCACAATAAGTGACGATTAATTTATCTTTTATGACATCAATTTGTGATAAGTCTTCCTTGCATTAGCCCCTATTATTGTCTCTTCTATCTGTATAGTAATGATTAATCTCCATTATTAAGTGGACGTTACATACTTGCATTTGCTATTACCTACATTTCCTTTACTATTAAAATGATAATAATAAATTTTTAGGTGACGATGTTTAACTTTATTCAACATACCTTCGACAGAATACTGTTTGCAGTTAACTTTATTCTAGCAATGCAGTTACCTGGTTTTATTCAACAATACAGCCAACGTATTGCTGGTCATTTAGACGAAGCTAAATATCAACTAAACAACTATCAAGTAATTGCTGACCAACATTATCAAGGCGATTTATTACTCATGGTAAATCGCTACCAAATGAATAGCGATCCTGGCATACGTTCGTCTGCTGATTTGATTATGAATTTAATTGACAGGATATCTACCCTAACAGAACAAGTAGAGCACCTTCTTAATAGCGATTACTTTTATAAAATATTCTTCTTTATAAAAGAAATTGATCTTTCTATCGCTAAAGCTACATTAGTTGATTATCAGCTAACGGTTCCTTTACACCTTAATGCCATAGTGACCGGACTTGTTTTTGCCATAGCGGCAAGTTTAATCGCCCACTTTACTGCTAATTTGTTTAGAACAAGAACTAAAACGCTTAAACTTTAAACATATTTTAAAAATAAAAGTAAAAAACTACTTAACTTCTGCCTAATTTATGTACATTATTAAGTAAGATGTTATTTACTAAGTGGAATTTACTTTGAAAAAAACTGATGTCTCAACTTACGATCACTTTCTAAAAGTAGTCGATTGCCAACAAGCCTGCCCTGCTCACACCCCTGTTCCTGAATATATCCGCCTTATTAGCGACAAAAGATACTCCGATGCTTATTTACTTAATTGGCAGTCGAATGTATTTCCCGGCGTACTTGGCAGGGTTTGCGATCGTCCTTGCGAACCTGCTTGTCGAAGAGGCAGAGTAGAAGAAGAGCCCGTTGCAATTTGCCGTTTAAAGCGAGTCACGGCTGATTTAAAAGATGATATAACATCTCGATTACCAAAAGCACCTGAGCATAAAAATGGTAAAACCGTTGCTTTAATCGGCGCAGGGCCAGCTTCTTTAACGGTAGCTCGTGATCTTTTACCACTTGGTTATGATGTAACAATCTTTGATCGTGACTTTAAAGCAGGCGGCATGATGAGAAGTCAGATCCCAGCATTTCGCTTACCCGAAGCCGTACTCGATGAAGAAATTGACTACATTTTAAATATGGGGGCTAAAACTGAATTTGGCACACCTATTACAAGCCTACATAAATTATTAAAAGATAATTACGATGCTATCTTTGTTGGTACGGGCGCACCGAAAGGGAGAGCTATAAAAATACCTGGCGTTAAAGAAGCCGATGCTCATATCGCTTTAGGTATAGATTGGCTATCAAATGTATCTTTTGGCCATAATGATAAAGCGCCTAAACGAGTGGTGGTATTAGGTGGAGGTAATACCGCAATGGATTGTTGCCGAACAGCCAAACGCTTAGGTGGAGTGGATGTAAAAGTTGTCGTGCGCTCTAGCTATGAGGCAATGAAAGCATCCCCTTGGGAAAAAAAAGATGCAGCAGCAGAAGGTATAGAAATAATAGTTAATCATACGCCGAAAGAATTTGTAATGGATAAGGGCAAATTTGTTGGTGTATCGTTTGAAGAAGTCGAGTCTATTTATGACCGCGGCGGTAACCGCGTGCTCAAACAAACTGGAAAAACACTTCTAGTTGAATGTGATTTAGTTTTGGTTGCAGTTGGTCAAGATACCAGTTTCCCTTGGATTGAACGCGATATAGGTTTAGATTTTAATGAATGGGGACAACCCGAGCTAAACGAGAAAACACTACAATCATCAATAGATAAAGTATTTTTTGGTGGTGATGCCGCATTCGGTCCTGAAAATATCATCACAGCAGTAGCTCATGGCCATAAAGCGGCTATTTCAATCGATTTATTTTGCCAAGGTATTAACCCTGAGCAAAGAACTGATAGTGACTTTGCTTTAGTTAGTCAAAAAATGGGCATGCATGAGTGGAGTTATCAAAATATAACTGACCATGAAGTTCGCCATGCCGTGCCGCACATCAGTTGGGACAAGGCCGTCAAAGAATTAGCAACCGAAGTTGAATTAGGGTTTGATGACCAACTTGCCTTACAAGAAGCTAAACGTTGTTTAAATTGTGATGTGCATACTGTTTTTACTGAGAGTACCTGTATTGAATGTTCGGCCTGTGACGATATATGCCCGGTGGATTGTATTAATTTTATTGAAGATATACCGGATAACACTCGCCCTCCTCAAGAGTTACTCAAGGGTAAATTACACTTAGATAAAGCAACCGACGAGCAAGATTATTTAATTTCGGATAAATTAAAAACAGGCAATATTATGGTTAAAGATGAGGATATGTGCCTACATTGCGGATTATGTGCAGAGCGTTGCCCTACAGGCGCTTGGGACATGCAAAAACTAACCTTAACCAACGTAGAGGCCACTATCAAATGATCACACCAACAACAAACGACTTAGTGATTCGTTTTGCCAATACCAATGGTACAGGCTCTGCTAGCGCCAATAATATGTTTGCCAAAGCGATTATGCGTATGGGAGTACCAGTAAGCGCCAAAAACATATTTCCATCAAATATCCAAGGCGCGCCAACTTGGTATGAAGTAAGAATAAATGAAGATAACTTTTTAGGGCGCAGAGGTGGTAAGGCCGATATTATCGTTGCGATGAACGCGCAAAGCTTTAACGCTGATATTTTGGATGTAGATAAAGGAGGTTTCTTACTTTATGACTCATCTAAGCAATTACCTGAGCATTTAATTAAAGACGATGTAAATTTTTTAGGCATTCCAATATCAGCCATATGTTTAAAGGAATATCAAAATCCAAGACAGCGTCAGCTATTTAAAAACGTTATATACGTTGGTGCCCTAGCCGCTTTACTAGATATAGAGTTTGACGTTTTAAAAACACTTGTTGGCGATCAATTCAAAGGCAAGCAAAAGCTTATAACCCCAAACATTTACGCTCTCGAGTTAGGTTATCAATACGCGATTAATCATTTTAGCTGTCCATTACCAGTAAAAGTAGAGCGTCGCGACTTAATTGGTAATCAAATAATGGTTGATGGTAATACCGCATGTGGTTTAGGCGCTGTTTATGGTGGCGCTACTGTTGTCGGTTGGTACCCAATTACCCCATCAACTTCAGTAATTGAAAAATTCGCCAGTTATTGTGAACGTTTAAGGATTGATCCCGCCTCTGGTAAAAAGAACTTTGCCATTGTGCAAGCTGAAGATGAATTAGCAGCAATAGGGATGGCTATAGGCGCAGGCTGGAATGGAGCCCGAGGTTTTACCGCAACAAGTGGCCCTGGTATATCATTAATGTCTGAGTTTTTAGGCTTAGCCTACTTTGCTGAAATTCCAGTAGTATTAATGAATATTCAACGTGCTGGCCCCTCAACTGGTATGCCAACACGCACGCAACAATCAGATATACTTGCTTGTGCATACGCATCACATGGTGATACCAAACATATTTTATTATTCCCTGACACACCAAGTGAGTGTTTTGAGTTAAGCGCCCTAGCCTTTGATTTAGCCGATCGAATTCAAACCCCTGTGATAATTATGAGTGACCTCGATTTAGGCATGAACGAACATTTATCAAAGCCATTTATCTGGAATGATAAGCAAAAATATGACCACGGTAAGATCCTATCCATGCGTGAGCTTGATGAAGTAGAACACTTTGGACGTTATCAAGATATAGATGGTGATGGTATTTGTTATCGAACTGTCGCAGGTACCCACCCTAAAAAAGGTGCATTTTTTACCCGTGGCACATCAAGAAATCGCAACGCGGTTTATTCAGAAAAATCTGAGGATTACGTCGATAATATGCAGCGCTTAGAACACAAATTTGCAACTGCAGCCAAGCTTGTACCAAAAGCTGAAATATCTAGTGGCATTAAAAATGCAAAAATAGGTTTAGTTTATTACGGTACTAGCGCGCAAGCTATGTCTGAAACTAAACACTTATTACAAGAGCAAGGCATTCCAGTTGATCTTATGCGCATACGGGCATTCCCATTTGACAGTGAAGTGAAAAAATTTATCACTGAGCATGAACAAATATTTTTAATTGAACAAAACCGCGATGCGCAAATGCGCACTCTACTCTGTACTGAGTTAGAGCTTTCACCTGATCATATTCAATCAGTTTTATGTTTTGATGGTTTAGCGCTAACGGCTAAGCAAGTGGTTGAAGATATTAATAACGTTTTAGTTAAACAATCGCCTGAACAAGAGGTAGGTTAATATGAGCTTTGCAAAATCAAAATTTCACCACAAAAACCTACCTGTTAACGATTTAGGCTTAACCTATCGTGATTACGAAGGTGCTATTTCAACTTTATGTGCTGGTTGTGGCCATGATTCTATTTCTGCCGCTATAGTGCGAGCTTGTGCTGAGCTTTCAATCGAGCCACATAAAATTGCTAAAATGTCAGGCATAGGGTGTTCTTCAAAAGCACCAAATTATTTTTTAAACAACTCCCATGGATTTAATACAGTCCACGGCCGGATGCCATCAGTAACAACTGGCGCCAACCTAGCCAATAAAGACTTAACCTATCTTGCTATGTCGGGAGATGGAGATAGTGCTTCAATTGGCCTTGGTCAATTTGCTCATGTGGTGCGCAGACAATTGAATATGGTTTACATGGTCGCTAATAACGGTGTATACGGATTAACGAAAGGCCAACTAGCCGCAACTTCAGATAGAGGAGTTAAAAATAAGACCGGTGACACCAGCTTGTTTAATGACATCGACCTTTGCGTAATGGCTCTACAATTAGGCGCATCCTTTGTTGCTCGTTGCTTCTCAGGAGATAAAAACCAGCTCATTCCTATTATAAAAGCCGCAATCGCACATCAAGGTTTTGCCTTTATCGATATTATTTCTCCTTGTGTGACATTTAATAATCATCCTGGCTCAACGCGTTCATATGACTATGTACAAGAGCATGTCACTACTGGTGCAGTAACAGATTTTGTACCTATTAAGGAAGAAATTAACCACGAAGTTCCTGAAGGTAAATTTGAGGACGTTTGTTTGCATGATGGTTCCATCATGCGCATACATAAGTTAGATGCAGATTACGACACTACAGACCGCTTTAAGGCCTTGCAAGATGTCGAACGACACAAAGCAAAAGGAGAGATTCTCACTGGCTTATTACATCTTGATCCAACAGCTCAGCACTATCATGAGTTAAACAATACAACGGATACGCCATTAAGCCAGCTCAAACAAGAACTGCTGTGCCCTGGCGAACGTGTACTATCAACAATAAACGACAGTTTCCGTTAACTATAAATATCAAGGTGTCAGAGTCATTGAACTCTGACACCTTGATTTTTGGGTATAAAAAAGGCTGCATATGCAGCCTTTTTATTTAATATCGTTGCCATTTATATAGTAACAATTAGCCCTTGTTAGACTCTTCAACTCGGCTCTTTAATTTTTGACCCGGTCTAAAAGTAACAACCTTCCTTGCAGAAATTGGAATATCTTCACCCGTTTTAGGGTTTCGTCCAGGTCGTTCGTTTTTGGTTCGTAAGTCAAAATTACCAAAACCTGATAATTTAACCTGATCACCTGCTTCCAAACTACTTCTGATTTCTTCGAAGAATTCTTCAACCATCAATTTGGCATCACGTTTACTTAAACCTAATTGTTCGTATAAATGTTCTGATACTTCTGCTTTGGTTAGCGCCATGTTATTAATCTCTCAAAGATGCGTCTAGCTCATTCTTTAAGGCATCGATCACTGTATTCATAACATCAGAGATATCTTTTTCTTCAAGAGTTCTCTCGTTATCTTGCAGAGTTAACGCAATTGCTAAGCTCTTAAATCCAGGTTCGATACCCTTTCCTTGGTATACATCAAACAATTCTAGGCCAACTAAATGATTTGTGCCAACCTTTTCAATGAGTTGTAGCACTTTTTTTGCATTTATTTGATCTTTAACAACAACTGCGATGTCTCGGCGAGTAGCCTGAAACTTAGAAATATTGCCCGCTACAGGGATTTTTTGCTCTAAAATTTCGCTTTGTAAAAGTTCGAAAACAAATGTTTTACCATTAAGGCCAAGTTTACGTTCTAGCTCAGGATGAATAGCTCCAACATAACCCACTAAAGTTTCACCACGGTAAATCGCCGCAGTTTGACCAGGATGTAATGCAGGAATGTCGGCTGGTCTAAATTCATAAGCATCTGAATTTGCGGTTAATGCTAGTAATGTTTCAACATCACCTTTAGCATCAAAGAAATCAACCGCTTGTTTTTCAATCTGCCAATGTTCGCCATTGCGAAGGCCAGTGATAACACCGCCAAACATTGCTTGTTGACTAACACCGTTCTCAGCATCAGCATCAGGTAAAAAACGCAAACCAGATTCAAATAATCGAACTCGGTTTTGTTGACGATTCTGGTTATTAACCACTGCTTGAATAAGACCGGTCCATAAACTCACACGCATCACTGACATTTCTGATGAAATCGGGTGTGGAAGTACAAGAACTTCTTGCTCTGGGTGCAATAAGCTTTGAACTTTAGGGTCAACAAATGAATAAGTAATGGCTTCTTGGTAACCACGATTAACTAACGCATTGCGGAATTTAGCTATATTTAACTTAGCTTCTTTATGGCTACGCATTGTTAACTTGGCTGTTGGCGAAACGTTAGGGATATTGTTGTAACCGTAAACTCGCGCAACTTCTTCTGTTAAATCTTCTTCAATTGAAATGTCAAAACGATATGCAGGAACAACTGCAGTCCAAACATCATCGTTAAACTCTACCTGCATGCCTAAACGAGTTAAAATTTCAGTTACTTGCGCCGTTTCAATATGAATACCAATACGTGAATCTAACTTACTACGACGTAATGTAACAACACGAGAAGCCGGAATATTTTCAGCAGATTCAGCAATAACTACAGGGCCTGCTTCACCACCAACTATCTCAAGTAATAATTGCGTTGCACGGTGCATCGCCGTCATTTGTAACTGTGGATCAACGCCACGCTCGTAACGATGTGATGCATCTGTATGTAAGCCGTATTGACGAGCTTTACCCAAAATAGCTAAAGGAGCAAAGAACGCACTTTCGAGTAAAATGTCTTTAGTTTCTCCAGTAACACCAGAGTCTAAACCACCAAAGATACCAGCAATAGCTAATGGCTTGTTATCATCTGCAATCACTAATGTGTCAGACTTTAATTTAACTTCAGCGCCATCTAATAAGGTTAGTTCTTCGTTTTCGTTAGCAAAACGAACATTAATACCGCCGTCGATTTTAGCTAAATCGAATGCGTGCATAGGATGACCAAGCTCAAGTAACACATAGTTAGTTACATCAACTACCGGGTCAATTGCGCGAACGCCACAACGACGCAGTTTTTCAACCATCCAAAGAGGTGTCGTTGCTGTTGCATCGATGTTTTTAATTACACGGCCTAAATAACGAGGACAAGCTTCACCTGCAGCAATATTAATTGCTAAAGCGTCATCAATACTTGCTGATGTTTCAGTAATTTCAACTTCGTTTACCGCGATGTTATTTAATACACCAACTTCACGAGCTAAACCTTTAATGCCTAAACAGTCGCCGCGGTTGGCAGTTAAGTCAACATCAATGGTTACATCATCAAGCTTTAAGTATTCACGAATACACGTGCCGATAGGTGCATCAAGTGGCAGTTCAATAATGCCATCCGCGCTTTCAGCTAAGCCCATTTCAGACTCACTACATAGCATGCCGTGTGATGGTACGCCGCGTAGTTTAGCTTTTTTAATTTTAAAGTTACCCGGTAATACCGCACCAACTTTAGCTACCGCTACTTTTAAACCTGTTCGACAGTTTTTAGCACCACAAACGATATCAACGATTTCATCGCCAACATTTACTTTGGTTACTTGTAACTTGTCTGCATCAGGGTGTTGACCACATTCAATTACTTCACCAACTACGATATTGGTAAATTCACCCGCAACTGGATCTACGCCGTCTACTTCTAGGCCAGCCATTGTTATTTGATGAGCTAACTCATCTGAAGAAATAGCAGGATTAACCCACTCTCTTAACCAAGATTCACTAAATTTCATTACTGGCTTTCCTACTTAAACTGTTTTAAGAAACGAAGATCGTTTTCAAAGAATGAACGTAAGTCGTTTACGCCGTAACGTAACATGCTTAAACGTTCAACACCCATACCAAAGGCAAAGCCTGTGTATACTTCTGGGTCAATACCAACGCTTCGTAAAACGTTTGGATGTACCATGCCGCAGCCCAAAACTTCTAACCATTTGCCGTTTTTACCCATAACATCAACTTCAGCTGATGGCTCAGTAAATGGGAAATAAGATGGACGGAAACGGATTTCTAAATCTTCTTCAAAGAAGTTGTGTAAGAAGTCGTGCAATATACCCTTAAGGTGAGTAAAGCTTACGTCTTTATCAACCATTAAGCCTTCAACTTGGTGGAACATTGGCGTATGCGTTTGATCGTAATCGTTACGGTACACGCGGCCAGGAGAGATAATGCGTAAAGGTGGTTTTTCAACTTCCATGGTACGAATTTGCACACCAGACGTTTGCGTTCTTAATACTAACTTTGGATTAAAGTAGAACGTATCGTGGTCAGCACGAGCAGGATGATGCGCAGGAATATTCAACGCGTCAAAGTTGTGGAAATCATCTTCAATTTCAGGACCAGCTTTTACTTCAAAACCTAGCTCACCGAAAAAGCTTTCAATACGTTCGATGGTACGAGTAACAGGGTGTAATCCACCGTGTTCCATAGTACGACCAGGAAGTGTTACGTCGATAGACTCACTTGCTAGCTTTTCTTTGATTTGTGCAGCACGAAGTAACTCACCACGTTCGTGGATAAGCTTTTGTACTTGTTGTTTAGCAACGTTAATTAATTGCCCTGCTTTTGGACGCTCTTCAGCACTTAATTTACCTAAGCCTTTTAGTTGCTCGGTTAACTTACCTTTTTTACCTAAAAACTCAACTCGAATTTGGTCAAGTGCAGCAGGATCATTTGAACTTGCTACAGCTTGTTCTGCTTGCAAGATTATTTCATCTAAATTCATGGTTTCCTCGTGCGAATTTATTTATCGCGATTTTAATACCAATTGGACTAAACAACTTAAATTTAAGTACTTATTTAGTCCAATTGGTATAGACATAGTAAAGCTCGAATATCTGGCGATAATGCCTAAATACAAAAAGGGGTAATTTTACAGAAAAAATTACCCCTAACATAGTGAAAATAGTGATTTTTACTAGTTTTTTTTTAATAGATCACAAAACCAGTGGATTTTTACCTATTTGTCACAGCCAATTGCCATAAATTTAAGCTTAAACCTTGTTATTTAACCTAAATACAAATTTATTTAAATTTTTAATTAGGGCTTTATCGAAATAGTACTGATTCTTTATTGAACCAATAAACACAAAACAAAATAGAAACTAACGCAAAACCACCTGTTGATGCAAAGATCGGCACAAGGAAGTTGTAGTCAATGGTGCCCTTTAATAATTCTTTAATCGCTAAAGCAACATTGGCAACAGGCACGAGGGACCAACCAAAAGTAAGCGCAATACCAGGAGTCATAGCGACAATAACAGGAAATATAACAAAAATAGAAAGCGGCCCCATATAGTTTTGAGCTTCTTTATAGCTACTTGCATAAATTGATATAGCCAAGAGTGTTGCAGCAAAAATTGCGGAGATAGGCACAAGTAACAGCACAATAAGCCCATAATCGACCCAACTTACTGCTTTTAGTATTTCCGACACAGCTGAGACATCAAGCAACTGGCCGATGATAAAAGACCAAAATATCATACTAAAAATGGTTATCAGAGCGGTCATTATAGCGGTGGTGGTAATACACATAAATTTACCTAAAACCAACGCTAATCTTGAAACCGGCGTTAATAACAAGGTTTCTATCGTACCCCGCTCTTTCTCCCCTGCACCTAAATCTATTGCCGGATACATAGCTCCAGTTAAACATAAAGGAATAAGAATATAAGGAATGAAGCCGCCAAGCTGTTCACCAAAACTTTCTCGATCATCAGCAGTATCGACTTCTTCTACTTCAATTGGCTTTTTAAATACTTCAAACTGAGCTTCATCAAATCCTGAAGCAACATACGTTTGCTTTTGTAAGTCATCGACATAACTTTGTAGCACTTCTTCAACTTTATTTTTTGTACCACCAAATAAATTAGAGCCATTAAAATAAATTTTCCAATTAGACACTTCTGAATTACCAAATTGAACTTTAAAGTCTTTATTAAGCTCTATAACCAAATCAATTTTATCTTCTTGAATTGCTTGTGTTATAGCCTCTTCATTATTTAACTCTAAAGTGACTTCTTTAAAGTCACTATGATAAAAAAGCTTACTAGCAAACTCCGGCGCAACACTGCCATTAACAATAACATAGCGTATGACTTTATCCTGCTCTTTCATTGCCGCACTTGAACCTAAAAAGCCAATTAAACCAAACACCACGGGAAAAATAACCATAGGTAATGCAATAATAAAAAATAAGGTTTTACGATCTCTTAAAAGCTCTATTAACTCTTTAATATATACTAGCCACATTGGCATCAGCTCCTTTTAAGATGTTCATAAATGCACGGCGTAAATCAAGCTCTCGGCTTTGTTGCTGAAACTCGCCTATACTGCCATCAAAACAGCTGCGTCCTTGATAAATCACTGAAACCCTATCAGCTAAAAGCGCGACTTCATCTAAATGATGAGTTGAAAAAATAACAGCGGTTCCTTGATTACGCATAAGTTGTACAAATTCCATAATGGTTTCTGTAGCCATAATATCTAACCCGGTTGTTGGCTCATCAAGCACTAAGACCTCAGGTTGATGGATAACAGCTCTGGCGATCGATACTTTTTGCTGCATGCCGGTAGATAAGTGTTCAACTCGTCTATCGAGGTAACTGGTAATAGCAAGGCTTTCGTATATTTCATCGGCATCATTTTTTAAAAATGACGAAGTCACGCCATGTAGTTTAGCAAAAAACTCAATGTTTTCTCTCGCCGTCAAACGGCCATAAAGGCCTGTTTTACCGGATAAAAAACCAATTTTTTGTTTCGCTGCTATTGGTTTTTTAAGCACGTCAACATCATTAACAATAACCGAACCAGAATCAGGCTTTAATGCGGTGGATAAAATTCTTAAGGTGGTAGTTTTACCTGCCCCGTTTGGGCCTAACAAACCTAAAACCTCGCCTTTATCACAATGAAAGCTAACGTCAGCTAAGGCATGGAAATGTGAGCCTTGCTCTCGGACATCTTTTTTATGGCAATTAGAATGTTTTTTTTGTGCTTTAAAAGTAAACTTTTTACTTAAATTTTCGACGGAAATCATTAAATTCCTTTTAATACAGCTTGAGATGCAAACTTGGATAAGTTGTTTGAATGCATAAAGATAGTAAATTAAGTCTAATACTAATTTAAGACAATGCAACACACCTTGATAACAAGGTGTAACAATATCTTTCAATTTTATTTTAGGCAGAGTAAATTACCGTGTCTTTTAAAAAATAACAATTCATGTGGATTTTATGAAAATTAAAACTTACAACAAGCTATTAGCACTGCTTTTAGGCTCTAGTGTGACACTAACAGCTGCAAGTGCTCAAACGTTTGATCAAGCGTATCAAGCAATTTCTGCAAAGAAACTACACCAACATGTAAAAGTGTTAGCCTCAGATGATTTTGGCGGTCGCCTGCCAACAACTGAAGGTGAAAAGAAAACGTTAGATTATCTGACCAAAGAATTCAAAAACATCGGTTTTAAGCCAGGTAACAATGGAAGCTTCTTACAAGCGGTTGAACTTTCAGAGATCACAGCTAGTGCCGATATGGAGCTAACAATTGAAGGTAATGGCAAAACTGATACGCTCGAGTACTTAACTGAAATGGTACTTGGTACTTCAAGAGTAAGTACATCAGAAACGATTAAAGATTCTGATATCGTCTTTGTTGGGTACGGTATTAACGCACCAGAATATAACTGGAATGACTATAAAGGTCTTGATGTTAAAGGCAAAACTGTGGTGATGCTGGTAAACGATCCAGGTTTTGCTACGCAAGATCCTAATTTGTTTACTGGTAGCGCCATGACTTATTACGGTCGTTGGACATACAAATATGAAGAAGCAAGCCGTCAAGGTGCAGCTGCGGCAATTATCATTCACGAAGATGCTCCGGCATCATACGGTTGGTCTGTTGTTAAAAATGGTTGGGGCGGTCCGCAATACAAACTGTATCAAGCAGATGGTAATAAACAACGCGTAAATATTGAAGGCTGGTTAACTCTTAGCAGTGCTAAGGCAATGTTTGCTCAAGCAGGTTTAGACTTTGCCACATACAAAACAAAGGCAAAGCAAGGCCCTGTTAATAAAGAATTAGGCTTAACTGCATCGGCTACGGTAAAGAGCACAATCAAGCGTTCTACTTCATATAACTTTGTTGCAACTCTACCAGGTAGTAAAGTTGCTGATGAACATATCCTGTTAACAGGTCATTGGGATCATATGGGTACTGACGACTCTTTAGAAGGTGACAAGGTATATAATGGTGCACACGATAATGCTACGGGTATTGCCGGCATCATTGAAATTGCCACAGCCTTTGCAAGCCTTGATAAGAAACCACAACGCTCTATAACAGTTGTTGCTACTACAGCAGAAGAGCAAGGTTTATTAGGGTCGAAATACTATGCTGAGCACCCTTCTTTCCCTCTTGATAAAACGGTTGCGGTATTAAACCTAGATTCATTAAATATTCTTGGTCAAACCTCAGATTTAATTGTTAAAGGTAAAGGTAAGTCTGAAATTGAAGATTACTTAAAAGTGGCCGCTAAAAAACAAAAACGTATGTTAGTACCAGAATCAAATCCTGCTGCCGGTAGCTACTACCGCTCAGATCATTTCAACTTTGCTTTAGTTGGCGTACCCGCCCTATATGCAGGTAGCGGTAATGAACCAATCAATGATGAAGTTGCAGCATACCGTGCAGCAACTTTACCTAAAATGAAGCGTTGTTATCACCAGTTATGTGATGAATACAATCCGGATTGGAATTTTGCTGGCGCGGTAGAAGATTTACAAGCAACCTTCGATACAATGTATCAAATTGCTAACTCTACTGATTGGCCAAAGTGGTCAAAAACTAGCGAATTCCAACGTAAATAAAAGGCTATACCAATTTAATTAAATTTATTCCCACCTCAGAGCTTTGTTATAGGTTCAATAACAAGCAAAATTTATTTAGATATAGTTATTCTATATTAAATGAATTTCGTGAAGTTATTGGGCCTAGAACATGCTCCCAAGGGTGAGTTTAAAAGGCTTCTATACTGCGTTATCGATTTTGACAATGGAACAACCATTCTCTGCAATCGATGCCTTGTCTACAAACCTTTTAATTCTCACTGAGTGGGAAATTAATTAATAAAACTGGTATTAATACCCCTTTATTATTGGTAATAACAAAAAATTTGAATAAATAGTCTAATTTTTGCTTTTTAGCTATTGATTTTTTATAGCAAATATTAGACTCTCAAGGTGGACTTGTAATTTTATTACATATCCACCTTTTTTTGTTCAAATTATAAGCATTACCACGCATTTCCTTTTCTGAAGTTTGCTTTGTATTGTTATTAATTTTTACTGATTTCGATTTTGATTAATAATGAAGTGAGGTAACACAATTATGTGTTCAATTTTTTGTATCCTAGACATCAAATCTGATGCTAGCGCACTACGAGGGCAAGCTATCGAGCTTTCTCGTTTATTACGACACCGTGGACCAGATTGGTCTGGAGTTTATTCTAATGACAATGCCATTCTCGTTCACGAGCGTTTAGCAATTGTTGACACTGAAAATGGCGCACAACCTCTTTACAATCAAAATCGAAATCACGTGCTCGCTGTTAATGGTGAAATATACAATCACAAACAACTCGAAAGTAACTTGAATGTAGACTACACCTTCCAAACTAAATCTGATTGTGAAGTTATTCTGCCTCTTTATGAAGAATTTGGTGTTAACTTTGTTGATAAGCTTAAAGGCATGTTCGCGTTTGTTGTTTATAACGAAACCGACAACAGCTATTTAGTTGCGCGTGATCACATTGGTATTATCCCGTTATATATGGGCCACGATGAGCACGGAAACTTCTATGTAGCATCTGAAATGAAAGCCCTTATGCCTATTTGTAAAACTGTAAGCGAGTTTCCTCCTGGGCATATGCTAGATAGCAAGGTTGGTGAGATTCAGCCTTACTACCAACGCGATTGGACTGATTATGACAACATTAAAGATAACAGCACCAGCATTCCAGAGTTACGTGAAGCGTTAGAAGAGTCTGTTAAGTCGCACTTAATGACCGATGTGCCTTACGGCGTATTACTTTCTGGCGGATTAGATTCATCTTTAATTTCATCAATCACACAAAAGTTTTCCGCGCGCCGTGTTGAAGAAAATGATTTATCAGAAGCTTGGTGGCCAAAAGTCCACTCATTTGCGTGTGGTTTAAAAGGCTCCCCTGATTTAGCTGCCGCGCAAAAAGTTGCAGACTCAATCGGTACCATTCACCACAGCATTGAATTTACCGTTCAAGACGGTATTGATGCGTTAAAAGAAGTGATTTACCACATTGAAACTTATGATGTGACCACCATTCGTGCATCTACGCCAATGTATTTAATGGCTCGTAAAATTAAAGCTATGGGCATTAAAATGGTATTAAGTGGTGAAGGCGCTGATGAAATATTCGGAGGCTACTTATACTTCCACAAAGCACCAAACTCAAAAGAGTTCCACGAAGAGTTAGTTCGTAAACTTGATAAACTGCACATGTTTGACTGTTTACGTGCCAATAAATCAATGTCTGCTTGGGGTATTGAAGCTCGTGTACCATTTTTAGACAAAGACTTCATGGACGTTGCCATGCGCATCAATCCAGAAGATAAAATGTGTAAAGACGGTAAGATTGAAAAACACGTGCTACGTGAATCATTCGAAGGTTACTTACCTGAAGAAATATTATGGCGTCAAAAAGAGCAGTTCTCTGACGGTGTTGGTTACTCTTGGATTGATAGCTTAAAAGAGCTTGTTGAAACAGAAGTTACTGATCAACAACTTGCTAACGCTGAGTTTAAGTTCCCGCATAACACGCCAGACACTAAGGAAGCTTACTTCTACCGTACAATTTTTGAAGAGAAATTCCCGCTAGCATCAGCAGCGCAATGTATTCCAGGTGGTAAATCGGTAGCATGTTCTACTGAAGCAGCTCTGGCATGGGATGAGTCATTTAAAAACATGGCCGATCCATCTGGCCGAGCGGTAATGTCGGTACATAACGAAAGTTACTAACAACACTCTATATCAAGGTGTCAGACACCTTGAACCAAAAACTAAAAAGGGATAACGAAAGTTATCCCTTTTTTAATAAATTAAATATCAAGGTGTCTGACACCATGATATTTATTATTCCGAGAAGTACCAGTAACCGGCGTCAAGCAGTTCGCCAACTAAATCGATAAACTCTTCGTTGTGTACAAATTCAGAGATCATTTCTGGTGTCACGGTTACGTTGTCGCATAGCAATTTAACCGCTTCAACAATTTCTTCATCAACTTGCTGTTCGTCACCGTTTAAGTAGAACACTCCTGAGTCGATTGAGTCAGTAAAGTAAAAAGCTCGTAAACCGCCCAAACGCATTAAATTATTGGTTTGTAATATTTCACTAATTTGAGCATTAGATAACTGTTCTTCAGCTGGAATTAAATCTAATTCATGCTTTGCTTGGCTTAAAAAGCTTCCTGCAAATTGACGAATAATATCGTCGTTATCTAACAGTTTTTGTAATTGATTTTTTATTAACGCAAAGTCACTCGAATTAATAGCACCGCTGTTACTCGATACTAAACGCTGTGGATCTTCAATTAACTCACCACCAAGTTCTTTATCAATTAAATGATCAGCTAAGCCACTTATTAAATTAGAGGTCGAATTGGTTCTAAAGCCAACAGAGAAACTTAACGATGCTTCAATTGTTACGCCATCATGAGGGAATCCTGGAGGTATATATAAGATATCACCTGGTAGTAATTCAGTATCAATAATTGCTTCAAATTGCTCACAATGCAATAAGGCATCGTGGGCAGCAAATTCTACATGCTCACCTTTATCACCTACTCGCCAGTTACGCTTACCTGTACCTTGGCATATAAATACATCGTATAAATCAATATGAGGGCCAACTCCGCCCTCAGGTGTAGCAAAACTTACCATTAAGTCGTCAAGGCGCCAGTTAGGAATAAAGCGAAATGGCTCTATCATTTTAGCGGCATCTTCTGACCAGTTATCAAGTGCTTGTACGATTAAAGACCAACCTTTATCACCAAGGCGCTCGAATGAATCAAACGGACCAAATTCCGCCTGCCAATCATCTCCATCACGATAAACTAAACGAGACTCAACCTCTTCCATTCCTGCTAAACCGGCAATTTCGTTAGCATCAATTGGCGCAACAAAATTCTTAAAGCCTTGGCGAATAACAACAGGCTTTTGTTGCCAGTATTCACGTAGGAATGTTTCTTGGTCAAATTCGGTTAAATTTAATTCGTACATAAGATCTCAACATCAGGATGTAATTGGTTATAAACTATTGGAATATATAGAATGTATTTAAACAAAAAAGTCGTCTAGAGAGTAGACGACTTTTGTTAGTGATTTGTTAACTACTGTGATTTACAAATATAGGGCCAATCAGTTAGTCCCTGCTTATATAGTGAAAACGTACATCTACTAGTAAGCCTTCAAATATGAATTCTGGAGCATCTGTAATATCTAAAGTTACTTTTAACGCTGACTTATTACCATCAAACGGACCTGCTAAAATTGACGGCATTTTTTGTGACATCTGTGTTGGTCTATTAACCGTACCAATATATTCATCTCCATTAGGTAATGTTATGGTTGCACTTTGACCTATTTGTGCAAAATCCATGCGCTCTGGAGCTAGGTAAACATTAATTACTGGTTCAGCCAAATTTGATATAGAAATAAGTGAGTTACCATTTAAAATATGCTCGCCTTCAATAGCCATAACATCATTTACAACAGCTGCTTTTGGCGCTCGTATTGAAAGTAAATCACGTTTTACTTTTGCTTCAGATAAAGCCAGTTCAAGTTCAAGTAAAGTATTCGCTAGCTGGCCATTTTTATGAGCAGCTAATACTGTTTCACGTTCAATTAGCGCTTCTTGATACTTAGTTTCAGCAAGTACTGAATTTTGTTCAATTGCTAACCTATCATTAAGTGGCAGCATCCCCTGCTTGTTGTATTCACTAAACTCAGTATTAATACTTTCTTGTGCAGACTTAGCATTTTTATAGGTAGCAATTTGGCGTAAATGCAGGGAATCTAAGGTTTTATAACCTTCGTTATAATAAGTTTTAAACTTATTATATTTGCTAGTTAAAATGGCGATTTCTTTTTCTATTTCAGGAGACGATAGCTTTATTAAAACCTGCCCCTGCTCAACCTTATCTCCACCTTTAACCAAAACCTTTTCAACAAAAGAGTTTTGTGATGCATCAAGCGTAATCGGCTCTGTGGTAAGAATACCTGCAGCTGTAACAAGCACTTTATCGTTAAGCATATACCATGAAAAGATAACTAATGGCGATAAAATCAGTGCCAAAAGCAGGTACCAACGCATTTTAAAAGCAATACGCTTTGCCGGTGCGTAAAATATGCTAAACCCATCATTTTGGGTTGGGTTTTTCTGTTTTTCAGTTTTAAATGTAATTTTCATTAAAATTTATTACCTTTTTTCAATACCCACCACGGGGCCATATTACTTTCTTCATGACCACGTCTAAATACTTCATTTAGAATTGCTATCGCTGAAAATACTCGAATGATTAATGTATAAATGGGAAACAACAATAACCACAGACTCATTTTTATATCTTGCTTAGGCCGCTCTGAAACGGTGACTAAAAAGAATAAATAATGAAATAAACTCATAAAATAATAAGCAAAATATTGTATTGCTAGCATGCCAATAAAAAACTCAACGTTATAAACACTTATTATCCAAATGTTAAAAAGCAGAACTAATAATGGCATTAATATATTTTGTAATATTCCATATACTAAGGTAAAAAAGTAACCTTTTAAGCCCATAAGTTTCGGACTAAACGCATAGGGGTGCTTGCGTAAATACAAAAATAATAAATCACCATCCCAGCGCATGCGTTGCCAAAAGAGTTCTTTCCAAGTAACAGGGGCATCTGTGTGGCCTATTGCTTTCGTTGCAAAAGGAATTCGTATATTTGGGTGTCTTCCCATGTATTGCTTAATACGAACAGTTAAATCTAAATCTTCAGCGGTGTGTGTATCCCAACCACCAATTTGAATTAAAAATTTACGTCTAAATGCACCAAAGGCGCCGGAAACATTATTAATTAAATTCCATTCTGCAAGTCCTGTTTTACCGCCCTGCATAGAAATCATGTACTCTAAACCTTGCATCCTAGTAACAAAGCTTTTTTTAATATTCCTTACCCTTAACGAGCCACCAACAGCCGGAACATTTGGATCTTCAAACTCTTTTACGATTTCGTAAACCATATTGTTATCAAATGAAGTGTCACCATCGACATTTATAACAATCTCCCCTTTCGAGGCATATAAACCAGCATTTAGAGTGCTTACCCGACCACCTCGTTGCCATTTAGGTAATAAATCTATGCGTCTATTGTGATAGCGCTTGGCTAGAGGAAGGCAATCTAGAGCTGCTTGATAAGTATCAGCATTTTGTTTAGCACCATCAATCACTGGAATAATTTGAATCTTTCCAGGATAAATTTGCTCGCATAAAGTTAAAATAGTGTCTTTAATTGCTTCACCCTCACCGTAACAGGTAATTATGCAACTAACACTTGGGCTAATTGTTAACGGATCACGAAGCTTAGCTCGTATATACCAAAAGACCATGCCACTCAATACGGTAAAACTCAGAGGTAACTCAACCACTATCAGCATAGGAACTAAGACAAAGAGCACTTCAGAGTTACTACTTATTAATGCGATTGAAGCTCTAATAAATTGCTCTATATAATTAAATTCCACTAGTCATTTAACTCTATAGAACATTGTGAAAGCCAAAGCTCTGCATCATTAGACAGGCTATGTTCAGGTAATAGTTTTAAAGACACTCTCAAATCTAATGGGTTGTCAGCTTGCTCTTGTGAGATAGTTTCAAATTTACCTTCAATAATTTTTACGCCATCTTCACTAACATTAGGTAATAGAAAGTATAAAGTGTCATCACTATACTGGCAGAACACATCCGTAGTACGCAAAATACTACGTAAACGAGAGCTAAAGGCGTCTAACTGAGCAGTAAGAGATACTGTCGACATGCTTTGACTAAGCTCTATTAAGTTGACAAATTTAAGGCCCACAAAAAGGTGATGTTCAGTTTGGCGAACAGCCATTTTATTTAGCCAATTAGCCATCCAAGCAAAATGCTCTCGCGATACTGGCTCACCTAATGCTGTGGCTAATAGCTGTGGATCGCTACCGGTTTTAACTTTAACAATACCATTATGGCCAATACCAAAACTAAAATATTCTTTCGATATTAAGTCATCAACCTGATTGTGATGGCCACAACTAAAACATTGTGCTTGTACATTTGCTTCAATAAATAAATTACTACAACTGTTACAGCGTTGATTCTCAATTGGGCGATCATAATCCGTACCTATATGGCGCAAAGTGTTTATACAGTTCGGACAAACCATTTCACCAGAACGTATAAATTCTTGTTGATCACCGACATGACCACAGGCAAAACAATGCAATGCTTGCTCAAGTTTTAAGTCGATTGAGCCACAATCGCCACAACTATCAACATAATTTAATAATGAAGAATTACACGAACTACATTGGCGAATACGATCGATTAAAACTTCTTGCGATAAATTGCCACTTTTTACCATTCGGCTTAACCAGTACTCTTTACCTTGACCGTTATCCCATAGCTCTAAAAATGGGTACTGATAACTAACCCCTTGGTCTATAACTCTGCTTGGGCGCAAAGTACGAGTTTCTACTGCCCACAAATAGGCTAACAGCTTATTCTCAAGGTTATCATTACTGTCTAAACGGATTTCTTCTTGGCGTTGCAGCAATTTATTAATTTGAACATCAATGTTTGCCGGCACTAAACCATCAACCATAGCAAAATCTTCAAAATGACTATTAACGCTATAGACTAGTGAGGCAAAGTTTAAGGCATTACTGCGGATTTTATTGAGCCATTGTAAAAAGACAGACTCTTTTGAAACACTAATAATAATTGCGCTATAGCAGCTATCAAATACAAAACTTTCTGTAATAGCTGACACATTGATAACTTCATACTCTGAAGTTAATTGGTCTAAGTTATGTTCACCAATACATAATATTTTTGTCATTTGATATCCATTAATTTGTTTAAGTGCCTTGTATGGCAGAGTGTCGATTATTTAAACAAAAATAAAATGGGAAATATAGATGAACTTTGTTGGTAATTTGTTAATGATTTGTGCTTTGTTCTAGAGTATGAATCAAGGAGCTTTAAAGGTTAACCTATGCTCAAGATCACTGATAATACTCTGCTGATATACGCTGTTATCAAGGTGATAAAAAGACTGTTTATAGACTTCTAAGTCAATAATTTCAAAATTAACTTTTATCTTTTTAAATAGCCTCGGCAACCTGTTTCCTGGCGCTTGTACGTGATGCAAGCCACCACTATAAACGAATAACACATTACCTTGCTCTACTTTAGAGAGTATATCGACAACACCACGTTTGATATCCATAGCTTTACCATGTTTATCAAGGCCGTTAATACGTTTCATCCTGCCCTCTGGCATAATAGCTAAGATACTGTCATTGGTTATTTGATCTAAAAAATCATCCCATGATTGATCGTATTTGCGGCTAATAGGTATACATTTAGGAACAAGTGCTTTGAGTATCCTACCAACAATTGGACGTTTTAAGGTTTCTTGGGCAGCTGGCAGGGTTAAGTGCTTTGATAACTGCCATAGTAATGATATGGGTATGCTACGTAAAAAGATTGGTTCAAATAAGCTGGTGTGATTTAAAATAATAATAACTTTAACCTGTTTCCAGTCATCATCTTGATGAGATGAATACCAGTGTTGGTCAAATCGATAAAAGAGTTTTGCAAGGAACTTACATAAAACTAAGAAGAAAAAACTAATATAGTGCAAAACGTCATCCTAACTGCTTGATTATTATTAATGTCTATTTATTAATCTAATCCATTTAGTAGTTAATTTATACACTTTCGCTCAAATAAAAATGCCTGTTAAAACAGGCATTGATATATAACTTTAGCAAAGCTAGAAATTTCGCTAACTACTTTGTGCACTTTTAATGTCATCAGCCTCTGGCCAAGCATTAATGATTGCCTTTACAAGTGTGGCTAAAGGAATAGCGAAGAAAACACCCCAGAATCCCCAAAGACCACCAAATAATATAACCGCAATAATAATTGCTACGGGGTGCAAATTAACAGCTTCGGAAAACAATAAAGGTACAAGTATATTGCCATCAATAATTTGGATAATACCGTATGCTAGCATTACATAGCCAAACTCAGGGCTCACGCCCCATTGAAATAGTGCCACTAATACAACAGGTATTGTTACAACGGTAGCACCGACATAAGGAACTAACACAGATAAACCAACTAACGCACCGAGTAAGACTGAATAACGTAAATCGAGTAAAGCAAAAGCAACGGTAGACGCTACGCCAATAATAATTATTTCAATGACTTTACCACGAATATAGTTATGGATCTGTTGATGCATTTCCGTTGCTACTTGCGAAGTTAAACGGCGCTCTTTCGGCAAAAATCGAGCTAGGTTGGTTAACATGTCACTCTTATCTTTAAGAAAGAAAAACACCATCAACGGTACTAAGATCAAATAAATAAGCAGTGCAACAACGTCTGAAATAGAGTTTAAAGAAACCTCTAAAATAAGCTGTCCCCACTCTAGTAACTTAGTTTTTACTGCCGCAATAACCGAGGCGATTTGGTCTGCTTGTACTAGCTCAGGATATTCTTCAGGTAAATGCAGTAAATAAGCATTACCTTTTGACAACATATTTGGCACTTCTTGCACTAAATTAGAGGTTTGCTGCCAAAGCACAGGGATAAAACCTAAAAGGGTTAATAAGCCAACACCAGTAAAAATAAGCATTACTACAATAACAGAGTAATTACGTTTAAGGCCAAGTTTAGTAAAACGTTTTACCGGTCCTTCTAATAAAAAAGCCAACACTATTGCAACCATCACCGGCATTAGTAGGTCACTAAAAAAGTACAATATTAGGAAGGTAGCGACAATAAATAAAGTTAACGAAACCACATGTGGATCTGCAAACTTTTCTTTATACCAAGCAACTATATATTCAATCATTAATACACTTTCTCTTATTTTTTATTATCGATGTTTTATACAAATTAGCTTAATTACCCCAAAGAGTAAGTTCGACTATATTTTGACGATATTTATTTAATTCAAATCGTATACCTTTCATCGTCAAAAATTTAGGAATATCTTGAATAGAACCGGGGTCAGTTAACAAAACTTTTAACGCCTGACCTGACTCTAATTGTCTAATTAACAACTTAGTTTGCACTAGAGGTACGGGACATTTTTCTGCGGTAGCATCGTACTCTAAATGTTTTTTCATATCTGGAGCTCAATAGCTATTTATTATCACTAATTATGTTAATTCGAATAGTAACAATAACGTAATATTAAATAAACCTATTAAGCTAGTATTGCTTGAAAATAAGCAGTACATCATTCACTATATAGATAATTTTCTAATACCAACTCAGTGAGTTTAGCACTCATTGTTCAAGGTGTTGGCAATAACTATAAAATGAAACTTTTGAGCTTTTTTAGGCTCTTACCTTAAAGAATATATTGTATCTCCCCATTTTAGGATATTAATGAAGTTATTGACTTTCAAATGTAAGCCAACCTTAATCGCATCAGCACTGAGTGGGTTACTGTTAGCTACAAGCGTTACTGCACAACAAGTAGACAGAAATCAACTACCTGAAATAGGCACATCAGCAGTAAGTACCTTGTCTCTTGATAAAGAAGAGCTTTATGGTAAAGCGATGATGCGCTCCCTACGAGCATCTCAGCCATTACTGCAAGATCCTGTATTAATCGAGTATATTAATAACTTAGGCAATACTTTGGTATTAAATGCCGAAGGTGTTCATTACAAATTTCAATTTTTTGTGTTAAAAAATCAAGAAATTAACGCCTTTGCATTTTTCGGTGGCCACATAGGTGTTCACTCAGGCTTAATTACTTTAGCGGATAACGAAAGTGAATTAGCTTCAGTGTTAGCCCATGAGGTTTCGCATGTAACTCAGCGCCATTTAGCTAGAAAAATGGAAGCTCAAAGTCGCAACGCCCCATTAACAATGGCAGGCATGGTAACCGGTGTTTTATTAACATTAGTTAACCCTCAAGCAGGTTTCGCCGCCCTAAGCACTACTATGGCGGCAAGTCAGCAGGCAGGAATTAATTACACTCGTTCAAATGAAAAAGAAGCCGATCGCGTAGGTATGTCGGTATTAGTTAATAGCGGTTTCGATCCGAACGGTGCACCTGATTTCTTTAGAAAAATGGCTAGTAAATATCGTTATTCTTCTAAGCCGCCAGCAATGTTATTAACACATCCCCTTCCTGATTCACGTATTTCTGATGCGCGAAATAGAGCACAAATGTACCCGCAGAGGTTGTTACCTGTAAAATTAGATTTTGAACTAGCTAAAGCTCGTATATCTGCTCGTTATGAAGGTAATGTCAGTGATAACATCATCAATATCAAAACTAAAATAGCTAATGGTGACTACCGCTTAAGGGCTGCTGCTGAATATGGTCTTGCAGTCGCTTATTTAGATAGTAAAGATTATGATAATGCACAAAAGACGATGCAACCGCTCATATCAAGCGCACCACAAAATCTCTTTTATGTTGATGCTATGACCGATATATATCTTGGTCAGAAACAGTATGACAAAGCATTAACTATGCTGAAAAATCTTAATTTGATCATGCCTAATAACCAAGTAGTTACCTTAAACTACGCCAATGCGGCATACATGGCAGGAGAATATGTTTTAGCCGAAACCCTACTACAAGACTTCATAATTTTAAATAAAGAAAACTATATTGCTAATGATTTACTGACTCAGGTTTATTCCAAGCAAAAAAAGTTAGCTCAGATGCATGAGTCAAAAGCTGAGGTATTGGCTTTATTAGGCGCTTACCCTAATGCAATAGATCAACTTCATATGGCGTACAATGAAGCAGAAAAAAATTCTTTAATGCAAAAACGTATAAAAGCTAGAATTCTGCAATTTCAAGAACTAGAAGAACAGCTTAAAAGGCTTTAAAAAATATAACAACGTAGATAATTTATTAACTGCGAGTGTTTAATAATAATCAAAATTTCCAAAGAGAAAAATATGGCTACATTAACTATTTACCACAATCCTCGTTGCTCAAAAAGCAGACAAACACTTGAGCTATTAACTAACGCTAATGCCGAGGTCGAAATAATCGAATATTTAAAGACGCCACCGAGTGTTGAGCAAGTTAAAACGATACTATCTATATTAGATATTGAACCAAGAGCATTAATACGCACTAAAGAAGCTGAATATAAAGAGCAAAACTTAAATAATAAAGACTTAACCGATACCCAGTTAATTGCTGCTATGGTTGCAACACCAAAACTAATTGAGCGCCCTATTGTGGTTAAAGGTAACCAAGCTTGTATAGGTCGCCCTCCTGAAAATGTATTAGCGCTTTTATAGAATTTATTTTATGAAATCACAAACTTTCAGCACTAAAACCCTTCGTAATATGGCCTTATTCGGTTATTTTGGTCTTTTATTGTTTATGCCGTTATGGCTATTGCTACTTTCACCAAGTGAAGGACTTTCTCCTACACTTTCGATATTGATGTTTGTCGCCCCCCTATTGTTTCCTTTAAAAGGTATGCTTCAAGGTAATCCATACACGTATGCTTGGGCGAACTTTGTAGTAATGATTTATTTTTTACATAGCTTAACAACATTATGGGTTGGTGATGGCGAACGACTTTACGCCGTTATAGAGTTGTTTTTTGCCACAATAATGTTCTTCGCCGGTTCATATTATTCTAAATATCGTGGTCAAGAGCTCGGTTTAAAGATTAAAAAACTAAAACAAGAGTTGGAAGAAGAAAAACAACAAAACAGTTAATTTGTTAAGCCTTATTTTAAATAAGTAAGTCGATTTAATCTAAAGGCAAAATAACAACGTATATAAAAAAACAAAAAATGGATTATTTGAGAGAAAATCATGAAAAAAATAGCTTTACTGCTCAGCAGCTTATTATTAGTTTCTTGCTCTGGGGATGACCCAGATTCAGATGAAATACAAGCAGGAAATATCATACTAAATGAAAGCGAGTTAACCGCAGGTTTAAGTACTCAACTTATATTAAGTGTTCAAACTGGCTCTATTCTCTCTCCTGTTTGGACTCAAGTTTCAGGGCCTGATGTTGAATTACTCAGCGCAAAGTCTAAAGTTGTAGGGTTTACTATACCGTCTGCTGGCGATTATAGCTTTGAAGTAAATTACACTTTATCAGGTAGCAGTGTAACAGACACGATTAGCTTTACTGCAGATAGCGGAAATCCAAACTTAGTTGCTCGTCTAGGACACAGTGTTATTGAAGGTAACGGCGTATCTCTTCGAGCTTTTTATGACGATTCAATTAATCCTGACTCTATCACTTGGCAACAAATTTCTGGACCAAGCATACGTTTAGATGAAGGTAATATCACTGCTGAAATCGCAATATTTGATGCACCAGAAGTTGCTAGAGATAGCATTGTTGAAATGCAAGTTTCGGCGCAAACAACAAGCGGAGCACAAGTAACAGATACTGTTTCAGTATTAGTCGAAAACGCGGCAATAATTCCAAGCAATGCCTATTTCGATGATGATGTACTAGCCACAGTTTACCCTTACGTTGCAGATTCACCTCATAAAGACAACTTGCAAAATTGTGTTTATTCAAACCAGTTAGCTAGTTCTTGTACTTTTAATCAGTTACCGATCATTGCTTCAGATTCTAACGGTGCAACTCCAACAATTGATCAAATAATGGATCATGTATTGGTTTCACATGACTGGATGGGACAACGCTTTAGAGAGTATTTAGAAGCATTTGATGATCATGATGACTTTAAAAACTTATTTAGAGCAACCACTGCAATAGTATTATCTTATGACATCCGTCCTTCTTTTTATTGGGCGGCAACAGGTGCAATTTACTTGGATCCAAACACACTTTGGTTAACCCCAGAAGAACGTGACACGATAAATGAAGCGCCAGATTACCGCGCTAATTTTGGTAATGAATTACAGTTCGTGATGCCGTGGCGCTATGTAAAAGATAACGATTACGTTAGTTTTAACTACCCTACTAATGAACGCATAACTCGTTCATTAAACGATTTAAAATACGACTTGGCTGATTTACTTTATCATGAACTTGCCCACGCTAATGATTATTTACCATCACCTGAGTGGCAAAGATATACCGGCTCTTCGCGTTTTTTAGATGCGGCACTAAATGAGTCAGAAATATCAGATCGTTTGACAGTGTTATATCCATTGCAAAGTACAATCATGAAGAATTTAGCCTCAGTTAGGTTTCTTGGTGAGGATCCAACTTTAATTCAAAAAAGCTATACACCAAGTGATGTAGCAGGTTTTTATAGCCCAGATATTTCTAATGGTTTTTATAACTACACCAATGAAAAAGAAGATTTAGGTATATTATTTGAATCATTAATGATGTCAGTACGTTTTGGGGTACAACGAGATACAGCGGTAACGACAAAATGTGACAGCAGTGATAACTGTTATATTGTTAGTTGGGGACAACGCGGACGAGTAGCTGAACCAGGTATATCAGAGCGAGCTGAATTTGTAGCTGAAAACATCCTACCTGAGTTTGACACTAGCTTGATTAACTCATTACCAGCCCCTATAGCCATGCAACCAGGTTTAGATTGGTGGGATAATTTGGCAATCAGCCCTGCTGCACCTAAAGCTTTAAGTAATAAAGTAAGAGTTGGAAAGGTGCGTGAAACTTTCTTAGAAAACCACTCTCACTCCCGAGCATTACCTAAACACTAACCTATATAAAAAAACCGGCGAAAGCCGGGCTGATAACAAATTAGGGATCTTTAGGGTCCCTTTTTTATTTTAAAAATGCATATAAATCAACACCTTAACTACACCGATGAAGCGCAAAAAACTCTTAAATATTGAAATATGTCTAATGTAATCAATCAGTTACTGTAAAAACAGCAACATAAATTCATGACGAAACTTATAAAATTTAAAATCTGAAAATTTTTATTACCCATTAACAAATTATGGATCTAACGGTATTGAATCTGTTTATCATATACTTTTGTGTCGTTAAGAGGAGTTTCTAGAACAAAGTCGTGAAATAAGATTACTTGGAATTAGCATAATACTTTTCCTAATGAAGCCGGCTCCCTATGCGCCAAAAGGGTTTAGAGATAAAGAACCGTCAACTTGGCAAAGGCTACGACCTTATTGTGCGTGCTGTGGGTCTGCTTTGTGCCATTAGCCGCCATAGAGCAATGACTTTTTATTCTGATAATTATAAATACTAGAGGCGTTTATTTGTTCTACCAACTGACGTACAAAATTTGAGTCTTTAGAAAAAATTTCAACACAGAAAGTAAAGTCACAAATATTATAAACATGAATCTCATCACCATCTGATTGGAATATTCTTAAGTAGTGATATTGGTCGTTAATTGTCGCACTTTCAAAGGTCGTTAATTTAACATCTTGAGCCTCTTCTTCTATTTTCCGTAAGAGAGCCTCTTGTTCTTCTTCGAATTTCTCCATATTTTCAAGAAAATCGATAGGGTCTTCAAATGATATTGCGTGTTTGAAATTGATTCTTGAAGGGCAATAAAAAGAGCTTTCACCTTCATCTTTAACCGTAAAAGTACAATTAGCAGGGATAACTAGCTTCTTTCCAAAAGCTTCGACTGGAATTTCAGCAAAAGCATTAAAAGAAAACTGTAATAAACTTAAAAAACTAACAATGCCGAATTTCATAATTTTAACATCCTTGTTTATGATTTTACTTCCACCAATCGCTCTTTATAGACCTTAACCTTTTCAAATAGTTAACGTCAAATTAGTGCAAATAGCCGAGCAATTATCTATTGATTACATGTTCCAAGTAACAAAAGTAATTGATATCGATATGAACACAATATATGGGATAACTCTAGCTAAGCCATTCATAAAGGTATTTTTTCTAAACCACACGGATAAAAACAAAAGAATCAAAAAAGTATAAACCCAAAAATCAACCCAAAAGTCGTTCGAATCTATAACTACCTTTACTATAAACGTCTTGAACTGTTGGATGTTATCTACGGCTTCAATATTGATAAGAGCATCTGCATCTGAAGGTAAACTATGAATACCATAATTTAAAATTTGATAATATCTTTCACCAGCCCCCACACTCGCACTTTTAGGGGATACTTTCCCTTCAGAATAACTGTACCGCTCGGACTCCATCGATATTTTAAGTAAAACCTTTTGTCTTATTGTTTCTTTATTTCCACCAGAGATAACTACAAGTCTATAATTTGGTTCATTATTATTACTCAAGATACATGTATATTGAGATTGTTGTAGCAAGTTGAACTCACAAATCGAATCTTTTTTCAGGACATGATTGAATGAAATTAAAGAAAGTATCATTGCTACGATAGAAAGGCTGAAAATTACCTTGGATAGTGAAATATTCCTAATGTTAACTGTAGATTTATTACCTACTTCATTATGAAAAAATGTTGATAACTTTTGCTTTATATTTTCCAATCCAAACTTTTTCACTAGACCAAAAAGTATGATTAAGGTGAACGTTGGAAATAACCAAATCCATTGATTTGACATAAATGAAAATACTGATTTTATTAATTTAAAACCATACCCAAGATAAAGCAACGCAATGCGTGGTAATTCACCACCACTTTCAAAATAAACTAATAGAGCAATAAACAATAAAAAGGAAAGGCTCCATACTCTGCCTATTATACTAATAATTAAATTCATAAGGTTTTATTTTGAAAGGTTTATTCGTCCGTTAGTCGCTCAAAGCGGAAGTAAATCAACCGCTAACCTAACTCATCCTATCTTAACCAGTGAACAAGTCAAATATTCAATATTGTGATTAAAAATTTAGATCCATAATTTGTTAATGGGTTGTCATATTGGCAATATTACCTCTAATTTTTAGGTTTTATGAATTGAACTTTGAATTTACGCTTCTGTTTTGACTGTAACCCACTGATTACATTGGATATATTCCTATATTTGAGAGGGTTTACTGTTGTGTTGTTAGGTTTAAGTTGTTGATTTGTAAGGAATTATAAAATAAAAAAGGGACCCTAAAGATCCCTAATTTGTTATCAGCCCGGGCGAAAGCCGGTTTTTTTTTACTGTAAAGAATTAGAACAATGTTTCTTTAATAAACGGTATAGTAATTTTACGTTGTGCTCTTATTGATGCCTTATCTAATATATCTAAAGACTCTACCAAACTATTCATATCGCGGGATAAGCGGTTTAATAAAAACTTGCCAGTTTCTTCATTAATTTCAATACCTCGAAACTTTGAGCGTAACTGAATTGCTTTTACTTTATCTGCATCGGATAAAGGTTTTATTTGCTCAGTTAACCCCCAGCCTATCCTTGATACTAAATCCGGTAAGGTTATTAATAGGCTATTAGCACTATTATTACCGGCAATAATTATTTTTTTATTGTTTTCAAGTAAACGATTATATAAATCAAAAATCCCTTGCTGCCACACCGTGTCTCCAGCAATTAAATGTAAATCATCTAGACAAACAAGATCTATCTGCTCTAAATCATTTAATACATCTACCGACAGGTGTTTTAACTCGGATAACGATAGGCAAAGAGAGTTTAATTTTAACTCTGATGCAAGAGCACAGCTAGCATGCAGTAGATGAGATTTACCCACCCCGCTTTGACCAAACAAGTAAAAACCATTAGTACTTGAATCTGTTTGCTCAATAAAAGCCTTTAATTGTGCTTTAATAACACCGCCATCACTGCAATAGAAACTATCGAATGTTTCATCATCCGGTAAGTGTACAGCTAATGGAAGTTGCGTTGTTTTGGTCATTATCCTTTCCAGGTAAAGCTCATTAAACTTTCTTCGGATTGTAATTCGCTGTCGGTTAACAATGAATTTTCAACTAAATTTTGCTCAAGCTTTAACGCTTGCATAATAGCGTTTTTATCGGCAACAACGTTTAATCTAAATATCATATTTTCACCGCTCACTTTAATCAGTTGAACATCTTCAACTAAAGTCATATTGGTGAAAAAGTCACTGATTTCAATAAACTCAGTTAAATTAGCCACGTTTATTATTTTAACATCAAGAAAATTGCCGCCTTCTTCATTAAATGTATAAGAGAAACTTTGATGTAATTTATTGGCAATATCATTAACAGCTTTACTAACTAACTGTTGTTTGTCGTCACCTTGATAACTGCCAGTAATAATTTCGTCATTTAATTGAAACTGCCAATCAAGTGCAAAACTTTTACATTCATCATTACAGTCAACTGGAAGTAAGGTGCTATTTGATACACGCATGATAATAATTGATTCAGCTAAATAACGCTCTGAAGCTTGTAATAGATTACTTTCAAACTTCCCCCAAACATCAGCCATAGAAACATTCATGCTGTCTGACAAGTCCATTAATGGGAAATTAATAGGCAAACCGTTTGCCTGTGCACTTTCTTTGATCGTCTGGTTAATAGGATGACTTGATAAATCACCTATTATAGTACGCTGTTGGCCTTGCTCATCAATTACCCAAACAGTAGATAACGGACGATGCTTACCCCAAATTTTAGCTTGCGCTGATTGCAAAAGCTTGTTTACTTTACCCGCTTCAAAGCTTGCTACTAAATAGGTATCACTTTCTTGTAAAGAATAACTAAATTGGTTTATATAATTATTTGGTCTGTTCAGTGCTTTAGTGATCACTTCATTGTTATATACAGTTTCTTTACCAGCTAACTTAATCAGCACTTGTTTGAATGCTTGCTGTTGAGCTTTATTTCGATCACTGCTCGCCTGTGATTCAACTTTAATTTTTGCTTGGTACAAATCATCGACTTCAATAGCAAAAGCCGTTGAAGAAAGAGCACAAGTAAGGAAAGTAGTGCTAAAAATTAGTTTTGATATGTTTTTTATAATGTTCATACGCAAATATTATCATAAAGATTAAGAATTTAACCGAGAAATGAAAAAAATTTATCACAAAGATTTTAACATTGCCTCAGCACTGGTAGAATACACACAATTTTAATAAATAATGATCCATTTTATTATGGAATACCAACATTTTAAGGGTTTGAAGTGACCGATCAAAAACAATCTCTCAGTTATAAAGATGCCGGCGTAGATATTGATGCAGGTAATGCATTAGTTGAAAAAATAAAAACGGCTGTTAAAAAAACAACTCGTCCAGAAGTTATGGGTGGCATTGGTGGCTTTGGCGCTGTGTGTCAAATTCCTGCTGGTTATAAAGAGCCAGTTTTAATTTCAGGTACTGATGGTGTTGGTACTAAATTAAGATTAGCAATTGATCTTAAAAAACACGATACAGTTGGTATCGACTTAGTGGCTATGTGTGTTAATGATTTATTAGTATTAGGTGCAGAGCCTTTATACTTCTTAGATTATTACGCAACTGCAAAACTAGATGTAGATGTGGCAGCAGATGTTGTTGCCGGTATTGCTGAAGGTTGTATTCAATCTGGTTGTGCTCTAGTAGGCGGTGAAACTGCTGAAATGCCAGGTATGTACCACGAAGGTGATTACGATATCGCAGGTTTCTGTACAGGTGTTGCAGAAAAAGCGAACTTAATCACAGGTGATGATGTTGCTGCAGGCGATCAATTAATTGCCTTAGCTTCTTCAGGCCCACACTCAAATGGTTTCTCTTTAATTCGTAAAGTTTTAGAAGTTAATAATACAGATACCAGCGAAATGCTTGGCGATCGTTCTATTGCTGACCACTTATTAGAACCAACAAAAATTTACGTTAAATCTACCCTTGCAATGCTTAAAGAAGTTAAAGCGAATGCTTTATCACACATTACAGGTGGTGGCTTCTGGGAAAATATCCCTCGAGTATTACCTGCCAATACCAAAGCAGTTGTTGATGGGAATAGCTGGCAATGGCCTGAAATTTTTAACTGGTTACAAGAAAAAGGTAACATTACAACACATGAAATGTACCGCACTTTCAACTGTGGTGTTGGTATGATCATTGTTGTACCAGCCGATAAGGTTGCTCAAAGTTTAGAAATTTTATCAGCCCATGGTGAAAAAGCTTGGCACATTGGTGAAATTCAAGCAGCTTCAGATGAAGAAGAACAAGTGGTAATTAACTAACATGAGCGCAAATAAACGCATTGTTGTTTTAATTTCAGGCAATGGCAGTAATTTACAAGCAATAATTGATGCCTGTGCAAACCAACAACTTCCAGGTGAAGTTGTTGGCGTGTTATCTAACAAAGCAGATGTTTATGGATTAACTCGTGCTGCAAATTCAAATATTGCAAGTACAGTTCTATCACATAAAGATTTTGCGACACGTGAAGATTACGACGCACAATTAATTAATGCCATTGATGCTTATAAGCCAGACTTAGTTGTTCTTGCTGGGTTTATGCGTATTTTAACGGCCGACTTTGTACAACATTTTCAAGGTCGCTTGTTAAATATCCACCCTTCTTTATTACCAAAGTACCAAGGTCTTAACACCCATCAACGTGCAATTGATGCTGGTGATAGTGAACACGGTGTTAGCGTGCACTTTGTCACTGAAGAACTTGATGGTGGTCCTGTTATTTTACAAGCTAAAGTGCCTGTTTTTGCCGAAGATAAGGCGGATGACTTAGCTGCAAGAGTACATGAACAAGAGCATAGAATTTATCCTTTAGTGGTAAAATGGTTTTGCGAAGATCGCTTAACAATGTCTGATGAATGTGCCATGCTAGATAATCAAAAATTATCTATTAATGGTTACGCTAACGACTGATAGCAATTTGATTACACTGCTATAATACCAATTATTCAATAATTGGTTATACTACTCGTAACCGCTCTTCAATAAGGTAAAACTATGAGTAACACGTTATATTTAAAAGCAATTAATTTTGTTATAGCTTCAAGCCTATGCTTATTATCGACAACAAGCACAGCTAAAGAAGCAATAAATAAAATTGATGATTTTACGGCTAAATATAACATTATTCATGATGGTGACATTGTTGGTAAAGCGGTTCGAATTCTTAAAAACTTACCCGATGGTAGCGTTGAATTTAGCTATAAAACAGATATCGAATGGTTAATATTCAGTGACCATAGAAAAGAATTCACTACCAACAAAATAATTAACGGCAACGTTATACCTCTTAGCTACAAGTCTGATAGAGAAGGCACAGGTAAAGATAAATATTACCATTGGTCATTCGATGCAGAGGCTAAAACGGCAACAAACCTCAAAAAGAAAACACCACAAGCTAAAGCTATAGATTGGCCAGAAGGCTTACAAAGCAAACTGAGTTATCATTTACAATCACGCTTTAACTTAATCAACGACCGTAAAAATTTCAGCTTTGATGTTATTAGCACAAAAGGAAGAATTGGTAATTATACCTATAAATACCTTGGCGAAGAAAACATCATGACGCCATACGGCAACCTAGACACTGTTAAATTACAGCGTAAAAAGCCAGGTAAAGATCAAATCACTACAGTTTGGTTTGCACCAAAACTTGATTATCTAATGGTGCGCTTACATCAAATAGAAAGTGATTTTAAACAAGTTCATGCTGAGCTTGTTTCTATAGAAACGCCTTAAAACAAAGCCCGATACTTTCGGGCTTTTATTGTTTAAATCAGTTTTTCACCATGTATAAATACATGCCAATCCCCTGCTTGCATTTTTTGCCACTTTTCATTAAGTGTTAGAGGTTGAGTTGCAATAACCGTAACAATATCTTTATCCGTCGTTTCTTTCTTAAAGTCTATAGCAACATCTGCGTCAATTAATTTAGCCGGACCAAATGGTGCTCGCCTGGTGATCCAATGTAAGTTATTTGAACAATAAGCAAAGATAAAATCACCATCACTTAAAATTAAATTAAACACACCTAACTTATTTATTTGCTCTGCAAGTGATGCAATAAAAGGAAACAATAAATCATTGCTAGGACGCTCGTTACCAAACTCCAATCTTAATTTTTCTAATATCCAACAAAAAGCTTGTTCACTATCTGTACTACCAATCGCTGATAAAGATTCGGTAGTTAGCAACTCTTTGAAATTCGCTAGTTGGCCATTGTGGGCATAAGTGAAGTTTCTACCCCAAAGTTCACGAGTAAAAGGGTGAGTATTCTCTAAACATACAGGCCCAGCATTAGCTTGGCGTATATGACATACTACAGCTTCACTTTTAATTGGATAATTAGTTACTAATCTAGCTATTTCTGAATCGTAGCTTGGTTGTGGATCTTTGAATGTACGACAGCCCTTCCCTTCATAAAAGGTAACACCCCAACCATCCTTATGAGGCCCGGTATTGCCACCTCGCTGCATTAAACCAGCAAAGCTAAAACATATATCTGTTGGTACATTGGCACTCATTGCCAATAATTCGCACATTTTCGTATTCCTGAACAGTTGAAACTAATTTTTTAGTTATAAAAATTACGTTACTAATAACATATCAACTTAACTAATTTAATCAAATTGATATTACAATTTATTTACAAACTCCGTTGCTTTATTTGCCATTTGGCACTATCCTTAAATAAGTGGTCTGACCTGTATTTGTGGAAGTATTATCCTAAGGAGTTATTTTGGAATTTTTAATTTGGCTATCATTATCAATAGCTGTAACTATATATCTAGCTTATAGTCGAGCCTCTCTTGGGGTATTTACATCATGCTACGCATTGTTATTACTTGCAGGTAGTTTCTTAAACTTTAACGGCATTATAAGCTGGATAATATTTGCTATTATCGCTATACCGCTAAACGTACGTAGTATACGCAAACAACTCATATCTGAAAAGCTACTTAAAGCCTTCAAAAAAATAATGCCGGAAATGTCATCTACAGAAGAAGATGCATTAAATGCGGGGACTACTTGGTTCGAATCAGAATTATTCAAAGGCGACCCTAACTGGACTAAACTGCATAATTTTCCGCAACCAAGACTTTCTTTAGAAGAACAAAACTTTTTAGATGGTCCTGTTGATGAAGTTTGTCGTATGCACGATGAATGGCAAACTACTCACGAAATTGCCGACCTATCACCTGAAGTTTGGCAGTATTTAAAAGACAATAAATTCTTCGCAATGATCATCAAAAAACAATACGGTGGTCTCGAATTTAGCGCCTATGCACAATCTCGAGTTTTACAAAAATTAACCAGTGTATCTAGCGTATTATCAAGTACTGTTGGTGTACCAAACAGCTTAGGCCCGGGTGAATTACTACAACACTACGGAACTAAAGAGCAGCAAGATTATTATTTACCTCGATTAGCAACCGGTGAAGAAATTCCTTGTTTTGCTTTAACTAGCCCAGAAGCTGGCTCTGATGCAGGTGCAATTCCAGATTTTGGTATTGTATGTAAAGGTGAGTTTGAGGGTAAAGAAGTACTTGGCATGCGCTTAACATGGAATAAGCGTTATATTACATTGGCCCCTATAGCAACCATACTTGGTTTGGCATTCAAGCTTTACGATCCTGACAGCTTACTTGGCGGCGAATCCGATCTAGGCATTACCTGTGCGTTGATCCCTACAGATCTTGATGGTGTGATCACAGGTCGCCGTCACTTCCCATTAAACGTTCCGTTCCAAAATGGCCCTACCCAAGGTAATGATATTTTTGTACCACTAGACTTTATCATTGGCGGCGCAGCAATGGCCGGCCAAGGTTGGAAAATGTTGGTAGAATGTTTATCTGTTGGCCGTTCAATCACCTTACCTTCAAATTCAGCTGGCGGCATAAAATCAGTGGCTTTAGCTACCGGCGCCTACAGTCATATTCGTCGTCAATTTAAACTACCAATAGGTAAAATGGAGGGTATTGAAGAGCCGTTAGCACGCATTGGTGGTAACGCTTATTTAATGGATGCAGTAACTACCCTTTCCACAGGCGCAATTGATTTAGGTGAAAAACCATCTGTTATCGGCGCTATCTGTAAATACCATTTAACTGAAAAAATGCGTGACTGTGTTATTGACGCCATGGATATTCATGGAGGTAAAGGCGTATGTTTGGGTCCAACAAACTATCTCGGTCGAGCATATCAAGGCGCACCAATTGCTATTACCGTTGAAGGTGCAAACATATTAACTCGTAATATGATCATTTATGGTCAAGGGGCTATTCGTTGTCACCCTTATGTACTCGCAGAATTAAAATCAGCCTCAAACACTAACCCAGTTGAAGCATTAGATGATTTTGACCAAGCACTATTTGGACATATTGGTTTTACAATATCCAATACTATACGATCTATTTTATTCTCATTTACTGGTGCGCATTTTGTTAGTACACCATTTAAAGACAAATCTAAGCGTTATTATCAAATAATGACACGCTTTAGCTCAAACCTAGCCTTACTATCTGACTTATCTATGGCAACACTAGGCGGAGATTTAAAACGCCGTGAGCGTATTTCAGCCAGATTGGGAGATATCTTAAGTTACCTTTATTTAGCATCGGCAACATTAAAGCGCTATAACGATGAAGGTCGCCAAAAAGAAGACGAAATATTAATGGTTTGGGCTGTCGAAGATAGTTTATACAAAGCGCAGCAAGCGATTGAAGAGTTAATTAACAACTTCCCTAATGCTGTTGTTCGAAAAGTATTTAAATTGCTAGTATCGCCATTTGGTACATCACTTAACAAACCAAGTGATATAACAGACCACAAAGTTGCGCGATTATTGCAAGTGCCTTCTGCTGCGAGAAATCGTTTAGGACAAGGTCAATACCTAACTCGTAATGACACTAACCTTCTGGGCAAACTTGAAACAGCACTAGAGAGCATTATTGCTTGTGAAGCTATAGTTGATAAAATCAATAAAGCGACCGGAAAACGCCACGGCATTATCAACTTAGATAAGTTAGCCAAGCAAGCACTAGCAGATGAACACATCACTACAGAAGAAGCCGAACTGCTTATAGCTACTGAGCAACAAAGGTTAGACGTGATTAATGTTGATGATTTCGATCCAGAAAGTCTAGTCACTGTTAAGTCTAAGGCAAAGAGAAGCAAAGCTAAAGATGATAAAGCAGCTTAGGAAGCTAAACTTAGTCTGAAGTAGATACTAAAAAGCAATGAAATTTATTTCATTGCTTTTTTGCTTTATACACTCAAAACTTTTGCTACGGGGCCGTTGGATTAGCAACATTTCAAAATGGTTCAACAACTTCTAAGTGCCAGTAGCGGAATAAACATAGCCTATTAAAAATCACCAAAGAAGCGCACACATAATAAGAAAAAGTACAACGTCATCGCGGCGAAGGCCTCGACCTCCCGAAGGTTATAATGTGCCTAGAAGTAGCTCTATTATTGAACCACAGCATACGGCAGGAGGTTGTGGCCTTCGCCACAATGACGGCGCTATTTTTAGAATATTTTTAGGTACACAATTCGCTCATAGGAGCCATACGTTATCGATAATTCACCGCTATTACTAACAGCCGCTATCAAAGATATATGATTAACTACATACAAAAGTTTCTTCACCTAAATGGTAAGTGTTATGAACTACAACGTAGACACCCGACACAACGCCAGAAACAAGCATAGTAATTGGCGATAATACCACTCCACTTACAGAGTAATAATTACCACTTCCTTCACCATTTAAGTCCACAACTTTAAGTGTCTTTTTATCGCTTGATAAATAGCATTTATGAGTATGAGATTCATCTTTTGTTGGGACTGCTACACAACCAGCCAACAAGATGGAGTATATGACATTAAATTTATTCATAACAAATCCTTGTATTATAACTATCTAAGTTACTGCATTAGCAATATAGAAAAAAGTGATTACTTCCATAAATCGCTGTTATAGACATTAACCTTTTCAGTAGCTTAACGTCAAATTACTTCAATCCCTATTGAAAAATGACTATTAAAAATAAGTTAGAGATGACGGAATAAGAATAAAATGTTGGGGTATCAAAAAATTGATAAGAAGGCTTATATTAACTGTGGATTTTTATATGTTGAGTAAGACTAGATATTGAGAAGTGCATGAATAACAAATAATGTTGGCGGAGTGGACGGGACTCGAACCCGCGACCCCCGGCGTGACAGGCCGGTATTCTAACCAACTGAACTACCACTCCGCTGTATTATTTGCATCGTTAACTTGTTTGAGAAATCATTGGCGGAGTGGACGGGACTCGAACCCGCGACCCCCGGCGTGACAGGCCGGTATTCTAACCAACTGAACTACCACTCCGCACCTAAGCAATCAATTCAACAACAAGTCGTTGAATGCGGGGTGGATAATACGGATATGGAGATATTGAGTCAACTATNGTTGGCGGAGTGGACGGGACTCGAACCCGCGACCCCCGGCGTGACAGGCCGGTATTCTAACCAACTGAACTACCACTCCGCACCTAAGCAATCAATTCAACAACAAGTCGTTGAATGCGGGGTGGATAATACGGATATGGAGATATTGAGTCAACTATTTTTTTGAATAAATTTGTATAATTTTAACTGACTGCGCATTTGTCATACAATCCGAATAAATTAGCACCAATATTTTACCATTTACAGAGGCTTTAGTCGGCTTTAACTTCACCATGCCAAATACTATGACCAGTTTTCTTTTCAATAATCGCCATTCGGTCTATATGTGCTTGAGATTCTTCAGGACTCGCCTGCACTATTGCCAATGGAGGTCGGTTTGAATCTAGTCGTCTAATACTATCAGAGGTGTTACCTTCTGTGCCGTCACCTGGGTTAAAGTTTATAGTATTTTGATAGCGAGTCATCTCGACATAAACATATGCGAGTAACTGAGCATCAATTAATGCGCCGTGATAAGTACGATCAACTAAACCACTTACGCCATAAAATTTGGCTAATGCATCTAAGGTCCTTGGTGCGCCAAACACATCTCGAGATATCTTTAATGTATCGGTTACCGTACAAATATCATCGGTCATAGGTAAGTTTTGGCGAACCATAGCAAATTCATGGTCCATAAAGCCCACATCGAACTTTGAGTTATGAATAACTAATTCAGATCCTCTAATGAAGTCCATAAACTCATGTACAACTTGATGAAACAATGGCTTATCCGCTAAAAACTCATTGGTTAAACCATGAACATTAATAACTTCTTGTTCCATTATTTTTTGCGGGTTGATGTAAACGTGATAGCTGCGACCAGTTAGTTTCCGGTCAATCATTTCAACGCAACCTATTTCAACAATTCTATCGCCCTTTGCTGGGTCAAAACCCGTTGTCTCGGTATCGAGAATAATCAAGCGTTCTTGTGGCTTTTGCTCTGTTTGCACAAACAATTCCTAAAAGTTATCTATGTGATATATGTTTATCGTTACATTCAAACAAATTTAACTAGGCTCTGTAAATCATTCTTTGCTATTTAGACAATAAATTTTAATCTCAAAATAAATAAATTCTGTTCCTACGCAATGAAACCGTTACAATAGCCCTATAAAAAGTTTTACATTAAAAAGAATTTCATGAGTTTACAAATACAGCACTTTTTTCATCCTGCATCTTTCACCATTAGCTATGTAGTTTATGATGATGAAACCAAGCAATGTGCCGTGATCGACCCAGCTTTAGATTATGACCCAATAGCGAGTTCGGTTAACACGGCTTTCGCCCAAGAAATCATTTCGTTTATTAAAGACAAACAACTATCGCTAATATATATATTAGAAACCCACGCCCACGCAGACCATATATCATCCGCTTTCTACCTTAAAAAGAAACTTGGTGGTGATATTTGTATTGGCAGAAACATTGTCGGTATTCAAAAAACATTCAAAACGGTATTTAACTTAGCCAAAGATTTTAATACCCAAGGTGTGCAATTCGACCAATTATTAAATGATGGCGATGTACTAACTTTAGGAAACTTTGCAATAGAAGTTATCTCTACGCCGGGACATACACCAGATAGCGTAACGTATCTAATTGAAGGTAATGCTTTTATTGGTGATACTTTATTTATGTACGATTCAGGCTCGGCAAGATGTGATTTTCCAGGTGGCGATGCTAGCCTATTATATAGCTCGATCCAGCGCCTTTATGCCCTACCCGACAATACCAACTTATATATGTGCCATGACTATCAACCAGCCGGTCGTGAGCTTATGTTTGTTACAACGGTTGCAGAGCAAAAACAGAAAAATATCCAAATTAAAGCAGATACATCAGAACAAGAATACGTTACAAAGCGCGAGGCTAGAGACTCAACATTAGCTAATCCGAAACTTATATTCCCGGCATTACAGTGTAATATTCAAGCTGGAGATTTACCTGCGGCAGATAATGATGAGAAACACTATTTTAAAACCCCTATTTCTGGCTTAGAAAACTTAGAATAGTTTAATTAATCTCTACTAATAAACCACATCTCGTTTTTTGCGAGGAGCTTTCGGTATGGTTTCAGGAAATTCAGACCGATTAATCCTCGCTTTAGCGCTTAACTTACAAAATAAAAGTAAACATACAGCGATAAACGTTTGAGCGCAAAGCCAATTAAACTTTCCCTGAGAATATAGTGCAAATTGGCCCCAATATATTGCCAGATCAAGCAAAACGAAAACTGACATAATTGGTAATATATTTTGCCAAAGAGATTTCACCCAAGGTGCAGCTTCAGGTTTACGCTGAATAATGACATAAAACAGCAGTAAACTAGGAGTACTCGATAATAAAGCGAAGTAAAATTGTGATGATTCAGGGTAAAACCATTGTATTAAAGCGAGCTTATCTCGTAAATTAACAAGAGATAAAATGGCTATTACAAAGCCTCGCAATAGAAATATCAAAATAAAATAGTAGATAAACGATAACTTTAAACAGTTATATTTATCGAAATGTTTCAATGAATAGCTAGCTAATGGATGCATAAAACTCAGGTAAAATAATCGTTATCAAATAAACAAGGCAATTTATCCGTATATACTTGCTACTTTTGATAATAAAAGCAAACAATAATCCATGCCCAGAGGATGACAATTCGAGTAAGTTTATATAACTATTGTAGTTTATATAAATTTAACTTTAGTCAAACTCATACCCTTCTTTACTTAAATCAACGACACCTTGTTGAATCGCCTTAAGTGCTTTCGATTTAAATTCGCGACGATAAAGAATATAAACAACAAATAAACTGCTAACCAAAAACATTAACGGATGAAAAAACCAACTAAGTGCAGACAATGAAAAGTAGTATGAGCGTAAGCCATAGTTATAAGCATGGGCTGCTTGATCTTGCACTCTTGCCATCTGTACAGAGTAATTGATTAAATGCTCTTTATCAGTCTTAAACGCTACAGGCGCTGCGCCAATCATGATGTTAACGAAACCGTACTGACGCATTGACCAAGTAAATTGAAAAAATGCCAAAACAAAAATCAGCACCAATAAACAAAGTTTAATTTGAATGGCAAAATTACTCGCTTCTTGCGCCACAGTCATCCGAGTTAATAATTCACGAACACTTTCTAGCTGAGAAAATAATGTCAGAACACCCGCTAATACCAGCATGGTAGTAGAAGCAAAAAAAGCTACATTACGTTCAAGGTTAGCTAGCAAAGACGCATGTGATACACGAACATCTGTATCAAAAATTTGTCTCATCCAAATTAAGCGGTGTTGATGTAAACAACGAGAGATACAAGCGGTATCTTTTGCTTTAATTTTTGCAAACTGGGTATAGCCTATCCATGACGTAAAAAATATAACCAAGGCTGTATAGTCGATTAATGTTAATGACACAATAGACCTCACTTTAGGTGTGTTTAGCTGATATCAATTTAACTTAATATACTGTTATTTATAGTAGAGTAAAATAGAAATAACATATTAAAAATAAATAATTTTTTAATATATGAAACAACAGATTACAGATTGACATTAACTTCCTATTTACGATATAAATAATGTTACAAAATATGTTCTAGGAAGAACATCCAAAGTAGCCAAATAATAAAAAGCAGGCATAGGAAGTAGTCATGATTTTGCTAAGAAAAGGAGCTAAGTATATCTGCGCTATGATATTACTTGCTAATGTACCTTTTCAAACTGTTGCTCAACAACAAACAATAGATATACCTCACATTAAGTCTGACATCATTTTTGATGGTGAACTCAATGAGCCTGCCTGGCAAAAAGCAAAAAAAATTGACCTTAACATTGTCAATTACCCATACGATAACACCCCTAGCCCTGTAAAAACCCAAGCCTATATGTTTGAGGATGGTGTTAATGTTTATTTTGCTTTTATCGCCGAAGATCCCAATCCAGAAAATATCCAAGGCTTCCTTCGAGATCATGATGAAGCCTTCGCTGATGATATCGTCGGGGTAAAACTTGATACATTCAATGATCACCGCTTAGCTTATAAGTTTTTTGTAAATCCATACGGTGTACAAAATGATGGCATAGTTAATGAGATGACTGGCGATGATAATATTCTTTGGGATGGTATTTGGACTTCTTATGGCATGGTAACCGATAAAGGCTATCAAGTTGAGTTTGCAATCCCTTATCGAGAATTAAATTTTGAAGAAGGTAGTGATATAAAAACTTGGGGCATGGAGCTAATTCGTGTTTATCCAAGAGACAACATTTTGCGTATATCACACATTGCTCTAGATCGTGATAACTCTTGCTGGAGTTGTCAGATGGTTCCTGTACAAGGTTTTGAGCAAGCTAAATTAGGCGACAACCTTTTAGTTACCCCGTCAGTTGTTGCTAGTCGCAATGAAAACAGAGATGTTTATAATAACCAAGACTGGCAAAGTGACGATGATGTAGACCTAGGTTTAAATGTGCGCTGGGGCATAACGCCTGACATTATGCTTAACGCCACCATAAACCCTGATTTTTCTACAGTCGAGTCTGATTCAGGCCAACTGCAAGTAAATAAAAAGTATGCATTGTTTTATGATGAAAAACGCCCTTTCTTTTTAGATAACGCGGAGTATTTTTCAAGCCAATTTAACTTGGTTTATACTCGCAACATTGCTGATCCTGACTTTGGTACTAAACTAACAGGCCGCTTAGGTGATTCATCTTTTGGCTTCTTTATGACCAAAGATAATAACACCAATATTATTTTACCAGGCAATACGTACTCCTTACCGGATACCTTAAATGAAGAAAGCTATTCAGGAGCTTTACGTTATCGTTATGATGTAAACCAAGATCTATCATTTGGTTTTATTTCTACCCTGCGCGAATCAGACAACTACCATAATTACGTTACTGGATTAGACTCAAGATATAAACTCAATGTAAGTAACACTATAACAGCGCAAGCATTAACTTCAGAAACTCAATACCCTATTGAATTATATGACTATTGGTGTGAGAACGATGATTGTTTCTTACCAAGTATGATAGGTAAATATGATGACGAATTTAGTGATCAGGCATACAAACTTGGCTTTGAGCACAACAGCGAATTTTGGCTTGTTGATATTAATTATGAAGATATAGGCAAAGACTTTAGGGCAGATCTTGGTTACATGCCACAAGTAGATATTAATAAAATTAGCACTACATTAGGCCATACCCTATATGGTGAAAGTTCATGGTGGACAGAATTAAACCTTGGTGCAAAGTATAAAATAACCCATAACCAAAATGATGAATTAATCTCTAAAGTATCTGCGGCAAGCTTTACTATTCAAGGTCCAATGCAATCTTTATTCGATGTGATCATTTCACAAGAAGACAGTGTGGGCTTAAGGTTTGATACCAATGATAGCGCCATAGATAACAACACCACCTTATTTGAACAAAATAAGCTTGAACTCTATTTTGGATTTCAACCTAAACCAAACCTTTACCTCGAGGCATTTACCCTTTTAGGTGAGGGAATTGACTATGATAACAATCGCTTAGGCGATATTATCGAATTAAGCCCACGTGTAATTTATAACATGTCTGAACATCTAGAATTAGACTTAGGTTATACCTATGCTGAACTTGAAGCGGATAACGACTACGTTTACAAAGAAAACATCACCAATGCTCGATTCACTTATATGTTTGATGTAAATAGTTATTTAAGATTAACCATGGTTTATACGCAGACAGATTTTAATAAAGACAATAACCCAGATATTTTTATAGAGTCTGAACAACAAGACAGTCTTGGTTCACAACTTATTTATTCATATAAGCTTAACCCGCAAACAGTTTTCTTTTTAGGTTATTCAGATAATTCAATCGAAAACCAAAAATTAAAAAGTTTAAAACAAGAACAACGCACTGCATTCTTAAAGTTAAGCTATGCTTGGATGTAGTTCGCTATATAGGCACTCCTCTATACACTAAAACGGCAAAACATGAATATCAGAGCAGCAACAAAAGCAGACTGGCCTAGTATTTGGTTAATTTTTAATGAAATAGTTTCCGCAGGTGAAACTTACGCTTATGATCCTGCAACGAGTAAAGCTGAAGCTGAAAAAATCTGGCTAGATAACCCCCGAAAAGTATTTGTGGCGGAAGCAAATGGTGAGATTTTTGCTACATACTATATAAAAACTAACCAAGCAGGTCCTGGTAATCACGTATGCAACTGCGGCTATATGGTTTCATCAACCGCAAGGGGGAAAGGACTTGCCACAGCAATGTGCGAACACTCACAACAGGTAGCTCGTCAACTAGGCTATAAAGCTATGCAGTTTAATTTTGTCGCATCGAGCAATAAAGGCGCGGTCAGTCTATGGCAAAAACTTGGCTTCGATATCGTTGGCAGATTACCAAAAGCTTTTAACCACCCCTCTCAAGGTTACGTTGATGCTTTAGTTATGTATAAATGGCTAGCAGACGCCTAAAAACTGAACACTATTGTTTATACTAAAGGTGCTGATGCTGTGCTTTATACTCTTCTATTTTTAGCCTTGCGGCTTCAACTACATCTTCATCAACGACCTTTTTTTCATCAATAACAACCGTAGCTGATATTTTATCTTGAATTGCTTGTCTATTTGCATCCCAATAAATTTGTAAAAAGCCCAATAAACCAGTAGCAAGGCCGGCACCATAACCGCCATAACGACCAAAACTATCCCACAAAGATAAACCTGTGCCATCGAGTTGCAGCACTCTGATCCCAAACAAACGCTTGCCTGGTGTTTGGCCATTCCATTTAGAGGTAAAAACAGTAAAGTATAAAGCAGCCCAACCAAAACCTAAGCCTAAATCGTTGAAAATGCCTTTTGCTAATTCAATAAGAGAGTAAACAGGTTTTTCTGATTTAGCTTCATCGGACTCTGCTTCTTCAATAGGATCTACTGTTGGTTCTTGAGCTTGATTTGTTGGCTCCAACTCTTTTTTAGAATCAGTAACATTGGCGAGTGTTGTTGGTTGTTTTTCTTGGGGAGTAGTCGCGCTCAGTAATTCAAGGTAATTACCATATAGCAGTGTAACTAACTTTTCTTGTTCGTTTTTGCTTAACTCGGTTGCATCAACAACTTCTCTAAAAAAGTTATGCGCTTGTTTGTTGCTCATATCCAAATTTGTCGCTTCTTCAGGGATAGGCGCGTAAACACCGGCCCAACAATCATAGTCATTACAACTTTGCTGTTTAGCATCATTAACAACTTGTATGACAACACCTGCAACTCTAAGTGCATTAGCGATACCGGCTTCTTTATCTTTAAAAGTTACGCCTTCGCCCTTATTACTCCAGTCTTTTTTATTGCCATCATAATTAGAATACTGACTACTATCATCACCAATTATGCCATTAACTAAAGGCGGTAACTCATCGAGTAATACACCTAGTAAAATCAACGCGCCAATTAAACGAACAAAAGCCCTGCGCTTACGCCCTTTTACTTTACCTTCTTGTTGCGCCCTGCGTTTACTGCCAATACGAAAAGCCATAACAGCGATAGCGATTGCTAAAAACTCACCACCGGCACCACTTAATATGGCAATGAGTAGTAAATCGATAGCAATCGCAAAACCTCGTTTCCAAGGGCTTGCGATTGCTGTTCCAAATAAGTTTTGGTCAAGTTTAAAAGCAAAAGGTGTGATGATTTCTTGAGTTTCATCAAAGGTTAATTTTTTTCGTGTTTTAGAAAATAATTTTCTCATGTGCCACCTTTTGTTTTAATTATTATTAGTACCAAGCTCAATTAATTAAGTAGCTTATTATAAAAGCTCTTTAATACCGTCTGACAACCCCTCAATCGTCATTGGGTACATTCTTTGTGCCATTAACTGTTTCATCAAACCTATCGATTGATAGTAATTCCAATACTCAACTGGCTGTGGATTTAACCAAATACAATGCTCAAAATGATCGGTTAAACGCTGCATCCAGACACTACCAGGCTCTTCATTCCAATGCTCGACACTACCACCAGGGTAAGCGATTTCATAAGGTCCCATGGTCGCATCGCCAACAAAGATAATTTTATAATCCTTGGAGAATCTATGGATAATATCCCAAACATCTATGGTTTCTTTATATCGCCTTGAGTTGTCATGCCACACATGCTCGTACATACAATTATGAAAATAAAAATACTCTAAATGCTTAAACTCGGTATGCACTGCAGAGAACAATTCTTCACATACTTTAATGTAGCTATCCATTGAGCCGCCGACATCAAAAAACATAAGTACTTTAATGCTATTGTGACGCTCAGGTCGCATTTTTACATCAAGGTAGCCAGCATTTTTAGCTGTCGCCTTAATGGTATTATCTAAATCGAGTTCCTCAGCTGAGCCTGTACGGGCAAATTGTCTTAATTTACGAAGCGCGACTTTAATATTACGCGTGCCTAACTCTACATTAGCATCTAAATTTTTAAATTCACGTTTATCCCAAACTTTGGCAGCAGAGAAGTTTCTGTTGCCATCTTGTCCTATGCGCATACCACCGGGGTGTTCACCGTAAGCACCAAAAGGAGAAGTACCGCCGGTACCTATCCACTTGTTACCACCTTCATGGCGCTTTTTCTGCTCTTTTAAGCGCTCTTGTAGAGTTTTCATTAACTCTTCTAAGCCACCAAGTTTTTTAATTTGCGCTTTTTCCTCGGCCGTTAACTGCTTTTGAAAACGTTTCTCTAACCAATCTTTTGGAATATTTGATAAATCTAAATCAATACTGACCACCCCTTCAAAATAGTCGGCAAAAGCCCGATCAAACTTATCAAAGTGGCTTTCATCTTTTACTAAAATGACACGACTTAACACATAAAAGTCATCAACGGAGCAAAAGATCACTCGCTCTTTCATTGCCGAAATTAGATCTAACAACTCACGAACAGTACAAGGAACTCGGTATTCTCTTAATTTAAAGAAGAAATCAATTAACATTGATTAACGTCCGCCACGATTCATAAAGGCGAGCTTTTCAAAAAGATGAACGTCTTGTTCATTCTTTAATAAGGCGCCATGTAAAGGTGGAATAACTTTAGTTTGATTACTTTCTCGTAAAACCTCAGGGCTAATGTCTTCTGCTACCAATAGTTTTAACCAATCAATTAACTCTGACGTTGATGGCTTCTTTTTAATTCCTGGTAACTCACGTAAGTTAAAGAAAAGTGCTAGAGCTTCATCGAGTAGAGCTTTTTTTATGCCATCAAAATGCACATCAACGATCGACTGCATTTCGGCTTTATCTGGGAATTTAATGTAATGGAAAAAACACCTTCTAAGAAATGCATCCGGCAATTCTTTTTCATTATTTGAAGTGATAATTACAATTGGACGTTGTTTTGCAGTAATTTTTTCTTGAGTTTCATATACATAAAATTCCATTTTATCGAGTTCTAATAACAAGTCATTTGGAAACTCAATGTCAGCTTTATCAATCTCATCGATTAAAAGAACCGGACGCTGATCAGCAACAAAACCCTGCCAAAGTTTACCTTTAACAATGTAATTGCTGATGTCTTTAACGTCTTCATTACCTAACTGGCTATCTCTTAGTCGTGATACAGCATCATATTCATATAAACCTTGCTGGGCGCGAGTAGTAGATTTTATATGCCATTGGATTAATTCTGTGCCTAGCGCTTCAGCTAATTCTTCCGCTAACATAGTTTTACCAGTGCCTGGCTCGCCTTTAATTAATAAAGGCTTTTCTAGCGCAATAGCAGCGTTAACCGCTAATTGTAAGTCTTTGCTAGCAATATAGTTTTTTGTACCTTGGAATGTGTTCATGCTTTTCCTGAAATTATTTATTCGCCTTGAGTTAGTATTCTTATTTGTAATTAAAATGATAAAACTAATTGGTATTAGTTATATCGTTCTGTTACTTCTGAAAAATTCAAAACAATGTAGTCTATTATTAAATATAACAATGTTAATTAAAGAAATATTAACGTTAAACAAGCGACTTTCATAGGTTTAAAGATGACTAATTTATATCAAAACAATCCGGATTCAATCGGTAAAACACCACTAGTAAAGCTAAACCGCGTCACTGGCGGCAATGTGTTTGCAAAAATAGAAGCGCGCAATCCTAGTTTTAGCGTTAAATGTCGTATTGGCGCAAATATGATTTGGGATGCTGAGAAAAAAGGTACTTTAAAGAAAGGTATCACCATTGTAGAGCCAACAAGTGGTAATACAGGTATCGCTTTAGCATTTGTTGCGGCATCAAAAGGCTATGATCTAATCCTAACTATGCCTCACACTATGAGCCTTGAGCGTCGTAAATTGCTTGTTGCTTTAGGTGCAAAATTAGAACTTACTGATGGCGCTAAAGGGATGAAAGGCGCAATCGATAAAGCTGAAGAAATTAAAGCTACCGATCCAAGTAAATATTTGATCCTTGGTCAATTTGATAACCCTGCTAATCCAGAGATCCATGAAAAGACTACAGGGCCAGAAATTTGGCAAGATACTGATGGTGGTGTAGATATTTTTGTCGCGGGTGTGGGCACTGGCGGTACCATAACAGGTGTAAGTCGTTATATTAAAAACACTCAAGGTAAAGCAATTCAAACCGTTGCTGTTGAGCCAACAGATTCACCTGTTATTGGTCAAAAACTTGCTGGTGAAGAGTTAACTCCTGGTCCACATAAAATACAAGGTATTGGCGCAGGCTTTATCCCAGGCAACTTAGACTTATCAATCATTGATTCAGTAGAGCGTGTTTCAAATGAAGATGCAATGGCAATGGCCCACCAATTAATGAAAGAAGAAGGTATTTTAGCTGGTATTTCATCAGGTGCAGCTGTCGTTGCAGCAAAACGTTTAGCTGAGTTACCTGAAAATGCAGATAAAAATATCGTAGTTATTTTAGCGAGCTCTGCTGAGCGTTACTTATCTAGCCCACTATTTTCAGAAACATTTACTGATGCGGAATTAACGCAGTAAGTTTGAACATGTACCGAGTTTAAACACTTGGGGAAGTGTAATGGCCAGTCATATAACAATGACTGGCCATTTTTTTACGATTAACTTTTATACCATTTTCATTAATTCGTATTATTGGGTAAAAACTTTACCCTCACGCCGAGGGTCTGCTCCGCCAACAAGCTTATCATTAAACACTTCTATGCCATGAATACCACTGTTCAAATTACGAATATAAACTTTATGCCCCATAGCTTCTAACTGTGGCTTTAGAGTTTCTAAATTTGTGCCTTGCTCTAATGTGGTCGCATCATTACGATTAGTCACCTTAGGTAAATCAATGGCTGATTGAATATCTAACTGCCAATCTAAAACACCAACGATTGTTTGCGCTACATAATTAATAATCCGACTGCCACCAGGTGAGCCAACAACTAATCGCAGTGAGCCATCAGCATTAAACACCATAGTTGGCGACATCGAACTTCTTGGTTTTTTAAATGGCTCTAGGCGATTAGCAACAAGGTTACCATCAACCATAGGAACTAATGAAAAATCGGTAAGTTGATTATTTAATAAGAAGCCATCAACAAATACTGCCGAGCCAAACGCCATCTCTACAGAGGTAGTCATTGAAATAGCATTACCATCAGCATCAACAATAGAGATATGTGAGGTAGACGGCATTTCAATCGCATTATCATCTGCTTGTGCAAGCTTAATGGTTACATCACCGGGCTGCGCCTTGCCCATATCTTTATCTAACTGAATTAACTGACCACGCTTAGCTAAATACTCATCATTGATAAGTTGCTCTACTGGTACATCAACAAATTCGCTATCTGCTATATATCTTGCTCTATCAGCAAAAGCTAAACGCGAGCTTTGGGTAAAAAGATGTAATGCATTAATATCATTGACTGGGTATTGAGACAGATTTGCTTGTTCAAGTTGTTTTAATATTTGCACCACAGCGACACCACCAGAGCTTGGCGGCGCCATTCCGCAAACCTCATAAGCTTTATAACTTCCACACACAGCTGGTGTTTGGGTTGCACGATAATTAGCTAAGTCGTTTAATGACAAGGTACCTGGTGCAATAGCTGAGCTGTGCACCGCTTTAACCATATTTTTTGCGATCCAACCTTTATAAAAAACGTCAGTGCCCTGCTCGCTAATAGCTTTATATACTTTCGCTAGCGCAGGGTTCTTTAATAATGTTCCTGCTTTAAGTGCTTGTCCATTTGGAAAAAAATACGCACTCGCTGCCGGTAATTTTTTTATACCTGGGTTAAAGGCCATGGCCACAAGTTTGGCCATTCGCTCAGATACTACAAAGCCATTTTCAGCAAGGTTAATGGCATCAGTAAATAATTCATTCCAAGCAAGCTTACCGTACTTTTTGTGTGCGGTTTCTAGGGCTTTTAATACCCCTGGAACGCCAACACTACGCCCGCCTACAACCGCATCAATCCAACGAACAGGCGTACCATCAGCTTGTAAAAACATTTGTTGCGTTGCTTTTTCAGGCGCTGTTTCGCGGCCATCAAACGTGGTTAACTGCTGCTTTTCATTATCAAAATATAAAATAAAAGCGCCACCACCTATACCTGAAGACTGCGGTTCAACTAAGGTTAACACCAACTGCACAGCTATTGCTGCATCAATGGCATTACCGCCTTTTGCTAATACATTAAAACCAGCTTCACTAGCATATGGGTTGGCTGCAGCAACCATAAAATCCTGCCCTTCAACGGCGCTACTTTGCTGCATACCTGTGGCGGCTTCTGGCTCTCTATCTTCACGAGGTAACTTAGTAGTCTGCTCAAAAACACAAGCACTAGTCATTAATGCTAGAGATAATAGTGAAATAAGTTTAATTCGAGTGAACACTGGCAATCCTATTGTTGGTGATTCTTTGTTTTATTGTAAAAAGGTTATTTTTGATTATTTTTTCTAAGTGACAATTGAAAATCATTAAATTGAGCAAAGCTATTAAATAATGGCTGATACTTTAACTTATCATCTTCTAAGGCAACTAAAGCATGAGCACAGGCTTCAAGTGATGACACATCTGATTCTTTATGGTGCTTGCGAATACGATACTCACTTTTAATGCCTGACGCTAGAGTGATTTTAGCTAGTGGGTGTAAGTTAGTTGATAACTGGTACATCAGGTAAGCTTTTTTCCAAGTACCGTCTAGTATCAAAATAACGGTATTTTTGCGTTCAGATTTAGTTAACGCCTTAGCAACTACAGCACTTTGCTCCGGATAAAGTAGATAGACTTGCTTACTAGGATCAGTTAATAATTTATTTAATTGCTGATTATCACTAAAGTCTTCCCCGATTAATATTTTACTATGAGTTAAACATAAACTGGCTAACTTGGCCGTTCCTTTTGCTTGTTTTTCTTCACTAGTGTGTTGTAGAAACCACACTTCAACTTCATTGTTAATAGAACAACAAAACTTACAAATACAAGTCACTAGCGGTCTTTCACAGCTTGTGCAATACTGTCGGCTCATAAATCTCGATTTAATATATTCGAATAATAATCCATTATAAACTTGAAATGACCCTATGTTGAAGTTGTCTTTACCATTAAATAAAAATGCTGTTCTGGTTCCTGCCATAATTTTCTTAATCGCTTTGGTGTTTTACTTTCTACCTGCATCAGTTGAAAACATTCTTATTTACGATCGAAGCGATATAAGTAACGGTGAATTCTGGCGATTACTGACTGGCCATTTACTGCATACTAATTTTAATCACTTGTTATTAAACTTGGCCGGCCTCACTATGCTCTGGGCATTACATGGCGATCATTACACCCCTAAAAGCTATCTATTAGCTTTTATCAGTTCGTTAGTTATTTGTAGTTTAGGGATATATTATTTTGATCCAGAGATGGAAAGATACGTTGGTTTATCTGGCGTGTTACACGGCATATTTGTTTGGGGGGCGATTTTAGATATTAAAAAGGGCTGGAATTCTGGCTACTTACTTTTGCTTGGTGTAATTGCAAAAGTAGCTTATGAACAAATATTTGGCGCAAGCGCTGATGTTGAAGCCTTAATTAACGCCAGCGTCGCCATAGATGCGCATTTATGGGGCACAGTTGGCGGCTTAACCTTCCCTGCCACACAATGGCTAATCAAGAGGGTCAGATCAACTTGAAAACTCGCTGATGTTTCAAGTTGATCTGACCCTCTTGATTTTTGCGGTTAACTTCGCAGAGATAAAGTTATCATCACAACGCCATGGTCGGTGCTTTCGCCATCACGTTCAAATATAGGGTTGATTAAATGGCGATCGTAAGTATGGTGCTCGCTTACTTCAAATAAACTTGCTTGTTCGCCGGCATCAAACTCAGATGACAGTAAAATATAATCAAGAACTGAGCCTTTAGCGCCATAATAATGAGTTGGCTTTCGGTTAGGTAACGTTTCATCAAGCACAGCATTTGTATTAAAGCTTGCGCAATAAAGCTGCCAAGAATCTTTAAGATAATACTTGTTTAGGACTTCATCATTGTCATTATAAAAGCGTAAAGACTCAGTAGTGAGATGCGCTAAAATGCCATCATCTAATGGGTTATTAAAATCACCAAGCAACATCATTGGATAGCCTTTTTGCTGACGTCTGTTAATCATCTCTATCAATAGTAAACTTGATTCACTGCCCCTTATAATGGCAGATCCCCAACCACCAGCTATTTGCGCTTTTAAACGAGAAACCAGGCTTGATTCACTCACATCTTCTTGTTGCTCAAGGTCAAGCATCGGCCTTTTCGATTTAAAATGTACCACATAACAATCAATAAGCCCCGCATGAGGTAAATCAATAGTCGCTCTAAGGACTTTACGGCTGAATTTAAAATCGCTAGTTAAGCCTATTGATTTTGCTATATCCAAATCGGGGGCAACATTACAGGTTTGCTTAATGGGAAACTTAGATGCTATAGCTACTACCGGGCTATCACAAATAAAATCATCAACAATATTTGGCTCATCAACTACAGCAAAGTATGAGAAGCCTTGCTCAACAGTAAGCTTTTGTAATGTTTCAATACTGAACACTTCTTGAAAGCCTATAATGTCTGGTGAAAATTCATCTAAGTAATCTTTGATCCACTTTTGCTTTTTATGCCACTGCTGCGTTGATAAAATTTTATCGAAGTCATAAAAAGCTAATGGCGGTTCAATAAAATTAAATAAGTTAAATGTGGCGACTTTAATTACTGAATGGGGAAGTTCAGATGTTAAGCTCAGTGATGATTCGCTCAAATGGATTCCTAGATACTACATAGGTAGGTGATATTTTAAAAAGTGTGGTACAAGAGATAAACGCTTAGCTTACACAATACCATAAAGCAGAGACACTTTATGGTATCTGTAAAAATAATTTGCCTTATTTAGCCATAGATAAGTCTTCACGGTGGACGTAAACCGCGTAATCTGAATGACTAAAGTGCTCAGAATAGTTTTCTAATAAAGATGTGGCTTTTTCTTTATCGCCCATTAGCTCTGACAAACGCTTAAAGAATGAATCTTTTGGCGGTGTCATTGCCCCATAGCTTTCATAGCCGACAACCAGCACTATACGGTCACTTCCACCTATTGGACTGCTCCATGAAAAACTTTTTTCCCACTTCATCTTTTTAGCAGCATCACTAATTTCTTTAATAGATTTTCGAAGTTCAAAGCCCTCTCCTGGTGCAACAAACATACGGCTTACACCAAAGTACTTAAATTTTTTGTCATTATCCCAATTACTATTTTCAGTATCTATTTCACTATAATAATGTTTAGCACCTTGAGTATATTTACTTACCGTTTTACTCCAATGAGCAGAAGTTTTTGAAGTCACACTCCATTGACGGTAAGCCTCAATACTATTCCAATCTATGCAACAAGAGCGCAATACATATTCTTGCATTTGCTCACCAATAACTTGCGTATAAACATCCCACTGCCTTGGGTCTTTTGCGTCTACTCGAAATTTCATATGCTTACTAAGCGCACTTTCAAATGCCTGCCTGTCATTCACATTTACGGTAACAACCCATTCATCGGCTAATACAACCTCATTACTTTCTTCAGCAACAGCGTTAACGCTAGTTATGATCGACAACCAAGCCATTGTTATAAATAATTTTATGTATTTCATTTAAGTCCCTTCATATTGTTTTTGTTCAATAAATTTATCAACTTGCTATTAATATAGTACAAAACCTACATATTGCTGACATAAAAAAAGCTACCGAAGTAGCTTTTTATAAATTAAGTCAAACTATTATAAAGTCGTTTCAAATAGCTTGAAGATACGGCGATATTCATCCAACCAACTGCTAGGTTGCACAAAGCCATGTGGCTCTACCGGATAAATAGCAGTTTCAAAGTTCTCTTTTTCTAATTCAATTAAACGTTGCACTAAACGAACTGAATCTTGGAAAAATACATTGTCATCAACCATAGGTGCATTAATCAATAACGGCTTTTGTAACCCTTCAGCGAAGTAAATTGGCGAGCTACGCTCAAATGCAATTTTATCGTCTTCAGGCGTATTCAAAATATTTGACGTATAACCGTGGTTGTACGATGTCCAATCAGAAACTAAGCGAAGTGCCGAACCAGATGCAAATACATCAGGCTCTTTAAACATAGACATTAAGGTTAAAAATCCGCCGTAAGAGCCACCATAAACACCAACACGGTTTTTATCAACATTAGCATTTGCAACTAACCAATTAACGCCATCGAGCATATCTTCTACTTCAGGTGTACCCATTTGACGATAAATGGCTGTACGCCAGTCACGGCCGTAACCACTTGATGCACGGTAGTCCATATCGATTACGGTATAACCTTTTTGCACTAGCATTGAGTGGAACATAAATTCACGGAAGTATACTGACCAACCAAGGTGCGAGTTTTGTAAATAGCCAGCACCGTGAACAAACATTACAGCTTTGCCTTGCACAGTTGCGTTAACCTCACCTTTAGGTGCTTGATAAATTTTAGAGAAAATCCCTTGTTTGGTGTGTGATGAAGGAACTTCAACTACCGTTGGCGCAGTCCAAGGCATGCTTAAAAACTCTTGCGTTACCGTATGAGTTAATTGTACAGCTTCAGCATCAGTAGCTATGTCTTGTACGTACAACTCTGGAGGCATTGTTGTAGTTGAGTGCTCAATTAATAACTTTGTTTCATCAGGAGATAGTTGATATTCATTTCTACCACCTAAATCAGTTACAGCGGTTAATTTAGCCGAATTAACATCCACATGATAAATTTCATAAATGCCAGGGTGTTTTTTATTACCCTTAAAGTAAAAACTATTGTCATCACCAGTTAAAGTGAGGTTGCGAACTTCATATTGACCTTGAGTAAGTGCTTTTACATCACCATCTATAGCCTTAATATAAAGGTGACCGTAACCAGATTGCTCTGATGTAAAATACAGAGTTTCGCTGTTATTAAACCAACCAAAGTCATTAAAGGCCCAGTTTATCCAAGCATCATCATGTAAACGATGTTGATTAACTAGTTGCTTATTTTCAAAATCGATTGTAGCAATCCAACGATCTTTGTTATCCCAAGCTTCAAGCATAATTGCTACTTGCTTAGAGTCGTTATGCCATTGAATGGAGTTGCGGCCAATTAAGTGAATATTTCGAGCTTGTTTAGATGATTTATATTCTTTGCCCTCGCGCGCATAGTTTTCCGCTTTAACACTCGCTAATACATCTTCGTCAAAACCAGGTAATGTTTTGTAATCTAAAACGTATTGAGCATTATTAACTAAATCTAATAAATACAACTGCTCTTCATATTTACGATTATCAGATACACGGCGACGTGCTGGCACCGCATCAATAGTAGCTTCGCTGTTGATATAGTTAGGCATAATGTCACCTGGGTTATTCCAGCTTTCATTTTTAGTTACACTAACTACCATCATTTGAGCATTTGGAGATAATTGTGCATCAACAATGCGCTTACCTTCGCCAAAATAAAATACTGATGTTGCTATAGTATTGTTCTCAGTTCTTAACTGCGATTTTTGCTCGGCTCTTAAATCAGCATTACGCTTTTGCAGGGCAACATACTTAATTAGTTTATGTTGCTCTTTTGAAATGTAAGTTTGTTCAGTGCGGCTAACACCAGGAGTATTAGTAAGCTGTAAATTCACTAACTCGCGAACTTGATTCTTGTTGGTATCAAATTCATAAAATACGTTATCGACACGGTAAGCAACGTTACCATTTGACAAAAACATTGGCTGCTTTTCTACCGCCGACGTAAAGGTAATTTGCGTAATAGATTTTGCTGTTAGATCTTTTACAAAAACATTACCTTCAAAGGTATAAACTTCTTTTGTACCATCGATGTTTCTAACGGCATGTTTATCTGCAACGGCGTGTAAATTAGCTAAACTTACCTTTTCACCATTACCTTGTTCAGTTAATGACTTAGTGTAAAGATCGGTTAAAGGATTACCCAAACGTTTTTGTTTATAAAAAATAGTTTGATTGTCATCACCCCAATACCAACTCGAAGGAGAGCGAGCAATCCAATCAGGATCAGACATTATTTTTTCGAGTGTAATGACTTGTGAATTATCTGGGTCTTTAACTTCTGCACTTTGTACAGGCGCCATAAGTACCGAATTATTTTGCTTAACATCCGCATTGTCATTTTTATCATTTGTTACACAAGCACTCAGAAGAACGCTTATTGATGCAACAATTAATGGATATTTCATTATTTATTACCTTATAAATTTTTCGTTGCGTATTTATACAAACACTTTAGTTACAAAGCAATCAGCAAGTCTTATAAAAGTTATCAATTAATCATATTTTTTAAGATAAAAGCTTTTAAATGTTATCAAATGTAATTTTGGTACATTTAATAACCATATATTTCGTTACTTTTCTGTTATAATCCGCGGCAATTAAATTGAGGCAAAAACTGTTCATGATCCCATTACCAAAAATAGAATTATTTGATTACCCAAAATACTGGGCGGAATGCTACGGCTCTGCACCATTTTTTCCTATGTCACGCCGCGAGATGGACGACTTAGGTTGGGATAGCTGTGATATTATTTTAGTTACCGGTGACGCTTACGTTGACCACCCAAGTTTTGGTATGGCGATTATTGGCCGTATGCTTGAGGCGCAAGGCTTTCGTGTTGGTATGATTTCGCAACCTGATTGGCACTCAAAAGATGCGTTTATGCAGCTAGGTAAACCGAACTTATTCTTTGGTGTTACCGCCGGTAATATGGATTCGATGATCAACCGTTATACTGCTGAACGTCGTATGCGTCATGACGATGCCTACACACCAAATAACGAAGGTGGTAAACGCCCCGATCGCGCGGTAATGGTATATACCCAACGTTGTAAAGAAGCTTACAAAGGTGTGCCGGTAATAATTGGTGGTATTGAAGCCAGTTTACGCCGTATTTCTCATTACGACTATTGGTCTGATAAAGTGCGCCGCAGCGTAATTTTTGATGCCAAAGCTGACATTCTTATTTACGGTAATGCCGAGCGCCCTTTAGTTGAAGTCGCTCACCGTATAGCCCGTGGCGAAGAGGTATCAAAGATCACCGATGTTCCGGGTACAGCTTTTATTAGTAAAACAGCATTACCAGGATGGCGCGGCATTGACTCAAGAGATATTGACCGTCCAGGTAAGATAGATCCTATTCCAAGTCCATATCAAGATATGACACCTAGTAATTGTGATAAGGCTGATGAAGTTACGGAATCTGGCGTAACTATTGTTAGTGCTAAAAATGCAAACCAAGGCCCTGATGTAACGAAAGATGCAGTACCTATTCAAATTAGCGATTATCAAAATAAAACCTGGAATAAAAAATACAAGCCGTGGGAGAAAACCTACGTTAAATTACCTAGCTATGAGCAAGTATCAAATAATAAAACCTTGTATGCCCATGCTTCTCGTATTTTCCATCAAGAAGTAAACCCAGCAAGTGCTCGAGCATTGGTACAAAGCCATGGCGATAGAATTATTTGGTTGAACCCTCCTGCTCTGCCGCTAAGTGAAGCAGAAATGGACGGTGTATTTGCCCTTCCCTATGCCCGTGTACCGCACCCAAGTTATGGCGATGCTAAAATACCTGCATATGACATGATTAAAACCTCAATTAATATTATGCGCGGTTGTTTTGGCGGTTGTTCTTTTTGTTCAATCACCGAACATGAAGGTCGCATTATTCAGTCTCGCTCGCATGAGTCAATATTGGCTGAAATTGAAGACATTCAAGACAAGGTACCTGGTTTTACTGGTGTTATATCTGACTTAGGTGGCCCTACAGCTAACATGTATAAATTACGCTGTAAAAGCCCGAAAGCAGAAGCAACCTGTCGTAGACCTTCGTGTGTATTCCCTGATATCTGTGGCCATATGGACACCGATCATACACCGACAATAGAGCTATATCGTAAAGCACGTAAATTACCTGGCATTAAAAAGATCCTTATTGCTTCAGGTGTTCGTTATGATTTAGCGATTCGTGATCCTGAGTACGTAAAAGAGTTAGCGTCGCATCACGTTGGCGGTTATTTAAAAATAGCGCCTGAGCATACCGAAGAAGGTCCATTAAACAAAATGATGAAACCTGGTATGGGATCATACGATAAGTTTAAAGAAATGTTCGACCACTACTCAAAAGTAGCTGGTAAGAAACAATATTTAATTCCTTACTTTATCTCTGCCCACCCAGGTACAACAGATCAAGATATGGTTAATTTAGCGCTGTGGTTAAAGAGTAATAACTTTAAGCTGGATCAGGTACAAAACTTTTATCCATCACCGCTAGCGAATGCAACTACGATTTATCACACAGAAGTGGATTCATTAAATAAAATTCGTAAAAGCAATGATGCAGTACCGGTTCCTAAAGGAACGATACAGCGTCGTTTGCATAAAGCTATTTTACGATACCATGATCCAGTTAACTGGCCGCTTATTCGTGAAGCACTAACAAAAATGGGCTTAGCTCGTAAGTTAATCGGTAATCGTCCAGAGTGCTTAGTACCAAATGAAACTCGTCAAGAGCAACAAGCACAGCAGCAAAACCGCCGTGGTAAAAATAACGCTCATGGTTATAAAACGTCACCGGGACAAAAACGAGGCAACAGCTTTAATAAAAACCGTAACGGCAAAAATGCTAACAAAGCGAATAAAGGCTTAACTCGCTTTAGTGGCGACCAATTTAAAAAGTAAACGTCTCGTTTAACACCTTTAAAGGAACACCTTTTCTGATGAAAATAGTGTTCCTTTTTTGTTTTAATAAAAGGTAAAGTGGTTAACAAAATTACAACAAAATAAAATACAAAAACCTCAGTAAATCCCGTATAATGCGCACAAATTTTATCCCATAGGAATATCCATTGATCTCAACAGCAAATATCACCATGCAATTTGGTGCAAAACCTTTATTTGAAAATATCTCAGTTAAATTTGGTGGTGGTAACCGCTTTGGTTTAATTGGCGCGAACGGTTGTGGTAAATCAACCTTCATGAAAATTTTAGGTGGTGATTTAGAGCAAACTGCCGGCACAGTTTCAGTTGATATCAACGAACGCGTTGGTAAGTTACGTCAAGATCAATTTGCCTATGAAGAATACTCTGTTGTTGATACGGTGATCATGGGACACGCCGAATTATGGGCAGTAAAAGAAGAGCGAGACCGCATTTACTCATTAGCTGAAATGAGTGAAGAAGATGGCATGAAAGTAGCCGACCTTGAAACAGAATTTGCTGAAATGGATGGCTACACTGCCGAGTCTCGTGCTGGTGAGTTACTTTTAGGCTTAGGTATTCCTGTAAGCCAACACTTTGGCCCTATGAGTGATATAGCACCAGGTTGGAAGCTTCGTGTACTTTTAGCGCAAGCCCTATTCTCAGATCCAGATATCTTACTTTTAGATGAGCCTACCAACAACTTGGATATCCACACTATTCAATGGCTAGAAGATATTCTAAATGAACGTGACTCAACCATGATCATCATCTCGCATGATAGACACTTTTTAAATAGTGTTTGTACGCACATGGCCGATTTAGATTTTGGTGAATTACGTATTTATCCAGGTAACTACGACCAGTACATGCTAGCGGCAACTCAAGCTCGCGCAACCTTAATGGCTGGTAACGAGAAGAAAAAAGCACAAATTGCTGAGCTACAAGATTTCGTACGTCGTTTCTCTGCTAATGCATCGAAAGCAAAACAAGCAACATCACGTGCTAAGCAACTTGATAAAATTAAATTAGACGAAGTTAAAGTTTCAAGTCGTGTTACGCCGTTTATTCGTTTTGACCAAGAAAAGAAATTATTCCGTAACTCGCTAGTTATCGAAAAATTAAACAAAAGTTTCGACGACAACCATGTATTAAAAGACATTAATTTAATGGCTGAAGTTGGTGAAAAAATTGCGGTTATTGGTGAAAACGGTATTGGTAAAACAACCTTCCTACGCACATTAATGGGCGATGTTGGTTACGAACCTGATACAGGTTCAGCTAAATGGTCTGAAAACGCTAAAATAGCTTACTACGCACAGGATCATGCCGATGATTTTGCTAACGACATGAACTTATTTGATTGGATGAGTCAGTGGCGTCGTGAAGGCGATGATGAACAAGTGATCCGTGGTTACTTAGGTCGTTTATTATTCTCAGCCGACGATATCTACAAATCAGTTAAAGTACTTTCTGGTGGTGAGAAAGGTCGCATGATGTTTGGTAAAATGATGATGCAAAACCCGAACATATTAGTTCTGGATGAGCCTACTAACCACATGGACATGGAATCTATCGAAGCATTAAATATGGCGCTTGAGAAATACGAAGGCACTTTAGTGTTTGTATCTCATGACCGTGAGTTTGTATCTTCACTAGCAACTCGAATTATTGAATTAACTAAAGATGGTTATAATGACTTCTCTGGTAGCTACGAAGAATATTTAAAAACTCAAGCTTAATAAGTTGAAGTTATTAGTTTTAAATGGGCGGTTTTACCGCCCTTTTTTGTGCCTAAAATAATCAGCGTAATTCCTTCTGTATAATATTCACACTAACTAAAAATAATCGTTCAACAATCAGCCACTCGATTACAAAATAATTAGCAATCTATCTATTTGAAAAATAACAGTTAAATATATTATTTATTTTTTATTTCATTTTTTTTTATATTTACTCTTGTAAGTATGACCAGTTGGTACCATTCTTATATTGAGACACACACTTTAGGAGACTTATATGAAAATAAATATTTCTGGCCACCACGTTGAAGTTACCGAAGCAATTGTTGATGTTATTAACAGTAAATTTGAGAAAATCGCAAACCATTTCCCTAGCCTAATGACTCTTGAAGCCATTCTAACCGTAGACAAGAATTCACAAAAAATTGAAGTTGTAACCAATTATGAAAATCAAAAAGTAGCCGTTTCTGCTGCCGATGATGATTTATACGTAGCTATTGCTAGTTCAGTGAAAAAACTAGAAGCTGCTCTGCAACACAGAAAAGGGGTATTAAAAGCAAATTTAAAGAACCGTTATGAAGTACCACAATCAGAATTAGTGGCTGACGCATAACTCGTTTATTTATCTCCCCCAAGAGATATTCACTTATAAAAAAGAGCTCTTAGGAGCTCTTTCTGGTTTTTACAGATAAATTTCAGTTAATAGATTTAGTATTAATCTTGTTCTTCAAAATCAGTATCTTCTACAAACTTAACGGGTTTTTTACGCATTACCGGCATATCACCTGCATCATCATTAGAGAAAATAATCTTCTTCTTAGTTTTAGTCGCTGTAGGTTTCTTTTTCTTAGCCACTTTCTTAATATTTTTATCTGCTGCTTTAACTGCTTTAGGCTTTTTAGGTTTAATACCTTTAAACTTAGCCGCCATTCCCTCAACAATAGAAAATTCAATTTCTTGTTGTAAAAGCGCTTTAATATTTAAATAACTTTGCCAATCTTTTGGGCCAATAAATGAAATCGCATCGCCTTTAGTACCTGCTCGGCCTGTTCGGCCTATACGATGAATATACTCTTCGGCATGTTTAGGTAAATCAAAATTAATGACGTGCGATACATTAACTAAATCTAGACCACGTGACGCTAAGTCGGTTGTTACTAATATTTTCTGTTGACCCTTAGCAAACGACTCCATAATGCGGTTACGCTCACTTTGCTTTAACTCACCACTTAAGGCAACACTGGCAATATCTTTGCTATTTAGCTCAGTCGCTAAACGCTCTGTATCAGCACGAGTCGCGGTAAATATAATGATTTGTTGTATCGATTCTGTTTGTAAGAAGTGCTCTAATAATTGCTGTTTATGGTCTAAATGGTCACATAAAAAGAATCGCTGTTTAATATCAACATGCTCACTGGTTACCGAACCAATAGCAATTCGCTTAGGCTTGTTCAGCAAATCTTTAGCAAATTCTTCAACTTGGCCATGATCTAGCGTTGCAGAAAACATTAACGTTTGGCGTTTACGGTGGTCTGCAGCTTCATTTATTTGCTTTAATTGTGGTGCAAAACCTAAATCAAGCATGCGGTCTGCTTCATCAAGGATTAATAGTTCTAAACCGTTTAAATAAAATAAACCTTTAGATAAATGATCAGACAACCTGCCAGGCGTTGCTACGATAAAATCAGGATTTTTATCAAGCACTTTAACTTGGTCGTTAAAGTTTTCTCCGCCAAGAATTAACGCGGATTTAAATTGAGTACCAGCTGAAACCGATTTTAGCTGAGCAAATACTTGTTTTGCTAACTCTCGCGTTGGCGTAAGGATTAATACTCTTGGATCTTTCTTAGATAAAGCCCGGTTTTTAATTAAACGCTGCATAGCAGGTAATAAAAACGCTAAGGTTTTACCCGAACCAGTTTTTGACGATGCAATTACATCCTGCCCTGTCATTGCTGCAGGGATCGCTTGATGTTGAATATCAGTAGGTTTTTCAAACCCCATATGTTCAATGGCTCTAACTAAGCGACTGTCTAGATTAAACTGTGTAAATGCCAAAAATATTTCTCCAAATTCTTTAAATAAAAAGCTACACCGATAAGTGTAGCTTATTGTTGCTTTATATCATTGATTATAGTCAGTATTACAAACAAATATTAAGCGTTAGCTGTGCGTTCATCAATGAATGCAATCGCTTTATCAATACGAACAATAACTTGGTCTTGCTCTAATAACGCCAGTGTTTCATCTAGTGAAGGAGAGTTACCGCCACCGGTTGCAGCAACACGTAATGGCATACCAACTTTACCCATACCAACTTCTAACTCTTCTGCTGTCGCATTAATTACGTCATGAATTGCTGGAGCAGTCCAATCAGTTAGTGCCGCAAGTTTTGTTTGTACAAGTTCAAGTGGTGCTTTGGCTACGCCGCGTAAATGTTTCTTCGCTGCTTTCTCGTCAAACTCGGTATATTCTTGATAAAAGTAGCTAGAGATCTCAGCCATTTCTTTCAATGTTTTCACACGATCTGCTTGAATTTTAACAATCTCAGCAAGAGCTGGACCGTTTTCAGTATTAATGCCTTGATTCTCCATGTGCCAAGCTAAATGCTCTGCTACATATTCAGGATCAAGAGTTTTCATGTAATGTTGGTTTACCCAAATTAGCTTTTCGGTATTAAAAGCACTTGGCGCACGGTTACAACCAGATAAATCAAATAACTCGATCATTTCATCACGAGAGAAGATTTCTTGATCGCCGTGTGACCAGCCTAAACGAACTAAATAATTTAATAGCGCTTCAGGTAAATAACCGTCATCGCGATACTGCATAACACCAACTGCGCCATGGCGTTTAGATAAACGCTTGCCATCATCACCAAGGATCATTGGGATGTGTGCATACTTAGGTAATGGCGCACCTAGTGCTTTTAAAATATTGATTTGACGAGGTGTGTTATTAACGTGATCATCACCGCGAACAACGTGAGTTATTTTCATATCCCAATCATCAACAACAACTGTTAAATTGTAGGTAGGAGAACCATCAGAGCGGGCAATAATTAAATCATCTAACTCTTCGTTAGAGATCTCAATATCACCTTTAACCATATCTTCAATAACTACTGAGCCAGTAAGCGGATTTTTAAAACGAATAACGTATGGTTTATCTTCAGGGTAGTCAGTACGGTCACGCCATAAACCGTTATAACGAGGCTTTTCACCTTTTGCTTTAAGCTCTTCACGCATTGCGTCGACTTCTTCAGGAGTACAGTAACAACGGTAAGCATGGCCAGTATCAAGTAAGGTTTGAATCACTTCTTTGTAACGATCAAAACAATGTGTTTGAAAGAATGGACCACGGTTCCAATCAAGTTGTAGCCAATTCATACCATCCATAATGGCATCAACAGATTCTTGAGTTGAACGCTCTAAGTCAGTATCTTCGATACGTAAAACAAAATCGCCGCCATTTTTCTTGGCATATAACCAGCTGTAAAGGGCTGTACGTGCGCCACCTACGTGTAGGTAACCAGTTGGACTCGGTGCAAAACGGGTCGTTAAAGTCATAGTGTTCTCGCTATAAAATCCCCTGCTTTTACAGGAAATATAAACATATAAAAAATTGCCGACATTTTAACAGGCGTACAGCCTTAATGCTATACGTTTAACTGATGCTAATTGATTTAATCACGATGCAAGATCGCATAATTTACCTAAATAAAACTTTGAACATTAAATTTATTATTATTAATTATTTTATTGATAAATTAATCGGTTACTCTTATTAAATAAAATAATTAGTTAACATCTTTTGTGAGCAGTTGATGAATTCAATAAATAACCGAAGTATACGTTGGGGCATAATTGGCTTGGGTAATATCGCTAATAAATTTGCGAGTGATTTACTTAAGGTAGACGGTGGCGAGCTTTACGCTGTGGCATCAAGAAGTCAGCAAAAATCTGATGATTTTGCCAATAAATATTTAGCATCAATTGCCTATAACAATTACCAATCCATGGTGAAAGATCCTAACGTAGATGCTGTGTATATTGCGACACCTCACGCATTACATAAAGAACATACCCTATTATGTTTAGAGCATGATAAAGCGGTATTATGTGAAAAACCTTTCGCAATGAATAAATCCGAAGTAGATTTAATGACCACGACAGCAAAAGAAAAAAATGTATTGTTGATGGAAGCGTTATGGACATACTTTTTGCCCCATTATCGCTTTCTGTTAGATAAAATACAGAACCAAACTTATGGTGAGTTACTGAGCTTAGAAGCGGACTTTGGCTTTAGTAGAGCCTTTGATAATAACTCTCGTTTATTTAATAAATCACTTGGAGGTGGCAGCTTACTTGATATTGGTATTTACCCTATTTTCGCTGCCCTTTCGTCAATAGGGAAACCTGATGATATTAAAGCACAAGCGACATTTTTTGATAATGACGTTGACTCATCTTGTACGATGGAATTTAGCTATAAATATAAAGTTAAAGCAAAGCTTCGCAGTACACTATTAGAAAATACCCCAACGCAAGCGACATTTATTTGTGAACGAGCAACAATTAAGCTCAACGGCCCTTTTCATGCGCCAACAAATATTACTATCATTAGCGATGATAAATCAGAAGTGTTCGATTTTAACTATAAAACTCACGGTTATAATTATGAAATTGAGCATTTTAATGAGCTACTTAGGAAAGGGAAAAAAGAAAGTGACATCATGAGCTTTGAGTTCAGTAACGCCCTTATTAATACCTTAGATGATGTTCGTGAAGTTATTGGCTTAGATTATTAGCAAATCATTGAGTTTCCGCAAATATGCTTATTTGCGGAAACTAAAATATTAAAGAACTATTAATTTATTACTACCGACTTACCTCTTCCCGAACTTTGCGATGCAGCATCTAAGCCTTTATCATTTCGCAAAATCAAATGTAAATCACCAAAGTTTCTTTCCTTTAAATGATAGCCCATTGTTTCGAGTGCTTGTTTTTGCTGTTCAGTTAAGCCTTGATGATGCTTGATCTCATTAATAGGCAATAATTGATGATGAAAACGTGGACTATCAACAGCTTTCTGGGCTGGCATATTAAAAACTAAAGCATTTAAAATAGACTGATATACCGAGGTAATTATGGTTGTTCCACCAGGAGAGCCAGTTACAAAGGTAACCTTGCCATCTTTAAGAATAATCGTTGGTGACATAGACGAGAGCATGCGTTTCTTCGGTTGAATTTCGTTTGCTTGACCACCCACAGCACCAAACACATTAGGTACTCCAGGCTTAATGCTAAAATCATCCATTTCATCATTTAATAAAAAGCCAGCACCTTCAACAACCATACCACTGCCAAAGCCTAAATTGATGGTTGTGGTATTTGAAACCGCGTTGCCCCACTGATCAAGTATTGAAAAATGGGTTGTATCTTCACTTTCTTTTAAACCGGGTTTTATATTTTCTGTGCTAGAAATTTTATTTAATTTAATACCTTTAGAGCGTTTAACAAGATAATTGTTCGCAATTAACTCATTTACTGGAACTTTAATAAAATCGGGGTCACCTAAATACTCGGCTCTGTCAGCAAAAACTCGTTTGCCTATTTCTGATAATAAATGGATATATTCAACTGAGTTATGTTCAAGCTTAGGATCTGCTAGCAACTCATACATTGTTAACCACTGTAAAATAGCTATACCACCAGAGCTTGGCGGCGGCGCAGTAATAACTTGGTAACCTGACCACTTTTTTTGTATCGGTGTACGCCATTTAGCCTGATAGTCTGTTAGGTCTTTATGAGTGATTAACCCTTGATTTTCTTGCATAAAACCAACAATAATCTCGGCTGTTTTACCTTGATAAAACCCAGCTTTTCCTTGATCGCGAATACGCGTTAATGTTGCAGCTAATTCAGGCTGTTTAAATACTTTACCGGCCTTGGCCGCTAAAAAATAATCATCAAAATTAACCTTAATATTATTTTGTTTATAGTCATTAGAAACATATTTAATTTCATCAGCTAATTGCGGATGAACTATAAAACCATTTTTAGCTAAATCAACCGCCGGCTGTAATAGTGTCTTCCAAGGTAAAGTGCCGTATTTTTTGTGGGCTTGCCACATACCATCAACAGTTCCTGGTGTACCGGCAGCTAAAATGCCAAATAACGATAAGTTTTCAATTACCTCACCGTTTTTATCTAAATACATATCACGATGAGCGGCATAAGGAGCTAACTCTCGATAATCTAAGAAATCAGATTTTCCATCTTGGTAGATTGCCATAAAACCACCACCACCAAGGTTGCCAGCTTCAGGTAAAGTAACGGCCAACACAAATTGTGCAGCAATTGCAGCATCAACAGCATTACCACCAGAATTTAAAATATTAACGGCAACATCAGCACTATAGCTATCGGGCATAGCAACTGCCGCCTGCTCTTTGGCAAAGACAGGATTAATAAAAAGTATAATGCCAACTAAAGACAGTAATTGGGATTTTGTCACTAGAATTTCCTTATTATTTTTTGAAATTCCAATGTAGCAGATAATATCGAATAGAACTAATTCGAATAGAGGTAAGTTATAAAGAAGAATTGAGCATTTTTAGCATTTTATCTATATTAGCTTTACTGATTTCCCCCATCTGTTCAGGATTAGCCAACGCATAAACAAATCCTTCAATGGCTGTAAATTCAAGATCATCTCTACACTCAATAAAGTTAGCCCATTCTTCAAGGTCGTCTGCAGAGATAACGTCTGATAAATATTTAGTGAGCACTTCAGATAAGATTAAGTTTGAAACTTCTAGCGAACTGACATCATTACCATAACTAAATTTAACGAGTTGTGAAAAAGCGTGTTCACGTAACTCGCCAAAAGTAATTATTTGAGTTAACGCATCGATTCGGCTCATCTTAATCGCAGTCATAATAATGCTAATATTTTATCAATTATTTACAGCGCAAACTTCATAAGCATCACTACCATCATCTAACCAATAGTAGATAGTACAAATTTCATCAGTTTTAATAACGACACGTTTATCAATATCCATAGATTGTGTAGCCTCTTCTACAGATATAATTCCTGAGTTATCTCTGTCGATAACTTCAAACGGTAATGGTGACTGATAAATGGTGTAACCATAAAACAAAGCCATAAAAGCTAATAAGGTTAAACTCACTCTAAATTTTTTCATGGATATCCTACTTACTTGCAACTATGAATATTTGTTCAGTAAAAACTGCATTATAAAGAATATCAAAAATTAAAGAAGTGATTGATTGTAGTTTTAAATAATTAAAAAGAAGAAATAAATGGTGGACGCCAATCTGTGTTAACGGCTCGAACCAGTGACCTTCGTTTACTTATATTAGGGGTGATGCTTCTGAATTAAATGGTGGACGATACTGGGCTCGAACCAGTGACCCTCGCCTTGTAAGGGCGATGCTCTCCCAACTGAGCTAATCGTCCGGGGATATCTTGACTGATTATTTCACTTAAAGATAAGTACTAAACAGAGTTAGTAAATTACACTATTAAATATTTTAAGAGAAATGGTGGACGATACTGGGCTCGAACCAGTGACCCTCGCCTTGTAAGGGCGATGCTCTCCCAACTGAGCTAATCGTCCGGGGATCTTGATTTATAAATTTATTTTCACTTGATGGTGGACGATACTGGGCTCGAACCAGTGACCCTCGCCTTGTAAGGGCGATGCTCTCCCAACTGAGCTAATCGTCCAACAAGTAGAAAATAGATTAGAAATTGAATGGTGGACGATACTGGGCTCGAACCAGTGACCCTCGCCTTGTAAGGGCGATGCTCTCCCAACTGAGCTAATCGTCCAAACAATTTCAAATCAACAAAGACTAAATATTTTAAAGTTACTTACATAACTAATAAAACAAAGAATGGTGGACGATACTGGGCTCGAACCAGTGACCCTCGCCTTGTAAGGGCGATGCTCTCCCAACTGAGCTAATCGTCCAGTCTTTGTGGTTGCGTATTATAGGGATCATGGAAAAACTGTCAACACTAAGTTGGCATTATTTTGTGATTATTTGTTTGTATGCTGTTTTTTAATACAAATAGCCTATCTGTTCATCAATTTTTAAGAAAATCACACAAATATTTGCTTTATCTATTAATGAAATATGTATTTTTAAAGCCGAATGTAAACATTTATTCAGCAACATCATTAACCCGCACCTAATAAAACAAGGTTAACTTCATAAAATCAATAACTTAAAGAAAACCAAAAGTTAATTTTATGTTAACAACCGCAATACTTTGTTACATCCACGATTAAATAATTCCAACCTTTTAGGGCTATTCTTCATCTATACAGTTATACAAACAAATTTACTAAAACTTTATATTAATAAAACAGGAAGAAAACTATGAAAACTTTAACTCAAATCACTACAACTATGTTATTCGCTGGCGCTTCTCTTATTAGCTTTAATAGCAGCGCTGAAGGTATGAGCTCTTATATGGAAGGTGCATTAGTTGATACATGTAAAGCAGCTATGAGCGATAGCACTCAAAAACTAACTAAAACATTAAAAGAATATCGTTTAAAAGAGAAAACGGTTGCTTTAGGTGTTGTATGTAATGGTGAAGACATTATTACTTTTGCTCAAAATCACGGCGCGAATAAAACAGCTGAGCATATGAGCAATACACTTGGCGAATCAAGTATTACTGATTTAGCCGCAGAAACTGTAACTTACTCTGTAAGCTTTACTGTAGCTCCTTAGTAAAAAAGAATTACTCCCTTAGGTTTGATCTGATCTGTCAATTAGTTTAATTCCTATAAAGTAAGTTTAAAACACCCAATGTATATAAATACCTTGGGTGTTTTTTTATTGAAGTGATAAACTAGCAATATAAACTCTTTAAAATATAAGTACTGGAAAATACCTTGGAAGAAATTGAAGTTTTAGTGATAGATGTAGATGCCGAGCCTATTGAACTTTGCAAATTATTAAAAATAGCAAACTTAGTTGGCGGTGGCGGTGAAGCTAAAATGGTTATTAGTGAAGGTTACGTATATTTAAATGGCGAAGTTGAATATCAAAAGCGTAAGAAAGTTTACTTTGAAGATATAGTGCAATTTAACGGCGAAGCTATTATGCCGATGCTAAGAGAAGCTTCTGAAGATGAGCGGTTAGCTGCTGAGCAAGCACCATCATTTAATGAGGCTGTGGCAAATAACCAAAAAGATAACAGTGAACCTTTTAAGCCGAAAAATAAAGCTAAAGCTAATAACAAGAAAAAACCAAAATCTAACTCTAATAAAGGCAAGTCAGCGGTAAAAGATAAAAACCCAGCTGCTGAGAAAAATAGTAGAACGGGTAGAAAATCAATTTCTTTTTAAATGCTAAAACGTAGATAAAATTAATACACCTTATCTACGTATAATTTAAAATCTTCCATTATTTTGCCATTATAACGTTTTTTCCCAAAACATTGCTTTGCCCATTTCAGGATCTAATTCATAGCCGGTAAAGCCAAATTTAATATAACTATTTTTAGCCACTTCATTACCTTCTAATACTTCTAAAGTAACTTTACAGCAATCTTTTGCTCGAGCTATTTGTTCAACTTTATCCATCAACAACTGACTCAAGCCTTTGCCTCTAAACTCGCTAACCACCCCCATATCATGAATATTTAAAAGTGGCTTGGCTTTAAAGGTAGAAAAACCTTCTACGCAATTACAAATAGCCGCAGGTTTACCATCTACATAACAAAGCAATGTGAATACGTTAGTTTGTTTAGCCAATTTGGCACATAAATTACTTTGTGAATAATCACTTAATGGCGCCCCGCCCCCCATAGGATCTTTAGCGTATTCATTAAGCAAATAAATTAAATCAGCGCAATGTTGAGAATTTTGATAATCGGCAATCAGAATTTCTGTAGACATGTTTTATTTCTTATCATGAGAATATTAAAGGGCTACTATAGCAAGTTCATTAATTAGCTGCTAAAAAAATTAAAAAAGCCACTTGTTTTAAAACAAAGTGGCTTCGACTTGTAAGATTAACGGTAATTACGCTAGAACGTCTCGAGCTATGATTACTTTTTGGATCTCACTCGTACCTTCATAGATTGATGTAATGCGAATATCACGAGCCATACGCTCTAGCGGGTATTCTTTTATGTACCCTGCACCACCAAGTAGTTGTAATGCATCGTAACAAGCCTGATTACCTTTTTCAGAGGCGTATAGCTTTGCCATTGACGCTTGCGTACCAAACGGTAAACCTTGCTCTTTAGTACTTGCCGCGCTCATAAGTAATAAACGTGCAGCTTCCATATCAGTGTAACGCTCGGCAAGCATCCACTGCAAACCTTGGAAATTACTTAATGGTTGGCCAAATTGCTTGCGCTCTTTAATGTAATCACGAGCATAATCAAGTGCAGCTAAACCAACACCTAAAGCTAAAGAGCCAATGCCAATACGGCCACCTGCTAATTCACCAACGGCAATAGCAAAGCCTTTATTTTCTTGACCCATCATAGCCGATGCTGGCACGCGACAATTTTCAAAATGAACTTCATTTGTTGGTGACGCTTTTTGCCCCATTTTATCTTCATTTTTACCAATGGTCATGCCGGGCGTACCTGCTTCAACTAAGAAACATGAAATGCCCTTGCCTTTACGAGCTTCAGTGTCAGTAACAGCCCAAACCACAAATACACCAGCGATTGTGCCACTAGTAATATAAATTTTGCTGCCATTTAAAATATAGTCATCACCGTCTTTAGTTGCAGTAGTTTTCATACCTGCAGGATCAGAGCCAGCGCTTGGTTCAGTTAAGCAAAAGCCACCAGCTAAATATTCACCAGAACAAATTTTTGGTAAATAGTTTTGTTTTTGCTCTTCATTACCAACGGCTTGTATAACCTCTGCCACCATATTAGTTACAGAAGTTGTTACAGCGGTAGAAGCACAAGCTTTAGCAATTTCAGTAATTGCTAAAGAAAAAGCAACGGTGCCAGCTTCAACACCACCATACTCGGCTTTAATATTTAAGCCCATAAAGCCTAATTCGGCTAAACTTGCCAAATTTGTTTGAAATAATTGCTGATCGCCAGTTTCATCTAATTTGGCAGCAACAGGTGCTAATTCTGACTCGGCGAATTTTTTCGCCATGTCTTGGATCATTTGTTGTTCTTCAGTTAACGCTAAATTCATTTTTTCACTCCGCTCATTGCACTTTCGTACAATTAAGTCATTTTATTGACGTTAAAATATCATAAAACCGAATAAAAAAATAAATATTTCTTTATAAATATATACTCAGTGAAATGTTTTATATCCCTGTGCCATAGGTATATGTAGATACAGCTCACTTCGTAACTGTTATTTTATTGGCATTGATAGCGAATATTTTATTATGTTATTTGTAACCTGCTCTGAAAGTGTCCAACATTATTTCCACCTAATTGATAAATGCGCACTAATTTATGCTTAAAATTATTGTTTATAGTGTGGAATTTGTTAGAGTATCGGCACAAATAAAGTATTAACTCTAAAATTATAAACACAAGGGTTTATCTAAAACCTTTGTATAAAGGAGCTTAAATGGCTGGTTTTAATAAAGTAGTTCACACCTACGAAGAAGCAATGGCAGGTCTTGAAGATAACATGACTATTATTGCTGGTGGCTTTGGCTTATCAGGTAACCCTGAAGGCTTAATCAAAGAAATTAAGCGTAAAGGTACTAAAGGTATCACCTTAGTATCAAATAACTGTGGTACCACTGAACACGGTTTAGGCATTTTACTTTTTGACAAACAAATCAAAAAAATGGTTGCCTCTTATGTTGGCGAAAACGCTAACTTTGAAGCTCAGATGATGAGTGGCGAACTCGAAGTTGAATTAACTCCGCAAGGCACTTTAGCTGAAAAAATGCGTGCTGGTGGAGCTGGGATCCCTGCGTTCTTTACCGCAACAGGTTATGGTACACCAGTTGCAGAAGGTAAAGAGGTACGTGAGTTTGACGGTCGTAACTATATATTAGAAGAATCTATTACAGGTGACTTTGCCATTGTTAAAGCTTGGAAAGCTGATACTTACGGTAATTTAGTATTTCGTAAAACGGCACGTAATTTTAATCCTCTAGCTGCAACAGCAGGTAAAATTACGGTTGTAGAAGTTGAAGAAATTGTAGAGCCTGGTGAACTTGACCCAGATGAGATCCACACTCCTGGTATTTATGTTAACCGCCTTATTAAAGGCACTTTCGAAAAAATCATTGAACAACGCACTGTGCGTTCTGAATAAGGAAAATAGATCATGTCTTTATCTCGTGAACAATTAGCACAACGTGTTGCCCAAGAACTACAAGATGGTTACTACGTAAACTTAGGTATTGGTATTCCAACATTAGTTGCAAACTACGTACCTGAAGGTATTGAAGTAATGCTGCAATCTGAAAACGGCTTACTTGGTATGGGACAATTCCCGACTGAAGAAGAAGTTGACGCTGACTTAATCAATGCCGGCAAACAAACCGTTACTATGGCTACAGGCGCATCATTATTTGATAGTGCCGAATCATTTGCCATGATCCGTGGCGGTCATGTTGATTTAACCGTACTTGGTGCATTTGAAGTAGACGTTAATGGCAACATTGCTTCTTATATGATCCCTGGTAAGTTAATCAAAGGTATGGGTGGAGCGATGGATTTAGTTGCTGGTGCCGACAATATTATCGTTACTATGACCCATGCATCTAAACATGGCGTATCTAAATTATTATCTAATTGTACCCTACCGCTTACCGGTAAAGGTTGTATTAAAAAGGTATTAACCGATTTAGCCTTTATTGAAATCAAAGATGGTAAGTTCCATTTACTTGAACGAGCACCGGGTGTGAGTGTTGAAGAAATAATTAAACTTACCGAAGGTGAACTGGTAGTTCCAGAACACGTTCCAGAAATGACATTCTCTTAAAGTTTATCAAAGCCTCTTAAATTCATTAAGAGGCTAACTTAATATCAAAGTAAAAAATAAAAAGTAGTTTTAGCTACTAACCAAGCTAAAAATTGCACCTAAAACCAATTAAATAAATATAGGAAAAATTATGAGTAAACGTGAAGTAGTATTTTTAAGTGGTGTACGTAGCCCTATCGCTGACTTTGGTGGTTCGCTAAAAAACATCGCGCCAACAGACTTAGCAGGAAAAATGGTAGCAGAAGCTTTATCTCGATCGAACGTTAATAAAGATGATGTTGGTCATTGTGTTATTGGTAACGTTACTCATTCTGATCGCCGTGACATGTACATGAGTCGTGTAGCTGCACTTAAAGGTGGCCTACCAGAATCAACTCCTGCACTTACGGTAAACCGCTTATGTGGTTCTGGTTTACAAGCTGTTGTTTCAGCAGCACAACTACTGCTATTAGATGACTGTGATGTTGCCGTTGCAGGTGGCGCAGAATCTATGTCTCGTGTACCTTATTGGTCACCATCTACTCGTTTTGGTACAAAAATGGGTGATGCCCAACTTGTTGATCCTATGGTAGGAGCTTTAACTTGTCCTATCAATGACACTCACATGGGCATAACGGCTGAAAACGTAGCTGAGCAATGGAACATTAGCCGTGAAGAGCAAGACGAAGCCGCTGCAGAATCTCACCGCCGCGCACAAAAAGCCATTGAAGAAAATCGTTTTGATAGCCAGTTAGTCCCTGTTGAATTAAAAACACGTAAAGGTGTAGTTGAATACAAAACAGACGAACATGTTCGTTTTGACTGTACAGCTGCAGATATGACTAAACTTCGCCCTGTATTTAAAAAAGACGGTACAGTAACAGCTGGTAACGCATCAGGCATTAACGATGCGGCTGCGGCATTAGTTATGGCTGATAGTGAATACGCTAAAGCAAATGGCTTAAAGCCGCTTGCTAAATTAGTTGGCTATTCGTTTGCTGGTGTTGCTCCAGAAATTATGGGTATTGGTCCAGTTCCTGCGGTAAACAAGTTATTAGAAAAAACCGGCATTAATAAAGATGACATTGATGTATGGGAGATTAATGAAGCATTTGCAGCGCAAGCTCTAGCGGTATGTAAAGACCTAGAACTTGATATGGCTAAAGTTAATCCAAACGGATCTGGCATATCACTAGGCCACCCTATTGGTGCAACTGGTGCTTTAATCACAGTTAAAGCAATTCACGAGCTTGTACGTGTACAAGGTAAATACGCAGTGATCACTATGTGTATTGGTGGTGGTCAAGGTATCGCTGCTCTGATTGAAAGAGTTTAAAAATTAATTTTCTCTTCAATCTCATAATTCAGGTGGCTTAGGCCACCTTTTTTATTTTCAATATTACACCGCTATTAGCAAAATTCATTATTCACACCTACACTAATTACCTCTTTAATTAAATTTATATTAATTATTTTTTAGTGGATTAATTACTTAAAAACAATAATGACTGCTGCCAATCATGACAATTGTTGCCGATATGCTGATGAACAAGGTTTTACCTGTTCAGGCATTGCTAGTGATTCTGGCTGGTGTTATTGGCACGATCCAAACATAACTAAAGACCATCCGCAGGACAAAGAAAACCTACAAGAATATGCTCGTAGCGGAGGTATGACTCGTGGCTTGAGCTTAAATAATGCAAAATTAAGCGGCATCGATTTAGTTAACCATCATCACAAAAATGGTTTTGACTTTAGTCACTGTGACTTTTATAGAGCCGACCTAACTAATGCCCATCTTTTCAATATAAATTTAAAACACGCAAGTTTAATGAAAGCCGAGCTTTGCAGCGCCAATATGCATAATGCCAATTTACATTATTGCAATTTATTAGGCGCACACTGGCACGATACAAAAATAAAAAACTTTGATATTGGCGATGAATTAATACAAGAAGTTCAGGCAGCTAAGGCTATTGAAGATTTTGATTTAGTACTAGCTCAAGACTTATTCGAACAGTCAGAAGAAATATACAGAGATTTACGTAAGCACTCCGAAAGAGAAGGTATCTTTACCTTATCAGGACGATTTATCCAGAAAGAATTGACCATGCGTCGTTATCAAATGCCGAAACGCTCACTTGCAAGAGGGATGTCTAAGGTTGTTGATTTATTTTGCGGTTATGGTGAAGAGCCAATAAGAGTAGTTAACTTCTCAATCATCTTAATTTTGATTTGCTCAATGCTTTATTTTTTTACTGGAATTCAATTTGAAGGTAATACCTACTCTTATAACTCAACGCAAAGCTTTGAAGAGAATATCATGCTGTTTTTGCATTGTATTTACTACTCGATAGTTACCTTTACCACATTAGGTTATGGCGACATAACTCCGGTGGGCATATCACGAGCTATTGCCGCGACCGAAGCTTTTACCGGAAGCTTCACAATTGCTTTATTCGTGGTGGTTTTTGTCAAGAAAATGACCCGCTAAAAATCAAGAGGGTCAGAACAACTTGATTCATACCTTACGATAAGTTCAAGTTGTTCTGACCCTCTTGATAATTTCTGTTTTGTTAAAGGATATCTGTAATCGCGATACCTATACCAAAGGTTTGTTGGTTATGATTGTAATCAATTAAACTTTCACCATAACCGGTAAAGTATTGCGCATAACCACGTAAACGGCCCCAAAGCGGAAATGTCATACCTAACTCTAAAGCACCTTTGTGAGTGGCAAAGTTTTGGCGAATGCCCATGCTAAACTCTAAGTTTTCATATTGATAAGCTGCGCCAAATTGAAAGTAGCCCATGTAGTCCATGATATCTGGGTTGTCATCGCCATCAGGATCTAGCGTACCATCTTCTAAAACTTCTTTTTCATCTTCAGATAAACGATACCAAGGCTTTAGTGATAATAATAAATTCTCTTTTTCCCAAAGTAAGTTTAAGTAAACACGGTTCCAACTTCTTGAAAATGCATTAGAGCGACCATTTGACTGATGCTCAACACCCATAATTAAACCTGTGTTACCTCCCATTGGATGCCAGTCTAAACCGGTAATGTAGAAAACTTCAGGTAAGTAGTTAGTTTCACGAAACGGCTTAGAGATGTTCTCTGAGTAAACTTGCCACCATGAATTTAATGTCATACCAAAGTACAATCCATCACCTTCAGTAAATAAGTCGCCACCATTTAAAGGCACTTTTAGACTTAATTGATACTTAGATTCATGATCTTCAATATTATCAGACCACTGTGGCGCTGCATCACGGTAAACTTCAGTATTGCGATTATCGGTAATTGAAACTGGTAAAATATAATTCATTCTATGTGGGGTGATCACATGCGAGTTATATTTACTGGCATTCTCGCTAATAATACGTTGCGAGAAAGCACCTTGAGTTGGATCATTTTGAGGTTGTTTTACTTCAATCTTACACTCTGCGCGGATTTGTGAAACAAGTGTATTAGCATTTACTTCTTTAAGCTTTTCAATAACACATTGCTCAACATCGGCGTCAGTAGCAGCGGCTTGAACTAAAGCTGTAGGAGCTATCAATAAAGCGGCTAACGAAGCTTTAAGGGTGAGTTGTTTAAAACTAGGCATATATTACTACTCTGAAATGTCCTGCCCTTGAAAAAGGGAAGGAATGGTTTGTTATTATTATCTGCATATTAACAAAAACCAACAAAGTTTAAAGCTTTAGCTACAACATATTTACCATAATTTAGTTTTTAGAGACTTAAATATAAAATTCACCAATTAATTTAGATTTTTTATCAGGAAAAGTCAGCGTAATAAAAAGACCACATAAATGTGGCCTTAATAAAGTCAAATTGTAAGCTGTTTATTTTCTTACTAAATGAATCAATTTTTCTTCTGATAAATACGCTTCATCAACATCTTGTAATTTATTGTATGAAATCATTTCATGCAAACCATCTATATAAGCCTGACCACGCTCTGAATACTTATCAAGCGTATTCGCTAGCTCCATACCCGTAATTTTTTTGTTGCTATTACGCAAATCAGCTCTTAGTACTCGTAGTTTTTCATAAGCACCAGTGGTGTTGATGTTCTTCATGTAGCCTTCAACTGACGCTAATGGACTGTCAAAACGAGCTAAACCATAATCACCAAGCTCTTTACGCTGTTGTTTTGGTGTCATGCCATTTCCTGAAAAATCCCATTGACCAAAAAAGGCATTGCCCTCAGAAGTAAATCTTGAAGTACCCCAACCGCTCTCTTCTGCAGCTTGTGCAAGTGCTAATGATGGTGGAATAATATCTACCTGTATTAATAAACGAGCACGTTTTTCTTCATCCATAACGTCTTTTTCATCAGATATAACACCATATTTAAGGCCAAGCTCTTTCAAATTTTGACTATCAAGAGCCGCTGTTTTTATTTCTTCGCGTTCTAACAAGATTCTTTCGTTAGAAATTAAAATAAGTGGCGCCATTAATCTAAAGAAAACTTGTTTCTTGGTTTTAACCGGCATATGACTTGATGTTTCTTTCCAGCTTTCACTAAACTCATCAAACGATAAACGAGGCACTTCACGGTTACCTTTAGCCCAACTTTCACTCGTATAATCGTGTTCTTTAAATAAAGCTTCTAAATCGTTTAACGACCCAATTTCTACTACCGTTGGGTTTTTCATTGCAGTAATGGCAATGTTATCTTTATCACTTGTAATCGGATCTTCAATTTCAGGCGCTTCTGAACAAGCGGCAAGTACTAGTGCAGTTGATATTAAAGTTAAACGAAGTATTTTTTTTGTATTTGTCATGAGTGCTGTTTCCTTTTACATTATAGAAAAAGTATAACAGCAATTTTCAATTTAACTGTTTAAGATATAAAGCCTTTTGTAAATTTCTTATAGAGTTCATTGGCCATAATATAATCACCTTCTATTTCTTGCTCCTCGGCTCTTCTAATAAGCTCAATAATAAAGTCTTTATTACCTGCGCATGCTTGCTGGCAGATTTGTTCAACAGTGAAGATTGAAAGGTCTAAGCTTGGGAACTTGTCATTTACAGAAATTTTGCAATGCACATTGTTAATTTCAGACTTTGTTTGACTACCGTTTATTTTTTCTAACTGGATACGCATTTTATTTACATTAGTCATCAGTAATTCCTTTATTTAATGGAGAAATATTATCAACTTGATTGACGCTAAATAATCATAGCGAAAGTTGATAAAGTAAGAATGAAAAGCTGATGAACAAATATGATGAAATATGACAATATGCAAATTAGTTAAAATTAAATAAAGGGTTTTAAAGTGCTATTAACCACTATAAATGCAAATAAAACTTAATAACAACATGAACGTATGCTTAGTTTCTTGGTACAATGTGGTATTAATTCAAAAAAATACTAGGTACTCAAATGAGTCAAGATCCTCTTCACGGTGTAAAATTAGAAGACATTTTAGTCAAACTCGAGAAAGAGTTCGGCTGGCAAAAGATGGGCGAGACCCTAAACATAAAGTGTTTTGTTAATAACCCAAGACTAAAATCTAGTTTAACCTTTTTACGAAAAACCCCTTGGGCACGTAAAAAAGTTGAGATAATGTACCTAAAAACATTCTGTAAAGATCACCCAGCAACTAAGGGATTGATCCAAAAATTCATTGAGCAAAAAAATAGTACAGGTGCAGCAGCGCCTAAAAAGTCTGGCGGATTTGTGTGGCCAACATCATTTGACAAATAGTTAGCCTGAGCAATTTCAGCAACTTTGTAGATTCAAGAATATCGACTTTATTACTATTTTCTTATCCTAGATCATCAAGTTAACTTAAAATTAACATTACAATAGCTATAATCTATTTCAGATTGGTTATTTTGACTAGGGATAAGGAAATGTCTAAATTATTTAAGTGGTTCGCTCTCATATTCGCATTTATTTGCGTATTTTGGTGGTTATCAACAGAAAAGCCAATAGCTGTTGATGTTGTATACGCAGACAAAGGTATTGTCGAAGCAACTGTAGCTAATACTCGCGCAGGTACTATCACCGCCTGTTATCGTGCACGAATGTCCCTACCTATCGGTGGTCAAATAGCCGAAATCCCAGTTAAAGAAGGTCAAATTGTAGAGCAAGGACAATTGCTTTTATCTTTATGGAATAAAGACAAACAAGCAAAGCTCAACGAAGCAAAAGCAATTTTATTGACCAGTCAAAAATATCAGCAACGAGCCTGTATCGTTGCCGAAAACTCATTAAAAGATGCACAACGTCAAAAAACCTTATTAAAACAAAAGCTTACCTCGCAAGAAGTACTGGATTCGGCGATAGCGACATCGCAGGCTAACCAAGCAAGTTGTGAAGCCGCAATCGCAGATGTTGAAGGCAAACATGCCATGGTCAATACCGTTATTGCTACTATCGAACAAACTTACTTGCATGCACCGTTTAAAGGAACGATTGCTGAAATTACAGGCGAAGTTGGCGAATATACCATGCCGTCACCACCTGGCGTACCAACTCCCCCTGCAGTCGATTTGCTTACTCATGATTGCCATTATGTCCAAGCTCCTATAGACGAGGTTGATGCGGCAGATTTAGTTATTGGCCAACCGGTTCGTATTAGCTTAGATGCGTTTCGAGGTGATGAAATAGCTGGCACCCTCAGACGTATTGCACCCTATGTGCAAGATTATGAAAAACAAGCAAGAACGGTCACTATCGAAGTGGATTTAAATGAACATCGCGATCCACATTTTCTTGCCGGTTACAGTGCTGATGTAGAAGTAATATTAGATCGTAAAGAAAATGTTTTACGCTTACCGACTGATTTAATTATTAACGATGAATACGTGCTTATCCTTAATGACAATGACACCATTGAGCAACGGCCAGTAACATTGGGCATTAGTAATTGGCAATACAGTGAAATACTCTCTGGTATTAGTGCCACTGAAAGAGTGATTAGCTCTGTTGGCTTAAGCGGCGTTACTGCTGGTGTGTTAGCACAAGATAGTAACTCGATAGATTAAGGATTAATAATGACAGGTCCCTTAATCGAGCTTACCGATTTGAATAAAACTTATTTAGTTGGAGAGCAACCTTTACAAGTATTAAATCAAGTTAATCTAATCATAAATCAGGGTGATTATGTGTCTATTATGGGCCCTTCTGGCTCAGGTAAATCCACCCTATTAAATATGATCGGTATGTTAGACAGAGCAGATACTGGCGAATATTATTTAAACTCAACCCCTACCGTAAACATAGCTGAAGAGTTACGAGCAAAATATAGACGTGAGCATATAGGTTTTATTTTCCAAAACTTCCATTTGATCCCAAGATTAAGTGCCAGAGAAAATGCAGAGCTACCTTTAATGTTAGCTGGTATTGGTGCAAAGCAAAGAAAGCAAAAAGTTCAGAATGTATTTACAAAATTAGGGATTTTAGAACGCAGCGAGCATTTACCTAAACAACTCTCTGGAGGGCAAATGCAGCGCGTAGCCATTGCTCGAGCTATGGTAATGGAACCACAAATATTACTTGCTGATGAGCCAACCGGTAATCTCGACCAAAAATCAGGCCTTGAGGTAATTAATTTATTGGAAGCATTAAACAAGCAAGGCGTAACATTAATTGTCGTTACTCATGACAGTGATCTCGGTAAACGAGCCAAGCGCCAACTTACTATGGTTGATGGCAAAATAACTCAGGATATCATTAACAATGCTTCTTCAGGATAACTGGTTATATAGCTGGCAAGCGTTAATTCGCCATAAATTAAGAACCGGTTTATTGCTACTGGCTGTAGCGATAGGTGTTACATCGGTTTTACTATTAACCAGTTTAGGTGAAGGTGCGAGACTATTTATAGAAAAAGAGTTTTCGGCATTAGGCAACGAAGTAATGATAATCTTGCCAGGTCGCAAGGAAACTACTGGTGGCTCTGTACCTATTTATGGCAGCACACCAAGAGATCTTACTATTGAAGATGCTGTTGCTATGGAAAAGATCTCTACAGTTAAAGCTATTGCACCGATAATCGCCGGAACTTCACTGTTAAGTTACCAAGGAAAAAGCCGTGAGGTTATAACCCTTGGCAGTAGCACAGAAATATTTTCAGTTCGCAAGCTAAGCTTACAAACAGGACGAATGTTTACCAGTAAAGCTAAAGATCCTGCGCAAGCTGTTTGTGTATTAGGCTCAACTATAAAACAAGAATTATTTGGCAATAAGAAAGCTATTGGCGAATGGGTTCGATTTTCAGGCCAACGTTTTCGAGTGATAGGGGTATTGCAAGAGCGTGGTGAATCTATGGGCTTAGATATGCGTCAAATGGCGATAATACCAATTAGGTCCGCTGAAACCTTATTTAACTCCCCTGCTTTATTTCGAATTTTAATCGAACTTAAACAATCAGGGAGTGAGTTATACACTGAAAATAAATTAATGGCATTAATTAAAAAACGCCATGAAGGTGAAGCGGATATTACCGTATTAACACAAAACTCATTAATGAGTTCTTTTAATAATATTCTCACTTTAGTCACCGCAAGTATCGGTGCCATAGCGGCAATTAGTTTAGTCGTTGCTGGTTTTTTAATTATGAATGTTAGCTACGTTTCCGTTTCAAGGCGTAAACAAGAGATCGGCTTATTAAAAGCTTTAGGAGCCACGGCACAAGAAGTTAAAGTTTTATTTTTAACTGAGGCTCTACTACTGGTTAGTTTAGGCGTAATTATTGGCTTATTCTTTGGCTATGCGGGCACTAGTTTTGCGGCTTTGTTATGGCCAGAATTTCCTCTAAGTATTCCGCTTTGGGCAACCTTTGCAAGCATTGTAATTGCTCTTGGTGTTGGTTTGTTATTTTCCTGGTTACCGGCTTCACACGCAGCCAAACATGATCCTGTCTTAGCTCTGAGAGGTTTATAACAATGGGCTTTAAAGATTTGATCATTTGGGTCGAAAAATCACTATCCGCTCAAAAGCTAAGAGCAGGTTTAACCATTGCCGGATTTGCCACTGGCATGGCCGCGGTAGTTTTAATGAATTCAATTGGTGAAAGCTTACGTATGTATGTGCTACAAGAGTTTACTCAATTTGGCTCCAATATAGTGGCTATAACTCCAGGTAAAACCGAAACATTTGGCATGGGAGGTATCCTTAAGACTGTGCGCCCATTAACCCTCAGCGATGGCGAATATTTAGCAAGACAAAAGCATATAGAATTTGCTGTCCCAGTTGTTGCCGGAACAGCAAAGATTAAAGCCGAAAACCGCTCTCGATATACAGATGTTTTAGGCGTTAATGCATTTGCCAATAAAGCTTGGAAATTGGAAATATCACAAGGTAAATTTTTACCAAACGATGATATAAAATCACCACGAAGTTTTGCAGTATTAGGTGCAAAGTTGAAAAAAGAGTTATTTGCAAACTCTTCTGCGCTGGGAAAATACGTTCACGTGGGCAGTCAGCGCTTTAAAGTGGTCGGTGTATTAGCCGAAAAAGGACAGTTTATGGGGCAAGATTTAGATGACTTAATTTACATCCCAGCCGCTAAAGCGATGCAACTGTTTAACCGTAATAGTTTGATGGAGCTTGATTTATTTTATCAACCTGGCTTGAGTGCTAATGAAATAGTTAACCAAATAAAGCCAAAGTTAATTAATCGTCACGGCCTTGAAGACTTTACCGTTATTACTCAAGATGACATGTTAAAAAGTTTAGACAACATACTCTTTATAATAAAAATGGCTGGCGCAGCTTTAGGCTTGATCTCATTACTCGTTGGCGCAGTTGGCATAGCGACAATAATGACCATAACCGTAAGTGAGCGTACTTGGGAAATCGGCTTATTAAGAGCCCTAGGATTTTCTGAGCAACAAGTAAAAAATTTATTTTTAGCTGAAGCTATTTTCTTAGCAGTAGTAAGTGGCTTAGTTGGTTACTTCATCGTACTCATAATGCTAATCATAGCTAAACTAGCCCTTCCTGGAGTACCGATAGATATAAATATCTATGTGTTAATTACAACAATATTGATATCGGCAATCATAGGTTTATTGGCCGGTATTTATCCCGCGAAAAACGCAGCTAATCTAACCCCGATAGATGCCCTGCGTACAGAGTAAATTAACAGGGTCAGATCAACTTGATCCTTAAAACTCTAGTGTAGTGCTGCTCTAAACGGTAATTCAGAGCAAATACGACCTTCTTCCACTAAGATTTCTTCAAGTCGTTTATACACAACATCTTCTGGGAAATACTCAAGCGCCAACTCTACAAATAAGTTTTTATGCTTTTCTTCAGAGCGAGCAATATCATCGTAAAAAGTTTTATCTTTACCTTCAGGTAAGGCTTGTGAAATTAAAGAAAAACGCTCATGACCACGAGCTTCAATAACACCAGCAACTAACATTCGATCTAAAAACTTTTCTTCACGAGTGTGGCGAAACATCTTACGTATTTCGTTAACGTACGGGTCTTTTTCATCATTCGCTAACATCACACCACGGCGCGTCATTAACTTTAATACTTGCTTAAAATGGATCATTTCCTCAAGGGCTAAGTCAGTCATCGCTTTAACTAGCTTAATACGGTCTTGATAATGAGATAGCATGGTCATCGCCATACTCGCTGCTTTTTTCTCTGCTGAGGCATGGTCTTGTAAAAAACTATCAAAGTCGGCAACGGCAATATGTGCCCATTCAATTGGCGTATGGTATTTTAATTCAAACATTAAACTTTTCTTAAAACTAGGTAAATAATTGCGCGCTATTTTACACCGCTTTTTTGCAAGGTTATAGTAAAATCATCATCTAACATTTCAATCTTGTAACTAGATCAAAATAAGTTAATAAAATGAATAATACTTTATATATAACTGGTGCAGGGGTATCAAGTGAAAGCGGTATTCCAACCTTTCGTGGTGAGGATGGTTTTTGGACTATAGGCAGTAAAAATTATACGCCAATGGAGATGGCTACTAGGGCTATGTATGAAAATAATCCTGAGCAATTTTTGAGTTGGTATTATCACCGTTTTGCCACTTATAGAAATCATGGACCAAACGCAGTGCACCACTGGCTTAGTGATAAAAATTTAATAACGCAAAACATTGACGGGCTTGATGGCAAAGCAGGTAATAAAAACTATATAGCTATTCATGGCAGATTAGATCAAATGACTTTATTTCATCATCAAGGCGATGATGTAGATATTATGCAAACACCTTGGGATGATGTCGATGAAGACAACTTGACCGCTTCATTATTAAATATTTTTAATATTGATAGTAGCAATTTACGCCCTACTCTCAATGAATCCTTCAAACCTTATGTTTTATTATTCGATGAGTTTTATACCGAGTCATATCGGATCAATGAGGCACAACAAAGAATGCAACGTGCTGATAAAATAGTATTTATGGGTACTTCGTTTAGTGTAAATATTACTCAAATGGCATTACGTACAGCGATAAATAATGGCATTGCTATTGAAGTTGTCGACCCTGATCCAATAGAACTACCTTATTCAAATGTCAGCTACCATAAAATGAAAGCATCTGAATACATTGAGCACAATTAAATACGCTAAATAGCTTTCGATAAAACCTAGGCTCTAGAAACTAAAAAAGCTAGGCTATTTTAAAATAGCCTAGCTTTAAAATTTAAGTAAATTTTAGATTAACGACTATAGATTATAGCCAGACTCTTCATGTTCAACTAAATCTAAACCTGAAATCTCTTGCTCTTCTGATACGCGTAAGCCACCCGTTATAAGCCCAACAAGTTTCAGTAACACGTAACTAACAATCGCGGTGTAAACAATAGTTGATACAATACCAACTAACTGCACATATACTTGCTCGCCCATTGTCGAGATCCCCTCAGCAAAGCCAAAGCCACTAAATACACCTAAACTTGTTGCTGACAGTACACCTGCTAACAAAGTACCTAAGATACCACCTACACCATGCACAGGAAATACATCAAGAGAGTCATCTATTTTAAGTGTTTGTTTAATATAAACGGTTGCATAGAAACAAACAAAACCAGCACTAACACCAATAATTAATGCGCCACCTGGGCCAACAAAACCAGAAGCAGGAGTAATCGTACCAAGACCGGCAACCATACCTGTTACTGCGCCTAATACTGATGCTTTACCAAACTTCTTCCACTCAATTGCGGCCCAAGTTAACGCACCGCAAGAGGCAGAAATATGAGTAACCAACATTGCCATTGATGCATCGCCAGTAGCAGCTAATGCACTACCGCCATTAAAGCCAAACCAACCTACCCATAACATACCGGCGCCGGTAACTGTCATAGTTAAGTTGTGTGGCATCATAGATGTTTTAGGGAAACCTCTACGTGGCCCTAACACCATTGCAGCAACTAAGGCTGCAACACCTGCAGTAATATGAACAACGATACCACCAGCAAAATCAAATACGCCCATTTGACCTAACCAGCCGCCGCCCCATACCCAGTGAGTGACAGGTGCGTAAACAGCAAGTAACCATAAACCGCTGAAAAGTAAAACAGCAGAAAACTTCATTCGTTCAGCAAAACCACCAATAATAAGTGCTGGCGTTATAATCGCAAACGTCATTTGGAACAGCATAAATAAGCTCTCTGGTATATCGCCAGAAAGAGCATCTTTACCAATGCCATGCATCATGACTTTAGAAAAGTCGCCGATAAACGCATTACCTTCGCCAAAAGCTAATGAGTAGCCAACAACAAGCCATAAAATAGAAGAAATACCCGCAATGGCAAAACATTGCATTAAAATGGACAAAACATTTTTAGAGCGAACTAAGCCGCCATAAAACAGAGCTAAGCCTGGTAATGTCATAAGTAACACTAATGCGGTAGATGTTAAGATCCATGAAGTGTTTGCACCATTGAGCTCGCCTTCAGCTGCAAATGCAAGATTGGGTAATAATAAAAATATTAACGATAGTAGTTTAGTCATGATAGATATTCGGTTATTTACTCTGCTGAGTTTATTATTAGAATAAGAGCTGGTATTAATTTTTATTATGGCCAGCGCTCGAGCAATCATCCTAAATCGCTAATTTATATTAGCTTATGTCAATCTTACAAATAACTATGTTACTTTCCATTTTAGCCATAAGACGGCTAAATTAATGAGCTTGGCATTGATTTAAGACCGAACCATTTCAACATGCGTTAACATTTGCTTCAAGTTTTTTTAATAAAAATTCACAAATAAAAGATAACAAATCAATCTAAGCTTCAAGGTATAAGCTCCCCCCCTAGCAAAACAAGATAAATTAGTTACTTTATTTAGAGTTCTTTGCTGCAATCCATTGTGACATATACTTAGTGCTTGCCATGCTGTGGTGTTTCAGCATTGCTCCGGTAAAGTTATTTAACCTATGCCGTATTATGTCATTGGTTACACAGTTAATTTTATTAATAAGTTCAGGGCCTAATAGGTTGGCGTTATATCTGTTTGATATTATTTGTTCACAACGCTGTTGTGCTTGCAGCCATTGATTTTCATCACTATATAAGCTTATAGCAGCATCAACAAAATCAGTGATATCATCTTTAATAGCACCTGGCCACTCTTCTTGATTAATCATACCTTCACTGCCAACAGATGTCGTCACGCTAGGTGTTTTCATGATCATTGCATCTAATAATTTGCCTTTAATGCCAGCACCAAAACGAATTGGCGCAAGGCAAACTCGTGCTTGCTCCATAACCGAGTAAGCGTCTTCTGCCCAACCTTTAATGTGAAAGCCAGTTTTAGGATTATTTAATGCGGTTGCTTTAGGTGGTGGATAAGAGCCATAAATATGCAATTGCGCTTCAGGTAATTTAGCTCTTATTAACGGCCATATTTTTTGCAAATACAGTACAGCATCCCAGTTAGGAGCGTGCCTAAAATTGCCTATCGTCATAAAGTTTTGTCGCTGTGCAAAGCTTTTTTCAGCCTTAGGATAGTTTTCAATATTCACCATAAAAGGTAAATAATGTAGCAGACTAGCGTCTACTTTGAAGGTTTGCGTTAACAACTCCATTTCAAAACTAGAGATTATCAAGGAGATATCACAACGTAATATTGCTGCTATTTCACGTTTTGCCATATCACTATATAAATCAGCTTGGGTTAACTCTCTATCAGCTTTATGGGCTTGATGACGTGCATTTCGTAAACATTGTAAGTCTTCAGTATCAAGAACCTTTAATGCATCAGGACAGTTTTTTCCAACTCGCCAACCAAATTGCTCTTCCATCATAAATCGATCGAATAATACTAAATCCGGTTGATACTCACAGATATAATCATCAAAGCTATCGCAGTTTAATTGAATATTTTTACTGCTGATCCCTTCACTTGCTAAGTCAATCATGTGATCAGTTGGTTGTGAAGGCGTACTAAATTCAACCTGCCAGCCCTGCTTTACGAATAAGCGTAAAATTGACATCATATGGCTGCCTGCCGCTGATGAGTTTGGTTCAGGCCAAACATAACCAATCACGAGTATCTTTTTCATATAGAATTTTTAGTAATTTTATGGGAATAATTGACATGGATTATACCTAACAGGCTTTAACACTGCACTAAGCAAATTTAAAACTTCACATCTGGTCAAACATTAACCACAACTACTTGTTTAAATTACATTTTTATTACAAAGTATGAACGTTTTTATATTAAATTGTTTTAAAGTTTTACCCTCTATTGTAGCCTTAATAATTACTCTCTAAAATCCTAAGCAATTAATTTAACAACAATAATTTGGATTTAATGATGAAAAAGCTAGTATCAACAATTGCACTTCTTGGCGCTTTAAGTACTCCGGTAATGGCGGCTGAATTTATTCAACTATCTGTACCAAACAACAACTTCCCTCCAGGTGATGTTGAAGGTGTACGTTTCTCTCTTTTATACGGTCAAACGAACTCAGTAAAGGGTGTTGATATTAGTATTTTAGGTTTAGCTGAAAGTAATAATTTCACTGGTTTAGGTTTAGACTTCCTTGGTGCTCAACGTGTTAAAAACCATTTTACCGGTGCTTCATTAAGCTGGGCAAACTGGCATGACAATACCGGTGTTGGTGGCGTGATTGGTGCGGTTAACTACACTGAAAACAACTTCACAGGTTTACAACTTGGTTTTGCTAACTATGCAGGTACGTTAAACGGTGTTCAATTTGGTTTTGTTAATGCCACGCAGCGTATTAATAAAGGTGTTCAAATTGGTTTAATTAACTACGATGCATCTGGTACTTTTGTGAGTAAAGACTTCCCTGTATTTCCAATTATCAATGGCCGTTTCTAAAGCTAAAATTTTAGATAAAGGTTAATAAAACCAAGCTAATGCTTGGTTTTTTTATTTGTTTGGTTCGATTTTTACTAGAGAAAGAGGCGAATGAGTAACTAGGATATGTTCTTGTTTAATTGATAACCTCTTGCTTTCAATACTTTTAATGTATTCACGCAAGTGTTTGTTATTAACTTTATTTAAATACACCATACTCGAGTATTGTTTTTCATAGTCAGGTTCATGGCTAGTAGCAATTAACTCGCGGCTTAATTCTGGCAACAGACAAGCGCTCACCTTTGCTATAGTCAAAGCTATTTCTAAGCCCTTAGGATCAAAGTCTGTAAATGCAATTATTTGGCATGCTTGGGGGAGTTTGTTTAATAAATTAAGACAACCTTTAGCATTATATTTCTCATGACCTCTATAAATAAATACCGCCGACATTAGCTGAGGTGGCAATATGGCTTTATCAATATGATCAAATGCGGTTAAATTTTCTATAACGACTAAGTGCTTAATTGCTGATACACCAATATCATCAATTGATACGCGCATAGCAAGATTGCTAGGTATTTGCTTGTGGCCGTTAATAGATAGAGCGTTTTCAGATAAGACTTTAACTAATACGTAGTTATCATTTGGTTTAACGCCAGCAAGTTTTTCTTGCTTAGAAACATTAGCACTTTGTAAATAAGTTAACTCATTAAAATTAACTGTGAGTAATGTTTGCCCATACGTTTGTTCAAGCTCAGCTCTTAAGTTCTTTTTTTGGCTGACATCGAAACTAAGCAATTTTGATGTTTGATTAATCTTACCAAGGTCCTGATAATCAGATAAAAACTTACCAAGTTTCGAGTTGAGCTTAACCTGTTTAGTGGCAGAGTTAAAAAACTTTTGTAATTCATTTACCACACCTTTGGTTAAAGCCATTAACGCAATCCTAGTTCAACATCTTCAATAATATAATTACCATCAAATAATGGATGGGGATGACCTAAAGGACCTATTTGAAAGAAGTCTTGCTCTTCAATGCTTAAACCATAAAACCCATTAATTACACCGTATATCCATTCTTCTTGATCAAGTTCTAAATTTTGTTGTTGGTAGAACTCAAGTGCAGATAAGCGATTACCGGTATCAATAACTTGGCAAAAGTATTGTTCAACGGCTTGCTTAAGCTCATCACTCTCAATATTGATTTCTTCAATATCATTAAGATTAAACGATTGCGAACCACGCTCGTTTTTATTCGTTTTACTATGCCTAACTTGCTTAAGATGACTTACTATCTCGCCAAATAAACGTTCGTGCTCAATGTTGTTAACATCAATACTGGCCGGCTTTAAAATAGCCTCTGCTTGATTAAATAGTGGCGGAACTGTATTTAGTTCGGCATAGTTTTTGATATGGTAATCAGGCTTTTGCTGACAATGTAAGACATAGCCCTTGAGTAATTGTGAACGGTGTAAATACTCTCTAAATTTACCAAGTAAATCGATAAGCTTAGATTGAGCAATACTTAGCTCTTGGCTAATTTCGCTATGACAGCGCTGCAAATGCACCACTAACAATCGTCTTAATTCTCGTGAGCTGCCAGCGATATCAGCAAGTTCGTCAAACTGAAACATTGCTAATTGTTTACGCATATCAGTTAGTTGACTTTGCGCTAATTCATTTTCACGAATTTTAGCGTTGATAGAGCCAACATAACCAAACTCATTATGAATTCGGCGCCAAAGGTTACGAACATTAGATTTTAAACTATCGACTAAACCGTATACTTGCTCGGTTAAATCTTCCATATACACTTCAGATTCAACATAGTTTTGATGATGCAAAGCTTCTTTGTAGTGTGAGGTTATGGTTTTTATTGCAGCGAGTTTAGAGCCGATATTAGCATCAAGTTGGCGGTTGCGTTCATCTCTTAGGTTATTCTCGAGTAAGCTGCGAATAGAGCTTCTTAAACGTAAATCTTCACTTGGCTCAGGCCGCCACAGCACACCTAAGCCAATCAACTTATCTAATACCTTAGCATCATGTTCAAGTTCATTTACCCGGCCAGACAAATAGGCTTGCATAATAATATCAGAATGCTTAGCTAAGGCTTTTAAAAACTTTACGCCGGCAATGTGCAAGGGCTGACTCACAGTAAGTCTCCTTGCTTTATTGCCTCTTCAGCTTGCTCAGCTAGTTGTAAGTTTTCGCTGTCATCGATAAAGCGGATCACTTCAAATAAATAATCGACCTTACCAGTAGCTAAATAAATTTGATTATCAGGATTCGGTCTTAATAAGTAACCTAAATCAACTAAGCGTTTAAACACTAATTTAAGCTGGGCATCAACCGCACTACTACTTGAGTTAAACAAACTGTAGCGTGCTATTTTACTTAGTTGCTCGCTAAAAGCAGGTGTATCTTCAATAACCGATTGCAGCTCATTTAAGCGTACAACTTTACCTTCACTTAATGGCGAGTTATCACCTTTTGCTTCTTGTACTAGCACCAGCCATTCAACCAGTGGTAATAACGAGCTACTCACATCTCTAAATTGCTGTGCAACGCTACGCCTTTCACTATCACCAATAACTTGATAAGCACAAAAGTAGACTTGATCATCGCTCGTTGACGTTATAGTACGATTCATTAAATTAAGTTGTTGCTCAACGTCGGCAAAGTTTTCAGTATTTTGCAAAAACTGATAAGACAGCTCATCCGTGGTTTTACAAATAAAGCCACCACTTAATAAGGTTTCTAATACCTGCCCTTTTAAACTGTTCATAATGCTTCCTCAGTTTGCTTTAACTGTTTTATACGTTCACTTATTGGATTAATTTTAGGTTGCACCATGCGCAGTTTTTGCTCTGGCGCATCTTTGTCAATTAAGTAACGATTTTCAAAGAAATGTAAAACATCTGACTCTGGATTTGGAAATGCGCCAAGTACAGTAATTTGATTCGCTTTACAGGCATCAAAAATTTTCTTTACGTTTTTATTGGCAAGCGTACCTATTTCATCTATTGGCCAATGCACAACGGCTTTTGAGTGGCCTCGAAGTAAACGCGTAAATGCTAATAAGAACTTACACAAGATTAAATACGCCATACCATGACTAGATGATTCATTTAGCTGACGGTCAGTACGAATAATAAGCTCTGAGTGGCCTTCTTTTAAATGCAATTCAATATCAAGTAACTGACTTATACCGCCTGATACGGTTGCTCTACCGAGCACATCCAGTACTTCACGAATGGTTTGCATATATTCTTCGTCAGGTAGTGCTGCTTGTTGGTCATTTAACCAGGCTTGATGCAGTTTATTAAAGCGTATTAATTTAGGCCAAAAATCAAACTCGCTAATTTTTGATCTAATTTTCACTTTTGAATCAGACACACCATCAAGAAAAAGCTCTTGGTCAACTTCTTTCGAAATGCGCTTAGATTGCGAGACAATGCGTTTATCAATATCAGCAAGTACGTTGTAATACTGAGTTAAATCGTTACCAAAGTTTAAACCGTTATTGCGTACACCTTCTAAGTGTTGCGGCACTAAAACCGTAAGTAAACGTTCAAGCTCGACCACCATTTTACGAGAATTAAGTACTTGTAGGCCTTGCGGGTTTTCGGTTAAACACTCCCTACGAGAATGTTCCCAAGTCTCAGTTAAACTAATACCTGATTTTTGCCCAATGGCGTTGTCAAAATAGGCAACGTAATCATCTATATCTTTACTGGCCCTGCGTTGCTGTTCAAACAACTCTTTAGTTTCAACAAGCCTAGCATTAGCGGTTGAATTTTCATTAACAAGTTCAGTTTTAGGTAAAGTGAGTAAAGCAAACTGAGGTTTTAAACCATTTATACCATTAGCTAATTCTCGCTGCTCAGTTAATGCTTTTTCTAACTTGGCAAGTTGTTGCTGTAATTGCTTTTTCTGTTGATGATAAATACTAGATTTTTCATCTAACGTACGTTCAGCCTTGGCTTTAAGCTCTTTCGCTTTTGACAAAGTAGTTTGATGAGTAGCTTTTTGTTTAGTAAAGACTAAATCATACCAACGCTTATAATCAGCTACGCTATCTCGATGCTTGTTAGTTACATCAATGTCATCTTTTAATTTACCAATACTTTGTTTTAAATTAGCGATTTGCTCAACATCGACTTCCCTGCTTGCTAACTCGTCTTTGTACCATTTTTTACAGGTCTTAAGGTCGTCTTTATGGTCTTGCTTGGCTTGTTGTAATTGCGCTTTTATTTGCTCAAGCTTTTGTTCAATATCACCAATTAATTGTTGCCAATGCAGCTCATGCTCCATTTTTTCTTCATGGCATTGTTCTTTATGGTCATCGCTCGCTTGTTGTTTATTAAGTACTAATTTATCTAACGACTTTTGTAATTGTATTAGCTCTTGCTCGCGCTGTTTTTTTCGCTCAATCAAGGCTTGTTTGTGCTCGGCCTTAAGCTGCGCACGTTCGTCTTGAACACGTTTACGCGTTTGCTCTTTAAATTGACACTGCGAACTAAGGGCGGTGAGCTTTTGCTCAAACTCTTGAACTTGTTTGTTAATTTTCTCAAGCTCAGTTTCACGCTCAACTTGTACATTTTTAGCCGCAACAAGCTCTTGCTCGGCAACATTAAACTGCTGTTGTAACTGGGTTTGGGTTTGAACTTGCTCACTCTCGCTAATAACATCAGTATCGACTAATACGCCATAAAGAGTGGTTTTACTGGCATCATCAAGATTAAATGAGTCGCTTAGTGCTGGTGCTAAATCTGTGCGAGATAAAAGCTCTGGATTAATTACTTTACCAAGTTGGTTTTCCCAGCCGGGGTAATCTTTGCGTAAAAACTCCAGTAAGGTGTTATCACCTGGGTACAACCAAGCTTCTACTTGCGCTAATCTTTGCTTAGCTGTGTTTACTACATTACGAGCTTTGGTGAGCTTTTCATGACTAGCCATTTGTTGATATTTGGCTTGTTGTAGCTCATCTTGTAACGAATTAAGTTCACTACGTGCATGATCTTCACTCGCCTGTGCTTCATCGACAGCAGCTTCTTGCAAGTTCATCGCTTGCTGTTCTTGGCTTGTTGGCCCGCTTAAATCAATTTCTGTTTGCAGTTTTTGTAAGTTCAACTTACTGGTATTAATTTGTCTATCAAAATCAGCAGAGCTTTCTAACCAACGCTCATTTTGCTCTGCTTTAATATTTTGCGCTATGCTTGCTTCTTCAACTTGTTTACTGCGTAGCTCGGTTGAAACAATATCCTTTTGCTCGTTAAGTTGCGCTAGCTCTTTACTTTGTTTCTTTTCAATATCAGCTAAACGTTTATGATAGGCCGCTTCAACATCTTGGTGCTCTGCGGTGAGTAAAGTATGTTGCTCATTAAGCGATTGCAGTTGTGACTGCCAAGATGGAATATTGTCGATATTGGCTTGGTGGGTTTCAATGTCTTTGTCTTGCCAATCATTAAAATCTTGTTCAATTTTATCTAAATTTTGCTCAGCATTTTGCACATCACCTTTTGCAGCTGAAACATCACGATTTAATGCGTCCCTTTGTTGCTCAAAGTTAGTGGTTAAATCACTAAATTGCTGTTTATATACGCTATGGTCATTTTCAGCTTTTATAATAGCTTCACTTAAAAAGGATAAATCATTAGATATCTGCTGTTTTAATTGGCTTAAACGGATTTCAGTTTGATCCAGTTTAGCATCAACATTTTTCAGCTTTTTATATGTTGGCATTAATGAATCAAATTCTTTAATTAACTGACACTCTTTGATCCACTCATCAACATGATTCTTTGATATTTTATTACTCGGTGTTTCTACGCCATCTTCTTCTAAGATGGCCGCTATCATCGCCTTGATGGTTTCCATCTTGCCTTCTTTGGAATGCACGGCTTTGATTAACTTTTCAATATGACGTAAACGAGCGTCCGATTCACATAAACTAAAGTTGCGAGCTGCATTAAGTAAATCACGTTTATTAGAATTAAGCGCAATAACTGGCCTATCGTTTTGGATAACCGCGCGGAACTCCTTGGTATTTAACGCTTTAGTGGTAACAATGCTGTCACGCTTAAGATTACGGACGATCTCGGTAATAGCAATACTGCGCGAGCCAGCAATGTCGTTACCGATAAAATCAGTGACTTCAAAGCCTTTATCAATAAAACGGTATACAACACCTGTAGTTGATGAAGTAAGCACAGCCATACACACTTTGCCATCAAGGCGTTGATATTCATAAATAATGAAACTCGACTCTCTTGGTAAATACCAAGTTTGGAAGTTATCACGAGTAGCTGGAACTACTTTATTAGGAGATTCGCCATAAAAAACTGGGATAAGGCGTTGTAAAGTAGTTTTACCTGAAGCATTTGTACCACAGATATTAGTGTGTCCATCAACCTTAAGCTCGACTAAACCAGGTAAATGAGTATCAATTAATACGATCCGTTTTAAACCAGACATAATTAAATTAATCGTCCTTATATTATTATTTATCCATAAATTAGCTACCGACAAAACGATAGAAATAATGGCTATATTGCCAGTCTATGTTTACTCAGGGGAAGTGTAAATACTAGAGCGTAAAAAACTCTTTTTTTTGCGCCGTTCGCCTTTAAAAGCAACGAAACCTGCTTATTAAATATCAAGGGGGTCAGATCAACTTGAAATATCACGCTAGCTAAAATCAAGTTGATCTGACCCCCTTGATTTTGCTACTTTAGCTTCTTTATCAATTAAGCTCCCCAACAATGAATCATTACAAACTTTATATCTTTGACTGGGATGGCACTTTAATGAACTCAATTGATAAAATTGTGCACTCATTACAAGCTGCCGCAATAAAGTCAGACTTGTCTATGCCCACAGATGCACAGGCTAAAAGTATTATCGGTGCGAGTTTAACAGCTGCGGCGCAAATGCTATGGCCAGGAGTAACTCAAGATAAAGTTGATTTGATGATCAAACATTACAAACTTGAATACCTTAGCCTCAATAATACGCCTTCGCCGCTCTATAATAATTCGTTAAGTTTGCTTAACACCTTAAATACTCAAGACAAGTTACTTGCGGTAGCTACAGGTAAAGGCAGACAAGGCTTAGATCACGTTTTAGATGTTTCCAATACACGGCATTTATTTCACAGTACGCGTAGCTCTGATGATGCGCAATCTAAGCCACACCCAGATATGCTGCAGCAAATTTTAACTGAGCTAAATATTGATGCCAGTGATGCATTGATGATTGGCGACAGTCATTATGATTTACACATGGCCAAAAATGCTAATATCGCCAGTATCGGAATTACTCATGGTGCGGGCAATATGGACTCGTTTGCAATTCATCAACCAAAAGCAATTGTGCATTCCATTGATGAATTAGCTCAACTTATTGTTTAAACACTTAGCCTCTATTTTTAGCATATTCCAATAACAGCTTAGGCACTGCATTTTTAGGAGTCTTTGCCAGCTTGGTAATAAAAGCAAATGGGATATCATACAACTGATATTGCTCGCCTAAATCTTCGAGTATTTTTAGCCATAATTTGGCGGTCATTTGCGAGTCGAATAAAGCTCTATGGAAATTACCTTCACTGCTTAAATTTTTATAATCAACAAGAGTGCCGAGCCTGTGATTTGGTGCATCTTGATATACTCTTCTTGATACCAATAAAGAGCAGGCAAAGCTGCCTTTATAGCTACGGTTTATGCGCGTAAATTCAGCATCTAAAAACTTTTTATCAAATGATGCATTGTGGGCTAATAAGTTATCATCGCCAATGTAGTCAGCAAAACGTGACATTACATCAGCGCAAGGTTTTGCTTTAGACAGCATAGGGTTAGTAATACCTGTATATTGCTCAATAAATGAGTTAATACGTCGCCCAGGGTTCATTAATTCTTGAAAGCTATCGATAACCTCGCCGTTACGAATACGCACGGCACCAATTTCAATTGCACGATCACCTTGCTCAGGTGATAAACCTGTGGTTTCAAAATCCAGTACAACAATAGTATCTGCTGCTATGTTATTTGACTGTTTTACACTTGTGTTATTCATTAACTATTAATCTTATTGGGTTAATTATTGGCTATGGTTGAAATGCTACTACCTGAGCGCTCACTTTTGACATCGATACGCAGTGCCATTTGCTCTTTTAATTCTGATACATGCGAGATCACGCCGATTGTTCGACCACTGGCTTGTAAGTCCATTAATGTTTCTATTGCTAGCTGCAATGACTCTTGATCTAAACTACCAAAGCCTTCATCAATAAATAGTGTATCAAGTTGAATGCCGCCTGAACGTTGCTGTACAACATCACTCAAGCCAAGTGCTAATGCAAGCGATGCAATAAAAGACTCACCTCCTGATAACGTTGCCACCGGGCGAGTTTTTCCTGTGTAAGCATCATCAATCGCTAAATCTAATCCTGCGGTAACGTTCTTCTTTTGTAAGCCTTCATCTTGTCTAACTAAACGGTATTGGCCTTTACTCATTATATGCAAGCGTTTACTCGCTATTGCCAATACAGAATCAAGTAAATCACCTAATACAAAGCGCTCTAAGGAAACACGTACTTTGCCTCGACCTGATGCGGCTGATGACAGAGTACCTATTACTTGATACTGCTTCTTGTTTTCAACTTGCTCGGCTTCTATGCGTGTGATTTTATTTTGCGTGTCGGTTAAGCGAGATAACTGCGTTTGCGCACTCGCCCACTCTTGTTCAATTTGCTTAAAAGCAGCTTCATCAGCATTATTTTGTACCTGCAACTCTTCCATATTCGGCACCTGCTTATCTTTGAGCTGCTCATTTAACAAGGCAAGCTGCGAGCTAAGTGTATCTCTAGTTTGTTCAAACTCTTTCACTTGTTTAACTAAGGTTTCAATTGCTGATTGCTCAATTAACGCGTGTTGAAACTCATCATCGCTTTTAAATTCACTGCTACTTAATGCGTGTTGCCAAAGTTGCTGCTGCTCTGTTAATCGCGCGCTTAACTCAGTCTGAACTTTACTTAGCTGCTCGGTAGTTGCTTGCCCTGCACTAATGATATTTTGCTGTTGCTGATAATTTGCCTGCGCTGTGTGTAAGTTATCATCAAGTTGCTTAATGTTTGCTTGAATTTGCGCTATCTCATTATTTAAAGCTTGCGGCTGTCGATATTGCTCAGGCAGTGTATTTATTGCATTATCAAGCTTAGCTTTAGCCTCGCCATAAGCGCTGCTTAACCTAGGTAAATTATCGGAGATCTCATTAATAACTTGCTCTCGATTTGCCACATCTTGTTGCATCAATGCTAATTTATTTTGTGCAGGCGCTATTTGCTGCTCAGCTTGCAATATAATATTTAGCTCATTGTTAAGGTTATTTAGTTTTTGCTGTAATTGCTCAACAGGCACAGCGGCTAATTCACCTAGTTCAACTTTTATTTTATTACTTTGTTCGACAAACTGATTAAGAACCTCTGTTGCTTTTAACAAGTTTTTATCGGCATTTATTTGCTGATTTAAAGCAACTTGTTGTTCACTCCTCGCATGCTCTACTCTATCTTTGCTAACACCTTGCATCTCACTACTAATTACTGCTGGGGCTGGGTGCTCGATTGACCCACACACAGGGCAAGGTGCATCTTGTTGTAAATTCTTAGCTAAAATAGCGGCTTGATTTGAATGCCATAACATTTCTAATTTATCCGCGCTATTTATGGCGTTGCTAAGTGCTTTAACAGCCTTTGCTAAATTTTGTTCAAAGCCTTGAACTTGTTGCTGTTGCTTCGCTGTATTTTGCTCGCTAGCTACAAGTTGCTGGGCAAGAGTGAGCTGAGTTTGCATAGTGTTTTGAGCTATTTGCATATTCGCTTTATTAACAACTTGTTGTTGCAACTGCGCGATTAATGCCTCACCGTTTTTACATCGCTGTTGATACTCAGATAATTTTTCAATATGAGTATCACGCTCTTGCTTGGCTTTTTGCTCAACCGATTGAGCTTGTTTAGCATTGGCCTCAATTATCGCAAAATCAGCTAATACTTTACTGTAAGTTTGCAACTGATTATATTGATTAACCAAACCGTCGCGACCAGCACTTTGCTGCTGGGCTAGTTCAAATTGAGCTTGAAAATCGGTAAGTTTAAGCTGCGCTTGTTTATGCTGATTTAGGCTTAGCTCAAGTTGCTCTTTATTATTGGCTGCATCAACATTTAACTGTTGGGTATTTTGCCAAATAGGCGCAATTTTTAAAGCTGATTGCGCCAGTGCAATTTGTTTTGTTTGTACTAGGTATTGCTCTTGGTTGGCTAAATGCAGGGTTAAGTTTTGCTGCTTCTGCTCTTTTGCTTTAAAGGCTTGTTCAAGCTCGATAGCTGATTTTAACTTGTCATGACTTAACCGGCTTTTTTCACCGGCAGCAATTTTTTGCTGTTCAAGCTCTGTTTTCACCTTTTGTGCTTCATCTATACTTTGTTTTAATGAATCGACATTGTCTTGGAAAACTTCACTTAGAGCTTCATCTATTTGCTCTTTAAAGCGCTTGTATTCACGTTCAATATTAGCCGCTTTATCTTTAAGTAATTGCTCAATTCGTTTATAGATTTCTGTTTGAAATAAAGTTGATAATATCGCCTGCCTTGCATCAGATTTTGCTAACAGTAACTCCCTAAACTTGCCTTGCGGCAGTACCATTACCTGTCTAAACTGTTCTGCGGACAAGCCTATAACTTGTTTTATTTGCTCATCGGCATCTTTTTTCTTTTTAGCAACTAAGGTTTGTTCACTGCCATCATCTAAAATTTTACGCAGATGTGCTGATGCTTTTTGCTCAGTTTGTCCGTCCCCTCGTTTATTTTGACGCATTTGAGTTGGTATGCGGCTAATAATGTAATGTTGCTTTCTAATTGAAAACTCTAAGGTTAACTCGGTAAGTAAATCACTGGCAGCGTTATCACAACGCACGCCAACATCTTTACGTGCTTCATCCGTTGTTTCACCGTAAAGTGCATAACAAATTGCGTGTAAAATTGATGATTTACCTGCCCCCGTTGGGCCATCAATTAAAAATAATGGATTATCACCAAGCTTACTAAAGTCAATAGTTTCAGTTTGTGCGAAAGGACCAAAAGCTTGTATGGTTAACTTATGAAGTTTCATTATTTATCCTCCATAACATTCTGCGCTTCGCTTATGGTTTGTTGCAGTAATTCAAGTTGCTGCGGGGATAATTCAACATCCATTACTTGCTTAAAAAAGTCGGTGAATACTTCACTTTCGCTACGCTCATTACTCTGCCCAGTCGATGTGTTATTGCTAAGACGAGAATTGCTCGTATGGTCAAAGTTAGTGCGCTCAATTTGTAATACATTAGGATATACCTGGCGTAAACGGCCAATGGGGTCGAGTATCACTTGGCTATCATTTATCTTAGCCAGAATATAATCATCACTGCGCTCATCTATTTTGCCCGCATTTATGATCTCTTCTAGCGAGCCTTCAACAATTCTTAAATCATGCTTTACGTTAATAGTTAAATGCTCTTGTTTAACTAAGCCCTTGGAGTTAATTTCAACTAGAGTTACCCCTTTTTTTTGTTTATGTTCTGAAAAAGAGTATTTCATTAAACTGCCCGAGTAACGGATATGCTCAGCGCCTTTATACTGCGGCCCATGTAAATGACCAAGAGCAACATAATCAAAATCGGTTAGTGGCTGCCATGAAACTCTATCAGCCCCGCCTATTGATAACGGCCTCTCTGAATCAGACTCACTTGCGCCATCAATAAAACAATGGCTAAGTAATACCGCAGGTATGTCTTTATGATGTTGCTTTTTATGCTCTAATACTTTGTTTGCTAAAAATGTATGGGCATCGTCATAGGTTTTAATCGCTGTAGTTTGTTCTTCAGTTGCAAATGCTTCGCGAACTTCAACAGGATCATGATAAGGAATACCATAAAAAGCAACACTTTCATCTTTACAGGTCACAATCACCGGCTCGGTAACGCTATTGATATCGGCTAATATATGCAAACCTGATTTTTGCATTTGTTTAGCGCCAAAGCGTAATCGTTTAGCGCTGTCATGATTACCCGAGATCATAATAATCGGTATATTTAATTCATCTTCTACTTGCTGGAAAAAGTTATTTAGCGCATCAACAGCTTCTGCTGGGGGTACTGAGCGGTCAAATATATCGCCGGCAACAATCAAAGCATCTACCGTAAAATCTTTGGCATATTGTTTAATTTGTTTAAGTACATAAAGCTGATCGTCTAATAAAGAGATATTTTGAAAAAGACGGCCAATATGCCAGTCAGAAGTATGAATAAAGCGCATGAATTTCCTTGCATCGATGCATAATCAATTTGATAAAATAGCTATTAATATAACTTTATATAGACACGTTAAGGCATAGTTGAGTGTTTCACAATAGCCTTAACGAATATTAATTGATATCAATAAAAATAAAATTTAAGCGCTCAAATAAGCGCCAACTTTTAACCAAAAATAACACTTAATTTGTTGCCCTGTTTTTTATTTAACCAGCATTAAGTTAAAAAAACAGCAGTTAAAATCCAATGCAAAAACAGTTGATTTATATCAACTAACCCAAGTGATAAAAACCTATATATTGCGCTCACCAAAACAACGTACCACTACATATAGACATAAATGTTATTTAATAGCCTAGCACCAACAGTTGTATTTCAAGAGCTACCAAATGAAATCAGCTTATGTTTTAGCATTACAGGCTGCAACATTGGCTGTAAAGGTTGTCATAGCACAGAGCTGTGGGATGAAACTTTTGGTGAAGAGTTATCAGATGACGCATTTAGCGCTTATTTAACTCAATACCAAGGTTTAATATCAGCCGTTGTATTCTTTGGTGGTGAATGGCAACAACAAGCGTTAATTAACAAACTTAAATTAGCTCAACAGCAAGGTTTAAAAACCTGTTTGTATACAGGGCTTAGCCAAGTTAGTTCGCAGTTGATGGCACATTTAGATTTTCTTAAAACGGGAAAATGGCAAGCAAAGCTTGGCGGTTTAGATAACCCTAATAGCAATCAAAAATTTATCAATGTAAATACTGGCGAACAACTTAATTACTTATTTAGAAAAACAGGAAACTCACATGTTACGTCTTAGCGAAGCACAAATTAACAACAAAACAGAATTTATTAAACAATACTTCGCTGCCCAAAACGCTGCTGATGGTTCAAAAATGGATGCCAACGCAAACGTAACGCAAAAGAATATTGCTACTTTAGAGGCAGAGCTTTTAAAGGATTGTTTTGTACAAATTAACCGCTCACTAGTTAAAGATAAAATTAGTGAAATCTTTGACAGCAATTTAGCCGCCGAGTACGAACGCCAAATTGAAAATCATGAAATTTACGTGCACGATGAAACCAGTATCAAGCCATACTGTACCTCAATTAGTATGTATCCATTTTTATTAGATGGGCTAACTAAACTTGGTGGCGAGTCAAAAGCACCTAAACATTTAGAATCTTTTTGTGGCTCATTTGTAAACTTAATTTTTGCTATCTCTGCACAATTTGCAGGTGCTGTTGCAACCGTTGAGTTCTTAACTTATTTTGACCATTTCGCGCGCATTGAATTTGGTGACAACTATTTAGAAAATCACAGCAAAGCAATAGAAAATCACTTACAACATGTAGTTTACGCATTAAACCAACCGGCAGCTGCTCGTGGTTACCAAAGTGTATTCTGGAACATCTCTATTTTTGACCAATACTACTTTGAATCTATGTTTGCTGATTTTGTCTTCCCTGACTTTAGTAAACCACAATGGAGTAGTGTTGATAAACTGCAAAACTTCTTTATGTCTTGGATTAATAAAGAGCGTGAAAAAGCAGTATTAACCTTCCCTGTTATTACTGCAGCAATGTTAACTGAAAATGGAAAATGTAAAGATAACGACTTTGCCTACAACCTTGCTAAAGAAAAGGCAGAAGGTAATTCATTCTTTATCTATTTATCTGATAGCGCCGACTCACTTGCATCTTGTTGTCGTTTACGTAACGAGATCACCGATAACACCTTCTCTTTTACCTTAGGTGCTGGTGGTGTTGCTACAGGCTCGATTAATGTTATTACCATGAACATGAACCGCTTAGTTCAAGATGGTCGTAACCTAAATACTGAAATTGAAAAAATTCAAAAGTATCAAGTTGCTTATCGCCGTTTAATGGAAGACTATTTAGCGCAAGGCGCTTTAAGTGTTTACGATGCAGGTTTTATTACTTTAGATAAGCAGTTCTTAACCATTGGTATTAACGGTATGGCAGAGGCAGCAGAATACAAAGGCTTTACTGTCGGTAACAACCAAGAATATAAAGACTTTGTTAGTGACAACTTGCAGGTTATTTTTAATGCGAACAAGCGCGCTAAACAAGAATTTGGTTACATGTTTAACACTGAGTTTGTACCAGCTGAAAACTTAGGCGTTAAAAATGCTAAATGGGATGCTAAAGATGGGTATGTTACCAAGCGAGACTGTTACAACTCATACTTTTATTTAGTTGAAGATGACAGCTGTAATCACCTAGATAAGTTTGTACTGCATGGCCGTGAAATAAACCAATATTTAGATGGTGGCTCTGCCCTACACTTAAATTTAGATGAAAGTTTAACTGCAGATGCTTACATGAAGTTATTTAATGTTGCCGCACAAACCGGCTGTAACTACTTCTGCGTGAATGTAAAAATTACTATTTGTAATGCGTGTGAACATATAGATAAGCGTACGCTTAGCTCATGTAGTAAGTGTAGTAGTGAAGATGTTGATCACGGCACTCGTGTTATTGGTTACTTAAAACGCGTGACATCGTTTAGTAACGAGCGTCAAAAAGAGCACAGCTTGCGTCATTACCATCGTGAAAATGCAGCATAGTTAGTAATTAAATTGTTTATAGACTAACTAATCTTAATAAAACGGCTAAGTATTTTACTTCAGCCGTTTTTTTACGTCTAAAAAACAGGTATGTTAAGGGCACATTAATGATCCTGATTATAATCCCCTAAAGAAAGCCTATGTTATCATCTCTATTAAATCGCTTACCGTTAGGCAATAGTGCCCCTTTACTTGACGAATCAACTCGTAACTGGATTTTAGATACTTACCAGTGGGCGGTTAACGAATTCGATTTAGCGGTTTTCAAACAAGATACGCAATTAATTTTACCAATTAATAAATTTTATCCTGGTACTGTTTCAAGCATTGAAGAAATGGCGCAATCAGTTTTTGATAACACATTAACCTACGCTGGTATGTCCAACTGGCCAATTCGTTTAGTAAGCCCGAGTCAATTTGTACAAAAACAAATGCCAAAACTAGAGTTTGTTAACGGCATGCGCGGCAATGAAGCCAAAGTAATTAACAATGATTTTAGCCAAAACAACTCAGGTGAAATACTCGTTAGCTACAATCCGCAGCAAATTAATCAACCGCAAGATTTAGTTGCCTCATTTGCGCAAGTTTTTTCCTCTATACTTATAGCTCAGCGTGGCGTTTTACCTCCTGGCGGGGAAAAGTTTATACCGCAAGCTATCGACTTACTCGCTTGTTTTATGGGGTTTGGCGTTATGTTCGCCAATACCGCGTACCAATTTAAAGGTGGTTGTGGCAGCTGTTATAACAAACATGCCAATAGAGAAGTTGCTTTACCAGAACAAGAAATGGTTTATTGCTTAGCAGTATTTAGTGTATTAAAAACTATTCCTAAAAAAGAAGTAAGCTATTACTTAAAATCTCACCTTCGCAGTGACTTTAATAAAGCTTATAAGGAATTAACAAAATCAAGTGGGTCAGATCAACTTGAAAACATTAAACGCCTAACTACACACTGATCTTGAAAACTGTTGCAACAGCTTAGTCACTGCAATAAATTAAAGTATCAAGTAAGTCTTTGGCATACAAAAACAAGAGTAAATAATGCAATATAAACAAGTAATTTCAGCGCAACATAAAAACATATCATTAGTTGCCCACGATAATATGAAACCCGCGTTAATAGCTTGGTGTATTAAGCATAAAGATAAACTCAACAAGCATAACTTATACGGTACGGGTACTACAGGTACTTTACTTAAGAACAAAGCCGGACTTGATGTAAATGCCCTAATTAGTGGCCCACTTGGTGGTGACCAACAAATTGGCGCACTAATCACCGAGCAAAAAATAGATATGATGATATTTTTCTGGGATCCTCTAGAAGCTCAGCCTCATGACCCAGATGTAAAAGCATTATTGCGTTTAGCTGCCGTGTGGAATATACCGGTTGCCTGTAATCAATCAACCGCTGATTTTTTAATTAACTCCAGCTTATTTGACCAAGAATATCCTAAATCAATCCCTGATTACGAAAGCTATATTGGTGCCCGAACTTAACCACTAGATAAAATCAAGGTGTCAGAGTTGTTGAAATTACATGAGTAAAGTTCAACAACTCTGACACCTTGAAAGTAATTTTATCGACTTAGTTAAAGTTAATCTATTTTATTAAACTGTAGATCCCACACACCGTGACCAAGTTTTTGACCACGATTTTCAAATTTAGTTAGTGGGCGAGAATCAGGGCGAGGTACGTAATCGTTATTTTCTGATAAGTTGCCAAATCCAGGAGCGCCAGTCATGTCTTCTAACATACACTCTGCGTAATTTTCCCAGTCGGTTGCCATATGGAAAACTCCGCCAACTTTTAATACGCCACGAATACTTTCAATAAATTCAGGCTTAACGATACGACGTTTATGATGCTTAGCTTTATGCCAAGGATCAGGGAAGAATAATTGTACAGTATCAATTGAACTTGCCGGGATGCAATCAGCTAAAATTTCAATCGCATCATGCTCGTATACTTTTAAGTTGTTAACACCTTGTGCTTCTGCTTCAGCTAAACAAGCTCCAACACCAGGGCGATGTACTTCGATGCCAATAAAATTAATTTCAGGAGCTGCTTTAGCCATAGCAACTAATGACTTACCCATACCAAAACCAATTTCTAGTGTTATTGGATTGTCATTACCAAATAAGGCTTTTGCATCTATCATACCGTCAGTATGATTTAAGCCCATAGTATCCCAAAGAGTTTCTAGAGCACGACCTTGAGCTTTAGTTAAACGCCCTTCACGCTTTACAAAACTACGTACTTGGCGAATGTATTTACCTTCCGCTTGTGCTTGCTCAATTGTTTTGTGTTGTTGCTTAGGTTGGTTGTCGTTTGGCGTATCGTTGCTCATAGAGTTACTCATAAAATCGTTTAGTGGGATCGAATTAGCTAGTTGCTTTATTCGGTGCCTAATATCTGGTCGCGGATAATACCACGTTCATTAATTGCATAGCAATTATAGCTATATTTCTATGTTGTTATAATTGCTAATTAATAGAGGAAAAAAAAGGACTTATAAAAGTCCTTTGATTCAATGCGTAATAAACCTAAGCCCACCACACATCATAAAGGTCAGAAACAGCAACTGATTGTGCACCGTTATCGGTTAACCATTTTTCGACTGTTTTACGGTTTTCTTCAGTACACTTGCCTAGTTTTTGCGTACATACTAAGCCGTGCCAAATTAAGTCACCTTCACCACCAAAACCTAAACCTTGTGGTTCAATTGCTTCGGCAAAAAACTTATCTAGAAAAGCATCAATCTGATCATTTGTAGTACCTTCTTCAAATTTCCACGCTAAGTCAAAACCTAACTCTTGAAATTCATCTACGCGCATTTTTTTACGAATACGACGACTACGGTTTTTAGCTGTTCTAAGTTGTTCAGTCATGTTGACCCTTTGTATTTAATTACTAATTGCGCGAAGAATAGTGCTAAATACGCAAAAAGCCAAGTTTTATTGATTTTAAATGCATGATAGTTGGCGTAGATCAAAGACTCGAAAAACGCTACACTCGCGCAATAGCAAATAATAAAACAATAAAGAAGTAGTAAATGAAATTTAGTGATGCAGTCCTTACTTGGTTTAATAAACAAGGTAGAAAGCACTTCCCTTGGCAGCAAGATAAAACCCCTTATCGAGTTTGGATTTCTGAGATCATGTTACAGCAAACCCAAGTAACAACGGTTATTCCATTTTATTTACGTTTTATGGAAAGTTTTCCTACCGTCATTGATTTAGCTAATGCCGATGAAGATTTAGTGCTGCATCACTGGACCGGACTTGGTTATTACGCAAGAGCACACAACTTACAAAAAGCAGCAAAGATTATACGCGATCAATACAACGGCGAGTTTCCAACAAATATTGACGAGGTGATCGCCCTACCCGGAATTGGGCGTTCAACTGCAGGAGCTATTTTATCCCTGTCCTTAAACCAGCATCACCCTATACTCGATGGCAATGTAAAACGAGTACTAGCAAGATGCTTTATGACACCTGGGTATCCAGGACAAGCAAGCTTTGATAAAGCCTTATGGCAACATTCTGAGCAATTAACACCGATGTTTGGCGTAGCTAACTTTAACCAAGCGATGATGGATTTAGGCGCCACTGTTTGTACAAGAACAAAACCTAAATGCGTGGACTGCCCTTTAGCTGATTTGTGTGCCGCTCATAAAAACCAAGTACAAACCGACTTCCCTGGTAAAAAGCCTAAAAAAGTTAAGCCAATTAAACAAACCATCATGGTCATGTTTACCAATAAAGACTCGGTATTTATGTATAAGCGCCCTGCTTCAGGGATTTGGGGTGGTTTATGGAGCTTTTATGAAATAAGCTCGATAGATGAACTCAACCAGCTTGCCGAAAAGCTAGGTTTTGTAATTAACAATAAGCAGAAACTTGCAGGCTTTAGACATACTTTTAGTCACTTTCATTTAGATATTACGCCATTACAGGTTGAAATTAGCCAATCAAACACAATTATTAATGATAATGAACAACAGCTTTGGTACCATCTTGAGCACGGTGCTAATATTGGTTTAGCCGCTTCAAGTAAAACCTTACTTACCCTTTTGGCAAAGCAAGCTGTTTAGCAACACTATATAACGAGAGATTTAATTATGAGCCGCAAAGTAATGTGCCAACACTTTAAAAAAGAAGATGATGGTTTAGATTTTCAATTTTACCCAGGTGAAATAGGTAAACGTATTTTTGATAACATAGGCAAAGAAGCTTGGGGAATTTGGCAAAAGAAACAAACCATGCTTATTAACGAACATAAATTGTCAATGATGAACGCCGAAGACAGAAAGTTTTTAGAAAAAAACATGGTTGCGTTTTTATTTGAAGGTAAAGAGCCAAAAATTGAAGGTTATACACCACAAACTAAATAACCTGGATTAAAGTCTTTTTCATTTGGTAAAACAGAAAATGTTAAGAAAAAGCTAATGGCGGCTTTTATTTTGAACAACAATCAAGCAAGTTGAACTAAAAACAAGCAAACGATAAAAAAAATCAAAATAAATGAAAAAAGAGGTTGACGGCGCAAGCGAAAAACAGTTTAATAGCGCCCGTCTTCAAGGCAAAGCTGAAAAGCCTAGCAAGTGAAGCGCCCCGATAGCTCAGTTGGTAGAGCAGCGGATTGAAAATCCGCGTGTCCCTGGTTCAAATCCGGGTCGGGGCACCATTAATTTTAGAGACAATGATTAAGTAATTACTTGTTGTTTCGGTGCCAAGATATGATAGCCACAAGGTTTGATTATCGCACACAGTTTTGTGTGCCGACTTAGCTCAGTTGGTAGAGCAACTGACTTGTAATCAGTAGGTCGCCAGTTCGACTCCGGCAGTCGGCACCATTCATATCAAAGCCCTAACATTTGTTAGGGCTTTTTTATTTGTTTAAAATTAAATAGATGAACTGCCCTACTGATTGAATCAGTAGCAGTATAAGAGCAGCAGTTCAACTCCGGCAGTCGGCACCATTCATATTAAAGCCTCGATAGAAATATCGAGGCTTTTTTATTTGTCATAAATTAAATAGATGAACTGCCCTACTGATTGAATCAGTAGCTAAGAGTATTCGTGAATACCAACACGCTCAATATTTGGATGATCTGACATTACACTACCAAGTTGTATATCTTGCGACTCACTCATTTCAACGAGTAATACATGCCGGCCAATTTCTATTTGCTCTTTAATACTGCTTTGATCAAATTCATTCGTTTCTAATTCAAGTAAGCTTTTACTTATAAAACTGAAAAATGCTAAGAAGCAAAGAAATGCTAATATGGATAAAATAATTAGATCATCAAAGTTAACTTGTAGAAAATAACCAGTAATGAATATCGACACTGTTGCGATAAGTGACAGGATAACAATAATTTCATCTTTAAATAATGTATGTATGAAACTATGGTTGAAGGGAGTTATAGAGTCTAAATAGCGCTTGCCTTTGGAGCGGTTGATCAAGTGAATCTGAGGTTTAGCAAAGCCCACACTCTGTAATTCGACAGAGATAGTCTTAAGCTCGTCAATATTATCACCAATGTAAAAATACCTTTTCATCAAAATCCCTCTAACCCCACTTCCCATAGTGGATAATAAATTATGGTCAATGATCTAAGTTTATTCAAATTTTGAAGATAAATTTAAAACAAAAAAAACGCATACCTAAGTATGCGTTTGTAAATTATGCTAAGCATCCTACTTTAATAAGCGAACAATACATCCCGTATCCTACACTTTAGCTTAATAAATCCTTTTAATAGTTTCTTAAGTTTAATCCGTAAAACTTAACTATTGAAACTAGCTAATATTTCTTTAAACAATAGGGTATATAACATTTTAGCGAGCTTTAAAAAAACTGTGCTTCCGTGCTTGTTCATCCTGAACTACATGTCTCCTTGACGAATTTAATAATAGCAAAGCAAGAAAACATTTTAACACTTGATTTACATACAAACAGACAATCGTAAGTTGCAACAAAACCTTATAATGACCTTTAACAAGCACTGCATATAGCTTGTAGAGATTTCATCGATTTTATTGCTGACAAAATATAAGAAATAACCCTAGCCGTTGTAAGACATGTCTCACAATTAAAATGAGAAATAATACCAGTCTCATTAATTATGTAATTAATGAGACGGGTATAATACCTAGACTTTAGTTTTTCTTTTAAATAAAAACTGATAAAGCATCACCCAATCCCCAAGAAAGCTATACCAAGGATAAGTGAAAGTAGCCGGTTTATTTTTCTCATAAAAGAAATGGCCAACCCATGCAAAGCCGTAACCAATCACAGGCATGAATAGCAACAAGGTATAATGGGAGGTGGCAATACTATAAAAAAGCAAAAGTAACACTAGTAGACTGCCAACGTAGTGCAATCGTCTACAAGTGTCATTTTGGTGCTGTGATAAATAAAAAGGATAGAACTCTTTAAATGTTCGATATTTTTTCATATCAGAAAGACTAGTTAAGTTTCTCGATAATGTACCATTAAAGGCCCTGTTACATTGCCAACGGTTACTTCTTTAACCATAGTGTAATCGCACTCATCGAAGAATTGCTTGTATTTGTCAGTAGTAACATAAATAGCGACCCCTTCACTACTTGTATCTTCTTCAAGAACCGTATTAACCGCCGCCACTAAATAGTGTCCAAACCCGTGATGCTGGTGTAGAGGGTGGATTGCAATAAAAGACAGCATATGAAATCGTTCCATAGGAACAGAGCTCATGATCAATTCTTCTTTTTGGATCATTTGTTTCGTACTGACATATCCTGCGCTAAGGAGCATTTTAAGGCGCCAATGCCAAAAACGTTCAGAGCCAAAGCCAGAATCAGGACCATGTAAACAAGCGACACCAACTAAGGCCTCACCATGGTATAAGCCTAGTATTGGTTGCTTAGCTTGCCAAAAAGCAGCTAGCTCTTCACGAATAGAAGCTCGTAATCTTTGTTCGTAATCACCGCTGCCCGAGCCAAAAATATCCACGAATACAGGATCGTCATGATAAGCTTGGTATAATAATGAAGCTGCTAATTTAAGCTCTGGTGCTGTTAAGTAAGCCGCTCTTATCTCTGTTTCTGTTGCAAGTTTGACATCGTTCATAAATCGCCCTTTCCATAAGAATTTATACGCTCTTAATTTTTGTTTTTTAATTGAGCGAATTTCCACCATATCAATTTATTTTATTGTGAGTCAAATTTGTTCAATTTTTATGAAACTACAATTTTGTAAAAATTAAGGATATAAATAAAAAATTTCGTCAAAGATTATATAAAGAGGTGAAAACAGGAGGAAGGTAAGGAATAACTAGAATTAAAGTGGTACAGAGCTATACCCAAAAACTAGAAGAGCGACATCAGTCGCTCTTCTTTAGGCTATTAAAGCTGTTGGTAAGCTGAATCGCCCCAACTAACTAACTTCTTTGCTTTAAATACAAGCGGTGTACATTCATCTTTCGTTGTCATGCTATCGGCATGTTTACGATTCGTACGGTAATAAAGTACTTGAATAGTTTCACCGTTTTTCTCATAGACTTCATTAAAATCTGCAACACCTAAATAATCTTGAACTTCTAAGTAACCCATATCTAACTCTAAACGAGAGATTTTTTTACGGTTTTCGTACTCTCGATCTTCATGGTCAGCCATTATGTGACCATTACCGTCAGTGTCAGCAACGATAATACAACCAGTTAAACCTAAAGATAATGGTGCGATAAGTAATAAAGTAGCTAATGTTTTTTTCATGTTTCTCTCTCTTTTTTATTTTGAGTAATTAAAATTTAACTAATTAACTTACAAGCAATTAACAAACCAACTTTACAAGTGATTGATATTATTACATTTAAAAATTAAAGGTTAGATTAAAAAGTGATTTGATTGGTAAAATCCGCTACTATTTGATTAATTTAACAAAAACAAAACAAACAAGGTCTTAAGTTTTGAACGCTAACCAAGAAATTCACCGCATAGCCTGCCAGCTAGCTGCAGAAAATAAAACGCCAAGCGTGGCTTTAATTAAAGCTAAATTGTCTAATAACACCCCTTTAGCGGCTATTATTAAAGGTTTGCAATATTGGCAAAATAACCCGGAGCCTCAAAAAATAGATACGCCTAAGGAAAAACCAGTAGTAGAAGATAAAAGTGGTTTTGTAACAGTTGCCCAAATGGAATTGGCAATAAAAAATGCTATCTCACCTTTACAGGCAGAAATAGCATCATTAAAACAGCAACTAAAATAAATTAGTCAGAATAATTGATACTAAGTGTGCCAATAAATTCTTGTAAGCTAGCCGCTATAAGTGTTTTTGGCTCACAACCAACGGGTTCAACCCACACTTCACCTGAGTCATTCTTAATAACTAAGTTAATATCATCTTCGTCGGTTACAGCAAAAAACAAGGTAGGCTCTTGTTTTAATCTTTGTTTCATTAATAAGTGACCAATAATATTTTGCTGTAAACGCTCAAAGTCATCTTTATTCCAAGTAAACAATAATTCTAATTCACCATGCTCGCATTTAGCAGGAATAACATCGCTGTAGAAACTCGTGAAGAATGTCTTGATGTCATTATGAATCGTGTAACCGATTGCCTTTTCAACATTTTCAAAGCCTAGCTCATCATCAACTGCGACAGGCTGCCATGCAATAATACCTTCAGCGTTAATTTGCCCTTGTTCGCAAGGGGAAATCCATTCACTATCTTGTTCAACTTCAGGAAGGGCGCCTTTAGTTGCTTGCACCGTATCGATGAATTGTTGTAATAATTGCTCAATACTATTACTAAGACTTTGCTGTGATGTGTTCATCAGGTAAAATACACCTATTAATTAAATTTGCTTATCTTTATTATACTCATAAGCACCTGAAAAAATAACTTAAAATGACTAAATATCAAAACGCTGATGAATTAAAATCGTTAACTCTTGGCAAGAGTACAGAATACGCAAGTAAGTATTCTCCGCAACTGTTACAAGGTGTACCTAGAGCTTTAAACCGCGATGATTTAAATCTTAAGGCAGATGCCCTGCCATTTTTTGGCGAAGATGTATGGTATGGCTATGAGTTATCTTGGTTAGAGCCAAACGGTAAACCCGTTGTCGCAGTTGCTGAGTTTAGATTTTGTTGTAGCAGTGTAAATTTAATTGAGTCGAAATCATTTAAGCTTTATTTAAATAGTTTTAATCAAAGTCACTTTTCTAATATGGATGAAGTGTCTGCCATTTTATCTAAAGATCTTGAACAAGTATCAGGTAAGCCAGTTCAGGTTACTTTATATAAAGTTGATCAGTGCCCTGCTCTTGCTATTGCACCTATTACTGCACAATGTATAGACGATATAGATTTAACTATCGATAGCTATCAGTTTGATCGCTCGATATTAGAAAACAGCACCAGTAACGATGAAATTGTCACACAATATCTAGTTAGCCATTTATTAAAATCAAATTGCTTAATTACTAACCAGCCTGACTGGGGAAGTGTATATATTAACTATACTGGGCCTAAGATTAACCAAGAAAAGCTTTTAAGGTATTTAATTTCTTTTCGCCAGCACAATGAATTTCATGAACAATGTGTTGAAAGAATATACACCGACTTACTTGAGTTTTGTCATTGTAGCTCCCTATCCGTTTTTGCTCGTTATACTCGTCGAGGTGGCTTAGACATTAACCCATTTAGATCGTCACAAGCTGAATCAGCACCGCAAAGCCGAACTCTACGCCAATAAAATTAATAGAAAATCACCCTAAACTATTTGTATCTAGGGTGATTTCTCAGTATTTAAAAATAAATACTCATTTTCTTACAATCAAATCTACAGTTCTTGCTACGAATGAACTAAACTTGTTATTAATAAGTTAAATCGCATTTTTGTATAAAAATCACCCAGTTATACTGGTTTTATGCATATAAATACTTTCAGCGATAAAAGATAAAAATATTCAGTGAAGCGTTAGAAGCAAGGGTAAGCAATGCAAGTAGAACTAAATCCTGTCGGTAATATGTGCCTATTGTCACCACTGGAAGTGGATCTACTGCAACACTCAGCCAATAGTGAACTGTATCAGCTATACCGCAATTGCTCACTTGCAGTTCTTAATGTCGGTAGTAACACCGATGATGCCGAGGCAATTTATCAGCAATATAAAGATTTTGATATACAAGTGCTCAAGCGCGAGCGCGGAGTTAAATTAAGACTTATTAATCCACCAAGTCATGCTTTTGTCGATGGTAAAATAATTAAAGGTATTCAAGAGCAACTCTCAGCTGTACTCAGAGACATCCTGTTTATCAGTAATCGCTACTTAAGTATTCCACCACCAAGACCAAGCAATATAATTACTCATATAGTGTTTGATATTATTCGTAATGCCAACGTAATAAAACTCGACAGAGAGCCTAACTTGGTAACCTGTTGGGGTGGACACTCAATTGGCCATGAAGAATACAAATATACCAAAGAAGTTGGTTATCAACTGGGTTTACGAGGCATGAATATATGCACAGGTTGCGGCCCTGGCGCCATGAAGGGACCAATGAAAGGTGCTACTTTTGGTCATGCTAAACAACGTAATTATGATGGCCGTTATATTGGCTTAACCGAACCTAGTATCATTGCCGCAGAGCCACCAAATACAATTGTAAATGAACTTGTCATTATGCCCGATATTGAAAAACGTTTAGAAGCGTTTGTGCGCATGAGTCATAGCTTGATCATTTTCCCAGGGGGTGCAGGTACAGCAGAAGAGTTGCTGTTTGTTTTAGGCATCCTTTTACATCCAGAGAATAAATTACAAAAGTTACCTATTGTGCTTACCGGACCAAAAGAAACTGCTGACTACTTCAATAATCTAGATAACTTTATTGGCGCCACTTTAGGCAAAGAAGCACAGCAACTTTATACTATAATCATTGATGATGAAACCGAAGTAGCTCACTACTTGAGTAACCAAATAAACTCGGTGATCAATTACCGCAAAGCCGTAGGTGATGCCTATCATTATAATTGGACGCTAGAAATAGAAGAACATTTTCAGCGCCCTTTTGAGCCAAGTCATGCTAATATGGCTGCAATAAGCTTAAGTAGAGAGTTACCAGTTAATGAACTGGCTGCCAATTTACGAAAAGTATTTTCTGGTATAGTTGCCGGTAACGTAAAGCCAGAGTGGGTTAAGAGTATTCGTTTAAATGGACCTTATAAAATATCAGGAGATGAAGAAATTATGACACTCATGGATAAGCTGTTATCATCATTTGTTAGCCAGCAAAGAATGAAATTGCCGGGCAGTAAATACACGCCTTGTTATGAAATAGTTTCTGAATAATACTAATGCAAGCCCATTTAATACTTATCGACGCAATGAACTTGATCCGCCGTATATATGCGGTACAAGAGCGCCCTTTCCTGTTGCTTGATGAATTATCAGAAAAAACCAAACAGCAAATAATCCACAACACCAAAGTTGCAGCTACAAGTGCAATTGCAAAAATGCTTAAAGAGCTAAACCCTACTCATGCTTTAGCTGTTTTCGATTCAAAATTACCCTGCTGGCGCTACCAACTATACCCTGATTATAAAAAAGGCAGAAAACAAATGCCTGAACATTTAGCCAATAGCCTCGCGGATATACAAGACAGTTTTTTAGAGATAGGCATTGATTCATTAGAGTCAGAGCAAGATGAAGCGGATGACTTAATTGCGACACTGGCAATTAAAGTTGCCTTGCATGGCCAGCAAACAACCATAGTGTCCACTGATAAAGGGTTTCTCTCGCTTTTAAGTCCACATGTACAAGTATATGATTATTTTAAAAAGAGCTATTTAGATGAGGCCTACGTGCAGAAAAAGTTTGATGTAAAATCATCTCAACTTACTGACTTTTGGACATTAACTGGCGATACTACTAATAAAATACCTGGGGTAACAGGTATAGGGCCAGTTACAGCATCAGAATTATTAAAACAATATGGCTCTTTAACGGCTATTTTAGCGGCAACTGATTTGAAAAAAACAATTGCAAATAAATTTAAAGATATGGAATTACAAATTCAATTAAGCCAACAACTGCTTACCTTGAAAAAAGATATTCCACTTGGTTTTAACCTTAAAGATATTCGCATTCATGTCGAATCTGAACACATAAATTAATAGGTCAAAAATGAACAAAAAAGTTACCTTTCGAATTTTAATTGCAGTGGTATTGTACGGCATATTTGCTGCTGGTATTTGGCAGTACTATAAAGACACACCACAAGATGTAAAAAATATGGATTGGGATGAGCGTGAAGGCTACAACCGCCAATACATAGCTAAATTAAAACTTGATAAAGTTAATATAGATTTAGTATTTAAAGATTTAGGCAACCCAGATATAACTGAGGCAAAAAAATCTGCTGACGCTAACTACCAAGTATTATTTTATCGTACACAACATAGAAGCTCTGACGGCATCACCACTCAAGATGAGTGTACTGCGCTTTTATTTGAAAACGATATATTAATTGGTATCGGTGAAAGTGCTTACAACGATTATAAAAGCAAATAACTCATTATTTTATAATTAAGCTAAAGCATTGCTCATAAAAGTATAATAAAAGCATAAAACTTTAGTCTAAAATGCAGCTAAAATTACTGAAAAAGCTAAAACCAGAGCTATTCACACTAGCTTTTGTATAAGTAAAAATGGTATAAATCCGCCCATAGTGTTGGCGGATTTTTTATTTTTACAACTAATGGACTTGATGGTAACTTCATGACTAAACAAACAATCACAGTGATACCCGGGGATGGGATCGGCCCAAGCATTATCGATGCTTGTATAAAAGTATTAGACAAAGCAGGTTGTAATTTTAATTATGATTTTGCCGATGCAGGCTTAACCGCTTACGACAAGTATGGTGAGTTAGTTCCTGAGGAAACTATTCAGTTAATTGAGAAAAATAAAGTGGCACTAAAAGGCCCGCTTACAACCCCTGTTGGCGATGGCTTTACTTCTATCAACGTAACCTTACGCAAGAAATTTCAATTATATGCCAACCTACGCCCTGTAATGTCTTTTAAAGGCACCCGTGCACGTTATGAAAATATTGATATATTAACGGTTCGCGAAAATACCGAAGGCATGTACTCAGGTTTAGGTCAAACCTTATCAGAAGACGGTGAATACGCTGAAGCAAGAAGTTTAATTACTCGTGAAGGTGCCGAGCGTATTGTTGAGTTTGCTTATCAAACAGCCCGTAAAGAAGGTCGTAAGAAAGTCACCGCTGTGCATAAGGCAAACATCCTAAAATCGACTTCTGGTTTATTTTTAAAGGTAGCTCGAGAAGTAGCCGAGCGCTATCCAGATATTGAATCAAACGAGATGATCGTTGATAACTGTTGTATGCAATTAGTTATGAACCCTGAGCAATTTGACGTTATCGTAACCACCAATTTATTTGGCGATATACTATCCGATTTATGTGCGGGCCTGGTTGGTGGCTTAGGTATGGCGCCAGGTGCAAATATAGGTGAAGATTGCGCTATTTTTGAAGCCGTACATGGCAGTGCACCTGATATTGCAGGTAAAAACTTAGCCAACCCAACATCGGTAATTTTAGCTGCGATTCAAATGCTTGAATATTTAGAAATGAATGACAAAGCGGAAAAAATTCGTAATGCGATAAAAGATGTTATTGAATCAGGTGACAGAACAACTCGTGACTTAGGGGGTAACTTCGGTACAACCGACTTTACCGATGCATTATTAGAGCGATTATAAATTAAACTATTAATAAAAAAGGACCTTTCGGTCCTTTGTTATTTTATTAAGAGCGGTTTAACCGGCGTAGGTGTACGGTAACTTCTTCACGGTCATAATATAAATGTTTGGCATACATTTCGTACCAAACTTCATTTTTACCAAGAATATCTTTGATCGTTTGTAAATCTTTCATCACTTGCTGATAACGACCTTTAACCGGTAGCTTTAAATTAAACATAGCTTCTTGGCAGTCACCATCAACAATCCATTGAGCCATTAAGTTAGCTACTCGTGTTGGGCGCTCAATCATGTCACATACTAACCAGTAGTTGTTCTTTTTAAATGGGCGGTATTTAAAACCATCTTCTTCATAATGCTTAACTTGACCAGTATCCATCAAAGATTGTGCCATAGGGCCATTATCAATAGATTTAACCATCATACCACGGCGTACTAATTGATATGTCCAACCGCCTGGCGCTGCACCTAAGTCCACAGCATTTAAACCAGAGCATAAACGTTCACTCCATTCTTCTTTTGGAATAAAGTGAATAAACGCTTCATCAAGCTTCAAGGTTGAACGACTCGGCGACGCACTTGGAAATTTTAAACGAGGGATGCCCATAACATATGGTGAAGTATTATGAGCAAACGAATAGCCTAATAGCGCTTGCTGGCCCGATAAAAATAAAATATGTAAGATTGCACCACGGTCACTACCTTCACCTTTTTGTTGCGGCGCTAATGTACCTGATTTACGTAAACTTTGACGCAGTGGTACAGATAATTTACGGGCAAATTTTGACAGCTCTTTACCTTCATTAGTATCGAGTAATTCAACTCGCATATCGTTATAATGAAATTCTTCACCTAAGGCTTCTGCTATTGCCTCTACTCGATTATATTCAGGTAACTCAACAGGTTCATCTGTTACAGTGGCAAACCATTGACGAGCAAAAATAAGACGTTTTAATGGTAACTTACTCATTAGCTTTTCAGCTTGGCTAGCATCGTTTAAATGAAAATAAACTAAGCCTTCATTTTTAGTTAATTTTAAATAACCAAAAACTTCACTATACGCGGCCTTTTCTTGAATTTCAGCACCACATTCTTTTTCAAAACCTGGGCGACAATAAAGTACTATTGTTGTCATAAATCTTTTTACCTACTCTTTTAGCTGCACAAAAGCGAGAATTAACCAGCCCAGTACGAATGCCATGCCGCCAATAGGTGTTAACTTTGATAACGCACCTACAGCCACAAAAACTTTTAATATTAATACGCCACTAAAGGCGATGATGCCGAACAGAAATAAATAACCACAGTTAACTAATACTGCCCTTTGACTCTGGTTATATGCAATTACGACAATAAAAATAGCAAGCACATGAATGAATGCAAATAACAATGCGGTTTCAATGTTATTTTGGCTTACTAATGGTAGCTCTTTACCGGCATGACTTAACCAAGCGGACAATAATACAGCAATTGCAGCAAATATACCTGCAAAAGCTTGTAAAATTCTGATCCTAGTATTAATTGTTATCATTATCAGCCTTTATTGCGCCTTGCACAAACTCTGCTATCGCGTTTACCGCGCTATTTTTATGTTGCTGATGAGTAAAGCCAGATTTAACTCTTGGCTTTAAATCATGGTCGCCATCTTCTAAGAAGTGCACATTGAGATTAGCTGCTAAATCATAGCTAGCAATATCTTCTTTAGAGCCAAGTGCATCTCGCGTACCCTGCACTATTAATATCGGTTTGGTAGTTGCTTGTAATGGCTCAAGTCTTAACTTTTCAGGCTGTTTTTGTGGATGAAATGGGTAACCAATACAAAATACACCTAATACTTTATCTTCGTTTGCTAATGTAGCGGCCACGCGACTGCCCATAGACTTACCGCCAATAAATAAAGGCAAAGCCCCTGTATATTGGTTTATATGGTTTAAATACGTCTCTAGTAATATCGGCATGCGATTTGGCGGTCTGCGCTTACCATCAAGTTTACGTTGCTGCATATAAGGAAAGTTAAAACGTATTACGTTTATTTTTTTATCGACTAAAGCGAGAGTCATTTGCTCAATATAATCGCTATCCATATCCGCTCCAGCGCCATGAGCGAATATTAAGGTGGCTATAGCATCTGTAGCTAAGTTTACTTTACTGTCCATGGATTACTCTTTGTTAAGGTTAATGATAATGTTCTACTGAGCATCTAAAATATCATCACCTTCATTTTTAACGGTTTCTAATACCCAGTTTCTAAAAGGTGCAATACGCGCCATATCTAATTGATTATCACGACAAACTAGATAAAAACCATCTTGGTTTACCAGCACTTTATTAAAAGGAGCGATTAATCGGCCTGCATCGATCTCTGGTTTAGCTAATATATTATTAACTAAGGCAACACCTTGGCCATGTACTGCAGCTTGCAGCACGATTGCGCTATGGCTAAAAAGAGGCCCTTGATCGACTTTACTGCTTTTGATACCAACAAGTTTAAACCACCTTTTCCAATCATTACGTGAGGTGTCATGTAGTAACGTATGTTGCTGTAAACTTGCTATATCGGTAACTGCATTTTCTGAGCTGAGTAATATTGGCGAGCATACAGGTTGTAGATATTCGGCAATCACTTTATCAGCGATAATTCCTGGCCAATGACCATGGCCATAGTAAAAAGCAATATCAACATCGTCAGCTAAGGTGCCATCATTTCGATCATCGGCTTTAATGCGAACTTCTATATCGGGATTAAGTTTATTAAACTCATTTAACCTAGGCACCAACCATTGGATCGCTAAACTCGGTTGTATACATACTGTAATGGTGCCTTTGGCTCTTTTAGCCAATAACCTTTGCGTTGATTCTTGCAATGAATTAAAGATATCTTTGATATCTAAATAATAAGACTGACCTTCTTCGGTTAATAGTAAGGTGCGGTTTTTACGCATAAACAGCTTTAAGCCTAAGTGATTTTCTAAAAGCTTAATTTGATGAGAAACGGCTGCCTGGGTAACAAATAATTCATCAGCGGCTTTGGTAAAACTCAGTAATCTGGCAGAGACTTCAAAGGCTTTAAGTGAGTTTAATGGGGGTAACCGTTTAGACACTATTGATGATCTTTTAACTAAAATATTTTTATATGCCCAACATTATAAAGCATGCCTTTACATTAAGCTAACACTACTATTTTTTAACATTCCAAAAGCCAACCTAAGAATCTGTTTTTATTAGTAAAAAACAGCAATTACAAAACTTTACACTCGAGAACAATCCGTTACTTGTTAATCTAATGTTGCACTGGTTTAATAGCACCATATTAATTACGAGGTACACACTTATGACAACTATTAAAAAAACATTATCAAGCGCAGTTTTAGCATTAGCAACAGCTTCTTTATTTTCATTTGGTGCTGTAGCTGAAGAATCGGCAGTAACTGTAGCACAAGCTCAACAAATTCGTGTTGCAGCAGTTTCTTTTGAAAACGAATTAGCTGTAATGATGGATTCAATGGATGAGCAAAACGAAATTGAAATTGCAGCCTTAACTCAAGATAGCATTGAGCAAATGGATGTAGAAGCTGATATGAGCGTTGAAAGCAGCGAAACTATGGTTGCTGAGTAATTTAATAATTACCAAATAAAATTCATAAAAAAAGCTGCAATGTTGCAGCTTTTTTTTCGTCTTTTAATTTATGCTAAGTTCATTAATTAAATGCTCATTGGGCAAGTAATTAATGGCAATGGTATAAGTAAAAGCTAATCAGTTACTAGTGGCGTAAACGATTTAACTAAATCATCAACCGCTTTCATTTGGGTTAAGTAGCCTTCTAAAGCATGTAAAGGTAATGCACAAGGACCATCACACTTGGCTTCATCAGGGTTTGGATGCGCTTCAATAAATAATCCTGCAATGCCAAGAGCCATACCACTTCGAGCTAACTGCGCAGCTTGGGCGCGGCGTCCATCGGCTGAGTCACTGCGACCACCTGGTTTTTGTAATGCATGAGTTGCATCAAAAATAACCGGAGCCATTTTGGTCATTTCATCCATCGCTAACATATCTACAACTAAGTTATTGTAGCCATAACAACTACCACGTTCACATAAGATAATTTTATCGTTACCCGCTTCACCAAACTTAGTAATGATGTGACGCATTTCATGTGCAGCTAAAAATTGTGGTTTCTTAACATTAATTACAGCGCCAGTTTTAGCCATGGCTACAACTAAATCAGTTTGACGAGCTAAAAATGCCGGTAACTGGATAACATCAACAACATCGGCAACGGGTTGAGCTTGATATGTTTCATGAACATCGGTAATGATTGGCACGTTAAAGGTTGATTTAATCTCTTCAAATATCTTTAAACCAGCATCCATTCCAGGGCCTCTATACGAGTTGACTGATGAACGATTGGCTTTATCAAAAGATGCTTTAAATACATATGGAATACCGAGTTTTTGCGTTACTTCAACATAATGCTCAGTAATTCGCATTGCTAAGTCTCGAGATTCTAATACATTCATTCCACCAAACAGTACAAATGGTTGATCATTTGCGACCGTTAAGTTTGCAACATTAACACTTTGTAAATTCATAATAATCCTTGTTTAAGCAACAACTTGTAAAATTTGACCACAGAACCATGCCATCACAGTTCCCACGGTATAACCTAATACAGCTAATAAAACACCAACTGGCGCTAATGAAGGATGAAAAGCTGAGGCAACAATTGGTGCAGATGCTGCGCCGCCAACATTAGCTTGTGAACCAACCGCCATATAAAATAAAGGAGCTTTGATAAGTTTAGCAACAAATAACATTAAGCCTGCATGGAAAAGCATCCAGATCATACCAATGACAAAATAAATTGGTGCATCAAAAATCATGGTTATATCCATCTTCATGCCGATAGATACAATTAAAATATATAACATTGCCGAGCCAACTCTAGATGCGCCCACACCTTCGAGTTTGCGCAGAGGCGTAAACGATAAAGCAATACCAACTGAAGTTGAAAATATTATCATCCAGAAAAATTTACTGTGAAAACTTAATCTGTCTAGATTAGGGAAGTTTTCCACCATATATGGGGTAATATTATCAGCAAATATATGAGCAAAACCGGTTACTCCTAAACCTACAGCTAAGATGATCATTAAATCATTCAATACCGGAATACGAGCATGCTCAGTTTGAAATGTTTCAACTTTTTCTTTTAAGCGAGTGATGGCTGATGTGTCAGCCCCCGATTTAGCGTCTATTTGTTTAGCATTAGACGCCATAATTAATAATACCGCCATCCAAAGGTTAGCTACAATAACGTCGACGGTGATCATAGCTGAGAATATTTTATCACCAGCTCCATAGATCTCTTTCATCGCCGCTTGGTTAGCACCGCCGCCAATCCAACTACCGGCAACCGTTGTTAATCCTCGCCATACAGCTTCTGGCCCTTCAACGCCTAATAGATCAGGTCTAAAGCTCGACACGATTAACAAGGCAAGAGGCCCACCAATGACGATACCTGCAGTACCAGTAAAAAACAGAATGATGGCTTTCGGGCCCAAACCTGAAATAGATTTTAAATCAACGCTTAAGGTTAATAAAACTAAACAAGTTGGTAGTAAATATCTGGAGGCGACAAAGTATAAGTTTGATTCTTCGCCATTGATGATGCCAAAGGTATTTAGCAATGAAGGTAAAAAATAGCAAAGCAATACCGCCGGAACAATGGAGTAAAACTTTTGCCAATTTGCGTTGCTACTATTGGCAGTATAAAAGACTAAACCAAGTAAAATTGCTAATAAACCAAGGACGGAAGCGTCATTGGTGATTAGTGCTTGATGTTGCATACGTTCTCCACTGAATTATATTTTTATCAGTATTAAAATATCTTAGTTTGTTAATGAAGCTTAGTTTCTATATGGCTGATCATATCTAACTGCTGCTGTAATAATTTTGCAGCCGGATCTTTTGGACAACGTTCAACAAAATATCGAAAATCATCAAAAGCTACTTTATAACAATCAAGCTGTTGTAGCAAAAATCCACGATCTCGACGGTGATAAGGGTCGTCAGGATTTAAAGCTAAAATAAAATCAACGCACTTTAGCGCTAAGTTAAACTGCTTTTCTCTGATCAATGATGTTTTTAAAGAAACAAAGTACTGTACTATAAGTTTCTTGTCATCAATTGCAGCAAGATTTTGCTCTTCTTCACTGCCTTCTAAATTATTAATACGTTGATCAAGTTCTAACCAGTTTATCGGGCAACCTGTTTGTACATCAAAGATTATAGCGTAATCATCATCACAAATAATGCGTAGCATAACTTCGTCAGGCACATAAACGGCGTTTATCTCAAAGCCACAGCAACGAACAATATGAATAATAAGTAAGGTTTTAAGTGCTGGTGCAAAACAGCGAAAATTTAATGCATGTTCTAAACAATGGCTATTAACAGGCCAAGTATTTCTAGTGATATCAATAAAAAGATTATCAATAAATAATAGCTCGATTAATCTTTCTGCGCGCTCAAGTGCATCATCTATGCCCTCTATTTCTAGCTGACAAAAACTAATTAGCTCGTTAACTGCTGATAAGTCTATTGGGGTTTTATTTTCTTCTTGAGAAAATAATTCCTGCTCTATTAGACTGATCATTTGCAAAAGGTCAATACGTTCAGAGTTTATCTCTGACAATAATAATTCGTTCATCTAACGTTAAAATTCTCTTTCTCTAGTAAACATTACTAGGACTACAACTAGATTTTAATTTGTTATTTAACAATAGGTTATTGTTAAAATAAATATGTTTGTTTATTTACGGCGATAGTAACGATCAAAGTAATACATACCATAGCAAAGATAAAACCTACTAATTGGCTTATCCTATTGGGTGCTAGCTTTAAGGTGTAATAACCCGCAGCAATATAAGCAAGTACCATAAACAGCTTTTCATTTATCCAGTCTACATACCAAGGATATAACGACAGTTTAATCACCATAATAATACCTAAAGTAAATAGCACAGTATCGATAACATGAGGAGTGATTTTGAGCCATTTACGCTTACGTAATTCATCATCTTTTAGCAATAAAATAAAACGAAAGATAAATAAAATAACAGAGCATGCGGCAACGAGCATATGCGCGTGTTTCATTAACAATGCTGACCTAACCGACCATAAAAACAGCTGCGCATTCTAACATAGATAATGCTATTAAGTAAGTTAAGCGTCTATTGATAAACACCTGCTATTAGAGTCGTTATTTAACGACGACAAGATCTTTAAATCAGATAGGATCTACTTACAAGATCTTAATATCTGTGCAAAAAAAATACGATAGTTGGCCACAGCTTTAAATTGGTTATAAATTAAGCGCAGGGGTTAAGATCAAGCTATATCATGGATGCGATCACTTGCTCCAAGTTAACACACAAACTTATCCACAGGTTGAGTGAATAACTTATTTGAATGTGAATAATTAAGCTAGATCAAACGATCTTATCAACTAAAAACGCCATTAATAAAAATTAATGGCGTTTCTATGTGAATAACTTAACTTGTTTTTAATAACAAGACAGAGTTATTAACTATCCGATTGCAGCGATTTTTCAATATGGTGAGACGCCGCTGCAGAAAACACTACATCCGTAGAGCTATTTAATGCCGTTTCAGCTGAATCTTGAATAACACCAATAATAAAGCCAATAGCAACTACTTGCATGGCGATATCATTATTGATACCAAATAAGCCACAAGCGAGTGGAATTAACAATAATGAGCCACCAGCAACACCTGAAGCGCCACAGGCTGACACAGAAGCAATAACGCTTAATAATATCGCCGAGCCAATGTCTATATTGATATTTAACGTATGGGCGGCTGCTAAAGTAAGAACTGTGATGGTAATCGCTGCGCCGGCCATATTAATAGTAGCGCCTAATGGAATAGATACTGAATAAGTATCTTCATGCAAATCTAACTTTTTACACAATGCCATATTTACCGGAATATTGGCAGCTGAACTGCGGGTAAAGAATGCCGTTATACCTGACTCGCGTAAACAAGTGAATACTAGCGGGTATGGGTTAGTGCGCGTTACTAGATAAACGATAATAGGGTTAATTATCAAGGCAATAATAAGCATTGATGCCACCAGTACTAATACCAATTGGCTGTATTCAGCTAAAGCAGTAAATCCGGTAGTCGCAATAGTATTAGCAACTAAACCAAAGATACCAATTGGTGCTAGTTTAATTACAAAACGTACTAACGCAGAAATTGAGTCTGCAATGTCATGAACCGTTGTTTTAGTTGTTTCGTTTGCATGTTTTAACGCAAAACCTAAACCTAAGCCCCAAGCTAAAATACCAATAAAGTTACCTGTAGCAAGAGCATTGATCGGGTTATCAACAATTTTAAATATTAATGTGGTCAGAACTTGCTGTAAGCCTTGTGGAGGAGTCGCAGTTGCACCAGCTAAATCTAATGTTAACGACGTAGGAAACATAAAACTCATCATAACAGCAACAAGCGCGGCACTTAATGTACCGATAAGATACAAACCTACTATCGGCTTTAACTTAGCATCACTATTTAGCTTTTGGTTAGCAATGGAAGACACCACTAAAACAAATACTAATATAGGTGCTACCGCTTTTAAACCACGAACAAATAGATCGCCTAAAATTGAAACTGATTTAGCCATATCAGGTGCAATAACAGCAATGATACAACCTAAAAAAATACCTATTACAATTTGACTTACTAAGCCTAATGATTTTACTTTTGTCAATAATGAGTTACTCATTATTATTCCTCTTATTGTGTTGCTAATAATAATTATTATGTTGTTGTGGTTAAACGTTTAGCCAAGTAATTTTTAGATAAAGCGTTTGCTCTTGCTCAATTAACTGCTTATTGGCAAGCTTGTTGTCTTTAGATTCACTACTGGTGAATTCTTTACAGATAAACTCTCTACAAGTAAACAAGGGTAACACAGCAGCAAGTTCATTATCGATAAAGATAAATGGCAGGCGGTTACGTAGCCATGTTGCCACCCCATGCTCTTGTAAAAGCTTTTTTAACGGTCTGCGTTTATCACGATAAGTTGGCCAACACTTAGGGTTATCGTGCTTAAATCCAATACTTAGCTGCTCACTACTTCTAGGTATCGCGATGATAGTACTGAACTTATCCGTATCTGATGTACCCAAATCTGTATTATTTATAACTCGTTGCAGCGTTAACTGACCTAAGCCATCTGGTAGTTCAATCACCTCATTAACTAGCGGGGCTAACGATAATGTTAATTGCCACTGACTAATATCTGCGTAATTGGGCGTAAAATATAGCGCGTCAGCAAATCGGCGCAGTGAATACTGGTGTAAACTAATGTGCGGATTTTTATCATCTGCGGCCTCAAAGCAAGCATTATAAACTTGTGCAACTTGTTGCTTTGATGGCATCAAACCACCATTTACCCGAATAAAATGACGCAGTAGATTATTAAACCTGTCTGTAGATAAGCTAGCCATTTTTGCAATAGATAAACTATCAGAGCTGAGCTGACAGTTTTGTAAATCAACTATGGCGAGCTGTTCAAGTAAATGTTGGGCTTGTTCACAATGCTGTGCACTGCGTGCTATGGTCTGATTGATCGCCGGCCACCGCTGCTTTAGTAATGGCAGTATTTGCGCTCGAATAAAATTGCGATCAAAGCGAACATCACTATTTGAGTCGTCTTCAACCCACTGTAAATCATGTTCTCTAGCGTATTGTTCAATATCTTCACGGTTAATATTGAGCAAAGGTCGGGCTAATTGTATATTTTTCTCTGGCTCACTATTAGCTAAAGGACGAATAGTCTGCATCGCAGATAAGCCCTGCACACCTGCACCACGCTTTAATGCGAGTAAGAAAGTTTCCACCTGATCGTCTAAATGATGGCCAGTAAAAATTACGCTATCATTGCTACAAGCTTGATTTAAGGCTTTATACCTAGCATCACGAGCTAAGGCTTCGAGGCTTTGCTGGCTTTGCTTGTTGATATCAACAGTAATGCTGGTATAAGAAATGCTTAACTGCTTAGCTTGTTGTTGGCAAAAGCTAGCCCATTTAGAGGCATTAACGCTTAATCCATGGTTGATATGAACCGCATTAATCTTATTAGTTAACAATTCGGCTTTTCTTAACTGCGCTACAGCGTGTAATAAAACTTGCGAATCTACCCCGCCACTATAAGCAAGGGTTAAGTTTTTATTGCCTAGATGTTGCTGGCAAAAGTTTAATATTTGCTGACAAATAGGATGCAAAACGTCTTCAGTCATTAATTAACCAATAATCAATACAAATGATAAATACAAAAAAGGAGAGTAACCTCTCCTTTTATTTTAAACGATACTTTAAGCTTAGCAGTAACCGTAAGTCATTAAACGCTGGTAACGCTCTTCAATAAGATCAGCGCTTTCTTTGCCTTCAAGTTTAGCTAAGTCAGCTTTAATTGACTGCTTTAACGTATTAGCCATCAAATCGAAATCGCGATGCGCACCGCCTAATGGTTCATCGATAATGTTATCGATTAATCCTAGCTCTTTAATTCGAGGTGCTGTAACACCCATAGCTTCAGCTGCAGTTGATGCTTTTTCGGCTGTTTTCCATAAGATTGACGCACAACCTTCTGGAGATATAACTGAATAAGTTGAATATTCAAGCATATTAACTTTATCACCAACACCGATAGCTAATGCACCACCAGAGCCACCTTCACCAATTACTGTACAAACGATAGGTACAGTCAGGCGAGACATAACTTTTAAGTTACGCGCGATAGCTTCAGATTGACCACGCTCTTCGGCGCCAATACCTGGATAAGCACCAGGAGTATCGATAAAAGTAATGATAGGCATTTTAAAACGCTCTGCCATTTCCATTAAACGCAATGCTTTACGATACCCTTCAGGGCGTGGCATAGCAAAGTTACGACGAACTTTTTCAGTAGTACCGCGGCCTTTTTGATGACCTATAACCATAACAGGCACGCCATCTAAACGGGCTGTACCAGCAATAATAGCTTCATCATTAGCATAGGCACGATCACCTGCTAACTCATCAAAATCTGTAAAAATTCTATCAATATAGTCTTGCGTGTATGGACGTCCTGGGTGACGAGCTACACGACATACTTGCCAAGGTTCAAGATCAGCAAAAACTTTCTTCGTTAGTTCTTCACTTTTTTGGTTTAACTGGGCGATCTCTGCTTCAAGATCAAGATCTAAGTCTTGTCCTTGGTTTACCAATTGAAGTTCTTCTATTTTTGCTTGTAATTCTGCAATTGGTTGCTCAAAATCTAAAAAATTGAGTGACATATAAAATTTACCTAATTAATTGTACTACTACATAAAACTAATATTATGTTTTAACAGTATAAACATTGTTTACAACACTGCTCAAAAAAGCAATGTTACTATATATAATGGCTAGCTTAAAGTTTTGCTAACTAATTTTATCTAAAGGTTAAAGCAACTTAACCTTATGCGCTAAAATTTAACGCTACGCTATCTTCACCAAGTAACAGCTTTAATTCATGTATTAAAGTATCTGACGGTGTAACTCGCCACTGTGTGCCTAGTTCGAGACTCGCTTTGGCTTCATCTCGCTGATAATGAAGTTTTACCGGACAACTACCTTCTTTATATTCAGACAATACTTGCGTAAAGCCTGCAACAAAGTTTTGGTTTACTTGTTTACTATCTACCTGAATATCGATAGATTTAATAAAACTTTCCCGAGCTTGTGATACTGTCATGATATCTCGGGCGGTCATTGTAATACCTCCAGAGTAATCATCAAAGCTGACCTGTCCTTTACAGACTAAAATAGCGTCTTTTTGCAGTATTTCTTCGAATCGATCGTAGTCATCAGGGAACAATCGCACATCTATACGAGCACTTTTATCATCAAGTGTAACCAAGGCCCAGCGGCGATTGCGCTTATTTACTAAAACTCTAACGCCTAGTACTAAGCCAACAGCGGTTGATATTTGATCTTTATTACCAGGTTGTAAGTTAACTAATCGATTGCCGCCGTATTGTTTAATTTCTTTTAAATAACGATCAATTGGGTGACCTGTTAAATATAAACCTAAGGTTTCACGCTCACCTTCAAGCCACACTTCTTCTTGCCATGGCGGTACGTCTTTAAACGACTGTCGCTCTTCTTCTTCGTCTATATTAATAAGACCAAATAAGTCATCTTGCCCTAGTGCTTGAGCTTTAGCGTGTTGGTCAGCAGCTTTAATCGCTTCAGGCAGTGTCGCAAAAAGTGCTGCTCGGTGCGGACCTAAATTATCCATAGCACCAGATTTAATTAATTTTTCTAAAATACGTTTATTGATTTTCTTTAAATCAACACGCGCACAAAAATCAAAAAAGTCTTTAAATGGACCGCCACTCTCACGAGCTGCAATGATGGCATCAATTGGCCCTTCACCAACCCCTTTAACCGCGCCAATACCGTAAACAATTTGATTGTCATCATTTACCGCAAACTTATATAAACCGGCATTAACATCAGGAGGTAATAAATCGATTCCCATGTTGGCACATTCATCTACTAAGGTAACAATCTTTTCAGTGTTATCCATATCAGCAGACATAACCGCAGCCATAAATGGCGCAGGGAAATGAGTTTTCATCCACAAAGTTTGATAAGAAACTAAAGCATACGCAGCCGAGTGTGATTTGTTAAAACCGTAACCCGCGAATTTTTCAACCAAGTCAAAAATTTTCATCGCGAGTTCGCCATCAACACCGCGGTTTATTGCGCCCTGTTCAAAACCGGCTCGTTGTTTGGCCATTTCTTCAGGCTTTTTCTTACCCATAGCGCGACGTAACATATCGGCGCCACCGAGTGAGTAACCCGCTAAAACCTGAGCAATTTGCATTACTTGCTCTTGGTATAAAATGATACCGTAGGTAGGGTCTAGGATAGGTTTTAAATCAATATGTTGCCAGCGTTCATCGGGATAGCTTATTGCCTCACGGCCAAGCTTACGGTCGATAAAGTTATCTACCATGCCTGATTGCAATGGACCTGGGCGGAATAAAGCAACTAAGGCGATCATATCTTCAAAACAATCGGGCTTAAGCTTTTTAACCAGTGATTTCATACCGCTAGATTCTAGCTGGAATACTGCTGTTGTTTCAGCGCGCAGTAGTAAATCAAAACTTGGTTGATCGTCTAGTGGAATTGCGGTGATATCAATCGGCTCTTTACCGGCTTTAAGCAGCTTTTCATCGGCAATTTCAATGGCCCACTGTAAAATGGTAAGTGTTCTTAAACCTAAGAAATCGAATTTAACTAAGCCAGCTTCCTCAACATCATTTTTATCAAATTGAGTTACCGGGTTAAGGCCTTCATCATCACAATATAAAGGCGCAAAATCAGTTATTGTGGTTGGCGATATAACAACACCACCAGCATGTTTACCCGCATTACGTGTTGTCCCTTCAAGGATACGACACATATCAATAAGGTCTTTAACGTCATTATCTTGCTGGTAAGCTTCGTGCAGTTTAGGTTCAACTTCAAAAGCTTTTGCTAATGTCATGCCCGGATCGCCAGGAATAAGTTTAGATATACGATCAACAAAGCCATAAGGATGACCAAGTACGCGCCCTACATCACGTATTACCGCTTTTGCGGCCATAGTACCAAAGGTGATGATTTGTGATACCGCATCACGCCCATAGAGCTCAGCAACATGGTCAATTACCTCATCACGTCTATCCATACAGAAATCGACATCGAAATCAGGCATGGAAACACGTTCTGGGTTTAAGAATCGCTCAAAGAGTAAATCAAATTCTAGAGGATCAAGGTCGGTGATTTTAAGCGCGTAGGCAACTAATGAGCCGGCACCTGAACCACGTCCTGGTCCAACGGGAATATTATTATCCTTAGACCACTGGATAAATTCCATCACGATCAAGAAATAACCGGGAAAGCCCATGTTATTAATTACGTTTAATTCTACCTCTAAACGATCATCGTATTCTTTACGGATCTCGGCAAAATCATCGGCATCTTTATCAAATAAAAACTCAAGGCGCTCTTGTAAGCCTTCCTCAGAAACTTTAACTAAATAGTCTTTAATGTCTAAATCGCCGGTAGGAAAATCAGGTAGGAAATACTCCCCTAACCTTACCGTAACATTACAACGTTTCGCTATTTCAACGCTGTTCGCTAATGCTTCGGGGATATCGGCGAATAATTCGCACATTTCTTCTTCGCTGCGCAAATACTGTTGATTAGAGTATTTTTTAGGACGACGTTTGTCATCTAATGTAAAGCCATCATGAATTGCTACACGGATCTCATGCGCTTCAAAGCCTTCAGGTTTAATAAACATGACTTCGTTGGTAGCAACTACAGGTAAGTTTTTACTGGCGGCTAATTCAACGGCCATGTGTAAATAATCTTCTTCTTGCGCTCGGCCAGTACGAATAAGTTCAAGGAAGTATCGGCCTTGGAAATGTTCCTGGTAAAAACTTACCATAGCTTCAACTAGAGCCGCATTACCTTTAAGTAAAGCTTTACCAATATCACCTTCGCGGGCACCAGATAATAAAATAATACCTTTACTGTGTTCGATCAGCCATAATTTATCGATAACTGGTTTATCGTCAATAGAACCACGCAAATACGCTTTAGAGATTAATTCGGTTAAATTTTTATAGCCATCATTATCACTGGCAAGCACAACAATTCTTGATAACTCATCGCCAAGTTCGTCACTTTTAACCCAAAAATCAGAGCCGATAATAGGCTTAACGCCTGCACCATGAGCGGCGCCATAAAATTTAACTAAGCCACAAAGGTTGGTTTGATCGGTTAAGGCAATGGCAGGAAGTTTCATCTCACTACATTTTGCTACGATAGGTTTTACTTTGTTTAAACCGTCGCACATCGAGAAGTCACTGTGCACACGTAAATGTACAAATTTAGGATCTGTCATTAACCTTGCTCTCTTTCTGCAATTATCTTAGCAACAGGTTTAAAGCTTTTACGATAACAATCTAACACACCTAATTCGGCAATTTTTTCAAAATGAAATTTAGTTGGGTAGCCTTTATGTTTCGCAAAACCATATTCTGGATAAAGCTTATCTAGAGCTAACATTTCATCATCACGAGCGACTTTAGCTATGATTGAAGCAGCACTAATTTCGGCAACCTTTAAGTCGCCTTTAACAACTGACTCGCACGGTAAGCCAAAATCAGGGCAGCGATTACCATCAACCAAAACATAATCAGGAGTTACATTTAAACATGCAACAGCTCGCTGCATAGCCACCATAGTCGCTTGTAGAATATTGATTTGGTCAATTTCTTCAGGTTCGCTTCGACCTAAACTCCAAGCCAATGCTTTTTCTTTAATTTCAGCAGACAGAGCTTGACGCTTTTTATCTGATAGTTTTTTGGAGTCAGTTAAACCTGAGATGGGATTGTTTGGGTCTAATATAACCGCGGCAGTGACAACGGCACCAACAAGTGGTCCTCGACCAACTTCATCAACACCAGCAATAAATTGCGCATTGGGACGAATAAAATCATCACTCATTAGGTTGTTACTCCACAAACAGTACTACACGTAAATTATTATTATTTTTTTAAAGCTTACTAATTATTGCCTCTAGCTTCTAGGCGCTAATTTCTAGTTTCTAGTTTCAAGTTTCTAGTTTTTAGTTTCTAACAACTCTACCACTGCATCAGCAGCTTTAACACTGGCATTTTGCTTAAGCGTTTTGTGAATATTGGTAAATTCGTTAATTAACTCAGTTTGATCTTGGTAAAGTAAAGGCTCGACCGTCTTTGCTAAATTTTCAGGGGTAACTTGCTCTTGTAATAATTCAGGGATCAAACTTTTACTCACTAACAAGTTTGGCAATGAAAACCATTTTAACTTAACCATAATGCGGCCAATTATCGCGGTTAGCCAGTTAAATTTATAAGCGACAACCATAGGCCTTTTTATTAATGCGGCTTCAAGTGTCACAGTCCCTGAGGCTGTTAACAAGCAATCGGCACTAGCCATAACTTGCTGGGCATTATTATTAACTAAAAAGATATCTAGCTCTGGCGCAACTTGCTGCTTAATTTCATTAAACTGTTGTTCACGAATATCATTAATAACCGGGGTGATAAACTTAATGTCAGGATGGTTGTTTTTAATTATTTTGGCTGCATTTAAAAAATCAGGTAATAAAATAGCAAGTTCACTGCCTCTTGAACCAGGCATTATAGCTAAATACTTTTCATCTAAATTTAAGCCTAAAGCTTGTCTAGCTTCTGCTTTATCGCTGTGCATTGGAATATCATCAGCTAATGGATGGCCAACAAAAGTACAAGCGACTTGATGCTTATCATAAAACGCCTTTTCAAAAGGTAGTAAAGACAACACCATATCGGTTGCTTTATCTATTTTAAAAATACGTTTTTCTCGCCATGCCCACACCGACGGACTGACATAATGAACGGTTTTAATGCCTTGTTGCTTTAACTTAGCTTCTAAGCCTAAATTAAAATCAGGAGCGTCGATACCAATAAATACATCCGGCTGGTTTTCAACAAAGTAATTGAATAATGATTTGCGAACGTGCATTAAACGGCGCAGGCGCCCTAACACTTCGACGATGCCCATAACAGCAAGCTCTTCCATTGAAAATAGGCTGTTAAAGCCAAGCTTATCCATTTTAGGACCGCCGATACCAACAAAGTTAGCATCAGGGAAACGTTGTTTTAGTTCTTTAACTAAACCAGCACCCAAGGTATCTCCTGAGTGCTCGCCAACAACAATTGCAAAGGTAGGTTGTTTACTCACAGTTATCCTTAACGGATTATGCCACGACTTGAATTTTCGATGAATGATAAGAAAGATTCAACCGCAGGGAAGCCTTCAGATAAAGCAGATATAGCAGTTTTCGCTTCAGTTAACGTTAAACCTTTGCGATAGACTTCTTTGTAAGCACGTCGAACTTGCAACACTTCGGCTTTATCAAAACCTCGGCGCTTAAGGCCTTCAGAATTTAAGCCAAATGGCGTTGCCGGATGGCCTGACGCCATAACATAAGGAGGTATATCTTTTAATACGATGGCGCCACCAGCAACGAAAGCATGAGAGCCAATATGACAAAATTGATGTGCGCCTGACATACCGCCCATAATAACGTAATCGCCAATATGAACATGCCCAGCTAAAGTAACATTATTAGCATAAATACCATGGCTACCAATGACGCAGTCATGTGCAACATGGGCGCCTGCCATAAATAAGTTATCATCACCAATAATGGTAACGCTATCATCTTGTACTGTGCCGCGGTGGATAGTACAGTTTTCACGAAAAACATTATCGTTACCAATCTCTAAACGAGTCGGTTCGCCTGCGTATTTTTTATCTTGGCAATCTTCACCTACAGACGCATATTGGAAAATAGTATTGTTTGAACCTATGGTAGTAGGCCCTTTGATAACTACATGAGAGTGGATAACACAGTCATCACCAATAACAACATCATTTCCAATATAAGTCCAAGGACCTATTTTTACATTTTTTCCAATGCTTGCACCGGGCTCTATTATCGCTTGAGGATGAATCACTAATTTATTGTCCTTTTCTTGCACACATTAAATCAGCACTACAGACAACTTTGCCATCAACTCGTGCTTCACCGTAAAACTTCCACATGCCACGACGCTCTTTAACGAAATCTAAGTGCAAATGTACCGTGTCACCTGGGTGCACTGGACGTTTAAACTTAGCGTTATCAATAGAAGCAAATAGAAACATTTCACCTTCTGATTTATCTTCTACTGATTTAAAGCCTAAAATGCCACTTGCTTGGGCGAGCGCTTCAAGTAGAAGTACACCTGGAAAAATTGAGTAACCAGGGAAATGCCCCATAAATGCAGGCTCATTAACAGTAACGTTTTTAATTGCGTGAATACTTTTACCTGGTACGAAGTCTAATACTCGATCAACCAGTAAAAATGGGTAACGATGAGGGATTAAAGTTTTAATCTCTTCAATATCTATAACGTTTTTGTCCATGTGCAAATACGATCCTTACAACAATTTATATTTATATCTATGTTAATAGTAGACTATTTTGAATTTTGTAATTGTGCAACAGTCTGTTCTAACTCTGCAATTTTACGAAACATTGTATCTAAATGTTTGTATCTTGAAGCATTTTTTCGCCATTCTTTATTCGGTAAACTAGGCATACCAGAAGAGTAGACACCTGCTTCAGTCGTTGCTTTTGTTACCATTGTCATACCAGTAAATACGCTGCCGTCAGCTATGTTGATATGACCATTAATGCCAACTAATCCGGCAATAGTACAATTTTTACCAATTGTGGTACTACCAGCAATAACACTACAAGCGGCCATTGCGGTACCTGAACCAATAACTACATTATGAGCAATTTGTAATTGATTATCTAAAATACAATTATCTTCAATAATAGTATTTTCTAAAGCGCCACGGTCAATTGTAGTACATGCGCCAATTTCGACACGGTTACCGATAATAACAGAGCCTAATTGCGGGATTTTCACCCAAGTACCTTTATCGTTTGCATAGCCAAAGCCATCACTACCGATCGCGGTATTAGCTTGTACTAAACAGTCTTCACCTATCTCAACTCGATGATATATGCTTACATTCGACCATAACTTAGTACGAGCGCCTATTTTAGCTTGTTTGCCAATAAAACAATTGGCACCAATTGAAACGCCATCAGCAAGTATTACACCTGACTCAATAACTACATTGGCACCAATATTAACATCAGCGCCTATAACAGCATCATCCGCAATCACCGCACTATCGGCAATACCTTCGGCAGAGTTTGGTGTTGTATCAAGTAGTTGTGCGACAAGGGCAAAACCTAAGTAGGGGTTTGGCAAAACTAATGCATTCGTTTGACAATACTTAGCACTAGCTTCAGCAAGTATTACCGCTGAAGCTTTTGTCAACTCAAGGTGAGGACGGTATTTAGCGTTTGCTAAAAAAGCAATCTGCCCTGCTTTAGCATCCATTAATGTCGCTAAAGAAGATATCTGGCAATGTTCATCACCAATAACATAACCACCTAGCTTTTGTGCTAGTTCACCTAAAGTTACCATAAATAGTCTTACTTAGTTTTCGCTGCTTGCTCAGCAACTTTTAAAGAAATATCAGCATCTGGTTTAGCAAAAGCTACTGCTGATTGTTGTAATACTAGGTCATAGCCTTCTTTTTTAGCAACACTGTCAACAGCTTGTTTAACGATAAGAAGGATTTTTTGTTGCTCTTCTTGTTCACGACGTTTAAGAGATTGCTGTAATGGCTGAGCTTTAGCAGCGTATTCTTGGCGTAAACCATTGATAGTCGCTTCTAATGCTTCAATCTCTTTTTTGCTCATGATGGCTTCGTCACGTTGACGTTTTTCCATGTTGTATTTAATATCACCTTCCATTTTTTTAAGAGCGTCAATTTGCTCTTTAAACTCATTGGTAATATTCGCTTGGATATCAGCCATTTGTGGAAGTTGAGAAATTACTTGCTGTACGTTAACCGTCGCAATTTTTTGATCAGCTGCTAATGAATTTCCTGCAAATAACATGCTCGTTGCTGCTGCAGTAAACGCAATAGACTTAATTAATTTTTTCAACTTACTTCTCCTAAATAATAGTAATTTTATATTATACGCCAATCTTTGCTGGCTATTAATGTTAAATATGTACTGAGCAATAATATTATGTAGTGCTCAGTACATTATGAAATTAGAATGTTTTACCGATATTGAAACTAAAGAATTCAGTGTCATCACCTTGTTCACTTTCAAGGCGCTTAGCAAAGTTAAACACCATAGGTCCCATCGGTGATAACCATTGAATCGATAATCCCGTAGAAACACGAATACGACCAGGATCTGAGAAATCTTCCAACTTAGCAAATTCTTTCGGCTCTAATGACTCGTAATCTTCTAACTGAAATTCAGTATCCCATACGTTACCAGCATCAACAAAGAAACTAGTACGAACGCTATTAGTATAACCTTCATCTAAAAATGGCGTAGGTACAATTAACTCAACACCAGCAATAGCGATGGCATTACCACCAACACTTCGATCAGAAACATCAATCGCATCTTGACTTGGTGGTAATACTTCCCCGCCCTCACCAGGCACACCAGGTGCTTGTGTTGGGAAGCGGTAAATAGCTCGAGGACCAACGGTATTATTTTCAAAACCACGTAATGTATCTGAGCCACCTGCTCTATAGTTTTCCCAGAATGGTAATAACTGGTCATTACCTTCTATTGTACTATAACCATTACCGTACCCTGCTTCAAATCGGGCTAAGAAAGTCCAGCGGTGATCACGAGAAATCGGGAAGTAATACTTTGAGTTATATTTTAATTTAAAGTATTGAACATCTGAGCCAGGAGTCGTTATCTTACCATTAAGTACTTGCGATGAACCTGCCGTAGGGAATGTACCACGGTTTAACGTTACTCGAGATAAGGTTGCGTTAATATCAAATGTTTCAAAGTTTAATTTCGCATCAGGATTGTTTGGATCTTGATACACTTCATAGAAATCTTTAATTTGCTCATAGGTTTGCAGATTCGAAATATCACTACTCTTATAGCCAACACCTAAATTTAAACGTACATATTCATTAATTGGGAAACCAAAATTAACGCCAACACCATAAGTAGTATTGTTGTAGTTTACAAGGTTGGCTTGACCAGCATCGAATTCACTGTAGAAAATATTACCACCTAAAGATATCGCGTCGATGGTAAAGTATGGATTGGTATAAGATAAGTTTATACTTTGTGAATACTTCATTGTATTCAACTGTAGTGCTAAACGATTACCAGTTCCTAAAAAGTTATTTTGTTGTACACCAGCATTTAAGCTTAAGCCTGAATAAGAACCATAACCAACACCTGCGGTAAATGAGCCTGAAGGCTGTTCTTTCACGGTAAAGTCAACGTCAACTAAATCTTCTTCACCAGGTACTTGCGTAGTTTCAAACTCAACGGTTTCAAAATAAGGTAAACGTTGAACACGCATTTTAGAGGCTTCAACCCAGTTATTTGACAACCAAGCACCTTCCATTTGTCGCATTTCTCGGCGTAATACTTGCTCTGATGTAACATCGTTACCAGTAAAGCTTATGCGGTTAACATATACTCGTTTACCTGGGTCAACAGATACAATTAACTTAACGGTTTTATCGTCATCATTAATTTCAGGCATAGTGCGAACTTCAGGGTAAGCATAACCAAATCGACCTAAAAACTTACTAATTAAATCTTCCGTGTAAGTAACTTCAGCGCCATTATATAGCTCATTAATACGCAATGGACTAATGGCTTCAATAGTTTTGTCGTAACCGGCCATATCACCAACAAACTCAACTTCACTAACGGTGTATTGTTCACCCTCAGTTACGTTCATCGTAATATAAACACCTTCTTTATTTGGTGTCATTGAAACCTGAGTAGAGTCTATAGCAAATCGCAAGTAACCACGGTCAAGATAATAGCTCTCGATAGTTTCCATATCACCTTGCAAAGTTTGCTTTTGATATCTATCTTGCGCCATGAAATCCCACCAAGGAGAATCATAGGTTAATTCAATTCTTTCTAATAACTGTTCATTAGTGAAGACTTCATTACCAACAACGTTAATTTGTTCTATGGCAGCAGCATCACCTTCCTCGAATTCAAATTCAAGGTTAATGCGGTTACGAGGTAAGTGAGTGATTTTAGTACTTACATTAGCATTGTATTTACCAACACTGTGGTAAAAGTCTTCTAAACCACTTTCAATACCAGTTAGTACTGAACGGTCTAAGGTTTCACCAACACGAATGTTACTACCATCGAGGCTTTCTTGCAGCTGCTCGTCTTTAATATCATCATTACCTTCAAAGGTAATACTGGAAATGGTTTCACGCTCTTTCACTTTAAAAATGAGGCGATTACCATCTCGAAATACTTCGATATTATAAAAATGACCTGACTTATATAAAGACTTAATCGATTGTGAAATACGAAAGTCACTTAATTGATCACCAACGCTCACAGGGATGTGAGTTAATGCTGCACCTAAAGCAACACGCTGTAGTCCTTTAACTTGTATATCTTCAACCACAAAATCATTGGCTGCTTGGGCATTGCAACCAATGCTGCCTAGTAATACTGCTAAGGCGAGTTTTCTTCTTATCATATGAATAGTCAACTTTTCTAATTCTTATTTATAATATTGGCATTACCAATATTATTGGAGCCGGGAAAAATCGTTAAAAATAGCTATGCTCATTAACGATAGTAAAATCAATGCTCCTATTTTAAATCCTACTTCCTGAAATTTTTCGGGTACGGGTTTACCGCTTATAAGTTCTATAAAGTAATAAAGTAAGTGTCCACCATCAAGTATTGGTAGTGGTAGTAAATTTATAATGCCCAAGTTTATACTTATTAACGCTAAAAAGCTTAAGAAATATACCAGGCCGTAACCTGCGCTATTTCCTGCGCCTTGCGCTATTGATATAGGTCCACTTAAATTATCTACACTCACATGACCGGTAATTAGCTTACCAACCATGTCAAAACTTAGCGTGATTAAATTCCATGTACTCGCGCCGGCTTTGCTTATTGCCTCTATAGGACCGTATGAAATCTCGATACGATGTTCATCAGGCCAAGGCTCAACAATTGGTGAAACACCAATATACCCTGTCTTGTGACCATCAGTTTGTTCACGAGTTCCCACAAATATTTCAATAGTCAGTTTTTCGCTACCCCTGAGTAGCTCAACTGGTATTAATGTGTTCGGATTTTGTTGAATAATATCAACAAAGCCCTGCCAATTACCATATATATTATCGCCATTTACCGAGATAATTTCATCGCCAACTTTTAAGCCTGCTTTATCCCCTGCACCGCCGTCCTCAATACGAGCAACTTTTGTCAAAGTCTTTGGTATAAATGGCTCTATACCCAGACTATCCATAGCCGACTCTTTACTCGGTTCAAACTGCCAATCACTCGTATTAAGTTGTTGTTTATTCACATAAGTTGAATCGAGTTGCTTAGTTGATATAGAAATATTTGGCTCACCAATTTGAGCAACTAACGCCATTTGAACTGCATTCCAGTCTTGGGTTTGCTTATCGTTAATGGCAACAATCTGGGTATTACTTTGTAGTTGCGCTTGGCTAGCAATTGAATCCGGAGCAACACTGCCGATTACTGGTTTAACGCTACTCATGCCAATAATAAACATTAAATAGAAGGCCACAATAGCAAATAAGAAGTTAGCAATAGGACCAGCAGCAACAATCGCAATGCGTTGATATACCGATTTATGGTTAAAGGCAAATTGCTTTTCGCTATCAGAAATGTCATCAACACGACCATCAAGCATTTTCACAAAGCCGCCTAAAGGCAGTAACGCGATTACAAACTCAGTACCGTGTTTATCATGGGTACGCCAAAGTGTTTTACCAAAACCAATAGAGAAACGTTCAACCTTAACGCCGCATTTTCTCGCTACCCAAAAGTGGCCGTACTCGTGCACGGTAACAAGTAAGCCAAGGGCAACAATAAAAGAACCCAAATTCCATAGTAAGTCAAACATGCTAAGTTACATCCAATGTTTTTATTGTGTCATGAGCCAATGCTCTTGCTTGCGAGTCAAGGTCAACAACCTCATCAATAGTGGTCACATTAAAGTGGGAAAAATGTTTCATCACAACTTCATTAACCACACTTATTTCGGTAAATTTTATTTCTTCATTTAAAAAGGCAGCGACAGAAATTTCATTGGCAGCATTTAAAGCCGTACAGGCAGCTTGCCCCTGACGGCAAGCATCAATAGCAAGTTTAAGGTTTGGGTAACGTTTAAAATCAGCTGCACAGAATTCAAAGTTTTTGCAGTTAAAGAAGTCAAAAGGCTCGACACCAGAATCAATACGCTGTGGATATGCTAAAGCATGAGCGATAGGCGTGCGCATGTCTGGGTTACCCATTTGTGCAATAACAGAGCCATCAACATACTGAACCATAGAGTGAATGGTACTTTGCGGATGAAGTACCACTTGAATATCATCAACATCTAAATTAAACAACCACTTCGCTTCAATTAGCTCAAGGCCTTTATTCATCATAGTTGCTGAATCAACTGAAATTTTACGGCCCATATCCCAGTTAGGATGTGCACAAGCTTGCTCTGGGGTAATATTAGCAAAATCAGCTAATGGCGTTTCTCGAAAAGGACCACCTGAGCCGGTTAATAATATTTTGCTAATACCATAATCGGCTATTTTCCCATGCCCTACTCTAGTTTGCATATCTAAAGGCAGACTTTGAAAAATGGCATTGTGTTCAGAATCTATTGGCAGTAATTCGGCTTTAGAAGCAGCTAAGGCATCGATGAATATTTGCCCTGAAGTAACTAATGATTCTTTGTTAGCAAGCAGAACACGTTTATCTGCTTTTATAGCTGCAAGTGTCGGTAGTAAACCTGATGCACCAACAATAGCAGCCATAACAGAATCAACTTTGCTGCTACTAGCTAGTTTAATAAGTGCTTGCGCACCAGCTAAAACTTCAATTTGGTGGTAGTCATCGGCAATTAATTTTAATTTAAGTTGCTCAGCGCTGTACTCGTCAACCATCACGACGGTTTCAGGAGAGAATTCAACACACAAATCAAACATGGTATCAACCCTAGAGTGGGCCGATAAACTTACAACGTTATACTTTTGAGGATGGCGCCTAACTACGTCTAACGTGTTCAGGCCTATAGAGCCAGTAGCGCCAAGCACACATAAATTTTGCATTATTTATTACCAGCCAAACAAGGCAAAACAAAGAGCAAATACCGGCGCTGTTGCGGTTAAACTATCGATTCTATCTAATATACCGCCATGACCAGGTAAAATAGAGCCACTGTCTTTAACACCAGCTTGGCGCTTAAGCATACTCTCGGTTAAATCACCAACAACGGAAACTGAGCTTATAAGCAAGGCTAAAGCTACCGTCATAAACAACTGTTCGATGCTCCAAGAGAAATAAAGTGCAGTAATGATTGCAACAGCAGCTGCGGCGATATTACCACCAATAAAACCTTCTATTGTTTTACCCGGACTTACGTTAGGCATTAATTTATTTTTACCAAAACGTTTGCCTGCAAAATAAGCGCCGACATCAGCACTCCAAACAAAAGCAAACAGAAGCATTAATAAGTACGCACCATCAAATTCGGCGAAAACAATATTATTTGAACGTAGTACAAGAAAGGCAACCCACATAGGCGCTAAAGTGATTAAACCAAATAAACCACGTATTGAACGGTGTCCAGTCCAAAAGCTGCTGTATCTAGGGTATTTAAAGATCATAAAAATACATAAAGCCCACCATACAGATGCAGCAATAAGTATATTTTCAGCAAGTGGGTTTAAACCACCGAGTTGCCAAATTTGTTCTGGTGGTAAAACATACCATAAGCCAGCAATAGCAAGTGCAATAAAAGTAACAAAGCCAATACGACGCTTAGTAGTATCAAACCCCATCAAAGGTCCCCACTCCCACGCGCCAATCGCGATAATGGCTAAGACAACCCCTGCAAAGGCTTGCAGAGATAAAAAGAAAATGGCGGCAATAGCAAGAGGCGCTAATATCAATGCCGTTAAAATACGTTGTTTTAACAAACGTTAATCCTTTTTAGTGCTCAAATTTACCTGTTCACCAGTTTTACCAAAACGTCGCTCTCGTGCTGAAAACGAGGCTAAGGCTTGCTTAAACGATTCTGCTTTAAAGTCAGGCCAAAGTTTATCGGTAAAATAAAACTCAGCATAAGCGGCTTGCCATAGTAAAAAATTACTAATGCGGAAGTCACCACCGGTTCTGATCAATAAATCTAATTCAGGTAAATTCGATAAATTTATATGATTATTGAGCATATGCTCATCTATATCACTAACGTTTATCTCGCCAGCTACGGCAAGTTGAGCAATTTTTTTAGATGCTTGTGCTATATCCCAACGGCCACCGTAATTGGCGGCGACAGATAGTACCATTGCATCATTATTTTTAGTTAGCTGCTCGGCATCAGTGATCTTTTGTTGTAACTTTGTTGAAAAGCGAGATTTATCGCCAATCACTTGAAAACGAATATTATTTTTATGTAAGCGTTTAACTTCTCGAGTTAACACAAACATAAATAAATCCATTAAAACACTAACTTCTGCGGCAGGTCTTTGCCAGTTTTCACTACTAAAAGCAAAAAGAGTTAGCGCTTTTACGCCCATTTCTCGTGCTGTACTTACACAATCCCTCACTGACTCAACGCCAGCTTTATGCCCAACTACACGGCCTTTACCCTGTAACTGTGCCCAACGTCCATTACCATCCATAATAATAGCCACATGCTGTGGTAACGCTGTAGGTTCACTATTTAAGGTATCAATAGTTGTCACGAAACATCCATCTTATAAAAAAGCCGTAAACTATGCGAATAAATTAATTAAATAAAATTACGTGTTAGTTTACGGCGATTAGCCTAAAAATCTAAAATTAGATTTCCATTAATTCTTTTTCTTTCGCTGAAGCAATTTCATCAGCTTGTTTGATAAATTCATCAGTGATCTTTTGAATTGCATCTTCTGCATTTCGAGCTTCATCATCACTAATTTCTTTTTCTTTATTCAAAGATTTAATATCAGAGTTAGCATCACGACGAATATTGCGAATTGCAACTTTACCAGCTTCAATTTCACCGCCAACTACTTTAACTAATTCACGACGACGCTCTTCAGTTAATGGTGGTAATGGAATACGAATTAACGTGCCTTGTGACGAAGGGTTTAAACCTAAGTCTGATTTCATAATTGCTTTTTCAACTAAACCAACCATAGATTTATCGAATACAGAAATTGAAATAGTACGTGCATCTGGTGTTGAAACGTTACCAATTTGCGCTAGAGGTGAATCTACGCCGTAATACTCTACAGTGATGTTATCTAATAAAGAAACGTGAGCACGGCCAGTTCTAATTTTATTTAATTGACCTTTTAATGATTCAATACTTTTGCCCATTCGGCTTCTGGCATCTTGTTGAATTTCGTTAATCAAAACCTTGATCCTTTTTGCTAAAATTTAAATTATATTCTGAAATAAATAATACGAGTGATAACTAAATAACTCGTAAGCAGACAGTTAGTATTTATTTAACGTCCGCATCATGATTAATTGTAGTACCTTCACTACCACCCATAACAATTGACTTTAATGCGCCTTCTTTATTCATGTTAAACACACGAATAGGCATTGAATGGTCACGAGCTAAAGTAAAGGCCGCTAAGTCCATTACTTTTAATTCTTTCTCAAGCACAGTTTCATAAGATAAGTTGCTATAAAGTTCTGCGTCAGGGTTTGTTACCGGATCAGCTGAGTAAATACCGTCAACTTTTGTACCTTTAAAAACAGCGTCAGCTTCAATTTCAATACCACGTAAACAAGCAGCTGAATCGGTAGTAAAGAATGGGTTACCTGTACCAGCACTGAAAATAACTACGCGACCAGATTTTAATAAGCTAATCGCTTCTGCCCAGTTATAACTGTCACAAACACCAGTTAAATCAATTGCCGACATTAAACGAGCATTTACAAAGGCACGATGCAGCGCATCACGCATTGCTAAACCGTTCATTACAGTTGCTAACATCCCCATTTGGTCACCAACAACTCGGTTCATACCAGCTTGTGCTAAACCAGCACCACGGAATAAATTACCACCGCCAATAACTAAGCCTACTTGTACGCCCATCTCAATCAATTCTTTAATTTCTTGAGCCATACGATCTAGTACTTTAGGATCAATTCCAAAGCCTTCATCTCCCATTAGGGCTTCGCCACTAAGTTTTAATAATATGCGACGATACGTTGGTTTAGGGTTAGTGCTCATAAAGTAAACAATCCTGTAATAAATGTGAAAATACTAATCTTAATATTATTAGAGTGTAAAATAACATTAAGATTAGTATAGAAAATAATTTGATTTAAATACAAAATCTAAACCGCAGCTATTTTAATACCAATTACATTTTTTATCTACCAACTGAGCTATATTAATGATAATTAATGCGAAGTTGCTTAATTAACAAACAAACTTATATGTAAAAGTGTGTGCCAAACAATAGTTCTTGCATGTTAGCGCCAATATAAATAAAAAAGCCCTGTTATCAAAGATAACAGGGCTTTTTTTAAAGCTTTAAAAGCTATTAGTTAGCTTTTGCAGCAGCGATTTGTGCTTCAACTTCAGCAGCAAAATCTTCTTCTTTCTTCTCGATACCTTCACCTACTTCTAGGCGAACGAATGAAGAAACTGTTAAACCTTTCTCTTTTAAGATAGCGCCAACAGTTTTCTTAGGTTCCATGATGAAAGCTTGACCAGTTAAAGAAACTTCACCAGTAAACTTAGCCATACGACCATTAACCATTTTTTCAGCGATTTCAGCAGGCTTGCCTTCGTTCATCGCGATTTCGATTTGGATAGCTTTTTCTTTCTCAACAACTTCAGCTGGAACATCAGCTGGAGTTACGTAGTCAGGCTTAGAAGCAGCAACGTGCATTGCAATGTGCTTTAATGACTCAGCGTCACCTTCACCTGCAACAACAACACCAATGTTACCACCGTGAATGTAAGATGCAGCAGCACCTTCAACATAAGATACACGACGAACGTTGATGTTTTCACCGATTTTAGCAACAAGAGCAACACGCTTTTCTTCGAATTGAGCTTGTAACTCTTCGATAGCAACGTTGTTTGCAGCAGCAGCTTCAGCTACTTCGTTAGCGAATGCTAAGAAGTTACCATCTTTAGCTACGAAGTCAGTTTGACAGTTAACTTCAACTAATGCAGCAACACCATTGTTTTCTTTAATGATGATTGCGCCTTCAGCTGCAATGTTACCTGCTTTTTTAGCAGCTTTTGCTTGACCAGACTTACGCATGTTATCAATTGCAAGTTCGATGTCGCCGTCAGTTTCTTGTAAAGCTTTTTTACAATCCATCATGCCAGCGCCAGTGCGGTCACGAAGTTCTTTAACTTGTTTAGCAGTAATTGCCATGAGTTAATTCCTTAAATATCTGTAATTAATTAGAAAGAGGCTCAAATGAACCTCTTTAGAAGTAAAAATTAAATCGAACGATTTAATTACTCAGCTTCAACAAAACCGTCTTTTTCAGCAGCTACAGCAATGTTTTGCTCGCGACCTTCGATTACAGCGTTTGCAGCTGAATCTAGGTATAGGCTGATTGCACGGATAGCATCATCGTTACCAGGAACGATAAAGTCTACGCCGTCAGGGCTTGAGTTAGTATCTACTACAGAAATTACTGGGATACCTAAGTTGTTAGCTTCTTTGATAGCAATGTGTTCATGGTCAGCATCGATGATGAATAATGCATCAGGAAGACCGCCCATGTTTTTGATACCACCAAGGCTTTTCTCAAGTTTTTCCATTTCACGAGTACGCATTAATGCTTCTTTCTTAGTAAGAGCATCAAAAGTACCGTCTTGGCTTTGAGATTCTAAATCTTTAAGACGTTTGATAGATTGACGAACTGTTTTCCAGTTAGTCAACATACCACCTAACCAGCGGTGGTTAACGTAGAATTGATCAGATTTAAGAGCAGCTTCTTTAACTGCATCGCTAGCAGCACGCTTAGTACCAACGAATAATACTTTACCTTTCTTAGTAGAAACACCTGATAAGAAGTTTAAAGCTTCGTTGAACATTGGAACAGTTTGTTCTAAGTTGATGATATGAACTTTGTCACGTGCACCAAAAATGTAAGATTTCATTTTCGGGTTCCAGTAACGAGTCTTATGACCGAAGTGAACACCTGCTTTTAGCATGTCGCGCATTGATACGTTTGGCATTTTAAATTCCTCTGGGGTTAAGCGTTCATACATTCCATAATTCCGACCTATGGTTACCATCATGCTGGTAACAGGCACCCCGGAATATGTTTGCCGAATGTATGTGAGTTTAATAGTAAATTACTACCCACTATTGAGCAGTAAAGTTTGCTTAAAATTAAGCGTTTCTCATTGCCGGTCAAATGACCTTTTTCAATGAGCGGCGTTTTATACCACTTTCAGGCGTAAAAGGGAAGTTATTTTGTTGTTTATTTGATAAAGCCAAATATAACATTTATGGCATAACATTATATTTTAAGTTATTATTGCGCCCATAAATTATAGTAAGTAATGAAGAATAATTACTTTGTTATCACTCTCTAAGGAAAAGCATGAGTATTGCCATAAAAACTCAAGATGAAATAGAAAAAATGCGTGTTGCTGGCAAATTAGCAGCCAGTGTATTAGATATGATCGCAGAGCACGTTAAAGTTGGCGTAACAACTGCCGAGCTAGATGCTATTTGTGCAAAATTCACCGCTGATCACAACGCTTTATCTGCGCCATTAAATTACGGTGCTGATCAAAACGGTGAAGGCGGTTTTCCTAAGTCAATTTGTACTTCGGTAAATCATGTTGTTTGTCACGGCATTCCATCAGAGCAAGTATTACAAGATGGCGACATCGTTAATATTGATATCACTTGTAAGATTTGTCTTGACCCTGAAGACACGCCAGAAGCAGATAAAAAGTATTACCACGGTGATACTTCTAAAATGTTTTTATTAGGTAATGTGTCTCCTGAGAACCGCCGTTTATGTCGTGTTACCCAAGAAAGCTTGTATGCCGCTATTCGTAAAGTAAAGCCTGGCACTAAATTTTCTGAGCTTGGTGGCACAATTCAAAAGCACATTAAAAAAGCCGGTCGTTATGGCATAGTTAAAGACTTCTGCGGTCATGGTATTGGTTATGTTTTCCATGAAGAGCCACAAATTTTACATTACAAAAATGGCGATGATCGCAAAATGGCTGAAGGAATGATCTTTACCATTGAACCGATGATTAACTTAGGTAAAGGTGGTACTAAATTAGATAAAGATGATGGTTGGACAGCCTATACAATCGATGGTAAAAACTCAGCACAATGGGAGCATACCATTTTAGTAACCAAAACAGGTTGTGAAATTCTAACTCATCGCAGTGAAGAAAAAGAAATAGCTAAGCTATTGAATAACTAAACAGTTAGCCGTTTTATAGATTCCTCAAGCTCTGCCTTGAGGAATTTCTCCATTTAAAAATAGTTAATGTCGTTTAATATAAAATATATCCAACAAATATAGCTTCTAGAGCTAAAACACTAGAAAAGACTGCCCTATTAATGTTAACTTTCTAAAGATAATAACTCTAAAGGAAGTATCAACGTCGTGTTATCAAATCCTATCTTGCCACAATCTTTAACGAATAAATTGGCTACGGCTGCAGCTCCTCTTGCCACCAAAGAAATAGTACAGCTTGGTGAAGAGTTTAATGTTTGGTTAAAACAGAGTTTTAACCAATACGAAGTTGACCAATTAGTGAGTGCCAGAGCTGACTACGTAGATCAGGTTTTACAAAAAATTTGGTGCCAGCATCATTTGGATGAACATCAAATTTCCTTACTTGCAGTTGGCGGTTATGGCCGAGGTCAATTACATCCGCAATCTGACGTTGATATTCTAATACTTACTCAAGATAAAATTAGCAAAGAGCTTGAGCAATACATCAGTAGCTTTATTACGGAATTGTGGGATGTACGCTTTGACATTGGTCACAGCGTGCGCAGTGTTAAGGAATGTGTAAAGCAAGCAGTTAAAGACGTAACGATTGCCACTAACTTACTTGAATCAAGGTTAATTTGTGGTAATCAACTACTTGCTGAACAACTACAGCCGCATATTGAACACAAAGATTTTTGGCCACCAGAAAAATTCTTTATTGCTAAGCGTGATGAGCAAACTAAACGACACCAGCAATACAAAGGCGCGGCATATACACTAGAGCCAAATTTAAAAGCCAACCCTGGCGGCCTGCGTGATATTCAAAATATTAGTTGGGTGGCGCTACGTTATTTTAATGCCAATAACTTAGAAGAATTGGTTGCCCATAATTATCTTACTCAAAATGAATATTTCGAGCTTATAGAGTGTCAAGATTATTTATGGCGTATGCGCTTTGCTCTGCATGTCGTTGCGGGTCGAAGTGAAAATAGATTGCTGTTTGATCATCAAGGCAAAGTAGCTGAAATGATGGGTTTTGGTGATGAAGGTAAAGCTGCCATTGAACGTATGATGAAACGTTTCTTTAGGATAATTAACTACGTTAGTGAACTTAATGAAATGTTATTACAGTACTTTGATCAAGCCATTTTAAACGATCCTAAAAAGCAGCTGCAAACCGATATAGACAAAGATTTCATGCTAGTTGGTAAATTGATTCAGGTTAAAAGTGACCGCGCATTTACTCGTCCTGAAACTATGATGAAGTTGTTTTTAGTGATCGCTCAAAACCCTAAGATAAGAGGGATCCACTCCAATACCATACGTTTATTACGTAACTCTCGCCGTCGCTTAATTTCTGGATTAAATGATTACGCCGAATGTCGTCGTATTTTTATTGACATAATGAAACACCCTAATGGTTTAGGGCGAGCATTTAATTTAATGCATAAGCATGAGGTTTTAGGTAGTTATCTACCAGAGTGGCGTAACATTGTTGGTCAAATGCAATTTGACTTATTTCATGCTTACTCAGTTGATGAGCATAGCTATCGTTTGATCAAAAATTTATACCGTTTTAGTTTACCTGAGCACAATCATGAGTTTCCTTTAGCCAGTAAAATCATGCAAAAATTGCGTAAACCAGAACTGCTTTATTTAGGCGGGATTTTTCATGATATTGCCAAAGGGCGTGGCGGTAGCCATAGTGAATTAGGCGCTGTAGATGCTCTTGAGTTTGGTAAGATGCATAATTTACCAGCGCCAGATACCCGCATTATATCTTGGCTTGTTAAGTGGCATTTATTAATGTCGGTAACTGCCCAGCGTAAAGATATTTCCGATCCGGCGGTAATTCAAAAATTTGGTGAAATCGTTCGCGATGAAACCCATTTAGATTACTTATATTGTTTAACCGTTGCCGATATGCGAGCCACAAACGAAAGTCTTTGGAATAGCTGGAAAGCGAACTTATTAAACGACTTATACTTTGCTACCAAAAAAGCATTCCGCCATGGGCTCGAAAAGCCAGTTGAATTAAGAGCAAAAATCCGTGAAAACAAAGCTAAGGCACTAGAAGTTCTGGCATCAAAGGATATAGCCGCAGAAAGTGTGCAATCATTGTGGAAAAGACATAAGTTAGATTATTTTTTACGCTACACGCCTGAGCAAATATCTTGGCACAGTCGTCATATTATTTGCCATGATAAAAGTAAATCTTTAGTACTGGTTAGCGATAAACCATATCGTGGTGGTACTGAGGTGTTTGTATATACCAAAGAAAGAGCTAATATTTTTGCTACCACAGTAGCCTTTTTAGGTATGCGTAGATTATCGATACATGACGCTAAAATTCTTACCTCAAAAGATGGTTACACATTAAATACCTTTGTCGTCTTAGATGCTAAAAGTCAGCCGATCAAAGATCTTTATGTAATGGATGACATCAAGCAGCAATTATCAGCAGTACTCGATCAAAAAGAGTGTATTGAAACCATCATTAAACCGGTGCCACAAAAGCTTAAACAGTTTAGCTTCCCAACTAAGGTGAGCTTTATTAAGCACAGTAATAAAAAGGTTACCGCTCTTGAAATTGAAGCGATTGATCGACCTGGTTTACTGGCTGAGTTTAGCTCGGTATTCCAACAACAAGAATTAAATGTACATATGGCAAAAATCACCACCTTTGGCGAGCGCGCGGAAGATGTATTTATTATCTCAAATAAAAACAATTTACCGCTATCCAAAGATGAGCAAGATCAGTTAGAATCTCTGCTATGTAGCCATAGTGCCACCGAAGAATCACAATAAATAAAAATCTAAATTTGAATCATTACAGGAAATTTAAATGAACGCGTTACAAGAAATTATTGAATCAGCATTTGAAAATAGAGCAAACATCTCACCTTCAAGTGTTGAACCGGCAATAAAAGAAGCTGTTTTAACTGCTTTAGATCTTCTAAATAAAGGCGAAGCTCGTGTTGCTGAAAAAGTAAATGGCGAATGGGTAGTAAATCAGTGGCTTAAAAAAGCCGTGTTATTATCATTCCGTATTTACGACAATGCAGTAATTGACGGCGCAGAAAGTACTTTCTTCGATAAAGTACCATTAAAATACACAGGCTACGATCAAGCTAAGTTTGAAGCTGACGGTGTACGAGTTGTACCAGGCGCTTCAGTAAGAACTGGTTCATTCATCGGTAAGAACGTTGTAGTAATGCCTTCTTTTGTTAACATTGGCGCATTCGTTGATGAAGGCTGTATGGTTGATACATGGGCGACTGTTGGTTCTTGTGCACAAATTGGTAAAAATGTTCACTTATCTGGTGGCGTTGGCATTGGTGGTGTTCTTGAGCCACTTCAAGCTGGCCCAACAATTATCGAAGATAACTGTTTCATTGGTGCTCGTTCAGAGATTGTTGAAGGTGTAGTTGTTGAAGAAGGTTCAGTAATTTCAATGGGTGTTTACATTGGTCAATCGACTAAGATTTTTGACCGTGAAACTGGTGAAGTACATTACGGTCGAGTACCTGCTGGCTCTGTAGTTGTACCAGGTAATTTACCTTCTAAATGTGGTACTTGTAGCTTATACGCAGCAATCATCGTGAAAAAAGTAGACGCTAAAACATTAGCAAAAACAGGTATCAATGAGTTACTTCGCTCTGTTGAATAATTACACTTCATAGTGAACTGTGAATAACAAAAAAGGAGCTTACGCTCCTTTTTTAATGATTAATATTAGCTTATGACCTGCCCTTCTAGCTTCTACTTTTACAGTGTTTTAGCATATGCCCTAGCTTTTTCTAAATCTTCTGGCGTATCAACACCTTCTACCGGCAAATGCGACTCGGCAACTTCCACATGGATGCGCTCACCTTGCCAAAGCACTCTTAGCTGCTCTAACGCTTCTATGTGCTCAAGAGCACTGCTTGGCCAGTTGACATAATCTTTGATAAAACCAGCACGATAAGCGTAAATACCAATATGGCGTAAGTAAAAATCCCCTACTTGCTCGATAATGGTTTTATTTAAAAAACGCTCCCTATCATAAGGAATAGTTGCTCTGGAAAAATACAGAGCATAACCGTCTTTATCACACAAAACTTTTACTGCATTTGGATTTAATGCTTCTTCGACACTATCAATATTTACCGCTAAAGTAGCCATGCGAGCTTTGGTTTGCCCTGCTAAGTTTTTTGCTACTTGCGCAATATTGGCGCTAGGAATAAATGGCTCATCGCCTTGCACGTTAACGATGACTTCATCATCTGCAAATTGATAATGCTCTACAACTTCAGCTAAACGTTCGGTACCCGATTGATGGTCAGCTCGAGTTTTACACACTTCGCCGCCAAAGCCAGCTACCACATTAGCTACGTCATCATTATCAGTAGCAACAATAACCCGCTGTGCACCACTGTTTTGTGCTTTTTCAACCACCCATTGGATCATTGGTTTACCATTAATATCGGCAAGTACCTTACCTGGTAAACGTGATGATTGAAAACGCGCTGGTATCACCACTGTAAATTTCATTAGCTACGCTCTTCTTCAGTCAATGCTCGCGCTTCTGTTTCTAGCAGCACGGGAATATCTTTTTCAATTGGATAAACCAAGCGATCAAATTTACAAATTAATTCGTTTTTATCTTTAGAAAATTCAAGCTTACCTTTACATACCGGACACGCAAGAATATCAATTAAGTTTATATCAAAGGCCATAACTTTTACTTCTCGTTATAATTAAATCTATAATTTGCTCACCTTGTTGTAATTCAAAGTGAGCGTCAACTGGTAAATACCATGTATTATCATTTACCAAACCACGGCATTTTACCGCATCTTTCTCTGTCATAAGCAAGGCAATATCTTGCTCAAAATCCGCAAAGTCAAGCTCACTATATTTGTGATGATCAACAAAGCCAACTTTTTTATTTAAGCTAAAACCTAAGTCATTTAAGCTGTTAAAAAAACGCTCAGGATTACCAATACCAGCTAAGGCATTAACTTTATTATTTGCCTGTGACTCTAAAAAGCTATCAACATCAATTCGTTGCTGGCTATTAATGTTAATTAACTCTTTACCTTGTAAGGTCATTAGATCTTCGCCGACTCCAGCTAAACCACCATTGACGATAATTTTATCAACTGTTTTTAAACGCCATAAACCTTCTCTTAAAGGCCCTGCAGGCATTAACCAGCCATTACCAAACCGGCGTTTGCCATCAACAATAACCAATTCAACATCACGTTTAAGTTTATAGTGTTGTAAGCCATCATCACTAATAATGATATTACAGCCCAACGCCATTAATTTTTTTACACTAGTTACCCGATCGCTAGAGACCATCACCGGCACTTTACAGCGTTGATAAATTAATACCGGTTCATCGCCAGCTTGCATCGCTGTAACATCATCGGTTACTAGCAATGGCTCTTGTTGCTTACTACCACCATAGCCGCGACTTATCACCCCAACATTTAAGCCTTTATTGCTAAGCTGCTCAATTAAGTAAATAACCATTGGCGTTTTACCATTACCGCCAACCCCTATGTTACCTACAATAACCACTGGAACGTTTAATGCTTCTTGCTTTAATATTTTCAGTTTAAAAAACAAGCGGCGCAGGCCAGACAACAACCAAAATAAGAAGTTTAATGGCAGTAGTAACCATTTGATCGGGTGGTTTTGATACCATGCGCGTTCAATTAATCGCAAAAGACTCCCCTTTGCTCAACCACACTGCTCTGCCTCATTTGCTTAGCCATACGATTATGACTCTCCAAATTGGAAGTTGTGCAATTGAGCATAAGCGCCATCTTTTGCAAGTAACTCAGTATGAGTACCTAACTCTAATAACTCACCTTGTTCCATTACCGCTATTGCATCAGAGCTTTCAATGGTAGACAGGCGATGAGCAATAACGATACAAGTTCGATTTTTTTGCAGATAGCTTAACGCATCTTGAATATGACGTTCAGATTCAGTATCTAAGGCACTGGTTGCTTCATCTAAAATTAAAATAGGCGCATCACACAGTAAAGCTCTAGCTATCGCTAGGCGCTGGCGTTGACCACCACTAAGCATAGAGCCATTTTCGCCAATTTCGGTATCTAGCCCATCAGGTAAGTTTTTAACAAATTCTAATACATGAGCACATCTGGCCGCTTCTTCAATTTGCTCACGAGTAGCATCAGGTTTGCCATAGGCAATGTTATTAGCAATAGTGTCATTAAATAAAACAACCTGCTGAGATACATAGGCAAATTGTTGACGTAGCTGACTCAGTTTATAATCTCTTATATCTTTACCGTCGATGCAAACGGTGCCTTTACTGGCAATATAAAAACGTAGCAATAATGAACTTATAGTTGATTTACCACTACCTGAGCGCCCAACCAATGCTAGCGATTTACCTGGTGCAACTTTAAAAGATAGCTGCTTAAGCGCAAGGTTTTCACTGCCTTGATAATTAAAGCTAACATTTTTAAATTCAATCTCACCACGTGCATGTTCAATATCAATAGTACCAGTATCTTCTTCAATATCTTGGTCTAATACATGAAAAACACTCGCACAGGCCGCCATACCTTTTTGAAATTCACTATTTACGGTAGTGAGCAGTTTTAACGGACGCAACATCATCACCATAGCGGTAAGCACGGTAGTGAAAGCACCGGGTGATAAATCGCCAACAACATCATCAAGGCTTGAAATATACAAAACGAAGGCTAAACCAAAAGACGCAATAATTTGAATAATAGGTACACTCGATGATTTAGTTGCCACCATCTTCATTAACTGCTGGCGATTTTGATTGTTTATTTTAGAAAAACGTTCAGACTCTCGTTTTTGTCCGCCAAAAGACAGTACCACTTTATGACCGTTAAAAGTTTGTTCTGTAGCACTCGTTACCTTACCCATCATGCCTTGAATGCGCTTGCTTACTTCACGAAAACGTTTCGATACGAATACCACAATAGCGGCAATAATCGGAATAATAAGCAGAAATATCGATGAAAGCTGCCAGCTGTTATAGAACATTAACGCGATCAAGCCGATAACAAATGCGCCTTCTCGGATCAGGGTTAATAATGCTTTTGATACCGCATTAAGTAACTGTTGGGTATCATAGGTAATTTTGGAAATAAGATTACCTGTTGATTCTTTATCGTGAAAAGGCACCGGCATGGCTACAATATGTTCAAACAGTTGCTGTCTTAAACGCATAACCACATGATTACCCATCCAAGCTAAACAATAAGTCGCAACAAAATGAGAAGCACCACGAATAAGAAAAGCACAAATAACAAAGATAGGGGCATACTTCATCACATTAGGATTAGTGTCAGTTAAGCCTTCATCAATTAAAGGCTGCAGCTGTGAGAATACAAGAGTATCAACCGCGGCATAACCTAACATGCCGATAATAGCGAAGAATAACCCAAGCCTTAACCCTCGGGTATAATTGAAAAGTCGTCTAAAATTTTGCCAAGTTGTTGCTTCTGATGATGACTGCATAAAGCTCTCTGATGATAAATTTCGCATGCTAAAATTTCACAAGTATTTTAACGCTAATTCACTGATATACAAAATATAATAGCAAATTGATGAGATATATCGCTAATTATCAACAGAAACTTGACGCCATGGCCAAAAAGGCAGCATATTTTGTCGATAAGTTCGCACCTTAATGCCACTTTTCGTTATATCAAATATTAGCATACCAGTTTCAGCTGTATTAAATTGCTCAGCGTTAATTTGCTTATAGTGACTAACAACATCACTTTTGGGAAACTGCCAACGGTTATAAAAGCCAGTGCTATGAACAACAAACTCAGGTGATAAAACGTTTAAAAACGCAAGCGAAGATGATGTACTTGAGCCATGATGCGGCGAAATAAGTAGGCTTACTTTACTAACGGCTTTCGTCCTCACTAACCGCTCTTCAACAGCACTACTGATGTCCCCAGGTAATAATATGCTGTTATTGCCATCCTTAATCAACAATACACAAGAATCATCATTTTCAGCAAAGCCATCATTATTGGGCCAAATAAATTTAAGCTCAAGCCCCTGCCATGTATGCGTTTTTCCAGCTTGGCACGGCAAGTTATTATTATCATTATAATAATAATAACTTGCTAAATTATTGGCTTTTAATTGTTTAATGCCACCGGCGTGATCGTTATCACTATGACTTATCATGGCAAAGTCTAATTGCTTAATAAACTGTTGCTGTAAATAAGGTTGAATTACCGTATCAACCATATTAAACCCAGACGGATAAGCAGCTCCAGTATCATAAAGTATCGCCTTGCCTTGTTTTTGTATTAAAACGGATAGTCCTTGGCCAACATCAAATACCACTAACTGCCAGTGCTCTTGCTCTTTGAAAAAATAATTCAGCAAGTAATGTGCACTCCCTCCTAAACAACTAAAAATAAACAGATAAGCGCTTAGCTGACTAAGGGTAAAAAAGCGAAATGAGCACAGCAATAAAAATACAGGAAATACTAAAACTAAAGCTATGTTTAATGCACTTGGGAGTAAGACAAACTGTTCAAACTGACTTAACCATTGTAAATACTGCCAACTTATATCAAGAAAAAATAAAGCAATTGATAGAATAAACTGGGCAACATCAATTGATATCCAAGAAATGATTGCTGCAACTAATGACAATGGTATGGCAGTAAAGCTTAATAACGGCACGACAACAATATTCGCTAAAGGGCTTAATAACGAAACTTGGCCAAATAAAAGTACCGTCAAAGGTAACAACAGTAAATTTATAGCCAACTGAATAAGTAATAAACTACATAAGAAACGACTTATTCTATTTAAGTTGCTAAAAAGATAACCATATCGCCAAATAACAAACAAAATACAAATGAGCGCAGTAACGGATAAATAAAAACTAGCATCAAGAATAGCAAAGGGCTGAATGACGATAATGAGGCTAATAGAGAGTAATAACCAGCGGATATAACTCACCTTCTGCTGACTTACTCTTAACCCCCAATAAACGAGTAGCATAATTAAAGCCCGTACTGTCGGAGTGGCAAATCCGGCAAGATAAGCATAGAAACAAGCTAACGATAAACTAAAGACAATCGGTAAATAAAATGAGTTACGCTGTGATAATAAACTCGCGGGTACAAGGTAGATAAAACCACGAGCAAAGTACAAGCCAAACAAAGCTATAAGGCCTAAATGTAAACCTGAAATAGCAATTAAATGCTGTGTTCCTGTCGCACTAAGCACTTGCCATTGTTGCTGACTTATTGCCGTTTTATCACCTATAGCAAGAGCAATAAATAAAGGCTTTAACGGGCTATCCTGTAATAACTGCAAGCGCTGATACATTTTTTGACGTACGCTGTTATGCTCTGAAATAATATTATTTTGTGTAGCTTGTTTAACATAACCACTGGCAACAATTCGTTTTTGTAACAACCAGCGCTGATATGAAAATGCCCCACTATTAGCTAAACCATGGGCTGGTTTTAGTTTTACCTTTAATTGCAGTAAGTTGCCTTGCTTTGGCTTAATGTGAGGTTTTTGCCAGGTTAAGCGCACTAAAAACGGTTGTGCTAAGGATTGCTCAGCTATTTTTTCAACCAAAAAATTAAAACGCAGTGTTTTTTGCTCATCAACAATTAAGCTATCAACTGTGCCGGTAATGATCATAGCTTTTGAATTTATTTGATTTTCTGTTAGCCCATTAGTAGCGGTCCATGAGAAATGCAGGTGTGCACAGAGCAATAAGTAGCAAAGCCCGAGCAAAAAGCAAAATAATTTAGTTGTTGGTACAAAAAATAGCAGATAAAAACAAGACAAGCCTAAAAACAAAATATAGAATAATGGCGGTACTATTGGTAAAAATAGTGACGCCAGAGTTCCAACAATAAAAAAAAGCAAGCACCGATCCATAGTGTTTATCCTTTATTCCCTTTTAGTGGGAGTATTTAGTATACTGAATTTATTCAGCGTGACTTAAGTGACTCATATAATAAGCTTTATTTATGCCCAAAAAATTAATTAAACGATGGTTGCCTGATCAGCACACCATCAAGTCAAATAAACATCTGCAAATCTTTGGCGATGTTTTACATGATGCCAACCTATGGCACCTTAACCGTCGCTCAGCATCGAAAGCCTTTGCGATAGGGTTATTTTTTGCTTTTATTCCAGTTCCATTTCAAATGATGCTAGCCGCGGGCTCAGCTATACTTTTTAGAGCAAATTTACCATTATCAGTAGCATTAGTTTGGATCAGTAACCCTATCACAATACCACCAATATTTTATGCATGTTATAAGCTTGGCACATTATTGCTCGGCGTGCCTGAACAAGAGTTTGTTTTTGAATTAACTTGGGAATGGGTGGTATCAAGTTTAGGTACTGTCAGCGGACCATTCTTATTTGGCTCTGGTGTTTGCGCAGTGTTTTTCTCAACAATAGGTTATTTTGGCATTAATATTTTATGGCGTTTATCTGTTTCACGTAGTTGGAAAAAACGCGAACACCGTTAAAAATCGACAATTAAATATTGTGAAGATCTCGTCTTCACAATATTTCCTTCCCCATTAAAACTTTATACTTTCAGTTTTTTATATTATCGATTTAATCCTTTAGCCCACCAAAGTCGCATTAAATAATACCTTTGGTAGCAATAGACTTAACTTTAATCATTTCAATTAGCATTGCCAGCCTTTCTTGTTAACTTATTTTTAACACTTTATCCAAATGAACAGACAAGTGTAAATTATAGGGAATAAAACAATGAAAAATTTAATTTCAACTTTGTTGTTAATGGTGACAATAACTGGTTGCCAGGCAGGCGATACAAACTCTGAAAATGTAAATCATAGCGACTCGATTAAACTACATATTGATATGGACAGCTATATTGATGATTTTTCTCAATCACAACCAACTAGAACAATACAATTTAACATAAGGATATTTGCCGATGATGGTGTTTCAAAAAGCCAAATCATTGTTAACCCTAACGATGAATTTGAAATAACCATTGATGGATTTACTTATGACTTAAACCAACAGTTTGATCAAACATCAAGTTTAACCGGTTTTAGCCGCTACAGCGCTAAACTAAACAATGTCGATAAGGACATAAAGAAAGTTTCTGTGCGATTAAAAATCCATACCGGTGTATATCAAGCTACCTATACCATTCCAAAAAGTTTAAAAGTTAACAATTACTCTAAACGTTCTATGATGTTTAATCCTATGTATGATGCGATTGATTTATCCTGGATAGCAGAATCACACCCGAGTAAAGTAAGGGTTGTACACGAACTTTATGCTAAAAGCTCAAGCAGTAAGTGTTCAACTTTAGATAATGAGTATTTAGTGCAATACCATGAAAACTCAGTCTTTATTAATCCTGGTTTTACTCAAGCAAGCTGTGCACAAGCTGATAATATTGAAAAGGTTAAAACCGAAGTTACATTAAGCACTGATAACGAAAGTTTACATTGGGATTATCGCTCATTTGATAAGAGTTCGTTTAGTTACCAAGAGACTTACACTTGGAAAAATGAATGGACCGCACCTTAATTGAAGCAGTTAGGAAAAGCTAAAAAATTAAGATAGAAGGTGTATAAACTCACTATACACCTTCTATATCGCAAACTTTTAACTTACCTAGCCACCTTGTCCTAATACCTGTGCAGGATCGATCTTGGTTGCTCGCCAAGCTGGATATAAAGTAGCGAGTAGACTTAAAATAAAAGCAGCAAAAACAGTAAAAACCACATCGCGCATATCTAATTGAGTTGGCAAGAAATCGATAAAGTAAATATCACCAGATAAAAACTTAACATTAAAAAAATCTTCAATATTACGAATAATCGACGTTAAATAATTAGATAAATATACGCCTAACAGCGCGCCAGAAACACAGCCTAAAACACCGTTGACTATACCTTGATAAACAAAGCTCATCATGATGGTAGATGACTTTGCCCCCATAGTTTTCAAAATAGCAATATCACTTTTTTTATCATTAACCGCCATAAATAAGCTCGAAACAATATTAAAGCTTGCCACGGCAATTACCAATAACATCACCACAAACATCACAGTTCGCACTAGTTGGATGTCGTTAAACAAATGGCCTTGGCTGCGAGTCCAGTCATTCATATATACATAAGCGTCGAGTTCAAGACCTATATCGCGAACAATACTGCGCGCTTGATATACATCTCTAACTTGTAAGCGTAAACCATGCACACTATCTTCGATGCCAGCGAGTTTAGCTCCTTGCTGCATTGACATAAAGGCTGATGTTTGATCTATAGCACCACCAAATTTAAAGATACCGCCAATGATCATATTGCGTTTAATTGGCGCGGCAAATTGCAAGCTATTACCACTCGTTTTGCGAGGTAATAACAGCTGTACCGTGTCACCAACTTGCAATTTGAGTTTTTTGGCTATGCCATCGCCAACAACCAATGAATTCTCGTTTAGTGACTGCCAGCTGCCTTGATGGACATAATCAGCTATCGCTGAAACCTTCATTTCAAGACTTGGCTCTACAGCGCGTACTTCTAAGCCTTTAACATTGTCGCCTTTTTGTAATAAGGCATCGAGTTTAATTAAAGGTGCTGCGGCAACTACATTGGGGTGTTGTTCTATTTGAGCAACGTGTTTTTGCCAGTTATCAATTGGTTTACTTACCGCAATAAACTCACCATGAGGTACTACCGAAAGCAGTCTTGAGGTTAACTCGCGCTCAAAACCATTCATTGCTGATAACACTAAAATAAGCACCATTACCCCTAAGCCGATGCCTAAAGTAGAAGATGCCGAAATAAACGAAGCAAAGCCATTACCTTGGCGAGCTCGCACATAACGAAGACCTAAAAAGATGCTTAATGGGCGAAACATTAAATAGCCACCAACTTACCGTGATCTAACTTAAGCTGCCTATCCATGCGCGCCGCTAAAGTTAAATCGTGGGTAACCACAACAAAACTGGTGCCTTCAGATTGGTTAAGCTCTTTTAATAATTGAAATATTTGCTCGGCAGTATCAAAGTCTAAATTACCCGTTGGTTCATCAGCTAATACTAATGACGGCTTGCTCACCAGTGCCCTTGCAATAGCGACACGTTGACGTTCCCCGCCAGATAGCTCACTTGGTCGATGATGCATACGATGCTCTAAGCCAACTTTAATTAACATAGCTTTAGCTGCTTTTGCCGCATCGCTTGGTTTATCACCACGAATCAATAATGGCATAGCGACATTTTCTTCGGCGCTAAACTCCATCATTAAATGATGAAATTGATAAATAAAACCTAAATGCTTGTTGCGAAACTTAGCCCGCTCATTATCTGATAATGCATAAATATCGATACCATCAATTGCGACTTGACCACTTGATGGCGTATCAAGTGCTCCAGCTAAGTGCAAAAATGTACTCTTACCACAACCAGAGCTACCAACGATGGCTAACAATTCACCCGATTTAACTTCTAAATCTAAGCCAGTAAGCACCGATGTTAACTGTGGTCCTTGTTGATACTCTTTAACCAATTGTTGGCAGACTAATACACTCTTTCCATTACTACTCATTTCTTAACACCTGTGCCGGTTGCGTTTTTGACGCGCGATATGCTGGATACAACGTTGCCGTAAAGCTCATGACTAACGCCGAACCAATAATAATAAATACTTGCGATATTTGTAGATCAATCGGCAGGGTTTGCATAACAAAACCAGATCCTAAAATATTAACCCCAAAAAGAGATAGCAGTGAGTTGATATTTAACGTAAAGATAACACCAACTATAGCGCCTAAAAACGTGCCCCACAAACCATTAACCATACCTTGGGTGATAAATATTTTTAACACCCCAAATGGACTCATTCCTAACGTTTGTAAAATACCTATTTCGCCTTGTTTATCAATCACCACCATAACTAGGGCAGAAACAATATTAAATGCTGCTACAGCGATAATTAAACTTAGCATCAACCACATCATATTTTTTTCAATTTGTACGGCTTGAAACAAACTGCCTTGGCTAGTATTCCAAGTGTGCATACTAAGGCCATGAAAGTTTGATTTTAAAGACAAGCCTGTTGCAACCGCTTGAGCATTAAACGCATCATCAAGATAAAGGCGGATTTTATCCACACCATCACCTTTACGGCGCAGTAATTTAGCTGCATCTTGGCCGTGAATAAGGATCATTTGATCGTCAACTTGCGACCCCATATCAAACACACCAGCTAAGGTAAAGGTTCTCTGCACTGGCACCCTACCCATTGGCGTAAATATAGTTTTAGTTGGTAAAACTAATCTTACTTTAGAGCCTATTCTAATACCCATATCACGAGCTAATTTAACCCCCATGATCATTTGATACTTGCCAGCAACTAGAGAATTGAAGTCACCAGATTGCATATTTTGTGCTATCGATGAAACCTGTTGTTCATATTCAGGATATACACCTTGCATCAAGACCCCACGCAGCTGCGTTGCCGATTGCACTAAAGCATCACTTTCAATGTAAGGGGTGGCTGATTGAATGTGCTTAATATCTTTAAGCTCGGTTAATAATTGCGGCCAGTTACCAATATGCTGCTGCTCGGTTTCAATAACAACATGTGGTACCAAGCCTAAAATTCGTTGTTTTAATTGACCTTCAAAGCCATTCATTACTGAAACAACCGTGATTAATGAAGCTACACCTAATAAAATTCCGGCGATCGAAAAGAAGGTAATAAAAGAGACAAAACCTGAGCGTTTTTGACTACGACTATAGCGTAAACCAATGAAGAGACTAACCGGTTGAAACATTTATAATTATAATTTAATAGAGAAAGTATGTTGATGATAAAAGCTTGCTTAGACAAGTACAAGTTAGATAGTGATAAATTAACATTTAAATTGTAACTATTTTATCTTCAACAGCGCTTGCATGCTATCTAAACTTATCAAAAATGGCTATTATAGCTAGCTTAAAATAATTTAAATTTCAGCGTCTGGGAACTGTCTTAATAATGAGTCAAACTAGCAATATTTTTTCGCCCGTTTTAGCCTCTAGTAAAGTTAATGCCAAAACTAAAGATAAAAAACACTGGTCAAGTTTGGCCGGTAGTAGTGCTACATTAGCGATTTATCACGGTGCATTAAACGCCCATTCCCTTACTTTGATAGTAACACCCGATACTGCAAGTGCACTGCATTTAGAGCATGAGTTAAATAGCATTAATGAAGAGCAACTCGACATATGCTTATTTCCTGATTGGGAAACCTTGCCATACGACAGCTTTTCACCGCACCAAGACATAATCTCTCAGCGTTTATCGACCCTGTATCAATTATCCCGTATGCATACCGGTATAGTGATTGTACCAGCGCACACATTAATCCACCGTTTACCGCCAAAAAAGTACTTAGAAGCCAACAGCCTAATAGTAAAAAATGGCGACAAAAAAGACTTACAAGAGTTACGCCGAGAACTTGAATCATCAGGTTATAGAGCCGTTGAGCAAGTAATGGAACATGGTGAGTTTTGTGCTCGTGGCGCTATTTTAGATCTCTTCCCTATGGGCTCTAGCTTACCCTTTCGACTGGACTTTTTTGATGATGAAATAGACTCAATAAGAACCTTTGATGTCGATAACCAACGTTCGACTGATAAAATTAAGGCCATAGAGTTATTGCCTGCGCATGAATTTCCTACCGATAAAGAAGCTATTAATTTATTTCGCAGCCAATATCGTGAAGAGTTTAAAGTAAACCCAGATAAAGAATCTGTTTATCATCGAGTAACGCAAGGAATTATGCCAGCAGGTATTGAATACTATCTACCGCTGTTCTTCGAAGAAACCGCGAGTTTATTCGATTACTTACCTGATGATACCCAAGCAATGATCATAGGAAATATCGATAAAAACTTAGAACAGTTTTGGCTTGATATAAATTATCGCTATGAAGATCGTCGTTACGATCCAAACAGACCATTATTAGCGCCTGATAAACTGTTTATTTCTCGAGAAAATCTATTTGCTAAATTAAAATTACTCGACCGAGTTAATATCGACAAAGAAGCTAGAACAGCAAAAGCCGGGGTTTATAATTACAATACCCAAGCACTGCCTAACATTGCGGTTAACCACCAATTAAAACAGCCGCTATCAGCTGTTTGTGGATTCTTAGCCAATGCTAGCGATAACAAACAAAAAGTTCTGTTTATTGCCGAAAGCCAAGGCCGAAGAGAAACCTTGTTAGAGTTACTGGCACGCGAGTCTATTCGCCCTGAAAATGTTGATAACATTTCCGACTTCCTTGAAAGTAAATGCGACATTGCCATAACAGTCAATGCCCTTACCCACGGCTTTATTGTTAACGATAAAAAAAGCTTCGCCTTTATTACTGAAGACGACTTATTTACCGATAGAGTTAAGCAAGCAAGGCGCAGACATAAAGACCAAGAAAGTAATTCAGAAGCCATATTCAAGAACTTAACCGAGCTCACCATCAATCAGCCAGTAGTTCACATAGAACACGGTGTGGGTCGCTATCAAGGTTTACAAACCATTGAGAATGCAGGCATTAAAACCGAGTTTTTAATGTTAAGTTACGCCAATGACGCCAAGTTATACGTACCAGTTTCCTCATTGCACCTTATCTCAAGATACTCAGGTAATGCTGGAGAAAATGCACCACTAAACAAACTAGGAACCGACTCTTGGAGTAAGGCGAAGAAAAAAGCGGCAGAGAAAATTAAAGACGTTGCCGCCGAGTTATTAGATATATTTGCCAAACGCGAGCAATGTCATGGTTACGCCTTTAAACGAGACAAAGAAGATTACCAAAACTTTGCCGAAAGCTTCGGCTTTGAAGAAACCGAAGATCAACGCAATGCCATAACCAATGTTATCGCCGATATGCTCGACCATAAACCTATGGATAGATTAGTTTGTGGTGATGTTGGCTTTGGTAAAACTGAAGTAGCGATGCGCGCCGCATTTATTGCCGCTAATGATAATAAACAGGTTGTTATCTTAGTGCCAACTACCCTTCTGGCCCAGCAACATTATGAAAACTTTAAAGACCGATTTGCCAATTGGCCAATAAACATTGAAGTATTATCACGTTTTAAAACAGCCAAGCAGCAAAAAGAAATTATTAGTAAAGTAGGTACAGGCCATATCGATATCTTGATCGGTACCCACCGTTTACTTAACGACAGCATAAAATATCATGATCTTGGCTTATTAGTCGTAGATGAAGAGCACCGATTTGGGGTTAAACAAAAAGAGCGCATTAAACAATTGCGCGCCAATGTTGATATCTTAACCCTGACAGCAACGCCTATTCCTCGTACCCTAAATATGGCAATGGGCGGGATGCGCGACTTATCAATTATTGCCACTCCACCGGCAAAACGTCTTGCGGTAAAAACTTTTGTTAGAGAGCGAGAAAACGCATTAATTAGAGAATCAATTTTGCGTGAAATTTTGCGTGGCGGGCAAGTTTACTTTTTACATAACAATGTCCAAACCATAGAAAAAACCGCGCAAGAATTACAAGAATTAGTACCTGAAGCAAAAATAATTACTGCGCATGGACAAATGGGTGAGCGCGATCTTGAACGCATAATGAGTGATTTTTATCATCAGCGTTACAACGTATTACTGTGTACTACCATTATTGAAAACGGTATCGATGTACCAAGTGCAAACACCATTATTATGGACAGAGCCGATCACTTAGGTTTAGCACAATTACATCAACTTAGAGGCCGAGTTGGACGTTCACATCACCAAGCCTACGCATACTTATTAACGCCACATCCAAAACGCATGACCAAAGATGCAGCAAAACGCCTAGATGCCATCGCGCAATTAGAAGACTTAGGCGCTGGTTTTGCCCTTGCTACTCACGATTTAGAAATTCGTGGCGCTGGTGAATTACTTGGTGAAGACCAGTCAGGTCAAATGGCCAGTATCGGCTTTAGCTTGTATATGGAAATGCTTGATCAAGCCGTAGCAGCTCTAAAAGAAGGTAAACAACCAAGTTTAGAAGACTTAAACAATAAACACACCGAGGTTGATTTAAAAGTACCTGCCTTGTTACCTGATGATTATATCTTTGATGTCAGTATGCGATTATCATTTTACAAACGCATCGCAAGTTGCGACACTGATAATCAATTAGATGATATTCAAGTAGAGTTAATCGACCGATTTGGCCTGTTACCTGCTGCTACTAAAAATATATTCCATATGGCAAAACTGCGTATCCAAGCAGAAATTTTGGGTATCACCCGTATCGATGTTAATGAAAAAGGCGGCATGTTTGAATTTAGTAATGACACTAAAATCAACCCTATGGTGATTATTGGTTTAATGCAGCAACAGCCAAGAATATTTAAAATGGATGGCGCGAGTAAGCTTAAATTTGCGATCCCTAGCCCAGATCACAAAGCGCGATTTACTTTGGTTAAGCAGATGATGAAAGATTTAACCGCTTAACGCCTTAACTAAAAATGAAATAAAATAAGCTCAGGCTATTCAGTATATTATAAAATAATGAGTAGCCTAAACTTCGACGTAGTGAGCAAACTACAACGTAAGAATTTAATTAAAGAGTAAACTATGGTTCAACAGCTTTATAAAAATAAAATGGCAAAGCGCAATAAGCAAAGAAAAAATCACCTTGCTTTAATAAGTTTAGCTTTGTCTTCAACACTTTCTTTTAGCGCCTTTAGTTTTGAGCAAGAACAAGAGCAACAAGAAACTAAACCGGCAGAGCGCTGGTTTGAAATTGAAGTTATTTTAATTGAGCAATTAATGAATAAAGACCGTTACAACGAAGATTTCTCTGTTGAAACAGGTGTAAAAACTAACCGCAATGCTATCGATTTGATCAATCGAGAGCTTAAAAATATTGTTACCTATAAACAACAATTAAAAAGTTGTGATAGTTCGGCCTTAGATAACGTTAGCGAAGCAGAGCAAGGTGCAGAGATTTCTAGTGAAGATTTACAGCAACAAGTTGCAAATATAGAACAAAACATTACTTGTACTCCTTATCAGCAAAGTGATTTTATTGACCCGGTAAGTGAGCAAGTAAATGCAATACCAAGAACATTAAGCGGTAATGAAGATTTATACTCGAATAGCCCGTACTTAATTGCCGAAGAACATTTACAGCTAAGTCATATTGTAAAATCGCTGAAGCGCTCAAAACAGTTCCGCCCGCTACTGCATCTTGCTTGGCGACAAGCGGTTGTGGCACGCCCGCAAGCGGTTCCGGTTAAACTTATTGCCGGTGAAAACTTAGCGTTAGCGCAAAATAAAATGCTTAAAACAGAGCAAATCGTAACAGAATTAGTACCAGAACAAGACTCAGATACGTCTTTAATTGTCGACGAATCAGGTAATATAGAATTAACCCAAGCTCAACAAGAAGATATTTTAATCAAGCAACATCTCGATTCAATAATTGCCACTGTGCAACAAGCTGAGCAAGAATCTACTGATATAGCAACAAGCGAAATAACAACAGCTATTGGCGGTTCATCTAATATCGACAGCGCAACTATCGATACCAGCAGCATAATTGCCGAGATCAAACGTGGTGACAACCAGCCAATAATAGCGCAAGTAGAATCGGCCGAAATTGTTGATGAAGAAACAATCACACCGGGCTGGTTTATCGATGGTTTATTTAAAGTTCACCTAGATCATTACTTATATATTAATAGTGAATTTAATGTACATAGCCAAATAAGCGGTGATTCTGCCAACCAGCAAAAATCAGTACTTATTCCATTTAAGCAAAATCGCCGCGTGATCAGTGGTGAAGTTCACTACTTTGACCATCCATATATGGGCATGATAGTACAAATTAGGCGTCATGAACGTCCTGAGCCTGAAGTAGAAGCCGAAACAGAACTCGAAGATAACGTTTTAGAAGAAGTCACAGCAACTGAAAATACTACGTTTTAACACGCAATTAATACCATAAATAACAAAGAGATTATTATGAGCACAGATAAACAAACAGAAATAGAAGCCGCAGTGTTTCGTCGCCTGTTAAAACATTTAGATGCACGCAAAGACGTACAGAACATCGAACTGATGAATTTAGCTGGTTTTTGTCGCAATTGTTTTTCAAAATGGACCGTAGCCGAAGCCGAAAAACTAGGCGTTAACATTGATATTGCTAGCGCGCAGGAGCAAGTTTACGGCATGCCTTATAGCCAGTGGAAAGAAAAACACCAGTTGCCGGCAACCGAAGAGCAACTTGCAAAGTTTGCACAATTGAATAAAAAATAAGACTTCACCTTATCGTCGGTTAGCGATAAGGTGATAGCTGTAATTTAAAATAAAAAGGTTAAACGTTAAAAACAATACCAAGCCCACTAATTAGATAATTATGTGGTCGGTATAAATGACCAAGCATCATTCTTTGTTAAAGAAATAGAGTCGTAAAATAATTATAAAAGAGACATCTATGCTAGACAGAAATAATACCGCCTTAGTACTCGTTGATATACAAGGCAACCTCGCCGGATTAATGCATGACAAGCACAATTTATATTGTAATGTGCAAAAGCTGATCCGCTCACTAAAAGTGCTTAATATTCCCATTATCTGGTTAGAGCAAAACCCAGAGGGAATAGGCCCTACGGTTCCGGTAATTGCTAATTTACTTGAGGGACAAAGCCCTATTAGTAAAATGACCTTCAGTGCCTATACTAATAAAGAATTCAAACAAGCGCTAACTGCTAGCAAGTGTAAACAAATATTGGTTGCTGGTATCGAATCCCACGTCTGTGTATACCAAACAGTAATGGATTTACATCAAGCAGGCTTTGAAGTTGAAGTAATTAGTGATGCTGTGTCATCAAGAACTCAGTCAAATAAGCAGTTAGCCTTATTAAAAATGCAAAGTCAGGGTGTACAACTTACAAGTACCGAAATGGCTTTATTTGAGCTGCTAGGCACAAGTGAAGGACAAGACTTTAAAGAGATCATTAAAATAATTAAGTAAATGGATCCCCGCCTTCGCGGGGACGACGAGTGTAGTTCTAGTTTCCTAGATACGAGATACGAGATACGAGATACGAGATACGAAATTCTAGATTCTAAATTCTAGATCCATAACTTATAGGATCTATTTCACTACCCTATTGAGTTCACCTCTTCCTCGGTTAAATAACGCCATTGGCCTAAATCTAACTCTTGATCAAGTTCAATGTCACCAATTTGTTCACGATGCAAGCCAACCACTCGATTACCGATAGCAGCAAACATACGCTTAACTTGATGATACTTGCCCTCAGAAATGGTCAATAATACTTCTTGCTCTGATAGCACTTCAAGCTTAGCTGGACGGGTTAGTTTAGGCTCATTTTGTAATTGTACACCTTGTTCAAATAACTGCGCAGCGTCTTCTCTTATCGGTTTAGATAATTGCACGCGGTAGCGTTTATTACAGGCTTTCTTTGGTGAGGTGATCTTGTGTGACCATTGACCGTCATCGGTAATTAATACTAAACCTGTGGTATCAGCATCAAGTCTACCGGCAATATGCAAATCAAACGCCCTATCAACCTCAACTAAATGTAAAACGGATGGATAAAGCTCATCAACGTTAGAGCAAATACAATCAGCGGGTTTGTGCAGCATAATATAACGCGCACTCGCAAAACTTAATAAGTTACCGGCAAGAGTGACTTTTGATTCTTCATACACTTGATGACCAGGGTCTTTGATCAATTCATCGTTAACCAAAACAGCACCACGCTTAAGATACTTTTTGGCATCACTTCGGGTTAACTCAGTACAACGACATATATATTTATCTAAACGCATAAAGGTTTAATCTCACTAGCCATAAATTTTGCTCATAAAAAAAGACATTTTATACCAATTGATTAAATTGATACACAATGTCTTTTGTAATCACTATTATTTTAAATGAAGACAGAGTTACAGTTATGCTAACCCTTTCACTTTACCTTAGAGTTTTGCAAGGTAGATGGATTTTCTTCATAATAAAAATCATTAACCAATATACGTAACAAGCGAGATTTTGGTATTGATGTTTTAAGCGATAACTCATTTAACTGCTCAATTACTTCGGTGCTTAAAGTAAATGTCGCATGCTTAAAAGGCTTGTCATCATCGGGTTGCACATGCTGAACCGATTTAGCGATTTTTTGAGTTAATTTTTTAGTCTGAGCTTTTAAATCTGCACTGACAATTTCAGGTCGACCAGCTGCATAATTGGTAGCATCATCGATAAACTCATCAACAGTAAAATTACGCTTTATATCATTATAATTTTGCTTCTTAAGATCAGCCAAACTCATAACTTAGTTCCTGTTTTATTGCTAACATCTCATCGGCAATAGCGCGGATTTCATTAGCTGCTTTGCCGTCCGGTTCAGTTTCCATAACAGATGCACCTTTTTCTTCACTATCATCGTAAATATTACGAGCATAAGTGATTGAATCAAGTACATTAATACCAAATGATGCACATACTTCTTTAGCTTCAATAATTCGACCAGCTTGGTTTGGTAAAGACGGACATTGAGTGATCACAAAAGATGCGATCATTTTAGGGTTTACCATCTTACAAGTACTCAACATATCTTCCATATGAGGCGCAGTTTTTATATCTCGGCGCTTAGGACGCATAGGAATAAGTACATGGTCAGCAACAGACATTGAAGCACGTAGAGCTAAATTATCTTGACCACCACAATCAACAATAACGTAATCGTAGTGCTCGTTTAAGCTTAATAAGTCATTACGGATTTTACCGTATAATTGAATACAATTAATGGTCACTAATTTAGGATCATTATTTCTAGCTTGTATCCAGTCAGAGGTTGTACGCTGCGGATCACAATCAGCAATAAGTACAGTTGCATGCTTTTCATTTGCAAAATACACGGCTATATTTTGGGCTAAGCAACTTTTACCGCTACCACCTTTTTCACCACCAACTAACAATATCATCTTTACTTCCTTTCATTATTCTTTTGAACTACAACAACCTAACCAGTCCGGTTTAGATCATTTTGAATCCGATAGAGAACTTACCTGTAGGTAATTCTACACAACGGACTACTTTAGCAGTTAATGGCTTACTATCTGGATGTTCGGCTTGGAATCTAAAATTAACTTGAGTGTCGACAGCAATGGCAAACTCGTGTTCAATACGTAAACCGCCACGGGAAAAGTCTGCACAAATACTAGTAACTTTATGAGATTGACCTTCATTATCACGCCAAAGCAAATCAACGGCTTCGTTTTCCATATCTATACGGAAGTTTTGGCGACGATCAATTATTTCTTGTTCTGGGCTCGACATTATTATTCCTTTTATCTTGAACCTGTTTAAGTCAATATAACAGCAAACGCTATTAATTTACAAATTTCTAACCACTTGGATTATTTATGATTTATCAAATAGACAATAAACGCCCTACTTTTCACCAAGACACCTTCGTAGCACCTAATGCGACACTCATCGGCGATGTGCAAATTCATCAACATGCCAGCATTTGGTTTAATGTGGTTATTCGTGCAGATAATGACACCATAACGATTGGCGAAGGCTCTAATATCCAAGACGGTAGCATTCTACACGTTGATGCAGGAAAGCCAATATTGGTTGGTAAAAACGTTACCATTGGCCACAAGGTTATGTTGCATGGTTGTACTATTGGAGATGGCAGTTTAGTCGGGATGAATGCGGTGATATTAAATGGCGCCACCATAGGTAAAGGCTGTTTAATTGGTGCTAACAGCCTTATACCTGAAAACGTTAATATACCTGATGGTTCAATGGTGCTGGGCTCACCAGGTAAAGTGGTTAAGCAGTTAACCGATGAGCACCAAGCACTTCTTGCTAAAGGCGCAAATCATTACGTTGAAAACGGTAAAAAGTATCGCGCCAGCGGTAAAGTTATCACTGATTAAGGCTTATCAGTGGTATTACAAACAAAAGCAATATACTCACTGTTAGACGACATAGTTAAACGGGTAATACTACCATTACAATAAGCGGAAAAGTCATGCCAGTCCTGCCATTTAGCATTACCCATTTGTAATGTATTAACCACTAACTTAGCACCCGTAGCTGATATAAGACGGCCATCAGTGTGCCAAGCGTAATACATATTTTCTTGTGGCAGGGTCACACTCGCTTGGCTTTTATTGGTAATCGGGTCAAATAACTGCATTTGCCATTGCTGGGCATTGGCTTTGTTATAACTAAACAGGTTTTTATTTGGCACTTTACGCAGTGTTCGACCAATATCAGTATCAATAATTTCAGCTTTACCAGATGCTAAGTTCACTCTTTGTAATTGCATCGGCTGCGCTAAAACAAACATTAAAAGTTCACTCTTATTAAGCCAAATATGATAGCCAATATCGGCAAAGTTTTTATCAAGCTTTGCCACTAACGACTTAGCTTTACCACCACTAAGTGGGTAGCTAGAAAACCTCTGACGTCCATCACCACCAACATAAATAACAGAAAACTCTTTACCATTTGGCATCACAGTAGGCGAATATTCACTGGCCGCTGACTGGGTTAAGTTAATCGTTTTACCAGTAGCTATTTCAAAGCGCATACTATCCGTTTGCGCCTTATCACCGTCAACAAACATGGCGCTATAAAGCAGGCTTTTATTATCAGGTGTAAAGTGAGGCTGATTATCATAGCCCTCGCGGTTAGTGATATTAACAACTTGCACTACTTTATCTTGCTCTAATGTAGCAAGGAAGATTTCATCTTCAGCAATACTGGCCGCACTTTGTCCGAGTAAAAATGCCGAGCTAATTAGTTTAAGGCTAGTTTTAATTTTTGAGCTAAATATCATGGAAAACCTATAAAATTATTATTATCGGTATACTTTGACCAATAACTAACTGCAGGGCAAGTGATATTTAATATCGAGGTGTCAGACACCTTGATATGGGTTAGGATTTAGCGATAAACTTTTTATATAAATTTATTGCACCGGAGTTGGCTTGATTCTTTTGAGATTTTGACTGTTGGTAGCGATAACTAAACACATCAAACCATAAATCTAGATGCATAGCGCTATCGCTATCACCAAACATATCTAGGACTTTGGCAGCGACTTCCGCGGTGGCTAACTGCCCTTCTTTCTCAGCTTTGCGCATTTGATAACGAGAATCAAAGTTATAAATTAACTCACTGTGTCGATCATCTGTATTTTGTGGCTCTACACTTTCTTTATACTCGGGCGCTTTAACCTTGCTATTTTCCAGCTTAGTTTGCTCAAGGGCAGGAATAGTGACTATAGGTAGTTTGGCTAAGTAGTCACTTTTACGAAATATTTTTTTAGCTTGTCGCCAGGTAGCATCAATTAAAATAAACAGAGGGATTTTAGAGTTGTCAAAATCAACCGGCTTGCGTTCATACACTTGTTGCTCGGCATGTGCATACTCACCAGGGAAAATCAAAAACGCTTGGTAGTTAGGATCAGCAATTAATTGTTGTAATTCTGTATTAGGCTCGGTTCTGTGCCATAAAAAAGCATGGGTATCGGGTATAACATCAGCAATTAAGCGGCCAGTATTACTCGGTTTTAATACTTCATTATCATACATCAATAAAGCAAATGCGCAGTGACTATTGGCTTGTTGGCGCAAGTTACAAATGCAATTATCGACACCAAGTCGGCACACTTCACAGCGAATGATTTTATAACCACGGGCCCGAAATTCAGTAGTACTTAAACTCTGTCGGTACAAGAATAATCGCTGAACTGCGTGCATATTTTAATATTAACCTAGTGTTTGATGTGAAGTTGTTAGTTAATCTAAATCGGCTAACGGCCAACTAACAATATGGTTTTCGTAGTCGTTAGTATCCACTTCGTTATCTTTAACTACTTTACCTCGAACTGACATACCCGCTTTGTGCATAGCTGATTTTTTACCTTTGTTTAGCAATGGATGCCAACTTGGCACACCACGACCTTCCTGCAAACGACGATAAGTACAGCTTTCTGGCATAAAGAAGATATCATCTAAGTTATCTTGGGTAAGTTTAACACAGTCAGGTACGTATTTTGTGCGCTGTGCGTACTTAGTACAATTACAGGTTTTATCATTAAGTAAATGGCAAACAATATTGGTATAAAGCAGCTCTTCACCTTCTCGAATAAAGTCCGTTGGGGCATGTTGTAATAAGGCTAATTCTTCATCACTAATATCGTCATCGACTTCCTCTTCATCATCCGCGTCGTCGATAAATTTATGCAAACAACATTTACCACAGCCATCACATAGCGATTCCCATTCGGCTTCACTCATTTGCGATAATGTTTTAGTTTGCCAAAATGGCGCTACGGATTTCTGAGTCAATTTAATATTACCTTTTAAACAACAAGCAACTCGCTCGCTAAAAACAACAACACCTTGTATGACATTACATACAAGGTGTTATCCATAACTCTAGTTTAACAGCTTTACGCGTAAACGTGTTATCTCTAGATTAAATTGCCTAGTTTACTTGCGAAAATTTAATCTTGTCAGCTAAGTGACCAACACTAGTGACAAAGTAATAAGATAAGTTCCAGTGCATAAGTGACTTGTAGTTATCGTATGCTAAATAAGCACGGCCTTCTTCGCCATCAGGAAAAACCAGCGCTGCAGTAATGTCGACTTTCGGTAAGTCACTACCGTCATACTTACGCACGCCCGCTTTTTGCCAGTCGCTAAGTTTCATTTCTGTTTTTGACCACTGTTTTAACCAAGGCGAACGACCGCCGGTATTTTGTGGAATTGCTAATTTATAATCAAAATTTTCTGGTAATTTAACTTGTCTAGCCCAAGTGATATCGTCATTCCAACCTACTTTCTTTAAGTAATTTGCAATCGATGCAAATACATCAGAAGTATTATTCCAAATATCTTTTTTACCATCGCCATCGCCATCAGCAGCGTAGGCTAAAAATGAACTTGGCATAAATTGGTTATGACCCATTGCGCCAGCCCAAGAGCCTTTCATATCTTCATTTGAGATATGGCCTTGTTCTAAGATTGTTAATGCGTCCCAAAGTTGCTTTTTGAAAAACGCTTCACGGCGGCCATCATAAGCTAAAGTAGTTAACGCCGAAACAACATTAAAGTTACCCGTGATTTTACCAAAGTTAGACTCAAGCGCCCATAAAGCAACGATAAACCTTGGTTGAACACCAAATTGCTTACCAACGCTAACTAACTCATCATGATACTTATCCATCATGTCCTGCGCTCGTTCTACTTTCCAGTCAGGTACACGTTTAGGTAAATAGGTTTCTAGGGTTTCAATTGTTTCAGGCTGGTTTCTATCGGCTTTAACCGCCTTTTTATGATAACTCACTTTAGAGAAGCTATCTTCGATTAAGGCTTTTGAAAAACCTTTAGCAAGCGCTTCGGCTTTTAAATTTTCTACATAATCGGCAAAGCTAATTTCAGTTTCTTGGTGAGGCTGCGCTGCAACTTGTGCAGAAACAGAAAGGGAAAACATTGCTGAACTGGCCAGTAATACCGCGGCCAAGCTTTTCTTTAATAACATTTTAACTCCAGTTATTAATCATTTGACTATTCACAGCTCAGTATTGCTGTGATGTGATTTAAATAAATTTTATCTAGTTTATGGCTCCTAGCCATGAATTTTTTAAACTTAGCTCTTTAAAAATAGTTCCTTAAAGCTTTAATCCCTTAAATTTAACTTCCTACCTCTGACTTTACTCTTCTTCAACTTTATTCGCGCGGCGATGAGTTTTTAACATATCTTCTCGAGGCGGAGGAAGCTGCAAATAATAACCTTGCTCTAATAGCATCTTCTTAACTTTATCTATGTCCGCAAGCGCTAATTTATCGCGCTTTGCTAAACTGATCACAGTTACTAACATTGGCGTACCAAAAGTGGTTAACAACCCTTCAGGAATGGCCGAAAAGTCATCTCTTTTGATCACATAAAGATAAGTTTCTGCCTTTTTAGGACTTTTATATACTGCACACAACATTTGCTTTAATCACTAACTAGATTTCATTGATTAAAATATATCACGCACGTCCGGTCACGCATAGGCTTACTAGAAGATAAGACAAATAAAATTGGCAGAGGTTGCAACTTAATTAATATTTATCAAATTAAGTTAAAAAGATTTAAATTGCTGGTAAACGCTAACGGTGATTAGCTCATATGAGTACTCACCATTAACCCTTAGTTTAAAAAAGAAAGGTTAAGCAAAGCCGTTTTCGGCAAACGCTTTTAATTTATCGGCAAATAATTCGCCGCGCCAGCCATTGAGTAATTCAACCGAATGCGTGCGATTGTGTTGATCGTTTAATTGCCAAAACCAAGATAAAAATTGATTCAGTTGCTTTTTACCGGCAACTACTGACATATCAAGTTGTTGCTCGCTAGCAAGTGTTGCGACATAATTTTTAAACGTTTTAAAAATTTGTTTATAACCAGGATAATTATCTAAACGAGTGATATGAGCAGGATATTGCTGCTCTGGTAATTTATTTGCTTCACGTACAACCGCCAGCATTGCCTTACCTTTATGGCGAATATCTAAAATATCAATACCATCGTAATGTGCCATAGCCCCGACATTATTTGGATTACGCTGTGCAATTAAAAATAAAGTATGATCTTTAGCAACAAAGCTAAGTGGTAGATTACGTTTAACCGCCTGTTGGTAACGCCAAATAAGTAACTGTTGTAATATAAGCAACTGCGCGGGGGTGAGTTTCCATGCTTGTTTAAAGTCTAAATACAGCGCTTCTAAATCAACTTTTTTAAACTTTTTATCTATTTGCTGCTCGGTTTCAATTTTAGCTTGTTTTAACCAACCAGCCTGCTCTATTTGCGTTAGTAAGGTTTGGCTTATTTGATGCAAATAAAGTACGTCAGCGGCAGCATAATCGAGTTGCTTACTTGATAACGGCCTTTTCATCCAGTCAGTTCTTGATTCACTTTTATCAACATCAATATCAAGAAAGTGTTTGATCATTGCGGCATAGCCCATAGACAATCCATGGCCTAAAAATGACATAATAATTTGTGAATCTATCATGTTTTTTGGTTTGCAATTACCACTATGCATGAACACTTCCAAGTCTTCAGAGCATGAGTGAATAATTTTACAAATCGACTCATCTGCTAGCAATTGCCAAAACGGTGATAGATCATCTACAGCAACCGGATCAATTAACGCTAATTGTTTGCCATCATAGGCTTGGATCAAACCTAAGTTTGGAAATAATGTACGTGTACGCACAAATTCAGTATCCACCGCCAAAATATCATCACTACTAATTTGCTGACAATAATCACTTAGCGCTTGTTGAGTTTCAATGTAGATAAACTGCACATTATTTCCTGATGTAAATTTTATAAATAATTATACCAATTTGATTAACTTCCCATTAGGTGCGAAATAAATTTAATCAACTTGATATTCGATAGCCCCAAGTCTAATACGATTGACTCAGAAACAAAATAAAAAAAGCCGAAGTTTCATCAACTTCGGCTTTTTGGTTAACAATTTTTACAAGCGAATACGATTAACGTAGCTCTTTACGTAAAATTTTACCTACATTGGATTTAGGTAACTCGTCTTTAAACTCAAACAGCTTAGGTACTTTATAGTTGGTTAAGTTGGCTTTACAGTGTTTAATCAATTCTTTCTCAGAAAGGTTTGGATTAGAGCTAACTAAAAACACTTTAACGATTTCACCGCTTACTTCATGCGGAATACCAATAGCAGCAGCCTCAATCACATCTGAGTGCATTACTAACACTTCTTCGATTTCATTTGGAAATACATTAAAACCAGAAACGATGATCATGTCTTTTTTACGATCAACTATTTTTACATAACCAGTATCATCAACAGTGGCAATATCCCCCGTTGCTAACCAGCCATCTTTAAGTATTTCAGCCGTTGCATCTTCACGCTTGTAGTAGCCTTTCATTACTTGCGGGCCAAATACATGTAACTCACCAGGCTCACCAATAGCACATTCGCTACCGTCTTCAGCAACAATACGAATATCAGTTGAAGGCGCTGGTAAACCTATAGTGCCGTTAAAGCCTTTTTGATTATAAGGGCTTACCGTAACCAGTGGCGCACATTCCGTTAAGCCGTAACCTTCTAACAAATAAGTTTTCGTTACTTGCTCCCAGTGATCGGCAACCGGTTTTTGCACTGCCATACCGCCGCCAAGAGCTAGTTTTAAGTGACTAAAATCTAAGTCTTTAAAACCAGGGGTATTGAGTAAACCGTTAAATAAGGTATTTACACCAGTAAGCGCGGTAAATTTATACTTACCTAGCTCTTTAACAAAACCAGGCATATCACGCGGGTTGGTAATTAATAAGTTAGTGCCACCAAGGGTGATAAACACTAAGCAGTTCGCCGTAAGAGCAAAGATATGATAAAGCGGCAAAGCAGTAACAACTAATTCTTCACCATCATTTAATAACGGGCTAATTGCCGCTTTTGCTTGTTGCATATTGGCAACCATATTACGGTGAGTCAGCATAGCACCTTTAGAAACACCCGTTGTACCACCAGTGTATTGTAAAAAGGCTAAGTCCTCACCGCAGATATCGACAGGGGTAAACGTATGCTTAGCACCTAAAGCTAAAACTTTATTAAAAGAAACCGTATTATCTAATTGGTATGCTGGCACCATTTTTTTCACATGGCGCACCACTAAGTTAACAATTGCGCCTTTGATCATACCTAAGCGTTCGCCAAGTGAGGTCAGGATTACGTGTTTTACTGGCGTATCTTTGATCACTTCGCTAAGCGTTGAGGCAAAGTTTTCAATAATTAAAATAGCCGATACATCGGCATCATTAAGCTGATGTTTTAATTCTCTAGCAGTATATAGAGGGTTAACATTTACTATGGTTAAACCTGCTAACAAACCTCCAAATAAGGCAATAGGATATTGCAATGTATTTGGCACCATAATAGCTAGCTTGTCGCCTTTTTTAAGGCCAAGTTCATGCTGTAGATAGGCGGCAAAATGTTGTGCTTGTTGCTCTAACTCTTTATAGCTTATTTTAACATCCATGTTAATGAATGCGGTTGTATCAGCATACTGTTTAGCATACTTAGTAAACATTTCAGCAATTGAGTTATATTTATCCGCATCAATTTCATGCGCAACACCAGGTGGATAACTCTTTTCAAGCCACACTTTTTCCACAGAACATCTCCTAAAATCTATCTTTTGCTTAGTTTTGTTTTAGCCAAAGAGCATAAAAACAGCCTAGCAATTTTATTATATTTTTGTTTTTTAATGGTTTTCTTAGCAAAATATTGTTGATTATAGTTGATATTTAGCAACTCTCGTTATCAATTAGCCACAATCTAGACAATACATTTACATAAAATTGTCATGTATCATTTCATAGATACAAACAAATGCAAGAGGTATGACCAGAAAAAACATTATTTTAATAAATTATTTACAAGCTCAGCTGTTTTGCCACTGCTTTCCATATGAGGGTGATGCCCACCTTCAATGGTAAAGCAGTTGAAATCATTAATATGCTCAGCAAATACTTTAATGCCGGTTTGGACCATATCAAAACCAGAGCTTCCAACAATTAAGGTAACGGGACAATGAATGTTAGCCACAACTTGAATTGCTTGTTTTAGTGAAAAACGTTGTGGCGATGTATTTCTTAAACGCGGATCTGATCGCCAACTTACCCCGTTTTCAACTTCAATAATGCCGCGCTTAACAATTAACTCAGCAGCACTATTAGGTAAGTCTGAAACATTCATTCTTGCTTGAATAGCAGCATCTAAATTTTTATGAACATTAAGTTTTCTAGGTGCTTTTTTAATTCGACTTTGTAAACCTTTACGTAATTGTTTACTTGGGTTTTCGCTTTCAGTTAATAAACCGATGGCTTCAATCAGCATTAATTTGTCGACTTTATCATTAAATGCCGAGGTAAATGCATTGGCTACCATGCCCCCCATCGAATGACCAATTATGCTAACTTTTTGCCACTGCTTATGCTCAATAATCTGTAATAAGTCATAGCACCAATCAATAAAATGATAATGAGCATCGATACTTCGGTGGGTTGATAAGCCATGTCCGGGCCAATCAATAGCAATAAACTGATAACGTTCAAGTAACTGTGGAAAGTCTTGTTGTAACTGCTTAAATAAAGGGAAAAAACTGGCCGCATTATCTAGCCAACCGTGCAAGCACAACACCACGGGCTTATCTTCATTACCAATAGCAACAGCGCTAATGGTTTTATCTGCTAACTCAAAATTAATATCTCGCATATTGCTCTTCTTTATATTGAAATCTGCTCTTACTTATTTAGGCTAGCCTTTTGGCTTTGCCACTTTACCTTTTCTACCTAAGCGATAAATACTTATTGCCCCAAGTCCTGTCCAAACAGCAATCCAGACAAACTCTGGAATAAAGGTTAGCTGTGACAGCGCACTACCATCACCAATGCCGCGGCCATCAATTAAATATAAAGGGCTTTGAAAACTATTAAGTAACACCATAAGAGCAATGATTTTTAGCACCAAAGGTAGGAGTTGAAAGTGGGATATTTTAACGCTAAGCAAAAATAGCGCGATTAGCAGTGCACAAATAAACAAGGTAAGAAAGTCGCGCACCCACAGTACAGATGAAATAACTAATAACGCTAAGATAAAGTAACTAAAGTACTTACTGTAACTGGATTTAAGGTCGGCAATTTTATAAATTAAAACGCCCCATGCCACCGCGCCAGCATAGCCAGAAAAGGCTATTAGAAAGGCTGAACCACCTAATGTAGTACAAAGGCCTGCACCATTAATAAACAATTGGATTTGCACAATACTACCGCCACTAACAAGTGCAGCTAAGCCATGACTAATTTCATGAAAGTAGCTTTCTAGCCAATTAAAAGGAATGGTTACATAAGGGATTTGTTTAAGGGCGATAGCAAGTAGCAGCAATAACCAAAAATTAGGCGCCTGCCAGGTTAAAAACTTATTGTGAGTATCACTCATTCACTACCATTCCTTACATCCCTCACATTGACTCTGACACCTTGAACCTAGCTTTTTATTCCCTGCCTGGTAGCTTCTGCCAAGTAACCGTGTCACGTAAATAAACCGGCTCGGCGTTTTCGGGTGCGAGTGCATTACCTTGCGCAAATTCAGCTTTTCCTATTGCTAGCATAGCAACAGCATCAGGAAATAATACATCAGCATCAACACTTACTTGCTTTTGGGTATTCGCAAGTTGTTCTTGATACGCATTCCAAGCACTGCCAACACCAACTAATGCAGCATCTGTCGTACTTGTTATATAATCATGGACAACACTTGGTGATAACACCGCTTCATCTTTTTGTGGTTGCATTATTTGCTCATCATTTAAGGCAAATAAACCACAATAACTCTCACTCATACGCGCATCGATGGCGGCAATAACTTGGCTAGCTCCGGATTTATTAAACGCTTGTTGCGCCATAGCTTGCAACGTTGACACGCCAACAACCTTTAAGTCGGCAGAGTAAGCTAAACCTTGCGCCACACCAATGCCAATGCGAACCCCGGTAAAGCTGCCCGGACCACGGCCATAAATTAAACCATCAAGTTGTGCTAACTTAATGCCAGCCTCTTTAAGTACTTCATCAACCATAGGCAACAGCAACAAACTATGAGACTGCGGGCTAAATTCATAACGACTGTATACTTGCCCGGCAACTTCAAGAGCTACCGAACACGCTTCAGTTGAGGCATCAATGGCCAAATAATTCATCTTTTTACTCTATTTCTTTATTAAATTTCGTTAGTGCGAATTTATTCGCACGTTATCTTCAAAAAAGCTAGTTTTTAATTTTTAGTTTTTAGTTTTTAGTTTTTAGTTTTTAGCCCATAAAATATCAGTTAAACCACCAGTTCCAGCAAAACTAAATTCTAGTTCCTCGTTCCTAGCTCTCCGCCTCTATCTCTTGCAAAAACTTAACCGCACTATTAATTTCACGAGTTCTTGCCATTGGCGGCAGGCTACTTAAAAACACTTGTCCATACGGGCGATTTACGATGCGACTATCGCATATCACTAACACCCCACGGTCGCTAACATCACGGATCAAACGACCAACCCCTTGTTTTAAGGCAATAACGGCATCAGGCAATTGGATTTGACCAAAAGGGTCGCCTCCGCGGCGCTTTAAATCTTCACTTTTTGCTTGTAGCAAAGGTTCATCCGGTGCCCTAAAAGGTAATTTATCAATGATAACACAAGTTAAGTTGTCACCTCGAACATCAACCCCTTCCCAAAAGCTGGCAGTGGCTAATAATATCGCATTTTTATCTTCAACAAAATGATCGAGTAAAACGCTTTTCGCCATTTGCCCTTGCACCAACAACGGGTTATCAACTTGCTCGGCTAAAAGTTCAGCCACTTGGTTAAGCACCCGATAAGAGGTAAATAGCAAGAAACAACTACCTTTACTTGCTTTAATTAAAGGCAAGGCAATATTAACTAACGATTTCGCTCGATTAAAATCATTCGCTTCAGGTAAATACCTTGGTACTAACAACTTAGATTGCTTGGGGTAATCAAATGGACTAGCCAATAATAACTGCTGCGCGTGCGTTAAACCTAAATCTTCGGCGAAATGAGTAAAGCTATCATTTACCGCAAGCGTTGCCGAAGTAAAGATCCAAGCCGATTCGTGCTCTTGCATATAGGCGCTAAATTTTTCAGCAATAGATAACGGCGTTTGATGCAGCACAACATGCCTACGGGTTGTTTCGTACCATAAGCTCATGCCTTTAGCTTCGGTATTATTCATTACCTCATATTTAGTCAGTAATTCACTAGCACGGTCAAAGCAATTATCAATAACCTCGGTGCGTGATACACACATTTTTAATACATCGAATAAAAACTTAAGGTCGGTATGTAATTGTACAAAAGCCTGCTTAAACTGCGCATGTTCAATTTTATGACGCCAATTGCCTCGCTCGTTATCATAAGGAAAAAGTAAGCGGAAATCACCCGCGCCTTTTTGCAGTTTCTCGGCGGCAATGCCCAGCTGTTTTACATCGGCTAATTCAGAGCGATACTGACTTATCGCATCACTAGCTAACTCCAATATTTGTCTGGTTGAAAATGCTTGACCAAAATACTCGCTGGCAATATTACCTATTTGATGCGCCTCATCAAAAATCACGACGTCCGATTGTGGAATTAATTCACCAAAGCCAGTGTCTTTTAACGCCATATCGGCAAAAAACAAATGATGGTTAACCACAACTAAGTCCGCTTCAATTGCTCGCTCTCGCGCTTTAACTAAATAGCAATTTTCATATTCAGGACAATTTCGCCCTAGGCAGTTATCTGTAGTTGAGGTTATTTGCGGTAAAATCAATGAGTCTTCAGCCACATCAACCAACTCACCTATATCACCAGACTGAGTAATACTCGCCCATTTACGCACCTTAACTAAATCAGCTAACGCAGTGGCATCTAAAGTTGCCCCTAGTTGATGCCTAGGCGGTGGTTGTTTACCTCTTTGCGGTACAGGTGGCGCACTATTGAAATTCTCTTCTAAGCGAAAGTTACACAAATAATTAGAGCGGCCTTTAAGCAAAGCAACTTTTTGTGAACTGGTTAAGGCTTTTTTTACTAGCGGTAAATCTTTGTGAAACAGTTGCTCTTGTAGATTTTTAGTCCCGGTTGATACCACAACCTTTTTGCCACTTTGCAAAGCAGGTATTAAGTAGGCAAATGTTTTACCGGTACCTGTACCTGCTTCGACAATTAAAGATTGTCCAGATTTGATCACCGACTCAACCTTACTGGCCATATCGACTTGCGCTTTGCGCGGGTTAAATCCTGGGATAATTTTGGCTAGCAGGCCATCTTCGGCAAAGGCCTTAGCAACTGAGGTCATGAATATTTCATTTTATAAAATTAATGCTTTTGAGAATAAATTGATCTAAGCAATATTGCAATATCAGCCATGCGTTTAAGCTATTATTTTCAACATCAAGACCCGCTCAAATAATAAACCATAAAAACTAAATAACTATGCTTATTCCATTTACGACTAAAGTTAATAAAAAAGTCATATTTATTTCATAGTTTGCCCTTGACGACAGGCGCTTAAACCCGATATGGTTATAACAACTAAAGCATTTAGACGAATTTATTATGAATAACCTTAAACTACATCATCACCATTTACTTATCGATTAGCTCTCAGGTTATTCGCTGAGGGGCTATGGACCTTTCAGCGCAGTGCAATTATAAGCAAGCCCCGAAAAGTCCAACTTTCGGGGTTTTTTAGTTTCAGATGCACATTTAAATTCAAATTTAACAAATTAACAGGACTAGTTTATGAGTAATACCGACAGCACCCGCCTTAGAATTGCTATTCAAAAATCAGGCAGATTAAGCGATGAGTCACAAGCCTTACTTAAAGGTTGTGGATTAAAAATCAACTTAGCTGATCGCCGTCTACTTTCTCATGTTGCTAATATGCCGATTGATTTAATGTTAGTGCGTAGCTCTGATATTCCGGGCTTAGTGATGGATGGTATTTGTGACTTAGGTATTGTTGGCGACAACACTCTTGAAGAACACGAATTAGAACGTGTATTAAAAGGTGAAAGTGCTGATTACGATAAAATCCTTTCTCTTAAGTTTGGTGGTTGTCGTTTATCTATCGCCCTACCTGAGGAAATGGAATACACCGGCGTTAAAAGTTTAGATGGCCTGCGCTTAGCAACTACCTACCCTAGATTGCTTAACCGTTTCGCAGAAGAAAACGGCATTAAGTTTGAAATGTGCCAATTAAATGGCTCTGTTGAAGTTGCACCGCGTGTTGGCCTTGCCGATGGTATTTGTGATTTAGTTTCAACTGGCGCAACCCTTGAAGCGAATGGCTTAAAAGAAGTAGCTGAAATTTATCGCTCAAAAGCTGCTTTGATCAAGAGAACTGACGGTTTATCAGATGAAAAACAAACCATACTCAACACTCTATTACCGCGCATCCAAGGCGTATTAAAGGCTCGCGAGAGTAAATACATCATGTTGCACGCGCCAAAAGATAAACTAAATGAAGTAGTCGCTTTAATGCCTGGTACTGAAACGCCAACGGTTTTACCTTTAGCTGAGCGAGATGATCGAGTAGCGGTGCACGTGGTAAGTACAGAAACCTTTTTCTGGGAAACGATGGAGCAGTTAACCGATTTAGGCTGTAATTCAATATTAGTTATGCCGATTGAAAAGATGATGGGTTAAATATTATGCTTACATGGTCTTCTCTTACAGAGCAACAACAAGTAGACGCCCTTGCCCGCCCAGCAATTGCAGATAATGCAAGTTTAGAGGCTGCAGTTGCCGATATCATCAGCGCCGTAAAAACAAATGGTGACAAAGCACTGTTACAGCTTACTGAGCAATTTGATGGCGTAAAATTAAATACTCTAGCACTTGCTAGTGATGCTTATGCACAAGCAAGTGCTCGTTTAAGCGATAGCCGCAAACAAGCCATTGTTACCGCCTATGAGCAAATAGAGCGTTTCCATAAGGCGCAAGTTGCCACAGATATCACCGTTGAAACCATGCCAGGTGTGCTATGTACATTAAAAACAGAAGCGATTGAAAGTGTTGGTTTGTATATCCCAGCAGGCTCAGCGCCATTACCTTCAACGGTATTAATGTTAGGCGTGCCAGCAAAAATAGCTAATTGTGAGCGCGTGGTTTTAGTTTGTCCGCCAAATAAAGACGGTTTAATTGCTGATGAAATCATTTACGCTGCACAAATTTGTGGTATTGATGAAGTTTATACTATTGGCGGCGCACAAGCTGTTGCCGCATTAGCTCTTGGCACACAAACTATTAAGCCTGTAAATAAAGTATTTGGCCCGGGTAACCGCTTTGTTACTGAAGCTAAAAAGCAACTGTCACAACAAGTACCTGGTTTTGCCATCGATATGCCAGCCGGCCCATCTGAAGTGTTAGTGATTGCCGACAGCAGTGCTACGCCTGCATTTGCCGCCGCCGATTTATTATCGCAAGCCGAACACGGCCCCGACTCACAAGTAATTTTATTAAGTGACAGCGAAGAGATTTTAACCGCGGTACAACAAGAGCTTGATAGCCAAGTAGAGTTATTGTCAAGAAAAGACATTGCCAAACAAGCGTTAACATCGAGCCGTTTAATTTTAACTGACGATATAGCACAAGCCGTGCAAGTATCTAACCTTTACGGTCCTGAGCACTTAATTGTGCAAACCGAAAATCCAAATCAATTATTAGCAAGTTTACGTAACGCAGGCTCTATTTTTGTCGGTGACTATTCGCCAGAGTCAGCCGGAGACTACGCTAGTGGCACCAACCACGTACTGCCAACCTATGGTTATTCAAAAGTTGTATCGTCATTATCACTCGCTGATTTTTCAAGACGCTACACAGTGCAAGAATTAACTAAACAAGGCTTAGCCAATATTGCACCAACCATCATTGAATTAACCGATGCTGAAGGCTTAGATGCTCACCAGCGTGCTGTTACCATTCGGTTAGAGGGTTAATACTAATGACTGACTCATTAACCAACAAATTAGTACGTGATGACGTGCGAGATATGGTGGCATACCAGTCAGCAAGGCGCGGCCAAAGTGGTGGTACTTGCTGGTTAAATGCTAATGAAGCGGGCGGTAACAATCAATTACAAATAAATTTAAGCAATTTAAATCGTTATCCAGACTTCCAACCAACAGAATTAGTGAATAATTATGCTCAATATGCCAATTTACCAGCGGAGCAAGTATTAGCAACACGCGGTGCGGATGAAGGCATCGAAGTATTGATCAGAACATTTTGTGCAAGTGCAAAAGATAATATCGTTATTTGCCCGCCAACTTATGGCATGTACGCTATCAGTGCGAAAGGTCATAACAGTCAAACCACCCTTGTACCATTAACCGATGACTTACAACTAGATATCCCTGCGCTTGAGCGACAAGTTGGCCAATGTAAAATTGTCTTTATTTGCTCACCAAATAATCCAACCGGCGATATCATTAACCGTGACGATATTATTCGCGTTATAGAGTTGTTTAAAGACTCGGCTTTAGTGGTTGTTGATGAAGCCTATATAGAGTTTTGCCCGGAGTGTAGTTTTGCTGAGCTAATTAATACTTACCCTAACTTGGTGGTACTGCGCACTTTATCAAAGGCATTTGCACTTGCTGGTTTGCGCTGTGGTTTTACCTTAGCAAGCAAAGATATCATTGCCATGATGAGTAAAATTATCGCGCCATACCCTATTTCACAACCTGTGGCGGCAATAGCAAGTAGCGCCCTAACCACTGAAGGCTTAGCAATAATGACTAATCGAGTGCAACAAACTCTCGGTTTACGTAAGCAATTAGAGCAATTTTTAGATAAACAAAATTGGCTCAATAAACGCTTTCAATCAAACACTAATTATGTTTTATTTAACACTGACTTAGCCCCGCAATTATTTAGCTTTTTAACTGAGCAAGGCGTACTTATTCGTAACCAATCTAGCCAACTTACTTTAGAAAATTGTTTACGAGTTAGCATAGGCAGCAAGCAAGAAATGCAACAATTTATCGATGCGACCAACGCATTTAACCAAACATTGAATAACAATCAACAAAGCAATTAGAGAGTCAGCATTATGAGCAGTGAAAATATTTTATTTATCGACCGTGACGGTACCCTAATTGAAGAGCCACTCATTGATAAACAAGTTGATAGCTTAGAAAAGCTAGTATTTGAACCACAAGTTATTCCGGTACTGTTAAAACTAATTGCCGCTGGCTACAAATTGGTTTTAGTTTCAAACCAAGACGGGCTTGGCACCGACAGTTTCCCGACAGCAGATTTTGAGCTAGCACAGAACAAGATGATAGAGATCTTTGCTAGCCAAGGCGTGCATTTTGATGAGCAATTAATTTGCCCACATTTTGACGAGGACAATTGCAGTTGCCGCAAACCTAAGCTTGGCTTAGTTTCTGACTACTTACAGCAACAGCGCATCAATTTTGCTAATTCATTTGTGATAGGCGATAGAGATACCGATGTACAACTTGCCGCTAATATGGGCTTACCTGCCCTGCAGTATAATCGTGAAACCTTGAATTGGAACGATATTAGCGACAAATTACTTACCTCACCTCGTATTGCTAAAGTAACCCGCACCACCAAAGAAACCGACATTAATGTGGTGGTTAATTTAGATAAAAAAGGCGCTAACAAGATTGAAACAGGCATAGGTTTTTTCGATCACATGTTAGATCAAATCGCCACTCACGGCGGCTTTTCAATGCAATGTAGCGTAAATGGTGATTTACACATAGACGATCACCACAGTGTTGAAGATACCGCCCTTGCCCTTGGCGAAGCATTAAAACAAGCCTTAGGTAATAAACGCGGCATTGCTCGTTTTGGTTTTGTCCTGCCAATGGATGAGTGCAAAGCAGAGTGTGCTTTAGATTTATCTGGTCGTGCGCATTTAGAATTTAATAGTGAATTTACTGATAACCGCGTTGGCGGTATGTCAACACAAATGGTGAGTCACTTTTTTAAAAGTATTACCGATGCAATGGCGGTAACGCTGCACCTTTCAACCACGAAAGGTAATTGCCACCACCAAGTAGAAAGCTTATTTAAAGTGTTTGGCCGCGCGCTTGGCCAAGCAATAGCAGTAAGTGGCGATGCGATGCCAAGTTCAAAAGGTGTGCTATGAGCCAAAATGTAACAACAGCAGATGCCGTTATTATTGACACTGGTTGTGCGAATATCAGTTCATTAAAATTTGCGCTTGAGCGCTTAGGTTATCAAATATTAGTCTCTGCAGATAAAGCCGAGATTAAAGGCGCTAAAAAGGTGTTTTTACCCGGCGTAGGCTCAGCAGAGTTTGCCATGAACAGCATCAATGAGCGCGATTTAGTTGACGTTATTCAAAACCTTACACAACCTGTTCTGGGGATTTGTTTAGGCATGCAATTAATGACCGAGCACTCAATAGAAAATAACATCGATACACCTTGCTTAAACTTAATTCCGGGTGAAATAAAGCGTATTACACCTGACAATGGCGATAATTTACGTTTACCGCATATGGGCTGGAACACTTTAGAGAACTTAAGTGATTCGCCATTGTTTAACGGATTAAGCGCTGACGATTATTTTTATTTTGTGCACACCTACTGCGCGCCAATAAATAGTGCCACTATTGCCGAAGCAAATTACGGCCAACAATTCTCTGCTTGTTTACAAAACAACAATTTTTTAGGGGTGCAATTTCACCCAGAGCGCTCAGGCAAAGCTGGCGCCAAACTACTTAGTAATTTTATGGAGCTGTGCTGATGATTATCCCTGCAATCGACTTAATTGATGGCAAAACCGTGCGTTTATACCAAGGTGATTACCAACAAAAAACCAATTATCAGCAAACACCAGAAGAGCTTGTTGCTAGCTATTATGAGCAAGGCGCACAAATTCTACACTTAGTTGATTTAGATGGCGCTAAAGACAGTAGCAAACGCCAAACCACACGGTTAAAAGAGATCATCAGCGTAGCTAAAATGCCTGTACAAGTTGGCGGCGGCGTACGCTGTCAGCAAGATGTTAATGACTTACTTGCCCTTGGTGCAAGTCGAGTTGTTATTGGCTCTCTAGCAATTAAAGAGCCTGAGCTGGTCAAATCTTGGTTTGGTATTTACGGTAAAGAAAAGATTGTTCTCGCTCTTGATGTACAAATAAGTGCTAGCGGTGAAAAACTCCTGCCAACGCATGGTTGGATCAATGCCAGTGATACCACATTAGAAAGCTTATTAGCGTTTTACGGCGAAGATACCGTACAACACGTTTTATGTACTGACATCTCAAAAGACGGTACCTTAACTGGCAGTAATGATGGTCTTTACCAAGAGTTAAAGCAGCAATTCCCAAGCATTACTTGGCAAGCATCTGGCGGTATTGGTAATTTAGATAATATCAATTCTGTCGCCCAATCTGGCGCTGACGGCATTATTTTAGGTAGAGCGTTATTAGAAGGTAAATTTACCTTAGAGGAGGCAATTGCATGCTGGCAAAACGCATAATCCCCTGCCTCGATGTAAAAGACGGTTTAGTTGTTAAAGGTGTACAGTTTCGCAACCACGAGATCATTGGCGATATAGTCCCACTGGCTCAGCGTTATGCTGATGAAGGTGCTGACGAATTAGTCTTTTACGACATTGCCGCGAGCTCTGATGGCCGTGTGGTCGATAGAAGCTGGGTTGAACGCATAGCACAAGTTATCGACATTCCTTTTTGTGTAGCTGGTGGCATTAAAACCGAACAAGACGCACAAACGCTATTATTAATGGGCGCAGATAAAATATCGATTAACTCCCCTGCGCTGTCTGATCCTAGCCTAATAACTCGCTTAACTCGCCAGTTTGGTCAACAATGTGTGGTAGTTGGCATTGACTCATTTTATGATGACAACACAGGCGTATATCAAGTGCATCAGTTTACTGGTGACGAGGCTAAATCAGCTAAAACCCGTTGGCAAACAATCGACTGGGTTAAAGAAGTTCAACAACGCGGCGCTGGTGAAATTGTATTAAATGTAATGAACCAAGACGGCGTGCGTCAAGGCTATGATATAGAACAGCTGTCTATGGTACGCGAACACTGTAATATACCACTCATCGCCTCAGGCGGCGCTGGTACTATGGAACATTTTAAAGACGTATTTTTGCAAAGTGATGTTGATGGCGCACTTGCCGCTAGCGTGTTTCACAAAGGCATAATCGATATCCAAGAGCTAAAAAGCTATTTACGCACCAACAACATAGCGATGAGAAAATAAATATCAAGGTGTCAGACACCTTGAAAATCAAGAGGGTCAGATCAACTTGAAATTTAAACACATAGAAGCGAACAAAGCATAGACTAGCTCTTGAGAGTTAAAACCAATATTTAACAAGAGAATAACAATGAAAGTAACATTAGAAAATATCAGTAGTTTGGCTTGGGATAAAATGGAAAACCTGATCCCTGCCATTATTCAACACGCTGACACTGGCGCAGTATTAATGCAAGGTTACATGAATAGCGAAGCATTAACTAAAACGATCGAATCAGGTAAAGCAACATTTTTCTCACGTTCAAAGCAGCGCCTATGGACAAAAGGTGAAAGCTCAAATAACTTCTTAGAAGTACAATCTGTACTTACCGATTGCGATAATGACTCATTACTTATCAGTTGTCGCCCGCAAGGCCCTACGTGTCATTTAGGCACTCAGTCGTGCTTCCCAGAAGAGCAATGCTCACAACAGAACTTTTTAAGTTACCTTGAGCAAGTTATTGATGAGCGTAGCCAACAAAAACCTGAAGACAGCTACACTGCTCATTTACTATCAAGAGGCACTGCCCGCGTTGCACAAAAAGTAGGTGAAGAAGGCGTTGAAGTTGCTCTTGCCGCAGCGACCAATCAAAAAGAAGAATTTATTGGCGAATGTGCCGATTTGTTTTACCACACTTTAGTTTTATTAAAAGATCAAGATGTTAGTCTAAGCCAAGTTATGGCAGTATTGCAGCAAAGACATAAGTAACTTATTAACTTAATAAAAATAAAACATGACTCTACAGATTAACTGGCAAGCTAAAACATTTAAGCAACTTACTACTGATGAACTATACGAGGCATTAAAACTGCGCGTTGATGTCTTTGTCGTAGAGCAAACGTGTTACTACCCAGAGCTTGATAACAAAGACCGAGACAGTGCAACCATTCACTTGCTCGGTTTCGATCAAAATACCAAGCAATTAGCGGCTTATCTTAGACTGCTAGCACCTAATATCTCCTACCCCGATTGCGTAAGTATTGGCAGAGTCGCCACTGCGCCAGAATACCGGGGTAAAGGAATTGGCCACCCGTTAATGCTAAAAGCATTAGAGCTTTGCGCGCAAACGTGGCCAAATATCGACATTAAAATTGGCGCACAAGAACACCTAGAAAAATACTACAATCAACACGGTTTTGTCCGTGTATCTGACATGTACTTAGAAGACGACATCCCTCATATCGATATGCTGCGGAGCAACGAACAATAAAAGAAAATCAACAGGGTCAGATGAACTTTAAGTTGCCTGCCCTTTTTAGCTTTTAGCTTTTAGCTATAATTATTTACCAAAATCTAAGCGCACACTAAGGCCTTCTTGCTTAACCGTTTTGCCTTTTTCTATCATAGGTTTGTATTTCCACCTATGTAATGCATCTATCGCAGCTTGGTCAAAAATCAACTCTGGCTCAGAATCAATAATAACAATATCTTCAGCCTTGCCTTGGCGATTGATTGAAAAGCTTAACTTTACCCAGCCTTTAATTTTATTTCGGGCAGCTTCAACGGGATATCTAGGTAATGAGCGATAAATGGGTTGCGCGCCATTATCTTGGATTAACTTTAGGTCAAACTCTTGTGGTGCAAGTGCAATATCAACCTCTAAATTAGGGACATTAATATCATGTTCAATAGGCGTTTTTGTTTCAACTTTATCTTGATTAATAATACCTGTAGGCATTACAGCAGGTTTAGGTGGAGGATCTAAGGTTCGGTGCTTACGCTGAATTTTTGTATCTTCCGGTTTATTGATAATAGTTACAATAGCCCAGTCAGGTACTTCTTCGATGTACCTTTCTTCTTGCACAACAAGAGAAGCCATAATTGCAAATAGGGCAAATGAAATAAATGCAGCTATAAAAATTGAAATAATAAACTTCAACACAGCTCCTAAATCGAACAACATCCTGTTATTTCAGTAAAAAATATACAAGAAGTATAGATGAATTTTTGTAACTTATCTTATTCTACAAGATAAAAAATAACACTAGTTGTTCACAAAACTTTACTCTAAAATGGCGTATCAAACCTATTTTCAAAAGCAAAGGAAACTCTAGATGTTGCAGTCACTGGTTATTAGCGGATTTTATAGCGGAATACTCGCGATTATTTTATTGGCTTTATCTTTTAAAGTTATTGGCCTAAGAAGAGAGCATAAAGTAGGCATTGGAGATGGCGATAACGCCGAGCTTGCTAAAGCTATACGCGTACATGCGAACTTTATTGAATACGTACCTTTAAGCATATTGTTATTGGCAATAAGTGAGTTAAACGGTGCAGCTCCTTGGTTTTTACATGCTATGGGTGGCTTATTAGTAACCTGCCGCTTTTTACATGCTATAGGACTTAGTTCAAGTATTGGCACTTCATGGCAACGCTTTGTCGGTACCTTAGGTACCTTCATCACTCTGTTAATCCTAGCAATAGCGAATATCATCTCTATCTTCTAAACAATATATCAAGGTGTCTGACACCTTGATATTTTGCGAATAAAAAAGGCTGCAAATGCAGCCTTTTGTTTCATCATTTTAACTAGAAATTAAGCTAGTTTTTCAGCAAGTAAAGCGCTTACTGTTTCAACTGGCTGTGTACCATCAATTGTGATGTACTGACAGTTGCCAGACTCAGCTTCTGCTTGGTAGTAAGACACTAATGGTAGTGTTTGCTCGTGGTAAATGCCTAAACGCTTACGCACTGTAGCTTCTTCGTCGTCAGGACGGATCGCTAAGTCTTCGCCTGTAACGTCATCTTTACCTTCCACTTTCGGTGGATTGTAAACTAAGTGATAAACACGACCAGAGCCTGGGTGTACACGACGACCGCCCATACGCTCAACGATAACTTCATCAGCAACATCAAATTCAATTACTGAGTCAACAGCAACGCCGTTTTCTTTCATTGCATCAGCTTGTGGGATTGTTCTTGGGAAACCATCTAATAAGAAACCACCTTTACAGTCGTCTTGAGCAATACGCTCTTTAACTAAACCGATGATCAGCTCGTCAGATACTAGTTGACCAGCATCCATTACTTGCTTAGCTTGTTTACCTAGCTCAGTTCCAGCTTTAATTGCAGCACGTAGCATATCTCCGGTAGAGATTTGTGGAATACCAAATTTAGCCATTAAAAATTGAGCTTGTGTACCTTTACCGGCGCCTGGAGCACCTAATAAAATAATGCGCATAGAGAAGACCCTAAATGTCGTCGTTTAATAAAATTTGTTAACTTACAATAATACTTGCCATCACACTAGCAAACAAGAGCTGAAGCGTAATTGATGTTTATTTTTTTGTATTATAGTCAGTATTGTTACACTTCTAGCAACAAAAGCTACTAGACCTTGGTGGTAAATATAATAAAAACCAGCAAGTATAAAGTTAACGCAAGTGACAAAAATAAAAATGGGAGACATTTGCCTCCCATTTTGCAGTAACAAATATCAAATTGATTACTTGATATTTTTACTTTTAGCTTAAAGTGCTTACTTAGTTAAGCTCAGCATTAATTTGTTTAAACGAGCAACGAACGATGCAGGATCTTTCAAGCTACCGCGTTCAGCAAGCATCGCTTGTTCAAATAATACATCTGTCCACTCTGCAAATTTAGCTTCGTCTTGCTCATTCGATACATGAGAAATTAAAGCATGCTCAGCGTTAATTTCAAAAATAGGCTTGCTCTCTGGTACTTCTTGACCAACAGATTGCATCAGCTTGATCATTTGTGAGCTCATGTCATTTTCGTCAGTAACAATACACACAGGAGAGTCAGTTAAACGTTGCGATACACGCACGTCTTTTACTTTATCGCCAAGCGCTGTTTTTAAGCGAGTAACCACTGAATCAAATTCTTTCTCAAGTTTCTCTTGTGCTTCTTTAGTTTCAGCGTCATCTAAGTCACCTAAATCTAAACCGCCACGAGTTACCGATTGTAGTTGCTTGTCAGCAAATTCAGTTAAGTGGCTCATTAACCACTCATCAATACGGTCACTTAGTAATAATACTTCAATGCCTTTTTTGCGGAATACTTCTAAGTGCGGGCTATTTTTTGCCGCGTCAAAGCTATCTGCAACTACGTAGTAAATTTTGTCTTGGCCTTCTTTCATGCGCTCAATGTAATCGTTTAGTGATACATTTTGTACGGCTGAGTCATTTTCTGTTGAAGCAAAACGAAGTAGCTTAGCAACCGCTTCTTTGTTTGCCGCATCTTCTGCTGGGCCTTCTTTTAATACTTGACCAAACTCATCCCAGAAACCTTGGTATTTCTCAGCATCTTTTTTACCAAGCTTATCAAGCATAGTTAATACACGCTTAGTACAACCTTTACGCATTGCTTGCGTTACTTTGTTGTCTTGTAAAATTTCACGAGAAACGTTTAATGGTAAATCGTTTGAATCAAGTAAACCTTTAACAAAACGTAAGTAAGTCGGCATAAACTGCTCGGCATCATCAAGTACAAATACACGTTGAATGTATAGTTTTAAACCTTGTTGACGTTCACGGTTGTATAAATCAAATGGTGCTTTGCTTGGTACATAAAGTAGTGAAGTATATTCAGTGCTACCTTCAACTTTGTTATGTGCCCAAAGTAATGGGTCGGTGTAGTCATGTGATACGTGCTTGTAAAACTCGTTGTACTCATCATCAGAAATGTCTGACTTATCACGCGTCCATAAAGCTTCCGCCTTGTTAACGCCTTCCCAAACTGCCGGTTGAGCTGGAATTGCAGGTGTTACTTCACCTTCTTCATTAGTGCTTTCTGGCACTTCAGCTACTTCAGGAGTAAGCATTTGTACCGGAATAGAAATATGATCAGAGTACTTAGTTACAATTGACTTTAAGCGCCAGTCATCTAAAAACTCTTTCTCTTCTTCTTTTAAGAACAAGATGATATCGGTACCGCGGTTTTTCTTTTCAATGCTCTCAACGCTAAAATCACCTTCACCTTTTGAAGACCATTCAACACCTTCGCTTGCGTCATGGCCAGCAGCACGAGTGCGTACAACCACGTTTTCAGCAACGATAAATGCAGAGTAAAAACCAACACCAAACTGACCAATCAATTGCGAATCAGACGCTTGGTCACCAGATAATTTTGAGAAGAAATCAGCAGTACCAGACTTAGCAATGGTACCTAAGTGAGCTATAACATCATCGCGAGTCATACCAATACCATTATCTGAAATCGTAATCGTATTGTTGTCTTTGTTTACTGAAACACGTACGCGTAAATCACCGTCACCTTCAAAAAGGCTGTCATCAGATAACGCTTTAAAACGTAATTTATCGGCAGCATCGGCTGCGTTAGAAACTAATTCACGAAGGAAAATCTCTTTGTTTGAGTACAAAGAGTGGATCATAAGCTGCAAAAGTTGCTTAACTTCTGTTTGAAAACCGTGAACTTCTTTATGGCCTGTATCAGACATAAAAATACATCTCCTAATAACTAATTGATTGCACCATTAATGGTGTATTTCTTGGTATGGAATATATGTGGGGATAACTGATTTTTTTTAAAGGGTAAAAATTAAATTTATCTTTTTTAGAAAAGTAATGTGTTTTTTTGCCATTGAAATAAAACTGTAATATTTCGGTAATACAATGCCATTATTCACTTAGATAATCGATTTCATCAATCAAGTAAGCTATATTGATGAAAGCTAAATATATAGATATACAATAACTTAGGAGTCAGCAATGACTAATGCTGCAAATAAATTTTTATTAACTAGTTTATCCTCGGCTTTATTATTCGCAAGTTACTCGGCCCATTCTGAAGAAGATACCAGCGGCTATGACAAGGTTTGGTCAGTAGCAAATTTATACGAAAATAAAGAATCTTCAGGCTTACAAAAGCTTGCTTTAAGTGGCCGCTTACATATTGACGCAGCTCACTTTGAAGCCGATGAAGGCAATGCGCCAGGTGAAACCGATGAATTTGAAGATGCCAACTTTCGCCGTTTACGCTTTGGTTTTAAAGGTCAATTTGCCGATGACTTCTCATTCAACGTTGAAGCCGACTTAGATATTAACAACGACGCTGATGATACCTACAAACGTTTAACCGATGCTTATATTAGCTGGAACGTAAATGACAATGTAACTATCAAGGCATTAAAACAAAGTGTTGGTTTTACTCTTGATGGTGCTACCTCTTCAAAGAAACTATATACACTACAACGTAATAACCTAACCAATAACTTATGGTTTACCGATGAGTACTTCACCGGTATTTCAGTTAGCGGTAAAGTTAATTCACAATGGAGCTACAAAGCTGGTGTTTTCTCAAGTAACGACGACCAAGAAATTGCCGTTGACGATGCCAACACCTTTGTTTTAACTCACCTAAAGTATAACTTTGGCGAAACAAGCTTTGCCGACAAGCTAAGCGTTTCTTTAGATTATGTGCACAAAGATACTGATGATGGTGCCGATAACTCTAAAGATGGTGCGCCTAATCATGAAAACGTTGTATCACTTAACTCCACCATGAAAAAAGGCAAATTTGGCCTAAGCGCTGAATACGCATTTGGTCAAGGTTACAATGGCCAAAGTGACTTATGGGGTATTGTTATCATGCCACATTTCGACTTCACCACTAAATTCCAAGGTGTATTACGCTACACCTACATGGAAAGTGACGACAGTAACGGCATCAAACTAGGCCGTTATGAAAAAGAAATCGGCAGTGGTAAAGGTGACGAGTACAAAGAAATGTACGGCGGTTTAAACTACTACTTCTACGGTCAAAAATTAAAAGTGCAAGCCGGTGTTCAATATACCGAAATGGATGACTCGGTTGATGCAACCGGTCGCTATGAAGGCTGGGGCTTTACTACTGGTTTAAAAATGTATTGGTAATAAAGCTAAAAGCTAAAAGCTAAAAATACTAAAACGCCTTAATGTGAGTAAAAGCATTAAGGCGTTTTTATTTATTCAACATCAAAGCTAGTTAAAAGTTCTTACGCCCCGAAAATGCGTGCGATAAAGTATTGCCATCAACAAACTCAAGTTCACCACCAACCGGGACACCATGGGCGATACGAGAGGTATTAATGCCGTATTTTTTAGCAATATCAGCAATAAAGTGCGCCGTTGCTTCACCTTCAACCGTAGGGTTGGTTGCTAAGATCATCTCATCGAAATCGCCACTGCCAAGTAAGGCATCAAGTTTGTCTAAACCTAGTTCATCTGGGCCAATGCCATCAATTGGTGATAAGTGCCCCATCAAGACAAAATAACGCCCGGTAAACTCACCAGTTTGCTCTATCGCTAAAATATCAGCAGGCGATTCAACCACACATAAAATGCGTTTTAATTGACGCTTAGGGCTTGCGCAAATTTCACAAAGCTCTAACTCGGTAAAGGTTCGACAACCTTGGCAATACCCAATATCAACCATAGCTTTTGCTAAAGTGTCGGCAAGCTTAGCGCCGCCTACGCGATTGCGCTCTAATAAATGAAAGGCCATACGCTGCGCCGACTTAGGGCCAACGCCAGGTAAACAACGTAAACTGTCAATCAGCTCTTGTACTAACGGGCTTAATTTCATGAAAAATACTACACAGATAAATAATGGCTAAAGGTTATCACAATATTTGAATTACGATAATGCTTTAAAGATAAAACTTCAGTAACTAGCAGCTAATTATGTGATAGCTCGGGGTCAAATATGGAGATTCTACATCTCGCTAGAGCGCGTGATAGGATGACGCGTGTTAATTTTCCCTCTAGCTCCTCGTTGTTACATAATCAAAAATCAAGTTGATCTGACCCCCTTGATTTTTATCAAGCTTCAAGAACTCTGACACCTTGACTTTACCTCATCCCTCGTCGTCGTTAACTCTCCCCTAGTCGTTTTCACTTTCAGTCGCTCTTTACCCTCGTCGATCCCTATCCCCTAATAGTACCGTATCCTTTCGTCGTTCCCGCGAAGGCGGGAATCCATGTTTTCCCGCGCTAAAAAACAAAAAGAGAGGCATAGCCTCTCTTTATAACAAGTTCTGTTTACTTAAACAGGATGCTCTTATAGTTCCTCGTTCCTAGCAACTAGTTCCAGCTCTAGCCCTTCACAACTGTTTGGTTGATCTGACCAAAGATAGAGCGGCCTTCTTTATCAAACATTTCCATTTCAATAGTGTCACCAAAATCCATAAAGCGAGTACTTGGCTTACCGTCATTAATGGTTTCAATCATACGAACTTCAGCAATACAGCTATAACCTACGCCGCCGTCATGAACGTGCTTACCTGGGCCATCATTAAGTTTATTAGACACTGTACCAGAACCAATAATAGTACCCGCACATAAAGGACGCGTTTTAGCGGCATGAGCAATTAACTCACCAAAGTGGAAAGTCATATCAATACCGGCATTAGGCTTACCAAATAACTCTTTGTTGTAGCAAGATTGCAATTCAAGCGATAACTTACCATTGCTCCATGCATCACCTAATTCACTTGGGGTAACACATACTGGGCTAAATGCACTTGACGGTTTAGATTGGAAAAAGCCAAAACCTTTAGCTAATTCGCCAGGAATTAAGCCACGCAGTGATACATCGTTAACTATCATCACTAAACGAATGTAGTTAAGTGCATCATCACTCGATATGCCCATTGGCGTGTCATCAACAATAACAGCAACTTCTGCTTCAAAGTCAATACCAAAGCCTTCGCTTTGCGGCATAACAATGGCATCACGAGGTGCTAAGAAAGCATCTGAGCCACCTTGGTACATTAACGGATCTGTCCAAAACGTTGCCGGCATTTCTGCGTTACGCGCTTTACGTACAAGTTCAACATGGTTTACATAAGCACTGCCGTCAGCCCACTGATAAGCGCGAGGAAGTGGCGATGCGCAATTTGTTTGCTCAAAGGCTTCACCTGCAATTGCTCCCGACTCTAACTCTTGAAAACGAGCTTCAAGCTTTGGCGCTACCGTTGCCCAATTATCTAATGCATCTTGCATAGTAGCAGCGATATCGCTGGCACTTACCATTTTGGTTAATTCTGTATTAACGACAACAAGCGCACCATCACGGCCAGACTTTAAACTTGCTAACTTCATTTTTCTACTCCTGGAAATTCTTCATCATTATGCAACCATGCAGCATGGTTCGGGGCTTTCTTAGTTTTAGCCCACTCATCTAGCATTGCTGGTGCAACGCGTTTTAATTCTTCTAACATACCTGGTTTATTGGTATTGGCCACTAACTCTAAACGATGGCCGTTTGGATCAAAGAAGTAAATTGATTTAAAAATTGTATGATTAACCGGACCTAGTACTTCAATACCAGCGGCTTCTAGTTGCGCTTTTTTAGCAACTAACTCGTCCATCGACTCAACTTCAAAAGCAATATGTTGTACCCACTCTGGTGTGTTTACATCGCGGCCCATTTTAGGCGAGTTAGGAATTTCAAAAAAAGCCAATACATTCCCTTGCCCTGCATCTAAAAATACATGCATATATGGATCTGGCGCTTTTGTTGATGGTACTTCGTTTTCAGCAATCGCTAATAAAAACTCCATGCCAACCACATCACGGTAAAACTCGACAGTTTGCTTAGCATCGTTACAACGATACGCCACATGGTGAATTCGTTTAATAGCCATAATCAATTACTCCTTTGCCAACAACTTAAGCCGTTTCGCCGATAACGCCACGTTCAAGTTGGTCACGCTCGATAGATTCAAATAAGGCTTTAAAGTTACCTTCACCAAAACCGTCATCTTCTTTACGTTGAATAAACTCAAAGAACACCGGACCTAACAGCGCATCAGAAAATATCTGTAGTAATAAGCGAGGTTGGCCACCTTCGGTTGTACCATCCATTAAAATGCCGCGCGATTGTAATTCAGCTACGTTTTCGCCATGACCTGGTAAACGCTCTTCAAGCATATCAAAGTATGTTGCAGGAGGTGCAGTCATAAACTTCATGCCATTCGCTTTTAAGCGATCCCAACAAGCGATAATGTCGTCACAAGCAAAGGCAATGTGTTGAATACCTTCACCATTGTACTTCATTAAAAACTCTTCAATTTGACCACCGCTGCCGGCTTCTTCATTAAGTGGAATACGAATTTTACCATCTGGTGCAGTCATCGCTTTTGATAATAAACCTGTGTATTCACCTTTAATATCGAAATAACGGATTTCACGGAAATTAAATAAGTCTTCGTAGAAACCTGCCCAGTAGTCCATACGACCACGGTACACGTTATGCGTTAAATGATCTAAGGTATGAAAACCACAACCTTCTGGGTGAATATCAACGCCTTCAATCCAGTTAAAGTCGATATCATAAATTGTTTTACCTTCAGCATAACGGTCGATAAGGTAAAGTGTTGCACCACCAATACCTTTAATAGCAGGTAAACGAAGCTCCATCGGGCCAGTTTGAATTTCAACAGGTTGAGCGCCCTTTTCAAGTACTTTTGAGTAAGCAAACTGTGCATCTTTCACGCGAAATGCCATGCCACATGCCGAAGCGCCGTGTTCTTGTGCGTAGTAATCAGCATGACTACCTTTAGTGTAGTTAGTGATAAAGTTAATATCACCTTGGCGCCATAATTCTACATCTTTTGATTTGTGCTTAGCGACTAAAGTAAAACCCATACTTGCAAAAATTGGTTCTAAAATACCTTTTTCTGGTGCGGTAAATTCAACAAACTCAAAACCATCAAGTCCCATCGGGTTTTCAAATAAATCAGCCATCTTCTTCTCCTGAAAATATTACCTTTTTTGTCGGTAACTTATATCTTTAATATGCTGCTGACATTAATGATTACGGCGAACAAATACAATTTTAGCTAGTAATTATAAGATTAAGAAAAGTTGCAATTTAGCTGTATAGCTGGCACAAAATGTTTACAGTCAAAACTTCATCACACACAAGTAAAACCAGATAGGTAAAGCAAAGGTAGCTGTACTTGGATTTTTAGCATTAGTAGCAATTTAAATGACAGGGGAAATATTAAAGTTGGGTGACATATATGTGTATAGTAGAGTTTACATCTGAGGTGATATAGAACAAAACAGAAATAAAAAAGTAAAGCCGTATTGTCATTACTAAGAAAAATTTCTCTTACTAATCAATGACAGAAATAGCATCAGAAAAGATGTTAATTAAAGGCTGTAAACGGCCGTTATATCCAGCAATATTTGCAGCTAGCCATTGTTTTGAATTCACGTTTTTCCATGACAATATGAAACCAGCTCTTTTAGCAACTAGCTCACAAAAGAGCCTGAGAGTGCGTCCATTACCTTCCCTAAATGGGTGTACAACATTCATTTCACAAAAAAAGTCAGCGATAACTTTAATAAATACTTCTTTATCCGAATCTAATAAATAGTTATTGTGAGTTAAGATTAAAAAACATTTTTCGGTTTCTTTTTCAATGCGACTTATATTACAAAAACGGGTATTACCTTTGCTAATATCAACCGTTCTAATTTGACCTGCCCAATCATATAAGTCTTGAAAAAGATGAAAATGTAAGCTTTTAAGAGTAGAAAAATTTAGTATGCGCTGAGTGTCATGATATTGAGTAAGTCTTATTGCTGTTAATTCAGCTTCGACATTTTCTAGTACATCGTTGGATGAAATTCCAAATAAATTAATAAGTACGTCTGTTCCAGGGTAACAGTATGGGTCATCATTAACCCCGTACTTATCAACCATGTGATACTTTTAGCTGCTTAATATATTCTTGAACATCTTTAGGGAGGGTTGTTTTATCTTTCACTAAAGACATCCCTTCAAGCTTTAGGCTGTCAATATAGTTTTTCAATTTAACAGCTTCAAACGCCTTGTCACGCTTTTCTTGAGTAGTCATAAATAGTCCTATTATGCGTGTTTAGTGTAGTTATACCATTTCCATTAATTATGTGACCAATTGAGAATTCTAGATAAAGCTTTATAACAGGTAAAATTTATTACCGATAGTTATTAATATCTTTATTAAATTTCAATTAGTTAGGGTGTTTTAGCGACATTCCCTCTGGGTAGTATTTTTATTTTTTATAAATTCTACTCAATGCGCTGAAATTAATGATATTGGTATTAATATAACCACTAATGATGAGTCATTCAACTTTTTATAATTAGCGAATATAGCCTCTCATGTTCACAAAAAAACGCGCTAACCAAAGGCTAGCGCGTTTTTATTTTAAGCTTTGTTAGCTTAGAAAGGCATTTTCATCCCAGGAGGCATTTGCATGCCGCCAGTTACGCTGCTCATTCTTTCTTTGCTTTCTTCTTCAACACGGCGAACCGCGTCGTTAAATGCTGCAGCAACAAGATCTTCGATCATGTCTTTGTCGTCTTCCATTAAGCTTTCGTCAATTTCAACACGACGTACGTTGTGGTTACCAAGCATAGTAACTTTAACCATGCCCGCACCCGCTTCGCCAATAACTTCCATTGCAGCGATCTCTTCTTGAGCCTTCGCCATTTTTGCTTGCATTTGTTGGGCCTGTTTCATCAGGTTACCCATGCCGCCTTTGATCATAATAGTATCTCCAAAATCTGTTGCGCCAACCTTAGAGGCAAACGCGTAAAAATTCAAGTATATTTCAGCAGAAATACACTTATTACTCATGTTATAAGGCTTCTATTGTGTTCTCTTCAATAAAAGCGTCAAATTCGTTTTGTAGGTGTTTAATAAATTTATCATTAGCAATTACGTCAGTCGCATATGCCAAACGTTTATCATTAATTACCGACTGTATATAAAATGGCGTAGTACCGGCATCACTTACTAAGTTAATCAATACGTCTGCATTGCTGTTTTTTAATAGTGAATAACACTGGCTAATTTGGTCCGCCGCAGCTTGCGAGTTTATATGATTAAAGTTTTGATCTAAGTTAATCACCAAGTGGTTATCTGTTGTTGCAGCGTCAATTGTCGCATTAAGGGTTAATTGCCTTACACGCCCGCCTAAGCCCATTGCATCAATCATATTTGCCCAGACATCAATCTGATTGGCATTTTTAATTACTGCGGGGTCAATACCATCTGGATTAAAGCTATTAACTTGCAGGTGCGATACATCAGGTAAAAGTTCATTTTCAGGTAAACTATTATCCGCTTCAGCTGCATCCATATTTTGCTGTAAATTATCGGCTTTATCAGCAAGTTGTTTGGCTGGTAAGTCAGCCTCTATTTCTGGCGTTACAGCAACATTAGACAATGCTTGTGCTACATCTAATGTGTCGCCATTGCCTGCCGAGCTTGTTTGTTCAATTTGCTCAGCTTGCTTTATTTGTTCTGTTGGCACAGCAGCTTGTTGCTCTATAGGCAAATGGCTGGCTTGCTTTTGCTCTTGTAGCTGAGTTTTAGCTACTAGCTTAGATTCAGCTTGCGCTGGCTTTAGCGCAGCCTTAGCTACTGGCTTTTTTGAGCTACCCTCCGAGAGTTTCTTACGACTCCTCAGCTGGTTGCGGATCGCTAGCATTTTCTCTACTTCAGTTACCGGTTGAGTAACCGCATCAGTAGCACTTTGACTATCTAATGGTGTTGGCAAAGCTTCAGTGTTTACCTCAGGCGCGGCTTCAACAGCATGCTCAGGTATATTGCTGGCTGCTTCTTGAGGTATTTGTTGAGGTGCTTGTTCTTGTTGAGCAGCTTGCTCAGCTGATATTTCACTCGGCTTTTCAAATACTTGCTGTGGCTCTGGAGTTTGAACAGGCTCTTGCTGGGCGAATAAATCAGGCTCTGGTGCAACATGAGTTTCAACATTACGTTGCTGCTGGGCAATCGCTTCAAGCTGTTGCTGCTCTGCGTCTAAACTTTGTTTACTAACGTCTTTATTTCTATCGATAGTTAAAACATCAGGCGTTTGGTCAGCTAAAACAGGTTCAGGTTTTTGCTCGGCTTCTTGCTCTAACAGTTGTTCAGGCGCTTGTGCAATTTCTTGCTTAAGCTCTTGTACATCATGTTGCGGAGCTTCAACATTAGTTTCTTGCGGCGCAACTTCTACTGCTGGTGTAGCGACTTTTGCAGTTGTTTGCTCTAGCTCTACATCATCAAATTGATTATTAAACTGTACGCCGCTTTGCTCTGTATTAGTTGCAACCGTATTTGCTAATTGTGCAGGCTTAAATGCAAGCATGCGTAAAATAACCATATCAAAGCCAGCTTGTTCGTCAAAGCTGTACGCAAGGTCTTTACGGCCATTAAGTACGATTTGATAATATAACTGCACGTCTTCAGGTGACATTGCGCTAGCAAATTTAGTTAATAACGTGGCGCGCTGTTGGTCAACATCAACAGAGTTTGGTACCAGCTGCCATAAGGCTACTTGGTGTAAAAGCTGTAATAACTCGGCTAATAATCGATGATAGCTTGGCGCATAACTGGCAATGTTTTTACTTAATTCAAGTAAACCTTGTGCGTCTTGTTTAATTAACGCAATTAAGATTTTAAATACCCAGTTTTGATCAACCCCGCCAAGCATTTGCTGCAGGTTTGCCACTTCAATATGGCCTTGGCCTTGCGCAATAGCTTGGTCAGTTAAACTCAATGAATCACGCATACTTCCGCGAGCAGCTTTTGCTAGCAGAGGCAATGCGCCATCTTCGTATGTAACGTCTTCAGCAGCTAAAATTTCAGTCAGTTTTTGTTCAATTTGACTCGGCGTTAACGCCTTTAAGTGAAACTGCAAACAACGCGATAACACAGTAACAGGTAGCTTTTGCGGATCGGTTGTCGCTAGAATAAATTTAACGTGCGGTGGCGGCTCTTCTAAGGTTTTTAATAAAGCATTAAAACTACTTTTCGACAGCATGTGCACTTCATCAATAAGATAAACTTTATAGCGTCCGCGTGAAGGCGCGTATTGTACGTTATCTAAGATTTCGCGAGTGTCATCAACTTTAGTACGCGACGCCGCATCAATTTCTAATAAATCAACAAAACGACCAGCATCGACATCTTCACAAACATCACATTTGCCACACGGGTTAGAACTGATCCCTTGCTCACAGTTTAAACTCTTAGCAAAAATTCGAGCTATGGTAGTTTTACCTACCCCGCGAGTGCCGGTAAATAAATAGGCATGATGCAAACGCTCTTGCATAAGTGCGTTCACTAAAACGGTAACAACGTGCTCTTGTCCCATTAATTCTGAAAAGTCTTTTGGCCGCCATTTACGAGCCAGAACTTGATAACTCATATGTTATTTATTCACCTGAGGTTATTTATTGTTATTATTTTTTATTGCCTAGCACTTGAGCTAGTTTCTAGTTTTTAATCACCTTCATACTCTAGCATTGAATAGACATCAATACCTAAAGCTTCAAGACGTTTATGACCATTTAAATCTGGTAAGCCAATAACAAAGGCTGCAGAGTTAACTGTAGCACCAACGCTTCTTATTAACTGCGTAGTTGCATCTATAGTACCGCCCGTGGCTAGCAAGTCATCTATCATAAGTACCACGTCATCTTTTGCTAACGCATCTTGGTGGATCTCAAGCGTATCGGTTCCGTATTCTAAATCGTAGGATTGCGAGATGGTTGCTCTAGGTAATTTGCCGGGCTTGCGTACAGGCACAAAACCAATACCTAATGCGAGTGCTAGTGGCGCACCAAAGATAAAACCTCGGGCTTCAGTACCAACAATTTTTGTAATGCCTTGATTTGCATAGCGCTGTTTTAAATGCTCAATACAAAAAGAAAATGCTTTTGGATCTTCTAAGATCCCAGTGATGTCACGAAACATAATGCCGTCAATTGGGTAGTTTGGCACATCATAAATAACGCTTTTAAGGTAAGAAATATCGTTTTCAGTCATCATCATAAATAATCAAATTAATTTGTTACAGGATAATAGAATTTAGATAAATTTTATAGTCACAAATTGCAACTAATCTAGGATAAAACTAATTAATAATGATTAAACAAGGAGGATGAAATTTTTAAGGTGATTAAACCTAAGGTGTTTTGTAGCAAATAGAGGGATATTTTAAATAATATAAAGCCGTGCTGGCTTTATATTATTTAATCATTTTTATCGAACAAATACGTATTCTAGGCTTAATAAGCCATAGAAGTTTGTTCTAATAAGTCAGCCACATTTTCAAGCAAAAGCTCGGTTGAAAGTGGTTTTGCTAAAACTATATCGGCGATGCATAGCTCTGGTAATTGCTCAACAACATCAAGGTCTTGAGTCGTTAAAAAAATTACCGCAGTTGGTGCGCGTTCGCCCATAGAGTGCAAGTTTTTTAATAATTGTGGTCCATTCATCAACGGCATTAAATGATCAACAATGCATAAATCAAACTTTTGAGTTTGTACTTTGGCAAAGCCATCTAAACCATTAACTGCTGTTGTAACCTGATAGCCACGGTTGCTTAAAGCGTCGCGAAATTGTGCTAATGCAGCACTATTATCTTCGACAAGCAATACTCGTTCAGACATAAATTTCCTTTTTATACAGCAAAAAATATTAATAGATTAAGAAGCGTAGGTGTACCAACCCATAACCATAGGTAACAACGGCATCGCGACCAATGTTAACAAAGCAAGGAATAAGTGACGTTTTGAACTACTTTCTTTAAATGAATTATCTTGAGACATATTATAACTACTACCTAATAAAAATTTGCGCGGATAATACACGATCAAATTAAATATTGATATAGATCAAATAAATTAGTTGTCTGTTTGTACAAAAAACATACAAGGATGTTAACAAGGGGTTAACCTTAGCTAATTAAGCCTAAAAATGATGGTTTTATAAAATCGTGGCGACTGCAATAACGCAGCTTATTGTTACTCAAAAAACAAACCCCGATAGATGCAAGCAAATATCGGGGTTGATTATGTTTAGTGTTGAAGCTTGGGCTTGTAAGACTGAAATCACTTTGCTTAATAAATACTAGTTCTCTTTATAACTGGTTTTATTTACCACCTTGTAAAGGCTAACCATAAAACCAAACTGAAATTAATATCGCAAAGTATCAGTTAACTATTTACCTTCACCACACTTGCCTTCGCCACATTTACCTTTGGCTTTAGCTTTACCTTCACCACATTTGCCTTCGCCGCATTTGCCTTTAGCTTTACCTTCACCACATTTGCCTTCGCCGCATTTGCCTTTAGCTTTACCTTCACCACATTTGCCTTCGCCGCATTTGCCTTTGGCTTTACCTTCGCCACACTTGCCTTCGCCGCATTTGCCTTTAGCTTTACCTTCGCCACACTTGCCTTCACCACATTTAGACTTTTCTTTTTCAGCGTCAAAATCTGATGAGCTCACAACTTGTTGGGCTTCAAATGGGTTAGTTTCAGCTTTAGCAGGCATTGCGGCTAATAAACCTAAAATTAACGCACTTAAAGTAACTTTTAATAAATGTTTATTTAATAATTTCATAATTCTCTTCCTAAATTTTAGTTTTTGTACCAAGTTGATTAATGAACTTGGCATTACCATCAACACCTAGTCTATGGCTATTTACTAAGACCAAGCTTCTTTATAAATAATTTCACTAGATCAACAAATTAGCAAGTTTTTAACAAAAACAAATATTTAAATTCTACTTTAGTGGTTAAATGCCCTTCACTTTTTGATCATAAATAATTCAGCAACCCGGTAACCAGAATAAATTTTGTTCAGCTAAATATAAGGTAAATCTCAAGTGGCATATCGCAGTTTAGTTTTTAAAGACTCTCAATATTCAGAAAATTAATGGGGTTATACAATGGGGTTGTAATAAAGTAGCAATGTTATTAAAACCCTAGCTTCCGTGCATATTTTACCTTGGTCAGGGATTGAACTCCTTGGGTAAGCTTTAATAACATTGCGTACAGGCATCAGACAGGAATTAGTTGATTAAGGGAGTTCAGCCAAGTCCATTTATCTGAATCTGTGCTCTGGATTTCTAACAGAGCACAGTAATAAATTTGAGTTGTAAAAGGCTATTTGTCAAACCCCATAATTTTATTTAATTGCTTATATCCCCCCTAAAATAAGCAACTATCTGATATTACTTAAAATATATTTTTTTACTTAGTTAACAGCTCACCTAACAAATGAATAAATAGTGAATAAAAATTGAATAGAAAACATAAAATATTACATTTTTAAAATGTTACAAAATATTTTAAAAAGATATTTGCAAGATTTAAATTAACCCTCTAAGGTTAAACTAACAACTTGAAACGGCGCTACGGATTTCGCCCTACAAACCAATGATATAAGACGATTGAAAAGGGTTTTATTTTTTACATTTGTTCAATAAATGTAATTATATACTCAAACTTTAAATTAAAAGAACATTTGTTCAATTAAGTTTAACTAACAAAAACTAAAATTGAATAAAAACTCTTTAAAATGGATATTTATTAGATTTAAATAAAGGACTAGTTATGAATAACACATCAAAATTAACCTTCATTAACGCTACACCACGTAAAAACAATAAAGCTGACACTTCAGCTGACTTATCTCAGTTCTCTAAGCAGCTATTAAAACAAATCCAACCGATAAAAATAACAAAGCACTATAGCTATAAATTCAATTTACCAAAAATAATACTTAGCTCGAATAAACAGCCAATCAACCCCAACTAGTTGTATAGCAATAACTCAAAGTTAATTTAGTATCGCTTACTACTACTTAACAAGAGTACTTCCACTACTCTATTTGTTATTTGGGTAACAGGCACAGGTGCATAAGGAGTTGCGCCTAAAATGGAAACCTCGATGGATTGAGGCTGCTATGGATAGCACAAGGATGACACTAAGCTAAGGAAAGCTGAAGGATACGAGTATTAAGCTGTAACTCGGAGGGCTAATAGTCCAGATCAGGAAGATCAAATATTAAAGGTGAAAGGAAACACCTTAAACCAGGGAGGATAAAGAGAGCTGTACAAATTTTTGTTGTTTAAGCTAATTTTACAGGAAGTAATTTAGCTCAAGTTTACGCTGATTTGTTTCTCTTTTGAATCTTCAATCAAGGTGGAAAGACTAAAAGCTAAAAGCTAAAAGCTAAAAGCTAAAAGCTAAAAGCTAAAAATAGAGAATTAATTGTTGGAATTTACAATTAAAATGTTGAGGCTAAAATTTTAAATTAAAATTATTTTAGTCCCTTATTTCGTCATCCCCGTGAAGACGGGGATCCAGCTTTTTAAACGGGTCAATAGAGCAATTTAACTATTTAAAAGTAAAAAAATGGAGTACTAATTACTTAGTACTCCATTTTATTTAGTAGGTATTGCTTATGGTTAAATTACTTAACTTGCGTTTTTAAAAAATCAGCAAACTCACCGGCAATTTCAGGGTGGCGCAGGCCATAAATAACATTAGCTTTCATGTAGCCTAATTTAGAGCCACAATCATGCGACTTACCTGTCATATTAAAGGCTTCAACTTGCTCAACATTCATTAAAGTAGCAATGGCATCGGTAAGCTGAATTTCATCGCCAGCGCCAGGTGGTGTAAATTCTAATAGCTTCCAAATTTCTTTCGATAATACATAGCGCCCGACTACGGCTAAATTTGAAGGTGCATCTTCAACGGCTGGCTTTTCTACAATTTCAGTCATTAAAGCTGAGCTACCAGGTGCTACTTCAGCGCCATCACAGTCAACCACACCATAGCTACTCACTAATTCCATTGGCACAGGCTCAACCATAATTTGGCTAACTTTGGTTTCATCAAAACGTTTGATCATCGCCGCTAAGTTTTCGGTTTTAGGATTAGCAGCTACATCGTCAATTAATACATCAGGTAATACCACAACAAATGGTTCGTCACCAACAATAGGCTTAGCCTTTAATACCGCGTGGCCTAAACCTTTCGCTTCACCTTGACGTACATGCAAAATAGTAATGCCTTTCGGGCAAATCGCTTGTACTTCTTCGAGTAAGGTTCTTTTTACACGTTTTTCAAGTGTTGTTTCAAGCTCAAACGACTTATCAAAGTGGTTCTCAATCGCATTTTTTGAAGAGTGAGTTACTAAAACGATCTCGGTAATACCAGCATCAATACATTCATTAACTATGTATTGGATTAATGGTTTATCAACCACAGGTAACATTTCTTTTGGAATAGCTTTAGTTGCAGGAAGCATACGTGTACCAAGACCGGCAACAGGAATAACTGCTTTTTTGATATAGCTAGGGTTAGATAATTTAGCTGGCATAATAATTTGGATCCGTTCAAATGTTATTTAAAATAAGTCGCTTTTATAGTGCTCAATATAACTATAAAAGCTATGCATATTAATAAAACTATATCATTGAATACAATCGGATTAAACCGACAGCAATGAGTTTTTAAAGTTAATACTCAAATAAAGTTAAATACCCTAATTGCTATATCTAGTGAAAACTAAGTTATTAATGATTTAAATCAAAGTAAACGCCAAGCCAGCGACTATGATTTATGTATAGAATTTAGAATAAAACAACATTGAGGTTAAATTATGTCGCACATTTTAGTTATTGCTGACTTTGAAGACGATAGTTTTATCGTACTTGAACAAGCGCAAGTTTTAGCCAAAGCCTATGATTGCTCATTACGAATTGTTAACTTTTGCTATGAAAATTTAGCCGGCATAAGCGATATAGAAGCTGCCAAACAAGCCATTATTAGTGAAGTTCACGAAAATTCAGCCCATAAGCTGGTAAACACGCTAGTTAAAGAAGTTGACTATGACTTTGAAACGGTCTGGGCAAAAAACATTCACCTTTGGATAAATGACTACGTAACCGAGCACAAGCCTAAAATGGTGGTTAAAACCGGCCATCGCAGTGAAGCGTTATTTTATACTCCTACCGATTGGCATCTTATAAGAGAGTGTAATGTGCCAGTAATGATCGCCACAGATAAACACTGGCATAAAGCTAACACGGTGTTAGCCACAGTTGATTTAGCAACTAATCTGCCAGAAAAACAGCAATTAAATGAAAAAGTATTACAACACGCTAGCATCTTAGCTAAGCAATTACATACCGACATGCACATTTGCTACACCATCGAAGTATCACCAACATTAAGTAAACTTGGCATTGTTAATAAAGAAATACTCGAAATACAACAGCTAGGTTTAATTAAAGATAAAGTGAAACTTATGGCAAGCAACTTTGGCGTGAATGAAGAGCACATTCATATTAAAACCGGAGAAATAGACAAAGTAGTAACCAGTGTTGCTGCCGCATGTAAAGCAAGCCATATCGTAGTTGGTACTGTTGGCCGCAAAGGACTTGAGCAAAAGCTAATAGGCAATAGCGCAGAGGCAATTATGCACTTAGCCAAAACAGATATTTTGGTATTAAAACCCTAAAACATAAAGTAAATATCAAGGTGTCAGACACCTTGATGAATAAGTAATGGCGCACAAGCTATTATGTACTTAACTAAAACTGATGATTTAGTATTAAAACCATAGCAAGAAAGTAAAGTTTACTATCAAGGTGTCTGACACCTTGATACTGGGGGCAAGGTAAGTAAAAGCGGATGTGTTAAAAGCGAACATAGACTCCAAGAGCGACGGTCATTGCAAACATATCTTCGTCTCTATCGATAAGGCTTTCATCGCCTTCTTCAATAAAGTCTTCGTAATCGGATGTAGTTCTAAAACCTAAAGAAAAGTCTAAGCCGATGTGTTGCCAGTTATAGCCAAGTCCACCATGAAATTGAGCGCCGGAAAAGTCTTCTTCAAATTCACCAACTTCTAGCGTTTCTGAATAAGCGCCACCACCGATATACCACTTAAAACCTTCATTTAAAAATCCGCCGCCCCAGTGTAATAACACATCAGTGCCACTAACTTCTATTTCTGAAAAATCTTCATGCTCTAGGCCGTAAAACTGTATTCGTGCCGATACTGAATCTGAAAAATGATAATTTACAAAAATTGCGCCACCAACAAAGTATTCATCGTCATAATCATAGTCATCAGCAAAGTAAGAGTTATCTTCAGTATAAAGGCCTAAACTGTATGTACTTAAACCAATAGCCCAATGTTTATCATCTTGAGCAACAGTCAACGGCACTAAACCTGTGGTGGTTACTGTAGAGGTTTCTTGGCTAGTCGTTTGGGTATCATTATTTGTACTTGTTATTTGATCTGACTCTGATGTTTGGCTTACTGTGGGCTCTAAGCTTTCAGGCTTGCTTGTTGATTCTTCACTATAAGCCAAAAATGGTGACGTACTTAGGCATAATATCGCCAATGATTTGAAAACAGTGCGGCTCATGATAAATCCTTATGGTCTGGGTAATATTTTTATTTTTTATAAATGCTACTCAATGAGCAGTAAGTTAATGAGATAGCTATACAGTATTGTTCAAAACAATTATTTTGCAATAACATCAATAATATAAATTAAAAACAGAGCTAATATAAAGCTTTGAAATGATAAAATATTTCAAGCAAGTATATTTGCTTTTAGTGTGTTTAAGGGCTACGTAAATTTCGCGCAAAAAAATACCAGGCATTACCTGGTATTTATATCCATCGCTCGTTTAATACGGGAAAAATAAAACTTATCGTTTTAGAAAAATAATTCAAGCCCCAAACCAGCTGCGGCATATTTCACATCATCATCACCGTACATCACGCCTTCAATATTAAGGTTTGCATCCTTACCTAGCTTAAAAGTAAAGCCTGCGCCGTACGAAGGTAATACTTCATCATCTTCCATAGCAATATCATAAACAGTTTTTTGAACTTCTATTTGTGATAAACCAACAAGTCCATAAACTGCAATACTTTTAGTTAATTCGTAGTTGTAACTGTAATAAACACCAAATAAGCTATTTAACTTATAATCAACCTCGTTTGAAGTGTGATCAGCAAAACTTTGACTAAAGCGGGTTTCAAACATTTGATTGTCTAAAAATTCATAGTTATAGCGTAAAGTGAAAGCAGAAAGTGCCAACTCATCAGCGCCGTCATTTTCATACATACCATGGTTGATCATAACACCGGCAAACATATCACCTTCTTTAGCCTGAATTTGCAAGCTAGAGGCCATTAAAGTAAGAGCGGCAGAAGCTGTAACTAAATTTAAAATTGATTTTTTCATGAAAGACTCTAATTATTATGTTTTTTTTAACATTACATTATCTTTTTACTAAAAACAACGAATATTTGACATCGTTATCAGACATTCTAAAAACAGCAATTGTAATGAACAAAAATAGTTGCAGAGCATGCTTATCTCAATAGGCAAAAGTCTTTATTAACTTATTGTAATTACTAACAATGCAAAAAATATAATCACTGCTATCCTTAAATTTAGCAAGCACTTTAAAAGCCACTTTACAGCCATTAAAGCTGCACAGACATAAAATAAAAAGGACGTTCAATCGATGCTTATTTCACCTAAAACATTATCTGCTTTTAGCTTGGTAATAGCAGGCTTAAGTCTAACACCTTTAACACAAGCGCAAGATTACTCGTATGCTAACTTCACCCCTAATCAACAATATTATTTAGGCGCTATGTTAGGTCATAGTTTACACATTGAAGATTCATTTGAAGAGTTTAATGTAAGCGCTATAGGTGCACGCTTAGGTTATAACTTTGATAAAAACTACAGCGTAGAAGTTCGTTACTCTAAAAGCATAGATAAAGACGACTTAGGCGGTTATGAAAGAGAGCTAGACAGCTTATACGGCATTTATGGCGTTGCTAGTTATCCTATTTTAAAAAAAGTGAATATTTACGGCATACTTGGTTACACTGATGCTGAAATATCACAATATAATAATGGCTTTAATACGACTTCAGACAACAGCGGCCCTGCTTTTGGTGGCGGCTTTGAGTTTGTAGTTAATAAACGTGCCCGCTGGGTTGCAGAAATGATTGTCTATGTTGACGATGAAGTTACATACGGCGCCTTTACTGGCGGCTTTCGAATCAGCTTTTAAACTTAAAGGCAATCCATGCTTTTGCCTTTTCTGTGGATTCCCTTCTGCAAGGGAAAGACGAGTGTGGTTTCAGCGAGTGTTGATTCCTAAGCGAGTATGGATACTAGGAAAATACAGCATATGAAAACAAAAAAGTCTGCACATACGCAGACTTTTTGAGAAGTGAATCACTAGTTAGCGTTTAAGCACCGCCAGATGCGCCACCAGTTTCACCACCTGAATCAACGATTTTATCAGCTTCATCAACGGCGTCTTCAATCTCGCTTAAGTCAACACCTTCGTTAGCAGCTTTTTCAATTTCAACAACTGCATCAGCAGCTTCAGGAGAAAGAGTAATGTTTTCATTGGCAGCAATCATAACCGCATCATCAAGTAATGCATCTTGAACAGCAATCCAAGCTTCACCAGCTTCAGTTGAGTTGGTATCAGCGAGTGTTGCAGCTGAGTCAACAATAGTAGTAATTGAAGTAGCAATATCATCACTTGCAGCAGTTGTTACCGCAGCATTAATAATTGCAAAACCAGATTCAGCAGCATCAGCAGCAGCAGTTTCGGCGGAATCATTTAAGTTAGGTAGTTGTAAATCAAATACGTTAGTACCTTCACTAACATCCACACCAAACATAGCAGCTACAGTTACAGTAACCGCTTCTTGCATATTGGCAAAACCTTCTGGTGAAGTTGTGCTTAAATCAGGTGCTGAGTTTTCAAGGTTAACAATAAGTAACTCTGTAGCTACTGAAGTAACAGCATTAACTTGTGTTTCAATTGTTGTTAATTCTTCTGACTCTTCAACAAAAGTCACGTTAGATAATTCAACGCCAGTTAGTAGCTCACTTGGTACTGTCTCACCAAAAGCAATAGGGTTATCTGCAGTACCACAGTTATCTGTATCACAAATCATAGTGGTGTCAGCATCGGCAACAACTTTAATTAGATATACACCGCTTTGGTCTAGTACAGCATTAAAGCTGTAATCGCCGTTTGCATCAGTAGATGTTGTGTAAATCGCTTTATTTACATCAGTATGGTGGTATAAGCTAACTTCAGCGTTAATTAATGCACCTTTAAGAGCATCACCTTCAAAAGAAGCAAAATTTGAAGAAGAACCATTGTCATCATCAAATAAATCACAACCAGTTAGTGAAACACTGGCGCCTACTAACATTAACGCAGATAATTTTTTTAATTTTGTATTAAACATTTAATATACTCTTATTATTAAAGTGAAAGTCCATTTAACACCTGAGTAACAAGCGCTTAAACTAACAAGGATACCGGTAACAAAATAATTACAGGTATAGCAATAATATAAACATTAATAAATAACTACAACCCCAAAAATGGATAAAATCCAATAAAAAGAATCTTTTTTGCACAAATTAATAAAATTTACTCTGTGCTTAGAAGTATAAGGCTTAAGCTCGTAGGATTTGCAATATTTGTTCAGTTTGTTGCAGCATTAATTCAACATCCCCTTTAGACTCAACATTCAACCGAACTACCGGCTCAGTATTAGATGAGCGTAAGTTAAAGCGCCACTGTCCCTGCTCGTCTTTAAATTCAAGTGAAATACCATCTGTTTGATCAAATGCCACCGCACGATCTTTAAAGGCGGCTAATACTTTTGCGATAGAGGCTTTAGGATCGACAAGTTTAGAGTTAATCTCACCACTTGATGGAAATGCATTAATACGCTCTTTTACCATAGAAGATAAGCTAGTGCCTTTAACAGATAATAATTCGGCCACTAATAACCATGGGATCATACCCGAATCACAATAAGCAAAATCTCTAAAGTAATGATGGGCACTCATTTCTCCACCGTAAATTGCATTCTCGATGCGCATGCGCTCTTTAATAAATGCATGGCCAGTTTTACTCATTACCGCCTCTCCACCAGCACGTTCTACTATATCAATCGTATTCCATGAAAGGCGTGGGTCATGAATAATTTTCTCTTTAGATCCTGAATCAAGTTCAGGATGACGGGATAGGTGTTCAGGATGACGGCTTGTGTTTTCAGATTTTAGTTGTGTGTTTTGTGCTTCTAGCTTTGAATTTGTAACGGTTAACTTTGAGCTTTCAGCTTGTAGCTCTTTCCCTTCAGCTTCTACCTTATCCCCTTGTGATAAGAAAGCTTCTGCGAGTAGGCCAACAATATAATAGCCTTCAATAAATTCGCCTTGTTCATCAAACAAGAAACAGCGGTCAAAATCGCCATCCCAAGCAATGCCCATATCGGCGTTATGCTCTTTAACTGCATTTGCGGTATCTGCTCGGCACTCCGGTAATAAAGGGTTAGGAATGCCATTAGGAAAATGGCCATCAGGCTTGTGATGCACTTTAATAAATTCAATATTAACGCCCGCATCAATTAATTGCTGTTCTATTGCATCTAAAGCGGGACCAGCAGCTCCATTACCACAATTAACTACGAGCTTTAATGGCTTAAGGTTTGCCACATGAATAAACTCAAGCATATGCTTAGCATAAGCTGTTTTTAAATCGCGAGTAACGTATTTACCTAGTTCGCCCGAATTTATTTCAGCACTATTTTCACTTGGTTGACGCGAATTTATTCGCGGGTTATCTTGCGAAGCAGAAATCTTCTCTCTTAGACTTTTACCAACAAGCAGCAACTCACCAGCCATAATTTTTTCAGCCAAAGACTGAATTGCTCTTAAGCCGGTATCACCCGAAATAGGCTTAGAATCTTCACGCACTAATTTCATACCATTGTAATCTAGCGGGTTATGTGAAGCGGTCACTTCAACACCACCACAAACACCAAGATGCTTAGTGGCAAAGTATATCTCTTCAGTCCCCGTCATGCCTAAATCAACAACATCTACGCCTTCATCTTGTAAGCCTCGAGCTAATGCAAATTTAAGTTGCTCAGAGCTTAAGCGAATATCACCACCTACAACCACTTTTTTAGGTTGAATTTCAATAGCAAAAGCGCGGCCAATAGCATAGGCAATTTCTTCATTTAACTCTTCACCTAACCTGCCACGAATGTCATAGGCTTTAAAACAGGTTAACTTCATTTTGAGGTTCTACCGTATCTGTCTTCGAAACGCACAATATCGTCTTCACCTAAATAATCCCCTACTTGCACTTCAATAAGTTCAAGTGGCAATATCCCTGGGTTTTCCAAAGCGTGTATTTGCCCTATTGGAATATAGGTGGATTCGTTTTCACGGACTAAGAAAGTATCTTCACCATTGGTTACTTTGGCCGTACCAGAAACCACAATCCAGTGTTCTGAACGGTGATGGTGCATTTGAATAGAAAGTTTTTCACCAGGTTTAACGGTTATACGTTTTACTTGATCACGCTTACCAAAGTCGATTGAGTCGTAGTTACCCCAAGGGCGATAAACTTGGCGATGTAAATTAGCTTCACAGCGATCATCAGCCTTAATTTGTTCTACAATTTTTTTAACGTCTTGTACTTTATCTTTATGAGCAACTAATACGGCATCTTTAGTTTCAACCACTATGCAATCTTTAATACCAACAGTAGCCACCAGTTTTTGCTCAGCGATGACTAAATTATTAGTACTCCCTTGGCTTACCACATCCCCTTGATGCACATTTCCTTGCTCATCTTTATCATTAATATCCCATATAGCCGAAAAACTGCCAATATCATTCCAATTAGCATCAAGAGGGACTACAACGACAGAGTCAGAGCCTTCAACTTGGCAAAGAGGCTCCATCACAGCATAATCAATTGAATCATCTGGACACTTAGCAAACTCATCGGCATCAACACGGATAAAATCCAAATCCACCGATGTATTGCCCACCGATAATTTACAGGCATTAAGTATGTCTGGGTTATATTTAGCAAGCTCTTCAACATAACGAGACGCTTTAAACATAAACATACCTGAGTTCCAGTAATATTCACCACTGTCTAAATATTGCTGAGCAGTCGCTAAATCAGGTTTCTCAACAAATGCGTCAACAGCAAATGCATTAAGTTGCTCACTCTGAACACTAACATCGTCCTGAACACCAACGCCGTCATCCTGAACTTGATTCAGGATCTCATGTTTTTTATCTTGGCTTGAGTCTTCTATTCGAGCGCCAGCACGAATATAGCCATAACCTGTTTCAGCATGAGTAGGCACAATACCAAACGTAACCAATTTTCCATGTTCAGCCAGATTAACCGAGTTTTGTACCACACGGCGAAATTCTGTTTGGTTTTCAATAACGTGATCGGCAGCAAGCACAAGCATAATAGGATCGTTACCCTTGCTAAGCTCACTCAATGCTGCAAGGGCAATAGCCGGAGCCGTATTGCGCCCTTCTGGCTCTAAAATAATAGAACCGAGGGCGTCAATAGCACGTAGTTGCTCAGCCACAACAAAACGATGTTCTTCATTACAAATACATAAAGGGGCAGTAACATTTAACCCAGCTAAACGTAACACCGTTTCCTGGATCATAGTATTGTCTGATGATATTTTTAAAAATTGTTTTGGCATTAACTTACGCGATAATGGCCACAAACGTGAGCCACTACCACCAGCCATAATTACAGGTGTGATCATAATTGTTTTTCTACCCTTCCTTATGTTTGCCCAATTTAGGGCATATATACATTATAATGCTTCAAAAATTTAATGTTGTTAAAGGACAATTTATGCAAACATATTTATTAGTGTAGTTTATTTTTACAACTCAGTTGCTTAAAACCTATCTCGATTAAAGTAAGCTTGATTTAAGTTATGATACAATCTTGGCTCTTTAGCAAAACCAGTTTTTATGGTGTTGGCTGTGCCCTCTGACTCTAAGTTAGTTTGTACGTAATAATCCCACTGTTCACTACCTTTAATTTGAAAGCCTAAATCTGACTTCATTGATTTAGAGAAGTTCAGTGGAATGCTAAAACCTAATGCAACAAAATCTTCTTCTTCACCGCCGTCAACATCATCAAATTTGGTGCGACTATATCGCAAGCCTACTTGTACGTTGCCAAACCAATGCAGAGAGCGAAAGGTAAAGCCTTTATCACCATGCCAATATTCCCCTGCTGTTAATTCTAAATCCCAATTAAGCGGCAAATAGCGGTAACGGTATTTTATTAATTTTGGGGCGTGATCAACGTTGCGCTTACCGCCCCAAGCATTAATTTCAGATTCATAATCACCATAAAGCAGGTTAAAGCGGTGGGTATTTGAGTTATCTGCCCAACGCGTTTCGTTTAACAAACCATCGACATTATCTTCGATACGGCCATAACTAAACTGGGTAAAGAAATTATATGGCAAGGCAAAACTTTGATGGAATAAGCGAGTATCTATGCCATCAGTTAAACCATATTTACCTTGAATATATTCACCATCTTCAAAGTCATCTGAATTACTGATTGTGTCAGATAAGTGACGCACCTCAATTACACCACCACTCCACACACTCATCTGTAAACGAGAGCTTAGGGCAAAATCATAATCAAATGTGCCGTATTCTGTACCCACTAATGATTTAACTTCAGGAGCAAGTGTAAGTCTTGGAACAAAATGAGCGGACTCAATATTTTCTACTTGCCAATCAACGTTAGAGTTATATTGGGCGCTTGCTAGAGATTGATTAACTTCACTATTAGCTCTAATTGGCTCTATATAACTAACAATACCAGCATTGGTTATTTGGATAACGCCTTGGATGTCACCTAATATCATTAACGCAATGTGACGCACGCTTGCTACGGCATCAAACTCATTACGATTATAAATATTATTCTCTACACGTATTACAACATCAGTATTCATCAGGCCAATAGCGACAGACTCAAAGCCTTCTGAAATTAAGCGTTGCTCTAATAAATCAAACCCGTTATTGCTCTGTAAAGCTGCAACTTTTGAACGAGCTGCTAAAGGCTCATCAGCTTTACTGCCCAATACTTCAACGTTAACAACCTCTTCGCCAACAGAATGGTTTAAGCTATGTTGATATTGTGAGCTTGCGGTTTGCTCTAAAGGCACTACAACCCCCGCACTAAACCAGGCATCGTGTTCGTTATGCTCATCATCACTACTATATAGCTGTGCATTTGCATATAGCTGCCAATCTTTAGGTAAATAAGCGCTTGGTGTAGAAAACTTAAATCCAGCGTTAAATGCATTAGCGTCATGTTCGGCGGCAATTTGTATCCACTCAAAAACTTGATACTCAACAGATGAAAACACGCCATCCATATAGCCAAAATTATTGTCCGATGAAGACACACCAAGGTTAACTCGAACTGCGCCCCACTCATTCAAACTATACTCAGCAGAGGCAAGTGCATAATAAGCTTCCGAGTAATTAGCCGCGCCGCCAAGGTCTTGTACCCCAACAGTCAAATCAAAATAATCATTCGAGATAAAATCAAGATGCCATTTTAGTGAGCCGGACAAATCTCGAAAACCACAGCCTGACTCTTCAAAGCCATTACAATCTAAATCACGCGAGGCTAAGCGACCTACCACTTCAACATTTGGTAATATACCAACGCCAAACTTTAAATCATGGGCTCTAGCAAAGCCGCCATCTTCAAGAAAGCCACCTCTAGTGTCGGTAAAGTTATCAGAGTAATTAAACTCAAAATCGCCCCAATTAATCACTTGCGTATTAGGTGTATTAAACACCCCCGTATAAGCATTAGCACTGATATTACTTACGATAGAAACGGCATTTTTGTCACCTTGCGAGTTACTAGTTTGCGAGTCAGTGTCAGCGTAAACATCTACGACAAATAAGCTATGAGCAATAGCTAAGCTAAATAAGAATGGAGTTTGTTTCATTTCCCTGAGACTTTTTTATATTATTTTTTGATGATTCATGTTAACTAAAAAGTAACAAGATTGCACGAGCCAATCACAAGCAAACCAATCCCCCAAATTATGCTTAAAAATATTTATAAGCTACAAATTAATACATATCGACAACAGCATATACCGCGCTAACCTTGCTATTATGGTGCTTTAAACAAAATAACCAATAAAAGAACCTGCCATGAATAAATTACTAGCTACTAGCCTAACGTTAACTAGCCTGCTTATAACACAACAAGTAAATGCTAAAACAACTGACAGCAATATATTTCAGCCAAATGAAAAGTTGTACCTAGGCGCAATGGTGCAAAGTAATTTATATAACGAAGACAGCAAAGATGATTTAGAAGCCAATAGTGTTATTGCCCGTTTAGGTTATAACTACAACCAAAACATGGCTGTTGAACTTAGGCTAGGTACTAGTTTGGACGCCGATAATATTGGCGGAATAGAAAGTGAAATGGACTCATTAGCCGGGATTTATTTAGTTGGTACTATGCCAATCAACCGCACATTATCTGTTTATGCTTTAATGGGAGCAACCAGCACTGAATTTACCAAAAGCTATCAAGGTTACTCTGAAACAGATACCTTATCAGGCGTATCAATGGGCGCAGGCATAAACATTCGTTTAATGCACCAAGTAGCATTAAATCTTGAACTGGTTAACTATGTAGATAAAGAAACTGCATTTGGCGGCCTAAGCGCCGGCGTAAAAGTTAGCTTCTAAGATAAAGTTAACGCCTAACATACAAGTGTTACTATCTAAGATAAAAGTTAACGTCTAAAACGAAGTTAACTTAATTAATGAACTTGGTATAACATAATTCAAAACAAACAAAGGGGCATAATGCCCCTTTGTATTAACTCGTCTTCCTCGTGTAGACGGAGATCCATAAACCAAAGCAAAAATTAGATAGTTATCTAGTTTCTAACTATCTAAGGGTTGGTCCACGCATCACTCTAGCCTATAGCACTCTATACTCTAGAATCTTGCCCCTGCCCCTGCAAATAAACCAAATCACAAATATCATCACTAGGAGCAAAACCGGTAGGCGCATTTAATAGAATATCGCGAATGCTTTGTTGATCAAAACGAACACAAGCTTCATGCAAATCAGTAAGCATAAGGTTTAACTCATCCCAAGGTAAAAACACTTCAGACGCAGTCATAATACGCTCGTTACCTGTTAGCTCTACGTCATCACCTATTAATAACTCTTCATAAAGTTTTTCACCAGGGCGGAGCCCCGTTTCAACAATAGCAATATCGCCATTAGGGTTACCCTCATGTATTAAATGCAAACCGGATAAATGAATTAACTTACTCGCTAAATCATAAATTTTAACCGGTTTACCCATATCTAATACAAACACATCACCACCCATGCCCATAGCACCTGCTTGGATCACTAATTGAGCAGCTTCAGGTATGGTCATAAAGTAGCGAGTAATATCTTTATGAGTAAGGGTTATTGGTCCACCTTTTGCTATTTGGCTCTTAAATAAAGGTACAACCGAGCCAGAGCTGCCTAAAACATTACCAAAGCGCACCATACAAAAACGAGTGTTATGCCCTTTTTTCTCAGCTAAAGCTTGCAAACAAAGCTCAGCCATACGTTTAGTCGTGCCCATCACATTCGTTGGACGCACAGCTTTATCGGTTGAGATCAATACAAAAGTTTCTACGTTTGAATTAATTGCCGCTTGCGCGCAGCGCAAAGTACCAAAGATGTTATTACGCACACCTTCAATTACGTTGTGCTCCACTATAGGCACATGTTTATAAGCCGCCGCATGATATACAGTTTGCACCTTAAATGCTCGCATGACTTTTTCTAAACGATTTTGTTTAACTACCGAGCCAAGCATAGGGTAAAGTTCAACCGCAAAGCCTTGCTCTGCAATAAAGTATTCTAGTTCTTTATGAATTGCATAAAGGGCAAATTCGGTAAGTTCAAATAACACTATAGCCTGTGGCTCTTGCAAAACGATTTGTCTACATAACTCCGAGCCAATAGAGCCCCCCGCGCCAGTAACCATAACCACTTTATTTTTAATATCAGCGTGCATTAAATCAGAGTTTGGTGGCACTGGATCTCGGCCAAGCAAATCATCAATACTGACTTCAACAAAGTCATCTATTTTGGCCTTACCTGATACCAAGTCAGTCATTCCAGGAATTGCTAGTACTTCTAATTTATGAGCTTCTAACTCATTAAGAATTTTTGCTCGTTGATTTTTACTCGCACTTGGTACCGCCAATAAAATTCGCTGCACGTTATGTTTATTAATCAATTGCTCAATATGTTTTTTATGATAAACCTTTACGCCATTAATCGATAACTTCTGCAAGCCTTTATCATCATCAATAAATGCAACGGGGCTATATTCAACACTTTGGTTCAAAGCATTAACTAACTGAATACCAGATGAGCCAGCGCCATAAATGATTACATTCGATTTTTTACGGTTATTTAAATTACTCGCCCAACTGCGCATAACCAAGCGACTCCCACCAATTAAGATAATTAAAAAGGCAGAATAGATAATAGGAATGGAGCGCGGCATTTGCACATCAATAAACATTGAACCTATGGCAAGAGCGCTTGCTGAAATAAATACACTAACGGTAACCGCAACTATTGCCATAGAGCCAAGAAAACGAATTACCGCGCGGTATAAACCTAAATTAATATTGGCAAGTATAGTAACGGGTACAATAATGCTTAACACTAACCAATAACCACTAGAAAAAATTCCATCATGATTTTCAAAGCGTAAGAAAATTGCTAACCAATAAGCAAAGACAATAAATAACGAATCAATTAAGACACTAATTAATCGTTTAATGGGACGAGATAAAGTAAACAGCCTATCCATGACTACAACAACACTTTTGAGGAAATTACATAGCCGATATACTAGTAAAAAACTTAGTTAAAGTAAATTAAACATTAATCCAAAAATCGCAATTTTGATTTAACGTGTGAAAAATTTCGGACCAACCATTCCACCGGAGGTCCGTATTTATTCGGACGTTATCTCCGAAGGACCAATCAATTTATTCGGACGTTATCTCTTTGATCGTGTGGCACTTCAACAACAGCATCACAAGTGCCAACATTTCCAACAGCATCCTCACTTTGATATGTAAAGGTATAATAACGGCTACCGACATTACCTTCCCTGTCAGACAAAACCATTCCAAGAGTATCATTTAAACCAAGTTCAAATTCTGCCATAGAATTATCTTCATCATTCAACGAATCACTTACACCAATTAAAAAGTAATCAGCTGGTCCTGATACTTGATCAACCGCAGTTACGGTCACCTCAATTTCGATCATACGTTTATTTGGAGGCCAAACTTCATTAGGGCTAGCAATACAGGTCATTTCAGGAGGCTCTTTGTCTATCCAGACTTGCACAGGGCCAACTCTAGTTTCAGGAGCATCATATTTATTGAAACTAAAGAAATTAACCTCATGTTTACCAGAATCAGAAATGATTATACTACCAGTATACAACTCACAATCGCCATTAACATAACTAACCGCATTACACTTTGGTTCACCTACACTATAGTATGTGTCATTAACACCAGATTCTTTAATGGGATTATAAGCAGATAACGTTAGCTCTACATCGGTTGCTACCCAAGTACCAAAGGTATAGATATTACCATCTGCTGTGGCGCTAGCACTCGTTCTTGGTGGGTTGGCTAATAATATTTGGTTATATATCGCATTCTTATATATGATTTGACCATCATAATCAGGGTGAGCACTACCAGCGTGGTCTATTTGTTTGTTCACTGATTCAGGCGCTTTAACAATCCATGATTTACCAGGAAGGTCACCTAAGCCTACCGAGGCACAATAGCCATGTTTTTCGAAAGCTGAAGCTATACCACCCGCTAATTTCCAATGATGAGTTGCTGCTGCATCCGCTACCTCTAAATTTAACGGCACCACCATTTCATTATATAAAAACTCCCATTCAGCAGGTGAAATAGCACCTAAGCCACAGGATAAACTTACAGCGGCACTAGGAAAGTTACCTTGTGAGTCACGAGTCGGATCAAAATACTCACTAATAACAACCACACTCGGAATTTTAGGTTCATTAGCTTCGCGCGCCTCGCCAACCATATGAATACGATTTTGTAAGTCAATGTATGCAACCTCAAGATTATCCATACTATCTCTTAAATCTTGTTTAAATTTATCATCTTCAGAGCATGGTTGTAACGGATTATTAAGAAGACACTTAGTAACAACCTCACCAAAACCGCCAGCAATATTATTAGCACCAGCCGAAATAGTTAACACATCAATTCTTGAAACGTGTTGTCTAACCCAATCTAACTGATCGTTAACTTTAGATATTTGGGCTTGCAGATACTTAGGCTCTGTTTTATTCATTCTAGTGTTATTTAAACTTGCTCCTGAGCAAGCAATATGAATAAAGCTTGTTGCTGGATTAGTCGACTTTATTTTATTCGCGGCTAAAGCAGGTCCCGCTAATGAAGAGCGATGACAACCGAGATCATCAGGGAAGCTAGAAAAATAATTCGAATAAAAATCATCCCAAGAAGGCAGCTGGTAACCTGATTGTTCAATAACGGGGTTGCCTTCACCACTGGCGACAGAGTCACCAATTGACACAATAACAAAATCTTCGGCAGGTTTAACAACAACCTTGCCCCCTGTGATTATTATATTGTTCACGGGATTAAAAGTACCAAAAGGCACATATGACACGGTATACGAATAAGTCCCAGGATTTTTATAGGTAACATTTCCGTAAACACGACAATTTTTAATTTGCAAAACATCTTCACAATTAGCGACCTGCCCTTGTATCGATGAATATTTAGAGTTACCACTAAACTCTATAAAGACTAAATAACGATAAGCATGTGAAATAGTGTCATCAATAAAAGCAAACTCTTGCAAGCCACTTTCGATGCCCGCGATAGCTGTTACAGTGTTATTTTGATTTTTAAAGCTAGATTTAAGGTTTAGATTTGAATTTGATTTAGAATTAATTGTTTGTTGTTCTGGGGCAGGATTTACTACATTAGTTTCTTGTGATGTTGGACTTTGCTCACTTCCACAAGCCACAAATAATAGGCTAAGTGAAAATAAGCAGACTTTTACTACATATTTACTAGTTTTCATAGACCTTCCTTAAATACCATATAGGTATTGGCAGAAACTAGGTAGAAAGAGTATGGCACAAATTGATAAATACACCTCATTTTGATTTAACGTGCGAAAAATTTCGCACCAACCATTCCTCCTCCCATAGGTCCGAATTTATTCGGACGTTATAATGAAATTTCAGGCATTATTTTATTTAACGTGCTAATAAACCTAAAAATGCTATGCTCAAACATTTACGTTGGCGACATATAAATCTAAAGGTAAAAATGTTCTACTTTAAACTAAAAAACTATCAACGCAGTAAAGTAAAAAAACAAGCGGTTATCGGTTGGATTATTATAATGTTAAGCATTTTTATTCCTGGTGGCGTTGACGCTTATTTAGGACAAGTTAATGCTATTCCCTTTAAAGTGATGGCACCTTTTATTGCTATAGGCTTTTTATTATTTATGGCTTCTGTTTTAAATTACATACTTGGCAAGCCAGAGCTTTTAACGCCGAATATAAACATTGACGCGGTTGGTATATATCAACAAAACATGGCAACTTTAACAAGATTAAAAAGTTTGCATAGAAAAACATTCGCCTTAATAATCCTTGGTGAAATTATTCTAGTATTACTATTTAGTAATGGAGAATACTTTGTATTATTACCAATACTTTTTGTTACCGTATTTATAACGATAATAGCAAATCACCTGCTCAATAACCGATACGCACGCTGCACTGCATGCAACGAGCTCCCACTTACCAGTTCAGGGCAACATCAGAACGTCATTTTCAACCTTACAGTGTGCCCTAACTGTAATTCTGAATTGGTTTAGTTAAAGTCACACTAAATTAACTTAAGCTGCACTATGATGATTTTTATCAATGGTGTTTCCTCTCGACAAAGATAGCGACCTACCCTACAGCCCCTGTCTGCTGGGCATTACAGACATAAATTAAAAATACGAAGGCGATAGAAAGACCAAAAATTTGCCATTTTACTCTGTCTTGCTCGCGACAATACTCAGTAAACAGCGCTCAAATATCTGAGTTTGCGTGTTGACTAATGTCAACACAATAGTTCATCGTAATTAACTATGTCCCACCTTTAAATACAACATGATCACGATATTCAAAGTTTGATAGGTTTTTAATGTTCTGGTTAAATAGTAATCTTTTTCAACATACGATTGAAGTATATTAAGTTCTGCGATTGTTGTGCGGAATAACTCGTCATAGCTCGCGGTATCATTCTGCAAGATCAATGTTCTAGATCCCATTGTTTTTATTGCTCAAAAAAATAAACTTTTATCATAATGTTTTCAATTAAATAGAGGCAAGACTATTAGTTTGTTTGCCATAAATATACGCAGCCACTAGCGTGGCTCTATTAGCGTGAGCGCTTATTATTTAATGCTACTGACCAACATATGACGTTTTTCTTCACAATAGATTGCTTTGGTGTACTAACTATTTATCAATCAAACCTAGCGAAATCAGTAGGTATATTAGCTTTTAACTAAAAAGACTTAGTTGTATTTAATTTGGTTAATAGACGCTCTTTATTTCACATTTTCACGCCTTAAAATACAACTTTCCATCACGACCATTTTTATTAATATTGCTACAGGAATGCTAGACATCGCTCCTATTCAAATAAGTCAAACCTTCTAGTGACTTATCTATTACATTGGTGCGATAGTCAGAATGTTTGGTTGGCTCATCACTGAACTATTGATTTCGCAATGATCAGGCAAACAATACCTAAAAAGATCAAGACGCTAGCTTTAATCAGGTCTTTATTAAGTAACCATTTAAGGGCCTCATGTTTGCAATTCACCTGACTCAATACTCGCCTTACTTTATTTAAACGTCTATTCATTAGTGTTAAGCCGCTTTAGGTCTATCGACTTTTTCGGTATGCGTACACTGATCGGCTTTAATAGCATATCCGCTACATCCCCAAAACTGACCATAGCGAGCACTGCGTAGCTTCATTGGCCTTGCACATTTGCCGCACAGTTTCATTTCAGTTTCACAATTGGGATTATTACATTTACTCGAATGTTTACCGTCTATCGAAGGCGCGCCACACGTTTCACACATTCTCGGTTTAGAGCGGCAAACACTGCCACTTGTACAAGAGTAAAAGTCACCAAACTTACCTTTACGAAGTTGATAATAGCCATCACTGCAATGCGCGCATTTATAGATTTTACGGTGTTGTTCTGCAAAATAATCCGACTCGATATGCAAATCAAACTCTGGTGCTAAAAGCTCGGTGATAAATTCTGATGGTGCCATAGGATCTGCGATCAAATGACTTTGATTTTTCGCTCTCGTTAACGCCACATACATCAAACGACGTTCTTCAGAGTGTTTAAACGAATCTAAACTAGGCAATAATGCTTCAACGACAGCTTCTTCTTCATTTTGATTTGGAAAACCTTTTTTACCTTGGTTAAAGCCAATTAAAATACAATAATCTGCTTCTAATCCTTTCGAGCCATGAAACGTCCAATACTTGATATTTTCGTTTTGCTTAGAAAATGATAACGCTTGTTTTGCATCGTTAAGTAAATAGCGATACCTTGCTAAAATCGCAATACTGCCAGTCGGATCATTGGCTCGGATTTGTGCCACTATTTGCTTTGTTTTCAGCTCAAGGTTATTACTGTCGCCTACTCTATCGTCATAAATAAATACTTGCTGCTCTGATACCTGGGTGTGAGTCACGACGTTTTTTACATACTGCTCTGGATTTTTCATCACAAAACGCCCTGCCGTATCGGCAATGCTATTGTTATATCTAAACGTCTTTTGCAATTTAGTGATCGAACAACTGCCGACACGCTTTTCAAACTGTGTCGTTAACTCTAACTTACCACCAGAGAAACGATAAATTGACTGCCAATCGTCACCTACGGCCGTAAGCGCTGGTTTATTACCTTTTTCAATGACCTGATTAAGTAGATTCATCCTCGCTGCAGAAATGTCTTGAAACTCATCTACCAAGATATGCGACCATTGTGGCTTGAACTCACCCGATTGAACACAAGCAGAGGCTTTTATGATCATATCATCAAAATCGATAGCACCTTGTTTACGCAATTCATCTTTATAAGCATGCAATAATTCAGCTAACACAATACTGTACTGTTTACTCTTTTCAATGCCATGCTGCTGCAGGCGCACGCGAATCGACTTTTCATTAAGCTCTTCAACGCGAATGGCCTGCAAACATTTCATGTATCGTTTGATACCTTCAATTAAAACACCTGAATTTTTTAGTGTCTCAAAAATATCGTTTTCGGATTTTGGAGAAATACTAAACCCAGCGTTGACCACTGCCTCTTCTAACGATTCGAGTAAGTTATTTTCGCAAAACTGATAATGGAACGTTTCCAACAAAGTAGTTTCTTGCTCTTTATGTAATGCTCTTTTCGATTCAATTTCTTGGTTGTACTTTTCACTGTCGATATCTGGACGAGTATTTCCCTCTCTATCAATACCAAAATGCTCAAGATAAATATCAGTGCCTGTAAAATGAAAGTCTGGCTTGTAATCAAAGCCAATCTCGATACGGCGCTTGGTCACATAAGGGGCCTCATATTGATAAGCGATACCATTCATGAAAAGCCAGTTTGCAATCAATAGTTCTTGATAACCCTTAACTCGTTCACCTTGTAGTGTTCTATATTCGTTATCTCGCACATAATCGTCATATTCCTTTTTCGTTTTAAAATCAAAAGGGTTAACGGGTTGGTATTGTAAGTCGATAAATTCACTTAAAAATTTTCGGTCAGTTTTCATTTTCTTAATAAACCACTCAGAAAGCCACATCTCAAACTTGATAGGATCTTCCATAAAGTGAGATATACGAACGGATTTATTACACGTTTGCATAATGCCTCTACCTAATGCATGAAACGTTTGTATTTGTGGCATATTATTTTCTGCGATGCCAACCGCTTTACCACGCAATAGCATACGCTCTCGCAACTCAGCTGCAGCCGCATTGTTATACGCCAGCACAAGAATTTCTTCTGGCTTAGCAATATTTCTATCTACTAAATCAAGCGCTTTAGCTACCATGACAGAAGTTTTACCTGTGCCAGCCGCCGCCAATACCAAGTTGCGATCATTATCTCTAATAACCGCTAATCGCTGCTCATCTGTTAAAGGATTAGATTCAATATTGTCATAAAACGATTGTCTGTTGCTCAGTGAACGTTTTTCAAACTCTTTGCGAATAGCGACAACATTTTTCTTAACCGGATATGCATCTTCAATCACATCAAGTTGCTCTAACGTTTTAAGGCTTATATATTGAGCCCAATTACGTTTAGACTTTTTATACGGGTTTAACACACTCTGTAACGCATCATCAATATCAGCGATATTACTGTCACGCAAAAATTCATCAACTGCCTTGGTTTTATACTCGCGAAAACTGTGCTCGACTTTATTTTCTATATGCTGGGCAATCAATTTGTTTAGCGCAATGACTTGCGATTTATCTGGAGTCGATTGAAGAAAGTTAAGATAGAACACTTCTCCTGCATTTATCGAGATTTTCCCACCCCAAAGTTTTTTCTTAAAAACTAAAAAGCCTTCAAGGTCTGAATAAGATATGCAGCGTTCTTTGCCTGATTTACTCTTGAGAATTAAAGAGTCGTCGAAAAACTCAACGCGAGTAAACTTCCCGAATAAACGAGAGAGAAAATCAGTCTTTATTTGTAAACTTAAAATGCATCTATTCATTACTTAAAAATAACCACTATCAATTTGCCGTTATATTTTTCTCAACCTTAAACTTCATCTAAGTGAACGAGAAAAGTGCCATAGCAAATAGTACTATTTTTACTTAAGCTGATTTGTTGCCTTTATTAGTAATGCGTTGCAAATTTGTTACCTAAAAGCCTCCATTCAAACATCATTAACATTTCAACAACAAACTGTCGCAACAATACGCTTCATAATTGACTAAAATTGTTCATAACTATGAGGTGCTAATGCAAGTTACTTAACCTAGAAGTAAGTGACGTATTAAAGTAAGTTTGAATTAAAAAGGCTTTGAAACTATGGCTAATTTCGCCAGTAAAATTTTAGATACATTAAACGGTACGACAACTAAAAAACTTGTCGAACAAGAGCAGTTAATAAAAGAATTACAAAGACAAGTTGATTCATTACGCAGCTCGGTTAGCATTTTAAAAAAGAATGTTGTAGCACTGAAAAGAGGCCAAATTTCTCCCCCTCAAAATGCCCCTAACATATCATGCCCGAAATGTCGCAGTCACTGGATAGCTAAAAAACAATACGGACTGCCTAATTTTGAAAACAAGGAACTAAGAGAGCAACTTAGTCTAGGAGAAATTACTTTAGGTGGTTGTGTAAGAACATACCCGATATCAAAGTCGTTTTATTGTAATGACTGTAAACTTGAATTTAACGCTACGGATAAATATGAGAATGAAGATGCTAAAGGTGTTCACGATTTTGACGATGACATTGAGTTCTAACGAGACAACTAAGCCCTAAAACTAATTAGAACTCTTAATATAGCAATATCTAAACTGAAGGTTCTATCAGAATACAGGGCAACATTTGACTATAGATGTATTGGCTTAGCACTAGTGTCTTAAGGCCTTGCTTAGATCGAGACAGTTCTGTTTATATTGCTCAATATTATCCAATTTACAGGACCATTTGCCATGGGTATTAGTATATTCTGCAATTAGGTTACCTATGTCATCATAAAAATTCACACAGATGTTTTTAGCTAAACTAGGCCAACCTTCTTTACGTAAAAGATCAAAAGTAAAACCCTCTGTGCGATAAGCCTTTTCCCAAATTTTTACTTTATTACCTAGCCACTGATATTTATTGTTTAGCAAAATTGATTTTATAGCGAATGTTCCACTTTCATATGCGTAACCATAGTTACTAATTTGGACAACAATCCCCCTTGCCCTGTCCTTCGGAATGACTGGCGGCAAGGAGTCCCATTCAAGCAATGGTATAGAGTAGTTTTTTAAGATTTCAGATTTAAATTGTGTAGGTTCTTTTATATCATCAATAAGGTAAAGTTCTTGTTCAGCTCTAGTTAGAGCAACATATAAGAGCCTACGGTCTTCTTGAATTATCTTTTCTTCTGAATCACCAAGGATCCGTGAAAACATCCAACTAGGATGAATTAATGGATAGTTAGAGCCATCAAAATCAACAACAATTACAACAGCCTTTTCTAGCCCTTTGTATTTATGTGCACTAGAAATATTGATGCTCTTTCGCACATCTTCTGGGAAGAAAGATTGAATATATTCAAGATAACAAGGTAACGAGCTATTTTTACTGTTAACGTAATGCTTAATATTATTTGTACGTGATAAAATTACGACATCCAAACCTTTGTTAATCGTTCCTTGAATAATTCGCAAAATAGCCGGAGTTAATGTATCCCCAAGATGAGTTCTATGCTCGATATTTGATGGTTTAAAGTGTTGTAATGGTGCTAAGTACACTAGACCAGAAGCACTTTTAGCAGCTATCGATTCTTTGCCGCGCCCTTTCATAAGGCTATTACCTATTTGAACGATATTGCTGCATGATCGATAATTGGTAGATATGTTTAGTATTTCTGCCGGGGATATATATTTGTTGAAGTTTTGATAAAACTCTAAATTAGAACCGGCAAAACCATTAATCGCTTGCCAATCATCCCCTACACAAAACAGTTTAATATTAGGTGACTTTTTTCGGATCGCAGATATTAATTGATGAAATAACTCCGCAAAGTCTTGGTATTCATCAATACATAAATATTTTAATGTTTCTAGATTTCCCTGTGAGCCTTTTCTTTTAAATACCGTTTTATTATTTTCAACTTCGATAATAGCTTTTTGTAGCAGACCATCAAAGTCTTCCTTATTGTACTCTTCAAGGTAAGATAAGTAGCTTTGATATAGTCCGTGAATAGCATTTAAAAATAAATCTTCTACTTGAGAAACTGACTGATATTTTTGAATGATATTAAACAAATCATCAGCAGATAATGATTGCTTTCTACAGCGCCCTACAAAGCCAACGGCAGCCTGAGTATAACGATCTACGGCTCTGTCCTTTATCCGCTCCCATATTTCATCATCAGAAAGTTTATTACAAACAACTCCTCTTCGATTTAGTTCATATTTTAATCGTTCATAAAATTCCGCTTTGCTTACTTTCGAAACATTACTTGAATATATATCAACAAGCTCCCAATTCTTATTGTTTTCCCAATAGACTTTTTTTTCTGCCGTCATTTCATCATAATCAACTTGACCTTTTAAACCAAAATACTCAATGATCACCCCAGAATTTTTAGTAAAAAATATGGTAAAATCAGGTTTATAATTAATCCCATTCCAATGATGGTTTCGTTCATATTTGTAGGCGACATCATGTTCAAATAAAAAGTCGGCGATGAGTTTTTCCCCATAGGATTTTACATACTCACCTTTTAAGCTTTGCGTCCTTAGGGAGCGACGAAATTTAAGCATATCTTCTTTAGATTTATCATAACCACCTTGAAGTATTGAAAACCAATCCTCGGTGAAATGTGCCATCATAATTTCACGAATTTCATCTCTGAATTTTGCATCCCTTAACTTTTCATCAATAACCCTTTGAAAATTCCGACTTAATTCAAAAACCTTAGTTTCACTATTATCAAACAGCAATGTTTCACTAGGGTGGACAATAGCATGCGCTAAAGCATGAAATGTATATACTTGTGGAATATTAATTTGTAATTTTTCAATCGCAAATTGAACTGCCTTCTCAGTCGCTTCTTCTTCATTAAACTCATAATGGCTATTATGCTGTGCTTTTTGTTCTTCAATATTTTTTTGAATGATTAACTCAGAGTCAAAATTTAACAGTTTAACAAGTCGCTCACGTACTTCTTGTACCGCTTTACGGTTAAAGGCTAATAAAAGGATTTCACTTGCTTTTACTTTGCAATGCTTAATTAAGAAATACGTTCTATTTACCAGTGTTGCTGTTTTGCCACTGCCCGCACGAGCAATAACTTGCACATGTGTATTTACTGAACCTATGGCTAGCGCTTGCTCATCATCAATTTTTAAACTTGCTTGACCATTTACTGTTGAAGGGCTGTTATCATTAATCCATTTCTGAACAAATGATATTTTCTTTTGATTAAATGCTTCTAATGAAAGGTATTCTTTAGCCGTTTTATGATAATACTCATCAACATCTAAATAGGATGTATTAAATAAAGAGGATAATTTTTTTATTATGCTTTTACGAATCTCTTGCGCTTTAGCCCGTTCTTCTTTTGCGCGCAGCTTTTCTGCTGTTTTTCTATTGTTCTCTGCTATTTCAGCAGCGCTAATACTTCGTACTGTTGAGTCACGTTTTTTGTTTTTATGCTGAGCTCTGTTTTTGTTTTGCTGGAATTTTGATTTTAAATTTTGTGCGCTGACATATTCGCTACCGTTGCTAAACCTTACATCAACTAAACCATTACCTAGAGTACGAATAACTGTACCTTCACCATGCTTAAAATGCACAACCTTACTGCCAGAAGGAAAACTATTTTTTTTATTCATAATGATTTTACAGTTCCAAAAAAACTACCATTTAAGTGTAACCTTTAATGCAAATATTGCTCTTAAGTACAAAAATAGCCTGCACGATAATGAAAGAATTAAGTGTGATTAAACCTCAAATAATTTTCTTTGTTTCAATGATGTAATCACTCTTTGCACAATAGCATTTAGGTTATTTGGTTTTTCAATTCTAATAGTATAAACATTTTGTTCATCTTCTAATTTATCAGCTAACCCAGTTAAGTCATGGCCGGCATAACCTGTGATCACGATAAGTACATCTACATGTTGATACTTTTCTTTAAATACACTATACGGAGGGCATCCTGAATTTTTTTCACCATCTGTTTGCGGGTGTTTAATCTTAGCGCCTGATGACACTTCCTTAAATTTATCTTTAATTTTCTGAATATCTGTTTTGTGCCCCCCTACAATGCCTATTTTTCTATTTTCCAAAAGCCTTTTGTTCTCACTTTTTTCAGTATAAGTGTACAACTCTGAAGCAAGTGTCTCTGTTCCAACTTCACAACTACTTAGACTTTTCCTTACTATCTTTAGCTCTTCTTCTAACTCACCAATTTTCAAAGCAACTTCATTTGGTAATTCATTGCTTTCAATTTCCATCAAAGTATCAATAGCCTCAACAATTGTTGTTTCTTCTTCCTTAGCTGACGTAAAAAAGCCCATATCATTTAACTTATTCTTAAGTGACTCTAATCGTTCAGCTTTATCAAAGTAACTGTCCATTTGTCACCTCACATTCTTTTTTCAATCAATTTTAATAATTTACCTGATAGATGTTTTCTTTTATGGTAATTTTGAGTCATTAGCCTCAACACCCAAAACAAAAGAGTTAACGTAAAGAATATAAAAACACCAACATAAGTAGCTGTTTTATATGATATATGGCGAGAGGATAAAGCTTTCCCTTCAGCCAACTTTTTATAGAAAAGTTTCATATCTTCAGTAAATGAAATAAACGCTCCTCGGTACAAATGAACAAAACCAATAGTTTTTTGTGCGGATTCATTTATCGATGCATCCATTGAGTATGCATGCTCAAAAAACACCGGAGATTTAATTAAGGAGTCTTCATAAATAGGTATAGACAAACTTGGCACTTCAGCCTCTTGAAGATATGTACATCGTTTAGGGGCTGCACTATCAGCATTATCAGCCATTTCACTTTGCTTTTGGCACTGTTCATCATCACAAGAAGTAATTCTTATTCTAAACAAACAATAGTTTGAATTAACAATATCAGCTGCTTTAGGTTGATTTGCCTTTTGGATAACTTCTTTTACGCTACCATTTATTACATTGGCCAAAATATTCATATCAACAGTTTGAACACGGTAGATAGCTGTCCAATAGGATTCATAGGCACCTTTAAGACTGTAAGACAAAACGAAAAAAGAAATGGTTGAAGATATGACAAAAATTAGAGGGATAAAAAACCTTTTAGGTAAAACAAAAAACTTCATAACATACTGAATATTAACCTTAATAAAATATGGAGCAACATTACCTATAAACATTATTTAAATCAACATGAAATTGAACGTTAATGAGAATCAAATTTTTTGGTTCCAAAAAGAACTGGACGTCAAGATGCTATATAATATGTAGGTTTTATAAATGACAAATAAACTCCTTATATAAGGCTCTAAATATTGTTATCAATTGTTCGCGCCTTAAACATCGATAGTTCGTGAATAAAAATAACTGTACATCCATACACAACTGCACATCAATTTATATTTAATTCAATGTATCTAAATGCCAAAAACAGTTGTTTGTGTCATGAAAAAAACACCTCAGCAGACATTTATGCACTTCATAAATCACCAAAGAATCTAATACACCTCTTTAAAATCAAACTTATTCCATTAAGCTATATCATATAACACATAAATCCGACGATATTCATTAAAAATACACATATACATATAATTTGTTTTTTTAATCCACCGATAAATCATTACTCCCAATTTCAAGCTTATCCGCTCATCGATTTTAAAACGTATATTATTGCCTAGGTTTACAGTTAAAAAATAAATTTTTTTGAGTGAAGGAAGCTGATTTTTGATTATCTTTTTTCAAAAATATTCATCGCTAAAATTAGGAAACAACAAACATAGATAAATCTAAAAATACGATCTTTGCTTTTACAAAACTTTAGTAAAAAAACTCTGTAAAACTAAAATTTATTTAGTCACCCACCTCCCTCATAAACTAATTTAATTCATCATAAAACAGCACAAAGATCATCGATAAGTTTCCATAGATTTTTCTATCAAAAAAAATATTTTTTATTTTTGCCATTTTTTAAAATTAATACACATAAGTACATTAAGACACAAATAAAAAGGGTGAACTTGATGTCAACAAAGCAAGCAAAAGCTGTATTACAAAAGAAAAACAAAGCGCTGAAATGCAGCGACTTAAAAATACTTGGGCCTACGCAGTCCTTGGACGTGATCGTTAAAAAATATGAAATGATCGATAAAGTTGCACCATCTATATTCCAAAAACTTAAAAGCGCTATATTTCAAGCCCTACCAATTTTGAACTCTAAAGATAATTATTATCCTTATGAGCACCTTGGCTTTTTTAAATACTTAATTAGTGCCTACCCAGATTTAGCGGTGCCAAAATCGAAGATTAAAACGGCACAATCTATTGAGAAAATAGAACACCTGATCGCTCAAATGTCATTAGTTGAAAAGTTAAACTATAACGAGAACGAAACTATTGATGATTCAATCGAACTTATTAAATCAATGACAGGTGTTAATTTACAACTAACCCAACGCCAATTAGCTGAAATTGAAGGTTGCTCACCGTCAAAGTATTCAAAAGCGAAAGCGAGAAGTAATAGCAAAAACAAACAAGCTAAAAATAAAAGCAGCGTAACACCAAAACAGTTTGTATTAACTGAATAGTTGAAGGTTTTCTTATGAACTATCCATTAAATACAACCTCACCTATCGAACCACCAAAGGGTGGAATTTATGCTGATTTATCGCAAAATGAAGCGAGTGCCATTTGGGCGGCATTTCATTTGCCAGAACATCTTGAATATACCCAAGACGTTCATGAAATTTTGTCTCAGTTTCATCAGTGCTGTTGCCATTTAGCGAACGCTTCGAATAAAGATTTAGAACAACAAAAGGTATTGACTAATGCCATAGAGAAGCTTGCACAATATAAAAGCGATGAACATTCACCTCAAAGCGAAGTAACTCGCAAAGATCTATATAACGACCTTACGCATTATCCGCTAATAACAACGCTAATACTGATTGCACGCAACTCGCATAACGAGAAAGCCATTATTACTTGGTTATTGCTTACTGCACGTATCTATTTAAACGCCCCAACTAACCTTTACCAGTCTCTTTTAGAGTTAGATAAATCTCGACTAGACATAACAGATGACATTATTGAACAAGTAGAGATTAGTTATTTTTATCAATTTACTAATAACGAATTAGCCGACTACCTTACAACCTTACCTGAGAGCAATCATTTCAGCTCAATAGCAAAGCTTTTACGCCAGCAGAATATGCAAAGAAGTACGCGTATTTTTGCTCAAGGCACATTATTTAATGTCTCTGAGCATGAATCTGATTTAGAGGTTATAAATGAATGCGTTATCGTGGCTGATGAAGAGATACAACACGCCCATTTACTTGAGTGTATTGAAAAACCGAATCTAACAAGAAAACAACGAAAAAGCCTATATCAAAGACGCAAAGGTGGCAAAGCCAATGCGGTTGCTCGCGCAAATCAGAAATTAGCCTTTAGTCAGCAATCTATTACGCCATTGCAATTTGGTAATATTGCCAAAACGTTTACCCCAGAGGTATTCGATACAGTTATTGAAAAACTTGATTGTAAACTGATTGCGTTTTACATCATTTTTTATTTAGAAGTATTCTTTAATAAAACCTACGCTGCCCTAAAAAAAATCAGTGTATTTAACGACAACTCGAGATTAAGTAGAAAAACAAATACGGATGATTGTGAGGCTCTTGGCAACTCAGAAGTAGGCATCTATTATCAGTTATCTCATGGCGAAAGCTGTGAGGTTAATGCTGTACTGCCTAAATCGCTAGTAAAATCTCGGCAATATCAAGACACTGACGATACACAATTTTACCGAAAGAGTAATTGTTCAACCTCGCTCAGTATTGCCTTACCCTTCCCTATACCAACCTTATTTAACTGGTATTTACGCACCGGTAAGGCAAACAAACGCGGGAATGATATTTCGTTAGAAACGTTTCTTAAAGTCGAGACCGTTGAATATAAGCAATGGTTAAAAAGCCGAAAAGATAACTACAGTGAAAATTGCTCTCATCATTTAACTCCCTCGAGTATACGCAGTGCTTTCCATCATTTTCAATATGGTAATGAGCCAGATATTTACAGCCAAATTTGCCGCTCTACGCCGAGTACACAAGGCCATTATTCAAATTTAGGCATTGAAAAAACGGAAGATGTGATCACAAAAGCTTGGTTCGCATTTTTAGGTTCTGCAGATATTCCGTTACCGCATATTGCAACGAATGAAATAAATACTACCTCACTATTTAGCAATGACAATTTGTTGGGAACGTTTGGTTGTGATTACGTACTTGATGAATATGTGCTCGATAAAATCGTTGCTTACTTTGAAGAAGTATTTACTGAGGCTTCAAATCAAAGCCCGTCTCAATTAAAACAAGAGGCAATAAAAACCAGTCAAGATTTTGCCGTTTATTTAGGATTTCGAGTTGCTTACATCGCACTGTTAAGGCCTGAAAAAAAACCATTTCCTTCCTTCGACAATGTCTCGTTAGTAGATTGTTTGATTGCATTAAGTGATAAAAATTCCCATCAGAATAATGCCAAAAGATTAGCATTCCTTGATGAAAAGTTATGCCAAATCTGGTCTCGCTGGCGAATCTTTTATCGACCATCACCAAGTGTTCAGCAATATGCCATTGCCTACCTAAACGATAAAAATCAATGGTGCGAGGTGCAACGCGATGAACTCGAACAGTTACTGCTGCAATACTGAAGATACAGCAAATACCCAATGCTTAGATAACCGCAATATAAATCTTCAAATGAACCATCATAATTTTGGACAAACGCCATTAAGGCCTTATGCGCTGCATAGCATCAACCAATTAAATCCTCACCAACAAAAAGCTTTAGAACACATTGCTCATCAATTCAAATTAGCCGATGACGCGTTTGAAAAAGCGATCACAAAAATACTGAGTATCAGGGGTTAATTTATGACGACTACAAACGAAAATAACACTCATGATAAAGATATCAATACAGTTGAAGCAGTCCGTCTCAACAGTAAGTCATTAAAAACAAGGCTACAGCAGGCTTTACAAGACGAGACACCGGAGATTCGAAATCATTTCCAACACCTTTGGCAACATAAAAAGCTATCAAACTTTATACGCAGATGCTGTGAAGAAAAGCATATAAAAGACGATGAGTTAAATACGTTAAGCAAAAAATTTACTTATAAAGCAACCGAATTAGATGAACTTGAATGCATTAAAATCATTGTTTCTGAACTATGGCGCTGGGCAAGCGTTGCTTACCCAGATCTAAAACTACCTAATGTCACGATACCACTGCCAAAAGAAAAGGCATTAATCAACGATAACACCATACCTATTGGCCTAGTGGGAAGTCTACTCACGTGTATCTATGAAAACCCTATCAATCCTATCGAAAGTGAAAATGATGGCAAGTTAGCATGTGTAGGTCGTTGGCTTTTAATGACCGCGCATGAGTGCAATATTACAAACCTAACGCAATTAGATGAGCTACTTAGCTATACCTCAAACGACTGGCTGTTTATTGAAGGTGGTAATTTAATCACTGTATATCTAGAAAAATCTCAAAAACAAATTTTTCTTTCACCGCTCTCTGTACTTTATTACCAATACCTTTCAAAGCACGACACTTTTGATTGGGTTCAAGGTAAACCAATCAAAGCTCAAAAAGCCGTAAGTTCGTACCTGCAATACCAAAATAAATATCTTCCAGAAAAGCTAATTACGATGCCGCTCAAGCGCATCATCAAAGATATTTGCTTGTTTAATTTCCCAATTGGTTTAGCTCACGTTCAGGGTGTTGAGGCCCCGCTTGACCAGGCTCGATTAGTGAACCTATTTTCTTCCAAGACACAGGAAATCGAAAGTACCAACAAAAAGCGTAGACAGAAAACTAAGCAAGATATTCCGGAAGACATTTTGGCAAACCATCATGGTATTGAGGACGGGTTGGTAAAAACCAAATTACTTGGGTTACTATCAAATTTTGAAATAACTTGCCCTACCCAAAAACGAAATACAAAGGCGTATACAACCTGCCTAACTGACATGAAAGTGCTCGAAAGTGACAATGTATCACTTGGTTATTATTTGGCTATTCACTGGATAAATCACCTATTTGAAATAGGAACCGAATGGAAAGGTAATTTAGCAGCAGGTACGTTAAAGAATTATTTTTCAGATGCCACAAACTTTGCCAAGCTTGCTTTTGGCAAACGCAATATCGCTAATGATGACAGTGAATTTTTAACCGAGCAATGTCAAAAGGCGCTCGATTCTTTTAATCATGATCAACAATTAACTCTTTTACGCTTTTTAACCTATCTAAAAAGATTTCCAGCAATACCATTAATCGATTTAGAAGATTTACAGCTTTTAACAGTTGGAGGCTCTATTCGCACCAACTATTTGCCGCCTAGCGAATTTGATGCGATTTGCGAAAAATATGCAAGCGATGGTAATTACTTTAAACAGCAAACCGTACTAATTGCTCAACTTTGTTATTACGGCACGCTGCGTGAAGATGAAGCGGTCAGCCTATGCGTAAACGATATCGATATTGATTCAAACTTGCTTTACATCTCCAATGCCAAACGACGTAAATCAACTCAAAGCGTTCGAGACTATCCACTAAGCGCATTACCAGAGAAGGTGCTTGCAAAACTTATCAAGCAAGTAGACGAGAGAAAGTCTCAACAGAGTAAATCCTATCAGAATCAATCATTATTTGAATCTTGGTTATTTCACTCATTAGAAGACGATTTCATTTCATTTTTACGGGAAGAAACTAGCGACGATAGCTGGGTCACACATTTATTAAGACACTGTGGATGCAACAACTTACTCATAGAATTTTATTTATCTGGCGCTCAAGCCGATACCTTGGCATTACAAGCGTTAAAGCCAATATTAAACCACGAAATATTTTCCGCAAAACACCTAGAAAGATTTAGCAGAGATTTTTCAACGCTTGGCCGGCCTATCAATCCGCAATTTCCTGTGATGGAACAATTAGCCTTACTTGTTGGCCACGCTAGCCCTGCTACAACCTATACAACTTACTTGCACTTGGTAAGTTTGTTGCTGTCCAAAACGGCCAAAGCGTGTCGTTGCATTAATGCTACAGAGTTTTTCACCTGGCTACGAGAAGACTCTAGCTATGCCTATACCTTAAATAAAACGCATCAATTTTTAATTAAGGAAGTTAACCGTGAAGCGACATTAAATAACCATAATTTGGCTGCTTACTTAATAAACAGAGAAAAACGCACTAATCCAAATTTTTATCCCGCCAAGAAAGTAAGCCAACAGGCTGATATTAAAAAAGACGCTACCTTAACGTTTAGTCAGTTTGTACACCAAATATCTGTTATCCAAAATGGTAAAAGTAGCAGTTTAATGCATAAGTCGTTTAAAGATTTTTTACCTGAGGTTAGTAAGCTACCAACCATTCCTGACTTTGAAAACTCAAAACGTAACGCCTGGCTTCGCTTTAACCTGCATGTTGATAAGAACTTTGATTCATGGACAGCAACTGACTTTAACGCCATCGCATTCTTCGCGCAAAAACTCTCAATCAATGGACACATCGAGAGTTTACGAGAGTTGGCAAAATACATTAACGCCATCGAAACACTAAACCTGCCAAACGTTAAAAAGTTACGAGCAGAAGGCTTAATAAGAAAAAGCCAAGACCAACAAAAATGGATTAATAAAATTTCTAAAGCCAACTGGTCTGTGGTTCAAAAAGAAAGCGCTGGCAAATACCGAATACTTGTAAAGCCTTATCAATATTTCTGGGCACTATGGGACGACTTAAGTTGGCTCATCGAGCTCATTTTTGCGTTTAAACACTATAAGCAACGCGGCAAAACTTTAACTAAATCAACAAAAACTAAAGAGATAAAAATCAATGAACTTTGAAATCAAACAATATGTATTACAGTCTTTAACTAAATTAATGCACTTGCTAAGCAGTACATTACCGAACTTCGCTGACCTTCGCTTTCATTGCAAAATTGATGTAAAAGAGCAGCGATTCACAGCGACCACAGCAATCACTAATAGTGCAATGATACAAACGCAAATTGAAGCACCTATAGCCAAAGTTGAAAACGCACAGCCAAATCAAATAACAGATTTTTGTATTGACGGCGAGTTCTTGGTCGGCGTCATTAAAAACAATATCGACCAACTAAAAGAAAGCAGCAACGTCAATAACGTTGTTGTTCGACCTGAATATATGCTTAAATTTTCTCTTGGCTCTAATACTGATAATGGCCAAACATTGTCATTAGCTGCAACCGTTGAACTATCCGATCAAAAAACAATTACTGAGCCAAGTGAATTTACTCATGTTTCATCGATACTTCCGAACGCTAATCCAGAATTATATAACTTCCCAGTACCTTGCGATTTCCCTTGGGAAATAAATGTAAACGATTTAAAAGACACTTTAACCACGCTATTAAAGATAATAGATCTTAACGATAAAGGGAGCATTCAGGGGAATCAGTATGGCTTTTATCTACATTTAATGTCAGATGGCACCATTGCTGGACTGGCGTACATTAGTACAGCAGTAGCAGTTATTAAACATACCAATAGCAAGACTATCGAAGCCTCATTTTTTACAAAAATAGCATCAAAAACCTGTCATGCCTTGATTAAGGCGCTAACTTTCGATAATGAAAATGTGCACCTAGCCACGCTAAATAACCAAATTTACCTCAAGCAAGGTAAGGCTATATACAAACTAGGTACTATCGAACCTAATATCAATATTGCAACATTATACCGCCGTATAGATTCGGTAAAAGTTGCCCCTAGAAGCCTAGATACTTTAGAGCTACAAAAAACGTTAAAGAACTCGATAAACCCTAAGCACAATACAGCGGTAAAATTTGAAAAGGATGAACAATCAAATAAAACCAAACTAACCTTTCACTATACTGGCGCTCTGGATAACAATAAACCATTTAGTGAAGGAGAGTTATTAGCTGACACGCCATTTGATCATAATAAAATTTATCACTATAACTTGCGATTATTATCTATCGTGACAGAAAGTCTTGGAAATTTTGATAATAAAAATACTCAACCACTTTGGGAGGTAGGCAAAACTAATGAACTTATATTATCGCATGAAAATGATTCTATAACTGAATTTTACATGTTAAGCCATATTGAAATTATATGAGGTAAACCGTAGAGGTAATTGCTCCTAAAAGGTGAATTACCTTGAGTAAACTAATATTGGCTTATAGAATTTAAAAATTAACAAAGCACCTTAAAGTAAATATTATTTTACCTTAAAGTGCTCGTTAATTGTTGCTAATGGTATTTAACAGCAACTTGTTAAATGCCAACCTTCTGTGGGTTCTTTCACATTTATGACGAGTGATTTAACCAACAAGTTATTGTAATGCAATAAAAAATCATGAAAAAACTATTTCATTTTCAAGTATTTCAATTAACCTTTCTAATGAGAACCCACCGTTATACAAGCTGTATTCATCAATGCCCTGCTCAGGTATATCTTCTTCTCGCACGACTTTGTCAGCATCATCCCAAAGAGCAATTAGGATCTCTTCCAGAGAAACCTTTAAATAACCATCAAAGGTTTGATGATCGGCTACCATCGACGTATCGACTATCAAGCCAGTGACATTCACATCACCAAGTTGAGGCAAACCTAATTGCCTTCTAAACTCATTATCAGTACTCAACAACCTTTGTATTGCTGAAGTTTTCGCCTCAATTTGAGTGCCTGCTTTTCGAAGGCTTTTCGTTTTATGTAGCCAATGCTCTTGCCTACCGCCACGTATATAAGATGACTTTATCTCTATAACCAATACACAGCCCCCAAGCGCACAAATCAAGTCAATTTCACCTGCATCTTGGCCATCATACTTAGCAGGGTGAAAGCCAGATAATGTATGTACTCCTAACTCATTAAATGCTTTAGCTAAGTTATGCTCAATACGTTGGGTTTCAGACTTTACGTTCGCTCTTTTAGCGCCCACACGGCGTAAGTTATTTACCGCTGCAACCAAGTTATTTTGAAATGCGGTGATCCACGGCATCTGCAGCACCAAATTATTAAGTTGTAACATTGGTTGCTCATTAAACGTCGGCATTCCCCCATTAGGCTTAAGTTGTAATTGCTTTGCAGTTTCCATTAAATCATGACTCCAAAACTCAACAATCGCTTTTGCCGCGGCTCTATTCCCTTTAGGGTATTTGCTATTTACGGTCCAATTGATAATGCGATTAACCTTATCTTTTTTCTTAGCAAAAGTAAGCGGAAACCTATTTTCGCCAAGGTTAAGTAAACCATTAACAATAAAGTCCGCTAGCGCTGCAGACGAGTTGCCATATTGTTCAACAAGTGAAAGGTACTCATCCACAAAATGGTTTTGGTAAAAAGCACTCGTTAAATTCATCGACAGTAATGCTTCAAACACATTCACGCTAACTCTTTCACTTACCGCTATAGTATCTTTAATGCCATATACTTGATTTAATTGTAATTCGGCGGCAAAAGACAGAAATATAGCGAGTTGATTTGCCTCATGGTTTTCAGCACTGCCGATAAGTTCATTTGCATAACGCGACTGTGAAAATACATCGAGTGCGCGAAGTTGCCAATATGTGTTCAATTTTAACTGTTTATCTTCGATTCGAGCATCAAGTGTATTGTTACTTTTCCCGTCACCAATAAGATACGCACGGCCATCTCGACATTCGAAAAAGGCATCATCACAGTAACAAAATTCATCAACAATCGATCGCTTAAAATTAATCAGAGCCGATTGTGCTAAATAGGCGTTAACAAAACCTTGATAACGAGCATTTGTTACAGCTGATGGTTGCCCTATCAAATCAGACATGAAAATATTTTTGGCAAATTTAACTATATCTAATTCGGTTAAATTAAGGCGTTGCTTAGTATTAAGCAGTAAATTTTGTTTGAGTAATTCATTAATTACTAACCAACTATGCAAAAGGATATGTTGTTTATCGATAGATGACGGCAATATATACTCAAAGATGTAACGCGCACCAAACATTAAGACTTCAATACACGACAACGCCTTTAAATTAACATTGTATTGTTGTGCATCATCAAACAGATCAAGATATTCACGATTTATCGCTAAATACACCTCAAAAAAAGAATCATTTGTATTATCTTGTGCGATTTCATTAAACCAATGCCCAAAATGTTCTGAGTGTTTTTTAGTAATACAACCAGAATACTTAAGTGCGGTTTTTAATGAGGTGAGTGATGACGAAGTAACAGTACTAACTAATGTTTCATTAACTGACATATTACACTGAAAGCAGCGCGATAATGCTAAAACAAATGAAGAGTGTTCGATAATTAAAGTAGGTAAACTCTGTAAAAATGGGCTTTTCCAAAAGTCCTGGCAACGTTCGATAAAACTGTGTTTACCACCTTTGAATTTTCCATCAAGAAAACGTTCGATAACCAACAGCGCTGCTTTATCGTCATCCTCACCACCTACTGTACATAGGCTTTCATATAAACTCTGGTAATAAGGTAATTCTTGTTGCATTGCCCACATCCTTGTTGCATTAAATTCACTCCACAACATTACCCAAGTTAAAACTTCAAAGCTAGTGTAAAAACCAAAACCCAGTAAAAACAGTAGCTAGGCATAGCAAATGTTTGCCGCAAACTATTTTCAAACGAAATTTAAATAAATACACATAGATACAGTAATCAAAGAATTAATATCGATTCTTTTGATTTTAATCGACAGGAAATAATCCTGAACAATAACTTTGACTGTAATAGGAATAAACTATGAAAATTTTAAATGACTTTGATTTGCGTGTGCTAGAAACAGCTAAAACTTGGTATCTAGAGGGTACTGTTTATGATCCAGACGATAAAAAATGGCCTAAACACCCTTCCTTTGTATATCGTGTACGTGGTGAGTGGACATCCTGGGTTGATGAACTAGACCCTGAGCATATCGAATTAGAAAGCGATGAATATTTTAAATATGTTTATCAAGACTTAATTGAGGAGAAAGCTTGGAAAATTTACAATGTTTTGATTTGCATTGATGAAAATGCATAAATCATCAAATAAACTAAACCACTAAAAACAAGGCTACTTCATCATCAATTTGAAGTGGCCTTATATTTTGGGGTAATAAACTTACTTAAGAAGTTGACTTCGTATCCATCGAAACTTGTTCAGCTTTTGATGAAAGGACATGAATAAAAACGTAATAGCGTATTAAAAGTACAAGCCTAGGGTTTATTTTTATTGGAATTTATCCACTGAGAGTATGAATATGACAATAATTTTAAACCATCATACTCATACTAAACTAAGCACACTTTAGCTCCCCTCGTCAGGCCCATCACTCTCTGGAGGTTGCTTAATAGCTTCTTCCCAGGATTTCTTAATTAACTGGTCCATATCTTTGGTGACTTCAAGCTCAGATGCATTTTCCATATTGATTAATCCTTGGCTTATCGAGCTTTCTTCAATAGAGCTAAATAGTGTACGGAATCCTTCCATGCGAATAAATGCCTGCATATAATACCAACCTGCTTAGTCTTAATAGAGTCTAAAGCATTTGCCTTCCTCCACTTGGTCATTACATTCATTTAACAAAAATAAACACTCAAATGTCAGAAACAAAAAAGCTCGCTTGGAAGGCGAGCTTTGATGGTTTTCTATCTGTTTGAGTACACAAACCTTTAGACTCTTTAACTGTATGCCAAGAACTCGCTTTTATAAACCAGCAAAAGAACTCTTATTAACGCTTAAAAGATAAAAACCTGTGCTTAAAGCCAACGTATTTTCCCCGTGAATTACTAATATTTGCCGTAAAAAAACATTTCTCAAAAAATTTTTTCAAATTATTTTAATTTTTTTTGCGTAAAAAATTTAATTAATGCACATATATTAAGGTTAAGCTTTTTTTCTGTTGTTTTACTCAAACATAAATTCACATCGTTTTAATCAAATATTGTTATACCCAAACATCAAAAAGAGCGAATCCTATTAAATGATTCTGCAGTAAAATCACTTCAATTACACAAATAAAAGTCATAACCAATTGAGTCATAAAGTAATTTTATAAATACAAATTTATCTACCCTATTCCACGCAAATTTATGATGTTTGAGTCAAACAACCCAGTGTTTTACATGAACAATTCTTTGTTTCACCCAAACAAATTAATCACAATAAAAACAATAGGTTAAACAAACAAAAAGTTAAAAAAAGTACTTGACCAACGGCACTGCAATGGGCAATGTATAGGTGTTCACTTATTAACCAATTTAATTTTATTAAGCGATATACAGATAAGTTACGTAGTTACAAAAAGATGTTTTAGTAATGCTAAGCACTAAGCCAAATACGTACTTATAAGATGTTTGAATTAAGTTTAATGAAAGTTTATTAGTTAACAGGTAACAAAGAATTGCAGTTGAGCTGGGGAAGCTACCAACGACCCCAGCTCGTATCGACTGCTAACCCTTAAAGCACAGCAGCCGACGCTTAAAGTATACCTTGCTTTTGTCGGCCAAAGATAGACTCATTTAGGAGAATTATCATGGTCACTATCCGATTTTTAGATCACGGTTATATACAGTACGACATATCTTTACTTGGTAAACGCTTTAGAGAATCTTCAGGTTTACCTGAAACACCAGCGAACATTAAAAAAGTAAAAGCCAAAATAAAAACCATGAATGCTCAAATTGCGTTAGGCAAATTCGAGTATCGCGAGTTCTTCCCAGACAGTAAAAAATGCGCTAAGTTTGAGCAACTCAAACGTGAGAAGCATGCGAGTTCATGTTTACCATTTTTTGATAATTACGCCAAAGCATGGTTTGACCGTATGTCACATCAATGGAAGAACACATACCAAGAATCAGTTGAAGGTATTTTACGTTTATACCTACTACCATTTTTTGGCAATATTCTATTATCAGATATCACACTTGGCTTAGTACAAGAGTTTCGTACTAAGCTCTGTGAGTTAACTAACCCTGATGGCTCAAAACGTTTAACCAATAAACGCATCAACATTATTTGCGTACCGTTAATTTCAATTTTATATGCGGCAAGTGAAGAGTTTGATATGCCCTATCCGCTTGAACGCTTAAAGCCATTAAAAGAAGAGAAGTCTGATCCAAAACCATTAAACCAAGAAGAAGTATTTCGTTTTTTAGAAGTGGTACCAGATGAGTGGAGAGATTATTACATTGTGCGCTTTTACACAGGTATGCGCTCTTGTGAGGTACATGGCTTATTGCGTGAATGCGTCGATTTTGAACATGGCCGCATTATGATACGCCATAACTGGGTTAGAAAAGAGCTTACCGACGTTAAAACACCTAAGTCGCGCCGTGATATTAAAATGACGCCAACGGTACGTGCAGCGTTGGAGAGAGCCGTAAAGGCGATGCCAGAAGATGTTGACTTTGTTTTTACAAACGATAAAGGTAAGCCACTGTTAACGCACCAGGTAAGCAAAAAGATCTGGTACCCAACACTTAAAAAGGCTGGCCTTGAGCCTCGTCGACCATACCAAACTCGACATACTGCAGCAGTATTACATTTAGCGGCCCATGAAAACCCGTTATTTGTATCACGCTTACTTGGCCATTCAGGTACACGCATGCTTTACGACGTATATGCACCATTTATACATAATGCTTTAGATAACGATGGCAGTGCATTTGAAGCCATGATGCAAGCTCGTATGTCAAACAATGCAAGTAACCATAACAATACGCCAGCAGACGTATCAATTACTCAACCATCAAATAGCAATGAGGTATAAAACATGAACACATTACAAACTCAATATACATACTACTGCATTTATACAATTGCGCTTATTACTTTCTACCATCGACAAGATCAGGAATTGCTATCAAGAGTCACATTACAGCTTTGCCGTATTATGGTTATTTATAATGACCAAGCAATAGACTTAGAAAAGCTTTTAAAGCAATACAATGAATTACTACGCCTTTGTTATCTATTAGAAGAAATACACAAAGCACAAAAAGGTGGTTCGCACGTAACCATTCAATTAACCACAGTATTGAAAGCCATAAGCCAACATCAATCAACTCAATTAGGAGCATAACCTCATGGAAAATTTACACGTCCGTTTAAATGACACCAAAGACGTTATTACCAACATGAGTGATAGCGACAAACTTAAAACTCTAAATACCTGCATTGAAATATTTACTCTGTGGGATATAAGCAAGTTAGATCAAAGTATTTTACTCAGCTCCTTTAATACAAACCGCACGACATATTGGAAGTTAAACTGGATTGAAAGCCAAGATGACAATGCCGTATTACGTGCGCATTACATTATAAAAATCTATATTTTATTAAAGCTACTGTATCCAGAAAAACACCAACAATTAACCTGGTTGAAAACAGTTCAAAAAGAGCTTAATCACTTCTCGCCATCGCTATTAATGATGCAAGAAAACAATGCCTATTTTCTGTTGATTTTAGAAACGCTTAATCAACAATTAAAGCAACGTGTTAATGAGTTAACGCATTAATAGGTAGAAAAGCCCACTCATTAAACATGAGTGGGCTTTTAGTTTTTCTTAATAACTCTTTAAAATACTTGAATAAAATCATATAGTCCTTATTTAGTAGTTATTAATAAATGCAATAAATTATGGAGAAACAATGAAAACAAGGATAATACACCTTCAATTCGCATTTTTTTTAAAAGATATTGTTAGTAGGCCAGATCATGAATTCGGTAATTTAAACTCAAATTTAATGAATATCTTTGATGGAATGCCTCAAATACTTCCTATTCCTGTCTTTACTTTCTTAGCCAAATTATTTGATCCAGTTATGGATACTTTTTGTGGTAACACCTAGACGCTCGGCAACTTCTTTTGGCTTATAACCTCGATCTGTTACTTGTCTAACTGCTTCTATTTTGAATTCGTTTGGATAGCTTTTTGCTGCCATAATTTCCACCTGTAAATTTTCGTTCATTATAACTAAATTAGGTGTCTAGAAAACTGGGGACTTATCATCACGATTAAATTCACCTTCTACAATAGCGGTAAGGCCGTTAATTGATTTGCGAAAATCGACAAAGTCCCTATGCAGAAAAATATCAGATGGTTCAACAAACATTTTCATTAAGCAAACTCGCGCAGTAATTGGCTTAAATAGGTTGCAGATGTAGTGGCGGGCAAACTAACGTTTGCTTTGCCAACGGTTAACGTGATGCCAGGTTGCTCTTCAACAATTTCTACTTGCTGTGTGATTTTGGCGCGAACAAAGCTACAGGCAGATAAGCCAAGCTTCTTTCTCACCGCATAAAAGCTGGTCATTGATAATTGATGTTGGCGACAATAATCAATAATAGTTAAACCGCTTGATTGCTGCTCTTGGATGATGGTTTGCCATTGTTCTGGGGTGCGCATAACTTTCATAGTTATCTCCTTAAATTAATTTGGAGATAACATAGCTGAGATCAAAGGCTAGAGGCAGGTGTCGTTTGCTAGACGCTTACGAAAATTCAAATAAATTTCAATCATAAAAACGATAAACCCGCTTAATTAAGCGGGTTTATTATTTACTAAGAGTATTGTTTTTCTACCCAATCCTGATAAGAACCATCCATCACAGCCTGCCACCAGGACTCATTATTCAAATACCAAGCCACGGTTTTAGAAATACCTGTTTCAAATGACTCTTTAGGCTCATAGCCTAATTCATCGCGAGTTTTCGTTGCGTCAATTGCATAGCGACGGTCATGTCCAGGTCTGTCCTTCACGTAAGTGATCAAAGATTCAGTATCACTATTAATTGCTGCAAGTGCCTCAGGGAAGCGCGCAGATAATTCAGTTGAATTAGCAAACTCGTTTTCAACCAACTTACATACTTCTTTTACAATATTAATATTGGCCCATTCGTTATTACCGCCAATATTATAGTTTTCCCCTACTCTGCCTTTATTTAATACAAGGTCAATACCATAAGCATGGTCTTCAACATATAACCAATCTCTTATTTGCATACCGTTACCATATATAGGTAATGACTTATTATGCAAAATATTGGTAATAACTAATGGAATTAATTTTTCTGGGAAATGGTAAGGGCCGTAGTTGTTCGAACAATTGCTTGTGGTTACATTTAAACCGTATGTATGATGATATGCTCTCACTAAATGATCACTAGCGGCCTTACTGGCTGAATATGGTGAATTAGGCGCATAAGCAGTATCTTCTTTAAAAGCAGGATCTGTTGGTGATAATGTACCGTATACTTCATCAGTAGAAACATGATGAAAACGATGTTCAATTATATCGTCGCCGCGCTCTTTGGGTTCATCAATCCAACATTTTTTCACGGCCTTTATTAAAGAGTACGTACCTAATATGTTGGTTTCAATAAACGCGTCTGGTCCTGTAATAGATCTATCAACATGAGACTCTGCAGCAAAATGAACAACAGTATCAATGCCATGCTCTTGAATTAGCTTCTCAACTAACTCCTGATCACATATATCACCTTGAACAAACACAAAATTAGAGTTACCTTGTACAGGCTCTAGGTTTGCCAAATTACCTGCATAGGTTAATGCATCTAATACGATAACCTTATCGCTATCATATTTGTTCAACCAATAATGAACAAAATTAGCACCAATAAAACCGGCACCACCTGTAACTAATATATTTTTCATAATCTTACTTAATAATTATTTAGATTGCTTCGCTAGCTTATCAAGCATGCGACTTAATTGTTTACGCCAATGTACAAGAGGTAAATCTGTAAATACCTCTTTGGTTAATGTTTTATCTAACACACTATAACTAGGTCGTTTGGCTGGTGTTGGATAATCTTCTGTTCGAATAGCATTAATAGGAATAGCATTATCTAGCAATCCTTTTTCAATACCTAATTCTTGAATGGAAATTGCAAAGTCATACCAGCTAGCAATACCATCATCAGTCCAGTGATAAATACCCGACAACTTATTTTGCAAAGCAAATACACAAGCTTTTGCTAAATCACCAGCATATGTTGGACTACCGATTTGGTCACCAACCACTCCAAGTGCGGGCTTTTCAGCCATCAATCGCAGCATAGTTTTGACGAAGTTATTACCATGCGATGAATAAACCCATGAAGTACGAATAACACAACCATTATCATTTAATATACCAAAAAGTTCACTTTCACCTTCAGCTTTTGAAGCGCCATACACTCCAATAGGTGAAACGGCATCATCAACTAAATACGGATAACCTTTGTCACCATCAAAAACAAAATCAGTCGAAATATGAACCAGTGGAATACTTAGTGATTTACAAGCTAATGCAATATTTTTAACACCTGCAGAATTAACCTTAAAGACTTCCTCGCTTTCAGATTCCGCTAAATCAACGGCAGTATAAGCTGAAGCATTGATAACACCATCAGCAGTGCCAAACGCATCAAGCAGACCATCAATATCAAAAATATCAACGTTATCACGACCTAAGCAATTAATCTGGACATCAGAACAGTTAAGCTGAGACAATTCCCAAGCAACCTGCCCCGACTTACCTATAACAACAATATTCATCAAAATTACTTACTCAAAATATGGTGCATCGGCAAAAAGTAAACCATTCTTATCTTTATCTGATAACAAAGGAGCTTTACCATCAACCAATGGCCACTCGATACCAATAGCAGGATCATCCCAAGACAGAGATATTTCATGCTCAGGGGCATAATAATCCGTGCATTTATAAACAAATTCGGCCGATTCACTCATCACATAAAAACCGTGTGCAAATCCTTCAGGAACCCATAACTGGCGTTTATTTTCTGCCGACAATTCTACACCAACAGATTGACCAAAAGTTGGAGAGCTTTTTCTCATATCAACAGCAACATCAAAAACTTTACCAGATGTTACACGTACAAGCTTGCCCTGCGTATTTTCAGTTTGATAATGCAAACCACGTAAAATACCATGCCCTGATTTACTGTGGTTATCCTGAACAAATACACGTTCACAACATTCAGATAAAAACTCATCAACACGAAATGTTTCCATAAAGAAACCACGGTCATCACCAAACACTTGTGGCTCAAGTATCACGACATCAGGAATAGCCGTTTTAATATATTTCATTTATAAAAGCTCATTAAAAGATTTTCTCTTCAATAATATTAAGGAGATATTCGCCATAACCACTTTTACGAAGAGGCTCTGCGATCGCTCGTAGTTCATCAGCCGAAATCCAACCATTACGAAATGCAATTTCTTCAGGGCAGTTAACTTTTAAGCCTTGGCGTTTTTCAACAGTAGCGATAAATTGAGCTGCTGCAAGTAAATCATCATGAGTACCTGTATCTAACCAAGCAGTACCACGCCCCATTATTTCAACATTTAACTCACCAATTTGAAGGTACTGATCGATAACTTCGGTAATTTCCAACTCACCACGAGGGGATGGTTTTACATTTTTTGCAAACTCAACAACGCGTGAGTCAAAGAAATACAATCCTGGAACTGCATAGCTTGATTTAGGTTCAGCAGGTTTTTCTTCAATTGAAATGGCTTTACCAGCATCATCAAATTCTACAACACCGTATGATGTTGGATTAGCAACGTGATAACCAAAGACTGTCCCGCCAACCGAACGAGAACTAGCATTCAATAACGATTTACTCAAATCATGCCCATAAAACATGTTATCACCAAGTACTAGAGCAGCACCTGATCCAGCTAAAAACTCTTCAGCTATTATAAACGCTTGAGCTAATCCATCAGGACTCGGTTGTACCTGATAAGAAAGAGAAACACCAAACTGAGTACCATCACCCAGCAACCGCTCAAAACGATGAATTTCATCTGGAGTGGAAATCACCAATATTTCACGAATGCCAGCTTGCATTAAAGTTGCAAGTGGATAGTAAATCATTGGTTTGTCGTATACTGGCATAAGCTGTTTACTGACAACTTTGGTTAGCGGGTAAAGACGAGTGCCACTGCCGCCAGCTAAAATAATTCCTTTCATGTTTATTCTAATAACCTTATCGTTGTATATTGGGTTCTAATTTTATTATGAACAGCTTAATTTAATAAATAGAGCATAAAGTCAGCTAATTTAAACTAACTCTATTTAATTTCTTTAGCGCCAGCGTTAAACTTTAATGCAAGCCAAACTAAAGGGAAATAAGCAATACACACACCTAAAACACCATTTAATGATTCAGAAATAATGAGGTATGCTATTGGTGCGAGCCATAAAGTATTAATAACCAGTACCGATAATGTAACTTTTAAATGGCTTTTATATTTACGGGAAGCAAATTGATAAGCATGACTGCGATGCGCTTCATGAATTTTCTCTCCACATATTAAACGATGAATCAGCGTAAAAGTTGCATCAACTATAAATACGCCAAGTAATGTTAACCATACCCAAAGCATACTTTTTTCAACATGCGCGCTTGCAAGCATAAGCGACGCTAGTATAAAACCTAAAAATCCACTCCCTGCATCTCCCATAAAAATTTTAGCTGGAGGGAAGTTTAAAACTAAAAAACCACAAACAGATGCACTTAATAACCAAAGCAATGGAACTAGAGAAGAATCAGGAGAACTTATACTTAAAAATAACCCTGCAAATAAAGTTGCAGTAATAGCTTCAACGCTTGCTATACCATCAATGCCATCCATAAAATTAAATAAATTTAAGATCCAGATAATTGCTACTACTGAAAGAAAATAACCAAAATAATGAAGTTCTATTTCAAAGTTCCAAAGATCTATCGTGGGTAGCCCCCCTATAGCAAATACGACCCCGAAAGAGGCTAATGCATGAATTAAAAGTCTCCATTTTGCATCAATGTGGCTATGGTCATCGGCAAAACCTATAATTGCGACAAGTAAACCAGATACAAAAATCGAGCTGCCGACCATAAAATCGACTCTATTAAATATTATATATACGAGCAAGATAATCAAAAAAGATACTACTATTGAAATCCCTCCACCTCTAGGAGTTGGAGTTGAATGAGAACTTCGGTCATTTGGAATGTCTATAACGTTTTTTAACAAAGCATATCTTCGTAATAGCTTTGTTAAAATCAAGGAAGCTAAAAATACACACACATAAGAAAGAATTTCAATGTGAACATCACTTAATTCTAAGCTAAATAGTTCAACTATCTTCATAAGAATGACCGCCTTTTACAAAAAAGATTAAACACATGCATAAAAAGAGAAATTGATGGAACGGTTTACGCCTGCAAGATTTCGCATAGAAAGCAAGTTTAAAAAATGAAAACCGGCTATTATTTTTAATTAATTTAATCGGAGGTAAGTTATGTTGCCTAAGGAAATCAGCTTGAATTATTAGATTTTTAAACGCATCTCCCTTCGTAACCACTTTTAATCTTTGATAAAATGATTTCCAACCAGAGTTAGCACCAACTTCATTATTACCATGTTGCCTATAAAGCATGCTTGATCTACCATCAATAGCCCACTTGAATTTATTAAATCTCGCAAAAGAATAAAAAAACCAATCATGCATCCATAGTATGCCAACTTTGTCTTTTTTAATTATCAGTTCATCTTGAATTGCGATAGCAAGCTTTTTGGTAAAAATAAATGTACAGCCCGGACCAGGCGACTCAAACAAATAATCAAATTCCTTCTGTGGTTGATTTTTTCTCAACAGAGTTTTTCTTCCATTTTCCCAAAACGCGGTAACACTACTAGAATAGCCATCTGCATTTTCATATCTCAAATAGTTTATACCATCTATCAATTTTGAAGTATTCCATATGTCATCCTGGTCAGCTAATGCAACAAAATCATATTTAGAAAAGTCCACACTTTGCATCATATAAAAAAAGTTCGCCCCCGCCGAACCAAACCTTTGTCCATATGGCAAAATATTTATGGAATTATCTGATGCAAATTTTTCAAGTTTATTGAGACTGTTATCAGAGCTTAAGTCCAAGTTAACGACTAATGTGAGCTCTACTCGCTCTTGTGCATAAATAGTTTTAATTTGTTCTTCGATGTATTTCTCACCATTATAAGCGGCAAGCAAAACTACTATTGTGGGATTATTTTTCATATTTAAAGATCATATAGTTAACAATTAGGTTGCTTAGGATGTACGAGGAAATATTCAATGAAATGGTTTAGGTCAAAATAGCAGTTTAGATATTTTAACCTATCTATAAAATACGTTGTGTAACGTGCTATTTTGCAATTACCCCTGTAAATTCACCGTTTTCAGTAACAATAAGCATATTGATATTTAATTTTTCCATTTTATCGTAAGCTTCATAAGCCATATCATTAATATCTATTGTGATCGGTGAGTGTGTGTACAAATTTTTAGTAAATGTCGCATCAAGCTTTGGGTTTCTTATTAGTTCTCGCCTTATATCACCATCAGTTATGATACCTAATGTTTTACTTCCATCTTTTACAACACAAAAGTTATAACTAAATTTAGTTATTTCCTTAATTATATCGAGTAGAGTTGAGCCAACGCTAACTAGCGGCACACTGGTTCCTTTGATGTAAATATCTTCTACTGTTGACAATAATCTTTTACCAAGACTTCCACCAGGATGATATTTAGCAAAATCTATTTCGGAAAAAGATTTTCTTCGCATACATTTAATGGCAAGCAAATCCCCAATAACAAGCATTGTAGTAGATGATGTTGTAGGGGCTAACTCTAAAGGGCAAGCCTCTTTCACTCTACCGTAAGATAAACAAAAATCTACATTTCGACCGATGTAACTTTCTTTTCGTCCCGTAATTCCTATTGTTTTTAAACTATACTTCTTTAAAAGTTTAAAGATCATTTCAAACTCATGTGATTCCCCCGAGTTTGATAGTAATATAATTACATCTTCCGCTTGAACCATCCCCAAATCACCATGTGCAGCTTCTGTTGGATGGATAAAAAAAGAAGGTAAGCCAACACTGGAAAAAGTAGCTGTTAATTTTTTACCTATTAAGCCAGACTTACCAAGCCCCATAAAGATAATTTTTCCAGAACAGTTAGCAATTACATCGCAAACACATTCAAGCACCTCTTTATCAATATTCTCATAGCCAGCTTCAACACCTCTGAGAATAGTTTTTACTACATCTAAATCGTTAGTCATAAATTTTCCTATGCTTATGCATAATAATTAAAAACATTAATAAATATCCGAACGTAAAAGAAAATCCATTATTTAATATAAGCCAACAAAAAATAATGAAAAACAGAACTTTCGAATAATATGAAGCCCTTATGATTTGTTTGCGATAAAAGAAGAGGAATAAACTCAAAAAAACAACACCAACACCACCATAACGGGCAAAGAAATCAACTAATTCAGAATGATGACCTATTCCACTTTCATAAATCAAACTGAAATCCCCCTTAAAATCGATATAATCACCACCTACACCAAAAATAGGATTACTTAAGAATGTTTCTAGACTTAATAACATAAAGTCGAGCCTTGCAACTTCAATAGATAAAGAGCCTGACGTAAGTAACAAATTTATTGCTACCAATCTGTCAGCGACATAGATTGGAAATAAGTTATATAAGTCACTAGTACTAGAAAATACAAACAAAAATGCGATTAGAGTTATGGGAACCAAAACAAACAATGCAAAAACTCGATATACTTTAAAACACACCAAGAAGTTGAAAAAAAGAAATAAGAGCATTATTGTAACTTTAGTTGAGAGAAATACGTAAATGAATAGACTAATAAAAAGTATTATTTTTAAATATTTGTTTTCATCCGATAAAAAACAAATCGAGAGACCTGTAATAGTGAAAAACGCTACATAAACTGTATTTCCGATATTCGTATAATTACTATCTTGCTCTACATAATTCATGTGAAAAATTAATAATGGATCATTTAACAATGCTACAATCTGGTAAATCACGCAAATAATTAAACAGCCAGTAACCGTCCTTAATAATATCCGGTATTGATTATGAGATAAATCAACAGAATAGATTATTATAATATGAAAGAAAAAACCTACGATATCAAAGATTCTTCCGAATGCAGATTGGCTAATATCTAAGGAAAATAAGAGAAATAAATATAAAATCCACAGAACAAATGTAAGAGTAACTAGTAATAGTTGCCTATCATAAGAACAAACAGTCAAGTAAAGCGAAAATATTACTATAAATAACGATAGGATAAAAAGCCTACTAGTTATTGTAGATAATACGGGAAATATTATTACTATGCTGTAGATAACAAGGAATATAAAAAAAATTTTATTAAATAGTGGCTTGAACATTTTCTAATTTGTTATTTAACTTCATTATTAATTCTTCCATATTCGAATAAATATGTTCATCTGTTGCCAATTCTTGAGAGTAATCTGCTTTTCTAACAAAAAACTCCTTTTTAAAATATTGACACTCAAGTAGTCCTAAATTTAAAGATTCATGTCTTGATGGTATAATGCAACAACGAGCACTGTTTAAATATGACAGATAATCTAAATGCGAAAGTTGATTTAAGCAGCAAAAATTAAATGAGCCAAAACTATTAATTTTTTCTATAAATGCTTCTTCAAAAGTACCAATAAAGTAAATATTAAGAACCTTACCTTTTACATTAAGTTTTGCCATTTTTTCTAATAGAGGTTTAACTTCTTTATGTTTCTCGCTTCCCCCGATGATTAGAATATCAATTCCTTCGACACTACATAATGATTGTCCCACTTTACCTTCTAAAAATTCAAAATATAAATCTTTAGATAACACATTGATATTTCCTTTATAGAGTTTTTTCAATCTTCTCCTCATAAACTTTGTTTGTACATAAACCTCTTTAATATTGAAATATTTTAAGGCAAAACGAACATAAAAATATTTAAAATAAAATTTAAAAGGAATCACTTCACGACACTTAAACAACTCTTGTAGGGAGTATAAATAAAAAACATTGTGGAGTAGTAAAATGTTATGTTTATTTAATGATGGGACTGGCACATTGTTCAATGATACCCAGCTAATATCTTTTTTTATAAATGCAAATTTTGCAAATTGGAAATAATTTTTAAATTTAGAATAATCTCCGTCAATCAAATTTTCATTATTAGTACTTGTATATGACCTAGATATCTTAATTTGGTGATAATCTAAAAATAATTTACTATAGATAATGGTGCCTAAACTAGCTATAAAGCTCATATCACAAGCATATTTTGTTGCCATTAATATCATCCTTAAACTCTAAAAATGTAAGCGCACTGGATTTCGAAGCATTATAAATATTCAAGTGAGTTGAACAAGACTCTTGAAAGTTTTTGATTGAAAATATGATTCTCTCACCTGCTGAAGCATAAGTTTTGTCAACTTTATTAATATTTATTATATTCCTACTCTCAACGTTATGTGAATAGTTAGCGTCTACTCCTAGTAAAATAACATTTTTATACCCCATAAATTCTGCTAATTCCAAAGCAGTATAAACAACAGTATAGCCATCGTATATATACTTATTTTGAGCATGACTTTTCTTATATGTATAAGGTTTATATTGTTCAGTGAATGCATGAGTTAAGAAGTGATGGTTAAATAAATATTTGTAATTTTTTAAATTCTTATTTTTAATTGCTAAATAAGAACTAATAATTACTGATGACTTCAGTTTTGCAATGTAATGTGATATTTTCTCGGAAACCTCAAGATCTTGTACTAAATAAAAATCAGTTGTGGGCCAGCCTTTTTCAACAACCAATTTAGCATATCCATTAACTGATAAGGTATCCACACTATCAATTATGTTTTTATTAAGGCTATTTAAGCTTGGCCCGGTACCTAAAATCAACAAAGTATCTGATTTTTTTTCACTTTTAATTTCGTTAATATTTATATCATAGAATATATTAGGAGTTCCCAATTCAATTAATTTATTATACGTAACTCTTTTAACATTATTTATAAATTTTCTCAAAATTTTGTTCTTCAATATCATAATTTAATCTTCTTAAGTGTTTTATATTTCTTTCTGATGCTACTCCTCTTGAGTCATTACTTAACTCAGCGAAAAGTTTTTCTCGATCATGAATTGAAATTTCATCATTGTCTTCCAATATAATAATTCCTGGTAATAATTTTATTTCATCAGGAAAGGCTTCACTTATAATAATTTTGCACCCCGAAGCAAATGCTTCAACGATGATAATCCCCAACCCTTCAAAGAGTGACGGGGCAACCAGTATATCTATATCTTTTAATTTATTTACTATATTTGCCTGTGGAGGAGCTAGTTTAACTTTTTTAACTAAGTCATTTTCATCAATAAAATTAACTAACTTTTTTAAATATGATCCGGACCCGATCATTATGAGTTTATGCGTATCGATAAAGTATTTCTCAAATATTTTCACTGCTTTTATTGGCTGCTTTTGCTTTTCTAATCTGCCAATAAAACCAACCTGATTCCCATATTCATTTTTTGAAGTTCGATATTCCTCGATAGCGAAAGCATTTTTAACAACAGAAAATTTAGATTTTCCAAACAACCACTTACCTGCTTCTAGGGAACAGGCAAGGTTTAAGGACTTAACTCTTTTTATCAGCACTTTAGAAAAAAAATTGTTGAACTTAACTATTCGAGTTTCAAACTTTTTATCGAAGAAATTGTGAGAATGAATGACTATTTTTGTATTAACCCAATTACATTTAATTAGTAACACCGCAACCCAAGTCAATTCATTTAGGTGTATATGGATATAATCAAAACGATCAGATTTTATGGCTTTTAATAAGTATAAATACTTTTTAAATTTACCGTCTGATTTATTTAATAAAACCTTAATATTTATTCTTTCAAATTCAGATATTTGATCCGTGCTAATTGACGATAATGTAGTGACAGTATGGCTATATTCCGAGCCTTCAATATGCCTTAATATAAAACTCTCTACTCCACCGTAATATATACCAGGTATTATATGAAGAATTTTTTTCATTTAAAAATTGCTCTAGCAAAATCTAGATCACAAGGCTCATCGATGTCTACAGCTTCAATATAATCTACTTGAATCATTTTAGGTTTTTTTCCTATACGAACGCCCTTATTAAGCATTAACTCTTTTTTAAATATATAAAAGCCACTAGTTTCGAAATAAACAGGCTCTATATCCTGAGTTCTAACGACATTATCTAAAGAGTAATTTAATGGTTGCCCTTTATACCAAGCAAAGGTTTTGACTCTCTCCGCAGTAAATGACGAGTCATACCCTTCATTTACAACACTAGAAATTCCATTCTCAAATGTTTCACGCTTTAAAAATGGTGAAGTAACATGAGCTAATATGTATATGTCAGCATCAACTTTTTCTATAAATGACTTATATATATCCACGCCCAAGATCAAATTTCCATCTAACTCTACATCTCTTTCTAAAAATTTTATTTCTTCATTGAGACCATTAATATATGATTTATCTGAAGAATATATGTAAATCTCATCTAAATTATTTACTTCGATTAAAGTATCAGTTAAGTGTTGAACTAAAGACTTATTACCTATTAGTTGATTATTTTTATCTTTAATTCTTTGGCTATTATTTCTTAATGGTATAAAGGCGACAACTTTCACTTTATTTCTCTCAATTAGTTTTAGTGATGCTCACTAAGCATTTTACTTAGTAGCTATTATTAATTTACTTTAAAATTTTGACTCAATAAATGGTTTCTTATTTACCACGTCATCAATCAAAATAAGCGTTTCTAATAACTCTTGCATATGTTTCAAAGGAACCATATTGGGTCCATCACTTAGTGCTTTTTCAGGATTAAGGTGAGTTTCCATAAAGACACCGTCTACTCCCGCTGCAACCGCTGCTCTTGCCAAGACCGGAACCATTTCTCTTTCTCCCCCTGAAGACGCTCCCTTTCCTCCCGGCTGCTGAACTGAATGAGTTGCATCAAATATAATTTTACAACCTGTTTTTTTCATAACCGATAGCCCTCGCATATCGGATACAAGAGTATTATAGCCAAATGAAGTACCTCGATCACATAACCAAATATCAGAGTTCCCTACTTCATGACACTTCTTTACCACTTGCTCCATATCCCAAGGAGCCTGAAACTGTCCCTTTTTAATGTTTACAGTAATTCCTGCACTGGCGACTTTCTGAATGAAATTAGTTTGACGCACTAAAAATGCTGGCGTTTGAATAACATCAACAACCGAGGCCACTTCATCAATCGGGGTATCTTCATGAACATCTGTTAGGACTTTTAAACCAAAATCATTTTTAACACGCTCTAAAATTCGAAGCCCTTCTTCAAATCCAGGGCCTCTGAAGCTAGTTGATGAGCTTCGATTTGCTTTGTCAAAACTAGCTTTGAAAAAATATTCAATGCCTAAATTGGATGTAATTTCTTTCATTTTTGAAGCTATATCAACGATCATCTGTTCTGACTCTATGACGCATGGTCCAGCAATTAAAAACATTTATTTATTCCTTTGAGATTCTTAATATTTAATGGGGTAACAGTATTGTGAGAAAATTAAGAGGGCAAATTTCATGAACTCTTTGAAACTTTTATAGACTGAATCTTAATAAAATCCTACTAATTTAAGTTATCGTAATAATTATTGTTAATTATAATTGTGAAGAATAATCAAAATAGCGAAAATCTTCTTCATAAAGGTTGTACAAAAAAGTCTTTGAATCATAACTTAAAGTATCATTATACCCTTTAGTTACATTTTGTTTTTTAAGCTCTAAATTATTAAGTGAGAATATATTTTTTAAGAAGTTAAAAGATGTCTCCATATCCTCCTGTTTACCTATATGGTCAATTGACGTCGCTCTTATATTCCCCTTTAAAAAATAAGTTTGGGGCATAAAGTGAACGTAATTCATCACATTAACCATTAACTCCGGATTTTTCTTCAGCTCCGATATAAAATCATTTACGTCTCGATGTTTTGTTAGTTCTTCTTTCAACACAATAATGTCAACTTGTGAATTACCTCCAGCTTTTAAGTAATTAAATGCGCTTACAAAACGATCGTAAGGATTCCTTACAATAGTAAATTTATAATATTCGTCAAATTTTGTCCTATTTGCTTTGTAATACAACTCGAGTGGCTTGTGACCTAAACCAAAATCCAAATTAAACAATGATTTTAAAATACCATTCCCACCTGTTTTAGGGATATGGATATAAATAAACTTATATTTATTTTCTAAATGACTATACACTCGAACTTTATTTAACCGATTAAATATGAATTCAAAAATAAAATCTTTAATTTTTCTCATTTCACTAATTATTCCTTTCTTAAAGTCTACTTTTCGCAAGAAAACCTTAACCATGTTTTAAGTTGGGTAGTCTTATAAACATCAATTGCCATTAATATATTCCACAGGATCATACTAACGGTAACAGCTACTGCAGCTCCAACTTCATGGTATGAGGGAACTAAAATGATTAAAAGTAGAATGTTAAAAATAAAAGTTATTATCAACGTTCTTAATGTTTTCTTCTCATTACCAGTCATATTTAGTACTAAGCCTACAGAGCCCATCAAAACATTTGCTATTTGACCAATACATAAAATGGATAATATTTTAACTGCAGGTAAATATTCTATACCAAACAATGGGACAATAACCCACTCCCCGCAAAACATTAGAATAAATGTAATTGGTAACGAACAAGTACAACTCAACTTTACGCTTTTATTTAGAAGTAATTGGGCAGATAGTAAATCGTCACTTTTATACATCCTTGCAATCTCAGGGCCCGTAACTGCGTTGACAGCTACAAGACCTAGTGATACTAGGCCAACCCCCTGCAACGCAACTTTAAAATAAGCAACCGATTCGATATTTCCAAGAATACCAAGAATTACACTAGCTATTTCACCGTTAAATCCACTTACGATTGTTAGAATAGCAAAGGGTATTATAGAACGCCTCCACTTAGAAGGATAATACTGTTTATTTATATGATTTGTATTTACTAATATCGTTTTTTTTACAAGCAACAAGCTAATTAAAAAAGCAATAATTGTTGTAAATATTTGTATCTCTATTATTAAATAAGAAGTAAAATTTTCGTCCCATAAGAGCAAACTTACATAACAAACTAAAGCAATAAATGGTGCTAATAGCTTATCAGGAACCTGTGCTAAAACCGGCTTACGAAAAGCATTCAAAATTGAGTTTTGTCTTATTAATAACCCCTTAAGAGGAATCAATACCATAGCAATGCTAAGTAAGTACGCTATATCAACTTCAAACCATTTTATTCTTATAGTAATCACTAGGAATATGACAATAATTACAGACAAAATCATAATATGAAAGATTGACCATGTAAGTAACCCCTTAATTTCGCCTATATTTTTTGACAATTGAGCATATGCAATCTCGCGCATTAAAAGTTGCGGTATTCCAGCTGTAATAGGGATAACTAATAGAACAATTAGTGACAATACAAAACTATAAAGTCCATATTCACTAGGTCCTAATATGCGGGCTAAAATTATACCCGAAAATATAGTTAAGCCTGTACTTGCGAGTTGTACTCCAACAACACCAAAAAATTTATTTAGAAGCATTTGGGATTCATTCTATTATTGTACCTTTACAAATAAATATCTTAACTCCAATTTTAACTAACTAAAATTTTCTATACATAGCTTAAAAACTTATACGGAATATCAAGATAATAGTTAAAGGAAAATTACATTATTTGTTATTATTTTCACTCTTCAGCCAATTTGTTTTTAGGAACTTCAAGTTACTTTCGACTAGAATAGACTACATATTATTATGTATATCTATTCTTTGAGACACCTACTTTTAGATTATTTCAACCTTATCGTTGTCTTTACTAACATTGTTCATAACAAAGGCGATCTTAATTTAACTAGTTAATTCGTTGAGTTTATTCAACACCTAAACTCAGATAACTTTACTTACTGGGGCGAAAGTTGTCGTCAGACAGACCAGTTGAAATTGTATTAAATTCGAGCTAAGATTTATTTAGTTGTTACTTAACAATCACTTACAACAACTCAACTCCAATTACAATCAATAGGATTGTCTATTTACTCTTATACTCATAGTTGTAGTAGCCATAGTCACCATAGTAGCTGCTAGCTTTCTTCTCTACCGCATTAAATATGATGCCTTTAACATCTATACCGTTTAGCTCGAAACGATTAACCGCTGCGGCTACTTCTTTCAGGCTTGATTGATTAAACCTTGCTAGCATTAAGCTTGTCCCTGCATGATGCCCTATTATTGAGGCGTCTGTTACAGCAAGGATTGGCGGCGTATCAATTATAACTAAATCGTATTGCTTTGAAGCTTGTTCAATTAACTTAGTATAGTACTGGCCCATTAATAACTCTGATGGGTTTGGCGGTACTTCGCCGCGAGTAATTAGGCTTAAGTTTTCTATATCCGTTGCTTTGACTACGTCTTGTAATTGGGCTTTACCAGATAAAAGCTCAGATAAACCGTTACCCCAACTTAAGTTGAATAGCTTTTGCATGTAGCCTTTGCGCATATCGGCGTCAATCAGTAGAACTTTTTGTCCAGCTTGTGCTAGTACTGTTGCTAAATTTGATGAGATAAACGATTTACCTACACCAGGGCTTGCGCCAGAGATCATTACTACGTTGTTTTTAGCTTCAAGCATAGCAAAGTGTAAGCTTGTGCGCAGTGAACGTACCGCTTCTACGGCAAGATCGGTCGGGTTTTCTTTAGCCACTAAAATTTCTTGAATTTTAGATTTCTTGCGCCCTACTTTGCTGCTGATCTTTTCTTTGAGTTTTTTCTTATCTAAGAACTTACTTTGCGCATCACTTACCGGGATAGTCGCATAAACCGTTAAGCCAATATCTTCGAAATCTTGTGGGTTAGTAACGCCGCGATGGAAAGCGGCTTTAATTAGTACAAAGGCAACAGAGAACATACCGCCAAGTAATGTCGCTAATACAACAATAAGTGCTTTTTTAGGTTTAACTGGTTTACGGCCAACAACTGCTTCATCAACAATATGGATGTTACCTACCGTACCTGCTTTAGCTACTCGCAGCTCTTGATTCTTATTAAGCATGTAAAGGTAGATCTGCTGATTTACTTCAACATCTCGGGCTAAACGTAACACTTGTTGCTGGGTTTCTGGTAAACCTTGTACCGACTGTGTTAATTCTTCTTTTTGCTCAAGTAACTCTTGTTTCTTTTTATTAAGAGAAATATAACTTGGGTGCTCTTTAGTGAAGCGTTGTGAAATTTCAGCTTCTTTAAACGATAACTCATGGATACGAGTATCTAACTCGACTACTTGGTCTAAAAATGACTGGGTTTCAATGGATAAATCAACCGATTTGTTCTCTAAACGATAGTCATTAAGTTTCGCTTCGGCTTGTTCTAACTCATCTTTATAAACAGGTAATTCAGATTTGATGTAGTCGATTGAGTTTTGAATTTCTGCCGACATGCGTTGTACGTTTTGCAGTAAAAACCCTTGGGTTATGGCATGTAGCACATCTTCAACGTGTTGTTTCTTTGTACCTTCGTAAGTCGCCGTTAAAATACCGGTATCTTTACCTTGCCCTGCAACCGATAATGTTTTTTGTAACGCGCCGATAATATCTTCACGATATAAACGCTTAACATAAAAGCCAGTGCCAACATCTGATTTAAGATCGGTAACTAATAGCTCGATTGAACCAGATTTAGTTGTTGCTAACTCGTTTACTTTACCGGTGAGTATTTGCTCTTCGCCAAGAGTTAAGGTGTAAGCGCCATTACCTAGGTTAGTTAACTCGAACGTTTCATCTAAATAGCTTGAAGTGACATTAAAGGTAGTCACTTTAATTTGCTCTCCGCCCCAAGCGTAAGAGTCATCAAACAAGTTAGCTGCCATTGGCTGGTTAAACACTTGTCCTTCAACGTTACTACCGTAACGTCTCGCAAAAAACTTACCTAGACTGCCCTTATACTTTGGCGATGTAACAATTTCTAAATTTAATTCATCAACAGCGTAACTTAATACTCGGCGAGATTTAAGCAAGGCCATTTCGGTTTCAGGATCGTGCTCACCACCTAGCATTTCTTCAAGGTCGGCAACACCTGGTAAACCACTGGTTTTTTCTTCAATTTGAATTAACGCATCGGCTTTATACACAGGTGTAGCCATAAGTGCGTAGACAATACCAATAAAGGTAAAGGCAGCAGTAACAAAAATAATTAACCATTTTGAGTCGAGTAATAATCCAAACAAGCGAGCTAAATCGATTTCATCGCTTGAATTATTATTGTCGACTTTTATTTTTTGCGTATTTTTTGTTTCAGTCATGGTTTAAAAGAGTTGAGAATTAGAAATTAAGGACAATAGCCTCATTTGTTGTTGCTAATTCTGTTGTACTCATATCCTTTTTCAATATTCTTGGCTTAATAAAAGCATGAAATTAGCTTTCATTATAAATTAATTACTTATCGTCAAAGTCGTTATAAGTATCACTCATATAACGAATACTGGTAAATGTTGGTAATAACTGCATTATTACACGATTCCAACGTGCTATTGGTGCTGATGTTACGTAAACAATATCTAATGGTTTTAACTCGAACTGTGTGCTTAATAAAAGCATTGCGCCATTTGACGCATCTAATTGGTATACATCTACGAGCTTGTCTTCTTCAGTACTTGCTCTAAGTACAAATAAGCCACTTACATCACCGGTTGTTTCGCTCATACCGCCGGTGTTATTTAATGCTTCAGCTAAGGTTAAACCAGCTCGTGTTAATACTTGCGTTTGCGGTTGTTTAACATCGCCCATAACAAATACTTTTAAGGCATCGTTACGTGGTACGTGGATAATGTCGTTGTGCTGGATTAACCGGTTTTGGCTCATATCACCTTTTTGATAAAGGGCGTATAAATCAAGCGTTTCTTCTTTTGTTTGATTATTCTCGTTGCGAGTTAACGTAACCGAGCGCCAATCCGCTAACGGGCTTAAACCACCTGTAACGTTTAAGGCATCAAGCAGAGTCATTGGTACATTGGTAATAGGAAGTACTGCAGGTTGTTTTACTTCACCCGTAACAAAGGTGCGCTTAGAGCGAAACGCTGCAACAGCAACGTCTATTTGTGGGTTTTCAATATAACGGGCTAAGCGTTTTGTGATTAGCTCTCTTACTTCGGTAACCTTTAAGCCAGCTACTTTTACTTTACCTATGTAAGGGTAAAACAAAGTACCGTCTGAGTGTACAACGTTACCACTTTCGCCTGCGCTTCTAAATTGACCGGCAGGAATGGTAAGTTCAGGATGATCCCAAACAGTTATACTTAACACATCACCTTTACCAATAACGTAGTTATAGTCTTGAACTTGTTGCTCTAATTTAAGGTTAACGCTTGCTGTTGGTTCAGCTTGTTTTAGCTCGGCAAGTACTTTTGGTGTGATGTACTTGGCATTAACTTGCTCACTTATATCAAACGCTTCTTCGTTTTCAGCAAGCTCTACGTCATCTAAATGCCCGCCAGGTACTACTGTACAGGCTGTCGCAACAGTTGATAAAAGAGCGATTGTTAATAATTTCAGTTTAGTATTCATTATATTTTCACATCGTACCCTTGAACTGGGTACACCCTAAATTCCCTGCGTTTTAATTGTCTTTTAATGGCGCTTTGTTATTTCAGTTTTTGTGCCCAAGCTTGACAATTTTTTTCGATTAATTGGTATGCATGTTCAAATGCTTCATTGCTTCTTTTGTATGGGTCTGGAATTTCTTGTTCGTTGTTCCATTTTCCTAACAGCATTATTTTTCCTGATGCTGCTGGGTATTTTTTCATTAACACCTGCTGGTGTTTCTTTTCCATTACCAATATAAGCTCAGCATTTTGAATGATATCATCATTTACTTGGCGTGCTTTGTGGTTATCACTGTTATAGCCATTAACCTTTAACAACTCTGCAGCATTCGTTTCAATTTCATGATCAACTAATGCACCTATGCCAGCGCTTGTTATGCCTTTGCTCGGTAACAGTTGCTGTAATATTCTTTCAGCACTTGGGCTGCGGCATATGTTGCCGATGCAAACGGTTAAAATGTTATTAAACATAATATTTGCTAAATCCTGCTTATGAATAATAGTTAATATACAAGCTATGTTTGCTTTTTCATACCCTTTTAGGCACGCTTCCGCCCATTGGTTTGGCTCCAAAAGGCATTTTTTATTCGAATTTTTTGTGATAGCTAAAATTAAGATCCTGAATCAAGTTCAGGATGACGATAAATATCGTGTTTTTAAGCTATTGGATCCCCGCCTTCGCGAGGAAGACGAAAGATTTATTTCTTTCGCTTTTACTTAACGCTTTATACTTTGTCATTGTGGCGTAGGCCGCAATCTTTCCACTTTAAGAGCCTGAATCGAGTTCAGGATGACGATAAATACCGTGTTACTAGCTTACTTTTTCTATTACTTGGTTTTCTATTTTTATTTCGTTTTCTTGACCAAGCATTTTTACCATTAAAATGCTGCGTTCTAAACCGTCTTTGCTTTTATAAATTGCTTCTAAGCCTTTAAATGGGCCTTCGGTTATTTCTACTTTTTCACCACTATTAAACTTGATTAAGTCATCCAAGGTCTTACTTTCTGCTTCGCCTTGAGTGTCTTGTTTTATTTTTTCTATTAGTTGCTCGCTAATTGTCGCTTGGGTTGCACCAAAACGTACAAAGGCACCAACGCCACGAGTAGAGCGTACAGCATTAAAATTTGCTTGTTCTTTATCGAGACGAATAAATAAGTAATTGGGGAATAGTGGTTCTAGAGATACAACTTTAATTCCTTGTCTTTTTTTTACCTTAGCTATTTTAGGTAAAAATACGTCATGTCCTTGACTTGTTAAGTTATCAAACGCTCTTTGTTCTTCGCGTGGTTTACTGGTTAATACATACCAGTGCTGCGATGATTGATACTCTTGTGCGTTTAACATACATCTTCCTTGTTTATAGATAAATAGTATCCATGTACTTATCTATGTTCGCCCTTTGCGGTGTAAAAAATGATTTAGTTGCTTAATCTTTGTAAAAAATTTTGCAATTTATTATAAATTGTTCAATTAACCATCAAGTTGAACATTTGTACTTAATAGCTAACTTGCTAATTCATTTATACTTTTCGCTAAAACAGCTCAAAAACCGTACAAAACCTAGTTTTTAATGCGGATTGATTATAAGGAAGTTAAGTTTTAAATGCTATAGCTATTAGCTCGTTTTTGTAATTTAGTTATACCGTATGAATGATTATTAAACGATAAGAGTTCAGAGGTTATTTTTAATCAATGCGGGGTTGCTAGGTATCCTTGGTGCGAAATTTTTCGCACGTTAAATGATTCGAATACGTCCGAAAATATCGTGGGTTCCGCCGGAGATAACGTCCGAATAAATTCGGACCTGCGTTAGGTTATTAAAATTTATTTAAAAAACGTTTTAAATACGTTGGGCTTAAAGCCATAAGAAGGTGACGTTTAAGGTGTTTTAAGCGCCCTACTGTTACCGGGAATGAGCCATCACTACCATAGGCAACCTTAATGGATTCACTGTTATAACCTTTTAGTACCGCAAGTAAATGTGAAAACCTCGTTTTAGTGCCTTGGCGTTGTTCAAATTGCGCTAGGCTGTCGATAAAGTGTTGTTGTGCTTGCTTATTACTGGCTACTTGTAGTGTTGTATCAAAGCCTGTAATACGTAACATGGCATACAATAATGCGTATAGGGGAGCTTGTTTATTACAACGGATAAAATGCTGCTCTACTACGCGCCAGTCAATCTTTACTAAATAAAAGTTGGCTATTCTATCTAGGTTTATTAACTGGCGTAGATCAAAGTGTTTATCTTCATAACCTGAATGAGAGATTTCAGAATGGGCTATTGATAGTACTGCTTGGTGGTTTGGACAAAGCTGTTGAACCGATAAACCCTCAGTTAATTCTAACTCTATAGCTTGCTGCCAAACTTCTTCGGTAGCAAGTACATCGCTTACTGATTTTTTTAATACCCAGCGATGTAACTCTACACAACAAGCGCCGCCTTCTCGGTATAAGGCTGGTGCATGATGGTGTTCTTTAGCATGCACTGCATGTTTGTCTTGGTCGGTGTTGTAGCCTGCGGCTTTTAATACATCATTGGCTGCTTCATGCTGCTCTTCAGGTATGAGTAAGTCTATGTCGGTCATAAAGCGCGAGCTAATAGGCTGGGCAACGCCACTAAATAAGTTGGCTCCACCTTTAAGCATCACAACTTTGATGTTGGCGCTATTTAATAGTGTGCAGGCATAAATCGCTTCATCAATAATACTTTGGGCACGCTCAAAGTAAAACGTTTCAAGCTCAAGCAAATAAGCTTGTAACTCGTTATCAAGTTCATTCCAAATCTTGCTGTGTTTTAAGCTGTGAGTTAAGGCGCCAACTAGCCAGTATTTATTAGCGAGAGTAAGCAGAGGTAAACGCATGTCTTCATCAAGTAAGCGTGATAGCTGCGCTTTTGTGTGAGTGTTTGGCCTAGTTAACCACATACCTAAATCGTAAAAGGTTTGTTTGTATATTTTGATTTCGGGTAGCTCTACCGTTTCTACTTGTTGGTTTTGTAGTTCGGTTTGTTGGGATTCGCTCATAACCACTCTTCTTATTATATGCTCGGCTCAGGGCCTAAATAACTTAATAGCAAATCCATGCTTTTACTTATAAAACTATGGGTAAGTAGATTAACTCTACAAAAGACTTTACCAGTATGATTTATAATGCCACACAAAAAAATTAATTAACAAGCTCATTTATTATTTTTTGTGCTTGTGCACTACTTGCGTAAGTAATTTGATAAGCGCTTATACTTTGGCAAAAATCTATTAACTGCTCTACTCGCTGCTCGGTTAGCTCTACCCCTAATTGATAGCCGCCATTGGTCACTAACTCTATTGTTTCAATAATTGATAGGGCCTTAATTTGTGGCTCGCAACCAGCTTGGTAATTTGGGCTTATAAGCAGTGTTTTAATACTTTTTTGCACATCAACTAGCTCAGCAGTTTTGTTGTGAGCAATTTGCTCTGGCCAAATATATTTTAATATACGACCATCAACCCGGTGCCACTCTGGTTGAGTTGTTATTTCAGGGTAAAGCTTGGCAATATGTTGCCAACTTCCTGATTTAATCGCCATTGGTAACTCTAGTGTGTTTAGGGTGTGATCATCGTTTATAGCAATAATTTCATCAGAGAACACTTGATAGCCCTGCTTAGATAGCTCGGCAGTTAACGTAGACTTTCCTGCCCCTGATATACCAGGTAGTAACACTCTGTGTGGGTTATCTGCATTAATACTTTCAAGCGCTGCGCCATGAAAACCAAAGGTGTAAGGGCTTTGTTGATACGAAAGTATTTGCAAGCGGTCAATTAACACCGGCATTACTTGCTCTTGGGTTAAGTTTTCTTCAACAGCTTGGTCGTTTGAATACAAAGTATAAATTTCATTTGGGTGCTCTATTTCAAATAAAAAATCTACTTCGGTTATATCCCCTGCTTCATTGTTTAAAGTTATAGGCGCTAACAAGGTTTTTAAATGCGATAACAACTCATGGTCTTGGCTTGTAATAGCAAAGGTTGAGTTTGCAACTTTCAAAGTAAAGTCGCCCGGTTTTACTTGCTGCTTAAAGTGGCTGTTAAATTCTGGATATAAACCGTCTGCATAGGTGCGATCGATTTGATCGTTCACCATCAATGCTTTAACTTGTTGCATGCTTGGCGCAATTTGTTCGGCTGATAACGGGCTGTGTTGTTGCAGTTCGCTAATGGTTTGTTGCTCGTTAATTCCATCATCAAGTGCAAACAATAAAGCTAAACTTAACGGTTCAAGTCGATATAAGCTTTTGTGCCCTTGGTGATAAACAATTCCTTGAGTATCACTTAACCAAATAGATAAATGTTCGATATTTAAATTAACTTTTTCGAGCTGCATGATGTTTTGTACTTCTGTAAGAATGCTTAGCTAAACAGTTGTTGTAGAGTAACAATAATAGGGGTTTGTTTAAATAAATTTGTCACTTTGTTGTGTGTAATAAAAAAGGAGCGACTTGCTCCTTTTTTATTAATTGTTTAAGCGGTTTGTTTAAACCGATTAAATTACATCAAAGCCATCGTCGGTACCTTCTCCAGAAGCCATCGCTTTTGAAGAGTACGTTGACATTAATGTAGTAACTGCAATTGGCGTTACAGCGGCTAATTTACCAAATTTAGAAATAAACTGGCGACGGTTGTTTTGAACTTCGTCCTTTTGTTCAATTTTGTTTTTTGTATTTTTATTAGTCATTTTATTATCCAACTTATTGTTCGCTGTTAGAATCAGATACTACATTTTCAATTGCCGACAAATCAGCTGTTGCAAGCATAGATAATTCACTCTCAGAATCATCTATTACTGCTTGAACTCTATAACTATGTATATCACCGCTTAGATTTTCATGGTTAAACTCACTTAATGTAGTGTAGTAAACCATTCCATTTGCAATAGAAACATCTTCACCCTCATTGTGATAAATTTGATAACTAGTAGCATTAGGAACAACATCCCAATCAAGGCTAATGGCATCTGGCGTAGCAGTAATTTTTATACCTTTAGGGGCTACAATATCAGTTTCAGAAACAGGGGACTCTTTTGGAGTTTCAGCTGCAGGCTCTTGTGTGGTTGGAGCTTCAATTACGGGGCTTTCTTCCACTATAGGAGCTTCCACGACTGGAGTTTCTTCTACTTCAGGTGTTTTACTTGATTCTCCACCACAAGCTGTTAAGCCAAATGCACTTAGAAGTACGATATAATTTAATTTATTCATTGTTAATCCTTCGTCATTTTAGTTTTGGCCAAAAGAACTTGTGCCCAAAAAGCCTAACTTACGGCCTTTAGTATCAAAATAAGAGGCTTCATTATTAGTAACTATTTCTAGATTACCTCCAAATAGTGTTGCGACATTTAGATAAAGCCTACGGTTACTCTCTCTTGTAGAGCGGAAAAACACTCTGAGTACCAACTGATTATCTCCTTGCTGGTTAAAACTACCTGAGGATATATAAGGTCGAGATTTTAAAGGGTCAGGATCCTCTGAGTCAAATACTGTAAAACTCAACTTTTGATGAATTGCCTGAAAGCCATTAAAATGGTACTTAGATAGGCCTTCATTTGTAACTTCAGATTCCGTAAGTGTTACGGCATCACTATTAATATTAGCTATAACAGTTCCTTTTGTACCATTAACACTGTCACCACATATACTTCCCACATCGTCACAATCTAGCAACACAGCGTTAAGTCTAACAGCCTCATATGTAGCCACATAAACATCAAAAGTATATTCAGTTGATTCTTCTAGCTTTGTTAGATCGCTATCTGTGGGACTCGATATAACAACTTTTTCAATAACAGGTTTAATTCTTCTACTTGCTTCATACTCAGCAGATTCATCAAAATAATTTGACATAAATATAGGTGTCGAATCTACCTTAGCGGCGTTAATTTCATAAAGAAAGGAGCGCTTACCAGTAACCGATTCCGAAGGCGTAAAATCAGCTGTTATAGAGCACTCACCAGCATCTGTAGCTACAACACCATTTGAACAGTCATTAGACGTAATATCAAAGCCATCTGTAGATTTATCAGGGGCTGATGGCAAATTTAATATATCACCAGCTTCAAACTTAATTGTAATGGTTTGAGCTGCTGTTGTTATACCATTAGCAGTTTTTTCAAATACCATAAACTGGCGTTCAGCTGTTACTTCAGCTGTTGCAGGTAACACATATGACGTTGCAATTAAGGCAGCGCTCAAATAAAAAGTTTTAATAAGTTTCATTTTTACTACCTTATTGAGAAATAACAATTTTACGACCAAGAGAGTCTATTCCACCTTCATGGAGATTAGCTCCCATAAAAAGAACAGAAACAGCTCTATTTCCAATTTTTTCATCAACACCCTCACGATAAAATAGGCGCCCAACTAAGCTAGTACCAGATTCATTGTATGCAGGGATTTCAAATGTTTCTGAAAAATTGTGTCTCATAGAGGCAATTTTAGAACTACTAGGTATGCTATAGGAAGGGGCTCCCGATGTAGCATTAAAAGTATCTTTACCAGTATAATTTGCACTTCCATTTATAGCTGTTGGGATTAATGGTGTAGATTTTAACGGTGTGCCATTACCACAACTTTCATCGCTAATTTGGGCTGGTGTACAATCATAAATAGCTAGCCATACACTATAATCGGTGTTGTAGCTCTCAAGATCGAAACTAAAAGTGTAGTTACCAGCTTCAGCATCTAAATCCTGAGTTCGATCTATTTCAACATCATTAAATTTAATTGAACTACTAAAAGCAACAGGAGGAGCTCTTCGTTTAGCTTGCTCTTCTATTGACTCGTACTGGTATACATAAGCTACAGAATCAACACCATCAGCCTTTACTTTTACCAATGCAGCTTTATCAGCATCACCACTACTATCTAACACAATTGTAATTTCACAATTATCTCCAGGAGCTAAATAAACGGGACAATCATTAGTAATTGTTGGTGCAGCAGTAAAAGTTGTCGTTGTACTGTCGTACTTAACATATCCAGTACTATGGGTGTTTGTTAGAGTAAAAACTTGCTTTGTTGCACCATCAGCATTTGGAACCCCCTTAGAATGCATTTTAACATGGCTTGGGGTAAGCAAAGCAGTGCCTTGAGGTACCGTATATTCAATGTCTATACGCATATGCTGGTTAGCTGCTACTTGAGTTGCATTATATGTATAAAGTTGAGCACCACTACCCAAAGTACCTGCAACAACAACTAAGTCTGAGTTTGCATCAAGAATACTTTCCGCAACCATAGATGTTACATCAATAGTAAAATTTTGAACTTCGCCACCTTCTGTATCCTTTAGTTGGCTACCTGAACCAATAAGAGTTACAGCAGGGAAGGCTGTGAATGTAGTTATAGCATCAATTTCAGCCTGTGTTTTTAAATCCGTTTTACCAACGGCAGGTTCAGTCCCTGAGCCAAATATACTTTTAGTTGTGCCACGTAATGTCGCAGAAGTAATAGTTGCGTCTGAAGGAATACCATGACTTGCAATATCAAATTTAACAATCCCTTTCTCTGTCCCCGCAACCTGAATAAATGTTCCGCCATTTCGAAGCGTATTATCACTTTTAATCGATTTAGCAAAATTAGCCACGGCTGTTACTTCAACGGCCATGGCGTTAAAAGCTATACTAAAGCTCATCGCCAAACCGCACACTACCTTTATAAATAGCTTACTTGTTATACAACTAATTTTCATAGAAGATCTCTTTCACATTAAATTATTAACGGATATATCCATATATAATTTCGTTCTTCTATGAACTTATAAAATATTTTTTTGTAGCGAATTTACAGCCCTTACAGAGACTCTCCCTACGCTACAAAGCTTTTACAAAAATATTACACCATTGATACTAACAACTAAGATATCGATGTCAACAAAAATGATTACGTTGTCACGAATTTTTAAAAGATAAAACCTTAAGCACTTATAGGCTGTTATCAATCACTTTAGTATTAAACAGCTTTACTGTAATTGTTGACGACATTCCACTACGTTGGTTACCTGCAACACTTTGAATTCGATATGAATACTCTGATTGATTTAAATTACTGTGTTTAAAGTTATTGGTTGTTGTGTTTATTACTTCATCTGCTGCAGATGATTCGCTGGTACTTGAAATATATACGTTATAGCTTTGTGCGTTTTCTACTTTTGGCCAGCTTATTAAAACCATATCGTTTTTTTGATAGGTTTTAAACTTACTTGGACTAGCTAGGGCAACAGAAGAAAGATCTTGCTCTGGCACAGTGGTGGCGGGCTCATTTATCTCAGGGGTTTCCTTTGTGTTATCTAGATTTTCATCTGTTACGGATTTTGCTGGCGTTGGTTCAGGTGCTTCTGATTTAGGGGGTTCATTTAGGCCCTGCTCTTGTGTTTTGCTTCCGCCACATGCAGTTAAAATAAGCGATGCGAATATTAGTATTATATGTTTTTTCATAATGTTATCTTTTTGTTTAAACGACCTTTGTCATTTATGTTTTATGGATTCCCGACTACTCGGGAACGACGATAAAAATCATAGTCGACGAAAGAGCTATGGATTCCCGTCTTCACGGGAACGACGATAAAAATCATAGTCGACGAAAGAGCTATGGATTCCCGCCTGCGCGGGAACGACGATACTAGACGAAAGAGCCATGGATTCCCGACTACTCGGGAACGACGAATGTGGGGCGTGTTCACTAATGTGGCCACTCTCATCTAATATGGCCGCGCTCATCTAATACGGGCCATGTTCGTCGAGTGTTGGCGTGTTCGTCGATAAAAGCTCTTTAGCCTATTTACTCGTTTACCGTTACGTTGAACGAGAGGCGTCTGCCGTCATTTTTAAAGAATCCAGCTTCAGCTTGATTTAAAAAATCTATTTTTCCTGACAAAATATTACTTATACCTGAGGTTAAACCTAGCTCTACTGAGCTTTGCTCTTGTGAATAAAATCGGATTACGAATGTGTTATTAATTTCACTTGCAGTGCCTTGGGCAATGATAAAGTTAGTTGCAAACTGCTGGTAAGTAGCAACCTTGCCAGAGTAGCTGAAAGTTTCCAGGCTTAGTTGTTCTTTCTCATTGCCTGTGAGTATTGGTGCGTCGATAAATTGGGCGTTATAGGCTTTTACAAAACTGCCATTAACAATGCCGTCGTTGGTAGTATCTTGATAAACTTTATTAATAGCATTGCTTGTAGGTTGTACACATGGCTCTGCATCTGGGTCGAAACTATCTGATGTACCTGAGCTAGTTTCGCTACAAGCACTCTCTTCGCTATTTTGTAATTCAGATATCACTGCGGCGCAGTCTTCATCAAAAGTGTCGTATATGTCATCATTAGCGCTCGATTTAGTGCACTCAACAATATACGGCTTGCTTAAAATTTTATCGTAACTCATCACCAGCCAGGTTAGTTGATATGGCGTGTCTTCGCTTAGTTCATTTGTATCAACGAGTACGGGGTTGTTAGGGTCGCTTATATCCCTTACTTGCACATTAGCTACTATAGGGGCTAAGCGTCTGCGGCTTTCTTGCTCTACCGGCTGTTTAAAGAAGTTACTTACATAAAGAGGCGTTTGATTGCCATCATTTGGGTTAGTGATTGTTAGCAGCGCTGCTTGCTTGCCAACTATGCTCGCAGAAAAACTTACGCTTAAAAAACAAGGACTGTTTTGCAGCTCAACATTTTCACAGTTGCTAGTGTCAACACTATAATCACCTGCGCCAAATTGTTGTAAGTTAAAATCCTGTGCAGTTAAGGTTAGTGATCCAGAGCTAGTTAACAAAGCTTGTAGCTCTTGAGTCTCACCTATGTTGCTTGGTGCAAACAATAAGCTGCTTTCATCTAAACTCAGCTCAGCATTGGCCGTTAACGAGATACAACAAACACTTAGTAATGCAAACGCTTTTGATGACTGGAGTAACATATGTTTAAAATAATTCATCTCTATTCCTTACTATTGACTTAGGATGATCTTGCGACCTAAGTCACCAGCCATATTTAATTGTTGGCCACCTGGAATGACAACTGACACATATCTATTACCGGCTTTGTTATCCATTTGTGTTTTATAATACAAACGCAGCACTATGCTATTGCCAGGGGTATATTCTGGTAAGGTAAAGTACGCTTGATAACGGTAATTCTGAGAGCTTTCATCTTTAAAGCTTAATGAGCCTGTTGATTGTTCTGTTGGCGTTGCGACAACAGATGCAAGCTTACCTGTGGTGTTGGTAGCACAATCGTTATTAACATCTGCACATTCAAAAACAACGGCAGCTGCAACATAGGCAGTTGGATCATAACCATCTAACCAGAAATCAAGTAAATAGCTTTGCTGGGCTTGCATAGGTGTTTCGACAGGTAACTGAGTTGCCGTATTAGTAATAGTAAAATTATTTAATACTGGCGCTATACGTTTAACCGCTTCTTCACGTGCTGATATATGTTGTGAAATAAATACCGGGTAATTCGCTAACATGCTCGCATCGGTGTTAAAAACTAGTATCCCTGTCGATGGTGAACTCATTGTTGCCTTAACAACAACACTACAGCTCTCGCCATCAGCTAAAGTGATAACTGTATTACAATCTAACCCCGTATTTGGCGCGAGTAAGTCAAAACCAGTAATGGTTAGGTTGGTAAAATTAACCTCTGCACCTGATTTATTAGTAAAACTTACCTGCTGGGTTTGCCCGTTTTCACCTTGCTTGCCATTAACAAATACATGTGTAGGGCTAACCTCTATTTGTGGGTACTGGTAACTTACACTAGTTTCGCTCACTTCATTCAAGCTAGGATTATAAGTACTGTTATTTAAGCTAACAGCATCAACCTGAACACTTACATTAATATTTTGTGAGTAGCTAGGGCTAGTAAAGCTAATTTGACCATTCTCATCGGTTATGCCTTGCATGCTTTCTCGGTAGTTACCTTTGAAGGTAACACTTACCATGGCATTGCTAATTGCTAAACCAAAATCATCAACCACGGTTACTACCGCTGTCGCACTTACTTGATTATTGGCATCAAGTGATGTAGTTAGCTCTACATTTTTAACATAATGATTTGGAGCTTGAGGTGTTTCTGGGTTTGTTGTTATTAACAAATACGGGGCAAAGCCGCCTTCTTTTGAGTGAAGCTGTTTATAGTCATTTGATTGTTCATCTAAAGCAATAGAAAATGTACCTTCACTATTGATATAGCTAGTTACATCAACGCTAAACCATTCGCCGTCAATCGCTGTGGCCGTTGCAATTAATTCTCCAACTGCCGGCTTAGTTTGCCAAAATAACGTTGTTTGATCCCAGTTATTATTAGTTTGGTGCACATTTATGTTGCCGCTAATATTATTGGAGTGTAAAAATAATCGCGTTGAGGTTATAGCGCCATTAAGTACTGGCACGTTAAATTTCAAATACGGAATGCGACTTTGATTAACTGTTGTGCCAAACTCTTGGCGTAAATGTAACGTTTTCTCTGCTGAGTGATCAGTAACTACCGCATCAGCTTCTTTAACATAGGTATCTTCAGCAACGGTAACGCTAAACTCATTAGCAATATATTTTGCTCCTTTGGCGTAGCTAACATTTACATCAAAAATGAGTTGCTGCGCAGGGCCATAACCGTCAGATACTTCAACAACAAAGCTGTTTAGTCCTAAGTTATTTAAACGCGCCGTACCTTGGTAACTGCCATCAGCGAAAATAGTTAACCAGCTTGGGCCTGATACTTTATTAAATGTTAAAGTATCATTTTCAATATCAGTCACTTGCCCTGTTAAGTCCCCTACTACATCACTATTGGCATTAACGTTTATCGCATATGGGCTTTGGATAGTAAGAGGTGTATTAGTTACTGAGTCAATCACCAACTCAGGAGAAAAACCGGCTTCTTTGGTTAATATTCTTCTAAATGCGGTATTACTTTCATCGGTACTTAAAACAAAGCTAATAAAACGCTTACCTTTAAGTTTTTCTGAGTTGAGAACACCTGTAACATCATATTCAAACCATGCGCCGACATCTGGGGTTACAGTGCCAACTTGAGTTGAGGCTATTGGCCTTGTGTTCCAGCTAGTTACGTACTCATCCCAATTATTTTCTGCAAGGTGTGCCGTAACAGCATAACTAACATTGTCAGATTTAACTCGTAATTTGGCTTGACCAATTTGCCCTCGAAGTGCCGATATATCAAATTTTATGTGTGGCTGATATTGTGTTCCTACACCACCACGTATGGGTATAGTGAGTGCCGCTCCATCACCTTTCCCGGATGGGCTAGCTTCACTAGTTTGATGATCATCATTGGCGAAAAGTGTGGCAGGAAATTCACTGATAACTTCTTGCTGTGCAGGTGCTGTAGCACCAATAGTGGTGATACTATGCGCAGGCAGGTGTAATATTTCAGGCAACTCACCACTAAAGCCACCGGCAACTAGTTCTTCACTGGTTACAAAGGCTTGCGGAGTTGATGAAAATTGCTCTACATGATCTATGCTTGGGGTTATATTAGCGGTACTTATTGAATAAGCTACCGATGAAGTGTTAACGATAATATAACGTGTCTCGTTAGCATTGCTTCCTTGCCAGCCATAAACAGCATCATAACTACCACCACCTGCATTTACCTGTGGGCTTTCATTAATTTCTAATGGCGCAATATGGCTCATATTATTTAAAGATTGGCCAAAAGCAGCCATTACATGACCACTTGCAGATAAGTCATACTTTTGGGCACTTAAATCACCTTGACCATGATCTATTTCTAGTCCATTGAAGATGGTTGAGTTGTTAATGCCCGCTTCTTTTGCGCCGGTGATCAAGTTGTGCATTAAGATCATTTCAACTCGGCCATCGTTTAAGTAACTTTGAATTTGATTGGCGTTAAACAAAGCATGTGCCCAAGTATTTCGAGTAGGGCCAACTGAGTCACCAAAGTTAAATTCAGTGATCCAGATAACTTCATCTTCAGGCAAGTTATTATTGTCTACATCACTTTGCCAACTAACAAACGGTTGCGCTAGCATGGAATCTACGTTTGCAGCATTATTAAAGTTAGTCCACTGAGTTTGTTGCTCTGTTGTGGTTCCCCAATAGTTATCACCACTTTCACTTGAGTCTGTTGTAATACCACTGCGTGGATAGGAATGAATTATACTGGCGTCAAAATCAGTACAGGTACTTAATATCTCTTCATGCCAGTTAATGTCTCGGGCCCATGGGCTCATGGTGCTATTTAAAGCGAACTTGGCATCAGGATAAATAGCTCTTATTTGCTCAATCCAAGCGCAAGCTTTAGTACCGTATTCGGCACCAGTTGGAAATTCAGCTGTGTACTCAGGAAATCCTCCTGCACCTAAATAAAACTCGTTACCCATTTCAATATATTCAACAGGTAAACCCAGTGATTTTGCTTGTGCTAAACCATCAAGCGTATGTTGAAGATCTTTGGTTAAGATATTAACCACATAGATTGGCATAAAGCCTTGTTGATCATAGCCTACTTTGAAGTTTTCAAGTTTGTAGTCACCAGTAGAGTCTTCTTGAATTTTATTACCAAATTCGTCTAATACATATTCCCCTTGCTCATTTTTTTCATAGCTAAATTGTACGCCTTTGGTCCAATCAAAGTGATTTGCTATGGTGCCACCTGGGTAGCGCATAACATTGGCATGTGTTTTGGCAAAGAGCTCGTTAACTTCAGGCTTATTCCAAGGATTAAACTTTAAATGGGTCATCATATTGCCATTAAAGCCAAATAGATATGGGCTAACTTCTCTCGCTTGCCCTATGTTTGCACTAAGTATTTTGGCATCACCATTTGTTACGCCAATATAGTTTAAGCCTTGATTATTTTGTCTAAGTAAATTTTGATAAGAGGTTAGTGCGTTGCTATTTATTGAATCAAAGGTGTTTTCGGTTTCAACTAGGTCGTTAGTAATGGCGTATAGTTCACTATAATCTAAAGTGCCATTATTCGTATGCCACCACTCGTTATAACGGTGGGTGTCGGTACGCATAGAGTAGCCCATTGCACTATTACGTTTATACTGGCTAATAGCTACATCACGTACTTTAAGGTTTTGCTGTTTGATCACAGAAAGCTGACTCACACCATCAAGATCTGATGGTTGATTTAAGCCGGCAATGTCTAAAATGGTAGGGTATATGTCGGTTAGCTCAAATAATGCATCTGTGGCAATTGCGGCTTGGCCAGGTACTTTAATTATTACCGGTACGCGGTTAGCTTGCTCTAAAACAGTGTGTTTACCCCACTCTCCTTGCTCGCCTAAACTAAAGCCATGATCGCCCCAAAAAACAATCACTGTATTGTCACTCAAACCAAGCTGTTCTAACTTTGCTATTAAAAGCCCAACTTGAGCATCGACAAAGCTAGTGGTTGCGTAATAGCCATGAATTAAGTCTTTTTGCTGGGCAACACTTATGTTGCCATGCTCATATTTAGTTCCGCCAACACATGGATCTTCCTCGGTTTTTTCTCCTGGCGTTAGGCAATAAGAATTTACTAGCTCATTACTTGTATGTGACACATAAGTAGGGTCTGAGTTTAACGGTAATGTATTAAAGGCAGCTACATTAAAGTAGTCAACATTATATTGGTCAAAATACGATTTAGGGGCATAAAAAGGTAAGTGTGGGCGTTTAAAACCTACGCCTAAGAAAAATGGTTGCTCTGTATTTGCTAAATTTTCTAATTGTGTAAGTGCTGCTGCAGCTATTTTTCCATCAACAAATTCTTCGTCGTTAGCATCAATGGCTTTAACGGCTACATTGCCATTGTTAGTTTTACTATCTATTGAGCCAGATATATTGCTATAGGGTTGTGACCAAGACACGGCATCATGACTTGCATCAACATTCCTTGAATCAAAAATTTTGCCATAAGCGGAAGTATGGTAACCGTTTTGTTTTAGTTTTTGCGGTAGAGTGACAACATTTGGATTAACATCACGAATTTTATCGCTTAAATTCATGATGCCATTAGTTTCTGGGCGCTGACCTGTTAATAAGCTCATACGAGATGGGCCACATACAGGCCATTGACTGTAGGCGCGATTAAACTGTGCCCCACTGTTTGCTAATGCATCAATATTAGGAGTAATGGCATCCTGTATTCCAAACGCACCTGATAGTGGTTTTAAATCATCCACGGCTATAAATAATATATTTGGTGGTTGTTTAGCACTTGCAGAATTAATAGAAAGTAGTAATACAAATATTGTTAAAAGTATGCGCATTTTTGACATCGTTATCATTTGTTTAACTTTAGTTAAACAGAATTATCTACAACTGTCTATATAAACTACTATGTTTTAGGTTGGTGGTAACTTAAAAAATTGTGGTTTTATTGAAACTAATAACGAGTATTTTAGGTAACAATCTCTGGCCAACAGCCGTGCTTTTTATAGTAGTTTTCAAGGCATGGATTTGTGTAGTTACTTTCTTGGTAACGCTGTTTTACCGACTGATGTATATAGGTAGGGTTAATCATAGGATCGGGTATGCTGCGAACATGTTTACCGAGTAATTTATATTTACCTTTATATTCATTATGCTGGCTGGCTAATGGGTTTATGCTTGGCGCTGTAAAATAAGACTCAAATGCTAAGCCAGACTTTTGTGCTTCGTTCATTAACCAGTGTTTAGGGATATCGGCTAAACAGGTAGTGTCTTTGTCAGGTGCATAACTACCGCCAATATCTGAATGGTTACCAGCAAACCACACTTGCTTCATATCAACGCTAGGTTTGTGCTCCCAGATAGTTGGTTCAAAATCATTTCTTATTTCATCAAGTGCTAGTGCATGCCTAGCTTTGATTATATTGCTGCCAATTTTTCTATCGTAAAACAAATGGTTGTCTTTGATTAAACCAAATATGGTGAACGGTAACCCCATTGCACCTACTGTATCCCAAACACCGATAAAGTTAATTTTAATCTGAGCAGCAATAGCGAATTGCAATACGTTGGTTGGGTATTGTTTTTTATTGAGTTGCTCTGGACGATTCCAGGTTCCATCTGCGCAGATTATTATTCTTTTCATCATCTTCCTTGGTAGTTTTATTATTTAAAGGTAATAGATGATTGAATTGTGTCAAGGTGGATTCCCGCCTACGCGGGAACGACGAATGTGGTGTAAAACGACGATTAATAAATGGTCGAAGAATAATTGATATTATTTACGGCGAACGATGTGGGCTGGACAGCCTACTACGGTAACCTCTGCAGGTATGTCGTTAAGTACTACTGCGCCAGCGCCAACAATTACGGTGTGCGATATTTTAATATGGTGCGTAAGTGTTGAACCTATACCAACCCAGCTAAATTCCCCTATTCTTACTTCTGCAGCAATGTTAACGCCAGGAGATACGTGTACGTATGGGTCGATAACACAGCCGTGATCGATTGTTGCACCGGTATTGATAATACAGCCTTCTCCTACTTTAACGCCGTAGTTAATGGTTGAGTTGGCAACAATTAACACTGCGTCGTTAATTTCTGCGTATTCACTGATGATGGCGTAAGGAGATATTAGTGCAGTGGTTCTAAAGCCAAGAGATTTGAACTCACTAAGCTTTTGCTTTCTGATCTTGTTATGACTAAGGGCAACAAAGATTGCATCGTAACTTGAACCATGGGCTTTTAGGTCATCTTCATTACCTACAACATCCCAATGACCACATTGTTTTACTTGTGGGTATTGGTTGTCGAAAAAGAATACTTGGTAGCCATTTTGCTCGGCTATTTCTGCGGCAACTTTACCGTGGTCGTCAATGCCTAAAATGGCGATGGTATTTGGATGAGTAAGCACGTGTGATCCTTGAAAATTATTGTTTTTGATAGCGATGCATTATTTATACTGGGTTAAGGGTTAATGAGTCAAGGGTTAATAGATTAGGTTTGAATAAATCGCGGTTCCCGTCGGGGGTAACGTCCGAATAAATTCGGACCTGCGGGGTATATCAGTTATTTTTTATATGATAATCGGCGGTTTTATTTAAAGGAGCAAAGTAAGCGTTTAGCTCAGCGTTATTACTTTGTTTTATTGCTATTGCCAGTTGCGACCAAACCAAGTGAACTTCTGGCGTATTTTTGCCAAAGGCATGGGCGTTTTTAAGGTAGTGTTTGAGTTCGTCATCAAATTCGTTCAATTGCCATTTAATCAAAGCGAGTGCCGCCCAAGTTGCAGGCCAAGAGGGTCTTAGCTTGGTTGATTTTAGGTATAATTGTTTGGCTTTATTTAATGATTTAACGTATTCCAGCTCAAGTTTATGATGCGCGCCCCACTCGATTATTTGGGCTTTTTTTTCTAAGTATTGTGGGTTGTTATGCAGGTTTATGGCTGTGCTTATTGTTTCTAATGCGTTTTGATACAGTGCTTGCTGTTGAATGCGATAAGATCCTGAATCTAGTTCAGGATGACGTAAGTCAATTGTATCGTCATCTGGACGTAGTGCAGGATCTTGTTCATTTCGTTGTTGTGAAATAAGTACGGAATGATAATTAGTTAAATCAATTAACTGGGAGTGAAGTTGCTCTGCACGCTTAAATGTTAGGTTGGCTATGCCCCACTTGCTAGCAATAAAGATTAATAGCAATAAGCAACCTATTAAGGCAGCTTTTATAATTATTGGTAGATACCCTTTATTAGCCTTTAACATACGTTTGAGTTATTTATGAGTTATAACCATATTGATCGTAATAACCTGAAAACTCTTCGTAGTCCATGGCTTTTTGTAAATCAACTTGGTTAAGCACTACCCCGCCTAAACGAATATTTGATTGCTGTAAGCGTTTCAAACTCGCCTTTATTTGGCTTTCTTTAGTACTTGATGCTCGCACAACATAAACTAAAGTATCAGCTTGTTTAGCAACTATCATAGCGTCGCTTACCGCTAATATTGGCGGCGTATCGATAAGAATTTTTTGGTAACGAGTTTTAAGTTCGTTAATTAAGGTTTTAAATTGATTTGAGGCCAGTAACTCTTGTGGATTCGGCGGCAGAGTACCGGCTGTGATCACGTCGACATTACCTTGTTCGTCGTGTTTAATACAGTCATCTAAGCTAACGTTTCCAGCAATATAGTCAGATAAACCGGGGCCTGATAATTTAAAGTTTTTAGCAACTTTTGGCTTGCGTAAATCGGTGTCGATAATAATGGTTTTTTCTAACTGCGCCGAGGTAAAAGCTAAGTTACTGGTTACTAATGTTTTACCTTCACTTGGTATGGTTGAAGTAACCGCTATAACCTGAACTTTTTTATCTAAATTAAGAAGTTGCAAGCTAGTTCGAAGTGTTCTTATCGCTTCGGAGAAAGCATGATCGTTACCATTAAAATAGTAATAATGATCTAGGTTTTCAATTAACTTCTTCTGCTCGCTTTTTGACTCAATATGACTACCGACTAAAGGCACGATACCTAGTAAATTGCTGTGTAGTTTTGACTCGATATCTTCAACACTGCGGATGGTGCTGTTAAATGCTTCAAGTAATAATGTTGCGCCAACACCCACCATAACACTTAACATAAATGCTAATACGACGATTAATTTTTTGTTTGGCTTGCTTGGGCCATACGGTACTGTTGCAGGGTCAACAACGCGCCCTACTGAAGTTTCAAAACCTTGTAGTTCAGCTGTTTCTTTTAAGCGTTTAAAGAATGCTTGGTATAAGTTAGAGTTGGTTTCAACGTCTTGTTTTAATTCTCGGCGCGTGCTGTCGACACGAGTTAGTTTTTGGTATTTATTTTTAGCTTGTTCAACTGCATCCTGAGCTCGTTTAGTGGCACGCTGAGCTTTGCGATAATCACTGCCTATAGTTGCAATTAAACGCTGTACCTGCTCATTGATATTGGCTAATACTTTATTTTGCTCGGCATTAGCGGCGATCATTTTAGGGTGTTTTGGTCCGTAGGTAACACTTAGCTCAAGTATTTTCTTTTCTACTTCTCGTTTTTTTTGTTGGCTTACTTTTAAATTCGGGTGGTCTTGCACTTCAGGTAAGTTTGCCAGTACTGCTAAATCGCCTTTATTTTCATTAAGCAATTGGTAGACTTGTTCGATTTCTTTTTCATGCTTTTGCGCTGTTAATACATTTTTAGAGCGCTCTTCTATCTCTTTTGCCGCCAAGCTTTTTATGCCGCCTAAGTCGACTAACGAGTTGTCTTCTTCAAAGTCTTGTAGTCTATTCTCTGCCGCCGTTAACTTTTCTTTTAAGCCTGAAAGTGAGCGGTTTAACCATACTGCAGATTTCTCTACACGCTGTAGGTTAACTTCCATATGATTATTGATATAGGCTTGTGCAACACCATTAGCAGCAAGGGCTGCAAACTCGGGATCATGTGATTGAAAAGAAATAACCACTAGCTCGGTTTTTGAAATAGGTGAAGCTGAAATCCCACCAAGAATATAACCAACGATTGAGTCAAATTTTTGCTGCTGTTGTTGCTCTTTTGATAGTTCTACACGAGGCTTGGGCGGATTAAGTAATTCTTTAAATTTTTGCCAGCCGCTTTTAGGTTTAGGTGGCTGATTAAATAGTGGGTGCTCAACTAAATTAAGATCGGTTACGACTTTTTCAGCAATCGGCGTCGATGTAATAATTTCAAGCTGGGTGTAGTAATACTCTTGACGAGAGTCTGCTTCGTTATAAATGTCGTTAAGCTCAACAACTTTAGATTGTTCTTGCTCAATTAACAATGTGCTGCTGGCAACGTAAATAGGCGTGCGCGATTGTGCGAAAATAATCGCAAATAAGGTAACCACAACAGAAAGTGCAATGATGCGCCACTTACTACGGTAAATGATTTGCCATAGGTGTTTTAAGTCTATTTCATCGTTATGCATGTTTTGATTAGGAAACTGCTCGCTCATATTACTTCCTAAAAGAAACTCTGTTTAATATTGATCACGTCACCCGGGCCAACTTTGTCATTTAAGTTAACTGGCACAAGGGTATGAGTGCTGTCATTACTGCGAATGATATAGATTTTATCGGTAGATGCACGTTCGGTTAAACCGCCAGCTAATGTAATAGCTTTTGCCACCGTTAAGCCAGGTTGGTATGGATATGCACCATCTTTTTTAACTTCGCCATCAATAAAAAATGGACGATACTTAACAATGGCAACTGAAACATTTGGGTTAACTAAATAGTCACCTTTTAAACCATCATGAATAGCTCTTTCTAGCTCGACCACGGTTAAACCTCGAACAGTCAACTCTCCCAAAAATGGGTAGGTTATTTTGCCAGTATCAGATAATAGGGTTTGCTTGCCTAGTTCAGGCTCACCAAAAACTGAAATGCTGATGGTATCGCCAGCGTCTAAACGATATTCGTCACTGGCTAAAGCTTGCAAGCTTGCGGTAAGTACAATCATGGCAAAAAATAATTTGATTGTATTAATACTGCGAGAGAATAGCTTAGCGAGAAGTTTTACAGAGAAAGTCATAAAGTTCCAATTTAAAAGGATGCAGTAATACCAACTTCAATTGTATTACCTTGATATTCGAGCACGTTAAAATTACTTTCACGTTTTGAATGAATATACGATGCCGACAAATCAATATTACGATGCATCTTATAATAGAGGCTAGCACTATAGCTAGTATTATCGTCTTCACGCGATGAATCACCGTAAATATCATCACTAAACTGCACAGTTATCTTACTGGCAAGTCGGTCTAACCATTGGTGGTGCCATGCAAGGTTGTAGTTGGTATTTTCAATATAACTACCTTGGCCTTTGGTTTCGGATACTGCGCGAGCTGTTGAAAAGTCAAAGTTTGAGTAAGTAAGAGGTGTCCACAAAACACCTACTTGCCAGCGAAAGCCTGATGTGTCATCCCATTCTTTACTGTTAAATTCTTTTTCTGAGTAACCAATACGGGCATAACCGGTTGTTATGGCACTGCCCTGCCACTCAAAGCCTAAAAAGGCACTTGCGTTGTCACTATCAAGTTCAGCTTCGTTTACTCGTGCATTTTCATAGTCAACTTCACCAATAGAAAGGCTAAATGTAAACTTAGTGAACGCCCCAGTTTTATAATTAAACGTGCTACCTATGTTGTTAGATTCATATTCTCGATTAGCGGTAACATCAATATTCTTAGCATTTAATGGGATATTTAAATCTTCACGATATAGGCTATCCCAGTTAATTTTTGAAAACTTATAGGTGAAATCAATATTGGCTTGAGAGGACGTTGCGCCATAACTATACAAGCCTTTTAGGTTGTATGTTTCATAACCAGTTGGCTCTTTTAAAATATCAGCAAAGCCAATTGAATAATCTTTACCACGCTCTTCATAGTCACGGTTATAACTGACATCAAAATTAACTCGATGCCTAGTTTGTAAATCTAAAGCGGCTATAGCACTTAACTTGTGGGCGGTATAATTGTCTTCACTGCTTTGTAGGTAGGTAAAATTGTTAATTTGGTAATTTACTCGATAGGCATTTAAACCACGAGCTTGAGATAATTCGAACTGAGGGGAAATACTAGAGATCCATGAGTCTTGTTTGTTATTGTCGTTGTGTAAGAAGTTGTCTTGGTAACTAAGTTTGGCATTTACTTGCGGCGTAAATTTAAAATCACCTAGGTCAAAGCTTTGTGGTTCAATAGCATAGCTAGGCGCTATTGCAATTGCTTGCAATAGGCACAAAAATAATACTGTTGAACGACCAGAGAACTTCATTAACGCTCTAAACCCTGAATTTATTATTATAATTAATTATTATTTTTATTATCTAACCTTAAGTTAGTTATTAAATCACTTGCTATAAATACCAAGTCGTTTTATCCATTTGACTTGTTAATAGCAATTTAAATAATTAGCGCAATGGCTATAACATCCAGTGTTATTTTTATACCCAATCTAGCATCTAAGCTTCGATAATATCATAGATATTAGACATTAGACCACCCTTAAGACATGTTAATTACATGTAAAATGCAACAGCTTACTTATTGATATCGTGGTCAAAATTTATTTACGGTTTTTGATGAATGCAAACCATAGTTTGCTATCCACGCTAAGGCTAAGATCACATGAAAATAAGCAGCGTTTGCTGGAGCTTGTAAATTAAAATCTACCGATATATGTATCAGCATTCCTATAATAGCCATAGCGGCGCCAAAACCTAGCCCTCTTAAAAATCGGCTATTACGTTGCCGCATCGCATTAATTGCAATAATGAGTGAATATAAGACTAAAACCCCTAACCATATCAAGCTTGGTATACCGTATTCACTGGCAAACTGCACATATTCGTTATGAGCATGGTCGTAAAAGCTTTTAATATCATTACCTTGCACAATGGGGAATGTTGAATAAAAACTCCCGCCTCCTGTCCCTGTTAAAGGAAAGGCTCGAATAAGATCTAAGGAGTACTCATTTACATCAACCCGCTGCTCGGTTTGTATCGTGGTTTGCTCTAAACGCTGTTTAACTTTATCTAAACCAAAATAAGCGCCTAAAATAAAGGTATCGATAACTAATAAACTCACAATTAAAACCATTAAGCTTTTACTTTTGCTTTTCATCAACCATAAAGCCAATATACCGGTGAGGGTTAACGCAACAAAAAATGCAGTATTTCCCATCCTTGAACGAGATAAGACAATAGCGATAACCATGATTGCTAACGCAATGCGCAAAGCTCCTTTTCCTGACATTAAGGCTTGTAAAAATTGAATAACTTTATTACTTCGGTTTTTTAATTTGTGCTTATCTAGGGTTGCAACTAAATAACCAATACCTACCGATAAGGTTAGAATTAAGAAGTTGGCAAAATGGTTTTTATAAACGAAGCTGCCACTAGCAATACTAGTGTTCTTTATATTTAAAAATGGGCTAACCGGTAAATTAGACAACGCTAGTGTAGCGCCATAAAACGCTTGCCAAGTTCCAGCAAAAATAAGGCATAACATTAGGGCTCGTAAGCGTTTAAAGTCGTTAACAAGCACTAACGTTGCAAGCATAATGCAAAAATAACTCAAGGCTTTCACTGTTGCGATTTTTGCTTGCTGAGGGTCTAGAGCTAAGGCATACCAACCATCGTTTGTTAACAAGGAACTCTTTATTATAAGTGCTGTATTTGGGCTAATAGCATTTATTAAATTTAGTGGTAATGGAATTAGTTGTAGCGCTTGATAGAGTATAAATATTGCTAGCGCTGATATTAGAAACTTGAATGGTTTTAACTGTTGCTGCAGTTGTTCTACAGAGTGACTCAACAGTATTCCTAGAATCAGAATAAAACTCACAATTTCCATAACAGACCATGCCCAAGGCCTATTAGAGCCTAATGGGATAGGTAATAAAAATAGTAAAGCAAGTAATAACCAAAACATACTTTGCTTAATTTTATTTAAAGTTAAATGTGAAATATCGTTGAAGAACATGGCTTACTCTAACAAATGATAAAAAGGCCCTTTAAGGGCCTTTATTAATTAGCTGATGCTGATGTTGTAGTTGCAGCACCAGGCCCGCCATTACCATTACCGCCACCTAAGGTTCCCGGAGGAATTGGCGGTGCTAAATTTAATGCTTTGCGTTTTAAGGTTACCTGCTGCTCGGTGGTTAATGCAGCTACTTGTGGTTGAACGGTTGTTTGAGCTGGCAATTCACTTAATTCGTTCGATTGTGCAGCACTGGCAACTACAGTTTGAGTACCTAAACTTTTTGCAGGTTCGCCCTGTTGTTGAATGCGTTTTTCTAAAGTTTGTTTAGCTTCAGCATTTAATTGTGCCGTTAATTTAGCTTGTCTTTCTCTTTCTGCTTGTTTCTTTTGCTTTTTTAAGCGGTCTTTATCTTCTTTGGTTTCAACTAATAAAATATCGGTATCTGTTTGGTAGTTTGTCGTTTCTTGTTCAGCACTGTCGGTAAAAACCTGTTGCTCAGCATCGACTTCATCGTTATCAAGAGTTAAAGAGTTTTCATCACTTACGGGTTGTTGTGATTCATAGTCAGCAATAATCGCCATTTGTGAGCCATTATTAACACTCGAAATTGCTACTACCGACGAGACAAAAAATAACGACAGCAGTAATACGGTTGTTTTGCGTTTCATATATTCTTTCAACTTTTTAAAATTTACATTAATCATTTGCAAGTAACTCCTGCACTAATTATGTTTTGATAGATTTATAGATCAAAAACCGCTATTTGCATTTAGCCTGTCACATACTTTTTTGTCTTGACTCTTTTTACATGCGTTAGAGTTTACGGCATGTGAAGTATTAGGTGTCATTAGAGCTGTCAGAGCCACGGGAGTTACTACAGCTAACTTACCAAACCTTCTTATAAAGTCGCGACGAGTGTTCTCTGGCGACATCTCTGATTCAACATTATTAACGGGAGTAATTTGACTAGAATTCTTATCAGTCATAACGGCATTACCTATGATTTTTTGTTCGTTTATAGCGCTTATAACTTTGATAATAACCGTTATTGGTTAATTTTTGTAGTACTTTGTTAACTATGTAAACCTCATATTATGTACGGTGCAAGATTGTCATGACAGAACGTCAAAAAAGAATGATGAGTAATACAATAAAAAAACCTCGTCAAACGAGGTTTTAGATTCGAATTTCATTATATTTACTTAATCTTTTGAGCCTTTTGATAACCTCTTTATAAAAGAAACTAGTAAGCCAACAAGAACTAAAATAATAATAAGTCCATTTAGCCATTCAGGCATAATAGAAACTAGCTCCGGAGCTGAAAATTTCAAAAGTACAAATAATACTAAAATGCAAAAAATAACGATTACCTTCATAACTTCTCCTTTTAATTAAAGCTATCACTGCATATTTTAAGGCATTGACCTGTGGTTGCGAGACCAAGAAACTTCCCAGCGACACCAGCCTTGTCTAAAACCTTATTTATTTTAATGTTCGCATTAACACCTTCACAAGCTTTCTCGCTGTAATTATCTGCTTTTGCTTTCAAGAATTTATCAAGCGACTTTCCTTCCACTTGTCCCATTCCAAGGCAAATAGCATAACATGCTTGTTTATCAGTTCTATTCGGGTTTGGTAATACACCTGCCGCACATTCTGCTGTAATACATTTTCCTTCAATATCGTCCGTACCTATCCAGCAATTTCCATTAGACAACCCCAAGTCTTTAGCTTCTTGAATAGAGCATTTTCGCAAACCTAGAGGATCAATAAAAATAATAGGGTTGCCTCCAACATAGGCAAAGGTATTTAAGCCGCCGTTCAGTCCTATTGGGTCGCTTTGGATGTAGCGGCCTGTTTGAGGATCGTAATCACGGTAGTAATTGTAGTGTAGTCCACTTTCTTGATCATAGTATTGTCCAGGGAAGCGTTTGTTGTAGATGAATTGTTTTCCATCTAAGTTTACATCCTCGTTTGCTTCGCCATTACCAAAGGCATCTGATTGCCATTGCCAAAGTGTTTGTTGGCTCTGGTTGCTTATTGTTCTTGGTGTGTTTAGATGATCTGTGTGTACGTAATACACTTGGCTAGTGTTGATTTCATGTTTAATTACGGCGATTGGCATGTTGTTTAAATAGATGTGTTCGGTAACTGGGTTGCCGGTATTATCTAGCTCGCTAATTAATTGCCCTGCCGTGTTATATACAAAGTATTGGCTAACATTTGTGGTTAGGTCAGTTTTACTTACTCTTTGCCCTAAACCGTTGTATTGGTAGCTTGCAACGTTTGCTATGCCCTCTAGTTGATTGTATGGACTGTATTGTAGTGTTTGTCCATTTCTGGTTAAGGTGTTGCCATTAGCGTCAATGTTAATCGGGGTGCTATTTATCGCTAATATGGCGTTACCTGTAGGTGATATTTGGTAATTTGTATTATCAGTATTGGTTGTTAACGATGTACGGTTACCGTTTTTATCATATAGGTAGTTATGAAGCTCTGCATTGCTAAGATTGTTGCTAGTTAGTAAGCGATTTAATGCATCAAAACTATAGGTTATTTGTTGCTCGATTTGTTGTTTAGTAAGCATGTTCCCTACGCCATCTAATGTGTAGTTTTGCTTGATTGGGCCGTTTTCTACTGCGGTTATGCGCCCAGCTAAGTCGTAACTTTTATTTAAGGTAAGGCCATTGCCAAATTTAAGGCTAGTAAGGTTGCCGCTAAATGTATGCTGGGCAGAGTTAATCAAGTTTTGACTAACGCCGTTAATGTTTGCATTAATGCTTGCGATATTTCCGGCTGAGTCATAAAGATAGTTAAGCTCTACGCCACTTGGATAGATTATTTGCTTAACTCGCCCGGCTAAGTCGTAGTTGTAGAGTATATCGCTTTCTATTGTGCCCTCTTCTAAGCTAATCGTTTGCTTTTGATTACTGACTTGCTCAAAGCCGTTGTATTGGAAGTTAAGTGTAGTATTGTCTTTTTCAATGGCGCATATTTTGCCCTCGCCACTATTACAGTTTTGATAATTGTTGGTTATGTTATAAGCGCTATTTTCGCTGTTATTAATCACTTGAACTGCGCGGTTATAGCCATCAAATTGATAAGTAAATACTTGGCCTTTGGCATCAATAGTTTGTACTTTATTACCGGCTTTATCGTATTTATGGCTCCAGTTTCCTCTATCTGGGCTGCTTTCATATAATTTATTGCCAAAGTCATCATAACTGTAGGTAGTTACATTGTCATTTGCATCGGTAATTGATACTGGGTTGTTATGTACATCGTAGCTTATTTGATATTGAGTATTTGCTGTTTGAGGGTCTGAGCCTTGTACATCTTGCATCACGCTAACTAAACGCTTTAAGGTGTCGTAAGTATAGTTTTTTTGTACTTGATTGGCGTTGGTTTGCTGGGTTATTAAACCATGCTGGTTATAAATAGAGTCGAGTCTGGTATTTTCACTTATTACACTTGCAGGGTTATTATGATCATCAAATAGCTGTACGATTTGGCGCTGTAGCTCGCCATTAGCATCAAAGACACTTTGACTAATAATATTATCGCTGTGATCCCTCGTAAACTCTATATACTGACCTAAGGAGTTATTTACCTTGGTAAGTCGATTAGATTGGTCATATTCAAAATATATTATTGACTCATCATCTGTTTCTGCAGCAAGCGTAATTGAAGAAATATTATTATTAAAATCATAGGTATAACTTTGCTCCACAGCTGTTCCATCAGATGATTGACGCACAATTCTATAGAAATTTAAGGTTATATCGCTGTACTTTAAGATTTGCGTACCATTGGATAAAAGATATTGATTAGCGAAACCATTTTGTAAGTAGTAAATATTATCTTTAATAACTTTCCCATCAGGTCCAATAATGGTTTTTAATTTCCCTGAACTAGAGTAATTACTTAATTCGTGATAAACAAAGCTGTAGCTATCGTTAATGTCGTCACGTGGCCCATCAATCATAGATACTTGACCTAGTACACCGTTATACTCAAAGTTCGTAGTTCTTGATATTGCTGTACCATCAGGCTCATAGCCTTGTTCCGTTACGCTGGTTAAATGAGCGAAGTCGTCATAACTAAATTGAGTTACTTTGGTTTGTCCACTAACCGATGGTTGTTCAATTGTGCTTATCTTATTAGTAAACTGTTGATCATAAGTGTAATTGGTGCGTCGTTCTTTTGCGGTGCCATAAGCTTCAATTATATAACCTGGTTGACCATGCTCGTTATAGTTACCGTAACGGGTGGTTACACCATTGATGGTTTTTGACATTAAGTTGTTTGTGTCTGGGTTAAAACTGAAGTTACGGTTAGTATCTTCTCCTGTTGCACAAGCGGGACCATCAGCATTAGCTATTAAGCCAAGTCCAAGTTGACCAACCGCTAAGTACTCTGATGTTGTACCATTTGGGTTAGTGACGGTCCTACTACCATCGTTTCGATATTCAACAGTATATTTATTACTACCATCACCTAACGAGCTTGATATAGCTTGACCTTTGTCGTTATATTCCCAAATGGCAATTCTTTCTTTGTCTTTATTACTAAAGCCAGTTAATAACGTGCCGTCAATTTCATCCTCATAATGATAATAAAAATCTCTTCCCTCTAATTCATCAGCACTGGTTAACATACCGTTGCTACTACTATGGTAGTCGTAGTATCTTCTACCTACCCTATCAATTTTTCCATCTTTATAAATAAAGCTTAACGTATACCCTGTTGGGCTAATTACCTCAGATATGGTTTCATCTTCACGATAACTAACAGTGTATGCATTACCATCAATTAGAGTTATTTTTTGTAATTTACCATTGGAGTTATACTCTTCAACTTCACCTTTATCATTAGTGTAATGCCAGGTTTTGCCAGAGAGTATTAACTTAGTTTTAGTGTCTTGATAAACAGGCAACCAAGTTTTTTTGTTTTTATAAAATTTAACAATTTCACCATTATCTCGATGTAAGTCAGCTATGGTTACAGAGGATCCATTAACAATACCTGAGCGTGTTGAAACAAAACGCGAATAAGAGTAGCTCCATTTAGGTCCCATATCTAACTCAACATTGCTGGTACTGTTGTAATAACGCACAAACTCTATGCCAAATTCACTATCATTTGCGAGATCTACTGCCTCTTCATATTTATTACCCGTTATGATGTTAATCGGGTTACCAACAAGGGCTTCACATTGTCTAGGTTTACCTTGGTTTCGACCTACATCTAACACTTCGGTGGTAAAGTCATCTTCTTTATCAGGGTCTCTACCTTCTTTAACGGTTACTGTAAATTCAACCGGAGATTCTGGTGCCCAATAGCTTGTAGCTTGGATAATATAAACGCCAGGTTTATTGCCTGACTCCCAATACAACTTCGCTAACCCCTCATGGTTAGTGTAGGCATTTAAAGTACCTCTTTTGGTGTAGTTAGGTTCTGATTCATAAACATAATTTAAACCGCCACTGGCTTTGCCTTTAGGACGCTGAATTACTTCATAGCTGATTTCCTTGCTTGGCGTGCCAGAGACATTATCGTAGTCAATCAGTTTGATTTCTAATGGCGTTCTTGAATTGTCATTTTCATAAACCGTTAAGTTTCCACCATTAGTAATTTCCATTTCACGGCCTTTGACTTCAAAGGTTTCTTTGGAGAGTAATGTTTCAAACCCGCCAGTTACCTCAACCGTTTCAACAGTCCAGATACCGATTTCATTTGCTACATAATGTGCGTTTTCTATAGACCAGCCAGAGGTCATGCAACTTGGTTGCATAACAACGGTCCAACAGCTACCACTCCAACTGACTTCTGACTCATCTACCATAATGTTTTCAGGGTTATAGAAACGAATAAAAATATCATCCCCTGGAGTATTTCCTTTATTAACGATATCAATCTCTCTTGATACGTAAGAGTTTATTCGTGCAGGGGTTACTTGGTTTATTGAGTAACTAGGTAGTTTTGACCAATCAAGGCCTGAATAGTTAGCGCCTATTTCATTTTCATAACCGGTAAATGGGCCCGCTACTTGATGAAAAGGTTGGACGGCGAATGTTATTGTAGAGAAACAATAGAGACTCGATAATAACAAGCAGTTAATGACGTTTTTGAATTTTGGATAGAAAAATCCAATAGTAAATGAATACATAAATCTCCTCCTTGAGATGTTTAGTATGTAAATTATTAAGTGTTTGTGTTTTAAATTTGATTAAAACATTCAGTATCCTTACTGAATCACTTAATAGACTTTATAAGGTTAGTTAAAAGCCGAAAAATTGCAAAAATTATTTTGGGGAGACAGAAACTAGAATGATGTTGCACTGGAAAATGGGTAATAAAAAAGAGAACCGAAGTTCTCTTTTTGGGTTAACTCTTAACAGAGTTAATTATGGTGATTAGCTAAGCTAATTATTACCAAATTTTTACGCGTTTCTCTGGAGCAATGTACATAGCATCGCCTTCTTTAACACCGTAAGCTTCTACGAATTCGGTCATGTTTGATAATGAACCTAATGCGCGGAAGTGGCCTGGTGAATGAGAGTCAGTTGCTACGCGTTCACGCATTGCTTTTTCAGTACGTTTGCTACGCCAAATTTGTGCGTAACCCATAAAGAAACGTTGGTCGCCAGTTAAACCGTCAATTACCGGAGCTTCTTCACCGTTAAGCGAGTTTTTGTAAGCGCGGTAAGCAATGGTTAAACCTGATAAGTCACCAATGTTTTCACCAAGTGTTAATTCACCGTTTACGTGTAAATCTTCAAATGGGTAGTAACCGTTATATTGTTCAACTAATTGTGCAGAGCGTTTCTTAAATTCAGCAAGATCTTGCTCTGTCCACCAGTTTTTAAGGTTACCATCAGCGTCGTATCGACTACCTTGGTCGTCAAAACCATGGCCCATTTCGTGGCCAATAACCGCGCCAATACCACCGTAGTTAACCGCATCATCCGCAGCTAAGTTAAAGAATGGAGGTTGCAATATAGCAGCTGGGAATACAATTTCGTTTGCTGTTGGGCTGTAGTAAGCATTAACCGTTTGTGGCGTCATATGCCATTCCCAATCATGGATTGGACCGCCAAGCTTCTCAAGTTGCTTCTGATGCGCTACTTTGTCAGCACTTTGTACACTCGCGATAAGTTCGCCTTCTGTAATAGTGATATCAGAGTAATCTTCCCACTTGTCCGGGTAACCGATTTTAGGAGTAAAGGCGGCAAGTTTAACGCGTGCAGCTTTTTTAGTGTCCGCAGTCATCCAGTCTAAAGAGTCGATTGATTCACCATAAGCAACACGTAAATTTTCAACTAACGCTGACATACGAGACTTAGCTTCAGGCTTAAAGTGACGATCTACATACACTTTGGCAACTATCTCACCAAGATTTGAGTTAACAAGTCCAACACCGCGTTTCCAACGAGGTTTTTGCTCATTTTGACCATTTAGCTTACGGCTATAAAAATCAAAACGCTCATCAGATAATGCTTCAGTTAAGCCCATAGCATTAGCACTAATAGCTTTCCAAGTGATGTATGTTTTCCAATCTTCGATTGAAACAGATGCTAATAAGCTACCAAAACCTTTCACAAAGTCAGGTTGGTTGATAATAATATCTTTTTCGCTATCCGCGCCAATTGTTTGTAACCAACCAGACCAATCGATGTCGCTAGTTAATTCATTTAAGTCGCTAACTGAAAATTTGTTGTAACGTTTTTCGCTGTCGCGTATTTGAACTCGAGTCCAGTGCAACTTAGCAATAGATGTTTCTAATGCAACAATGCTTTGAGCCGCTTGTTCAGCATTTTCTTGACCGGCTAAGGTAAACATGTTGTTGATGTGCTGTTCGTACTGGCTACGCATTTCAACAAAACGCTCGCCTTCATTAAAGTAGTAATCACGATCTGGAAGACCTAAGCCTGAGTGCCAAATGTGCGCAGCATAACGGCTTGAATCTTTAGCATCGATTGATACATAAAAAGCTAGTGGAGAATCTAAGCCTAAAATTTGACCTTTAGCTAAAAATTTAACAACATCACTTTTTGTTTTTAATGTTGCTACTTCAGATAAAATTGGCTCAATTGGCTTAATACCTAATGCATTTAACTGCTCTACGTTCATGTATGAACGGAATAAGTCAGCTACTTTTTGCTCATTAGAACCAGCAGCTAAATTGTCTTGCTTGGCTAATTCTTCAATAATTGCCTTTACATCATCATCTGATTTATCGCGTAAGTCATAAAATGAACCTATCGCAGTTTTATCACTTGGGATTGGGTTTGAGTCTAACCAACCACCATTTACATATAAGTAAAAGTCATCTTGAGGACGAATTGACGTGTTCATATTGGCAGCATCTAAACCAGACACTAATGCTGTTTTTTGGCTTACCGTTGCAGGAACTTCTGCGGTTTTAGTGCTTGGCGTGTCGTTACAACCAGCAAGTAATAATAATGACGAGCATACTGCGCCCGTAAGAACTGCTTTCATGATGTTATCCCATGTATATATGTAATTTAACGTAATTAAATGTAATTTAATTTTCTGGCAACAGATACTACGAGTTATTAACTAGAATTTCTAGTTATAAGGGGAAATATTCATTAATTGTTACAAATAGAGCGAGGAATTAGGAGCTAGCAGTGAATATCAAGGTGTCAGACACCTTGATATTGATTTAGAGTCCTTGGATGAGGTTCAAGGTGTCTGACACCTTGATATTTATTTTATGTAGCCGTGTTGTTTTAAGTGATTAACGATTTGCATGGCGCATTGTTCAATGCTTTGCTCGGCTGTTTTTACGTGTATTTCTGGGTTAGTCGGTATGTCGTAGCCAGAGCTTATGCCGGTGAAGTCTTTGATTTCCCCTGCTCTTGCCATTTTGTATAGGCCTTTCGGGTCACGTTGTTCACAAATTTCGATTGGGGTATCGATAAATACTTCGATAAATTCGCCCTGCTCTAGCATGTCTCTTGCCATGTCGCGATCAGACTGGAAAGGTGAAATAAATGCCGTAGAAACGATTAAGCCTGAATCAACGAATAACTTAGCTACTTGGCTAATTCGTCTGATGTTTTCCACTCGGTCTTCATCAGAAAAGCCAAGGTCGCCATTTAAGCCGTGGCGAACATTATCGCCATCTAATAAGTAGGTATGACATTGTTGCTGAAACAGTATGTCATCAACAGCATTGGCCACTGTCGACTTACCAGAGCCACTTAAACCTGTGTACCATAACAAACAAGGCTTTTGCCCTTTTAATTGAGCTCGGTCTTTTTTACTTACTTCTTGGCTATGCCATACGGTGTTTTCTGTTTTCATTGTCATGCGATTTATTGTCCGTGTTTAGCTGTTATTTATTGTTTAACTGATGTCTAAGTAATGTCTAACTAATGTCTAACTATAAAATTAAAATGGGAAGATCAAAGGGATCATGTAAAGTACTACAACTGAGTAAGTCAGTGATACTGGCACTCCTACTTTGATAAAATCTTTCAGGCGGTAGTTACCAGCGTTAAAGACCATAACGTTGGTTTGATAACCATATGGGCTAATAAAACTACCACTAGCACCAAAAGCAACAGCCATAACAAATGGCAATGGGTTAACCCCTAAGCCTATCGCTATATTATAGGCTATAGGGAAGATTAGTGCGGCTGCAGCGTTGTTGGTTATTACTTCCGTCATTATTAAAGTAATAACAAAAACGGCAATAAACGCAGCCATGGTCGATTTATCTTCTAAGTAACTTTGCACAAAATCTGCCAATAAGAAAGATACTTGAGTGTTTTCAAGAGCTGTAGCCAGAGTTAAGGCACTTACTACAATTAACCAAATTTCCAGCGGAAAACGTCGCTTAATTTCATTTATCGATAAACAATTAAATGCAAATAATGCCGCCATATAGAAGATCAAACATTTAAGTAGTGGGATTTCAAAAAATACAGAACCACTTATTGCGCCTAAAAAACCAAATAAAGTAAATTTATCACGCCAACCAGAGAGCATATTCTCTGGCTCTACCCCGGTTAAGATAAAGAAGTTTTTACTTAAGTTAGTACGAGTGATGAAGTCTTTACCAACGGCGAGTACTAAAAAATCACCAGAGTGAATAATCAGCTCCCCTAGTTTACCAGAAAGCGTTGAACCTTCGCGGCGAATAGCTACAACAGCAGCGTCAAATCGTGCCCTAAAGCCTGCTTGCTTAAGAGTTAAGCCGATAATTGCAGAGCCAGGTTTAATTAGGACTTCGGTTAAGTTATCGCGCAATAAACCGTCTTGCTCGGCAAATAGTTTTAAGCCATCAAATTGTTGGAGTACAAATACTTTTGAGATGTCACCAGTAAAAATTAACTTATCGCCAGGTTGTATAAATTCTTCCGGAGTAACAGGTGAAATCAAATGCCCTTGGCGAATTATTTCAACTAAGAATAACGAGTCCATACTCCGCAGACCATTTTCTTCAATTGAACTGCCAATTAACTTAGAATTTTCAGTTACTTCTGCTTCAACAAAGTAATGTTTATCGTCTTTTGGATCTGGGGCTGTTTTGGGTAAAACACTTATGCGTATAAATAGAACTAATAAACAGGCAAACATCGCTGCTAAGCCAATTAAGGTAAAATCAAAAAATTTTAAACTTTCAACCCCGCGCTCTATAAGCATTGAGTTAACGATCAAGTTGGTTGACGTACCAACTAAAGTTAATGTTCCGCCTAAAATCGCCGCATAGGATAAAGGTAATAATAAGCGACCAGGGTTGATAAATTTATTATTTTTAATCGGTGAGATAAGCGTTGCCACTACCGCCGTGTTATTTAGTATGGCGGAGGCGAAAGCTGTGGTAAGCAGTGTTTTTAATAAAGAGCGCTTTACCCCTTTATTGATCAATTTATTCGCCAAAATGCGTAAAAAACTGGTGCGCTCAAACGCAAAGGAGCAACTGATCAATAAAATTAAAGTAAGTAAGCCTGGGTTGATGGCATTATGGAATATTTGTTCGGTGCTAACAAAAGATAAGGTTAAACACGCCATTGTGGCTGCCGCAAATACCCGCTCAGGGACATTTTGATATTTAACTAAGCCAATAAACGTTGCAAAAAAGATTGCAAGCATAGCCCATTGTTCAATCGTGAGCATTAAAACCCTTAATTAGCTACTTGGTTAAACCAACAACAAAAAGTTTAATCAGTAGTTTTATAATTATTTTTTCAGTACTAAAAGCAATAAATTAACTATCTATTACTTAACTAGGTTTAGCAAGTTTAATAGCAAGCCCATTAATTTCATACATGTTAATGGACTTGATTTAATAATAAAAAAGCCGGAATAAATACCGGCTATTTATTAAAATTAGCAAGCAAGAATTAGATTGCTTTACAGTTCCACTCAGGGAAATTTTTACGAATAAAAGCGTTAAGCTCAATTTCAGTTGCGCTATACGTTCTTTGCTCTACTTCGCTATCATCATCGAGTTGAGCATTAGTGATCATACCCGCACCAACCGTTATGTTAGTTAATCGATCGATAATTACGAATGAACCTGTACCTTCAACTGTTGCATAGTCATCAATAACAACTGGGCTTGTTGTATGAATATTACATGAAGCAATTTCGTTTAGCTTCATTTCATCTTCTTCAACATGCTCAAGCGTATTAACATCGATACGGTGGTTGATTTTATCAATACGGCCGTAAGTGTTTTTGGTACCAATCTTTAATTCGTACTCTTTACCCGGTTGTAGAGCGGCTTCACTCATCCATACAATCGTTGCTTCAAACTTATCGCTAACCGTTGCTAGCTTGTTTGATTTTACAATTACATCACCACGTGAAACGTCAATTTCATCATTAAGAGTAATTGTTATCGCTTGACCAACAAAAGCAGATTCTAACTCACCATCTGCAGTAACAATTGATTTAACAGACGATGTTTTACCCGATGGTAAAGCAGTGATCACATCACCAATGTTTATCACACCACCTGCAACTGTGCCACAAAAACCACGGAAATCTAAATTAGGACGAGTAACGTATTGCACTGGGAAGCGGAAATCTTCTAAGTTGTTATCTTCGTCAATTTTAACCGTGTCTAATAAGCCCATTAACGTTGCACCTGGGTACCAATCCATTGCTTCAGAGCGATTTACTACGTTATCACCATTCAGCGCTGAAATAGGTACAAAGCGTACATCAGGGATGTTTAAGTCAGAGGCAAAATCACGGTATTCTTCTTTAATTTTACGGTATTCATTTTGGTCGAAATTCACCAAATCCATTTTGTTTACCGCAACAATAATGTGCTTAATACCAAGTAATGCCGCAATATAGCTGTGACGTTTAGTTTGCGTTTGTACGCCATAACGAGCGTCGATCATTACAATAGCTAAATCACAGTTTGATGCACCCGTTGCCATGTTACGTGTGTATTGCTCATGGCCAGGGCAATCAGCAATAATAAACTTACGTTTTTCAGTGGCAAAGTAGCGATAAGCAACGTCGATAGTAATGCCCTGCTCACGCTCTGATTGTAAGCCATCAACTAGCAGCGCTAAATCGAATTCGCCATCGGTAGTATTAAATTTCTTTGAATCGCTTTTAATCGCCGCCATGTGATCTTCAAAAATTAATTTTGAATCGTGTAATAAGCGGCCGATTAATGTTGATTTACCGTCATCAACGTTACCACAGGTTAAAAAGCGCAGCATATCTTTGTGCTCATGCACTTTTAAATAGGCTTCGATATCGGTTTCTAATAATGTTTGTTCAGTACTCATGTCTATACTCATGTTTTAATTCGAATTTGGATGTTAATTTTGTTATTTCTTTAGCCATTAATTTAGTGCTTAGAAATAACCTTCCATTTTCTTCTTCTCCATTGAGCCAGACGAGTCATGGTCAATCATACGACCTTGTCGCTCGGAGGTTTTAGTTAATAACATTTCTTGAATAACTTCAGGTAAAGTAGTTGCTTGAGATTCAACCGCGCCAGTAAGAGGATAATCACCTAAGGTTCTAAATCGAACCATTTTCATCATCGGCTTTTCACCTTCTTTTAATGGCATACGGTCATCATCTACCATAATTAAGGTGCCATCGCGCTCAACCACAGGACGCTCAGCCGAAAGGTATAGAGGAACAATCTCGATATTTTCTAAATGGATGTATTGCCAAATATCAAGCTCTGTCCAGTTTGAAAGAGGGAAAACTCGAATACTTTCGCCTTTATTTACTTTACCGTTGTATGTATTCCATAACTCTGGACGTTGCGACTTAGGATCCCAACGATGGTTTTTATCACGGAAAGAATAGACACGCTCTTTTGCTCGGGATTTTTCTTCATCACGGCGCGCACCACCAAAAGCGGCATCAAATTGGTATTTATCAAGTGCTTGTTTTAAGCCTTGAGTTTTCATTACGTCGGTGAATTTTGAACTACCGTGATCGAATGGGTTCATACCGGCAGCACGGCCTTCTTCGTTGGTATGAACAATTAAGTCCATACCATATTTTTTAGCAGCTACATCGCGAAAGGCAATCATTTCTTTAAACTTCCATGTTGTGTCTACATGCATTAAAGGAAATGGCGGTTTAGCCGGGAAAAATGCTTTCATCGTAAGGTGTAGCATTACTGCTGAGTCTTTACCTACAGAGTAAAGCATAACTGGATTATCAAACTCCGCAGCAACTTCGCGAATAATATGAATAGATTCAGCTTCTAACTGTTTTAAGTGTGTTAAATTCATTGAATAACCGTTTATTAGAGTTAATGAAATTATCGAAATGGTAAGTTGATTATTCTTACACATTTGTACGCATAATTCTATTATAGTTAAAACAATTTAATGTGCTAATTATCTATAAAATATAACTAAATTAATATCAAGCCTCTTAGGCTTAGGACTAGATTAGGGATTAAAACCTAAAATCTAAGACAATCTTCTACCTTTCTAGTTTCTACCTTTCTAGTTTCTACCTTTCTAGTTTCTACCTTTCTAGTTTCTACCTTTCTAGTTCTCTAGTTCTCTAGTTCTCTAGTTCTCTAACTAAAGTTTACAGACATAAAAAAACCAGCCGTTTGGCTGGTTTTTTAGATAGTAAGTAAAGCTAAGCTTAAAGCTTTCTCTTACGCTCTGCTGTATCAGCAATGTAAGATGCCCAAGCGCGTGCTGCCTTCTTAGTTTTAGGATCAGCTTGTGCTTGCTTAATTGCCACTGTCGCTTGTTTGTATTTCTCTTGGTAGAAGTAGGCTTCAGCAAGAGTCATGTAAACACGACCAGGGTTTTCAATACCTAAGTCAATTGCTTTTTGCAATGCAACTGTTGCAGCATCGTACTGTTCGTCTTGCTGTAAAAGCATACCTTGACGACGATAGTGCTTAGGGTTGTTTGATAACTTCGCTGTTTCACCAAAATATTTAGCGGCTTTTTTAACTTCTTGCGAAGCGTGGAAAGCGTTTGCCATTGTATAAAGGTTAGTGTCTGTACGAGCAATTAAACCGTTATCTATGTACTTTTCCAGTAACATCGCTGATTTATATGGTACATCGTTAGTAGCATATAAGTTAGCTAAGGTTTTGATCTCAGTTTCTTTAACTAAGTAACCTTGCTTGTAAGCTAAGTCTAATGTGTAAAGTGCTTTCTTGTAATCTTCTACTAACATGTAGAACATACCAAGTTGAGTCCACCATTGCTTATTCTCAGGGAATAATACAAGAACTTCCTCTAACACTTTAACCGCATTTTTATACTGTTTACGTTCATAGTAAGACGTTAATTTAAGTATGTATGGATTTTGGTTCGGCTTATCTGCATAAAGACTAATCGCCTTATCTGCAGGAGAAATCATTTTATCCAGTTGCTTTAACTCGTAATGAGCTTGAGCAATTTTTACATACGTATTTGCGTCTTCTTCGCCTGTAGCTTTCATCCAAGCAGCGTAGTTCTTAAGAGCATTTTCGTATTGTTTTTCTTGCATCTGTAAATCTGCAAGAAGCTTAATCGAATCTGTGTGCTCTTTTTCGTTAAGAACTTCGTCTTTAGTTGCCTTTTCAAGGAAACCAATTGCTTTTTTCGAATCAGGGCCGCCTTTAGTTGCGTACATGTTCGCTAAAAAGCGATCAACGTATGCACGGTCATAGGCTTTACTTGTTTCGATTTCATTCAAGATAGCAATAGCGTCATCGATACGGTCTTCAGAGTAGGCTTCAAATGCTTTTTGCACTTTTTTACCTACTGCTGGGCCAACGATTTTAGTACGTTTTTTCTTCTTTTGTTCTTTCTTAGGAGCATCGGCTGCAAAAGCAGTTGATGTCACTGGCAACGTTGCCGTTGCCACGAAAGCTACCATGATTGAAGAACTAATTAATTTTTTTAACATTACTGAGCTCCTCCATCTTGGTTCATCTTAAAGTCTAGTTGTACTGTTAAGCCTGTTTGTACGATAGCTTTACCATCAACAACTTTTGGCTTGTATTTCCATTTACGAAGCGCGCGTTTGGCTTCTTTATCGAAAATACGTTTAGGTTTAGCGTTAATAACTTTAACGTCTTCAACCCCACCAATTGCGTTGATTGAGAAGCTAAGCTGTACCCAGCCTTCTTTACCATCACGTGCTGCTTGTATTGGGTACTTAGGTTCGATACGAACGATAGGCGTTGCCTCACCGTCTTTACCAAATCCTGCACCGGGTGCATCCATACCTGCTGACGCGCCTGAAATTTCTACACCTGGAACGTTGAATGTCATACCTGCGTTGTCATTACTCATTTCCGGCTCCGGAGCTTGTGGCTTCGGTGGTGTTTTAGGCGGCGGCGGTGGTGGTGGTGGCACACGTTTGCGTTCTTGAACATTTGATTTTGGCGGTGTTGAAACGATATCAATGATGATTTGCTCATCAGCATTATCGTTACGCTTTGCACCACCTGAAATCAAGAATGCCATAAAGACAAACAAACCAAATGTTACAGCAACGCCCAATAGTATTGATACTAAAAAGCGAACCATAATTAATTACCCGACGCTGCAGCAATAGAAATCTTATCGATTCCTGCATCCTTAATTGCATCCATAACTTTAACAACTACGCCGTGTTTAGCGCCTTTGTCAGCTTGGATAATTACGATGTCAGTTGGTTGTTCAGCTAAAAGCTTCTCAAGGTTAGCAGAAACACGTTCAACGTCTACTGCACGCTTGTCCATCCAAATTTCACCGCTTTCACGAATAGCAATAAAGATATTTGCTGACGGTTTTTTACTAGCATTAGCCGCTTTAGGCTTTTGCACATCGATACCAGCTTCTTTTACGAATGAAGTGGTAACAATAAAGAAGATAAGCATGATAAACACGATATCAAGCATCGGTGTCATATCAATTACTGCTTCTTCGTCTTCACGTTTTATTTTACGAGCCATTAGAAAATCTCTCTAGTGATGAGGTAAGCTATCAACTAGCTTAGCCTTTGCCATTTTAACTTTTGCGTCCAATCTAGAGCTAAAAAATACTCCAGATAGTGCTGCAACCATACCTGCCATTGTAGGAATTGTTGCCATCGAGATACCCGCTGCCATAAGGCGTGGGTTACCTGTACCTTGTACAGCCATAATTTCGAATACTGCGATCATACCGGTTACAGTACCTAAAAGGCCGATAAGTGGACACATAGCTACCAATGTTTTAATTGTTAACATGCGCGAGTCTAATATCTCTGTCGCTTCAGAAATCCATGTATCTCTAATTCTGTGTGCATACCAAGAAGTTGTATCTTCTCGAGCGTCCCATTTAGCAATAACATCTCGCTTAACTTTTGGGTAAACCGCTGATAAGAACCAAAACTTCTCAATCATTAGTATCCACATTAAAAAGAGAGCCAAGGCGACGAAGTATAATACGCCACCGCCCGTGGCAATAAATTCCCTGACAGATTCCCAAAGCTCTATCAGGTAAATCATTACTGTTTCTCCTGCTCAGCGATTGAAGCAACAATGCCAGCGCTTTGCTCATCTAAGATGTGGAAGATTGACTTACCACGGCTAGCCACAATTGAGTGAACTAGGATTAGAGGTAATGCAGCAATTAGACCTTGAGCTGTTGTTACAAGTGCCATTGATATATCGCCGGCCATAATTTTAGGGTCACCAGTACCGTATAGAGTGATTGATTGGAACGTACCGATCATACCAACAACTGTACCTAATAGACCTAATAGCGGAGCGATAGCAGCTAAAATTTTAATTACGTTAATACCACGTTCAATTTTCGGCGTTTCACGTAAGATTGCTTCGTCAAGTTTAAGTTCAAGAGTTTCTGCATCAACAGTTTTGTTTTCTTGGTAAACTTGTAATAAACGACCTAGAGGGTTGTTTGCACTTGGGTTAGCAGTGTTCTTAAGTTGAGCTTTAATTTTGCCACCAACTAAGAATAAGAATACTAAACGCTCTACCGCAATTAATAGACCAAAGATAAGAACACCAGCGATTACATAACCAACTGTACCACCTTGGTGGAAACGCTCTTCTAAAGTAGCTTTTTGCGTTTCTAAGTTAAGAATAGAGCCTTTTGAAGGATCTAGGTATAGAGGTGCATAGCCACTTGTTAATGATAAGAATGAAGATACTTCACCTACGATAGCACCGTCTGGTTGCTTACCTAGAGGTTGGATTTGACCAGCATCATCATTGTAGTTTAAGTAACCTTGCTCAGAGATAAGGTTAAATGAACCAATACGAGTAACAGACTGAGAAGACTTAGAACCGTCTAATTGAGTAACTTCAGCTTCAAATGTAGCGATTTTACCTGATTCAGTCATTTCAGTTTGCATTGCAAACCAAAGTTCTTCTAACTCGTTTAATGCTGGAATTTCTTTAGCATTAGCAAGTTTATCAAGCGTTTCATGACGACCTGGGTATTGAGCACTAACGATTGACGTTGCGATTGCACCGTAAGCGTTACCAGATGCACGACGAACAACACCAAACATCTCACCTAAGTCACCAGAAGCAGCTTGTAGCTCAGCTTCTTTAACAGTAAGCATTTTTTCGTTGTCAGCAAATTGCTTAGTTAAACGCTTGTTACGAGCTTGTTCAGCTTTTAATTCTGCGTTTGCTTTGTTAACAAGAGCTTGCTTGTCAGCTTTAGCTGATAAGAATTCTTGTTCACGTTTTTTGTCTAACTTAGCAACTGATACACGATCAGCTTTAATTTGCTTAAGTAAGTCATCTAATTGGTTTGCCGCAGCGTTTGTAGAAATACCCGCTGTTAAAGCAAATGTTGCAGCAATAGCTACAGATTTAATAAATTTATTCATTATTCACCAGCCCCCGCAGCATATACAGGTAACTTAATTAAATCAGGAGCAGTTTGTTTACGTGCCATACGTACTGCTTTTGTTGTAGGGCTTAGGTATTCGTCACCTAAAGCTAACCAAGAGCGAGAATCGTTATCCCAAATCCAGGCATTTTTTAAATCAAGAGATTGTGCAACTAATACTGTACGACCCATGTGTACGAAATCTACAGTAATCTTTTGGCCTTCAAACTCAAGTTCACCTTGGTAAGCACCAAACATAGAACCGTAACCAGTTTCAATGTCGTATGCTTCAAGTACTAAACGGAATTGCTCAGCTACTGAGATACCTTGGCGAGACATTACGTCTTTAAGACGGTCGATACGCTCTGTACGGTCAGCTAAGTTTACTGGGATGTCAGCAGCGATAAACTCTTCTAAAGAAGCAATCATTTTATACATTAAAGGTACAACACCTTTTTTAGTATTTTCGATTGTACCAATTTGACGCTGTAGAGAATCAATACCAGCTTGTTGATCGTTAACTAAACGTTGAACATGATCGTTGTAAACTTTCAAGTTTTCAGTTTCATCAACAACTTGGCGGTACTCAGCTAATAATTCCTGAGATTGCTCATAGATGTTATTGATCTTTTCTTGAGATTTAGAAGAAGCTTTCATAATAGTAGCTTCACCTTTGTGAAGGTCGTTAAGGCTTGTAGCTGAAGCAATATTGCTTCCTGCTAAAGCTAACGTGCCGATAATCGTCGTTGCGATAAGGCTTTTTTTGCTTATTTTGGACATAGTTCCCAACCAATTGCTATTTTAACTTTTACCGAGACATTTATTCTCGGTCCTGCATTTTGCTTTTCTATACAACAAAAAACAATGCTTTAAGTTGTTATTGATAAAAACACAATTTTGTTAACTCTTGAGTTACACTTTTAGCTCAAAAAATTATCAAAACTGTCATTTTATTCTGTTTTTCATAAAAAGACAGCTCCATATAAGACAATAGCTACAAGCTAAAGTCAAACGATTTACTGTATTTAATGAACTAAAAGGCGAAAAAACACCGTTTCGGGGTGAAATTTAACCAGTTAACGCAAAACTACAACTAGGTTGTAATCGAGTTACATTTTTCAACATTATCTATAAATAAGTCAAACATAAAATGTTATCTGTTTTGTAACATAGCTAAAATTAAAATTTACTATTCGTGGCTATAAAACTCTGGTAATCACTCCTAGGTCAAGTTACCTTTATCAATATAGTGTTATCTAATAGAAAATAGCTCAGATGGTCTCTCCAAACAAAAACCTTAGAAATCCAGTAAACACGCAAGCTAATCAAGTTATCCAAAAAATTGTACAACTCATTAATGCAAGACATATGGAACAAGCACTAAAGCTATTAACGCCATTACTTGCAACTAACAAGAAAAATTCTCAGCTTTGGCATTTAAAATCGGTGATCCATCACGCTAAAGGAGAGCTATCTCTTTGTGAGCAAGCTATTAATAAATCTTTAGCTATTAATCCTAACTTCTTACCCTCTTTAGTTAACTTAGCCAAGCTAAAAAAACAACAAGGCAAAGTTGAAGATGCCATAGGGTGTTATTTAAAGATTATTGCTTTATCTCCAAAAGATATAAATGCGTTATTTCATATTGGCGTTTTATACAACCAAACTAAACGCTATACACAGGCGCAAAAGCAATTAACTCAAGCTTTGCAACTCGCACCTGCTGACAACAACATTTGTATTGCTTTGGGTCAGTCACTAATGCATCAAGACCTATTGATAGAAGCGAGTAAGTGTTTTAAAGATGTTTTAAGCAGGCAAGAAACTAATATAGCGGCGTTAAACAATTTAGCTTTAATCCAAAAGCAGCAATGCTTATTTTCAAAAGCCATAAATACTTTACTAACAGCGTTAAAATATCAGCCTCAGCAAATTGAGGTGATGAAGAATTTAGCTAGCTGTTATACCTTAAATGGTGAAGTAATGAAGTCTAAGCAACTTTACCAGTCAGTTTTAGAACAAAACCCTGAAGACATTGAAGCTCATCACTGGTTAAACACTATGTTGTGGGAGCATGACGATAATGACTTCCTCAAATCTTATCAGTTAGCTTTAAAGAGCAATCAAAACAATCTAGATTTACAATTTGCACTAGCAAAGAAAATGCAATTATCTGAAGATATTAATGGTGCCACCCAGCAGTTAAAAGATATATTATTTAAAAATAAAAAGCATGGGCCTAGCTTATTAGAGCTGGGCACAATTTTACGTGAACAAGGGCTATTTGAAGAGTCATATAAACATATTGAGCAAGCCCATAAGATAAATCAAAGCAATGAGGTGGTTAAACAAGAATTAGCGAAAAGCTTAATGGGGATAGGTGAACCTAAAAAAGCCCTTTCTATACTAAACAAGTTGCTTTTAAAAAATCCTCACCAGCAAGGTTGGTGGGCATATAAAACCATTGCATTAAAATTATTGAATTCACCTGAATATCATTATTTATGCAATTATGAACAGTTTATTTTAAAGGCGAGTATTGAAGTTCCGCAAGGCTATGCAAACTTAAACGAGTTCAACTGCGATTTGGTTAATGAACTTAAAAAAATCCATTACGCTAAATCTCATCCGCTAGAGCAAACGCTAAAAAATGGCAGTCAAACAAGTGAAAAGTTATTCGATTACCATCTTCCTTTGATAAAAACTCTCACAGCAAGCCTAAAACAGCAAACCAGTGAGTTTTTACAACAATTACCACAAGATGATAAGCACCCTCTTCTTTCTAGAAATACGGGGCGTTTTGTGGAAACTGATTCTTGGTCGGTTATTTTAAACTCATCTGGATTTCATCAAGATCATTACCACCCTGCGGGCTGGTTTAGCAGTTGCTATTATGCACAGGTACCTGACATGGTTGAAACAAGTGAACTGCAACAAGGATGGATCAAATTTGGTCAACCAGGATTTAATTTGCCACAAACTATAGAACCTGCTTGTATTATTAAACCTGAGACCGGGTTACTGGTACAATTCCCTTCTTATTTTTGGCACGGTACCAATGCATTCGTGAGCGAAGAAAAGCGAATTACAACTCCGTACGACATACTACCAGTTTAACTATTTTAAGCTTTAGAACCACAAGCAAGTAGTTATTTTTTGGACAACTATTCAATTAGGAAAATTTTGTTACAACTAAGCAAAATTATTACTAGCATTTGCCCTATTTGACTATTAGTATGGCTTGCAATAATTAGGAATAAACACTTTAAGGAATATTATGAAACTTAGCTCTATTTTACTTGCAACCTCTACAGTAATCTTACTATCGGCTTGTGCTGGTAAGCCACCAGGCGGTGAAGGTCAAACGGCAAGTAACGGCACCAAAAAAATATGTAAATATGAAAAAACTACTGGTTCAAACATCGGTAGAAAAGTATGTCGTACACCTGAACAAATAGAAGCAGAAAAACGTCAGGCTGACGAGTTAATGCGCACAACACAACGAAGTGGTCCAAAATCTGGTCAATAATTAGCTCATCTAATTTTAACCGTAAAAAAACTAGGCTATGCCTAGTTTTATTTACAAATTTAAATTTTATTTTAAATAGTTTTTATAATTAAGCCATCGCCCTGAACTTTTCTGAAAAATAGGTTGGCGTACTTTCCAAACACTGGCGGTTTTAACTTTGTTATTTAAATGATTAAAATTCATACATCCGTCTTCCCAACCTAACCCGATAAAGCTAAGTAACGACTGAATGTTTTGCTCTGGATTTACAACAAGGTTGTCATAATCAATGCTGTATATTGTATCGGGAAATAGTGATTTAAAGTGATTTACCAACCTTTGCTGCTGCTGATAATAATGCATTATATTAGATAACTTAGTTGCGTAATTTAAACTATCAGCTAAGCGCAAAAAATAAACAGACAAACAATTATCCATTTCTTGCCTTTGAGTATGAATAATTTTTGCATTAGGAAATAAGGTTTTGATCAGCCCTAAATACAGGAAGTTATCAGGACGCTTATCTGTAACTAAGTCATATCCAGGAAATGTAGTTGATAACAATGTGAGATAGTCTTGTGCATATTGTTTAAACCTTGCTATTTCAATATCAGAACATTGGCTTGGATAGTGCAGTAACTTTGTATTAACTAGGTCTGGAAAGTAAGTAATTTCACCTCCTGCAGTGATTTTGCTGTGAGATGCTAATATTTGCTCAACAAGCGTTGAACCTGAGCGAAACATACCACAAATAAAAATAGGCTCGGCGGTTGAAATTGGTTCTAATTGTTCAAACCACTGTTTACTAAATAGACTAATATTTTCATTTATATGCGCTTCTAATGCTTGTGGTTGATAAGGCGCTAGCAAGCTTGTGTTATGCTCATTAGCCTTTGCGTAATAATAACTAGCTTGTTTATAGTCTTGGCAATCATCAAATGCCTTACCTAGTGCATAATTTAAATTAATTTTATCTTCTAGAGCTAAGTTAGCATGCGATAAAGCGCTTAATATTTGCTTAAAAACTGGATCATTTACGTCAGTAAAGTTATATAAGTCAGCAATACGAGCCAGAGCATTGTAATTGTGTGGTTCATATTGCAGTGTTTGCCGGTAAAGCTCCATTGCCTTGGTTTTATTCCCCTCTTCTTCATAGAGAGTGGCTAAATTGTATAATGCAGGCGTAAATCGGCTATTTAATTGCAAAGCCTTATGCAGTGCTTGTTTAGCTTGCTCTTCTTGCCTGAGCTTTTCTGAGTAAATTACCGCTAAATTTAAATACACCTCTTCAGCTTGATTAATATTATGCCTTATAGCCAACTCAAATTGAGCGATAGCATCCACATAGTTACCAGCTTGCTTATAGTAATAACCGAGATTGAAGTAATGGTCACTTGCTATGCTCTGTTTAGCTTCAATATGAGCATCAATAAACTTTAGATAATTTTCACAAAGTAAAGGCCAATCTTTAAGGTGTGAAGCAACTTGAATGATTTGCTGTAACAGTTGGCTATTTGTAGGCTGTAAAGTCATTAACAGGCTTAAATAGCTTAGTGCCGGTTTATATTGCTGCATTTGCAGGTTTATCTGACTTAATGCACTAACAATATGTAGGCGCTGCTGAAGATTTACAGATGGCTCTGAGGCTGAATTTAGCGTTTCTTCGGCAAGCTTAAAAAGTTCATTGGCTTTTACCAAGTTCCCTTGTTGATGCTCACGCTGAGCTGTTTGTATTTGTTGTTGAATTTTATCTTTCATTTATATTTTATTTATCTTTTAAAACTCTTTTATTATTGGTCGCTAAAAACTAAACCATAAAGCGAAATCATCATAACGCGAAAACATTAAACATAGAACGTTTTAGCGCATTTAATAGGCTTTAAATAAGCATTATTACTGATTTCAAGTTATTACATATCAGTTTTGACACCCGCACAATAAAATTCAGACAATAAAAAAGCGATGCTAATGCATCGCTTTTATTTAGGTTATTACGTTTCTAAAAATTAGAAAGTAATTGTAGTACCTACGTAGAAGTTAGTACCGATGTACTGATACAAAGTAGTATCTGTGTTTGAATCATCGTAATCTGAGTAGTACGGTGGCTCTTCATCAGTAATGTTATCTACACCACCACGAACAACTACGTGCTCATTGATGTGGTAAGAAGCTGAAATGTTATGAGACATAAATGAATCAGCAGTTGTGTCGAAGTAATCCGCTGGATCAGCAGTTGGATCTAATGCTGTTGATTCAGTTTCTAACTCATCAATCCACATTAAGTTGTAAGCAACAGTCCAGCTATCACCGCTTGCACGTAAGCTAAAGTTTTGCTTTAACTCTGGGATAGAGCCTGAGCTTGAAGAAGCTACGCCAACGTAATCGATTTTCTCTTCACCTGCGAACGCTTGAGTTTCCCAGCTATCGATGAAAGACGCTTCCCAATCAGCAGACCAATCTAAACCAAATGCATCAAAGTTGTATTGAATGTTTGCATCAATACCTGATAATGCCCAGATAGAAAGGTTAGCATCAGTTGCTTCGATACCATCGAAATCACCAACAGCATTACGATTTACTTTAGCGTTAGTACAGAATGCGTTAGCACCACCAACACCACCATCAGCACCAGCTGAGTAACACTCATCAAGAACAGTACCTACACCAACAGCACTGATTACGTTTTCGATTTCAATATCGTAGTAATCAACAGTAAAGCTTAAACCATCTAGAGGTTCAACAACTAAACCAACAGTAAATGTATCAGCAGTTTCTGGACCTAACTCAGGGTTACCACCAGTTACAGCACGAGTTTGACCGTTACCTTGTTCCCAAGTACCGTCACCTGGGATAAAACCATTAGCCACATCGTTTTGACACGCTGTTGCGTATTGTGGATCTTGACCTGCACCACCTACACCTTCACAAGGATCAGAGTAGTTAGTGTATGAATCAGAACGACCACCGAATAACTCACCAACAGAAGGGGCACGGAAAGCTGTTGAAACAACTGAGCGAAGCATGATTGCGTCGTTCATTCTCCAAGTTAAACCTACTTTGTAAGTTTCATCTGAACCGAATGAATCATACTCGAAGAAACGCATTGCCGCTTCAACGTCAACAGCCTTAGCAAATGGTAAGTCTGATAATACTGGGATTACAAGCTCAATGTAAGCTTCGTCAACTTTGTACTTACCTGAAGTAGGTAATACAGCGTTACCAGAACCGATACCAGAAGATGAGAATGCATCAGGTTGGTTAAATGCAGACTCTTCACGATGCTCCATACCAAATGCGAAACCAACAGTACCAGCAGGAAGGTCGAATAAGTCACCAGAGATGCTCGCACCTAAGTGGTGCATTTCAGTACCTGATGTACCTTGGTCAGTATAACGTAAGTATTCAGCATCAGCTTCAGAGATAGCACCTAGACCCATGTAGTTAATACATGGTTGAGTTGCATCATTACCATCAACAGTGTAGTTATCAGGAGTACCAGTAACCGTTACGCCTTCACAGTTTTCGTTAACTGATTTGATTGCGTTTTCCATGTTGATGTAGTTTTTAGACTTATCAATCGCAGAGTTACGACCGTAAGTGTAGAAAGCATTCCATGAATAATCACCGATCATACCTTCAAAACCAGTAGTCATTTGAACTGAGTTTACTTCTTGTTCAAAGATACGTGGACCAACTTCTTGCATACGACGAAGTGGGTATTGAGTTACGTCAGCACCTGGAGTTGCGATACCAGGGTATAAAGACATAAATGGGTAGATACCTGGATCTTGACTCATTGTCCAGTTACGACCGTTTGCACCGTACGCGTAGTAAATTGGCTGTGGAGCCATTTGCTGTACTGATGAACGGTTAGTGTAATATGCTTCTGCGAAGAAGTTTAAGTCGTCAGATAACTCATAGTTACCTAAAACAGATACGTTATAACGAGTCGCAGGTGTAAATAAGTAAGAAGATGCTGAGTAGTTGTAACGGTCATTGTTATCACCAGAGTTTACCCAATCATGGTAACCTTCTGGACTCATAGTACCGTTTCCGCCTGGTTCGAATTGAACACGACGTTCATTTTCACCAGCTGCATCATATACGTATGAGTTCATACCTAGAGAGAAAGATGAACCACCACAGTACTGGTATGGCTTGCCATTTTCGTCAGTAGCTTCCCAAATAGGACATTCTGAGTAAGAACGGTCAGCTTGACGAACTTCACCACGGTCATAGAAACCAAGGTTAACTACAACGTTACCTTTGTCGCTTGTAATACCGAAAGTAGTACTTAAGCTAGCTTCATCGCCGTCACCTTCAGAAGTTTCTGAGTAACTTGCGTCAAATTCGATACCTTCGAAATCGTCACGCATGATGATGTTAACAACACCAGCAATTGCGTCTGAACCGTAAACCGCAGAAGCACCATCTTTAAGAACTTCGATACGTTTTACTGCTGACATAGGGATAGTGTTTAAATCAACACGAGCACTTGCACCAGTACCAGAAGCAACCATACGGCGACCATTAACTAATACTAGAGTACGGTTAGAACCTAAACCACGAAGGTTAACTGTTGCGTTACCGTTACCACCGTTGTTTACAGCAGCTGTTAAACCACCAGACTGAGCTGTCATATTTTGAAGAGCGTCAGCAACGTTTGAGATACCTTGGATTTTCATATCTTCGTTAGTGATAACACTAACTGGAGATGCACTTTCCATATCAGCACGTTTAATACGTGAACCTGTTACTTCAATTCGTTCTACTTCTTCTTCAGCCGTAGCTTCTTCTGCTGCAAATGCATTCGCAGAAATACCAGTTGTAGCCGTTGCACCAAAAACTAATGCAAGACGAACTGATTTAGCAAGTTTATTATTGCTATACATGTTTACTCCCTGGACCACTATAAAGTGATTCTATTGTTAATATTGTCGAAGCTATGTTGCTTCTTTATTTTTTTAATTAGGTCATTAGACCTGATCTGTCGACAACGATAATAAAACGATTTTCTTTAACAGGTCAACTACATAAATAACATTAAGTTAATATTTTTCACCATTAGACTACACTTGGTTACATTTTACCCAGCCATATTGAATAAAAACCCACCAAAAACCAATTAAAATTCATCCAAAAGCATTAAAAAAACAGCCTTATGCAAAAACAATATAAACCATAACCCAAGATAAAAAGCTGATATTAAAGAATTTTATTAACACAACAAAACAAACAAGAGACAGCATCCGTCAACTTTATGTTACAAGCAAAAAATTCCTATTAACAAAAATGAAAACTTTCTTTGTTTAGAACCTAAAAATACTCATGCCAAATTTTTAATATTAGAAATATCTAGCTTTTTTTGAGGCTTTACGTCACTCTACTCATGTTTAATTGAATCCAAATTGGCTTTAAGTACTTATATTCATGTTTGAATTATTTTCAGATCCTCACCTATTAATCACTCTATCTTTAGTTGGCTTTTTAGCTGGCTTTATTGATGCGATAGCTGGTGGTGGTGGTTTATTGACAGTTCCTGTTTTACTCACCTCAGGTTTGCCTCCGCATATCGCTTTAGGGACAAATAAACTGTCTGCCTGTTTTGGTTCATTAACGGCTTCAATAACTTTTTATCGAAAAAAACTATTTAATCCTATTTTTTGGTTCCTAACCGCCATTGCCACTGCAGTTGGCGCACTCACAGGAACAATAATCGTAAATATTGTCAGTGCAGATGCGCTAAATAAATTTTTACCACTCATTATATTGTTATGTGCTGTGTATACTTTATTCTCAAAAAATAGCGTTAGTGACTCAACTGCCCTACCTAAACCAGGATTACTGTTAAGGTTAAAACAATCGGTGCAAGGCTTTGTTTTAGGCTTTTATGATGGCTTTGCAGGGCCTGGGACAGGTACTTTCTGGACGGTTTCTTCGTTAAGTTTATATAAAATGAACATCCTACTTAGCTCAGGTTTAGCAAGAAGTATGAACTTTATTAGTAACTCTGTTTCATTGCTGGTATTTATCGTAGTTGGACAAGTTGATTTTACCCTGGGTCTTGCTATGGGGCTTTTCATGGTTCTTGGCTCTTGGATAGGAGCGCATTCAGCGATTAAGTATGGCAGTAAATTTATTCGCCCAATTTTTATCAGTGTTGTGGTGATCATGGCAATGAAACTTGCCTATAATGCTTGGTTTTAATTTATATATTAAAATAGCTATAGCACGAACACCTTTCTTATACTTCAGTTATGCCTTTGTGGTAAAGTTTAAATACTACCTTTATAAGTAATAAAATTAGAAACAATAATGAACATCAATGCATTAAACCGATTAGAGTCACTATTGGAGCAGCTAGCAGTAGATGCGAAAAGAGTAGATGCAGAAAACAAGCAGCAAAAATCCCATTACTACCTACAAGATAAACCTGTTTTTGATGAAAAGCTTTTTCCTATTGTTAGCGCCAATTTTATTGCTTACGTAAAATATGCTCAGGAGCGAGTGCAGCATTTAAAAAAATTACTCGCAAGCAATCATAATGAATTTAGCGATGCTCTGATGACGCAGCTTGAAGAGCAAATCCTATCTTTGATCACTGCGTTAAAGTCAAACTCATCTCGCCACCACGACAGCGAATATCAACTAAATAGACGTAAACGTTTAAGTGCACAAAAACAGGCCAAGGTTTATCAAAAAGCTGTTAAAAGTATTACTATGCCCAGTCACCAGCTCCATGCAAAACTTGCTGAAACTCATGGTTTTGAACGTCGTTTAGAAGAAATGCTACGCATAAAACAAGAACAACTTCAAAGTAGTAAAAATCAAGATACTAATGTACTACAAATGGAAGTACTTACCCTGCATCAACGTTTAGGCCGCTGCCGTAAAGCAATTTCAGATATTGAAAAGCAAATAGAGATGAGTGAAAAAATGAGGTAAAGAGTGGAACTAGGTTATAGGAACGAGGAACGATAGTTTCTAGTTTCTAGTTTCTAGTTTCTGGTATGGTGAAACGGATAAAACATACAAGAGGAAGTGTTTGGGTGGCCCCTCTCTCAGCCAACATCCCGGCACATGAGTCGTCTGCTGCGGTTGCTTCCTTCCGGACCTGGCCGAGTTCACAGAGTATCATTGCGAGAGGACCAAGAGAGGTACCATAACGGCTGTATGTTTACAGCGGATTGGATTATGGCGAATTGTGTTGATGGTTGCAACCCTAAAGCGCAATATTTTACTCAGAAATATTAAAATAATTGCTCAAACTAAAGTTCTTAGAAATTTTGCGGTTTTTTCGCACAATGCGGGCTAAACAAACTTTGGATATCTGCCAATTCTTTATCAATATCTGTGCTGACCATACGTTTTGTAAAAAACATCACTTGTTTGTGTTTAAAGTCTAGTTGCACAGGTACAACAGGAATATTTGCTTGCTGTGCTATTTGCAAGAATCCGGTTTTCCACTTAGTTACCTTTGAACGAGTTCCTTCCGGCGCTATGCCTAAGATAAGTTGCGATTGATTATTAAATTCATTAACAATTTGACCAACAACGCCATGGGCATTACTTCTATCGACAGCTATACCGCCAACAGACTTTAACCAAAGGCTAAACGGCCATATAAAAATGGAGCTTTTACCTAAAAAACTTACCTTTAAATTAAATGAGAATTTAACCAAAATACCAAGAATAAAATCCCAATTAGAAGTATGCGGGGCAACGGCCATAATTACCTTTGCCTCATTGGGCAGTTCACCAACAACTTTCCAACCACTCAATTTTAAGATTTTCTGTGCCAACCAAGCACTTAATTTGCTGTTTGTTCTTGGCAGTTTATCCGGTATTTCGGTTATTGGTTGCATCATCAGATATATTCACTCAGCATATTCTAAAGTTGCAATTGATTATTTAGTTCAAGGGCAATGGCTTTCAGCTGCAATAGGTTCTCTTTACCTAAACGCAATAAAAACTTATCTGCCGCGGGTAACTGTTCAAGCTCTTGTTGTTGGTATTGATAAACAACACTTGGCCTTACTAATAGCTCGTCTGTATTGTTTATTTGCAGGTCGAGTATTCTATTAAGCGCTTGTTGTAATACTTGATCAAAAGTCTTATCACCATAACCTAACTCAGCATAAGCCTGGGCAAATAAAGGTTTATTTTCATTAAAATAGTTTGCTAACTGTTTAGGCTCAAACGAATGTAATAACTCAATATACTGTTTATAGCGAAGTTCATTTTCGCCAGCAATAACATAAGTATCCTCAGTTAAGCTTTGTTTATTTGTGGCAAACTGCTCAGGTAATGGCTGCAAAGGTAAATGTGAATAAGCGATTTCCCCTTGAGCAAAATTATCAGTAAAGACTACAAGCCTTCTTACTAAGTCATCCGTTACCAATAACGTTAACAATTCTTTGCGCCAAGACATCAATGCAATGCCAGCACTCATATACTCATCACTTTGATCAAGATCAGGTAGAACAATAGGCTCTTTTACTTCAACAGGCTCGCTTACAACCGGCTCAACCACCTCTTCGACAACTTCAACAACCTCTTCTGTTGGCTCAACATAAACAGGCTCTTCTACAACAATAGGCTCAGGCGCTGGAGTTTTTTCCGGCTGGTCATTTTTGATAAAAAACAAATAGATAAATGTAGCAACGACAAGGACAACAATGATTGCAAAAACAATCGAATTACTGCTTCTAGGGGCAGATGTCTCATTATTTATTTCAGCTTGATTTTCAGCCACAGTTACCTCGGAAAAATTTCTTTATTAGTTTGTATAGCATAGTTAATATGCCGTAGTTTTGATAGTAAGCTTATAAGTGGTTACCAGCCAAATTTTAAACCGCATCCGGTTGGTTTTCAGGTAGGGCCTTAATAAATGCGGGTAATTTATTACAATTAGCAACGATGCGATTAATATTTGGGTAAGCCGACATATCAATATTAAAACGCTTGGCATTATAAACTTGTGGCACCAAACACAAATCAGCAACGGTTATCACATCTTTAAAACAATACTTGCCTGATGTTTGAGCTAGTTTGGTTTCTAAAGCCTTAAAGCCTATGCCCATCCAGTAATTCATCCAAGCAGATCTTTGTTCATCATTAGCTTGCAATTCACTGCTAATATATTGCTGCACCCTAAGGTTATTTAACGGGTGTATTTCACAAGCAATATCTAACACCAAAGCTTTGACTGTTGCTTTATCTTTTAACTGGCTAGGATATAAGTTTACCTGCGGGTAGAGCTCGTCTAAATAATCAATAATTGCTAAGGATTGATTTAAGGTAAAGTCGCCATCAACTAATGTTGGTACTAAATGAGCGGGATTTAATGCCTCATAACTTTTACTATGTTGCTCTCCGCCATTGTTAACTAAATGCACAAATTTTTGTTGGAACTCTACTTGTTTTAACTGCAGTGCAATTCGAACTCGATATGCCGCAGACGAACGCCAGTAACCATATAGTGTGATCATAATAACTCTTATTGCTTAATTAATAATTTAGTCATTGCCGGGCTAAATTTTCACTGTTTTCTTGTTGATATTATACTCGCGCAATTTGTTGGCAATTGCGGTATGGCTTAAGCCTAACTTTTTAGCTAATTGTCTAGTACTTGGATATGCAGGGTATAATTTGCGTAATAAATCAGCCTCAAAACCTTTTACCGCTTCATCTAATGTACCGGTAAAGTCTTGCTCTAAATAACCATGATCTTTGGTGTAATTAGGTAACTGTAAATGAGCAATGCTAATAACATTACCATCAAGTAAAGAAACAGCTTGCAGCAATACATTTTCAAGTTGACGAACATTGCCTGGCCATGGGTAATGCTCGACAAAGTCAGCACAGTTTTTATCAAAGGTAACGTTGCTTCTGTGGTTAACTAAGGCAGCTTTATAGATAAAGCTTTCAGCAAGAGGCAAGATATCTTGGCGACGATCGCGCAGCGGTGGAATATTTAAACCTAAAACATTTAATCGATAGTACAAATCTTCTCTGAACTGCCCTGCCTCAACTAATGACAATAAGTCTTTGTTAGTCGAGCTAATAAAACGAATATTGACTTTAATTTCATGTTCATCATCAACACGTCGGAAACTGCCATCTTCTAACACTCGAATTAATTTTGACTGTAACTTACTCGACATTTCAGCAACTTCATCAAGAAAAATTGTACCGCCATCGGCCAACTCAAGTATGCCTTTTTTTGCTTTATCTGCAGCTATACTACGGCCAAACAATTCTGTTTCACAAGCGTCATCAGGTAGAGAGGCACAATTAAGTACAATAAATGGTGACTCTCCTCGTTCGCTGGCATTATGACAAGAGCGAGCGAGTAGCTCTTTACCTGTGCCGGTTTCACCAGTAATTAGGATTGAAGAGTCTAAATTAGCCATCCGCCTAGCTTCACGTAAAATTTTGCGCATTACCGGCGAGTTAGCTTGTACTCCTTTAAAGTCATTATCTTTAGGGTGACGAAAAGCGTTAATTTGCTGGCCAAGGCGTAGCTCAGATTTAAGCATAATTAATACCCCAGCAATGACTTTTTGCTCATTTTCACCGGGTACATAGACAGGTAAAATATCGGCAACGTAGTCATCATCTAGAAATTTAAGCTTGCGAGTTTGGGCTAAAATTTCTTCGTTGCCCATATAGCGAGAAAAATTAAAACCTTTGAGCCATTGGCTGATCGGCTCACCAATGATATCACTCGCTGTTAAGCCAATTTTTTGTTGAGCAACATCATTAAAGCCATACACATTAGCTTTTGCATCAATCGATATTAGTGGGTCTGGTAAAGTGCGAACAATAGTTTCTAAAACATTGCGCTCACGCTCCGATGGCATATAGGCTGTAGTTTTTACATCCAAAACACCGTCTAGTAGACGTAATTGCGGCATAAATGTTTGTAACTGGGTAAACTCTAAATCTGGAATGTGGACATAAATCTGTCCGGTTTGGGTGATTGCATCAATGCCTTTAAGGTTTATCTCTTGCTCAACAAAGATAGCCAACACTTCTTTTGCGATACCAACTCGATCTTCACAGGTAATTTCTAAGCGCATGCAATGTTCTCGATTTCAACATAAATTTCGTAAACTTAATTTTACAACAAAAAAGACTCCTAATACCAATAGATATTAGAAGTCTTTTAATTTTTTTAACAAAAAGTTAATTTTTGCTCGTTTATATGCTTACAACAAGGTGTCTGTTTTAGCTGCACAAATAAAGTCATTTTGATGCAAACCACCAATAGCATGAGTCCACCAAGTTACTGTAACCTTGCCCCATTCAGTGGTTATTGCCGGATGGTGAAACTCAGCTTCAGCAAGCTCAGCCACTTTATTGGTAAACTCTAATGCTAGCTTGAAGTTTTTAAATTTAAACTCACGCTCCAGCATCATTACTCCGTCCCTAACTTGTGCTACCCAGTCAGGTATTTGTGAAATTAGCTCGGCAAGCTCTTGCTCACTTACTTTTGGTGCATCACCGCTACAGGCTATGCACTTTTGATTTTCGAGTGTCGTTGTCATGGTATGTAATTCTCTTTTTAAGCTATATTTTTTTCAGCAAACAATGGCGCGTGTAATCCTAAGACCTTTGCTTGTTCGACTAAATTCATTAGATCAAGTTCACGGATGTCATCGAGTTGTTTCATACTTTCGATCATAAAGTATATTGGCTGCATAATATCGATTCGATAAGGTGTTCTTAACACATCAACAACATCTAACATTTTACGTTGCGCTTTGGCATCAAACATTGCATATAAGGTTTCACCTGGTGAGGACAAAATACCGCCACCATAAATTTTCAAACCTTGCTCAGTTTGCATTAGGCCAAATTCGATAGTAAACCAATACAATCTTGCTAAATATACCCTATCCTCTTTACTCGCTTTTAAACCGAGCTCGCCATAAGCTTGGGTAAAATCAGCAAATGCAGGATTAGTTAATAATGGACAGTGGCCAAAAATTTCATGAAAAATATCTGGCTCTTGCAAATAATCTAATTCGCTTTCATCTCTGATGAAGGTAGCCACAGGGAATTTTCTTTGTGACAATAATTTAAAGAACTCTGCAAAGCCAATTAACGCCGGCACTTGCTGACATTGCCAACCAGTAGCCTGCATAAGAACCTTGCTTACATCTGCTAACTGCGGAATATGATCCTTTGGTAAATTAAGTAGCTCTAAGCCTAAAACAAACTCATCACAGGCTTTGTCTTTAATACAGGCTATTTGCCGAGAATAAAGCTGTTGCCATAGTTGATTTTCTTGCTCGCTCCAGAAAATGTGGCCATTTTCATCTGCAGCTTTTGATACATATTTGGTAGCCTTTGCCATAGCTAAGTCTACTCCCGTTTATTTATCTATACCTTCATATTATGAAATGCGAACAATAATTCATACCAAACAAGTTTGATTGATTTTTGTGCAAAACCAAGAGTTGTAAGGAAAATGTTACAACGAGATTAAAAGAGAAAAAAATAGCGAATAAAAACAGGGGAAAAATAAAAAGTGAATTAGCCCCGCTCAATGTGGGGCTAATAGCAATTTGATTAATTAAATGATGAAGCGATATTATTTACTGACTTTATCTGCCAATAAGGCTTTAACTTGGCTAATAACTTCTTGTCGAACTTGCGTAATGCCAGGCGCGGTTTCAGTAAATGGAATTGGACGACATAATTTTAATGTTTTAATACCTAACCTTGCGGTAAGCATACCGGCACCTAAACCTTGCGCCATACGAGTAGATAAACGACCAAGAGTTTCGATACCAAGCATCTCAACACCAACATCGGCGATGATTTCACTCGCTCCAGCATAAACCATATTAGTAAAGACTTGTTTAATCAGCTTAATACGACTCCAGTAACCTAAACGCATGCCATACAAGCCGGCAATCTTGTCAATCATACGTAAATTGCGCCACATTAATACCAACATATCGATAATTGCGACCGGGCTCACCGCAACCAATACCACAGCCTCGGTTGAAAACTTGGCGATTTGCGCCAGCGCTTGTTCATCAACTTTACTCAGTACTAAACGTGAGTAAAGTGTCATTATTTCTTGCTCGGTTAGCTCATCGGTTAAAGATTCAAGCCAAATCGCTTGTTGCTCAGTAATAGCATCTGATGGTAAACGCGATGATACTTTTTGACAAAAACAGGTACTGTCAAAATTTGTTTCATTAGCCAGTAGCAAATTGGCTTTTTGCTGGGTTTTATTTTGTCTTTTAAACTGAGCAAGTCCGCGTAATTCTTTAAAGAGTGCTAATGAGGCTATCGATGCAATTGAGCCGAACAGTAATGCATAAACACTGGTAATGATTGGTGATGTAGTAAAACCTTGGATGAAAAAATCAAACAACTCATAAATAACGACACCAGTAAAAGATATAGCGGTTAAGCGCAACAACCAATTAGGTTTAGTCTGCGGTGTTGGGTTAATGTCGTCATCGAAAGCTTCATCAATTGGCTGCCAAGCTGCCTCAGGTAATATAACTTGATTAGGCGATGCTAAGTCATCTTCATTTAAACTATTACTAGCAAATGCTTGTTCTGTTTTAAGAGCCTCGCTTTCAGCAAATAAAATTTGCTGTTGGTATGTTTCTTTTTCATCATTTTGGCTCATTTCATTTTATCTCCAAGTAAGAACTGCAGCACTTGATCCATACGGATATTAGCCAGAGCTTGATGCTGAGAAATTGCAGTGTATGGTTTAAAAGCAATGTAATTAAATCCGCCTTCTTGCCAAAACTCGTTTTTAGGTAATTTTGCCGGTACAGCACCGGGGTAAAGGGTAATTAATTTTTGGTTATCTAAGCGCTTACCGCGCAGAACATTAATAATTTTTCCTTGATATTCACTTTGCCCTTGCTCGGTTGTTTTAATCGCAGCAATCGCTAAAGTTTTCATTTTAATGGCATCAAAACTTAACGATTTTTTCGCCTTAAATACTAACTGTTCAATTAAGCTGGTTAAGTTGCCATGTTGCTCAGCGGTAACGTGATCGGCCTTAGTCGCAGCAAAAAGCAGTTTATCTATTTTAGGGGAAAACAGGCGAGTAATAAGATTTGATTTACCATAAGCAAAGCTTTCCATGATCAAACTAATCGCTTGTTGTAAATCGTTAAAGGCTTCGCTGCCATTATTAAGAGGTGTTAAACAATCGGCTAAAACAATTTGTCGGTCGAACTTAACAAAGTGCTGTTTGTAAAACTGCCTAACAATGCGCTCGCGATATTCTAAATATCTTGCCCTTAACATGCCGATAAACGTATCTTGGCCGGCACTGTTATATTCATCAGCTTCAATATTGGCAAAAAATGGATAAGGGATAAACTGTAAAATTGGCGCGCCAGCGTGCTCTCCAGGAAGAATAAAGCGCCCCGGTTGGATCACTGATAAACCTTGCTCGTAGCGAAAGGCTAAGAGTAAATCGGTATATTGTTGCGCTAGCTCTGCTAATTCAGTTTCATGTACTGGCCCAAATGGGTCAATAGCTTCGACTTTTGCTAAAAACTCAGCAGATAATTCACTACGCGGAGCCTGTTTTAATAACTCCCCCATTTGCTCAGACCATTGCTCAAAGGTTTGATTAAGCATAGGTAAATCAAGCAGCCACTCGCCAGGGTAATCAGTAATATCAATGTACAGAGTCGCCATTTCGCCAGCGTATTTAAGTAACGAATTTTTAGGATAATAACGCACCGCTAAACGTAATTCGCTGATACTTTTAGTAGGCTGGGGCCACTCGGGTTCAGTTTTAGATAACTGCTCAATCGCATCATCGTAATCAAAGCGGCTTATGTGTAAATTATTTTGCGGCACTCGTTTAGCCGCAATGTAACGACCTTGATGTACTGGATCAAAAAAGTTTAATGGCTTGCCACTGCCTTCATTAATTAATTGGTTTACCAGTGAAGTAATAAATGCGGTTTTACCACTTTGACTCAATCCTGTTACGGCAAGGTTGATGTGCTGATCTAAACTGCGATTAAGAATTTCTTTAGCTGAGTTTTTCACTCGCTTTTTCAAGCTTCTGAGTTTTTTGGAATTAATCAACGACATGATAAATAGTGACTACCTTAAGGTTCTAGCGAATCTAATACATTTAACAAAATATAATGTAAAACATAATGTTATAAGTTTCTACAATTAAAGCCAGGCAAATAAAGTTTATAAATAGAATTAACCATCTAGGCTTTATTGGCGGTTCAAATAAAAATAAGCCAGAGAAAATTACTTTTCTCTGGCTATATTGTTTTATTTAGTGGCGATGGAGAAAGCTTATAGTTTATTTATTTCTCTAGAAACCGTGAACTCTGGCGATGTTACATAACGCTCCATCGTTCTTAGCTCGTGCTCTAGTGATTTAAATTTAAGACTAATATCACGAATCGCTTGTTTTGGTGGCTCGCCTGATTGCCAAATTTTAGCTTTGACTTTAATCGACTCACTAAACACTTCTTCTTCGTGAATTTTATCTTTCACATTTTTTGCCACTTGGCTTGGCGAAAACTTACTTGGCTTTTTATCTAAGATAAACCAACCGGCAATGTATAATATTACAAACCAGCCCATACCAAGTAACACACCAGAAACAACCAAGATGCGAACTAACCATGTTTCCCAACCAAAGTAGTTTGCTAAGCCAGCACAGACCCCAGCGATTTTACCTTTTGCGGGATCACGAAATAATTCACCTCTTGATTTACTCATGACTTAGATCTCCAGTCTGGCGTTTCAGCATCTAAAATAGCTTCTAGCGTTTGAATTCGCTCTGACATTTTATCTGCACTTGCTGATAACTCTGATAATTGTTGGTACTCTTCCGCCGATAAACCTTGGCTAATTTGCCTTTTTGAGCGGTAATGTAGTATTAACCAAATTGGCGCAACAATAACCATAAATATAATAATTGGGGCCATTAAAATATCTGGATCCATGTTTTCTCTCCTTAAACTTCAAGTTAATTTGGTTAATATTATTTTTTAGCTTTAGCTGCTGGTTTAGCTTTTGTCGCTTTACCCATCTTAGCTTTAAGTGCGGCTAATTCACTATCAATATTATCATCTGCTTCTAATTCGTCAATTTCATCAGCTAACGACTTCTTACCTAGATCGTAAGACTCAACTTGTGACTCTAAATCATCAATTTTACGCTCGTAGCGGTCAAATCGTGATAGTGCATCGTCAACTTTTGAGCTATCAAGCTTACTCTTAACTTTCAGACGAGAGCTCGCTGTCTTACCACGAAGTACAATAGCTTTTTGACGAGCTTTAGCATCTGCTAGTTTCTCTTGTAACTGCGAGATTTCATCTTGTAGCTTAGCGATGTGGTCATCAAAGTGTAATAACTCTTCGCTTAGTGAATTTGCTGCTTCTTCACACTTAGCTTTTTCAACTAAAGCACCGCGAGCTAGATCGTCACGACCTTTACTTAAAGCAAGCTCTGCTTTTTGTTGCCAAGTATCAACATCATTATTTAAGCGTGTTACCTGACGAGTTAAGTCTTTCTTATCTGCTAAGGTTTTAGCCGATGTAGAGCGAACTTCAACTAAGGTGTCTTCCATTTCTTGTATGATAAGACGTACCATTTTTTCTGGATCTTCAGCCTTATCTAATATGCTGTTAATATTTGAATTAATGATATCTGTAAATCGTGAAAAAATACCCATAATAACTTCCTCGGTGTTGATAATTAAAATTTTTGAACTGTTGTCTTACATTCACTTTTAATGCCAAGTTTTAAAAAATACATTAAACCATTGTTTTAATTAAATAAAATTATTTACTAAAAAACACTGTTCAGTTTAAGGTTAATGAAATACACTATTAAGTAGTGAAAAAAACCAATAATTAGGACCGTGAATGTCCCGCTTCAAACAACAAGATAATTTAATAGGTCAATCGAATAGTTTTCTAGAAGTGTTAGAACACATTTCACAGGTTGCCCCACTTGCAAAACCCGTGCTAATCATTGGTGAACGTGGTACCGGTAAAGAGTTAGTTGCCGCACGATTACATTACTTATCAAAGCGTTGGGATCAAACCTACATCAAGCTCAATTGTGCCGCATTAAACGAAAACCTGCTCGACAGTGAATTATTTGGCCATGAAGGCGGCGCCTTTACCGGTGCAAGTAAACGCCATGAAGGCCGTTTTGAACGCGCGAGTGGCGGCTCATTATTTTTAGATGAAATCGCCAATACCTCAGGTTTAATTCAAGAAAAGTTACTTCGAGTTGTTGAATACGGCGAGTTTGAACGAGTCGGTGGCTCTAAGACAGTTAAATCAGATGTACGTTTAATAGCCGCAACGAATGAAGACTTACCGGCCCTTGCTGATAAAGGTGAGTTTAGAGCCGATTTACTCGACCGCTTAGCCTTTGATGTTATTACCTTACCTCCTCTTCGTGAGCGAGTTGAAGATATCATGATGCTAGCCGAGCACTTTGCTATCAATATGGCCCGCGAGTTAGAGTTTGAGCTGTTTAGTGGCTTTACCGAAAAAGTAAAAAAATCACTGCTTGCTTATCATTGGCCAGGGAATATTCGCGAATTAAAAAATGTAGTCGAGCGCAGTGTTTATCGACATAACAATGCACATTTAGCAGTGAGTGAATTAGTTATAGACCCATTTGAGTCGCCATTTAGACCAAATAAACGAGTTAAAACAGCTGACCGACAAGTACAAAGTGATAATAGTAATGAATTGTCAACACCAGAAAAAGAAGTGGCAGTACAAACAAGTTTAGCCGCGCCAAGTATCGAATACCCGGTTTCGTTAAAAACCTTATCGCAAGATCACGAAGTAAAAATCATTAAAGATGCACTCGCATTTTGCCAATTTAATCAAAAGAAAACGGCAGAAGCATTGAAATTAACCTATCATCAGTTAAGAGGCTATTTAAAGAAATACAACCTGCTGGAAAGTAGTGACACTGATGACGTTTAATCTAAGGTTAATAACAAAAATAATACCGTTAGGTTTACTATTTACAGCTTTGTCTGGCTGTAACCCTAGCACTGATGATTCAGTATTATCTGAAGGTATTGTATATTGTTCAGAAGGTGCGCCAAGCTCGTTTAACCCGCAGCTAATCACCGACGGTACCACTATCGATGCCACATCGAAGCAGCTCTACAACCGACTTATCGATTTTAATAATACCAACCTGCAACGTATTCCTGCATTAGCAAAATCTTGGCACGTTACTCGTAATGGGAAATTAATTACTTTTTATTTAAGACGAGATGTGAGTTTTCACCGAACGGACTATTTTAGTCCAACGCGCACGATGAATGCTGATGATGTTATTTTTAGCTTCAACCGCATATTAGACCCAAATAATCCTTTCTATCAATCAGTTGCAGGCAAGTTCCCTTTCTTTCAAAGTGTAAACTTTCATGATTTAGTTGACAGTATTGAGAAAATTGATGATTACACCGTAAGGTTTAAATTAAACCGTGCTGACAGTACGTTTTTGTCTAATTTAGCCACACCCTTTGCCGTAATTTTATCAGAAGAATACGCGCAGCAATTAGTAGCTGAAAATGATCCTCAAACTTTAGGAAAACTCGATAGTTTACCTGTTGGCACCGGGCCATTTAAGTTTAAGCAGTACCGTAATAACTCATTTATTCGCTATGCGAAACATGACAATTACTGGCGCCAAGACGTTGAAATAGAAAAGTTAATTTATAATATCACGCCAAGTAATACCGGTCGTTTAACTAAACTGTTAACCCATGAGTGTGATGTTATATCGTTTCCTATTGCTGCTGATGAAATTAAGTCGCGTCCCGATCTGGCGCTAGAGGAGGTAACATCGTTCAATGTCGCTTTTTTTGCTTTTAATGCACAAAAACCGCCATTTGATAACCCTACGGTGCGCAAAGCTATTGCTCATGCGGTAGATAAAAAATCAATCATGAAAGCCGTTTATGCTGATCACGCTGAAATTGCTCAGTCACTTTTGCCACAAGCATCTTGGGCGTTTACAGATGAAGTAACCACATTTGAGTATTCAGTCGAAAAAGCTAAACAATTACTGGCTAATGCTGGGCTTAGTGCAGGTTTTAGTTTTGATCTTTGGGCTATGCCATTACAGCGCGATTACAACCCAAATGCGTTAAAAATGGCAAAACTAATTAAAGCAGATCTTGCTGCTATCGGCGTCGAAGTGAACATTATCACTTGGGAGTGGAGTACATTTTTGCGCAAGTTAGCCAGAGGCGAACATCAGTCAGTATTAATTGGCTGGACAGCAGATCACCCAGATCCTGATAACTTTTTCTCACCTTTATTATCATGCTCCGCCATGGAAACTGGCCGTAATAGAGCTTTTTGGTGCCATGATGAATTTGATCAATTACTGGCAAAAGCCTTAGCCAGTAATGATATTGATGAACGAAAAAGTTTATACCTGCAAGCGCAAAATATTTTAGTCGAACAAATGCCACTATTGCCAATCGCCCACTCAAAACGAGCGCAAGCAAAAGTAGTTGGTGTTAGCGGAGATATATTAGCGCCTTTTGGTGGTATTAGTTTTGAAAACATTAATAAAACTAATGGGGAAAATTAGATGTTAAATTTTACCCTAAGACGCTTAAATTTATTATTTTTTACCCTTTTGATGCTAACCATAGTGTCTTTTAGCTTAAGTTATTTATTTCCTGGAGAAGTAATAACTAACCTTAGTGGACAAAAAACACCTAATGCAGAGCAGCTACAGCAATTAAATGAGCTATATCAGATGGATAGTTCGATAATTCATCAGTACTTTGCCTACCTTGGGCAACTATTTAATGGCAATTTTGGTATTTCGATGTCGAGCCAAGTCCCCGTTAGCACTGAGTTATTAACCTACTTACCTTCAACCATTGAGCTTTGCATTAGCGCTTTATTTATTGCCATGATTATTGGCATACCACTTGGTTTTGTCGCAGCAATTTGGCATAACAAGCCGGCCGATAAAGTAATCTTAGCTTTTGCGATGATCGGTTACTCTATTCCTGCATTTTGGTTAGCGTTAATTTTAATTTTAATTTTTTCGATCACCCTGTCATGGCTTCCTTCGTCGGGACAATTAAACTTATTATTTGAAATTGAGCATGTAACTGGCTTTAAATTTATCGACATTCTACTCAGCGATAACGTCAATAAAATGAGTGCGATTAATGATGCAATACGACACATCATTTTGCCAGCCATGACAGTAGCCGTAGCGCCAATGACCTTATTTATTCGTTTAGCTCGTACTTCAATGCTTGATGTTTTAGACTCAAACTATATAAAAGCTGCCAAAGCCAAAGGCTTAAGCCAAGCGGCGATTATTTACCATCACGGAATACGTAACTCTCTGGTGACCATTGTGCGTCAGATGGGATTATATTTTGCTAATTTAGTGACTATCGCTATGATTGTTGAAGTAATATTTGATTGGCAAGGTGCTGGCAGTTGGTTAATCGATAGTATTTTTCAGCGAGACTATACTGCTATTCAAGGTGGTTTAATTGCACTGGCGATTTTTACTTTTGTAATAAATATTTTTGCTGATTTTATTTACGCGGCGCTTAATCCGCTTGAAAGGAATAGAAAACATGGCGCGTGAGCATACTTATTTAGAAGAAGAATTTCCTTCGCCTATATTGCAGCTATGGCATACGTTTAAAAAAACGCCGGTGGCGATAATAGGTTTAAGTTGTTACTTATTCTTAGTATTTTTAGCTGTTTTTGGCCAATTTATTACTCCTCACTCTGCTGTGGAGATAGGCGATTCATTACTCATTCCTCCGGCGTGGAGTGATGAAGGCAATTTAAGTTATTTATTAGGTACTGATGATCTTGGCCGTGATATGCTTTCACGTTTGATCCATGGTACCTCCCTCACCTTTGGATTAAGCTTTTTGGTCGTTATTATTGCATTAGTCATAGGTGTGGTAATTGGCTCCATTTCTGCTCTTAGCCGAGGGGTTAAAGCCAGTTTCCTTACCCACTTTTTAGATGTTATTTTATCGATCCCATCGTTATTACTCGCCATTATCATTGTTGCCATCTTAGGCCCAGGTCTAGAAAATATCTTATGGGCATTGGCATTAGTTTCTATACCGCAATTTGTGCATGTTACTCGTATAGCGATTAAAGAAGAGCAGAAAAAAGGTTACGTGCTAATTCCAATTTTAGATGGTGCTAGTGAGTTAAGAGTTTTAATTACTTCAATTTACCCAAACATCATCGATAAAATCATCATTCAAGCAACTTTAGCCCAATCGGCGGCAATTTTAGATATCGCAGCCCTTGGTTTCTTAGGCTTAGGCGCACCTATCCCAATGCCGGAATGGGGCTCAATGTTAGCAACTTCATTAGATTTATTTTATATCGCGCCATGGACTAGTTATTTCCCTGGGTTAGCCATTCTATTTTCGGTTATTGTCACCAACTTAGTTGGTGAAGGCTTACGTCATTCATTGAAAACACAAAAAGAAAGCTAATGAATTTACTTGATATTAAAAATTTGAGCATTGAGCTAACCAGTACAGGTGAGAATATTCTTGCTGTTGATCGCGTGTCATTAGCTATTAAAGAAGGTGAATTTCGTGGTTTAGTAGGTGAATCAGGTTCAGGTAAATCAATTTTAGCACAGGCAATTATTGGCGTACTTGATGATAAATGGACCGTTCATGCCGACAGATTTCACTGGCAAGGTATTGATTTATTACGCTTATCAATTGAAGAGCGTAAGCAAATTATTACCCGTGATGTAGCGATGATCTTTCAAGAGCCAATGAGCTGTTTAGATCCTACCAACAATATTGGCGATCAAATTGAAGAAGCTCTTGATCAAAGCCAGTTTAGCGGTAATTTTTGGCAACGACGAAAACAACGCAAAACAGCTGCGATTAAGTTATTACATAAAGTTGGCATTAAGCAGCACGAAAAAATAGTTAAAAGCTACCCTCATCAGTTAACTACAGCATTTTGCCAACGGGTAATGATTGCTATCGCTTTAGCCAAACGCCCTAAATTACTCATAGCAGATGAGCCAACAGCATCAATGGAAGCAACCAACCAAGCGCAAATATTTCGCTTGTTAGCTAGCTTAAATCAATTAAAAAACATGTCTATTTTATTGATTTCACATGAGCTAGAAAAAATTAGTCACTGGACTGAAAACTTAACGGTAATGTATTCAGGGCAATTTGTTGAAGCCGGCTCTACCGAGCAAATATTTAACACCCCTTTTCATCCTTATACTAAAGCGTTAATGGATAGCACCCCGCGTGCAGATAGAGTTATCGGCAAGAAAGAAAAATTGGCCACTCTACCTGGCACAATCCCTGTACTGCAGCATTTACCTATAGGTTGTCGTTTAGGCCCTCGTTGTCCTAATGCACAGAAAAAATGTGTTATAGCGCCACAAATTGAGTCATTTCATGGCCATCAAGTAAGTTGCCACTTCTCACATCGTAAGGATTACTAATTATGGGTAGCCTAATAGAAGTTAATAACCTAAGTAAAACCTACAAAATAAAATCGAGTTGGTTTAATAAGAAAAAAGTGGAGGTGCTACAGCCTTTATCTTTTAAACTCGATGCAAGGGAAACTTTAGGCGTTATTGGTGAAGTTGGCTCTGGTAAATCAACACTTGCTAAGTTGCTTGTTGGCGCGGCTCGCCCAACTAATGGTGAAATACTATTAAATGGTCAGTTACTACAAACAGGAAACTTTAAGCAACGCTGCCAACACGTACGGATGATTTTCCAAGATGCAGCAAATACGCTTAATCCAAGCTTAACCATTCGTCAGCAATTAGAAGAGCCATTAAAATTAAACACGCGCATGGACTTAGACGAACGTAATCAAGCAATACGGGCGACATTACAAAAAGTAGGCTTACTTCCCGATCATATGCATTTTTACCCTCATATGTTCTCTGGAGGGCAAAAACAGCGTATATCTCTAGCCAGAGCCATCATATTGCAACCACAGCTAGTTATCTTAGATGAGGCCCTTGCAGCGCTTGATTTATCAATCCGCGCACAAATGATTAATCTGTTATTAGATTTACAAGAGCAAATGGGCTTGTCTTACTTATTAATTTCTCACGATATTGGCGAAGTTGAACATTTTTGTGACAAGTTAATGGTATTACGTGACGGTAAAGTTGTTGAATATGGCACCACCCAAGAAGTCATTGCCAATCCAAAAGATAAGTACACTAAAAAGCTTATCCTTTCACAAAAAAAACGTTCAAGCTTTAGCTAACCCCCAACAAACATTTATCAAGGTGTCTGACACCTTGATTACTTTTTAGTTAAAAATCATCCATAAAAAAAGCTGCCGAAGCAGCTTTTTTAAGCGTTAATTATTCTCAATTAAAACTGAGGAGAATTACTTGGTAAGTTACGAGTGATTTCGGCTTGCGCTTTTAAATCTTCAATGTAACCTTCAAACGTTGCTTGTGATGCACTCATCACTTGCTGTTCACCTAAGTTAGCGTCAGTTTCAGCAGCAACACCAGCCGTAACTTTAGTTACTTGTACAACACTGTAATCGCCATTGTTTAATGCAGCTACACCTGCAGAAACCACACCTTCAGTTGGGTGAGCTAATAAAAATGCTTGCTTAGTTACGTTACCATCAATTGTGCCACCTACGCGAGGTACATCTGCAACGGCAACAAACTGTGTAGCACTAACATCTTCACCAGCAACTAATTTAGCTAATAAGCTGTCTGCTGCTTGTTTCGCTTGCTCTGCCGCTTTAGTGCTTACTAATTGAGTCTTAATCATCTCACTAACTTGCGTTAATGGCTGAGTTGCCGAAGGCTTGTGCTCTAATACTCGTACAACCATTGCTGATTCATCAGTTGCTACTTCAATCACTTCTGAGTTTAGGTTATCAAGTAACACGTCATCAGAAAATGCTGCGCTAATAACTTCAGCGTTAAATGGTGCCATAGCAGCGCCTCTTGTTAACCAAGGGCTTTGTTTAATTTCTGCATTAACAACACTTGCTGCTTCATCTAATGAATCAGGCGATTCAAAAGCAACTTCTGCTAACTCACCTTGTAATGCATAGAAAGTTTCAAGCGCTTGTTCTTGCTTAAGTAACTCAGTAATTTCAGCTTTAACTTCAGCAAATTCCTGAGTTGTTACAGCTTCTAAATCAGTAAGTTTAATGATGTGGAAACCAAAGTCAGTTTTTACAACTGAGCTTAAATTATTGTCTAATGTTAAAGCAAATACAGCTTCATCAAAGTTAGGATCCATGCTGCCTTTTTCAAACCAGTCTAAGTCACCACCGTTATCACCACTAAATGTGTCAGCCGAGTGTTGCTTAGCAAGTGCAGCGAAGTCTTCACCTGCTTGAATTTTAGCTAGAATATCTTCAGCTTGTTGCTTAGCTGCAGCTTCATCGTCAGCAAATTCGATTAAGATATGCGATGCACGACGACGTTCAACAGTTGAGTACGAATCAATGTTGTCTTGGTAGTAATCATTTACTGCATTTTCAGCAAGAGTTACATCAGCTTTAAGGGCGTTAATATCTAAGTGCACATATTCAAGCTTAATTTGCTCAGGCGTTGCAAAACGAGCAAGGTTAGCTTGGTAGTACTCATTAACTTCATCTTCTGAAACATCAACACTAGCTTTAAATTGTTCAGCTGAGATAGTTGCATAGTTAATATCACGAGTTTGGTTAGCTAATTTAACCGCAATATCTTGCTGGTAAGGTAAGCTAAACTCTGACGCCATAATGCTGTTGATTAATTGACGACGAGTCATGTCTACACGTAAATAGTCTCTAAACGCAGTAGCTTGGTAGAAACCAGCTTGATTGATCACCATTAAGTAACGGTTGTTATCGAATTTACCGTCAATTTGGAACTCAGGCGTTGTTAAAATTGCTTGTTTGATTTGCTCATCACTTACACGGATGTTTAATTTTGCCGCGTGTTGGTCAAGTAACAATTCATTGATTTGTTGCTCTAAAACATTAGTGCGTAAATTTTGCATGTACAGCTCATTACCAGCTAACTGGTCAAACATTTCACCGTACTGTTGTTGCATGCGGTTACGTTGATTTTGATACGCATTATCAAACTGTTGTTGACTGATTTTGTCACCGTTAACAATAGCAACTGATGTATCAACGTTATTGTTATAAGTACCTACACCAGCAAATACAAATGTGGCAATAACTAGGCCTAAAATTACTTTAGCAGTAATACCACTAGAGCCTTCTCTGATTCTTTCTAACATGTATGTCTCTTTATTTTTGGACTTATACCGAGTAATTAACGACTTGGTATTATGCCACTTATAGAATGGGCATTAAATTTTGGATTACGCGATTGTAGCAAACACTTTGCTCAGCTTGAAGTGTAATAATTAAAAAGATTCGGTTATTTTTCAATAAAATTTGGCTGATGTTAGTAATTACTAAAATAGTTAAGCTAAAAATGCTCGCTTTAACTAAAAACCATAGCTTTTTTCATGGGCCCTAAAGGTAAGTTTTAAGGTTGTTTTAGTATTTTTAGGCAAAAAAAAAGCTGACCTAAGCCAGCTTATTTTTAACTAAAACGAATCTTAGTTGACTGCATCTTTAAGCGCTTTACCGGCTTTAAATGCAGGAACTTTAGCTGCTGCAATCTCAATAGTTGCACCAGTTTGAGGATTACGACCTGTACGAGCTGCACGGTCACGTACAGAGAAAGTACCAAAACCAACTAAAGCAACTTGCTCACCTGACTTTAATTCTTCAGTAACTGCGTCAGTAAAAGAATCTAATGCACGACCTGCAGCCGCTTTAGAGATATCAGCACCAGCTGCGATTTTTTCGATAAGTTGAGACTTATTCACAATGTTTCCCCTTGGATTGTTATTATTTGAAGCGTTAATCTATGCTGCTCTGTTATTGTCAGACCACAAAAATTCAACCAACTTCAATCATGCTAAATAAGAAAAATAATCTTATTTTGGTAATTATAAAATTCGCTAATCCCTTGCTTTAACTAAGCTATAAGGGAGTTTAGCTTGGTTTCGATTCTCAGACTATCACAGTATTTGCGTTTGAAAAGAGTTAATTTCGATTTTTTAGTAACTTTTTTGTTTTTTTAACAAAAAATGAGCAAAACTGCTCATTTTTTGTTAACTCTGCACTACTATCATTAAGATAGAGTACGCAAGGCAAGCCCTTATTTAACCACAGAAAACTTATCTGGTGATTCCGCTAAAGCAATGTTAAGTACTTCATCAATCCATTTCACCGGATGGATACTAAGGTCAGCTTTAACATTTTCAGGGATATCTTTTAGGTCGCGTTCGTTGTCATGAGGAATTACTACCGTTTTAATACCACCACGATGTGCCGCAAGTAATTTCTCTTTTAAACCACCAATAGCTAATACTTCACCACGTAAAGTAATTTCACCTGTCATCGCCACATCGGCTTTAACAGGGTTACCGGTTAAACTAGACACTAATGCTGTACACATACCAATACCGGCACTAGGACCATCTTTTGGTGTAGCCCCTTCAGGAACGTGCACATGAATATCACGTTTTTCATTAAAGTCTTCATTAATACGTAATGTTTCAGTGCGGCTGCGCACAACGGTTAAGGCTGCTTGAATTGACTCTTGCATAACCTCACCTAATGAACCGGTAAATTGTAACTTACCTTTACCTGGCACCGACGCTGCTTCAATCGTTAGCAACTCACCACCTACTTCAGTCCACGCTAAGCCTGTTACTTGACCAATGCGGTTTTCGTCTTCGGCTTTACCATAATCAAAGCGTTGCACACCTAAGAACTCTTCAAGGTTATCCTGACTAATGACAACTTGTTTAAGCTCTTTAGTTAGAAGAATTTTCTTCACTGCTTTACGACATAATTTAGAAATTTCTCGCTCTAAACTACGCACCCCAGCTTCACGAGTGTAATAGCGGATAATGCCAATAATTGCACTATCTTCAATGCTGATCTCTTTCTCTTTTAAGCCATTACGTTTAATTTGCTTAGTAAGTAAGTGATTGCGAGCAATGTTAAGCTTTTCATCTTCGGTGTAACCCGATAAGCGAATAACTTCCATACGATCAAGTAAAGGACCTGGGATATTCATGCTATTTGAAGTAGCAACAAACATAACATCAGATAGGTCGTAGTCGACTTCTAAGTAATGGTCGTTAAATGAAGTGTTTTGCTCAGGGTCAAGTACTTCAAGTAATGCCGATGCAGGGTCGCCACGCATATCAGATGCCATTTTATCGATTTCATCTAACAAAAACAGTGGATTTTTAACTTCCGCTTTCGCCATTTTCTGAATCAACTTACCCGGCATTGAGCCAATATAAGTACGACGATGACCGCGAATTTCAGCTTCATCTCTTACGCCGCCAAGCGCCATACGCACGTATTTACGACCGGTAGATTTAGCAATAGATTGTCCAAGTGAAGTTTTACCGACACCAGGAGGACCTACTAAACACAAGATTGGACCTTTTAATTGCGTTACTCGCTGTTGTACTGCTAGATACTCAAGAATACGCTCTTTAACTTCTTCTAAGCCGTAATGATCTTTATTTAATACTTCTTCAGCAAGCGCTAAGTTGCGTTTTAACTTACTGCGCTTCTTCCATGGCACTGAAATCATCCAATCAATATAACTGCGTACAACAGTAGCTTCGGCCGACATTGGCGACATCATTTTAAGCTTTTGCAATTCGGCTAAAGTTTTATCTTTAGCTTCTGTTGGCATTTGCGCGTCTTCAATTTTTTTCAATAATTGTTCAGCTTCATCTGGCACATCGTCCATATCGCCGAGCTCTTTTTGAATGGCTTTCATTTGCTCATTCAAATAATACTCGCGCTGGCTCTTTTCCATTTGTTTTTTAACACGGCCACGGATCTTTTTCTCAACCTGCAATAAGTCAATCTCACCTTCCATCAACGCCATTAGATATTCTAAACGTTGATTTACATCGGCAATCTCTAATACGTGTTGCTTGTCTTGCAGTTTAAGCGGCATGTGTGCAGCCATTGTATCGGCAAGTTGCTCAGCATTATCGATTGCCGAGACTGAAGTGAGCACTTCTGGTGGAATTTTTTTGTTTAACTTAACGTAGCCTTCAAATTGAGACAGTGCAGAGCGTACCAAAACTTCATTGTTTTCATTATCAAGGTTGGTTGCTTCAAGTATGTCTAGATCAGCAATGAAGTATTCTTCAGTTTCAGTAAATTGCTTAATCGTGGCGCGTTGAGAGCCTTCAACGAGTACTTTAACGGTACCATCTGGTAGTTTTAGCATTTGCAAAATAGTTGCCACTGTACCTACTTGATATAAATCTTCAGCAAGCGGGTCATCGACACTTGCGTCTTTTTGTGCAACTAAAAATACTTTTTTATCATTGTCCATCGCTCTATCTAGACAGCGAATTGATTTTTCGCGGCCTACAAATAAAGGGATCACCATTTGTGGATAAACTACAACATCGCGTAAAGCTAATACCGGTGTTTCTATATGTCCTGAATTCTCTATGGTCATGAAAAAGTCTCTTGGAAAGTGATGAACATCATCAAATAATTCTAATTATTATTGATGGCTTTATAATTAGTATATGGGGATAGCTAGAAAGGTTTCAATACGTAAATGAAATTTAAACACATTCAGTTAACTTTTGTGCTATTTCATTGAGTTTTCGCAGTTTAATTTGATAAGCCAGATGCATTTATCTAGCAAAGCATGCAAATGAGAAGTGCTAAGTGCATAACAAATGACCTTTGTACTTTTAGCGGTTACTTATACCAATCCCATTAAAAATGAGCAGTTAATTAATGGACTTGGTATTACTGTATTCTACAGCTTGATCGAAAAAGGCCCTGACGGGCCTTTTCATTTGCTAATTTAACACCGATTAAATCGTTTTATTCGCCATTAGCTTGTTGATCTTGTGATTCAAAAATAACTAGTGGTTTTGACTCACCTTTAATTACAGCTTCATCAACCACTACTTTACTAGCATCATTTAATGACGGTAGTTCATACATGGTATCAAGTAACACACCTTCAACAATTGAACGTAAACCACGAGCACCGGTTTTACGAACCATAGCTTTGTTAGCTATTGCTTTTAATGCGTCTTCTCGGAATTCAAGTTCAACACCTTCCATATCAAACAAAGCGGTAAATTGCTTAGTTAACGCATTTTTAGGCTCTTGTAAGATTTGGATTAACGCATCTTCGTCAAGTTCAGTAAGCGTAGCAACTACAGGTAAACGGCCGATAAACTCAGGGATTAAACCATATTTGATTAAATCTTCTGGTTCAACTTCTTGGAAGTTTTGGGTAAGGGTTTTCTCTTCATCAACGCCTTTCACGGTTGCGCCAAAACCAATACCACTGTTTTTAGTTGTACGTTGCTCAATAACTTTATCAAGACCAGCAAAAGCACCACCACAGATAAATAAGATTTTAGAAGTATCTACTTGTAAAAACTCTTGCTGTGGATGCTTACGACCACCTTGTGGAGGCACAGCAGCAATAGTACCTTCAACAAGTTTTAATAATGCTTGCTGAACACCTTCACCAGATACATCACGGGTAATCGATGGATTATCAGATTTACGTGAAATTTTGTCGATTTCATCAATGTAAACAATACCACGTTGAGCTTTCTCTACGTCGTAGTCACACTTTTGCAGTAATTTTTGAATGATGTTTTCAACGTCTTCACCAACATAACCTGCTTCGGTTAATGTTGTTGCATCAGCCATGGTATAAGGTACGTCAAGCATACGAGCTAAGGTTTCAGCAAGCAAGGTTTTACCAGAGCCTGTTGGACCAATAAGTAATATGTTCGATTTACCTAATTCAACGCCGTTGTGCTTGTCGCCATTGCGTAATCGTTTATAGTGATTATATACAGCAACTGATAAAACTTTTTTCGCATGCGACTGACCTATAACGTAGTCGTCTAGGTTAGCGCGAATTTCAGCAGGTGTAGGTAACTCTTCACTTTCTGTTTTCGGAGAAATATCTTTTATTTCTTCACGAATAATATCATTACAAAGCTCAACACATTCATCACAGACAAACACAGATGGTCCGGCGATGAGTTTACGAACTTCGTGCTGGCTTTTACCACAGAACGAACAATACAATAACTTTTCGTTATCACCGCTACCTTTAATTTCATCGGTCATACGGTTTTTCCTCAATTTATTTCTAGTGATCCTAAGATCTTTGCTGTAACACCAATGGCATTACTCTAAGTATTTCACAAATTACGCAAATCACAACTTAGCAAGCTAAATTGCGATTTACATGACTCAAGTATTTAGCTGTGAAAACTAATCTTTTCTTTGAGTTAATATGGCGTCAACTAATCCATAATCAACCGCTTCTTGTGCACTTAAGAAGTTATCGCGGTCGGTATCATTAGTTACTTTTTCTAAATCTTGACCTGTATGATCAGCCATTAAACGATTTAGCTTGTCTTTAATAGACAGGATTTCTTTGGCATGTATTTCAAAATCAGATGCTTGACCTTGGAAACCACCAAGTGGTTGATGGATCATTACACGTGCATTTGGTAAACAAAAACGCTTGCCCTTTTCACCAGCACTTAATAAAAATGCGCCCATACTAGCCGCTTGGCCCATACATACGGTACTTACATTTGGTTTAATAAACTGCATTGTATCGTAAATTGCCATACCCGCAGTTACGCTGCCGCCTGGCGAGTTAATGTAGATAAAGATGTCTTTATCTGGGCTTTCAGACTCAAGAAACAATAATTGTGCAACAATTAGATTAGCCATGTGCTCTTCTACTTGCCCACATAAGAAAATTACTCGCTCTTTTAATAAACGAGAATAGATATCAAACGAACGCTCACCCTTAGCCGTTTGTTCAACAACCATAGGCACTAACGCATTTTCAATTGGAGATGAGTTATTATTAGAATTAAACAAAGAATGTATCCTTAAAAAATAAAAATGGCTTATATGTATTCATATAAGCCATTTAAGCTATTGCGCAAGACAATGTCAATCAATATACAGCTCTAAAGTAGAAAAACTCTAGATTGCTATTAATTTAAGCAATACCAAGAGGTATCAGATTAACCTTGTGGGTTCATGATGTCTTTAAACGCAGTTTTCTTTTCAGAAACTGTAGCTTTTTCTAAAACAAGCTCAACAGCTTGCTCTTCTAATGCAACGTGTTGCATTTGTTGTAACATTTCTTTGTTGTTCATGTAGTAATCAACAACTTCAGATGGGTCTTCATAAGCAGAAGCAGCAGACTCAATTAAAGATTTAACTTTTTCGTCATCTACTTTTAAGTCGTTAGACTTAATTACTTCACCTAATAATAAACCAACTTTAACACGACGTTGAGCTTGTTCTTCGAACATCTCAGCCGGTAATTGTGGCATATTCTTTGGATCCATTTGACCACCAAAACGTTGCATAGCTTGTTGACGTAATACATCAACTTCTTGAGCAACTAACGCTTTAGGAGCTTCAATTTCGTTTGCAAAAACTAAACCGTCAAGAACTTGCTCTTTAACTTTAGCTTTAACAGCTTGAGTTAATTCACGTTCCATATTCTTTTGTACTTCAGCGCGAAGGGCTTCAACACCACCTTCTTCTACACCGAATAATACTGCGAATTCGTCGTTAATTTCTGGAAGTACTGGACCTTCAGTTTTGTGAACTTTGATATCGAACTCAGCTTCTTTACCTTTAAGGTTTTCTGCATGGTAATCTTCAGGGAAAGTAACAGAGATAGTTTTCTCTTCGCCAACTTTCATGCCTGTGATTTCAGTTTCAAAACCAGGGATCATACGACCAGCGCCTAGTTCAAGTTCGAAACCTTCAGCTTTACCACCTTCAAACTCTTCACCGTCAACACGACCGTTAAAGTCTAAAGTTAGCTTGTCGCCTTTTTTAGTTTTACGCTTGTTTTCTTTCCAAGTTTTATGTTGGTTTTGTAAAGTAACAAACATCTCATCAAGATCTTTCTCAGTTACTTCAACAGCTGGCTTTTCAACTTTAATCGCATCAAGACCAGATAATTCAACTTCTGGGTAAATTTCAAACGTTGCATCAAACTCTAATGCTTTACCTTCTTCGTTGCTTTTAGCAACGAATGCTGGACGACCTGCTGGGTTTAATTTCTCAGCCATGATCGCTTCAACAAAGTGACGCTGCATTAATTCAGCAGCAACTTCTTGACGTACGCCAGCACCAAATTTTTTCTGGATAACAGAAGCTGGAACTTTACCTGGACGGAAGCCGTTGATCTTCTGTGTTTTTGCTACGTGACGAAGACGGTTTTTAACTTCTAAATCTACTGTTTCGGCAGGAACAGAAATTGTTACTTTACGTTCTAAGCCTTGAGTAGTCTCAACTGAAACTTGCATTTAATTACCTCAAATTCTGACGTTTTTACGCCTATTAATGCATCTATAATTGTTAATAATAAACAGCATGTTTATTACCAGTACAGCCCCATAAGTCATTATGAACCTGACTCGAAAAACAGTTTGATAACTTATATTTTAAGTTACTAATTATCTCTCGATAAAAAAGATGTTCTGTAATCTATAAAAATAGATTTGATTAAAATGTGACGCGGAATTATAGCGGTGCAAACCGCATGTGTAAACAGTTTGCTCGTAAGTAATAACAATCGTTACCAGCTTTGAACAATTTTCTAGCGAAATACTAAGCTAGAAACGCTACACACCCTATTGTAATAGCTCATTTGTTCTTATTTACTAACAACAACTTAGACTATCAATATCACATGACTATGTTGCTATATATGGTCGCCAACTTGAAAAACAATGGTAAAAAGTAAAAATATTTATATTTTGTAACAGGGAGAATAAAACTAGAAAACTAGAGCAATTATGAATAATAGTATTTTTTACAACCTAGAATAGTTGATGTTTAACATTTAATTGAGAGATTAAAGAAAGTGGAGTTTTTGAAAAGTGGTCGGTGATGCAAGATTCGAACTTGCGACCCCTTGGACCCAAACCAAGTGCGCTACCAAGCTGCGCTAATCACCGATATAGATTTCTATTTCTTCAAGGAAGAAGAAATGGGGTGGCTAATGGGACTTGAACCCACGACAACCGGAATCACAATCCGGGGCTCTACCAACTGAGCTATAGCCACCACTGAGTACTTCTTTGCCAATGTAGGAAATGGCACGCCCTAAAGGATTCGAACCTTTGACCCACGCCTTAGAAGGGCGTTGCTCTATCCAGCTGAGCTAAGGGCGCAAAATCACCTTTATCAGGCAACTTTAACTTGAGTCTATCTTAAAGTTAAAGTTTTGATAAGTATTTTAAAAAATAAAATACTATCCTACTAAAGAAAAGTGGTCGGTGATGCAAGATTCGAACTTGCGACCCCTTGGACCCAAACCAAGTGCGCTACCAAGCTGCGCTAATCACCGACATATTTCCTTGCAGACACATTGCTGTGTCAACGGAGCGCATATTACCTATGTGAAACTTAGTCGTCAAACCTTTTTTTAGAATATTTTACCAACCGCTTATTTTTACAGCATTTTGACTAAAATACGTCTTAAAGCAGGTAAATATTACGATAAAAGTTACTTTTGAGATCATTTATGCAACAAGCTTTAAATAAAATAACTTAGATATTCAAACAAAGCTTTTATCATTTGCACATTATATGCGAAAATACGCCGGTAATTTTAGCTACTATATAAGAACTATGACTGCACAACTTATCGATGGCAAAGCAATTGCCCAACAAATTCGTCTTTCTGTAAAAGAAAAAGTCCAACAACGTATTAGCGAAGGCAAGCGAGCTCCTGGTTTAGCAGTAGTTCTTGTTGGTAGCGATCCTGCCTCTCAGGTGTATGTTGGTAGTAAACGTAAAGCATGTGAAGAAGTTGGCTTTGTTTCTAAGTCTTTTGACATGCCAGCAACAACCACTGAAGATGAATTATTATCTCTTATCGATCAATTAAATAATGATGACGAAATCGACGGTATTTTAGTACAGCTGCCATTACCTGAAGGTTTAAATGCTAACTTAATTATTGAGCACATCAATCCAAAGAAAGACGTTGATGGTTTCCATCCTGCTAACGTTGGTAAATTAGCTTTACGCCAACCAGGCCTTCGTCCTTGTACTCCTAAAGGCATAATGACCTTAATTGAATCAACTGGAGTTAAACCTCATGGTTTAGAAGCCGTTGTAGTTGGAGCATCAAATATCGTTGGTCGCCCAATGACACTTGAACTTTTACTTGCCGGTTGTACAACAACGACAACACACCGCTTTACTAAAAACTTAGAAGCTCGAATTCGTCAAGCCGATTTAGTTGTTGTGGCTGTTGGTAAACCAGAGTTTATTCCGGGTGATTGGATCAAAGAAGGTGCTATAGTGATCGATGTGGGCATTAACCGCTTAGATTCAGGCAAACTTGTTGGTGATGTTGAGTTTAATGTTGCTAAAGAAAAAGCAGCGTTTATCACTCCAGTACCAGGTGGTGTTGGCCCAATGACAGTAGCAAGCTTAATTGAAAATACTTTAATTGCTTGTGAAGAGTTTCATACGAACTAGGAACTTTTAAAGTTTAAGTTGTCTAGTCCTGAAGGCAAAAAGGCAATACATAATGTATTGCCTTTTTTAATGGGTACTTTTAGTTAAAAAAAACTAAATTAAAGCAAGAGGGTTTCAAGTTGATCTGACCCCCTTGATTTTATGCTTTGCGCCAGGTGGTTTTGCCTGCACTGTCTTCTAACACAACGTTCATCGCTTTAAGCTTATCACGAGCATCATCGGCCATTGCCCAGTCTTTGTTCGCACGAGCTGTATTGCGTTGTTCTATTAGTTGCTCAATTAACTCAGCATCATCATCGCTACCGGCTTTAAAGAACTCTTCAGGATCAGTTTGCGCAATACCAATAACAGCACCTAATGTTTTTAAGATATAAGCTAACTGCCCTGCTTGTTCAATATCGGTTGCTTTTAAACGATTTACTTCTTTTGATAATTCAAATATAACCGGTAAAGCTTCTGGCGTATTAAAGTCATCGTTCATTGCTTTTTCAAAGCGTTGTACGTATTCATTGCCGCTCAGTTCAACTTCAATAGGAGCAACATCGCGTAGTGAAGTATAAATACGTTCAATCGATGAACGCGCTTGATCAAGGTTTTCCTGCGAGTAGTTTAACTGGCTACGGTAATGACTTGAAACAAGGAAATAACGTACCGATTCTGCATCGTAGGTTTCCAGAACACTACGCAAGGTAAAGAAGTTGTTTAATGATTTAGACATCTTCTCTTTGTTAATTTGTACCATGCCGCCGTGCATCCAGTAATTAACATACTGAGTTTTTGAGGCACAACAAGATTGTGCTATTTCATTTTCATGATGAGGGAACTGTAAATCACTACCACCACCATGAATATCAAAATGATCACCTAAGTGTTTAGAGTTCATTGCTGAACATTCGATATGCCAGCCAGGTCTGCCCTCGCCCCATGGTGATGACCAAGAAGGTTCACCTGGTTTAGCCGTTTTCCACAGTACAAAATCCATTGAACTGCGTTTAGCTTCATCAACATCGACACGAGATCCAGCTTGCAACATATCAAGGTTTTGCATGCTTAATTTACCGTAATCTTCATAAGAAGGTACGTCAAACATCACATCGCCATTACTTGCTACATACGCGTGGCCATTAGCGATAATTTTTTCGATCATTTCGATAATTTCAGGCATGTGCGTAGATACACGAGGGTCGATATCAGGGCGTTCAATATTTAACGCATCTAAATCGGCATACATTTCGGCGATCATACGTTCAGTTAACTGTTCAAACGACTCATTGTTCTCGCTCGCACGCTTAATGATTTTATCATCAACATCAGTGATATTGCGTACATGAGTTAACTCATAACCTAAATGACGAATATAGCGAGAGATAACATCGAACGCTACGTAAGTACGAGCATGACCAATATGACATAAATCATAGGTAGTGATACCGCAAACATACATGCCAACTTTACCTGGGTTAATTGGTTTAAACTCTTCCTTTTGACGGGTTAAGGTATTGTATATTTGTAACATTCGTACTCTCGTTTTAATAATTTTATCGGGATTAAATTTTTCGCAATTGTACCCGAACTAATTGCTATAAACTAGAAATGAGCAATAAAATGAGGAATTATTTAGTTATTTTTACGCAAATGTAACCGATAAACACCATAGTTTAACTTTTCATCTCGTTTTTACCCTTTACAGATATTCTCACTGCGTTACAATTCATGGCATAAATGCCCTTGAGCAAATAACCTAGGAAATAAAAAATGATCACATTTAAAACAAACTTAGGCGATATTAAAATTGAATTAGATTTTGATAACGCACCAGTTACTGCAGCAAACTTTAAAAGCTACTGTGAAGATGGCTACTATGTAGACACTATTTTTCACCGTGTAATCAAAGGCTTTATGGCTCAAGGTGGCGGTTTTGAAAAAATGGGCAACAACATGGTTGAGAAAGCGACTCGTGCATCAATCAAAAATGAAGCAAATAACGGTTTAAGTAACGCTCGTGGTACTTTAGCTATGGCTCGTACTCAAGATCCTCACTCTGCTTCTGCGCAATTCTTTATTAACCTTGTTGATAACACGTTTTTAGACTTCACCAGCGAATCTGTGCAAGGTTGGGGTTACTGTGTATTTGGTAAAGTTGTTGAAGGCATGGATGTTGTTGATAAAATGACTCTTGTGGCAACTGGCCGTAACGGTCATCACGACGATGTACCTCTAGAAGATATTACCGTTGAGTCTGTTGAGGTAGCTTAATTGCTTACCTATTTTATTGCAGATTTACATTTAACTCAGGAGCGATCTGATATTACAGATTGTTTCCTGAGTTTTTTGCGTAATGAGGCACCAAAATCAGAAAAGCTTTATATTCTTGGCGACTTTTTCGAGTACTGGATTGGCGATGATGATGATAATCCATTTATCATTAATATTGCCGATGAATTAAAGCAGCTGGCAGATACCGGCACTGAGATATTCTTTATCGTTGGTAACCGTGACTTCCTGCTTGGCAAAAAGTACGCTAAAAAAGCAGGTATGACGTTATTGCCTGATAGCCAATTAATTGATTTATACGGTACGCCAACGTTAATAATGCACGGCGACACCTTATGTACAAAAGATATTGAGTATCAGAAATTCCGTAAAAAATCTCGTAGTTGGTGGTGGCAATTTATCATTAAAAGCCTACCTTTAAAGACGCGAAGAAAAATGGCCAGTAATTATCGCAAAAAAGCTGAAGCTCGAGGTCCAAGTCAAGACCAAGAAATAATGGATGTAACGCCATCGGAAGTTGTGAAAGAGCTTGAACAAGCAAATTCGCAGTTAATGATCCATGGTCACACTCATAGACCGGCAGTACATCAATTAGAGGCCAATGGCAAACCTGCTACTCGTATTGTACTTGGTGATTGGTATGAACAAGGGGCTTGGTTAAAAGTAACTCCTGAGGGGTTTGAGCTGCTAAATGCTCACTTTGACACTAAATAAGCTAAAGCATAGTTTGTAGGCTCAGTTCAAAAATTACCAAGTGCCGTTTAACAAACCTGTTTAGTGAAAATAAAAAAGCAACTTAACGTTGCTTTTTTTATCCGTGAATTGCCAAATCAAGATATTTAAATTGACTTATTTTTGGCTTGCAATCCAAGTATTAACACGACGTTCTAAAATAGCTAAAGGCATAGCCCCACCACCTAAGATAGTGTCATGAAATCCTCTTATATCAAACTTATCACCGAGTTCATTCTGTGCATTACTGCGCAACTCAAGTATTTTCAACATACCAATTTTATAAGCTGTTGCTTGCCCTGGCATCACCAAATAACGCCTTACTTCAGATACAACGGCTTCTTCAGCGATAGGCGTTTTTTCTTTAAAGTACGCTATTGCTTGCTCTTCAGTCCAACCCTTTGAGTGTAAGCCCGTATCAACAACTAAACGAACAGCTCGCCAAATTTCAGTGATCAAACGGCCAAAATCTGAATAGTCACTTGTATATGCCCCCATCTCTTTAGCAAGTAGTTCAGAGTACAAGCCCCAACCTTCCGAGTAAGCGGTAAAGTTGGCTTGTGTTCTAAATTGCGGAACAGACGTTAACTCTTGTGCAATTGAGACCTGCATATGATGTCCTGGGTTGCCTTCATGATAAGCAATGGCCTCCATTTCATTTTTTGGCATAGATCTCATATCAGATAAATGTGCGTAATAAACGCCTGGTCTTGAACCATCTGGTGTGCCGGGGTGGTAATGTTGTGCAGCGCCGTCTTGCTCGCGAAATGCTTCTACACGCTTAACCACTAAATCGGCTTTGGGTAAAATGCCAAAATACTTAGGCAATTGTTCATTAATAAATGCTAAGTAGGCATCTGTATCGGTTATATAACCTTGGCGACCTTCATCTGTATTAGGGTAATAGAATTGATCGTCGTCTTTAATAAATTTAAAGAACTCTTTTAATGTGCCTTTAAAACCAACCTTAGATTTAATTGCTTCCATTTCACTCGTTAAACGGGCAACTTCATCTAAGCCAATTTGATGTATTTGTTCGGCAGTTAAATCGGTTGTGGTCGATGCTCGTAAGCGATAGTTATAATAATCGGTGCCATTAGGTTGTGCTCCAACACCCTTGGCTATTTCATCAGTATTACTAATATCACTTTCAAACCAAGCAATTAAAGCCTGATAAGTAGGATAGAAGCTATTTAGCAATGCTTGTTTACTTTCTGCTAATAATAAGTCGGCTTTGCTTTGGTCAATTGTACCTGCCGCTACTAACGCAGCCACTTTACGTTTTGCATCTGACCATAAAGCAGAATCTTGTTCGGCCTCAGTAAACGGCTTGCCAGTAATTAAATTAGAGGCTTGCTCTATAACCCCTTCATAAGCAAAACGAGGAGCACGAATACCTTTTTTAGACTGTAATTGGGTACGAGTAAGCAGCGTAGCTATGGCATCGGATATACCGCCAATTCGCTTATTGTAGGCGATCATGTCAGATTCAGTATCTACCTTATGAAAATTAATAAGGAACTGTGCCATAAATGACTGAATTCCCTGCATTTGAGTAAATATGTAGCCATTATCTTTAAATGGCTGCCCAGCAACTGACTGCTCATATTGATATACCCAAATATCGTAAGATATCTTCGCTTCATCAGTTAATTTCTCATAATCGAAGTTTGCTTTTAACTCAGCAACCACTTGCCCTGCTATCTCAAATTGGCGTTGTTCTTCTTCAGCTGACACATCATCAATTTTATCATACTGCTCTTTTCTACCAAGAAAAGTTAAATACATTGGACTTAGCTGCAATTGTTTTTCGTATTGCTGAGCGAACCACTGATTTAAACGCTCTGATTCAGATTGCTGTGAATTTGACTGTTGATTATTCACTTGTGCAGTTGCAACACTGTCGGCAGTAGCATTATTTTCAGAGCTGCAAGCGCTCAACAAGCCGACAACGAGCAAGCTAGGTAGGTAGGTCTTCATTTTGTATCCCTGTTTAGTATGTTTATTTAATATTATTTTAATAATTAATAACTTATAAAGTTTTAACAAGCTAACTTCATTAAGCATAAAGAATAGTTAGCAAAATCAGGTTTGGTCAAATAATAGATACAGTATTGATATTTTGAAGAGTCTATTTTGTAATGATTTAATTGCACAGTAGCTTAAATATTTTAAGTAAAAATAAAAATTCCTGCTCAGATTTAAAGCATAAAAAGTTATAAATCAACCAGTTATTCGTGCTATGAGTAAAAAAGTATTACAAATTGTGCTACCTATAGTCCTGAGATAAATAAGCGATTAGAATGATTTTTTTTATAAATATAATCATCCAAAGGACTCTCCAATGTTAGATACTGCATTAGCAAAATTAACAGAACTTACCGAACAACTTGTTGAAAAAAACTCACTAATCCAAGCCGAAAACATGAAGCTAAAAACTCAATACGAAGAGCTTGAAAGTTCAACAGCTAATCTAAAAGAAGATAATGAATCTCTGCAACTTGAAGCGCTTGAACAAGAAGAGAAGCAAGCAGATGTATTAAACAAAGTTAACGCTTTACTTAATCGATTACAGCCGGCTGAATAATGCAGACATCAGTGGAGATAGTACTCCTCGATAAACGTTTCTCGGTAAACTGTGACGCGGATCAAAAAGATGGTTTGTTGCAATCTGCGCTTTTCTTGAATAAGCAATTGCAGCAAATACAAGAAAAGTCGGTTAATGGTAGCTTAATGAATAATGTATTAAAGCTAGCCTTAAACTTAAGTTATGAGTTAACAACATCACAAAAAATTCAGCAACGAGCTGAATTTAATATTAACTTAATAAACGCTAACTTAGAGCAAGCCATCGACATTCAATAATGTTTAGGCTTATAAGTATTAAGCAATATGCAAACCGATAAAAACCGCCAATTAGCAAAGCTAAATTGGCGGTTTTGCTTTTAAAAGAATAATTAGGCTTGCTTTATTGGCGTGCCAGAATGGAATTTAAAATCTTCATCATCTGATAATATAAGCTTAGCTTCGACTTCACCAAAGTACTTAACCCTTTCACTTATATCACCGCCAGCGATTTCAGTTGCTAAAGTTAGGTAATCTTCATAATGTCTTGCTTCGCTACGCAGTAATGAAATATAAAATTTATTTAATTCATCATCTAAATGCGGCGCTAACTTAGCAAAACGTTCACAAGATCTCGCTTCGATATAAGCACCAATAATAAGCTTATCGATAAGGGCATTAGGCTCGAATGTTTTCACATGTTTAAGCATACCTTTAGCGTAACGCCCAGCAGTAATATTGCTGTAAGGAATATTACGGTTAGTCATGATTTCAAGTACTTGATTAAAGTGATGTAATTCTTCTTTAATTAACAACACCATTTTATCAATTAAATCTTGGCCATACTTAGAATCACTTTTAGGCACGATAGCCTTAGTTAAATTATTGGCTTTAAGTAAGTCTTGTAAACTACCTTGCTTTTTATAAACAAACTCTTCAAATGGTTTAAATAAAGCAAGCAATGCATCACTACTCTCTTTATCTACGGCGTATTTGCGGATCAAAAACATACCACTCTGCGCGGCTTTGAGTTCGCATAACAAATGATCGGTAAGAATTAATTGTAAATTCTCTGGCTTTTTGGCTTCATCAATCCAAGCATCAGGTGTTTGGCATTGCAGGAAGTTAAGAATAGGCGTTAATAATGTTGAATATGGCACGAAAATAACCTGAAACTGTAATTTGCGAGAATTTTACACGGTTATTATTTATTTATCGAGCCAATAAAAAGCCTAGTTAAAACTATCTTGATGTAAAACAACTTTAGCTTAGTCACATACACTAAATAGTTAACAAAGTAACAAGCTAAAATTTTTGTGAGAAATGAGTTAATAAAAAAAAGATTGCACCATTGTACAATATGAGGCATTGTATTTTCATCAGTATATGTCATTAGATTATAACTTAAAATCAATATCTTAATACTTTCTGAAATATCTTATTCAGTTATCTATAGTGTAACTTTTAGCTTACGCTATTAGACTTTAGTGGCATTTGAAATGGGTTGCACTTTGCTGTTATTACAATTAAGTTATAGCCCTTAACGTAATATTATTAACTTATATCCAACAAATTTACAGGTAGTGTATGTCAGCAACTAATGTTAATCGTCGTGCTAAAGGTGAGCAAACCCGTAATAAGATTCTCGAAGCAGCTATTGAAGTTATTGCTAAATTAGGCGTTAAAGGCACCACACATAGAGCTGTGGCATTACAAGCAGACACACAACTTTCTTTAACTACTTATTATTTTAAGGATATTAAAGAACTAGTAAGAGAAGCTATCAGCCTAAGTTCTTCACGCTTTTTAGCGGGTAGTACCAATGCATGGAACGCCGCTTTCCAACTATTAGATTCTTATAATGCAACTGAGCTTCGTAAAGCCTCTGTAAAAGAAGATATTTGTGCACAATTGAGTCGAGTTTCGGCTAAACATTTGTATAACAACATAATTCATAATTCTACCTTGCTTGCCGTTGAGCAAGTATTTTTAACTGAAACTCTTTACTCTAACGAAATTAAAGAGCTAGCAGAAAAGCATATTTCCGGGATAGTAACGCCGTTTACTAAGTTAGCAAGATACTTTAATAAGATAGATCCTGAAGTTGACGCCGAGCTAGGTATGATCGCCTTAACAAGAATAGAATATAAATATTTATCCGTACCTAAAGATGAAGTTGATATTGATGACATTGAACGCTTGGTAAAACGTCAATTAGGTTATATGATGGGCTTAAAACGACAATAGTAGTAATTTACAAAAATTACTCTAAGCAGACAGTGGCGTTAATAACGCTAAGTATAACGACTGTCTGCTGGAATAAAACTTAGGGACCCGCTTTGAATTTTCAATCTATATTAGACAAGCAAAAACAATATTTTGACAGCAATATCACCCGCGACTTAACTTGGCGTATTCAACAATTAAAGCAAATTAAAAAGCTTGTTATCGAAAATGAACAAGCACTTTTAGACGCACTTCAACAAGACCTTGGTAAACCAGCACTTGAAGCATGGATCACAGAGTTATCTTATATAACGGGTGATGTTGACCATGTGCTCAAACACATTAAAAAATGGGCCAAGCCAGTAAAAGTTTCAACGCCACTTGTGGTTATGCCTGGAAAATCATTTATTAAGCCAGAGCCACAAGGCAGCGTATTAATTATGAGTGCTTGGAATTATCCTGTGCAGTTAGCGTTTGCGCCACTGATCGCGGTGATATCAGCGGGTAATTGTGCTGTGATCAAACCTTCGGAAGTCTCTCCGGCAGTATCAAATATTATAGCTAAGTTAGTACCACAATATTTAGACAATAATGCATTTAGTGTCGTTGAAGGTGCTGTTGCTGAAACCACTGCCCTGCTTGAGCTACCTTTCAACCATATTATGTACACAGGTAATGGTATGGTTGGCAAAATAGTTATGACTGCAGCAGCTAAGCATTTAACACCGGTAACCCTAGAATTAGGTGGTAAGAGCCCTGTATTTGTTGACCATTCGTGTAACCTTGAAATTAGCGCACAAAGACTCGCTTGGGGTAAATGGATCAATGCTGGCCAAACTTGTATTGCACCAGATTATATTTTGACAACCAAAGATATGGTTGAACCATTAGTAAAAGCATTAAAAGCGCAAATTAAAGCAATGTTTGGCGACGATCCAAAACAAAGTAGTAGTTACGGTCGTATTGTTAATCAACGTCATACCGAACGATTATCTCAGTATTTAGATAGCGGTGAGATCGTGCACGGCGGCAGCTTTGATATTGAAAATAAATATTTTGAACCAACCATTATTGTTAATCCAGAGCTAGACAGTAAGGTAATGACTGATGAAATTTTCGGTGCAATCTTCCCTATTATTACCGTTGATAACTATCAAAGTGCTAAACAACTGATTATAAGCAGAGAAAAGCCTTTAGCCGCATACATCTTTACTAAAGACAAAGCTCAACAGCAAGACTGGGTCAATACCATTAGCTCAGGTAGCCAGTGCATTAATGATGTGATCATGTTTAATGGTGTACCGGATCTTCCATTTGGCGGGACCGGACCTAGTGGCATGGGCCAATATAGTGGTAAGTCAGGTTTTGACAATTTTAGTAATAGCAAAGCTGTACTTAAGCGCCCATTCTTAAAAGATTTACCTGTTCGCTTCGCTCCTTACACAAACTTTAAGTTTAATTTACTAAGAAAAATTAGATAATTAGACAAAGTGGTATAATATTAAGACCCAAAGGCTGTCATTTGACGGCCTTTTTCATTTAGCAAATAGAATTAAACAAGATAACAAGATAACAACATGACTTCAGATATTAATAAATTATTAAAAAGCCACCAAAAGCTGATTCACAGTGAAATGCAAAAAGTAGATTCTCATATACAACGTGAACAAGATGAGTGGATTATCAATACCATAATGATTGACGGTATCGATGTACCATTTAAATATAAACGCAAAAAGCTTTATCAATCTTTAGCAGGTCAAAGAGTAAACATGACCTATTATAGTGATGTTGAAACTGTCGCAGGTTTTGAAATTCAGGTTATGCGAGTGGTAAGAATTAAAGTGAGTTAACGGTATTTTGTACTTGCTAGCGCCAAAGTTAATATAAAACTATAACACCCTCCCTCACAAATAACTGCTTATTTTTTGTTCTAACTCAAAAAAAACACATTTTTTTGTTTATTTTACAAGCAACTCTTGACGAATTGTTAAACATATTACATAACTAGTATAGGCAGTTCATAAAAATAATAAAAAATCACAATATAAACTGTTTATTAATCGAACAATATTAGACTTTAGAACTAAATTGTTTAACGTGGGGACAGCGAAGAGGAAGTTTATAATGATACTAAATCACATCTGGGGTCTATACACTCACCCAAAAGAAGAGTGGACCGAAATTGATACTCGCCATGAAAGTATGATGTATGGTCTAACACACGTACTTCTAGTCGCTCTTATTCCAGCTATTTGCGGATATTATGCAGCGGCGCATATTGGTTGGAGCATTGGTGCTGGCGATCCTATCACCATCACACAATCAAGCGCAGTATTACTTGCCGTTAGTATGTACGGAGCAATTATTGCCGGAGTATTTGCTTTAGCTTATATGATGCAATGGATGGCTACTACATTTGACTCTAATCCAACATTAACCCAATGTTTAGAATTAGCCGCTTATGCTGCAACGCCAGTACTTATGGTCGGAGTTACCGCTCTTTACCCTGTACTTTGGTTTGTTGCTTTATCAGGTATGGTTGCCGTTGCGTACTCTGTATACCTTCTTTATTCAGGTATTCCTATTATGATGCACATTCCTGAAGAAAAAGGCTTTGTTTACTCAAGCTCTGTTGTAACTGTAGGCTTAGTGCTATTAGTTACTATTCTAGCTGCTACAGCGATGTTCTGGACCTTAGGTTTTGGTCCTGAGTTCATGGGCTAGTATTTACATTACTATTAACTGAGGCGCTTAACAGCGCCTTTTTTGTTTCTTTGCTCGAAGTGTTTTTTAATTTTTTCTTTTTATCGTCTCCGACTTAGCATCCTGCTGATTTTTGCTTTCGTCCATGAAAGCAACTGACTTTTGTAAAGACACAAAAGTAAGCAAAAGCTCTTCTTGCCCACTAACTTCTTTTACCTTTGTAAAACACCTTCTCTAAAAGCTTTCAACCGGCTGGAGGTAACATCCATGTAAAGCGCCAGCCTCATAAAATCATCCATGATTTTATGTTGAAATGAGAATGTGTTTTGCAAAGGAAGTTAGGAGGGCAGATCTGATCGTTATATTTACTTCGTAAACATTTTTAATCTAACGTTAATCACACTTCTTGGAACCAGTATTGCTGTTGTATATACAAAGTTTACTTATGCCAAAATCAGCAGGATGCTAAGTCGAAGACGATAACGATAACGATAACGATAACGATAACGATAACGATGAAAATAAAGATTAAGTTGAATTGTGACTCAAGTAAAACAAAAAAGGCGCCGTAGGCGCCTTTAAAAAGAAGTTAGAGAACTAATCCCCTATTTCCTACTCTGCACCTTCATTATGAAGGTCGATAATAGAGTCAGCTTCTTTGTCAGTATTTTCTTTCGTCGTATTATTACGAACTGCATCAAGTTGCGTTAAGTAATCGTGATCGATGTCATTAGTGATGTAACTACCACTAAATACCGAAGTTTCAAACGCTTTAATGTCTTTATTAGAATGCCCAACAGCTGAGATCAGGTCTTCTAAGTCTTGGAAAATCAGCTTATCGGCACCGATTAATTCACAAATGTCTTCTAGTTCACGACCATGAGCAACAAGTTCATTTGCACTTGGCATATCAATACCATATACGTTAGGGAAACGTACTTCTGGAGCGGCTGAAGCAAAGTAAACTTTTTTAGCGCCAGCGTTTCTTGCCATAGTGATGATTTGCTCTGAAGTAGTACCACGAACAATTGAATCATCTACTAATAAAACATTTTTACCTTTAAATTCGGTATTGATCGCGTTTAATTTTTGACGAACAGATTTTTTACGTTGTGCTTGGCCAGGCATAATAAAGGTACGGCCAACATAACGGTTTTTCACAAAACCTTGACGGTATGGAATATCTAGCTCTTGTGCTATTTGCAGAGCAATATCACAAGATGTTTCAGGAATTGGGATAACAACATCAATATCAAGATCTTCCCAATCACGTGCTATTTTCTTACCTAAAGCAACACCCATTTCAACACGAGAGCCGTAAACAGACATCTTATCCATTGTCGAATCTGGACGAGCGAAGTAAACAAACTCAAAAATACATGGGTTGTAAGTTGGGTTTTGCGCACATTGTTTACTGAATAATTGACCATCTTCAGAGATAAAGATAGCTTCACCAGGTGCTACATCACGAATAAATTCAAAATCACATGCATCTAAAGCAACTGATTCTGACGCAACCATGTATTCTGTACCTTGCTCAGTTTCTCTTTTACCAAAAACTAAAGGACGAATACCGTAAGGGTCACGGAATGCAACTAAACCTTTACCAATAATTAAAGCGACCGCGGCATAAGCACCACGAGCAATGGTATGAACATTAGCAACTGCATTAAAAATATCTTCAGGTAATAAATCAAGTTTGTCAGTTTGTTGCAGTTCATGAGCAAAAATGTTTAATAACAATTCAGAATCAGATGATGTATTTACATGGCGACGAGCCGTGTTATAAATCCACTGTGTTAATTCTTCGGCATTAGTTAAATTACCGTTATGTGCTAATGAAATACCATAAGGCGAGTTAGCGTAAAAAGGTTGTGCTTCAGAAGAGCTAGAAGTACCCGCGGTAGGGTAACGAACATGGCCAATACCAATATCGCCAGTTAAACGCAGCATGTGGCGAGTGTGGAATACATCCTTCACTAAGCCATTTGCTTTACGCATTCTAAATTTGTTATCGCTTATGGTTACTATGCCAGCGGCATCCTGACCACGATGTTGAATTACAGTTAAACCATCATATAAAGCTTGGCTTACCGGTGATGTACCTACGATGCCAACAATACCACACATGAAATTTCTCTCCGCAAGAGCTGAATTAAGATAAAAAGCTGGATGAGGTTTTTATGTATTCAAAAAACCATTCTATTACTACCCTGAACTCAGGGATAAGTACTGCCTGTTGCCACCAAGTACTTGATGGTGCGGGGGTAAATGCATCCATAAAAAATAGAATAGCACTTACTACCAATGCCCCTCGTAAAGCGCCAAACGCCAAACCAAGTACTCTGTCAGTTCCAGACAATCCAGTTTTAGTTACTAGTTGGCCGATTAAATAATTAATAATCGCGCCGAGTATTAACGTTATAATAAATAAAATAGCGATCGATGCTGCATTTCTTAGCATAGGATCACTAATATTGGTTAGGTAAGTAGCTAGTTCCTGATAAAAACCACTAGCGACAAAAAAAGCACAAACCCAAACAATTAAGGAAACAGCTTCTTTTACAAAACCGCGAATTAAACTGATCAGTGTTGATACGCCTATTATTATTAAGATGGCATAATCTATCCAAATCATTGTTACTCTATCCCTTTTATTTATGCGGCGAATTCTATCAGCATCGCCGTTTTATTTATACTAAAAAAAATTTAAAAATAATTAAATTTACATTATTTTATTATGAAATATGTAATGATTAAATTACATGAAAAATTAATCTACAGGTTGGTATACAGCGACCCTTCCTTGCACACCTGTTAAACTTTTAAGTTTAGGTAGCTTTGCTTCTAATGATGCTTTGCTTATTTCAGGTCCGATAAACACTTTCGTTAATTCACCAGCCGCTGTTTTTATTGGCTTACTATAAACTGTGTAACCTGATTTTTTTAATTTAATAATTAACTGTTCAACATTTTTTTTATGTTTAAAGCTACCAAGTTGGATGACATAAGCTTTGGATTTATCGACGGTTTTAGCAACTGCTTTTATTGGTGTTGATTTTACCACCTTAGCTTTAGGTTTACTCTCTTGTGCTGCAGCAGTGATCATACTGCTGTTAGATCTTGGCACAGCTAACTCGTCAGGTAATTCTTTTTCTGTTTGCAGTAATTGCTGATCAGCAGCGGTATCTTTAGATAAAGGTTGCTTGGCTGTTAAGTCTGCTATTTTTTGCTCGGGAAAGTCTTGCTTAGTCGCAATAGGTACAGATTTAGGCGTGGCAGGTATTGACTCAAACTGAGCTTGGTAAGCTTGTTTTTCACCGTCAAATACATCAGGTAAAAATATTACCGCTGCGGCGGCTACTATTATGGTACCAACTAATCGGTTTTGAAACGGGGTCGACAAAACGGCTCCTTAGAATAATGATTGTTTGATTTTTGCTACGGTAAAAAATGAGCCAAAAACTAAAATCATGTCGTTATTATTAGCATTATCTAAAGCCATTCTATAGGCATCAGTAATATTGTCAAAGCTATTACAGTCTTTGCCTAAATCTTTTAGCGCTTTGCTCATTATTTGGCCACTTGCTCCGCGAGGAACATCAAGTGAGCCAACATACCAATGATCAACGCATGTAAGCATGGTCTGTAATGTTGATTTGATATCTTTATCTGCCAACATCGCCGTTACCGCAAAAACTCTTTGCACGTTTTGTTTTTGTACAAACTTTGCTAAATAACGCGCGGCATGTGGATTATGAGCCACATCAACAACAATTAGAGGCTGCTCGCTAATAATTTCGGTGCGCCCTTCTACTTTAATATTTAAGATCCAATCACTTACTTTGCTATGTTCAAGTTCAAAACCTAATACGGTCAAAGTTGTAAGCGCTGTAGCGACATTGTCTTGTGGAATAAATGGTAAAGGTAAGGCTTTTAACTGTTGTAGCTTATATTGCCAGGTCCAGTGGTTATCAATGTTATTGGTGATAAAAAAATCTTGCTCGCGCACTACGCTAATCGCTTTTTGCTTTTCACAAAACTCGAGTACATCAGTGGGCATTGCTGGCTCACCGATAATTACAGGTTTATTAGCTCGTACAATACCGGCTTTTTCTTTACCAATACTGCTGCGATCATTTCCTAAGAATGCTTGATGGTCTAAATCAATACTAGTGATCACAGCTACATCACTATCAATAATATTTGTCGCATCTAAGCGCCCGCCTAAACCGACTTCTAAAATGACAAACTCTGGTGCTATTTGCTGACAAATAATTAAAGCTGCCAGGGTGGTAAACTCATAATATGTTAATGAGATTTCAGCGCGAGCTTGCTCTATTTTATTAAATGCATCGATAAGCGGTTCATCGGTAATTAATTTAGCATTAATGCGTAAACGCTCATTAAACTTTTCGATATGAGGAGATGAATAAACAGCAACACTATGGCCTTGAGCTAGTAATGCATGCTCAATAAAAGCACAGGTTGTGCCCTTACCATTTGTGCCGGCGACGGTGATCACTTTGCTTTTATCTAACGATATTGCTAAACGACTAGCGACCTTTGAAATACGCTCGAGTCCCATATCAATTTCTTTGCTATGGATAGACTCTAAATAAAAAAGCCACTCATTAAGGCTAGTAAGCTTTGAGTGGCTATTTGAAATTGTCATAAACTTTATTTACCAGTTTATTTAAAATAATTATCTATTAAATGCTTGGCTCTGGGTGCTTCATGTATTTAGCAATCATGCGCGCTAAAGTTGAACGCATTTGGCGACGGTCAACGATCATATCAATTGCACCATGCTCAAGTAAGAACTCAGAGCGTTGGAAACCTTCTGGTAATTTTTCACGAACGGTTTGCTCAATTACACGTGGGCCTGCAAAACCAATTAAGGCTTTTGGCTCACCAACATTGATATCACCTAACATAGCTAAAGAGGCTGAAACACCGCCCATAGTAGGGTCAGTTAAAACCGAGATGAAAGGTAAACCTTTTTCACTCATTTTAGCAAGTGCAGCACTGGTTTTAGCCATTTGCATTAACGACATTAATGCCTCTTGCATACGTGCACCACCACTTGCCGAGAAACAAACTAACGGTAAGTCGTGCTTTAAACACTCTTCTGCGGCTTTAACAAAACGAGCACCAACAACAGATGCCATTGAGCCACCTAAGAATGAGAATTCAAAAGCCACAGCTACAACAGGCATACCGGCTAACTCACCACGTAGCGCTACTAAAGCATCTTTCTCGCCAGTTGCTTTTTGAGCAGCAGCAATACGATCTTTATAGCGTTTTGAGTCTTTAAATTTTAAAACATCTTTCGGCTCAAGTTCTCCGCCAATTTCTTGCTTTTCGCCTTGATCTAAGAATGTTTCTATACGCTTACGTGCTGGTAAACGCATATGATGGTCACACTTAGGACATACGCCTAATTGACGCTCTAATTCAGCTGTGTATAGTACTGCATTACAAGAAGTACATTTGCTCCAAAGACCTTCAGGGATATTACGCTTGCTCGAAGATGAAGTCTTCGGTTTTGGTAGAATTTTTTCAATCCAACTCATGGGTGAGTACACCTATTATTTATTCAATGAATTTAGCCGTTTAAAACCACTAAATATAAAATTATTAAACTCTGATTTAGTCACAATGCTAAGCTTGCTTAATCAGGTCATTGCTTGTTTTATAATGACCGCTAATTTAAACATATTTTTAACTAAGACACGTAGTAAAAACTGGTCTGTTTTGTTTGATTTTAGCTTATTTTAGGCTAACTATACCAATTACTATAGCCAATTGGCTACAAATCAGTTTTAACCGTCTAATTTTTAAGCACATAAATGTACTTATAAAAACAAACCGCCCTCATTATTTTTAGGTAAGCCAAAATGCTCTGGGTAATCCACATCAATAAAATATAAACCTGCTGATGGCGCAGTAATACCGGCTTTACAACGGTTTTTCATGGCAAGAACTTCACCTACCCAATCGACACTTTCAAGTTTACGCCCTACTCGCATTAAAGTACCTGCGATATTGCGTACCATATGCTGTAAAAAGGCATTGGCTTTAATATCAATAATGACATAATCGCCTTTGCGCGAAACGTTACAAAAATGAATGGTTCTTATTGGCGAATTGGCTTGGCAATGCACCGTACGCAGTGAGGTAAAATCATGCTCGCCAACTAACTGTTGAGCGGCCTGATGCATTAAATCAGCATCTAAAGGAAAGTGGCAATGACTTAAGCCTTTATTCATTATGGCAGGACGTAATGGCTTGTTGTAAATAATATAACGGTATTGTCTGGCCGTAGCGCTAAAGCGCGCATGAAAGTCTTCACTTACAGAGCGACTCCACTTTACTGCAATATCTTTAGGTAAGTTAGTATTCATCCCTAACTCCCATGCAGCCTGACCGCGATCTACGGGTGAATCAAAGTGGATCACTTGATTAAAGCCATGCACACCAGTATCTGTTCGACCCGCACAAACAACTTCGGTTGGTTGATTAACAATTTTTGATAAGGCTTTTTCTACTTCTTGTTGTACGCTATTAACGTGGTTCTGGCGCTGCCAGCCACAATAATTAGTACCATCGTATTCAATGCCTAATGCAAATCTCATCATAACCTTGTTTCATCTCAATAGTTGCAGTAATAATCTGTTAATGGCGCGCATTATCTTATATTTGCTTGCGACTTACAAACCTGAATGTTTTATAGCAACGCCATTAGGTGTTATCACTTGGCAGGCAAAAAAATACCGGCTTGTGGCCGGTATTTAATAACTTGTGCTAGCTAGTTAAGCATAACGCTAATCGTGCAATGAATATAGCAAGGTTTGCGCTTGTTGTTGCTGTGATGAACTACCAAGTTTCATTACTGTTTTTAAAATAACAGCGGCATTATCTAAATCACCAATTTCAATATAAACCTGGGCTAAATCAAGTTTGGCATTAACACCATTTTTATCGTCATCAACATCAACGTGTTTTACATCTTGAGCAAATTCTGGAAACTCATCAAGTCCAACATCGATTTTGTCACCATCGTAAACTTCTTCTTCGACAACCGCTTCAACTTCTTCACTTTCTTCTATCAGTTGCTCAATGGCGATATAATCTTGTTCTGCTTGCGAGCTCTGCTTATTAGGTTTTACCTCTGTAGCAGGTTGCATTTTTACTACATTACTTGCCGGTGTGATAACTACGTCATTAGTTTGGGCAGATATTTCTTCAAGTAACTTATCAAACTCTACATCATCAAAATCATTGATTTCGTTAACTTTAGCTGGCTTAGGCTCTGTTGATTCAGGTTTGCTATTACCTGTAATGCTTGAGCGCAATTGTGCCGGCTTGGTATCTTCATCAAGCATACCGTTAATGATTTCATCTATATCTAAATCATTATCATTTGGTAATTCGACTTCATTAATACTTGGCTGTTTTTTTTGCGGCGTATCATTTACTAAGCTATTAAGTAGGTCTTCATCGGTAAGTAATTGTTCATCATTACCTTGCTCACTGGCTAAATCTATTTTTGAAAATGCTGTTTCAACATGTTCATTTTCTGGTTTTGTTTTAACGTCTTCAACTTTTTCAGCAGATGATTCAGGTTCAGTATTCTTGCTGGTAAAGATGCTACTTTCATTTTGAACTGCGAATAAACTTAAGTCAGCATCGCTTTTGTCAAAGCTGTCTTGCTCTTTAGCGCTTTCAGTGGTTTTACTTACAACATTGCTTTCTTTCTCAGTCGCTGCTGTAGTTTTACTTACTTCAGTTTTTGGCTTAGCCGAGTTTTCGCCCGCTAGTGCTTGTTGGTTATTACTCGCAAGTTGCTCACTGCTACGTCGACGAGAAACCAATACAAATAAAATAATCACTAAAATGGCCAATACGCCAGTAGTTGACCAATATGATATAGGGTTGTTAAGTAAGCCTTCACGTTGTTTAGCTAAGGCTTGCTGTTGAGCTAAAAGCCTTTGTTCACGTTTTTTTGATTCCGCAAGTAAACGTTTTTGTTCAGCAATTAATGCATCCATTTCACTTTGCTTTTCAGATGCTTTGGCAACCTCATATTGTAAATAAGATAGTTGGTCATCTACCGCGGTTAAGCTTTCTTTTAATTCTTTGTTTTCTTGAACAATATTAAGCTCTGACTCAGGTGTTGCGCTTTCATTAGTTGCAGCGACTGTAATTGGCTCAACAGCAACGCTTTCGATAGTGGTACTTGCAGCTTCATTGCTAACTTGTTCTGTAAGTTCTACAGGTGTGCTTGCCACTGCTTCAGGGCTATCTACACTTGTTACTACGTCGTTATTTGCGGGTTCAGTTTTAACTGCAGCGCTACTGTTATTTGTACTAGTAACAGTTTTAGATTCTACTTTGCCATTAGCAAGATCATTGGCGGCAATTTCGGTCGATGTTTTATTTTGCTCTCCGTAAGAGTAAGGCGCTATGGTTCTGATCTCTTCAAGAGTAGGAATACGTAAATATTGCCCTTCAACTAAGGTATTTATGTCGTTGCGCAAGAAAGCATTAGGGTTGGAGGCAAATAAGGCCATCATAACTTGGAAATTAGTTACGGTTTCATCTGGGCGGTGAGCCACCGCTATCTTCCAAAGGGTATCGCTTTTTAAAATCGGTCCATAACTGTTTTTGTTATCATCAACAAAAACTGCTGAGTTATTTTGTGGATTTGAATTATCTAGCGTAGAGGTTTGTGCTTGCGCATAAAGCGGGGAGCTTAATAAAACAGTACTACTAACGAGTAGACTGGCACAAGTACTTATTATTTTTATAGACGTCTTGTTAGATGCCATGAATCAATTCCTTTATTTGTAAGCATGGGCTGTACAACGTTAGATAAACGATCCGCCTGCAACACCCTAAATGATGACCACATCAGGTAAATCGTTTGTTAATTTTTATTTTAACTATGATATACCCGCAAGCACTAAAGATGCAAGCTTGCGCTCTATTTGTAGATACTAAAAAACCAGAGATTAAACCAATACTATCAAAATATAGAGCTAGGTTTAATTTCTGGCTTTAAAATTACAGCTGTATTGCTTAGCTATTAAAAGTAATCTTTAACTAATAACTCGGCAATTTGTACACTGTTCGTTGCTGCGCCTTTACGTACGTTATCAGCAACAATCCACATGTTAATGCCATTAACATGAGAAATATCTTCGCGAATACGGCCAATAAACACTTCATCTTTACCGCTAGCATCGCTTACTTGTGTAGGGAAATCTTCATCGTTGTTGGCAACAACTACACCTGGTGCATTAGCAAGAATTTCTTTTACTTGCTCAGCTGATGTTTGTTGAGTAGTTTCAATGTGCAGCGCTTCACCATGGCCATAAAAAGCAGGTACACGAACTGCAGTAGGATTAACTAAAACAGATTCATCACCTAAAATCTTTTTAGTTTCCCATACCATTTTCATTTCTTCTTTGGTGTAACCATTTTCCATAAACACATCGATTTGTGGAATTGAGTTAAACGCGATTTGACGTGAGAACGCTTCTACTTTAACCGGTTTACCTGACAGTAAATCAGCACATTGCTTTGCTAACTCTTCAATTGCTTCTTTACCCGCGCCAGAAACTGATTGATATGTGCTCACGTTGATACGTTCAATACCTACAGCATCATAAATTGGTTTTAATGCAACCATCATCTGAATTGTTGAACAATTCGGGTTGGCAATAATATTGCGGTTACGAAAATCAGCTAATGCTTGCGGGTTAACTTCTGGTACAACTAATGGGATTTCTGGATCGTAGCGGTACTCTGAAGTGTTATCAATAACCACACAACCAGCTTCAGCTGCAATTGGAGCAAATTTAGCTGAAGTTGCACCACCGGCTGAAAAGAAAGCAATTTGGGCTTGTGAGAAATCAAATGTATCAGCATCAATTACTTCAATGCTTTTACCGTCAAATTCAATTACTTCACCAGCACTGCGGCTACTCGCTAATGGGTAAAGGTTATTTACAGGGAACTTTCGCTCTTCTAAAATTTCCATCATGTGCTTGCCAACAAGGCCGGTTGCACCTAATACTACTACATCAAATTTTTGTGCCATGATCTCACTCATTTACTTTGTCAGGTTGAATCCAAGATTTTTTATTATTGCTAAACAGTTTTTTTGCTCAGAGCCTAATACTAGCGCACTAAACTCCCTTCTAACAGGGTAATTTTTACGTAAATAGTCAAAACCGTGTTTACTAAGTTGCTCGCGAAATATTTTATCGTCGCGGCGCACATCATACACTTGAAAAACGCGTGCTCTAATATGCTCAACTCGCTGGTTACTTTGCTCAGTTATTTCACTAAAATCAGCTTGTGGTAAAAACTGAGCAAGCTGATGTTTAGCCGGTGTTTTAACTAATTTAGATAATGCCAAATAAAGCATTTCTGTGCCACGTGCTTTTCCTTCTAAGCTATAACCAGCAATATGGGCGGAGGTTATTTGGCAATATGGGATAAGCTCGAGTAAAACATTTGGTTCATTTTCCCAAACATCAAGGACTAAATGCGGCCCCTGCTTAGCTTGCTTTAAGCTAAGTAGTGCTTGATTATCAACTACTTCACCGCGACATGCGTTAATTAATATTTGCTCTGTTGCTAATGCCTGTAAACGCTCTTCATTAAGTAAGTGAAAAGTAGGATATTCACCAGTTTTAGTTAATGGCACATGTAAAGACACGATATCGCAAGCGAGTACTTGCTCTAACGAGCTAAATTTTCGGCTATCGCCGGCACTCTCAAGGAAAGGGTCATGCATTAAGTAAGAAATATTAAGCGCATCAAGTTTTTCAGCTAAACGCGTCCCAGTATTACCACCACCAACGATACCAACAGTTTTATCAAAATAATTAAATGATAGGCGCTCTGACATCACCATAATGGCACTTAAAACATATTCACCAACCGATACAGCATTACAACCTGGTGCGTTGGTAAATTCGATATTACGACTGGCTAAGTAATCTTTGTCAATATGGTCAAAGCCGATTGTTGCTGTGCCCACAAACTTAATACGTGTATTTTGACTTAATAGTTGCTCATTTACTTTGGTTATTGAACGTACTAATAAAACATCGGCATCTTTAACTTGCTCTGGTGTTAAGTCACGTCCTGAGAAAGCAGTGAGATTGCCAAAATCGCCAAAGAACTCTTTTGCGTATGGGATGTTTTCATCGTAAAAAATATTCATCTTTATACCAATAACGTCCGAATAAATTCGGACCTGCCGATTTCGTTGGTGCGAAATTTTTCGCACGTTAATCATCGGAATTTTCGCACGTTAATCGTCGAAAATAACGAAAAAGGGCCGGGATAAACCCAGCCCCCTATACGTAATAAATTAAATATTATTTATATTTAGCCATTACTAATGTTGCGTTTGTACCACCAAAACCGAAGCTGTTAGACATAGCTAAGTTAATTTCAGCATCAATTTTCTCAGTAATGATGTTTAAACCTTGAGCTTTCTCATCTAATTCATCAACGTTAATCGAAGGAGCAACAAAGTTATTTTCCATCATTAACATAGTGTAAATTGCTTCGTGTACACCAGCTGCACCTAGTGCATGGCCTGACATAGCTTTAGTTGCAGAGATCATTGGTGAATCGTGACCAAATACTTCTTGGATAGCACCAAGTTCTTTAACATCACCAACAGGAGTTGAAGTACCGTGAGTGTTTAAGTAATCAACTTTACCTTCAACACCATGCATAGCTTGTTGCATACAACGAACCGCACCTTCACCACTTGGAGCAACCATATCGTAGCCATCTGAAGTTGCGCCGTAACCAACGATTTCAGCATAAATGTGTGCGCCACGAGCAAGAGCATGTTCTAGTTCTTCAACTACAACCATACCGCCACCACCAGAGATAACAAAACCGTCACGGTTTGCATCGTATGTGCGTGAAGCAAGTTCAGGAGTGTCATTATATTTAGTTGATAATGCGCCCATACCGTCAAACATCATAGCTAATGAGTAATCTACTTCTTCACCGCCGCCAGCAAAAACGATATCTTGCTTGCCTAATTGAATTAATTCAGCAGCGTGACCAATACAGTGAGCAGAAGTTGCACAAGCTGAACTGATTGAATAGTTAACACCTAAAATTTTAAATGGTGTTGCTAAACATGCAGAACAAGTACTAGACATAGTCTTAGGTACCGCATAAGGACCTACACGGCGAATACCTTTATTACGTAAAGTATCTGATGAACTGATAACGTTCATTGATGATGCGCCGCCAGAACCAGCAACTAAACCAGTACGTACGTTTGACACTTGCTCATCTGTTAATTTTGCATCAGCAATAGCTTCTTCCATCGCGATATAAGCATAACCTGCCGCATCGCCCATAAAACGCATAACTTTACGATCAATGTGCTCGCTTGGGGTAATGTTTGGTTGACCCCAAACATGGCTTTTTAAGCCATTTTCTTCAAAACTTTCAGAGCGAGTAATGCCTGAACGACCATTTTGTAAAGCATCTAGTACTTCATTTGCATTGTTACCAATAGAAGAAACAATACCTAGACCTGTAATAACTACACGTTTCATATTTTTATAACCATCATTAAAGTTTGTTTAATTGCGCGTATCATACTACGTTTTAGACCAAATCTGGTCTGTCCAGTGTACACTTGTACGCTGTTTTATAAAAACAGTGACTAGCTTCCTACGCTTTATGGGGGTAAAATTTACTATAACTACCATAACAAATCCAGAGTTAGCTTGAGTAAACAATTGATAAATACAGCGAAAATAGACTTTCAAGCCGATGGTTCGCCAAGATCAGCAGAATTTAATGATATTTATTTCGATCCAAGTACCAGTTGCTCACAAAGCGAACAAGTGTTCATCAATGGAAATAATATTGAAAAGCGTTGGCAACAAATTGCAGAGCAAAATAAAGACTCGAAAAACCCAGTGAAAGAGTTTGTTATTGCTGAAACTGGTTTTGGTACTGGATTAAATTTTTTACTTACCCTGCAAAAATTTATTGAATTTAAAAAACAGAGTCAGTCTAACTTAACTCTTAGCTTTATTAGTTGTGAAAAATACCCGCTTAGCCATGAAGATTTAAAACGTTCTCTGGCTTTATGGCCGCAGTTAGCAGATTTATCAGCCCAGATGTTAACTCAGTATAGTTATCAAGAAAACAGCTGCAAAATGACTTTCGCGAAAGGCGATGTATCACTAACGGTCTATCTATCTGATGCTGCGACTGCTTACTCTGCAATTAACTGTGACAATGAGGGCTGTATTGATGCTTGGTATCTTGACGGCTTTGCGCCACAAAAAAATCCTAGCATGTGGAGCAATGAGTTATTTAAGCAAATTGCTCGCCTCGCTAAAAAGCGCTCAACCTTAGCAACATTTACTGTCGCCAAATTAGTTAGAGAAGGTTTAGCGAATGTTGGTTATAAGCTGCAAAAACAAAAAGCTCAATCAATCGATGCAAACAGTGACAATAATCCTCAAACTAATGAATCAGCTAAAAGTGAAACTCTCGCAGCTGTATTCTTAGGCTTACGTCAAGGCAAAACCCTTAATGGCTTTAAGCGTCGAAATGTTATAAAAACTGAGCGCCCTAAACATGTCACCATCATTGGTGGTGGCTTAGCATCTGCTTGTAGCGCATTAGCATTAGCTAAAAAAGGCATTCGCGTTAATTTATATTGTAAGGACAGGTCGATTGCCAATGGAGCATCAAGTAACGCAGTCGGTGCAATATTTCCATTAATTCATCAGCAACAAGACACTATTAGTTTATTTTATCAACAAGGCTTTGAGCATGCGCTTAAACTCTATAAGCAATTGCTAGATGATGGCTATAAATTTAGTCATGGTTTTGATGGCTTGATAGAAGTGGCTTATAAACAGCCTTTAGCTAAACGAGTTGAGTTTTTTAAACAAAACTCCCCTTGGCCTGCTTCACTTATTCATGGCGTATCAGCACAAGAAGTTGATGAGATTGCCAATATTGCTGTTGGCCACCCAGGTCTACATATGCCTAAAGCTGGTTGGGTGTCTCCTCCTGAGCTTGTTAACGCGGTGATGCAAGCAGCAATTGACACCGGCTTTTGTAAAGTAAAAACCAACCGTCATATCACTGATATTAAACAACTTGAAAATGGCCACTGGCTACTCACTAGCAATAAAGGCCAAAAAACGGCAAAGCATGTCGTTGTTTGTGCAGGCGCTGATAGTTTAAATATTGAGGTACTCAAAGACTTACCTCTAAGCCAAGTGCGCGGCCAAGTATCGCAAATGCAAACCAATGAAAAAGTTGCGAACTTAAAAGCTGTGCTTTGCCATAAAGGTTATTTAACCCCGCAAAGTAATGGCATTCATTGTATTGGCGCTACCTTTGATAAAGGTGACAGTGATATTGCAAGCAGAAGCGAGGATGATGAGTATAACCTTACAATGCTAGAGCGTTGTTTAGGTGATATATCTAACTGGACAATTAAAGATGTAAAAGGCAGTAAAGCAAGGCTGCGTTGCTGCACACCAGATCATATGCCAATTGTCGGCCAATTACCCAATGTAGAATTACATAAAGAGTATTATCAGCACTTAAGTAAAGATAAGAATTGGCACTTTGAACAACCTGCACCTATCTACCCTGGGCTATTTGTACTTACCGGGCTTGGCGCTCGCGGACTTTGCACAGCGCCGTTACTTGCTGATATTTTGGTAAGTGAGTTGTGTGATGAAGTTTATCCGGTTGATGATGAGATGCTATTCAATCTTGCCGCCAACCGTTTTGTTATTCGCGATTTGATAAAAAGGAAGTAAGAGCTAGAAGCTAGTTTTTAAGCTGCTCCAAAAATTATCGACAATCACTTTATCACGTGGCGTTAACTCGCTGCGTGCTGCGTCAAGTTGCGATGTAACAAGATCATATAGCTCATTAGTCAGTGCTTGCTGTTCATCACCAAATTCAACCGCAGCAACAACTAAGAAACCGCGAACATAGCTACTGGCAAACAGTAAATCGTCGTCATCATGATCAATTAAACTGTCAAAGTATTGGCAAAGATCGGCGACGGTTTTAACATTTTCTAAATTCATTTTATTCTCTATTTAATAATTTTCGATCACAAACCTGGGCTTGCCACAGGATAAAGTACTTGATCGTGAAATCCTGTAACCACAGGAATAAAACCCGATAACTGAGTATCGAGTTCAACATCACCAGTATCAACAATAAGCGGTCTTTGCGCTAATGCTTGCAACTTAGTTTTAGTGGCGATAACAATAATATTATCAAGGCCAATGGCCCTTATAACTCTTGGGCTTAGTTGCTGGTTACCTCGGCCAAATATATGCCCTTGGCCACCAATTACCGTGATCACAAGTTTAACTCCATGCTCACTAGCTTTGATAGCTTCATATAGCTGACTTTCAATAACATCACTTTTAATGAGTTCTTGTTGTTGAATTAAATCGACACCTAATAAAGTATTATCTAGGGCGATTTCATCCATTACCGCAGCAACAGTTGAGCCAGAGCCCATAACAAAAAGCTCTTCATCCATAAGCTCAACCACATGAGCAGCAATATCCATTAATACTAACTCATCGGTTTCTTTACCACCTGATTTAACCGCTTGGATGTATTGCAGCTGACTCGGAATTTGCATCTCGCCATACCGTCTTGCTTTAACCACACCGGTGCGAAAAGCAACCTCATCAATATCCATGACATCGGCTTCGGTAAGTGACACTAACTCGTTATTAACCATTTGCTCAACCACTCGGCCTGCAGCCGTTGGCGTAAGAGCATACACACCAGAGTGAATTTTGCAGCCCGCTGGTATGCCTAATACCGGAAAGTAACCATCAATTTGATGACAAACATTACGAGCGGTACCGTCGCCACCAGCAAATAACAACAAATCAACACCAAAGTCTTGGATCACCTTAGTAGCATTTTCACTATCTGTTGCCGATGTCGCTTCATCTTGATAGTGATAGAGCACTTCAACGTTAAAACCAAGTTGTTTAGCTATGTTTTCGCCCATATCATTAGCGGCAGTATAGATAACTATTTTGTCTTTATATGGCAGTAATACTTCTAGCGCTAATTTCGCTCGTAAGTTAGCTTTTGGCTCGGCACCAAGCGCTAAGGCTTGGCTTGGCGTATCAACGCCGTCGCTGCCTTTTAAGGCTACACTACCACCGAGTCCAGCAATGGGATTAACAAAAAAACCCAGTTTAAATTGTTTCATTAACTACTTCTTCAAGTCTATGTTGTCTAATAGTGGCATCAATCATTGTCGATGCCATTGCTGAGTAATCTTCCACATTAAAGCTATCGGCTGCTAGTACAAATCCAGGTTGGTAAAACGCTATTAACGCATCGATAAATTGCTGTGCTCTTTTAGGAAAACCTTGCTCTAAATAATTTAACGCTTGTTGCTGCACTTTCTTTTGGAAACCATACCTGTCTACCTCACAGCCGTTTAAATTATCTGCAGATACATTGAATTTAAACTTGCTGGCCAAACAAAATGCCCATTCAATTGCTTGTGGCTTAATTTCAACGGCTTCAAATTGTGCTTGGCGTTTTTCATCTCTGCCATCAGGTTCATACCAATAACCAAAGTCTTCTAATAAGCGTCTTTCTTTACCGGCGATACACCAATGCGAAATTTCATGTAAAGCACTTGCATAAAAGCCATGCGCAAAAATAATGCGGTGCTGTTTATGTTGCTCATTAGCAGGTAAATAAATAGGCTCATCATCGCCTTTTACTAATAGAGTATTTTCACTCTCGGCAAACTGCTCGGCGAAAATATGTATGAGATCTTGATATTTATGCGACATTAAATGGCTGTAATTAACGAAAGTTTCTAATAGCGCTATTTTAACCGAATTTTATAGCAAGTCTAATAACTTTCTAATAAACTAAATTCATCTAATCGCGATAAAAACAACGAACAATTACCATGAAAAAACTTGATGATATCGATTTACAAATATTGACCTTGCTTTTTAATGATGCGGATATCACTAATAAAGAGTTAGCCAGTAAAATTGGCACTGCCCCGTCAACATGTTTAGAGCGCGTAAAACGTTTAAAAAGTACCGGGGTAATTAAAGGCTCATTCATTGACGTCAACTACAATACCATAGGTGGTAATATTCAAGCGATGGCGGCAATTCAATTGCAGCCGTATTCTGAGCAAATCGTTAATAACTTACGTGATGAGTTGTTAGTGCTTCCAGAAATTATCAGTATGTTTCATATGGGCGGCGCTTTTGATTTCTATATTCATATGTCAGTTAAAGATACCGAGCACTTGCGCCGCTTCGTATTTGAAGCTATCACTTCAAGAGATGAAGTAACTAATGTTGAAACCTCACTAGTGTTTGAGCACAGCCGCAGCCCGGCAATCCCAACGTTCAACTAAATCAAGAGGGTCAATATCAAGGTGTCAGAGTCGTTGAACGAGTTCAACGACTCTGACACCTTGATATTTATTTGTTAGCCGTCGAAGGTGAAAGGTTTGTAGTTATCTACATCTGGGGCAATCTTTAAATACAACGCATCGGCTTTATCGCGGCAACGTTTGATTTGATCACGAGAAAGTTGCTTAGAGTCCATGTTCATACTGGTTTCAGCATCTTTATGGCCGTTAAATGCGGCTACGCGATTCCAAATATACGACTCTTCAATATTTTTGGTCACGCCTTTGCCCTCATAATAAAGTAGTGCCAGGTTAAATTGCGCAAACGCATAATTTTGCATCGCTGCATCTCGATACCAGACTGCAGCTTTACCATAATTTAACGGTACAATAACCCCTTCTTGGTACATCACTGCTAAGTTAAACTGAGCAGCTGCCAAGCCTTTTTCAGCCGAGCGCCTTGTATATTCAAAGCCTTGCTGATTGTTTTTTACCGTACCTCGGCCATCAAAATACATTTGTGCTAAGGCAAATTGTGCCTCTGCAATACCTCGACCAGCGGCTCTGTGATATAGCTCAAATGCTTTTAATTCATTTTTGGCAATACCTTGGCCATTTTCATAAAGCCCTGCTTGTTGAAATAATGCCGGCGGATAGCCTAGTTCAACTAAAGGCTTTAACTCTTCGATTGCACCAATAAAATCACCACGATTGATCATTTCGACCGCATCGTTATATTCTGCTTGCGCAGGTAAGCTAGTAAAAATTGAGAAGAGCAAAACAAATAATAATCTATTTGAAGTCATCGCACTTATCCTTATAAAGTTTAATTATATTAAGTATATACAATTTTAAATGAGTTTGTGAAAGTGAATGAGGCACGGATATAAAATGCTTTCCCCCTAATACTACCGAAACAAAACCGTCCTTGGCGTTTCGGCATACCTTCGTCCCTGAAGGCAACCGATACTTCGCTCCCGGCGGTATCGGATTACTACCATCCTTAGTAGCAAAAAAGGCTGCGAAGCAGCCTTTATTATATTGAAAACTTAATTTATTTTAAGTTATCGAAGAAAGTTTTTACACCATCAAAAAAGCCTTGCTCTTTTGGTCGGTTATGGCCAGCAGCTTTGCCCTCGCCCATACTTTCTTGCAATTTAGTCAGTAGCTCTTTTTGCTCGCTGTTTAAATTAACTGGCGTTTCAATCACGACTTTACACATTAAATCACCGGTCATTGAACTGCGTACCGACTTAACCCCTTTACCACGTAATCGGAACATCTTACCGGTTTGCGTTTCACTTGGGATTTTCAGCTTAACTTTGCCTTCAAGTGTTGGTACTTCGATTTCACCCCCAAGCGCTGCGCTAGTGAAACTAATTGGTACTTCACAGTATAAGTTGTTTTCGTCACGCACAAATATCTTATGGTCGCGTACGTTTACTTGTACATATAAATCACCTGCTGGTGCGCCCATTTCTCCGGCTTCACCTTCACCCGATAAACGAATTCTGTCACCAGTATCCACACCTGCTGGTATTTTAGCTGATAAAGTCTTGGTCTTTTCAACACGACCTTGACCACGACACTTGGTACATGGGTCTTTAATTACTTTACCGCGACCAGAACATGTTGGACAAGTTTGCTGTACTGCAAATAAACCTTGGCGCATTTGTACTTGGCCATGACCATGACAAGTTGAACAAGTTGACGCCGATGAGCCTTTTTTAGCACCACTGCCATCACAAGGTTCACAGTTAACATACGTTGGAACTTTTAGCTCAACCGTTTTACCTTTAACCGCTTCTTCAAGAGTTAGGTCTAAGTTATAGCGTAAATCAGAACCTCTACGGTTATGCGATTGACCACCACGACTTCTGCCGCCGCCGAAAATATCACTAAAGATATCGTCAAAGCCACCACCGCCAAAGCCGCCACCGAAACCGCCGCCACCACCGTGACCGCCTTGTTCAAAGGCTGCATGGCCATATTGATCGTAAGCAGCACGCTTTTGATCATCATTTAAAACTTCGTAAGCTTCTTTAACTTCTTTAAATTGCTCTTCTTTATCCTTATCGCCTTTAGTGCGATCCGGATGGAATTTCATAGCAAGACGTTTGTAAGCTTTTTTAATTTCACGTTCTGTGGCACCTGAACTTAGCCCTAGAACTTCATAATAATCACGTTTTGACATAATAGTTTTTACTTCAATTTATCTTTATATCAGGTTCGTCAATGAACTTGATATTATTCATTAAACAATAAAGCGCCACATGAGAAATCCCTGTAGCGCTTTAAGCGTTTTAATAATACTTACTTATAAAAGTAGTGATTATTTTTTGTCGTCTTTTACTTCTTCAAACTCAGCATCTACAACATCTTCAGCAGGTTGAGCTTGTTCTTGAGCTTGACCTTCTGGAGCAGCACCGCCTTGAGCTTGTGCTTTTGCTTGCGCAATTTCCATTAACTTAGCAGATGCTTCCATTAACGCTTGAGTCTTAGCATCAATCGCTTCTTTGTCATCGCCTTTAATCGCTTCTTCAAGCTCAGTTAATGCTGCTTCGATTTTCTCTTTATCTTCGCTTGGTAAGTCATCACCAGCTTCAGTAATTTGTGTACGTGTAGCATGTACCATACCGTCAGCTTGGTTACGAGCAGTAACTAGCTCTTCAAATTTAGCATCGGCATCAGCATTTGCTTCTGCGTCGCGTACCATTTGATCTACTTCATCATCAGATAAACCAGAAGATGCTTTGATTGTGATCTTTTGCTCTTTACCAGTGTTCTTATCTTTAGCAGTTACGTGCAAGATACCATCAGCATCGATATCGAAAGTAACTTCGATTTGTGGCGTACCACGAGGTGCTGCGTCGATACCTTCTAGGTTAAATTGACCTAGAGACTTGTTTAAAGAGGCTTGCTTACGCTCACCTTGAACAACATGTACAGTTACTGCAGATTGGTTATCTTCAGCTGTTGAGAACGTTTGTGACTGTTTCGTTGGGATAGTTGTGTTTTTGTCGATAACTTTAGTCATCACACCACCCATAGTCTCAATACCTAGAGATAAAGGAGTAACGTCTAGTAGTAAAACGTCAGTCACATCACCAGATAAAACACCACCTTGAACCGCTGCACCACTTGCTACTGCTTCGTCAGGGTTAACGTCTTTACGAGGCTCTTTACCGAAGAAATCAGAAACCGCTTTTTGTACTAATGGCATACGTGTTTGACCACCAACCATGATTACATCAGTAATTTCGCTTGTTGATAAACCGGCATCCGCAAGAGCTGTTTTAAGTGGCTCAAGTGTTGCTTTAACCATGTCTTCAACTAATGATTCTAATTTTGCACGAGTAACTTTAACGTTCATGTGCTTAGGACCTGAAGCGTCAGCTGTGATGTAAGGTAAGTTAACATCAGTTTGTTGTGCAGATGATAATTCACACTTAGCTTTTTCAGCCGCTTCTTTTAAACGCTGCATTGCAAGTGGATCTGTTGTTAAATCCATGCCTGCGTCTTTCTTAAATTCATCTACTAGGTAGTTGATTAAACGGTTATCGAAATCTTCACCACCTAAGTGCGTGTCACCGTTAGTCGCTAATACTTCAAATGTGTGCTCGCCTTCAACTTCATCAATTTCGATGATAGAGATATCGAATGTACCACCACCTAAGTCATATACAGCAACAACACGGTCGCCTTCTTGCTTATCCATACCGTAAGCAAGGGCTGCAGCAGTTGGCTCGTTGATAATACGTTTAACATCAAGACCAGCAATACGACCAGCATCTTTAGTTGCTTGACGTTGTGAGTCATTGAAGTATGCAGGAACAGTAATAACTGCTTCAGTCACTTCTTCACCAAGGTAGTCTTCCGCAGTTTTTTTCATTTTTGCTAAAACTTCAGCAGAAACTTGTGGTGGAGCAACGTTTTTGTCGTTTGCTGTAACCCAAGCGTCACCGTTGTCAGCTTTAACAATACCAAATGGCATGATGCTGATGTCACGTTGAACTTCTTTGTCTTCAAAACGACGACCAATTAAGCGCTTGATAGCGAATAATGTATTTTTAGGGTTAGTTACTGATTGACGCTTAGCTGGTTGACCAACTAACGTTTCGCCTTCTGCTGTGTAAGCAATGATTGAAGGAGTTGTGCGATCGCCTTCAGCGTTCTCAATTACACGTACACTGTCGCCATCTAAAACAGCAACACAAGAGTTTGTTGTCCCAAGGTCAATACCGATTATTCTGCCCATTTTTAGGATCTCCGTAATAAAACATTTAAAACATAATTTTGATACCTTTCTTAGTGGGGGAGCAAATATTGCTTTTCAATAGAAAAACAGAAAAAAAAGTAAAAAAATATGAAAAAAAGCAAAAAAACCTCTAAATAGAGGCTTTTTAACTTAGTTTTTACCGTTTGGGCTTTGGCGATTAGCCATTTAAGACTTGAAAATAACTACTTATGACGATTGCCAAAGGTAAGTTCTTCTTGTTGATCGCCATAATCTTGCATTACTTGCCTAATTTTTGTTAAACAATTTTTAAACGCTGGGACTAGCTCTGGATCAAAATGCTTACCTGACTGTTGCTCGATATATTCCATAGCTTCTTCTGCCGACCATGACTTTTTATATGGTCGCTCAGATGTTAAGGCATCATAGACATCAGCAAGTGCAACAATACGAGCAGACAATGGAATTTCTTCACCTTTAAGTTGATGTGGATAACCAGTGCCATCAAACTTCTCATGATGATATAAACAGATTTCTACCGCCATAGAGAGTAATGGCGATTGATGAGTGCCTAAAATTTCTGCGCCATATTCAACATGGCGCTGCATTTCGATCCACTCATGCTCATTTAATTTGCCAGGTTTGAGTAAGATGCTATCAGCAATACCTATTTTGCCAATATCATGCATAGGTGCGGCGTTAAATACTAAATCCACCCATTCATCGTTGGCATTAATCTCTTCTGCCAAGAACTTAGCATACCAACTCATGCGTATAACATGCATGCCGGTTTCATTATCTTTAAATTCAGCAGCACGGCCTAATCGTTTGATGATTTCGGCTCGAGTAATTTCAAGTTGCTCAGTGCGAGCGGATACCTGGCGTTCTAATTCTCTTTGTTGATCGTATAAGGCTAATTGTGTTTTAACTCGAGCTTGTACAATTGGCACACTTACCGGCTTAGTTATGTAATCAACAGCGCCAAGTTCAAAGCCGATTTTTTCATCTTGAATTTCAGTTTTTGCGGTGACAAAAATAACTGGGATATTGGAGGTGACAGGATTACTTTTTAATTTACGACAAACTTCATGGCCATCCATTTCAGGCATCATTACATCAAGTAATATTAAATCCGGCTTTTGTTTAGCATTAGCAATTTTAAGCGCAATTTCACCATTCAATGCAGCTTTAACCTTATATAAAGGCCTTAAGATGCCATTAAGAACATCAATGTTATCGGCATTGTCGTCTACAACTAGAATTGTCGCTTGTTCGGTCATTTAAATATTTTCTCTATTTATAAATGTTGCAGTAACTGTGCATTTGCAATTACAAGAGTTATCAGCACTCAAACAATTGGCGTCTACAACTAGAATTGTCGCTTGTTCGGTCATTAAATTTTTTCTCTATTTATAAATGTTGCAGTAACTGTGCATTTGCAATTACATGTGTTATCAGCACTCAAACAATTGGCGTCTACAACTAGAATTGTCGCTTGTTCGGTCATTAAATATTTTCTCTATTTATGAGAGCATTTACTACTAAGGTGTTGACTTGTTTATTCATTTATTTATCCAACTCATTCTCAACAATAAACTGCTTAAGTAAGTTATCTGCTTGATCAAAGTCATAACTTTCAATAGCCCGTAGTATCTTGTTGAACTCATCTTGGGCTTTTGGTTCATTAATTAATGAAACTAATTGCTCTGCTAATTCAAGTGCATCGGTTTCAAAATCAGCAACCATAGTATGCAATTTTATAATTTTAGACTGTAAGTCTTTTAAGCTAATTTGTTCGGTTTCATTACTTATTGTAGACGGCTTATCTGTTTTTGGCTGATTTTCGAAAAAAGCCACTAATTCAGTAATAACATCTTGTAATTTCTTACAACACAATTGAAATTCAGTAGATATTATTTCTGTGGCAAGATTATTAATACATGCTTGCTCTAATACGCCGGCTTGTTGCTGTAATACCTTGGCTCCAATATTTCCCGACGTCCCTTTTAGTGTATGAGCAATTAAAATTGCCTCATCCATTTTATGTTCAGACCAAGCTTCGCTGAAGTTGACATAAAATTCACTTTGGTTAGAAATAAATTTTTTCAACAGACGTGCATATAACTCTGAATTACCATTACTTACTGCAAGCCCGGCACTAATATTAATATAGCTAAAGCTTGCTAGAGCAATATCGACAGCAGGTTTGGGTTTATCTATGCTAGCAATAGTATTGGCGACGACTTGTTGCTGGCTCGCAGTTAAGCCCGAAGCTGTTATCCACTTATCCATAGTGCTAAACATGTCGGTGACATTAATAGGCTTGGCAATATGATCATTCATCCCTGCAGCAAGTACTTTTTCTTTATCTCCCGCCATTGCATTTGCTGTCATCGCAATAATCGGTAAATTAGGGTGTTCTTGGCGAATGGCACCCGTTGCGGTGTAACCATCCATGATAGGCATTTGTAAATCCATCAGCACGCCATCATATTCATTTAAATTAACCATATCAACGGCTTGCTGACCGTTTTCGGCTAAATCAACAATAATATCAGATTGTCTTAGTAACTCTAAAGCAAGTTCTTGGTTTAGTTCATTATCTTCTACCAGCAAGACTTTTGCACCGGCCAGAGCTTGTTGATGCTCGCGCAAGGCGTCCGTTTTCTTAACTTTACGAGTGGTGGCTACATAAGACTCTCCAAGTAAAATCATCATTTCATCAAATACTGAAGAGGCCGTTACTGGCTTGGCTAAGAAACTATCAACGCTATTTTGATCGCTAGCTTCTACATGGCGCTTTATTTCCTCTCGGCCATGAGCTGTAACCATAATAAAATGCTTAGTATTGGTTGAAACCAAGTTTTTAAGTTTATTTATAGTTTGTAAGCCATCAAGCCCAGGCATTTTCCAATCAATCATGACAAAATCAAATTCTGTCGCGCTATCTTGTACCAATGAAATCGCTTCTAAGCCGCTGGTTGCGGTAGTAACTTTACATTGAAACGAGGTCATAATATTCGCTAAAACATCAAGAGCCATAGGGTTATCATCTACGAGTAAAACGCTTTTATCTGCCAGCAATTGTATTTGCTGCTCGCTAAACTTATGCTCAAGTTCGCCTTCAGGTAACTCAAGATTTACATCAAAATAAAAACAACTTCCCTTACCTACTTCACTTTCAAGCCAAATACTCCCACCCATTAAACCAACAAGGTTTTTACAAATAGTTAAGCCTAATCCTGTACCACCATATTTTCGCGTGGTTGAAGAGTCTGCCTGTGAGAATGATTTAAATAATTTTTGCTGCTGCTCTGGGCTCATACCTATGCCCGAATCTTGCACAGCAAAGCGCAATTTAATATTTTCACCAGCCATTTCAACTAGCTTAATCGAGATAACAATTTGGCCTTGTTCAGTAAACTTAGTTGCATTATTAGCAAGGTTAATTAGTATTTGACTCAGACGTAATGGGTCACCTTTAACAAAAACAGGCACATCGGAGTTAATGTTATATAACAGCTCAAGACCTTTCTCGTGTGTTTGTATGCCTATGATGTGGGACAGGTCATTCATTACATCTTCGATATGAAAATCAATGTTTTCTAGGTCGAGTTTACCGGCCTCAATTTTAGAAAAATCTAAAATATCGTTTATAATGCCAAGTAGAGACTCTGCTGCCCGATTCACTTTTTGAATATAGTTTCGAGGTTTAGTCTCTAAATTAGACTCTAACGCTAAATGCGACATACCAATTATGGCATTCATTGGTGTGCGAATTTCATGACTCATGTTAGCTAAGAAGTCCGATTTAGCTCGACTGGCTTCATCGGCTAAAACTTTGGCATCAAACAAGGCTTTTTTCGCAGAGTTTTCTTGAGTTACATCACGAAGAGATACAATAAGAAGTTGTTCATCGCCAAGTATAATTGGCGTATAAACTGACTCTACTTCGATGGTTTTACCGCTTTTAGTTAAAATATCTAATGGAATATCGGCATTACCACTATGGTGAATAACAGGGTCAAGCCAATACTCTTTGGTAAAAGTGATATGCTCATCACGGCGGTGATGTGGCACAATAGAAATTAAAGGCTGGCCAATAAGCTCTTGCTTAGTCCAACCAAGCATCTTCACTGTAGTGTCATTGATTTTTTCAATAATATCTTGTTGATTAACAACTAACATCGAAATAGGTGCCGATCCTAAGATACGCTCTATGCGCTCTTTTTCTAGAAGGCGTTCAGAGATATCTTGAAAGGCAATAACGGCCGCTAACGAATTGGAGCTATTTTTATTTTCGATAATAGGCGCAACGCTATATTCAACCATAACGTGTGAGCCATCTTTACGAGTAAAACTTGCCGAGTCAATGCGTGATACAACTTGCTTATCAATAGCCTCAAAAATTGGGTTTCTTTCCCGTGGTGCTATATTGTCTTGTTTTTCATGAAGATAAAACAAATCAAAGAAACACTTACCTATAGCTTCCGATTCGTTAAAACCAAGTATTTCACTTGCTGACTCATTAAAAAACACGCAACGGCCAGATTCATCAATACCGAAAATACCATCAGCAACAGAGCTTAAGACCGAGCTACTCTTGTTCTCTAATATTTGCAGCTCTTGCGTGCGCTCATTCACAATAACTTCTAATTCTTCTTTTGAGCGATTGTTAATTTCATTAGCACGGCGCGAAATAACAAACATAAATAATGATAATGAGATAATAATCAAACTAATAAAAGATAAAATTAAGATAAATAAATCTCTTAGCTCTAAATAGTTTTTATATACTTCTTTTTGATCTATCTCTGCCACTACTGAAAAGTTTAAATCTGCCATCCACAGCGCAGAGCCAATAACCTTCTCACCACGATAGTCATAATAACCAATTAAATTATCACGATTTAACTTAAAACGAGCACTATCGACAATATGACTATTATCAACATCAGGTAATTGCACATTTAGTATTGCGGGCTTACTTATGTCTAATTTACCACTATTGTAAAGTTGCTTAACGAGTTGCCCTTCTGCAACCATATAACCATTACTGTCAATAGCATAAGTTTCTAAGGTCTTACCAAATCCTGATTCTTTGAATATCTTGGAAAAACTGCCATCTAGATTAAATTGCATGGTAAACACGGCAATGACATTATCGTTATCATCAATAATGGGGCTAGCAATATAAATAGCAATTTCATCACTATTAATATCATCTGGAGTATTAAAAATATCATTTTTTATGGCGGGGATAAATTCAGTATTTCCAGCCACCACACTGTCAAATAATTCACCGCGTTGATTAGCTATTTCAGATTGGCTAGAAATTAACTCTTGGACTGGGCTGTAGATAACCTCACCGTTTAAGTCAATAATACTAATCGAGCGATTATTGATAAATACCGATGGACGGTATTTAAAAAACTCTATCATGTTATCAGTGGCGGCTTGACCGTGTTTATTGGCTTTTAGCTCTTGCGTTAGAGAAACAAAATAAGGCAGCTCACTAATTCTATCGACTAAATCCGCTCTCGATTTATACCAACCATCCAAATTGGCTGAGATGCCAGCGAGAGAAACATCAAGTTTTTCACTTGCTTCGTTTAATGCATCCTTTTTAAATTCGGCTAAATATAAACTCATGCCAGCATTGATAATGACAATCAATAAAACAATGGACAATATATAAATACTTTTAAAGCGCGAAGTACCAAATTTCATTGCGATTTGATCCGTATATTTTTGCGAAAAAAAGTACACAAAAATTAAGACGAAAATACTAATAACTATGGTGCTATAAAGGGTGGTATTAGTTTGTGCTTTGATAACTTCTTTTTTATTTTGAAATGTCTCCGACCACTGCAGCTGAAACTTACTAAATGAATTTTTTCCAACTTGGTCGATACCCCAATTGATTATTTCAACTAATTCTGGTTTATCTTTATTGACACAAAAACCTAAATCGAATGATTCAAAGCCTTCTAAAGATATAGGCCTTAACCCTTTAATATTAAAAGTTTTTTCAGAATAAACCAAAGTATATAAATAGGTGATAAAAGCATCGAGTTTACCTTCTTCAACAAGTCTTAAGCCTTGCTCGGTGCTTTCTGTTTGAATAACATTGTCTTTACCAACTAATTGCTGAGCATAATCAAGTGTTACATAGCCTTTAGTTATGCCTACTTTATGGCTTTTATTAATATCGGCAATGGAAGATATATTAGAATTTCGATTAACCGCAGCAACCGAGGTAAAGGTTAAAATAGGCTTGGTAAAAAGTACATCTTTAGCTCGCTCTGCAGAGCTCGCACAAATAGATAACAGATCGATTTGCCCCTGTTTAACTTTTTCATACTCACTGGCAAAATCTGTGCTTGAAGCTACTTCTAACGTTAAAGGTAAAACTGCATTTAATGCTTGTCTAGATAAGTGGCCAATACCAGATGGCATATTTTGTTCATCGATATAATCAAATGGCGGAAATTGCGAGTCGATACCAACGGTAACGATTGGATTTTGATTAGCCCATTGTACTAAGTCAGGGGGAAGTTCATCAGAAGAAGCACAGGAGCTCACAACAATGAAAAAGCTAACGAAAAATTTTAATACACTATTTTTTAAGTAATTCATTAATAAATAATTATTTTTTATCCGGTCTATCAACTAGTATATAAAATGAATTAGATTTTGCGACTTATTTTTATGGTAAATTAGATGCCTAACTCCCCTTTACAAATACTAAATGAAAAATCGGTTTTACTTGTTAATTTTGAGCACAAGGATGCTACTTTACTATTACAGCATTTACAGACATTCAACTTTAATGAAAACCACGCGAAAAGCTTAGCTCAGGGCATTAATTTTTTACAAGCAAAGCAATATGATCTAGTTATCTGTTTTGGCCAGAGTAACTCAGAGCCATATATTTTGGATCTATTAAAAAAAATTAGAGGTTCGGCAAGTACTATTAAACTTCCGGTAGTGATAATTTCAGAAAATGTGACACCTAATACGATTAATAAATTTGTTGCTCTTGGGGTGTCCGATTACATAGTTACTCCCATCATTCAATCTCATTTAGCTAAGCGTTTACAACATGCGATTGAGTTTCCCATTCGAAGTAATTCACACGCTTTAGCTGGCGGCGAACTCCATAAAGTGTGGGATATTAATACCAATATTGAAGAAATAAGTTTATTAGTCGTAGATGACGTGGCCACCAATATAGAGGTGATTGTTGGAGCATTAAAAACCAACTATAAAATTAAAGCCGCTAATAATGCGACTTCGGCAATGTCAGTTTGTATCAGTAATTCACCTCCCGATATTGTATTACTTGATATTATGATGCCAAATATTGATGGCCTAACTTTTTGCAAGCAGCTAAAATCAAATCCAATCACCCAAGATATTAGAGTCATATTTACTACCGCATTAGGTGATGTTGATGATGTGGTCAGAGGCCTTGAATTAGGAGCCGTTGATTATTTAACTAAACCAATTATTCCGGCAATTTTAAATGCTAGGGTAAAAGTACATGCGCAAATTATTATTCAGCATAGGTTATTGCAGCAACAAATTGACTCACTTATTTCATTGTCAAACAAGCTATAATATCAAATCAATTAATTAACTTATGCATTTTAAGTGGTTAAAATGAAAACTACTGCGTTATAAAATTTAGGCATAAAAAAAGCAGGCTTTTGCCTGCTCCTTAAGTATTTTTGTTAGCAACAAATTACGCTTTAGCTTTTGATACCATAACCATAGCAGGTCGTACTAAGCGACCATTTAATTCGTAACCTTTTTGCATAACAGCAATAACGGTATTTGGTTCAACACCTTCAACTTCTTGCATTGACATTGCTTGGTGTAATTCAGGGTTGAAAGGTTGATCTTGAGGATCTACCGCTTTAACACCAAACTTCTCTAAGCCAGAAAGTAAGCCTTGTAGAGTTAAATTAACCCCTTCAAACGTAGCTTTTTGCTCTTCAGATTCGCTATCAATTGTCGCTAAGCCACGCTCTAAGTTGTCAACAACATTTAGCATTTCACCAGCAAATTTTTCTAAAGCAAATTTTTTCGCTTTATCTACATCTTGCGCTGCGCGGCGACGCATATTATCAACTTCAGCTTTAGCGCGAATAACCGAATCTTTTTGGTTAGCAACAGTAGCTTGAGATTCAGCTAAAGCTTGCTCTAACTCAATAATTTTTTGTTCTTCGGCAGAAAGAACTTCAACTTCTTCAGTTTGCTCTGCAACTTGTTCAACATCACCTTCAGCTGTTACTTCAACTTCGGCAGTGTTTACTTCAACTTCATTTACTTCTTGTTCAGCATCTTTGCTGTTATTTGTCGACTCAGTAGTCATTGATAACTCCAATATATAACTCAATGTTGGTAATTATGGGGCCTGAATTAAAGGATTCAAGCACTATTTATAAATATTAACTATTATATTCTTTACAATGGCTAAAATAATGGTAAAACTGCCCTATAAATAATTATTATTTCGCGAATTTATTATGCAAATGTATAAAACTATTGGCCTTATCGGTAAACCTGATCATGAAGGTGCGTTAGCAACCATTGCCGCACTGCATCATTATTTAGAAAATAATAATTACCGCGTGATGATTGAAAAGTCTGTAGCCGAAAAGCTTAATAAAGATGACCAATACTCATTTGTTATCACTGATATAGGTGAGCAAGCCGATCTTGCAATTGTTGTTGGTGGTGATGGCTATATGCTAGGCGCCGCTCGCGTGCTCTCTTGTTATGATATCGGCGTTATCGGCATAAACCGTGGTAACTTGGGCTTTTTAACCGACTTATCACCTGACAATTTAATTGAACCTTTAGAAGCAATTCTTGATGGCCGCTCCAAGACCGAGCAACGTTTTCTTATTCATACTGAAGTATATCGCCATGGTCAGCTAAAAAGCTCTAACAGCGCGATGAACGAAGCGGTACTGCATCCAGGAAAAGTGGCAAGTATGATGGAGTTTGCGGTGTACATTGATGGAGTATTTATGTTTTCGCAGCGCTCCGATGGCTTAATTGTTTCAACCCCTACTGGCTCAACCGCTTACTCTATGTCTGCTGGCGGCCCAATATTAACGCCAACATTAAATGCGCTCACTTTAGTGCCTATGTTTCCGCACACTCTTAGCAGTCGCCCTATCGTGGTTGATGGTGACAGTGAAATAAAAATAGTTACGGCAATGGACAATCATGAAGAATTGCAAGTAAGTTGTGATGGCCATGTGATCCTTGCGGTGATGCCTGGTGATGAAATTGTTATTAAGAAAAGTAAATTCACTTTACGTTTAATCCATCCAAACGATCACGACTATTTTAATGTGCTTAGAACTAAGCTTAGTTGGGGCAATAAAGTATACTAGCTCAAAGCTAAACTCCGCACTTGCCCACAAATGTTAAAATAAATTTGCATTGTTAAAATAACACTGGTAACTTTACTGTATAAATTACCAGTGATTATTTTTACAGTGAATTTTGTGTGCCATTGTTTACCGACAAACCAAGATGAATCAAAAAAATAGTCACTTAACCTAAGTGAGTTATTTATGTTGTTAAACCTATCAATTAAGAATTTTGCTATTGTCAGTTTTGTCGAAATCGATTGGCAACAAGGCATGACCACTATCACAGGTGAAACTGGCGCAGGTAAGTCAATAGCAATTGATGCGTTAGGCTTGTGTTTAGGCGAAAGAGCAACCACTAATACGGTGCGTCCAGGCAGTCAAAAAGCAGAGCTTAGTGCACATTTTGACATCGCAAATAATGACAAAGCAATTGCTTGGTTAGCCGCGCATGATTTAACTCAAGACGGTGAGTGCTTAATAAGAAGAGTTATTACCGCCGAAGGTCGCTCTAAAGCCTATATAAATGGCTCGGCAGTGCCACTTGCGCAATTAAAGGCTCTAGGTCAATTTTTAATTAATATTCATGGCCAGCACGATCATCAACTACTAATAAAAAGTCACGAGCAGCGTAAGTTACTCGATGGCTATGCAGGTCATCAAAACTTACTAGAGAAACTAAAGTCTCAACAAAAGCAATGGCAACAATTACAACTTGAATTTAAACTGTTAGAGCAAAATCATCAGCAAAGACAGGCGCAGCAACAATTATTGCAATACCAAGTAAAAGAGCTTGATGAGTTTAATTTACAAGAGCAAGAGTTCCCTCAGCTAGAAAATGACTACAAGCGTCACAGTAATTCTCAGCAACTACTTACTTTATCAGAGCAATGTGTAAAGCAACTTGATAACAGCGAGCAATTCTCCATGCTGTCATTATTGCAAAAATGCAGCGACGATATAACTGAACTTGCTGAGTTAGATAGCAATGCAAGTGAGCTTGCTCAGCTTGTTAATGAAGCAAGAATTCAATTAGAAGAAGCAAGTAACGATTTAATTCATTATCAGCAAAGTATAGATATAGACCCACAAGCATACGCATTAATTGAAGAGCGTTACTCAACCGCCCTGCAACTAGCAAGAAAACATCAGGTAGCACCGGAAAATTTAGTAAGCTTCCATGCTAACTTAAGTCAGCAACTGACTACCCTGCAACAAGATGATGACCGCCTGCTAAATATGGCAAACGAGCTTGAGCAATGCCAGAGTAAGTATTTAGACATTGCCAAAAAACTAAGTAAGAGCCGAGCTAAAGCAGCAAAATCGTTACAGCAAAGAATAACAACCAGCATTCAACAACTGAATATGCCAGATGCCTGTTTTGAACTTAGCATTTGCCCTAAGCAGCAAACAACACCTTCTGAGTTTGGTATTGATGAAATTGAATTTTTAGTTAGCATGAACCCGGGCCAACCGTTAGAAGCTTTACATAAAGTTGCTTCAGGTGGGGAACTTTCACGAATAAGTTTAGCCATACAAGTAATACTAGCTGAACGCGTAGTTACCCCAACATTAATATTTGATGAGGTTGATGTTGGTATTAGCGGCCCAACAGCAGCAATGGTAGGTCAACAGTTACAATTACTTGGTGAAAATACACAAGTGATCTGTGTAACTCATCTACCACAAGTTGCAAGTAAGGGACATCAACAGCTATTTGTAACTAAGCTCACTGACGGTAAACACACACAAACGAGTGTATCTATGCTGTCAAAGGAATCTAGAGAGCGAGAAATAGCTCGTTTACTAGCAGGTGATAGCATAACCGAAAGTAGTCTAGCGAACGCAAGAGATATGTTAGCTAGCTAATATTTAAGAAAACAGCTGCTTGTATACTCGTTTTTAACAAATTAATGAATAAAAGGCTTTTATCTCGTTAAAGCCTTAGTTATTATCCTTGCTCAGGATGTAAAGGAAGAATTTTAATGTTATCTCGCGCAATTGTTTTATGCTTGGCTTTATCTTTAGTTTCAAGCTGTATTTACCGAATTGATGTACCTCAAGGTAATTACCTTGAACAAAAAGAAATAGACAAACTACAAGTAGGTATGAGTAAAGAGCAAGTGAAGTTTGTTCTTGGTAACCCTGTTATTGTTGACAGTTTCAATAAAAATACTTGGTATTATGTATATGACTTTTTATCTGGAAAAGATGAAAAATTTAATAAGCAAAAGAAACTTACCATCACTTTTGTTAATGAGAAATTAGCAACGGCAGAAGGTGATTTTGAATTACCTGAAAGTTTCTATGTACCAATTGACGGTTAACTTTCAGCTTATTAATATTTCATAGCTAAACTCATAAAAAAACCGGCTTGCGCCGGTTTTTTTTATGAAATAAAAAGTATTAAAATTGGTATTGATTCGCTTTCGATAGTAATTGTTTAGGACTTATCTTCTCAATAACACAGCTTTTAATATCCGCTTTTTTAAACGAAATAACTTTATCTTTTACTCGTTTATTCACCGTATCCCCCGCTCCCTTAATCACAATATTGATAAATTCATTATCTGGAACAGCCTTTAAGCCTGCGCCATAACTACACATAACATCAACAACAGATACCTGCAGTTGCTGGTAAAACTTTTGCTTCGCTTTTAAAGCTTGCTGTTGTGATTCGTTAATTTTAGCCTGGTACTCTTTATTGGCTTTATCTAATTTAGCCATAGCTTTATCTAATGCGGCTTGACGCTTATCTAGCTCAGCAAGTTCTTTACTATTCTCAGCAGCCTCATTTTCATCAAGGTGCAATTTTTGATAATTTAAATCCCTTCTTTCTCGTTCAATATCTCTTAATTGATAAGTAATTTCACGCTCTTGTTCGCGTAATTGTCTTTGTTGCTCAGATGACATACGCATTTGTTCATGGGCAATCTCCATTGAATGCTGAGCTTCTTCCATTGCAGATTCAATAATTATTTCATAGTTTTCACCAAATAATTCACTCTCCTCTACACCTGCAGGTGGTAGCACAGCCCTTGGAGCTCTAGGAGCCCTTGGCGCCATTACAGGGGATACATCAGAAAAGTATTTAATCAAGAAGGTATTACCTTTTGATACTTTTAAATTAAATACTGCACCTTGACCTTGTAAATAATAACTTTCAATTGCACCTAAACTTGGCGTATTTGCATCGGTTTTATTACTAACACTGTTTTTTATAATATCGCCCATAATAGCCATTTGCTGATGCAAGTCATCATAATTGCTAGTGGTTGTGGCTTGAACCGAATAACTTGTACTGAAAAGAAGCGCTAAAGGCAATATAGCTTGGCTGATAACTTTCATGTTATTTATCCTCTGGTTGAGATTCATTAAAACTGGTATTTTGCAATTTCATATTTGGATAAGCAGGCCTAGAGGCTTTTGATGCCAACGCTTGGTTTTCCATTGCATATTTTAGTTGTTCAAAACGTAGTTTTTGATCGACTACGTCTTCTGTTCTTTGCTCATTCACATACTTAATAAAACTAGATATATCTTCTTGGCGCTCTTGGCGGGTGGCAGATAGTAAATAAGTTGCAAGCTGTAAATTATTATTTTGCTGATCGTCTTTTAAATCACTGGCGTAATTGGCCATCACCAACTGCTGTTCACTAGCAAACTCTTTTAGCCTTTGTGAGATCAAGTTATCAATTTCGGCTGTATTTTGTTGATTTTTAGATGGACCAAAGTTAACCAACAAGCCATCATCTTGTTGAATGACTTCCACTTTAAAGATCACTAATGCAATTGCAAAAATTGAAAAAGCAAAAGATAACGCTGATAAACCTTGCCACTGCCACCAAGACTTTTTATCTGCAAAGACTTGCCCCCTATCCCAATTAGGTACAGGTTGTTGCTCATAGCAATGCACTTGTTGTTCAATAAATCGCGCCGCAGCTAAGCGCTGTTTAAGCTCAATGTCATTCTCAATAGACTGTTCAAAATGCTGACTTTCTTTTGCGCTTAACTGACCGTCTAGCCACTGTTGGAATTTATGCTCTTGTTCAGACATAATCCACCTCCAAATTAACCTTTAACTTATCTAAGGCACTGTATAAACGAGATTTAACGGTATTACTGGATACACCGAGTTGCTGTGATATTTCTTCAAAAGTAAAATGCTGAAAAAATTTCAATTCAATTACCGTCCTTTGATTTACTGGCAGCAATTTCATCGCAGTTATTAATGCTAATGACTGCTGGCTTTGCTCAAAACTATACTCAGGACAACTTACTTCTATATCGGCAGCCATCTCAGGTTCATCATCAAATGATTGAGTAGGTCTCTTACGACGGTAATATTCAATACAGCGATAATGAGCTATGCGAAATAGCCAACTTTTAAATTTACTATCGCCTCGAAACGAAGATAGGTTTCTAAACACAGCCACAAACACATCTTGCATTAAGTCAAGCGCGTCATCAGGGTTTGAGACCATTCTTAGGGCGTAGTTATAGATAGACGTTTCATAACGTTTTACCAATGAGATCCAAGCTGATTTCTTTCCCGCCAGAGCTTGTTTTACTAATGTGTCATCACTACGTTCGAACACGAACTCTCCCTATTTGAGGCTTTATTTTTTATCTTATTTATTGCTTATATTTGATAGTCGTACTAACCACCAAAAAAGTTTTAATTATTTTTAAAATAATTAAAACTTTTAGCTTTTAGTTGCTAATAACGGAGAAACTAAGTTTGCTAAAGAGCGAAAAGTTTCGCTGCGAGGAGATGCTTTACGAGCAAGCATGGCAATTTCACGACTTGGCTGGCCTTTTATTTGAGCAACACTTAAATAGGCATGCCCTGCTACACCTTTATTAATCGCCATTTCGGGTAAGAAAGTAATACCTTTATGATGTATGGTCATCTGTAGTAACGTGGCAAGTGAGGTAGCGGAAAAGTGGTTTATTTTAGTTTTATCAACTAACTGACAAGCAGATAAGGCGTGATCTGTTAAACAATGCTCTTCTGATAATAAAAATACGCTTTCATCAGGTAGTTTTTGATAGTTACCTTGTTTAGCTGTTGCTTCGACTAGTTCTTTATCGCCTGCTAAATAAAACTCATCTCGCCCCAGCGTTGTTACATTGAAGTTTTTTAAAAATTTATCTTCAATTGGCATTGCTAAGATTGCAATATCAATATCGCCATTAGTTAACTGCTCAAGCAAATGCTCTGTCGTATCTTCTTTGATAAATATTTCAAGATCTGGCAACTGCGCGCTAGCAACATCAATCATATCCGTTAATAAAAATGGTGCTATAGTCGGTATACAACCAAGATAGACATTACCTTTATTAATTACCCCTTGAGATTTAGAGAAGTTAACTAAGTCATTAGCTTGGTGAATTAACGCCTTAGCCATTTCAACTACCGCTTTACCGTGACTGGTAAATACAAAACTCTTATGATCTCGTTCAATTAACTGACAATCAAATAACTGCTCTAGCTTTATAATGGCACTACTTAAGGTTGATTGGCTGACAAAGCATGATTCTGCCGCTTTATGAAAATGCTGATACTCATCAAGAGCAATTAAATATTGTAAATGTTTTAAATTTGGTAAATGAATATTCATCGTTTATATCAATTAATAACTAACGTTTTAATTAATTTAATTTAAAATTAGCCAGAAAGCTAATTTATAGCTGAATATTTCTAGGAATTAAAAAACAAAAAACCGGCAAGTGCCGGTTATTTTAGTTAAGCGTTAATTGTAAGAATTAAGCTTTGTAGTTGTTTTTGTACATGATTTTATGAGAGCCAGCTTCACAGCTACCAACTACCTTAAAACCTTTGTGGTCATTAACTTCATCTTTTTCAACAATGATAAGGTCGAAATCTTCAACACCATTGTTTTCGATTTTAGTTTCAATTTCGTCATGAAGTTCATCACAGTCTTTTACTTCAGCTTGTGCTGATACTGAGAATAATAAGGCACTAGTAACTAATAAAATTGCTTTTTTCATGGATAATTCCTGCTGTTGTTTAAGTAGGATTATAATATCGAATAGGTCTGTATATTACTGAAAGCATTTGTTAGTAATTTGTAGTAAAACTGTTAACCATAAAAACAAAAAAGCCAGCAAGAATGTGGGCTGATAACAAATTCGGGATCTATACGATCCCGTCTTTTATTTTTGCCTAATACTAACCTACTGTATTTATTGGATTTTTAACTTTAGATGGCGTACGATACACGTAGGAAAAGTCAATTAAATCATGTGCTTGTGCTGATTTTTGATAGGTTAAACAAGCGAATAATGCCTGCAAAGAAGCTTTTTTCTGTTTTAAGCCTAAATTATCGATTTTTGGCTCTTCAAATGCGTTTTTCTGACTAATTTAGGTTAGGGGTTAACAAATTCGGGATCTATTTATTGATGGCGGTGACAGCTTAGCTCCACGAGTAGCGATAGCAAAAAAGAGAATCGTCATATCCCCGAGGCGGTAGGGATCTCATTAATTCAATAAGTAGCTTCGACCGGAAGCTATGTGCCATTAGCAGAAGTAGGATTTACCCCCTAACTCATTAAATTTAAAGCGACCTGCATTTCAAATTGTCTAAATTCATTTTGGTTAGCATCGCTTCAACTTCTGAATACATATTAAGATTTTCAACACGCTCAACTGGTAGTGCATACAAGTTATGTTGATTCATTAGGTTTAAAACTGGTTCTAATTTCTCTAAGTCTTGGTAATCTAGAATAATTGTCCAATTGTCTTCGAACATTAAATGCAATGCTATTGACTCAAAAATTACATTTGGCTCGTAGATGTCATCATACTGCTTACACAAAAATTGACCAATCGGCGTTTCACCAACGTAATCCCTGAACTGTATGCTAGATTTAGTGTGCTTGCCTGCATACTTGAAGTAAATAGGTCTTTCTAGTTCAACAATATCTAGCAAAAACTGATAAATTTGATTAGTCCAAGTAAGCTTTTGCTTATCAGTTGCATTCTCAACAATTGAAAATGAATTGGTTTTGTAAAGCCAATGGTCAAATACAGAAATAGCCAACCATTGGCACTCTTCTGAAGAGCGGTCATCTGTGTATTTTAAAAGGTAAGAATATTGCTTTGCTAAAGTTTTGTTTTTAATTTTGGGTAGATTAAGAAATTTTCGCACTTCACTTTCCGTGTGTATTTTAATTCAAGCTTAACGGCTGCTGCTCGCTCTAAGTAGACATTACCTGCCTCGCGGAGCCTGGTCAAGTAAGCATGTTAAAGTTCAGTATGTCCTCAATGCTAAAATGACACTTAGCCAAACCTAATTTTTGCGCTGGAGTAGTAGGCTTTACGCCCCTGACTTTTGCATTCTTAAGCGTTTTTTCATCCGTCAGGACATAATTGTTATACACTCTTAAGATCTCAATAAGCATCGTCATCCACTTCGGATTATACGCCGCATAGCCATTCCAACGGCGACTGTTAGTGGCCGAGGTAATCGGTCGCTCAGTCATATTCAGTCTTCGTCGAAGCATCTGGAAGTAGTTGTCTACTCCATGAGTTGACGCTTGTGTTAAGGCTATGGCCTCCATGTCCTTCATACTCTCGCCGTATGCTACCAATGGCTTGACTTGGAATGTCTGTTTCTTTTTCGGAAAAGGGTGAACCAACCATTCAGACTTACCATCCCCCATAGCAAGGTTTCGTTGATGAATCTTAGCAGCCCAATATTGCTGAGCAAGTTTAGTCATATTAGCCTTATCGAGCTTCGCTGTTTTCAACACGTCAGTGTCTAAGCCAGCCCTTCGAAATTGCTGCTCAGCCCAGGCTCTCTTATCTTGCATCTGACTGGCGTTGTTACGTTCGGCCTTTATCAATACAGGGTAGAGCTGGTTTGATTCTATGATTTCTCTCATTACCAGGCAAATACCTAACTCGAACCCCTCATCGTCATCGGCAAATAGAAAGGTTCTGTTGGCGTGTTTGATAATTTCACGCATCTGGTTCAAATGCGCCATCAGAGAATAAGTTTGCTGCACTAACAGGTGCTTAGCGGGTACTTGGAGAGCAAGAGTGTCACCGACATCATCCCCCTCCATATCTTTATCATTAAAGATATATTGAGAGTATCTCCGCTTATAGTCAGGCTTGTCTAGATCGTTACTCCACCGCGCTTCACTGTTGATTTGTTGCCAGTTTGATATGAAATCAAAATTAATGGTACTTCCAAAGACAAAACGGGTTTCATTGCACACTGTCGACGTGTTAACAATTTTAGTAGGTCGTTTGTCATGCTTATCGTTCCAGTTAACCAAGACATGCTGCCTATCCATACTCAAGTGTAAATTTTTGCCTCTCAGAGCATCGATATTCTGTCGCATTTGGAACTGGTCAAACTGAATGCACTGACGGTAGAAGAACTCAATCCGTCGATATATGGTGGTTGCAGGAATAGATAGCGTTTCTTGAATCCTGTTTATAATCCCCTTATTAACCAGTTCGCCAAACAATGCCACATTAATGTCCGCATTGCCTTGTCCCATACTAGGGGTCAGCGGCACGTTAAATCTTGTTTTACAAGCTTTACATTGCATTCGCTGAGAGGCTTCATTCTCACACCCCTTAACGGTCGAATGATTTAAGCCAATTTTCTTGTAGCCTTTGGGGTTAGTTAGAATGCCTATTTTACTATTCTCACACGCTGGCTTTAATTTCTTTATTGATACCGTCTTACCCTTGCGATTAACTTTTTTGTTCACATATCGACGCCCATCAGGGACTCCATTCTCTTCATCTGGGGACAAGCCAGTATTAGGGCAAGCAGGTTCTTGCAAAGAGTATTCTTGCTGATTTCTTAAGGCTTCCATAGCAAAAGAGCGGTTATTTATCATGCGGGTACTGGTGCCGCACAACTTACAGGTTAACACTTTGCCTATACTGGTTGTTGTCAACTTATAGTCGTTGCCCAGTCCGCGCTTAGGCTTACCACTATTATCTAATTTAGGGTTCATTGCAGGCACACCGTAGTTTTGACACTGTGGGTTCTTGCAGTGGTTAAGTTGAATACTTTCACCCGTAACAGGGTGCTTAAATGCTCTAGGAAGCGGTCGAGGCTCCGGTGGGGTGTGTGGCTGTCGCTGAGGCGTTCTATTCAGGGGTTTAACTTTGTCCTTGTGTACGGCAAGGAATAGCTCGGCAGCTAGCATTGCGTCTACCAAAGCCCCATGCACCTTCCTGACTGATATATCAATTCCGTAACGAGAACAGGCGCTATCAAGCTTTAACCATTTGTGATAGTTAAGTGCTGATTTTACATCTTTCATCAAACATGAAACTTTGTAGTCTCGAATGAACACTACGTCATGTTCGGTCTTATCAATTTCGGCTTGAAGGAACTTAAAATCAAACGGCGCATTATATGAAACTAACTCAGCCCCTTTGATAAATGCCAGGAACTCCTCAGAGATATCCACAAATAAAGGCTTGTCGAGCAGGAATTCATTGCTGATTTGGTGAACCCTGAAAGCGTCGGGGTTGTTTTTCTTACCTTCAGGGTTTAGGTAGTAACGGAAACTGTTACCAGTAAGCTCACCGTCAACGATTTCTATTGCAGCAAGTTCAATGACACGATGACCACCTTTGTACGGATCAAGCCCAGTAGTTTCAGTATCTATGACAACAATTTTCGACATTCTAGCTCCTTAGTTACCCTAAGAAGATTAATGAAAAATCTTTAATTGTCAAAAACATTTTAATGCATTGATTTTAATGTAAAAAATGTACTAATAGTACGTTTTTGGTTGATGTGGCTGAAATTATATCGCCAGTTTTACTGGGCTACAGCTTGATTAGCAAAGAAAAACGGGATCAAATAGATCCCGAATTTGTTATCAGCCCAGCAAGAATGCTGGCTTTTTTAATTATGTACGAGGATTATTGATTAAGAGAATGCGCCCTTTATCATCCAGAAGAACATAATTGATAAAGCGGCACCTACAGGAAGCGTAACTACCCAAGACACTACGATATTACGCACAACACCTAAGTTGATTGCGGCAATACCACGAGCCATACCTACACCTAGAACAGCACCAACAAGTGTTTGTGTTGTTGAAATAGGTAAACCAGTACCAGAAGCTACTACAACAGTACAAGCGGCTGCAAGTTCAGCAGCAAAGCCTCTACTTGGCGTTAAGTGAGTAATACCTTTACCAATTGTCGCGATAACTTTATGGCCAAAAATAGCAAGACCAGCAACAATACCAATACCGCCAAGAGGTAATATCCACCAAGCAAGAGCTGCTTTAGCAGAGATTTCACCATCATTACCAACAATAGACACAACAGCTGCTAATGGACCGATGGCATTAGCTACATCGTTTGAACCATGAGCAAAAGCCATACAACAAGCGGTAATAACCATTAATACTGCAAATACTTTTTCAACGTTAATGTAGTTAGCACGCTGGTTTTTACTTTCTTTAAAGTTCAAGCGAGCGATAAAGATTTTACCAATGATAGCAACTATGATGGCAACCCCAATAGCCCAAATAAAGCCTTCGGTTGAACCTAAGTTCAAGCCAATGTGTTTAAGACCTTTTTTAATGGTTACTAGTGACAGTACAAAACCGGCTAAAAACATGTACAAAGGTACCCATTTTTTAGCTTGTTGCAGTGGGTTTTCAGTATCAAAAATAAGTTTTTGGGCACTATTAAAGATAATAAAAGCAAAGACACCGGAGATGAGTGGCGTTATCACCCAACTACCAACAATACCGCCTACAGAGCCCCAAGAGACTGTTTCTACACCAACACCAACTGCCGAGAAACCAATGATAGCACCAACGATAGAGTGAGTAGTTGAAACGGGCCAGCCCATCCAAGATGCGATAAGTAACCAAGTACCAGCGGCAAATAATGCGGCGATCATACCGTAAACTAATAGTTCAGGCGTATCTATATAAAAACTAGAATCAATGATGCCTTTACGGATAGTAGAAGTAACTTCACCACCAGCTAAGTATGCACCAGCAAATTCAAATATCATCGCAATAATAATTGCTTGTTTGATGGTTAATGCTTTTGAACCAACAGATGTCCCCATAGCATTAGCAACATCGTTCGCACCAATACCCCAAGCCATAAAGAAGCCAACAACTGCGGCCATAAGAACCAAAATGGTCCCATAATTTTGTAAAATTTCCATTATGAAACCCTTACCTTGCTAACATTATTTCTAGACGAGCACCTACGCGCTCAGCTATATCGGCTAAATCACCAACCCATTCGATAATTTGATATAAGAACATTACATCAATTGGGTTAAGTGTTTTTTCTAGATCCATTAGCGATTGGCGTAAAACGATTTGCATACCATCGGTATCATCTTCGATTTTTGCCAGTTGATTAATCATTTTATCAACTTGTTTTACTTCGCGTCCGCGAAAGCCTGTTTCTAATAAGTCATCTAACTCATTAATTGCATCGGCAGACTTTACGATTGCGTCAATACAACGAGTTACTAAGTCATTAAATAAAGGTGAAATCTCTGCAGGTATTGTTAATTTACGACCTAACATGCGTCCAGCAATATCTTTTGATTTGTTGGCTATTTTATCTTGTTGACTCACTAATTCTAAAACATCAGTACGTTGCACAGGCATAAATATTCCACCTGGTAGCTCCATACGAATTTGACGTTTCATTTTATCTGCTTCACGTTCAATGCTTGAGATATTTTTGCGAATTTGTTCCGCTTTATCCCAATCATTTTCTGTTGCAGCAGCAAAGAAAGAAGGAAGAAGTTGTGCACATTCACTTACTTTACGAATATGTACTTCTAATGGTTTTAATGGTGATTTAGCAAACACACCAAGAATTGTATTTCCACTCATATATTTTTCCTACAGCCCAAATTAGCTGCTTATTAAGTTCTCGGCAAATATACCTTATTTACCAAGTAATCAAAAGTTTAAGTAATCAAAAATGGAGTATTTTAGTTAACATAACTGAATATGATTAAAAAAAATACAAGTTATTAATTTTGTATTCACTTAAGCGATAAAGTTTAGTCGGTGATTTTACATTTCACCAAGAAAATCACGAGCCACATCTTGTTCAGAAATATGGCGAATAACTTTGCCTTTAACAAAGTAAATAACGTATTCACAAATATTTTGGCAGCGATCACCAATGCGCTCTAATGCTCGAGCTGACCATATCACCGACATAATTGATGGTATTGAACGTGGGTCTTCCATCATATAAGTCATTAATTGACGCATTAACGCTTCGTATTCACGATCGATTCGGTTGTCACTTTGATGAACTTTTAAAGCTGCATCAAAGTCCATGCGAGTAAATGCATCTAACGTCGCTTGCAAAGTACTTAAAACTAAGCTGCCAAGATTATCTAAATTTAATAAAAAGTCTTTTTGCTTAGGGCTAAATTGCTCTAAGGTTACTTTCGATATTTTTTCAGCTTCATCGGCAATGCGCTCTAAATCAGCGATTGTTTTTATTATTGCCATAACTAAGCGTAAATCGCTTGCTGCCGGTTGACGTTTAGCAATAATACGTGTGCACTCTTCATCAATATCCACTTCCATACGATTAATTTTATAATCACTTGAAAGGACTTTTTGAGCCAACTCTTCGTTATTTTCACTTACCGATGCTAATGCATCTTTAAGTTGCTGCTCAACCAAGCCGCCCATTTGCATAACGTGATTACGCACGGCATCTAGCTCTGCGTTAAATCGGCCTGAAATATGTCTGCCTGTGTCAAAAGTTTCCATTAGTATTTCCTTTATTAACCGTAACGGCCAGTTATGTAATCTTCAGTTTTCTTTTTCTGTGGCGTAGTAAATAAGGTATTGGTATCACTGTACTCAATTAAATCACCCATATACATAAATGCTGTTTGATCAGAAACACGCGCTGCTTGTTGCATGTTATGAGTAACAATTACTACGGTGTATTTCTGCTTTAATTCAGTAATGAGTTCTTCAATAACTAAAGTAGAAATAGGATCTAGTGCCGACGTTGGCTCATCAAGTAGTAAAACTTCTGGCTCAATTGCAATGGCACGAGCGATAACTAAACGTTGTTGTTGACCACCAGATAAACCAAGAGCACTGTCATGGATCCTGTCTTTTACTTCATCCCAAAGTGCTGCTGCACGTAATGCTTTTTCACATGCTTCGTCTAATACTCGGCGATTTTTTTGGCCGATTAAACGTAAGCCATAAACGACATTTTCATAAATAGATTTAGGAAAAGGATTAGGACGTTGAAATACCATACCTACTTTACGACGAAGCTGGGCTACATCAACGTGCTTGCCATAGATGTTTTCACCATGAAGGTTTATTTCACCGGTAATTTTACAAATATCAACCAAATCGTTCATTCGATTGATGCTTCGTAATAACGTTGATTTACCACAACCACTTGGACCGATGAATGCGGTTACCTGGCCTTTTGGGATCTTCATCGATATATTTTGTAAGGCTTGTTTATCGCCATAAAACAAATTTAAGTCTTTTATTTCTAACGCTACCTGATCATCAGTTAGGTTATGAATATCAACAGCCTTATTTTGCATGGTTGTCGTTTCTGGTTTTACATTAATCATAGTATTCACTACTCATATTAAATTTAATCTGTACCTGACTTATCAAGTAAGTCAATTAATGCTCAAGTGAGCGATATTTTTCTCTCAGTCGGTTTCGAATAGAAACAGCGGTCATATTTAAAGCAACAATAATGGTTACTAATAATAACGCAGTTGCATAAACCAAAGGTCTTGCCGCTTCAACATTAGGACTTTGAAAACCAACATCGTAAATATGAAAGCCTAAATGCATAAACTTGCGCTCTAAGTGTAAGAATGGAAAGTTACCATCAAGTGGTAAAGTTGGCGCCATTTTAACTACGCCAACAAGCATGAGTGGTGCTACTTCACCTGCTGCGCGAGCAATTGCTAAGATAATTCCGGTCATAATCGCTGGGCTAGCAATTGGTAAAATAATACGCCATAAGGTTTCAGCTTTAGTTGCACCTAAAGCAAGTGAGCCATGGCGCATGCTAGCAGGAATACGGGCTAAGCCTTCTTCTGTTGACACGATCACCACAGGCAGCGTTAATATGGCTAAAGTGAGTGCTGACCATAAGACACCTGGTGAGCCAAAGGTCGGGCTAGGTAATGATTCAGGATAAAAGATTTGATCAAGAGAGCCACCAACCATATAAACAAAAAAGCCTAAGCCAAACACCCCATATACAATGGAAGGTACGCCAGCTAAATTAATTACCGCGATACGAAGTAATTTGGTAAAAGCATTATTACCTGCATATTCATGTAAGTAGATAGCGGCCACTACGCCAAGAGGAGCAACAATCACTGTCATCAGTAGTACCATTAATACGGTACCAAAAATTGCCGGAAACACACCACCTTCGGTATTTGCTTCGCGCGGTTCGGCAAATATAAAGTTACCTATTTGGGCAAAGAACATTCCTATTTTTTCAAGCATATTTAGCTGATTGTTAAAACTAATATGGATAACCTGCTCAAGGTTAATTTCAACTTTTTCTCCGCCCATAGAGCGAACCACAATTTTATCGCGTTGAACTTCATCTCTGAGCTTGTTTAACTTGCTTTCTAAAGTTAAATACTCATCTTTTAATTGTTTAGTTTGCGCGGCAAATTTAGCTGTTAATTGCGGTGTTAATTCACCATCGATTTCAGCTTTACGAGATTTTAGACGAATACGTTCTAAATCGTAATTAATCGCGCCTATGTCGGTTTTTTGTAATTCGAAAATTTCATCTTGCAAGTCATCAACTCGGTCCATAAATCGATTAAGTTGCGATAATTCAACGACTTTACCATCCATGTAAACCTGCTCGATAAAGCCATAAAAATTACCATTGGTGCGACGTTCAATAACCACCAAGTCTTTAGGCTGAGATTGTTGCTGAATAAGCGGCGCTGCAATCCAACGAAAATCCAGATTAACTAGCTCTCGGTTACCGGTTTTAATTAAATAACGTTCAACAAATTCAGCGCCTTTAACATCAATTCCGGTATGGATTAGTTGTTCGGCAGGAATACTTTCAACATCATAAATTTCACCAATAACCGTACTTGGCGTGCCTTCAACATCTAACATTTCAAATTGATGTAATTGTGAAGGCCAAAAGTAAGATAGACCATTACTTGCTATCAGTAATAATAAGCCGACAACAGAAATCAAACTTAGGGTAACACCGCCTGCACTTAACCAAACCCATGGCGAGCCAGACTTGAACCATTTATTTAAATTATTCATTACTAGATTCCTACAGCGAACTGTATTTTTCACGTAAACGCTGACGTACAAACTCAGCTAACGTGTTAAAGATAAAAGTAAATACAAACAACACAAAGGCTGCTAAAAATAGAATACGATAATGCGAACTACCCACTTCCGACTCTGGCATCTCTACCGCAATATTGGCTGACAATGTACGCATACCTTGGAAAATGCTCCAATCAATTACCGGCGTATTACCAGTAGCCATAAGCACTATCATGGTTTCACCAACAGCTCGGCCTAAGCCCATCATTACTGCGGAGAATATACCAGGGCTTGCCGTTAACAACACAACTTTAACTAAGGTTTGCCACTGCGTAGCTCCTAAAGCTAAAGAGCCAGAGGTTAAATGTTTCGGTACGCTAAAAATGGCATCTTCGGTCATTGAGAATATCGTTGGCACAACCGCAAAGCCCATGGCAATACCAACAACTAAAGCATTACGTTGGTCGAAATTAATGCCTAAATCATTGGTGATATATTGACGCATATCACCACCAAATAGTGCATCTTCAATTACTGGTGAGCATTCAAATGATAACCAACCGGCAAATAATAAAAATGGCAATAAAATAAGTGGAGCGAAGCTTTCTGGTAAAATCAGTTTTAGCGATTTAGGCGTTTTAAACCATGCAAATGCAGTTAGCACAGTTGCAAGTGGTAGCACAATGAGCAGTAAAAATACGGCTGGCAAATAGGCTTCAATTAATGGTGCTAACCAAAGACCAGCTAAAAAACCTAAAATAACGGTAGGCAAAGCTTCCATTAACTCAATCGTTGGTTTAACTGTTTTTCGTAAACCTGGCGGCATAAAGTATGCAGTATAAATAGCGGCAGAAATTGCAATAGGCACAGCAAATAGCATGGCATACATTGCAGCTTTTAACGTACCAAAAGAAATAGGCATTAAAGAAAATTTAGCTTCAAAGTCATCACTGCCTGACGTTGATTGCCAAATGTAGTCAGGCTCAGGATAACCTTCGTACCAAACTTCTTGCCAAATAGCTGACCATGTAACTTCCGGGTGTTCATTTTCAACATCAAAAGCGTCTAAAGTACTTGATGATGTTATTAACCCATTAGCTCTTGGGGCAATAGCAAAGGGTTGTTGATCAGAGTTTAATAATTTTCCTTGCCAAAGCTTAGCTTCACTTGTGGTGTAATAAACACCTACTTCACCCGTTGGCGTAACCGCATAAAAACTCTTACGGTATGTTTCAGGATAAATCTTGCTAACAGGCTCATCGGTACTGGCTTTAAAACTGCGAATTTGCTGATATTTTCTAGCATTTTCACTAGCAACTTCAAACCACTGTAAAACTTCACCGTCACTCGTACCAAACAAAATAGAGCTGCTACCAGATAGTAGAGCCATAGAGGTGATATTAGCAGAGGTGTCGTATACAGGATTAAACTCAGTAATAACGGGTACATCCCAGTCATCACCTAAGTCATAGAGTGTTACGTTATTATTTTTAACAACCACAGAAATGAGTAAATCAGGAGTAATGGCTAAATGAGATATGGCACTAAATTCTTCGGCAATAATTTGATATTCGGCGCTAAATTCTGAGTCATAATTAAAGTCATCTTCAGCAATTAATGAGGTTTTTATAAAACGTTTATCTTTGGTTAGAGCAACAAAAATGGCACGTTCTTCATTCATTGTGAAGCTAAAGCTATCGATTTCACTTTCTTGCTCATCAATAAATATAGCCTCGTCACCTAATGGATAAAATATTGTTGGTGTAACCGTGCGCTCATCTGCGACAAAGTTTACTTTAAAACTAGGTTGAATCACTCGAGCAGAGCCATTGTTTAGTAGAATAATGTATTGATTGATGTTGGTTGCCAATACTTCTTGTATTACTTCTCCTTCTGCAAGTAATGACTGGCTTAGAAGTAATTCATTAGCTTGGTGCTTATCATCGCTATTGGTTTGATAAAAATTGATGTTACCGTTTTGATTAATATGAAAAGCTATGTGCTTTTGCTCATCAATACCTACAGCTAATGTTTTACTACTTGCTGCAACAGGTATACTTGCTACAGGCTCAATAGTCGCGGATTCAAATACCGGTTTAATAACATAAACTAAGTACAAGAAGATCAAAACTAAGGTAAACAAAACGCTTACCCCGCCAGCTGAAATTAACCAACGAGCTAGTGTGTTTTTTACTTGCCTTGCCTCAAAAGATTTAGCAGAAACTGTCACTTTAATACTCTCAAAGTAAATATAATTATTCGACGATGGGAAGTATAAGACACTAATGTGACAGTTTTGTTACAGCTGAAAAATTATTTCATATAACCCGTTTTAACCAAAATAATGCAGCCCTCTTCACTAAAGGGATTATGCTTTGAATAATTAGGAGAACGAAGCCATGTACCTTTAGGATATGTCCCATATTCATCTGCAAATACTCCATCGAGAACAAATATTTCCTCGCCGCCAGCATGAACATGCGGTTGAAAATGAGTACCCGGTTGCCAACGAACTAACGCGGTATGCTCCGTGCCAAAGGAATGTAATGGCATTACCGATAAGCCATCGACCAATCCTGGTAACCACTGCTGCTGGCAAGTTTCAATTTTAACAAACTTATCATCGCCCGTTTGAAACTGATTAAGCTTAACAAAAAGCTCACAGCCTTCAGGGCTTTTAGGGGAGTGGCTTGAGCCGGGAGGATTACGAAAATATGTGCCTTTAGGAAATTTACCATGTTCATCTTCAAACACACCTTCAAGAACAAAAATCTCTTCACCACCGGGATGGCTGTGTGCAGAAAAACTTGTATCCGATTCATATTTAACCACACTTGTTGTTAAACCAGATTCGGCAGATTCTCGTTCAAGTTTCTTACGATAAACACCTTTACTTGGTGATTCCTGCCAAGTTAATTCACTAGTATTAATCGCAAGCTTAACTGAGCGATCTAGATTTAGCTGCTCATTATGCATATACAATCCTATTGATAAATTAATCGAACTTAACACCAGTATGAAGTAATTAAACCGATAGGTGTAATGATTTTGCAACAGTTCGGTATTATTTAGTTACATTTTTAGTAGTATTGATATAACGAAAAGTTTTACAACGCCATAAGTTTGTTATAAAACAGATGCCACAAAAATTTTTATAAAAAATTAATTTAGTATATCAAATACATCATCGGGAATAATATATCTATGAAAACCAGAATTATTACACCAATAGCACTGGCTGTAACGCTAGCGCTAACAGGTTGTCAGTCAGGTAACGACCAACAAGAAACAGCTAAAGCTGAACAAGTTGTTACTGCCAATCCTTTCTTCAAAGCATGGGATACTCCATTTGGCATGCCCGCTTTTGATAAAATCAAAGTTGAGCATTACCTGCCAGCACTTGAAAAAGGCATAGCTGATTTAAAAGCTGAAATAGAAGTTGTTAAAAACAATCCCGAAGCGCCAACTTTTGAAAATACCATTGAAGCAATGGAAAAGTCTGGTGATTTATTAGATAACGTTACTAGTGTGTTTTATGGTCTGATCGGCTCTATGTCAACACCTGAAATGCAAGACATTTCTAAGAAGATTTCTCCACAACTTTCAGCCCTTGGTGATGACATAAACTTAAATGCAAAACTTTTTGCTCGCGTAAAAGCAGTTTACGATCAAAAAGATTCATTAACATTAAACACTGAACAAAAAACATTACTAGATAAAACTTACCGTGGTTTTGTTCGTGGCGGTGCTAATTTAAATGATGAGCAAAAAGCAACACTTCGTGACTTAAATGAACAGCTATCTAAACTAAGCATTCAATTTGGTGAGAACCTATTAAATGAAACAAATGGTTTTGAATTAGTAATCGACAATGAAGCAGAGTTAGACGGTTTACCTGCTGCAATTATTGCTGCAGCATCTGCTACTGCAACAGAACGTGGTCATGAAGGCAAATGGGTATTCACCACTCATCGTCCAAGCTTCTATCCATTTTTAACTTACTCTACTAACCGTAAGTTACGTGAACAATTATTCTACGCTTATACACACCGTGGCGATAACGATAACGCTAACGATAACAAAGCAATCGCATCAAAAATGGCTTCTCTACGTTTCCAACGTGCGCAAGTAATGGGTTATAAAACGCATGCAGATTACGTACTTGAAACCAACATGGCGAAAAACCCTGAAAATGTTTACGGTTTACTAGATAAAGTATGGCCTGCTTCATTAAAGCGTGCCAAAGAAGAAGTTGCAGATATGCAAGCATTTGCTAACTCGCAAGGTGCCGATTACAAGCTTGAAGCTTGGGATTGGTGGTATTTCTCTGAAAAAGTTAAAAAGATGAAATACGACTTAGACGAAGAAGCAACTAAGCCATACTTTGAATTAAACAATACCATGCAAGGCGTGTTTTACACTGCTGAGCAATTATGGGGTGTTAAGTTTACTAAACGTGATGACTTACCAAAATATCACCCAGACGTAACAACTTATGAAGTTACTGATCGTGACGGTAGTGTTATTGGTGTTTACATGACTGATTTCTACGTTCGTTCATCAAAACGTGGTGGCGCTTGGATGAGCTCATTCCGTAAGCAATACAAAATGTATGGTGAAAACGTACAACCACTTATCTATAACGTATTAAACTACCCTGCACCTGTTAATGGTGAACCAGTATTATTAACGTTTGATCAAGCATCAACATTATTCCATGAATTTGGTCATGCAATTCAAGGCCTTCTATCTGATGGTTACTACCGTTCATTAACGGGTACATCTTTACCTCGTGATTACGTTGAATACCCATCACAAGTAATGGAAAACTGGATGACCGAACCACAAGTACTAGCAAACTTTGCTAAGCACTATAAAACTGGTGAAGTTATCCCAATGGAAATGGTAGAAAAAATCCAAGCTTCAGGTAAGTTTAACCAAGGTTTTGCAACTACTGAGTACATGGCAGCAGCTTTACTTGATTTAAAATGGCACACACTACAAACAGCTGAATTACAAGATGCAGATAAGTTTGAAGCAGAAACTCTACAAGAGTTAGGCTTAATCAGTGAGATTGCTCCTCGTTACCGTTCAACTTACTTCTCGCACATCTTTGCCGGAGGTTACTCTTCAGGTTACTACGGCTACATTTGGTCTAATATCTTTGATGCAGATACTTGGGAAGTATTTAAAGAAAAAGGTATCTTCAACCAAGAAGCCGCTACTGGTTACCGTGAAAACGTTCTAGAGACTGGTGGAACAGAAGACCCTATGGAAATGTATAAGCGTTTCCGTGGTAAAGAGCCAAACCCACAGTACTTACTTGAACGTCGTGGATTAGTTCCAACAAGCAAGTAATTAAGTTTTTACAGCTTATATAGAATAATAAAGCCAACTTACTTTGTAAGTTGGCTTTGTTTTATTTAAGCTAAATAATCAAAATACAATCAATCAGTTACTCGTTAAATTAATCTTGAATTACAACTTCAGCCATAGTAATGACCCCGGAAGGGGTTTTAACAATTACCTTGAGCACTGCAGAATCAGAAACTCCATCACCTTTAATGACCACTGAACATGGTTCAAAACCATAAGTACTGCTATTTAAAACTTTACATGAATTAGGACCAACAATTTCCCCATTGCCAGTTTCAAACGTAATAGTAGTCCCCGCTGGCATACGTCCATTATGGATGTCTGCTACACGGGCAATCACTGTTTTGGCACCAGTAGAAATATCAACCGGCATATAGTAATTATTTACATCATCGGCATTTAAATCAGCTTCTATTAAGCTTATATAGGCATGAGAACCAGCCTGTAAAATAGTAATATTTTTCCAAATAGGTAACAATTGCTTTGTGCAACCATTGCCTTCTTCCTGACAAAGTACGCTATTTAATACTCCATTTCCTAAACCTTGATATACGCCATCATTGTTGAAATCGACAAACTCCTCATTATCCCCCCCAAGTTGAAGGCAATTAGCTCCACAGGCATCAATAGCCTCTTGAGCACCGGCGGATAATTCACCATTAGCATAACGTCCCGCAAAGATATTATCTTCGTTATCATCTCTAAACGCTTCTGATGCCAAATCAGTATATGCTTCACCTACATCATAAACACCATTACCATTTGTATCAGCAAAGCTTTCTTCACCAATTAAATGGGCAAGAATGCTGATACGATTTCCATATACTTGCCCTAAACCAAGTGGACAAGGGTAAGCAATATCTGGTTCATTAAATCCCGTATCCAAACCTATGCTCGTTAAGCATGGGGTTCCACCTCCTAACCAACGAGTAGCAGTGTTTTCATCTCTAAACGTTGGTACTGGAACTCTTGGATTAGAGCTAGTCCAAACAACAGAGCATTGACCATTTACAGTAGTACAAGAAGGTTCAATTTGGCCAAATTCTGTAGTAAATGCAATGGCAGTCCCATTAGGCACTGGATTATTAAAATGATCAGCTACATAGGCATTAACCAAAACTTCAACTCCATCAATCTCCCAAGCTTCTGGGTTATAATTAGAGACCGATAAACTAAAACTATTATAATCGGCTACACCCGAAGAAATAGTAAGTAAATCAGATATAGTCGATATACTTGTATTATCAGTAAGAGTAGCGACTACCCGCAAAGTACTTGCAACACTACCCGATTGCACAATAACATCGACAAAACCATTTACATCAGATTGACCACTATTATTAAGCAGGGTTAAGTTACCAACATTGGTTGAAAGTGAAAAATCAACTTGTTCAAAAGCTGCTGGCTCACCACTAATATCAAATACTTGGAAAGTAAGAGTGGCAGTTTCACTTCGAGTGAAATCGGAATTACTCGTCGGACTTATTATAGTTGAGCCACTGCCACCCGTACCTTTGAGAGCCAAAAAGTTATTTGAAAGCGCTATAAAATTAATGCTACCAACAGCAGCATCTTGTACATCAAGAGTTGTACTTTGCTGTAATAAGTTGCCAGCTATAGTCGTTGTTGCTGTAATAGTATCTACTTGGCCACAGGCAATATCTTTATAAGTCGCTTGAGCAATGCCATTTATTGTCGTTACTGATGTGTCAATCGTTGCAAGACCAGCATCAACACAACCGGAAGTAAAAAATACGGTTACTGGTGATGTAAAAATATTTTGTTCAGTATCATCAAATAATTTAGCACTAACAGTACTTGACCCTTTCGCGCCAATGCTAGCGGGTAGTAATGTGAGTGGTTGCATTACAACTTGAGTGAGGCTTTCGCTTACGGAAAAATTGATACTAGCAGTTAAACCCTCTACAGCTACAGTCAGTGTATCAGCTCCTACTTGATTTCCTGCGGTTAAAACCACACTTGCCACACCATTTTCATTAGTTATTGCTGTAGCAATAACAGGGTCAATAGTAGCTAATCCATACGTCAATGAATATTTAACAAGTACCCCTGATTGGGCTTGCTCACCAATGGATAAAATAACATTAACCTGTACTGAACTTTCAGCCATTAAATTAGGGACAACATCACTACTAGCACCACCAAAGTTGACAGATAAAATGTATCCGTTGTCTGTATTAACAATAGCTGTGCTGGAATCATCTGAATTAGGCGTTGTATCTGATGTTTTGGTTCCGTTTAGATAAGCATTGATATTTTCAGGCGAAGGTTCATCACCTTCACATCCAATCAAGATAGCGCATACAAAAAAAATGTAGGTAATTACTTGTACAGTATATTTCATAGTGTTAATCCTTCATCCACTCTGTAACTACAACCCTTTGTTACAGATGTTACTTTATAAGATCTTAATATTAGTAGGTAAACTCAATATTGCACAAAAAACGAACAACCAATGAGTTTTTTATTGATTATCTCTTTGTATCGAAAATAACTTTTGATAAAGATTGCATGAAATATGCTATGTAGGTTTAGTGTTTTAACTAATTAAATGATGTATCAATTTAGAAAAGCATCTGTTTCGAATGAATATCATGCTGACGAATAAAATATTAAACAACCACTGCAGTTATTTCGGCTATAAACTTTTCTGAGGCATTATCAAATGATGTATAGCTTTTTGATTTTAACAAAGATTCAAGCTCTATCGCTCGCTTAGAAAGCTCGGCAAAACCAAACATACCTGCAGCCCCTGCTATTTTATGTACCTCAATCTCAAGGTTTTGATAATCAAGTTCATTAATATAAGTTTCTAACTTAACTTTATCTTGGGTTAAATTACTTTTAAATGTGGTAATTAAATCAGAGAAGTCAACTTGGCCTTCATTGTTTTTTGCTTTGGCTAATTGTTCCGACTCTATTACTTCAAAATGCTGTTTTAACATCGTAATAAAGTTAGCTCTATTTATAGGTTTTTGTAGATACCCCGCAAATCCCTGGGCTAAATAACTTTTTACTTCATGCGCCATAGCATTAGCCGTGAGGGCATAAGTTGGTTGATTACAGCCCTGCTCTCTCAACATGGCAAGCGTTTCTACACCGCCTATTTCTGGCATTTGTATATCTAATAAAATTACTTGTGGCTGCTCTTTAACGGCAAGGCTAACAGCATCTTTAGCGTTATTGCTAGCAATAACATTTAAACCAAGTTTTTGTAAAAGGTGTTTAATTAACCTTAAAATATCGCTGTGATCATCAACAATTAATATCTTGCCTGTAAAGGTTAAATTATCAGTGTTAAATGTATCAGGGCACTCATCAGCATCAACCGATGAAAGTTGGTTAAGACTTTTTAAAGGTAAAATAAAAGAAAAAGTGCTGCCCTCTCCTAACGAGCTTTCAACTTCAATGTCTGCTTTCATTAAGTCAGCAATATTTGATGATAAAAATAAACCTAAGCCGGTCCCGCCAAATCGACGATTTACACTACTATCAGCTTGGGTAAAGCAATCAAATACTTGCTTTACCTGCTTTGTATTCATGCCAATACCAGTATCTTTTACCGAGAATACTAAATTATCATCTCGCTTAGATATGGTTAAAGTAACATCTCCTTGCTCGGTAAACTTTATTGCATTAGAACAAAAATTAATTAGTACTTGGGTTAAACGTAAGCTGTCAGCGTAAAAATAAAATGGCGAATCGAGCTGGTTTTGAATAGTAAATTTTAAGCCTTTTTGTTTCGCTCTGTAGTTAAACATATTAACCAGCTCATCAGTTATAGTGCCTAACTTAACCATCTCTGGATTTAACTCTAATTTGCCCGCTTCTATCTTGCTTAAATCTAGGATGTCATTAACTAGCTGCAATAAATGTTGGCTGTTTTTATGAATTATTTTAACTTCTTCACTTAAATTATCCGCCTCTACCTCACCAAGCACAATCGCTTCAGATTGCCCGAGTATTGAGGTTAACGGTGTACGGATTTCATGACTCATATTAGCTAAAAATTGGCTTTTAACTTTACTGGCTATTTTCAGTTGCTGAGCGACAATTTCAAGTTCTTTGGTTCTATCTTTAACTTTTGACTCTAGCTGCTCATGATATAGGCGAGCTTTATTACGACGATAAAAAAGGAATATTATGACTAAAGTAAAAATAGTAATAACGACAATGAAATTTTGTTGTGTTTTTTCCTCTTCAGCCTGTAAAGCAAGGAGTTCAGTTTGCTGCTTTAATTGCGAAATCTTTTGGTTTAATTGCTGCGACTCTAGCTTTAAAAACGCTTCCGATAAGTTTTTACCTTCTAGCACGTTTTGTTCGTTTTGATATTTGTATAACGTGGCAAATGCTTGTTTGGTATTAAGTTTGGAGGTTTCAATTAGGGTATGAACAATCAAGTTTTGGTGCAAAATTTTATCGTGATTTAAACTTTTTCCAATCAGATCAGATTCAGTTATTGCTATAGACGCCAACTCAATCTCACCTAACTGAAAATGCGCTTTTGCTAATTGCGCCAAACCGTAGGCTTTTAAATCTTCAAAACCTTCGGCATCACTAAGTTCAATTGAACGCATTGCATAACGTTTAGCTAAAGCAGGCTTAGATAATTCATTATTTAATGAAGCTAAACTATTTAATTCGATTGCAGCATCAGAATCATGCCCGTGCTCAGTAAAGTAATCTAAAGCCTTTAGTGTGTATTGTTCACTGAGTTTATATTCACCAATATTTTTATACGCCAAGCCAAGGTGGTTATGAGCCTGCGCAAGACCATAATAATTTTTTAGTTTCGTTCTAACTAAAACCACTTCCTCTAATATTTCAATTGATTTTCTGTAACCTTTTAATGATAAGTATAAGCCTGCAATATTAAAGCGGATATCAATTTGATCTTCTTCACTGCCGTGTTCATGGTAAATTTTTGATGCTTTTTCATAAACCTCTAGCGTAAATAGAGGCTTGCCCATACTGTCATAAACTAAACCAATATTATTGTATAAATGCGCTTGTTTAATAGGGATATCAACATCGACATAATAGTTTAATGAAAACTGATAGGCATCTAATGCTTGTTGATGCTCGCCTTTAAAATAACTATATATACCAATAAGCTTGCTAATTTCTGCAGCAGACTTTTTAAAATCATGGGTAATAGAGATTTCTTTAGCTTGCTTCAGAGTGGCTATTGCATCTTTTAACGAACTTTCATCTGCAAACAGGCTAGCAATAGCCTGTAATAATTGAACTTGTTCACGAGCAGTAAGTTTTTGCTCAGTTAAATAAGTTTGTAAGTTGGCAATACCTTGTTGTTTATCAGATAGGTTTTTGGCTTGTGATATGACGGATTCAACGGAGCTTGCACTAGCTAAACTAAAATTAGCAAAGGATAATGTTAAACATAAAATAGCTAAGCAGAATCGCATATTCTAGAGGTATCCTTATATTAACTATTTTTTATTTAATTAGTTTTATTAAACAATAATTTATCAAAATTAACAATAATATTTTAAGAGTAACAGTTACAAATAAATTAATATTCAATAATTATTTGTGGATCAGGGAAAATACTTAAATCCGTTTGCTTAATAGTGTATTTTTAACCTAAAATATTAGGCAATTATAAAGCTAACCAGAAAGGTTTCATACATATGGCATTGCCAGATAAATTTATCTATTCAATGAACCGCGTATCTAAAGTGGTTCCTCCAAAACGTACAATTTTAAAAGACATTTCAATTTCATTTTTTCCTGGCGCTAAAATTGGTGTTTTAGGTTTAAATGGCTCAGGTAAATCATCATTACTTCGCATTATGGCCGGTGTTGATACTGAGTTTGAAGGCGAAGCAAAGCTACTTTCGGGCACAAAAGTAGGTTACTTACCACAAGAGCCACAACTTGATGAAGAAGCAACGGTACGTGAATGTGTTGAGCAAGCGGTAAGTGAAGTTAAAAACGCGTTAGCCCGTCTTGACACTGTTTATATGGAGTACGCTGAAGAAGGTGCTGACTTTGATGCGCTTGCTAAAGAGCAAGGCGAGTTAGAAGCGATTATTGAAACTCAAGATGGCCATAACATTGATAATGTTTTAGAGCGTGCAGCTGATGCTCTACGATTACCTGCATGGGATCAAAAAGTTAAAGTGCTTTCTGGTGGTGAACGCCGTCGTGTAGCTTTATGTCGATTATTACTTGAAAAGCCAGACATGTTATTACTTGATGAACCAACTAACCATTTAGATGCAGAATCTGTTGCTTGGTTAGAGCGCTTCTTACATGACTACCCTGGCACTGTTGTGGCAATTACCCATGATAGATACTTCCTTGATAATGTTGCCGGCTGGATCTTAGAGCTAGACCGTGGTGAAGGTATTCCTTATGAAGGTAACTATACTTCTTGGCTTGAGCAAAAAGATGCTCGTTTAGAACAAGAGAAACGTCAAGAAAACGCATTAGCTAAAACCATTAAGCAAGAGCTTGACTGGGTTCGTTCTAACCCGAAAGGTCGCCAAGCGAAATCTAAAGCTCGTATGGCCAGATTTGAAGAGTTATCAAGCAATGAAAATCAAAAGCGTAACGAAACTAACGAGCTATATATCCCACCTGGGCCTCGTTTAGGTGACAAGGTAATTGATGTTGAAAATATTACCAAGGCTTATGGTGAACGCGTATTAATTGATGATTTAAGCTTTTCAATTCCAAAAGGCGCTATCGTTGGTATCATCGGTGCGAACGGCGCAGGTAAATCAACATTATTTAAAATGCTATCAGGGGCTGAATCACCAGATTCAGGTACTGTAACTATTGGTGATACCGTGCAACTTGCCAGCGTTGACCAGTTCCGTGACGATATGGATGACAACGCAACAGTTTATCAAGAAATCTCAGAAGGTGCCGATATTATTGCCATTGGTAATTATGAAATTCCAAGCCGTGCTTATGTAAGCCGCTTTAATTTTAAAGGTACAGACCAGCAAAAAATTATCGGCCAGTTATCCGGTGGTGAACGTAACCGAGTACATTTAGCTAAACTAGTTAAAACTGGTGGTAACGTAATTCTTCTCGATGAGCCTACCAATGACTTGGATATTGAAACATTACGTGCACTGGAAGAAGCAATTTTAGAATTCCCTGGTTGTGCCATGGTTATTTCACATGACCGTTGGTTCTTAGACCGTATTGCTACTCACATCATTGATTATCGTGATGAAGGGCAAGTAAACTTCTTTGAAGGTAACTTTACTGAATACGAAGAATGGCTGAAGAAAACCTTAGGGCCGCAGGCCACTGAGCCGCATCGCATTAAGTACAAGCGTATTACGGCTTAGAGCTAGAGACTAGGTATTAGAGATTAAAAACGCCATTGTTTTCAACAATGGCGTTTTATTTTGCTTAAAATAAAACTATTTTATTTTAGTCATTAGAAAATTGACGCTTCAATGTGTTCAGTTAGTCAGCATGAATGATTGCAATGTGGGGCACAGGTCTAAAAATCAGATAATTAAACTATTAAAGATCAAAGCATGAGTCCTCGTGCGAATTGTTTACCGAAACCTATTACAGCCAGCCCGATGATCACTAGTAGGATACCTACACCTAATGTTTTAACGTCTTTCTTATCCATTGTTATTACCTACGCAAATTAAATCTATTTCTGAAGCAACTAAATCAATTAAAGTTTCATCAAAGCCTACTTTTGTCTAACCTTTCTATCATGCTGATTATTAATTACTTTTTAGCAAGTTTATAAATGATAAGTGGCAGCTTAAAAACTATCGTCTATATTGATTACGTACATAAAAATTATAATGCCAATTTTAAAAAATAAATACTTAATTAAAAGCTGGCTAGCAATTATTCAGGAAAACAAAATGAAAAAACTAATAATCCCCTGCTTAGTTATGTTTGGGCTAGCTGCCTGTACAAACTCTGCGGATGAAAATGAAAAATCGACTCTTGCATCTGGTGTATTTAAAGAAAATATGGATACAAGTATCAAACCAGGCGATGATTTTAATGCTTATGTAAACGGTAAATGGATGGCATCGGCGAAAATTCCAGATGATAAAGCAAGTATTGGTATAGGACAGGAGTTAAGTGACAAAGCTCAAGAAGATGTTAGATTAATTATTGATGAGTCTTCAAAAGGAGGGTTTGCTAAAGGCAGTGATGAACAAAAGGTTGGCGATTTATACAATTCTTATTTGAATATGGAGAAGCGTAACCAGCTTGGTATGAAACCTCTACAGCCTGTTTTTGCACAAATTGATGCAATTAACAATCATACTGATTTAGCGGTATATTTTGCTAGCTCAAATAAATTAGGCTACAACCAACCATTCTCTTTAGGTCAGTACGTGGATTTAAAGAATCCCAATACTTATATGATTTACACTTGGCAAGCGGGCCTTGGCTTACCCGATAAAGAATATTATTTTAAAGAAGGCGAAAAATCACAACAACTACGCGATAAATACCTTATTCATCTTGAAAAAATGCATGAATTAGCTGGCTTAGCTCAACCAAAGCAATCTGCTCAATTAATTTATAACCTCGAACTCTCTCTAGCTAAATCTCACTTAGCAAAAGAAAAAACACGAGATATGGTCGCGCTTTACAATAAAATTCCTTTAGCTGATTTAAATACCATTATGCCTGACTTTCCTTGGCAGGATTATTTAAATGAAACTGGTTTTGCTGGTATTGATGGATTAGTAATAACGCAAATAGATTATATGAAAGCATTAAATCATGTGATCAAGAGCACCAGCATTGATGATTGGAAAGTCTATTTAAAATGGCAAGCAGTTGCTACCAATGCAACCCGTTTAAATGCAGCCTTAGATCAACAAAATTTCGAGTTTAATGTAAAAACCTTATATGGGGCAAAAGAACAAAGACCTATGTGGCGCCGAGCCGTATCTGTAGTTAACCAAGACTTAGGGGAGGTGATAGGTAAGGTTTATGTTAAACGTCATTTTTCACCTGAAGCAAAAGCCAAAATGCTAGAAATGGTTGATTATTTACTTCTTGCTTACGAGCAAAGCATTAAAGAATTAGATTGGATGAGCGATGAAACTAAAGTACAAGCTCTGGATAAATTATCTAAATTTACCCCTAAAATTGGTTATCCAGATAAGTGGCGAGATTATTCACAACTAACTATAGATGCAGATGATTATTTTGGTAACAGACAGCGTTCAGCTTTGGTTCTTTACCAACAAGCCTTAGATAAACAAAATCAGCCAGTAGATAGAACAGAATGGGCGATGAATCCGCAAACGGTTAATGCTTATTACAACCCACCATTAAACGAAATAGTGTTTCCTGCCGCTATTTTACAACCACCATTTTTTGATCTAACGGTTGAAAACGCTACTAATTATGGTGGTATCGGTGCTGTGATCGGCCACGAAATAGGTCATGGTTTTGACGATGCAGGCTCAACATTTGATGGTGATGGCGTGTTAAGAGATTGGTGGACATCAAATGATAAATCTAAATTTAAAGAGCGTACCTCTGCTCTTATCGCGCAATATGACTCGTTTGAAGTGTTCCCTGATTTAAACGTTAACGGTACTTTTACTTTAGGTGAAAACATTGGCGATTTAGGCGGTTTAAGTATTGCAATGAAAGCCTATAAATTATCTCTTAAAGGCAAATCTGCACCTGTGTTAGATGGATTTACTGGCGAACAACGAGTACTTATAGGTTGGGCACAATCTTGGCGTAAAGTTCAGCGAGAAGAAGTTCTGCGTCAGCAAGTTGGTACTGATCCTCACTCCCCTGCTAAGTTTAGAGTCAATGGAACAGTGAGCAATGTACCTGAGTTTTACAATGCTTTTGCTGTTGACGCAAACGACGCGCTTTATTTAAGCGAAAAAGATCGCGTTAAAATTTGGTAGATACATCAAGGTAATAATATTAAGAAATGCCGTAATTTATTTACGGCTTTTTTTATTAATATTCATAGAGTTAACAAATAAAAGTAAAAACTTAACAAATCAGCCTAACAATATACGAAAAAGCATATATAATAAATTTCATATATATTTACTTATGGTGACAAATGGATCCTACGCAATTTTTTAAATGCCTTGCAGATGATACTCGTTTAAAGACCCTGATGTTAATTGAACTTGAATCTGAGCTTTGTGTTTGTGAATTAACAAGCGCACTAAGTGTTAGTCAGCCTAAGATATCTCGTCATTTAGCTCTGCTGAAAAAAGCAGGAGTGCTAACCGATCGAAAACACAGGCAATGGGTATATTACCAGATCAACCCTAACCTTCCCTCTTGGGCTAAGTCGATTATTACAACGAGCACCGATGAAAATAAAGAATTTTTAGAAAATAATATTAACTTATTACAGCAAATGGGTGAGCGACCTGAGCGCGTAAAAGCCTGCTGTAATTAAACTTAAAGAATAAAGGAAAGATAATGACTATTAAAATTGGCATAAACGGTTTTGGCCGTATGGGACGTTTATCAATGCGCGCAGCATTTGATTGGGATGATGTAGAAATTGTCCATATTAATGACCCTGCTGGCGACGCTGCTACACTTGCGCATTTAATGACTTTTGATTCAGTGCATGGTCGCTGGCATCACGAAGCTACAGCTCAAGGTTCAGACATGCTAATCAATGGCAAAGTGATCCCATGTACACAAAATATTAAAACCGAAGATACCGATTGGTCAAAGTGTGATGTGGTTATTGAAGCATCAGGTAAAATTAAAACCAAAGCTTTATTACAAGGCTATACAGAACAAGGCGTTAAGCGAGTAGTTGTTACAGCCCCGGTTAAAGAAGATGGTATTTTAAATGTGGTGTTAGGTGTAAATGAGCACTTATATAATAAAGACATTCACCCTATTGTTACTGCAGCCTCTTGTACTACCAACTGTTTAGCGCCTGTAGTTAAAGTTATTCATGAAAAGCTTGGCATAAAGCATGGCTCAATGACCACTATTCACGACATAACCAATACGCAAACTATTTTGGATGCGCCCCACAAAGATTTACGCAGAGCTCGAGCCTGTGGCATGAGTTTAATCCCAACAACTACTGGCTCAGCAACGGCTATTACTCATATTTTTCCAGAATTACAAGGTAAGTTAAATGGCCATGCTATTCGTATCCCCTTAGCTAACGCCTCATTAACTGATTGTGTGTTTGAAGTTGAACGTGCAACTAGCATAGAAGAAGTAAATGAGTTACTTAAAAGTGCTGCAGAGAATGAACTAGATGGCATTTTAGGTTTTGAAACTAGACCGCTTGTCTCTATCGATTATAAAACCGATCCACGCTCAAGCATTGTTGATGCCCTTTCAACTATGGTAGTTAATGACACCCAAGTAAAACTTTATGTGTGGTATGACAACGAATGGGGTTATGCAAACCGTACTGCAGAGCTTGCTCGTATGGTTGGCCGAGCTGATAAAGCTTAAAATATTTAAAACGAGTAAAAGTTAGTTATGTTAAGTCAGTTATCACCACAAATTAAACAATATTTAATTATCACTGGTAATTATTGGGCTTTTACCTTAACTGACGGCGCGCTGCGCATGTTGGTTGTGTTGTACTTTCACCAATTAGGGTACAGCCCGCTTAACATTGCTTTACTATTTTTGTTTTATGAAATATTTGGCGTAGTAACCAACTTAGTTGGTGGTTGGTTAGGCGCTCGACTTGGTTTAAATAAAACCATGAATATTGGTTTGGCCCTGCAAATCGTTGCTTTAATCATGCTTAGTGTATCAAGCCAATACCTGACAATAATGTATGTAATGGCTGCACAAGCTTTATCGGGCATAGCCAAAGATTTAAATAAAATGAGCGCTAAAAGCTCAATTAAATTACTGGTACCTGAAGATGCTCAAGGCAAACTATATCAATGGGTTGCTGTATTAACTGGCTCTAAAAATGCCCTAAAAGGGGTAGGATTCTTCTTAGGAGGTTTACTACTTACCTTACTAGAATTTAAAGGTGCTGTTTTAGCTATGGCCGCCATGCTAGCAGCGGTTTGGTTATTTAGCTTATACGCTCTTAAAGAAGATTTAGGTAAGGCGAAAAGTAAGCCTAAGTTTAATGAAATATTTTCAAAAAGTCCGGCGATTAATATCTTATCAGCAGCGCGTATGTTTTTATTTGCCTCTCGAGATGTTTGGTTTGTCGTTGCCCTGCCCGTATTTCTAGCCGCTAGCTTTAACTGGGATCACTGGTGGGTTGGTGGTTTTATGGCAATTTGGGTTATAGGCTACGGCTTTGTACAATCATTTGCACCCTACTTAACCGGAAAAAAGCAAGGTAAGGTGCCTTCGGGGAAATCCGCACTACTTTGGGCATGTTATTTAGCTATTATTCCAGCTCTAATAGCCCTTGCTGTCACTACAGGCTTTTATGTGAAAGAGTCATTAATTATAGGTCTATTAGCCTTTGGCGCTATATTTGCGGTCAATTCATCTTTACATAGCTACTTAATAGTTAATTACGCTAGAGGTGATGGTGTATCGCTTGATGTCGGCTTTTATTACATGGCAAATGCAATGGGAAGATTAATTGGTACTGTGTTATCTGGCTGGGTATTTCAACAATATGGTTTAGGGATGTGTTTATGGATCTCTGCATTTTTTATTGTAATAACTGCAATTATTTCAATAAAGCTTCCTGATACTGCGAATAATTAAACTAAGCTATAAACTATAGCCGGTTAGAAATCTTGAAACTCATAAGCGTCAATAGCTTTACGCGCTTCGGCAATGGTACAGTCAGCTAGTATCACTAACTCGTTCACTGTTATATCTGGGTTTCGCACCACAAAATTCATAATTTCAGCTTGGGTAAGATCGCCTCGTTGTTGTTCGAGCAATTTAACTATCCATTGCCACGTTGGCTCTTCGCTAGCCCTTACCAATTCGATGATCTTAGTCATTTGTTCGCGAGTAGCTGATAAACGCCAGTTACGTGAACGCCCTATTCTGCATAACTCACAACCACTTTCTCGCACTAAGCTTTTGAGCTCATAAGCTCGCAGTGCTTTGCGTAAAAATGATGGTAATAATATATGACGAACTGACGACAAAATAGACCTTAACTCACGAAAAATAAATCAATTAGATATTTTAACAATTATCAGCAAACAATAAAGCCCCTAGGCTAAGTAATTGCATATATTTTAAGCAAGATTAAATCATACGGATTAAGCTAATTAGCATGATCACTGCAAAGAGTATAAATAAGCTTCCGCTTAATTTATTAATTACATTAGGATTTAGCTTAGTTAGCCAACGCTGACCTATATATACGCCTAATGCAGTCGTTGCAATTAATGCTAAACTTGCGCCAGACCAAACTCCAAAAGGATTTTCTGTAGTACTTAACGTAGCAACTGCAAGTTGGGTTTTATCGCCAAATTCAGCAACGACAATAATCAATAGAGTACTAATAAATATACTTTTGCCAATGCTGCTATTGTCTTCATCATCGGTTTCAGGCTTTGCTAAGAGAGCTTGAATACCAAAGATAAAAAACACCCCACTAGCAATCGCAGTCATTATATGAGTTGGAATAAATTGGGTAAGGCTTGCTCCCAAAATAACAGCAGCCCCATTAAGTAAGACAAAGGCAGCAATAGCCCCGAAAAATACTTGTGATGCTTTATATCTTGAAGCTAAAGACATACAAACGATTTGGCTCTTATCGCCGATTTCGGCAAGAAAAACTAAGAGAAACGTAAATAAAGTTGAGGAGATAAGAGGTTCTGACATTGATAATCGAGTTTTTAAATTGTTTATTTATTTGTATCAAGGTGTCTGACACCTTGATATTTATTCTGGTACGCCGTGCATTTCAAAACACTTCACCAGCAAGTCTTCTTCTGACTCTACATGATTTGGGTCAGGTTTAATACAGTCTATAGGGCAAGCAATAACACATTGTGGCTTTTCATAATGACCAACACATTCTGTACATTTGTCAGGGTCGATTTCATAAATCTCCTCACCTAGGGTGATCGCTAGGTTTGGACATTCTGGATCGCACATGTCACAGTTGATGCAATTGTCTAATATGATTAATGCCATGGTTATTTTTGCCCTTGTACGTTATTAGCAACTAAGCGTTAGCTTGGTTTTGAGCAAATGGATGACGAGTATTCTCACCTTCATTTAAGTAACGCATGATAATACCGTATTCTAAATCGTACTCGGTATCGAGTTTGATTTGTACGATATGACCCGAGCCTTTAGCATCTGTAACTTCTTCACCTTTACGGTTTTGCATGTACTCAAGTACAAAGCTTACGTTACCTTGAGGCGTCATTAACTCAATTGAGTCGCCAGTTAAGAATTTATTCTTAACGTCAATTTCAATTAAACCATCTTCAGTTTTGCCTAGGACTTCACCAACAAATTGCTGGCTATCAGACTTAGAATAGCCGTATTCGTAGTTTTGTAAGTGGTCATGGCGGTGACGAGCTAAGAAGCCTTCGGTATAACCACGGCTTGCTAAGTGTTCAAGGTTGCCTTTTAATTCTTCGTTAAAGCTCTTACCTGCAAGTGCATCGTTCATGGCTTGCTTATATATTTGCGCAGTACGAGCACAGTAGTAGAAAGATTTAGTACGGCCTTCAATTTTTAATGAATGCACACCCATTTTAATTAAGCGCTCGACATGCTCAATAGCACGTAAATCTTTTGAGTTCATGATGTAAGTACCATGCTCATCTTCAAATGCAGGCATGTATTCACCTGGACGCCCTTGCTCTTGTAGTAAGAACACTTCATCAGTTGGTGGTTGTTCAACCTTAGCTTGTTCTGGGATCCAGATTTCAGGCTCTTCGCTGCCAACAATTGGTTGTTGTGGTGCTACTGCAATAATTTCACCGTGCTCATCTTCTTTAGCCTCATGAGCATTGTAAGACCAACGACAAGAGTTAGTACAAGTACCTTGGTTTGGATCGCGTTTATTAATGTAGCCAGATAGTAAACAACGGCCAGAATAAGCCATACAAAGTGCGCCATGAACGAAAACTTCAATTTCCATTTCTGGGACACGCATGCGAATTTCTTCGATTTCATCAAGAGATAATTCACGCGATAAAATTACGCGTTCAACACCTTGCTGGTGCCAAAACTTAACCGTAGCCCAGTTAACCGCATTAGCTTGTACTGATAAATGAATAGGCATATCAGGGTAAGCTTCGCGGATCATCATGATTAAACCTGGATCGCTCATAATAAGCGCATCAGGCTTCATCGCAATAACCGGCTCAATGTCTTTTAAGTAAGTTTTTAATTTAGAGTTGTGCGGAGAAATATTGCTTACCACGTAAAGCTTCTTACCTAAGGCATGAGCTTCGTTGATACCAATTTCTAAATTAGCAAGATTGAATTCATTATTACGTACACGCAGGCTATAACGAGGCTGGCCGGCATAAACGGCATCTGCACCGTATGCAAATGCATAACGCATGTTTTTAAGGCTGCCAGCTGGAGATAATAATTCTGGTGTATACATAAAATACCAATCCTGTTTAGGGAATTTTAAAAGTGCGGTATTTTAATGGCTAGGCGCTAAAGGTTCAATACACATACAGTTAACAACTGTTATAAAGTGTACAAAAGGAAGTGTTTTTTACGATTTATTGCTCAATATCAATAAAAACAAAGCGATGAAATTATAAAAAGACGCTTAGATTAAACAATTATTTAACCTAAGCGCTTATCGATTTTATTCTTCTAAGTATGAACGAGTCGTTAAACCAAACTGTTTTAACATGTCAGTGATAAAGCGATTCACCTCTGCCGTCATAAGCGTAATATCAGCATCGATTTTAACGATCATATCGTCATTAGGAATATCTTCGTTTTGCTCATACACGCTGTCATGGAACTTAACACGCTTAACACTTAAGTCGTCACATAACACGCATGATAAAGTCTGGTCCCAATCAAAAGCAATTTTAACAACTTGTTTTTCACCTAAGTGCGCTAAGATTTCGTCCGATAATAAATCTTGGTTTTTACAACGAAGTACCGCTGCATCATCACCCATGGCCTTTAATTCACCTTCGAAACCTATGGTGTAAGATTCAGGTAATGTTTGCTCTAACAACCAGCTGGTCATGATAGTTTCAGCGCCAGCATCTGGTACAAAACTAGTAACAGGTAAGCTACCTAAACATTTTCTTAATAACGCTAAGAAGTCTTCTGCTTTACCACGAGCACTAGTATTAACCACAATAATGTTTTCTTCTGGGCAAATATAAGCTTGAATATCACTGGTGCGAGTAAACGCTCGCGGTAATAATTCAAAGGTAATATCTTCTTTGAATTGTTCTTTTTCTTTCTTCGTTGCTTTACGGCTATGCTCGTGTTCAAGCTGAGAAATTTTCTCTTCAAGTTGCTCTTTAACAACAGATGCCGGTAATATTTTTTCTTCTTTACGAGCATTCATCACCATACAACCATTGGCTTGATGAACTAGTCGGTCGCCATGTTTGCCAAGTGCCGATGAGAAGCCAAAACGTGACATTTCTGTTTTGCCACATGGTGCAAATACGTGCTCTTGTAATGCTGTTTCTAACTCTTCTTCTGATGTAGTAAAAGGACGAGTAAAAGAGAAAATGTATAAATTTTTAAACCACATGGTGAATTTCCTTGCCCTACACATAAAAGTAGGTATGTTGATTGTTCAGAAAATAATTTTTATAGGACAGGCATGATAACGAAGTTAATACTATTAAGTATATCTATTTTTATAGTTTCTAAGTTAATTGATGGAATAAGATTAAAGGGCTTTATTGCCGCTATAGGTGTGGCAGTAGTTTACAGTATTGCCGACTTATTATTATGGTGGTTATTAGTCATTATCTCGATGCCATTAATTGTGATTACATTTGGTTTGTTTGTCTTTGTTTTAAATGCATTTTTATTATGGCTTACTGACCAATTACTCGAAGACTTTGAAATTAGAGACCTAAAAACCACATTTTTTGCCTCATTGATTATTTCATTAATCAATTTGATTTTAACGGTGATTTTTATTTAATTATGCCTATACAGGTCTTATTTTGTGGCTATCATCGCCAGCAAACTTAATCGAAAAAGTACTGCCTTGGCCATAAACACTTTCTATTAGTAACTCGGCTTTATGATGATTAGCTACGTGCTTAACAATCGCTAAGCCTAAGCCATTACCACCAGTATCGCGTGAGCGAGATTTATCCACCCGATAAAAGCGCTCACTAAGCCTATCAATATCTTCTTGTTGAATACCACAGCCGTTATCGCTAACGCTAAAGAGGCAAGAATCCCCCACTGCTTTCCAGCTGATTTTTATCACGCCATGCTTTGGCGTGTAATTCATCGCATTAACAATTAAGTTAGAACAAGCACTTTTTAGTTCAGAATCAATACCTAAAATACCAAGTGTAGGGTCAATGTCGGCTGTGATTTGGTGTTGCTTATCTTTGTTGAGCCATGAGGCATCTTCAATTAATTTATTAATTAATTGTGGCATATCTATTTTACTGCGAATGTCTGCATCTTCATTTACTTCAACTTTTGACAAGACTAAGAGTTGTTGCACTAAACGATCCATGCGAGTCACTTGCTCTTCTATCGCATTAAATGATTTCCCCCATTGCTCGTTTAAACTATCGTCGTCTTGGATCATCTCAACATAACCTCTGACAACAGTAAGTGGCGTTTTTAATTCGTGCGATACATTGGCAACAAAGTCTCGGCGCATCTGCTCCATTCTCTTAAGCTGACTAACATCACGAGCAAGTAATAAGTATTGGTCATCTCCATACACCATAAATCGTAACTCAAGTTGTTTTTGAGCGTTATTTGGCGCAACAATTGAACATGGCTCAGTAAAGTCTTGTATCTTAAGGTACTTAGTTAACTTAGGTGAACGAATTAGGTTATTAATGCGCTGGCCAGCATCATAAGGCCAACGAATACCAAGTAAGCGATTCGCTTTTTTATTTGACCAACGAATAGAGAAATCTAAACCTAATACAATTGCCGCATCGGGTAATGCCTCTGCGCCGTCTCTAAATTGTCTGATACGGTGATTTAATTCTTTTTGTTTTTTTCGGTAATTTTTAATACGACGATAGATGCCATCGTAAAGATGTCCCCAAATGCCAGATGATTCAGGTGGATGTAAGAGATTTTTTTGCCATAGCCATTGAATGATTTGGATTAAATGACGGTAATTCCAAATTAAAGAAGCGCCAGCGCCAAGTAATAAAAATAAAGTTATTTGATCAAACAAATAACCAAACAGGCCAATACCGACAAAAATTAAAAGCTGTTTAATAATAAATTGCTTTAAGGAAAAGCGATATATCATAAGGTTCCTGAACTATGCTAAATTTTTATTATTATCCGAGTAATAAAACTAACCTACTTTACTCGAAAATCGATAACCGGCCCCACGGACAGTTTGTACAAAATCTTCATGGCCTTTGCCCGTTATAGACTTACGTAAACGCCTAATATGAACATCTACAGTTCTATCTTCTACGTATACATTTGTACCCCAGACATTATCTAGTAATTGTTCTCGTGAGTACACTCTTTCAGGATGCGTCATAAAAAAATGTAGCATTTTAAATTCTGTCGGGCCCAAATCAATAGGTTCATCATCAATCGCAACACGATGAGATACAGGATCTAATGACAAGCCTTTAAAAGTTATCACTTCTTCGAGAGCTGTTGGAACCACTCGGCGTATGACCGCTTTAATACGAGCAATTAATTCTTTGGGTGAAAACGGCTTAGTAACATAATCATCTACCCCCACTTCAAAGCCTTTAACTTTGTCATCTTCGTCAGAGCGAGCGGTAAGCATGATTATTGGAATTTTACTGGTGTAGTCATTCTTTTTTATTTCACGAGCAATTTGGATACCGCTACCACCAGGTAACATCCAATCTAATAACACCAAGTCAGGCAAAGGGTCTTGTAGCAAGTTTTTAGCTTGCTCATAATCTTCAGCCTCAACAGCATTGAAACCATTTTGCTCTAATACAAAACAGATCATTTCTCTAATTGGCTTTTCATCTTCAACAACTAATATTTGTCGATTCATGATGGTCCCTAAAAATAAATAGAAGTAAACAATACTTAGTTTGCCTACTTAACATGACACTTTTATGACAGTTATCGTAAAGTTATCATTTTTTATAATTAAATACGATTTAATCAAGCGAGTAATTTAAGCAGACTCAAAAAAGCCGCAATTAAGCGGCTTTAGCAAGGTAAGATTGCTTAGAAAGTATAAGCTAAACCTACTGCAACGTATTCTTTGTCTTCTCTGGTATCCATATCAAAAGTATTGATATTAGAGTACAAACGCACGTTTTTAGCTAAGTTATAATCAACGCCAACACCAACGCCCATTTGCTCACCCACATCATCGTAATCAGCTGTTTGTACTTGCGCTCTAAATAGCCATTTATCCATTGAGTATGACGCACTTACTAAAGCACCATCCATTTCAACGCCAGTTGATATTTCTTCTTGAGTTTGTGCCATAACACCAAGTTTAATTTTACCAAGTTTCATACCAAAGGCAGCACGAACAATATCATGGTCATCAATTTCTTGATCAACTGCAACTGAGGCAAAGTACTTTGATTTCTTTAACTTTGCATCACCATAAAGAACGGCTGCTGAAATACCATCTTTGCTTTCACCGTCACCTTCAGCTTCATAAGTAAATAGTCCGTAAAACTGACCAAATTTTGGAGAGATATAAGTGATAGAATCCTTGGCGCGGTTTTCACCTTCCCATAACACTTTAATTTCGCCTTCATGATCATTAAATACATCTAAACGGTTAGCCATTTTTAACGCTGTATCATGAATACCTAAACGTACCTCACCAAACTTACCCGCTAAACCAAGATATTGATTTCTTGGCTTGGTCCAATTTGATTTGTCGTTACCATCACCATCCATATCAACGTAGTATTCTAGACGGTAAACAACTTTAAGAGAGTCAGTTGCTTGTAAATTACCGGCAACACCGATACGAGAGTCGTCATTACTTTTAATTTCTGTAAAGCTACCTTCGCCATTGCCATCATCAGAGAACTGTGCAGATAAGTTAGCTCGGCCATAAAAGTTAATTTCATCAGCCATTACTGGTGCAGTTAATGCCGCTGTTAGTGTTAACGCAATTGAAGTTTTAACTAAGTTCATAGTATTACCCTAAATATTTTTATAGTTTAAGTTTTAATTGCGCACAGTTTGCCACGGCAATATTACAGTTTTGTGACATTCATTAACTTTTTATAACAACTGAATTACAAGCACCAAAATCAACACTTAGCAGAAAAGTGTTTCGATATCTTGCTTCGATATAGTTAGATAGGTAGCAAGGAAAAAAATAGATAATGAAAATAGTTAAGTTTTCATATTTTATGGGTGAGTACAATGAGCTTAAAGCTAGCTACTTTTTTATTAACATTAATTATTTATATATTGTCATAAAATCGTCACATTAGTTTTTTAAGATACGTGCAGAAATTACAAAAACTTAAACTTTAATTAAATAGTAAAACACTCTCAGGAGAGAATGATGAAACTTAAAAACTTAATTACGACTGTAGGTATCGCTGTTGCAACTTTTACTAGCCAATCGGCTATGGCAATGGATGAAAACTTACCTAAATATACTAAGACCAGTGGCATTTCTGGCAACTTATCATCAGTAGGCTCAGACACCTTAGCCAATATGATGACTTTTTGGGCTGAAGAATTTAAACGTAATTACCCAAGTGTTAACATCCAAATTCAGGCTGCAGGCTCTTCAACAGCGCCACCATCGCTAACTGAAGCGACCTCAAACTTAGGGCCGATGAGCCGTAAAATGAAGTCAAAAGAAATTCAGGCATTTGAGAAAAAATTTGGCTATAAACCAACGCCAGTTCGTGTTGCTATTGATGCCCTCGCCGTTTTTGTGCACAAAGATAACCCTATTAAAGGCTTAAGTATTCAACAAGTTGATGCTATTTTCTCAAGCAATCGTAAATGTAAAGGTGCAGCCGATATTGATCGTTGGGGTGCATTAGGCTTAACAGGTGACTGGACAGGTAAAGATATACAGCTATATGGCCGTAACTCAGTATCTGGTACTTATGGTTATTTTAAAACCAAAGCGCTTTGTAAAGGCGACTTTAAAAATACAGTAAACGAGCAACCTGGCTCAGCATCTGTAGTGCAATCAGTATCAGCCTCTCTTAATGGCATAGGTTACTCAGGTATTGGCTATCAAACATCAGGTGTACGTGCCCTACCTTTAAGTAAAAAAGGCGATAACTATGTCGATGCAAACATGGCTAATGCAATCTCTGGTGACTACCCACTTTCACGCTATTTATATGTGTATGTTAATAAGCACCCAAGTAAGCCTCTAGCACCAAAAGAAGCTGAATTTTTAAAAATGGTGTTGTCTCAATCAGGGCAAAAAATTGTTGAGAAAGATGGTTATATACCACTGCCTAACTCAGTAGCGCAAAAAGAATTAAAGAAACTTGGTTTGATAAATTAACCACATTTCAAAAGACATTAAAAAGCCGCTTTCAATAATGAAAGCGGCTTTTTTGTATCGGTGAACTGAAGCTAGTAACTAGAGAATAATATCGACAATTAAATCATCTGCAATATTTTCAAGTGATGATACTAAAGCATCAATATGATCATCACCTTCAATAGCAATATTGGCCGTAGCTTTAAAAATAGTTTGCCCAGAGTGAGCAGCGCTGCCCTGGCTACTTACCAACTTAACTAAGTTACCACCTTCTTTATGAATAACCGCAGAAATCTCACCAACAATACCTTGACGATCATTAGCGGTTAAATCTAAACGGATCGTTTTATCTGTATGCTTAGTTGGCTCACTTACTTCACACTGAACATTTAAGCCGTCAATACTTTGCAATTGTGCAACTAATTGTTCAACTTGATCTTGCCCAACTAAAACTTCTAATATACCGGCAAAGTGTCCTGATAAGTGACGCATACTACTGGTTTGCCAATTACCATTATGCGCTTTTATGATACTAGCTAAATTATCAACAATACCCGTTCTATCTTTACCTAAAAACGAAATAACTACATGTCTCATATATCATCCTTTTGTTTCGATGCCTGTATTTGATTTAAATACATGTTCTTTAGTTAATTAATAACAGAGCCTATTAGATTGCGCAAAACCTTTTAACTGTTTTTTTAAATATATATTAATTGTAGCTAATCATTGCAGTGAACCCGATAATTTTTTAGTCTAGCTCATTAGCTAAAAAGGACAGATCATGAAACTTACAAAAATAGCTCAAAATATTTTATTAACCTCAAGCATACTCACCAGCGCATTACTTAGTGGCTGTTCAAACGACAAGCCAGCAACAGAGCAACTTACCTTATTAGATAGTGCAAAACCGCGTCTTAATATTTATAAAGAGGTAGAGCTTACTGCCGACTTATCTCACCTGAGCGAACAACAAAAACAGTTACTTTCAACTTTAATTGATGCCTCAGTAATTATGGACGATTTGTTTTGGCAACAAGCCGTTGGCCAATCTAAAAAAGATTACTTAGCAAAAATAAAAGACCCTAGTGCTCGCAAGTTTGTCGAGCTAAATTACGGTCCTTGGGATAGATTAGATAGTAATAAGCCATTTTTATCAGGAGTGAAAGCAAAACCTGCAGGAGCACAATATTATCCAGAAGACATGAGCAAAGCTGAATTTGAAAAAAATGAGTTTAATGGCAATAAATCTTTGTACTCATTAGTTCGTAGAAATGAGGCAAATGAGCTTTACTCCATTCCATATTCAGAAGCTTATAGCGAGCAAATTGAACGAGCAGCAGCCCTTTTAGAGAAGGCAGCAACATTTGCACAAGATAAAGAATTTGCTCAGTACTTAACTCTGCGCGCTCAAGCCTTAAGAAGTGATGATTATCAGGCGTCAGATTTTGCTTGGATGGACATGAAAAACAATCCGATTGATGTAGTCATTGGTCCGATTGAAACTTATGAAGACCAACTTTTTGGTTACCGTGCTGGATTCGAATCTTATGTGTTAGTTAAAGATCAAAGTTGGAGTGAGCGCTTAGCAAAGTACGCTCAATATTTACCTGAACTACAAAAGAATTTACCCGTATCTAAAAAATATAAAAAAGAAGTACCTGGCTCAGATGCAGATTTAAATGCCTATGACGTAATTTATTACGCTGGTCATTCAAATGCGGGATCTAAAACTATCGCCATCAATTTACCTAATGATGAGCAAGTACAGCTAGAAAAAGGTACTCGTCGTTTACAACTTAAAAATGCGATGCAAGCAAAGTTTGACGCTATTATGTTACCAATCGCTGAGCAGTTAGTTAGCCCAGAAGATAGAAAGCACGTAACTTTTACCGCATTTTTTGCGAATACTATGTTTCATGAAGTGGCGCACGGTTTAGGTATAAAAAATACCATCAATAATAAAGGTATGGTTCGCCAAGCGTTAAAAGAACATGCGTCTGCATTAGAAGAAGGTAAAGCGGATATTCTTGGCTTGTATATGGTACGTCAACTACTGAAAAAAGGCGCGATTAGTGATGGCGAATTAAAAGATTATTACACCACATTTATGGCAGGTATATTCCGCTCTGTTCGCTTTGGTGCTTCAAGCGCCCATGGTAAGGCAAATATGGTTCGTTTTAATTACTTTGCTGATAATGGCGCCTTTACTAAAGACGAAGATGGTTTATACAAAGTTGATATGGATAAAATGTCAAAAGCTATCGACTCTCTTTCAGAGTTAATATTAACTATTCAGGGTAACGGCGACTATGATGGCGTTGATAAATTAGTAAAAGAAATGGGCATTGTTAGAGAAGATTTGGCAGCTGACTTGTTAAAACTTGAGCAAGCTCAAATTCCAGTTGATATTGAGTTTAAACAAGGCAAGATAGTGTTAGATCTATAAATATAGGTTAGAGATTATAAAGGTCAGGTAGCCCTGACCTTTATATAACTATTTTACCAATGTAATAAAACTCTATTATTCTTTAGGAAAGTCAGCCATTACAGTTTCTCCGGTAACTACAATAACTTCCTGAATTTCAGTATCAGGATTGGCTATGACTAATTGATCATAAACAATCGCATCATCTTGATCGCTTGCTCCACATGCAAAAGCAACGGTATAAGTCGCTTCTTCGGTATTCTCTCCACCGTCAAAACTATCGCCATTAGGAACAAAACCAATTTCATAACTATAGCTTTGATCCTCGTTCATCATTACTGGGGTACTAGCAAATGGTAAAATTGCTGCATCGCTCGGTTTCGGGGCATCAACAGGGTATTCTTCATCATCTAAATCAACATTGTCAGTTAACATTCCTAATTCAGCATCAACATGGCTGCCTTTATATAGATAAATCATATTATTGATACTGTCACAACCAGGATTTGCCGCCATAAAAGCGTCCATATCTATATTGCCTGCAATGGTGCCACTACTTGCACTCGACACAATCCTTACACCGTGCGGCTTAATGATGAAACCATTTTTTGCAGGATCGTTGCCACGTTGCACTAACGATTTATCTAAATCAAACTCTACGGTATAAGCAGGACCATTTTCAGTTTCAGCGGCGCCTAAAACAACATCAAATTCACCTAGTCTTAAACGCGAGCTTGGCACTTTTATTGAATATTGTTGTGGGTCATCAATTAACAATACATAAGAGCCTGAATCTACAACAAGCAACTCAAGTGAGTGTGTACCTACAGGAATAACGACATCATCATCTTCACTAATAATAGTTAATTGTTCACTTCCTGGAAAATCCAGTAAATTAATTTTAACCGTTTCATTACCATCAAAACTATTGATAACGACATCATCTTGCCCTTCAATAATCACAGTAACAGCGTCTATTTCGATATTAACTTCATCGGCATCATCAACAACGGCATCGGACACGCCTAGTGAAAACGCCACATCAAGCTCAGGGGAACTATCATTATTGTCACTATCACAACTAAGCAGTAAAATACCTGCAATAGGAATAATAAATAATAATTTAATATTCATAGTTAAATCCTTAGTATGCATAACTCCGGGATCTTAAGCTTAGTCCAAAACCAATTTTTATATAAATATAGGGCAAAAAAAATCCTTAAATAAATTTAAGGATTTCATCATAAAGTTCTTTTGCTTAGGTAATAATCATCTATCTTACGGTCGATAAACCTTAACGTTCATAAAGCCATTATCGTGCAAATATAAAGCTTGTAACTTACTCATAACACCACGGTCACAATATAAAAGATAAGTTTTATCTTTAGCTAAATCACCAAATTGGGTAGCAAGTTTATAAAATGGAATGTGTTTTACTTCAACATTACCTAATTCAAGAGGATTAGCATCTTCTTCTTCTGGGCTGCGAATATCTAACACAACGTTATCGTGACCTGCACTATCAACAGTTTCAACAGAAGCTACCGCTTGGATCTCTTCTTCCGTTTCTTTACCTATATCTCGTATATCGATAATACGAGACTCTGCAACAACACTGTCTAGCACGCTCATATCAAACTTAGCTTCTTCTGCTTCAATTTTAGATAAAACAGCTTTTACTGTTGGGCTTTTAGAAATAACGCCGCAGTACTCTGGGATAGTTTTTGAAAAATCTTCAGTACCGATTGTGCGCGCAATATTGATAATATCTTGTTTATCGTAAGCAGCCAGAGGACGTAAAATTAGCGTATCCGTTACTCGGTCAATAACATTAAGGTTTGTTAATGTTTGGCTAGAAACCTGCCCTAATGCTTCACCGGTGATTAATGCTTGAATGCCCATTTTATCAGCAACTTGTGCTGCTGCTCGCATCATCATACGTTTAAGTACAACACCCATTTGACCGTTTTCAACATTATCAAGAATTTCAGCAACAACAGGTTCAAAATCAATGGTAATGAATTTTACTTTATGCGAGGCACCAAATTTATTCCAAAGGTAATAACTAATTTGTTTCACCCCTAACTCATGAGCAGAGCCGCCTAAGTTAAAGAAACAGTAGTGAGTACGTGCACCTTTTTTAATTAATTGGTAACTTGAAACAGCAGAATCAAAGCCACCTGACATTAAAGACAATACATCTTCTTGAGTCGCAATTGGGAAACCGCCAAGACCTTGATGGCGCTCGGTAACAATAAATAATTTATCTTGGTTAACTTCAATGCGTATAGTTACATCAGGCTTTTTCAATTGCACGCGAGCACTGTCAACATTTTGGTTAAGACCACCACCAACATACTGCTCAAGCTCTAACGAGCTAAAGTCATGTTCACCGGTGCGTTTGGCGCGTACACAGAAACTTTTATTTTCAATGGTTTTGGCATGCACTTCTAATGTTTGTTCAAAAACATTATGTAAGTCGGTAAATTCACGTTGCTGAACTTCTAAGAAAAAAGTAATACCTGGCACACATTTTAATGTGTCAATTAACGCGATGCGAATATCTTCATCGGTATTTTTGGTTGTTACTTCAATGCTATCCCAATTCACTTTGGTTTTAACCTGATCGTCAATACGGCGCAGGACATTACGAATATTAGAATCTAATATTTTAGTAAAACGTTTGCGAACGGGACGAGATTTGATAGCAATTTCAGACTGCAATTTTACGATAAATTTCATTAACTAAACCATTTAAATAAAAAACCGCCGCATTATACACTATGTACTACCTATAGTAACGTTTCACTTTGTAATAACAATTACATTAAATCTAAGCGCTATTTAATTACATAAAATAATACAATAAAATAGCGCTTAGATTGACCAAAAGGCCGCTCTAATGTAATGTTGCGGCTATAGATAAAATCCTCAATATATCTCACATGAAAGGTGAAAACTTTGGTAAAAAAAACCGAAAACATAAGCTTTGAGCAATCAATTAACGAACTTGAATCGATCGTTAACGATCTAGAACAAGGCGATTTAAGTTTAGAAGATTCAATGACTCTGTTTGAGCGTGGTTTAAACCTAAGTCAAGCCAGTCAAGAGAAGTTGAGTCAAGCAGAACAAAAAATTCAAATTCTTTTAAACAAAGATGGCGAAGAGCAATTACAAGACTTTGATGCGAGCCAGGCAGACTAACGTGATCCAACTTGAAAACTTAGCTAATTATCAAGCTCGTATTGATGGTTATTTAACAGAGCAATTACAAGCCATCGAGATTAACGATCAACGCTTATTTGATGCCATGAGTTATGGTTTACTTATTGGCGGTAAGCGTATGCGCCCATATTTAGCCTATGTAACAGGTGATATGTTAGATATTCCACCATCTGATATTGACCCGATTGCTGCGGCCATTGAGTGTATTCATGCATATTCATTATTACATGATGATTTACCCGCGATGGATGACGATGATTTACGCCGAGGCAAACCAACTTGTCATAAGAAGTTTGATGAAGCGACTGCTATATTAGCCGGCGATAGTTTACAAACTTTAGCCTTTGAAATTATCAGCAATCATGACTTTGTATCTATTGATGCTAAAGCGCAAATAAAATTAATTGCTCATTTAAGTAAAGCTGCTGGTTATCAAGGTATGTGCGGTGGCCAAGCTATGGACTTAGCGGCAACTGATAAGCAAGTTTCTATTGAACATCTACAAACGATTCATAAGTTAAAAACAGGGGCATTATTGCAAGCGGCAATTTTAATGCCTACACTTTGTCGTAATGATTTACCACTTGCTACGTATCAAGGTTTACAAGATTTTGCAGCCAAAATTGGCTTAGCTTATCAAGTACATGACGACATTATCGACATTACCAGCAGTGAAGAAACATTAGGAAAACCGGCAGGCTCTGATGTAGAGGCAGGTAAATCGACCTATCCTGCTCTACTTGGTTTAGAAGGTGCTATTGAAAAAGAGCAACAGTTATTTCAACAAGCTCTTCACGCATTAGCTAGTTTGCCTTACAATACACAAAATCTATCGAATTTTTCTACGTTTATTATTAAACGTGCTCATTAAGTTGCCTTATTTTATATGACTATCGATTTGTCTCAATACCCATTATTAGCAAACATCAACAAGCCTGAGCAATTGCGCGAACTTCCGCAAGAGCAACTTAAACAGGTAAGCGATGAGTTGCGTAGCTATTTACTTAATTCTGTAAGTAAAAGCAGTGGCCACTTTGCTTCCGGTTTAGGCGTTATTGAACTAACAGTCGCTCTGCACTATGTCTTTAATACCCCTGTAGATAATTTAATTTGGGATGTTGGCCACCAAGCTTACCCACATAAAATATTAACGGGTCGCCGCGAACAGTTACACACTATCCGTCAAAAAGATGGTTTGCACCCTTTTCCTTGGCGTGAAGAAAGCGAATACGATGTATTAAGCGTAGGCCATTCAAGTACTTCTATTTCTGCTGCTGTAGGTTTAGCCGTTGCAGCAGATAAAGAAGGCAAAAACCGCAAAACGGTTGCCGTAATTGGTGATGGCGCGATGACTGCCGGTATGGCTTTTGAAGCATTAAACCATGGCGGTGATATACATAAAGATATGCTTATTGTTTTAAACGATAACGACATGTCAATTTCGGAAAATGTTGGCGCGTTAAACACGCATCTAGCCAAACTACTTTCAGGTAGCCTTTATACTGGCTTGCGTGAGAAATCAAAAAGAATCTTAGGCTCTATACCGCCAATTAAAGAGCTTGCATCTAAAGCTGAAGAGCACTTAAAGGGTATGGTTGTACCATCTACATTCTTTGAAGAGCTAGGCTTTAATTATATCGGCCCAATTGATGGTCATGATGTTTCGTCCTTAGTTGATACAGTGCGTAATATGAGTACCCTTAAGGGCCCACAAATATTGCACGTAATTACCACTAAAGGTAAAGGTTACGAACAGGCAGAGCAAGATCCAATTAAATATCATGCGGTGCCTAAATTTGACCCAACGAGTGAAAGTTTACCTAAGAGTAAGCCTGGCTTACCAACATACTCTAAAATTTTTGGTGACTGGTTATGTGCAACAGCTGCCGTTGATGACAAGCTAATGGCCGTAACGCCGGCAATGCGTGAAGGCTCTGGCATGGTTGAATTTAGCCAGCGTTTCCCTAAGCAATATTTCGATGTGGCTATTGCTGAGCAACATGCTGTTACCTTTGCCGCAGGTTTAGCCATTGCTGGTCAAAATGCTGTTGTTGCGATTTACTCAAGCTTTTTACAACGTGCTTATGATCAGCTAATCCATGATGTTGCTATTCAAAACTTACCAGTATTATTTGCCATAGACAGAGCTGGTATTGTTGGCGCTGACGGTCCTACTCATCAAGGTTCATTTGATTTATCGTTTATGCGCTGTGTACCAAACTTAGTTATTATGGCGCCATCCGATGAAGCTGAATGTCAATTAATGCTAAACACAGGCCACAAGCATAATGGCCCAGCAGCTGTTCGTTACCCTCGAGGTACTGGCACAGGGGCTCAATTACCTTCTATTGATGAAACTATTGAGATTGGTAAAGGTTTAGTTAAAAGTCAGGGCGAGAATATTGCTATTTTGGCCTTTGGTACAATTCTACAAGAAGCTGAATTAGCCGCAAAAGCGCTCAACGCAACCGTAGTTGATATGCGTTTTGTTAAGCCAATTGATGAAGCTTTATTGCTTGAGCTAGGCAACTCTCATACATACTTTATTACCGTTGAAGATAATGCCATTGCTGGCGGTGCTGGCTCTGCTGTTAATGAATTTGTACAAGCGAATAAGTTAAACCTAAACACATTAAATATTGGTTTACCCGATAGTTTCATTAAGCATGGCACACAAGAAGAAATTCATGCAGAACTTGGTCTAGACAGCCAAGGTATTTTAAAACAAATAAATGCTTTTATGAGCTAAGCTCTTTAACTAATTGCAATTGTAATATTGAAAATAAGCCCTAATATTTAATATGTTAGGGCTTTTTTATACTCAGTTTAAATAAACACTTTTTAAGGATACACATGGCCGGTTCAAGCCTATTTGCGTTAATTGATAAAATTGCAGTTGCATTAGATGATGTAGCACTAATGACTAAAGTTGCCGCTAAAAAGACAGCAGGTGTTCTTGGTGATGACTTAGCGCTAAATGCTCAGCAAGTACAAGGTGTTAATGCTGATAGAGAACTTCCTGTTGTTTGGGCTGTAGCTAAAGGCTCCTTCATAAACAAGCTTATTCTTGTTCCTGCGGCGCTCCTTATTAGCGCCTTTATACCCTGGCTGATCACGCCTTTACTAATGTGCGGTGGCTTGTACTTATGCTTTGAAGGGGTAGAAAAAATAGCCCATAGTTTATTTACCTCCAAAATAGACAAAGAGGCTGAGCACAAACAAGATCTTGATGCCTTATTAGATCCTAACATTGATATGATGGCGTATGAGAAAGATAAAATAAAAGGTGCGATTAAAACTGACTTTATTTTATCTGCTGAGATAATTGTGATTGCCTTAGGTACGGTACAAGATAAAAGCATTATGGAGCAAACAAGCGTGGTTTCTCTTATTGCGTTAATAATGACAGTTGGTGTTTACGGACTTGTTGCCGGTATCGTTAAGCTTGATGATTTTGGTTTACACCTAATTAAGCAACCGATACAAAATGTGTGGAGTAAAGTTAAACACGGCTTTGGTAACTTCTTATTAAGCTTCGCGCCAAAGTTAATGAAAACATTAGCCATTGTTGGTACTGCAGCCATGTTCTTAGTTGGGGGCGGAATTATTGCTCACGGCTTACCTGCCCTACACCACCTAGTTACTGACATTGAAGCAAGTATAAGCTCAGAATTAATCACTTGGTTTGTAGCACCAACATTCAATGCCATTGTTGGTATCATTGCCGGTGCAATTGCTTTAACACTCGTTAGTGTTTCCTGTAAAATTTATAAGGGTTTGGCTTAAGCAATAACCTTTGTAGTAATAATTTCATTGAACATATAAAAAAGCCCTAATACTGGCAAGTATTAGGGCTTTGTTCGTAAATAATTACCGATTAATCAGCGATGTATTCAACAATCTCTAAACCAAAACCACCTAATGAATGGTATTTAGTTTGCGAGCTAAGTAAGCGCATTTTACACACACCTAAATTAGCAAGGATTTGCGAACCAACACCAACGTTTCGAGAGCCAACGTGTTTATTTACTTCGTTAACTTCAATACCTTGATCTTGTTGTGCATATTTTTCAACTTGCTTAATAAGTTGCTCTGGTGATTCGTGCTTACCAAGTAATACAAGTACGCCACCTTCTTTACCAATACGCTCAAGTGCATTGCCAATTGGCCAAGTGTTTTTGCTATCACGCGTTGAAAATAATAAATCGCGGAACGTATTTTCTAAATGCACACGTACTAAGGTAGGCTGTTCAGCTTTGATTTCACCCTTAGTTAGCGCAAAGTGCGTTTGGCCATCGATAGAGTCTGTAAAAGCAACTAAATCAAAGTCACCGTAAACGGTTGGCAGTTTACATTCGCTAACACGCTTAATCGTTGTTTCTGTGGCATTACGATATTCAATTAAATCGGCAATGGTACCCATTTTGATATCATGCTTTTTAGCGATAATTTCAAGATCGCCACGGCGTGCCATGGTGCCATCTTCATTTAATATTTCAACGATAACAGCAGCTGGCTCACAACCTGCCATACGGGCTAAATCAACACCAGCTTCAGTATGGCCAGCACGGTTAAGTACCCCGCCATCTTTGGCTATTAATGGAAAGATATGACCTGGTTGCACAATTGAGCGATGGTCGGCATTTTTATCACATGCCGCTAATACTGTAGTAGCACGATCGGCTGCAGAAATACCTGTAGTAACGCCACGTGCAGCTTCAATTGAAACCGTAAAGTTGGTGGTGAACTGGGCATCGTTTTTATCAACCATTAACGGTAGCTTTAACGTTGCACACTTGTCTTTTGACATTGGCATACAAATTAAGCCACGACCATGAGTCGCCATAAAGTTAATAGCTTCTGGCGTAACTTTTTCAGCCGCCATAATGAAGTCGCCTTCGTTTTCACGGTCTTCATCATCCATCAAGATAACCATTTTACCAAGAGCAATATCGTCAATGATCTCTTGTGGGGTATTTAAATTCATATTGTATCTAACCTTTTATAAAACCGCTTTGCATTAACAATTCTTTGCTAATACCAGAGCTTGAAGCTGTATCTTCTTGCCCTTTACAAAATAATAATCGTTCAATATAACGTGCTATTAAATCGACTTCTAAATTTACTACGTGCCCTGCTTGGTAACTACTGATTATAGTTTGCTCAGTAGTATGAGGTACAATTGTTAAACGAAAGCGCTCATTTTCAACAGAATTTACCGTTAAACTAACGCCATCAATTGTGATAGAGCCTTTCTCGCTAACATATTGCTTTAAATTTTGTGGTAATTCTACCCAATACTCAACCGAGTTACCAACAGTTGTAACATTTAAGATTTTAGCAATACCATCAACGTGGCCACTTACCATATGACCACCGAAGCGAGTAGTTGGTAACATAGCTTTTTCTAAATTAACTTTAGTACCAGGTGCGTAATGTGCAAAGCCTGTTCTTGTTAACGTTTCGCTCGAGACATCAGCACTGTAACTGCTGCTATCAAGCGCGACTACAGTTAAACAAATACCATTGGTTGCAATAGAATCACCAAGCTTTACATCGGTTAAATCAAGGTCACCACTGTCAACAACTACACGTGCGCCATCACTATTTACATTAATGGCTTTAATTTGCCCTAGGGCTTCTACAATACCGGTGAACATTACTTATGCCTTGTTTAAATGTTTATTTGCTAGTTTATTTTGGCAATAATTCGCAAATCATCGCCTACCATACGCACATCGTTAAACTCTAATGATATCGCATCACTAAGATGAGTAAGTTGTGGTAAATCAAATAGGCCACGAGCGTTATCACCCATAATTTTTGGTGCTTGATACAAGACTAGCTCATCCACTAAGTTTTCACTTAAAAAAGCCCCCGCTAAACGAGCACCACTTTCAAGCCAGATAGTGTTTAATCCTCGCTGTGCAAGCTTAATAAGTAAATCGTGTAAGTCTGCTTGTGCATTTTTAACTTTAACGATCATCTGCTCTACAAAATGAGGCCACTGTTGCTCAGTTTCAAGGTCTACACGCACTAAAATTATCGGCGAATTACTGGTAAATATTGCTAAGTCTGGAGTTAATCGATTTTTAGTATCGATAATAATACGTACCGGCTGTCTGACTTGCTCTTGCGTTAAACTTTCTTGTACATAACCTAACTCATCATAACGTACATTGAGCTTGGCATTATCGCTAATAACAGTATCCGCGCCTGAAATAATGGCACAACTTTCTGCGCGAAAACGCTGTACATCAGAGCGGGCATCAGCGCCAGTGATCCATTTACTTTCACCATTAGCCATAGCAGTACGCCCATCAAGTGAACTAGCTAGTTTACAACGCACTAAGGGCAAATTATTGGTCATTCTTTTAATAAAGCCTGGGTTTAAATTTTTAGCTGCATTTTCTAATACGCCAACAGTGGTTGCTATACCTGCTTGCTCAAGCATAGCGACGCCATTTCCTGACACTAATGGGTTTGGGTCTTGCATTGCAATAACGACACGGCTGACCTCGGCATTAATAAGGCCTTGTGCACATGGTGGTGTTCGGCCAAAATGACTACAAGGCTCAAGAGTAACATATGCTGTAGCGCCTTTTACATCTTCAGTCGCACTTGCAAGAGCATTTACTTCCGCATGCCCCTCTCCTGCTTTTTGATGCCAGCCTTCGCCAATAACCTTGCCATTTTTAACCAACACACAGCCTACATTAGGATTTGGCGATGTGGTGAACTTACCCTTTTTGGCAAGAGCAATGGCGCGTTGCATATAAGCTTCATCGAGTTGCACAGTTATATTTTCCATAGAATTACTATTTTAGTTGCTGACAAACTTATTGCTTAATCACCCAAACGAGCAATTTCTTCACCAAACTCGCGGATATCTTCAAATGAGCGATAAACAGAAGCAAAACGTACATAAGCGACTTTATCAAGCAGCTTAAGTTGCTCCATAATAATGTTCCCCAACATCTCGCTGGACACCTCACGCTCACCAGTTGCCCTAAGTTGCGACTTGAGTTTATTAATAGACAGTTCAGTTTGTTCTGTACTAACCGGCCTTTTTTCAAGTGAACGTAATAAGCCACTACGTAACTTGTCTTCATTAAACGGCTCACGAGATCCGTCACGTTTAATAATACGTGGCATTACAAGCTCGGCAGTTTCAAATGTTGTGTAACGCTCTCGACATTCTAAGCATTCACGTCTGCGGCGAACTTGATGGCCATCAGAGACTAATCTGGAGTCGATTACTTTGGTTTCAGTTGCGGAGCAAAAAGGACAATGCATATCATTCCTAGGACTTGATGTTATTAGTTTAATTGTAAAAAAAATGGCCGCATATAGCGACCATTTTATTAAACAAATAAGTATTTGTTAGCCATACCCTATTAATTGGTATGATTAAGCAATACTAAGCATAAACAGGGAAACGAGCACATAACTCTTTTACTTGTTGCTGTACGTTAGCAATAACATCTTCGTTGTTAATGTCATCTAAAATGTCACAGATCCAATCGGTTAACTGTGCTGTTTCAGCGGTACCAAAACCACGACGAGTAATTGCAGGAGTACCAAGACGCAGACCAGAAGTAACAAACGGAGAACGTGGATCGTTAGGTACAGAGTTTTTATTTACTGTGATGTGAGCACGGCCAAGCGCTGCATCAGCGTCTTTACCAGTGAGATCTTTATCAATAAGATCAAGAAGTAAAAGGTGATTTTCAGTGCCGTTAGAAACAACTTTATAACCACGATCTTGTAACACAGCAACCATAGCTTTTGCGTTATCTAGAACGTTTTGTTGATAAGCTTTAAACTCTGGAGATAAAGCTTCTTTAAATGCAACCGCTTTAGCAGCGATGATGTGCATTAATGGACCACCTTGGCCACCTGGGAAAACTGCGCTGTTTAATTTTTTATAAACATCTTCGTCATCACAACCAGAAATAATTAAACCGCCACGAGGGCCAGCTAATGTTTTGTGAGTCGTTGTAGTAACAACGTGTGCGTGAGGAACAGGGTTTGGATATAAACCAGCAGCGATAAGACCGGCAACGTGTGCCATATCAACGAAGAAGTATGCGCCTACTTTGTCTGCAATTTCACGCATTCTTGCCCAATCAACAACACCAGAAAACGCAGAGAAACCACCAATGATCATTTCAGGTTTATGTTCTAATGCTAAACGCTCAAGTTCTTCGTAATCGATATCACCAGTTTCTGGGTGTAAACCGTATTGAAATGCTTCGTAAGATTTACCAGAGAAGTTTACGTGAGAACCATGAGTTAAGTGACCACCGTGAGCTAAGCTCATACCTAGTACTTTTCCGCCAGGCTTAACTAAAGCTTGGAATACTGCAGCGTTAGCTTGTGAACCAGCATGTGGCTGAACGTTAGCGTATGTTGCACCAAATAATTCTTTTGCACGATCAATTGCTAATTGCTCAGCAACATCAACGTATTCACAACCACCGTAGTAACGCTTACCTGGGTAACCTTCAGCATACTTATTGGTTAATTGAGAACCTTGAGCTTCAAGAACGCGTGGGCTACAGTAATTTTCTGAAGCAATTAACTCGATGTGCTCTTCTTGACGAACAACTTCGCTGCTCATTGCTTGATACAATTCTGGATCAAAATCAGCAATATTCATATCACGTGTAAACATGGGTAATCCTCGATTAATGTTTTTGAGTACTTTAATCTGAAATGATTGAGTACTTCTAGAATTTTAATTGCCAGTATTTTGCCTTAACTAGATCTAGTTGTATATGGAAAATAAGGTAATATTTATACAAAATTACTATTTTATATATTTCAAAAATTGAGCACAAAAAAAGAGCTTGAAAAAGCTCTTTATTTTTATAAATTGCGGATGAATTTATGACACTAAGCCATTGCGCTTCAAGCCACGTCTAACATTTTTACATAGTTTGCCTAAACGAGAAATATCACCAAGTTTAGGAGTAATGTCATTATTTAAATGCATCTCCCACTCACAAAGTTCAGTATCTACTATTTCAAGTAGTTTTTTAGGACAACCGGTACAAGAGATACCACAGATATTTGCATCTGGCTCATTAAATGGAAAATCATTCCTAACATCATTGATGAGGTTACGCATTGCATTTACGGGATCTGGTTTTCGAATCATAGCTACCTCCGTTTTGCTTATTTTAGCATAACCTGCGGCTGCAAAACGTAAAAAAGGGTAATGACAAAAATATGTCATTACCCTTTTTAATATATTAAAACCTAACGGTTAGTGGTTTTCAGAAACCATATTCACAGTATATTTTGGAATTTCTACCACTAAGTCTTCATCGGCAACAATCGCTTGGCAACCTAAACGAGACTCAGGCTCTAAGCCCCAAGCTTTATCTAGCATATCATCTTCAAGTTCATCGCTTTCTTCTAAAGAGTCAAACCCTTCACGAATGATCATATGACATGTAGTACAAGCACAAACTTTTTCACACGCGTGCTCAACATCAATATCGTTTTTTAGTACTACGTCTAAAACACTTTCACCGACTTGTGCTTCTAATACAGCCCCTTCTGGGCATAACTCTTCGTTAGGAAGAACAATAATTTTTGGCATGATTAAACCTCATCTACCGAGTGACCGGCTAATGCTGTGCGAATGGATGAATCCATGCGGCGCTCAGCAAAAGTCGCTGTAATTTTATCAACCTGCTCAATTGCTTTTTCAATATCTGTAATTTGAGAAGTTTGACTCGTTGTTAATAAATTTTCTAAAGCGATGTTAATAGCGCTTAGCTCATCACTTGTTAATAATCTCGCACCATCTTGTGCTAAAGCAGCTGTTACGCCCTCATGAACACGAGCAGCTTCTACTTGTTGCTCTTTAAGCATACGCGCTGCCATATCTTCTTTGGCATTACTCATCGAATCTTTTAACATGGTAATGATGTCGTCTTCTTCTAAACCAAATGATGGTTTAACTTCAATTGAAGACTCAATACCGGTCGATTTTTCCATTGCTGTTACGCTAAGTAAACCATCAGCATCAACTTTAAATGTCACTCGAATATGAGCAGCACCAGCGGTCATTGGTGGGATCCCACGCAATTCAAATCGCGCTAATGAGCGACAATCTTCGACTAATTCACGCTCACCTTGTAATACATGAATTGCCATAGCCGTTTGACCATCTTTAAAAGTGGTAAATTCTTGTGCCTTTGCTACAGGTATTGTGGTATTGCGAGATATGACCTTTTCAACCAAGCCGCCCATAGTTTCTAAACCAAGCGATAATGGAATAACATCAAGTAATAACATTTCATTATCAGGCTTATTACCTGCTAACACGTCAGCTTGAATAGCAGCACCAATAGCAACTACTTTATCTGGGTCTATTGAGGTTAAAGCTTGTCGTTTAAAGAAGTTACTTACTTCACTACGAACAAGCGGTACTCGAGTTGAGCCACCAACCATAACCACTTCACATATTTCATCAACACTTACGCCTGCATCTTTAATAGAGCGGCGGCATGAACGTAACGTTTTAGCGACAAGTCCTTTAATTAAGCCATCAAACGTTGCACGACTGATCTCACCAGCAAAGTTTGAATCATCTTCTAACGTTAAGCTGATACTCACTTTATCGGCATTAGATAATTGCTCTTTAGCAAAACATGCTTGCTGCAGTACTTGGCGCTCCATTGAAGCACTTAATGGACGAGCAATATTTGCCTGAGCAAGAATATGATTAACTAAAGCAATATCAAAGTCATCACCGCCAAGGGCTGAGTCACCACCAGTGGCAAGTACTTCAAAGACGCCTTTGCTCAGACGTAATATTGAAATATCAAAAGTACCACCGCCTAAGTCATAAACAGCAATAACACCTTCTTGTTTAGAATCTAAACCATAAGCAACAGCGGCTGCGGTTGGTTCATTTAATAAACGCAGTACATTTACACCAGCAAGTTTTGCTGCATCTTTAGTACTTTGGCGTTGTGCATCATCAAAATATGCAGGAACAGTTATTACTACTCCTTCTAAATCACCACCAAGGGAAAGTTTTGCACGCTCTACTAATGTTGATAAAATTTCTGCGGAAACCTGTACCGGATTAATTTCACCTTGACGCGTCATAAGTGATGGATGATTTTCATCGCCACAAAACTCATATGGCAATGCCGGATATTTACTTTCAATATCTTGTAAGGAACGGCCAATTAAACGTTTTACTGACACTATAGTGTTTTGCGGGTCACTAATTGAATGCGCTTTGGCAGCATTACCAACGGCTATAGTGTTTTCTTGGTAGCTAACAATTGATGGCAGAATATCTTTGCCTTCATCATCGGTTAGTGTTTCTGCTAAGCCACTTTTAACGCTGGCAACGAGTGAGTTTGTCGTGCCTAAGTCAATGCCCGCAGCCAATCGATGTTGATGAGGAACGGTACTTAAACCTGGTTCTGCGATTTGTAATAAAGCCATGGGTTATAATCTTATTTCTTGCCAATAACTGTTTTATTAAACAGATATGGTATTAATCATCAAAAAGTGTATCTTCGATACGCTCTAATTCAATTTGTAACTTATTATAAAACTTAAGTTTTCTTAATAATTCTGACGCTGTAACATTATTGCTTTCGTTATCTTCATTTAACAACTCAGACACTTGTTGCCATAAATGTTGACTTTGCACATCTAAAGTTTCTTGAGCTGCAAAAATTGCCGCATCAACATCACTGGCATTTTCAATATCAGCAAGCATTTCGCGCAGTTCCATTTGCTCCATTAAAAAGCCAATATCTTGCACTGTTTCCTGTTCACTAGGCAGTTGTGTACCACGTAATTTTAGCAGGTATTCGCCGCGACTAATTGGTTGTTTTAATGTTTGGTATGCATCGTTAATTTCAGCGGATTTTTGCACTGCAATCAATTGTTCTTGACTAGAAGAGTGAGCAAAACGGTCCGGATGAACCGTTTTTTGTAATGCTTGATAAGTGGCCGACAATTCACTTAAGTCGAGGGAAAATTTAGCATCTAGGCCAAATAATTCATAATAATTCAAGGTCTTGTTCACTTACACTTATTAAATTACGGTTAAACGTTGAAGCTTTCACCACAACCACATTCGCCTTTAGCGTTAGGGTTTGTGAATTTAAAACCTTCGTTTAAACCTTCTTTGATAAAATCTAACTCAATGCCATCGAGGTGAACTAAACTTTTACCATCAATAATGATATTCACATCATCAATAGTAAACAGTTCATCGTCGTCATTAAGTTGGTCAACAAATTCCAGTACATAAGCTAAACCAGAACAACCGGTAGTTTTTACCCCTAAACGCAGGCCAATGCCTTTACCGCGGTTAGTTAAAAACGTACGAACGCGTTCTGTTGCTGCTGGAGTCATTGAAACTGCCATTAGAAACTCCGAATTAGTCTTGATGCTTAGCGCGGTAATCTTCAATTGCCGCTTTAATTGCATCTTCAGCTAAAATTGAACAATGAATTTTAACTGGAGGTAATGCTAACTCTTCAGAAATATCAGTGTTTTTAATAGCCGCAGCTTCGTCGATTGATTTACCTTTAACCCATTCAGTAACTAATGAGCTAGATGCGATTGCTGAACCACAACCGTAAGTTTTAAATTTAGCATCTTCAATAATGCCATCATCGTCAATTTTAAGCTGTAATTTCATTACGTCACCACATGCTGGTGCGCCAACCATTCCTGTTGCAACGCTAGGATCCGCTTTATCAAACGAACCTACGTTACGTGGATTTTCATAATGGTCGATTACTTTTTCGCTATAAGCCATATTATTCCCCTAAATCCTGTATAAAGCCTAGTGGCCTGCCCACTCGACTGTGTCTAAATCTATGCCGTCTTGGAACATTTCCCAAAGCGGTGACATATCACGTAAATGCCCAATTGCGCCGCGAATTAAGTTAATCGCGTAATCAATTTCTTCAGTCGTAGTAAAACGACCAAAGCTGAAACGAATTGAACTGTGTGCCATTTCATCATTTAAGCCTAATGCACGAAGTACATAAGACGGCTCTAAACTAGCAGATGTACATGCTGAGCCTGATGATACAGCTAAATCTTTAAGCGCCATAATTAACGACTCACCTTCAACAAAGTTGAAGCTTACGTTTAAATTACCTTGATAACGTTGATTCGCATCACCGTTAATAAATACTTGTTCCATGTCGCTTAAGCCATTCCATAAACGATCACGCATTGCAGTAACATGAGCTACATCTTGTGCCATTTCTTCTTTAGCAATACGACATGCTTCACCAAAACCAACGATTTGATGAGTTGCTAATGTACCACTTCTCATCCCACGCTCATGTCCGCCACCGTGCATTTGCGCTTCTAAACGAATGCGAGGTTTACGACGTACATATAATGCACCAATACCTTTAGGGCCATACATCTTATGAGCAGAGATAGAAAGTAAATCAACTTTTAATGCTTGCATGTCGATGTCAATTTTACCGGCAGATTGCGCGGCATCAACATGGAAAATAATTTTGCGAGAGCGACATAATTCACCAATGGCATTAATGTCTTGAATTACACCAATTTCATTGTTCACATGCATGATACTTACTAATACAGTATCTTCACGCATTGCAGCTTCTAACTTAGCAAGATCAATTAAACCATTTGTTTCAGGGTCTAAGTAAGTTACTTCAAAGCCTTGACGCTCTAATTCACGACAAGTATCTAGTACTGCTTTGTGCTCTGTTTTACAAGTAATGATGTGCTTGCCACGTTTGTGGTAAAAGTTAGCAGCACCTTTAATTGCTAAATTGTTTGATTCAGTGGCACCTGAAGTAAATACGATCTCACGAGGATCTGCATTTAATAAATCGGCGATTTGATTACGAGCGATATCTACCGCTTCTTCTGCTTGCCAGCCGAACTTGTGTGAGCGTGATGCTGGGTTACCGAAAAAACCATCGGTAGTCATATACTGCATCATTTTTTCTGCAACACGTTTATCTACTGGTGTTGTTGCTGAGTAATCAAAATAAATTGGTAACTTCATGGATTGTACTTCTCCAAATAAAACGAGGGTTAATTACCACTCATTAATAATATTTCGTGTTGATATTAATGTGCCTGAGCTTTTGTTTTGGTTATGAGATGCATATTCCAAATCCTGACGCTTAGACACTTGTTTCACATCACCTTTAGCTACGAGCTCTGCTAAGGAGATGTTACTTAAAAAATCGGTTATGCGATCGCTTAAATCGCTCCATAAATTATGGGTTAAACATTGGTTGCCAGATTGGCAATTTCCTTTACCACCACACTTAGTTGCATCGACACTTTCATCTACCGCGCAAATTACATCACTTACGGCGATTTCAGCTGAACATCGACCTAAACGATAACCGCCACCTGGTCCACGAACACTACTCACTAAACCATGTTTACGTAAACGAGAAAAAAGTTGCTCTAAATATGATAATGAAATTGCTTGGCGTTCAGAAATATCCGCTAATGGTACTGGGCCACTTTCAGCATGAATAGCGACATCTAGCATAGCGGTAACCGCGTAACGGCCTTTAGAAGTTAATTTCATTGGTTCACCCTAATTCTCATCAAATCATTGTTATTTTCACAAAATAATGGCGTTTATTGGCACTATTTTGTTGATTGTTTTTTTAATAATTTGATATTTGTGCGCGCATTTTACTTAACCTAGTAAAATAGTCAACTTAATACCCGAGTATTTTACTCGGGTATTACTTTTAAGGCAAGTTAAATTTTAGGATCAAAAGTTTCTTTTTCTAACTTTCGGCGCTCTGCAGCGGCTTTTTCGTATTCAACAAACTCTGTTACATGAACAGGAGGAACTGATTCTTCACAAACAGTACCACCAACTTTATTAACTGCTTTGGTAACTTCTTGTAGCTTACCATCAAGTAAATTCACATGGTCGAGTAATCGACCAATTGCTTTTGATACCGGATCAGGACTATCGGTGGATACAGCGTAAGCATCAAAACCAAACTCTTTGGCCATTTTGCTACGTTTCGCTTGCTCTTTATCTGCAGGATTACTAACAATACGCCCAGGAATGCCAATAACAGTAGCACCATCTGGCACATCTTTAATTACCACCGCGTTTGAACCAATACGAGCATTCTCACCGATCATTAACGGTCCAAGTACTTTTGCACCGGCACCAATAACAACATTATTACCTAAAGTCGGATGACGTTTACCTGCATTCCAACTTGTACCACCTAAAGTAACACCATGATAAACAGTACAATCATCACCAATTTCGGCGGTTTCACCAATAACGATGCCCATACCGTGGTCAATAAAGAAACGTCGACCAATCGTTGCGCCGGGATGAATCTCTACACCAGTTAACCAGCGGAAAAAGGTAGATACAAAACGTGCTAACCACTTAACTTTTCTTTGCCAAAGCCAATGGGAAATACAATGTCCCCAAATAGCATGAAGGCCAGGATAAGTAGTTAGTACCTCAAAAGTTGTTCTTGCCGCTGGATCTCGGTCAAATACACTTTTTATATCTTCTTTAATACGGTTAAACATCGGTTTCCCTATTTGTATTAATTCTTATAGAACAACCAATGTTGTTCTTTATTATTTACTATTTTTTACCGCTTTATCGATAGAGGCTAAAATACCACGTAGCATTTTTAGCTCTTTACCATCAGGTCGAGCGCGGTTAAATAAACGGCGTACCTTAGTCATTATAATGCCAGGATGTTTAGGTTGAATAAAACCAGTACCTTGCATTGCTGTTTCAAAATGATCGTAAAATCGTTCCGTTTCTTCAACTAATTGATATTTACTTTCGCCATCAGCAAGTTCATCTTCACAGGCTTCAGTTTTTTTATCCGTGTCTGCTTTGCTAAATTGTGCTTGCTCATCTTCAAGGAAATTCATACGAATTTCATAGCTTAACGTTTGTACTGCCATCGCTAAATTTAATGAGCTGTATTCAGGGTTAGCTGGTATCGCCACATGGTAATGACAAAGTTGTAATTCATCATTAGTTAAACCACTACTTTCACGGCCAAATACTAATGCTACAGGGTAATCTTTACCCTCTATAGTCATTTGCTTACCACAACCACGAGGATCAAGCATTGGCCAAGGTAATGTACGTGAACGAGCACTTGTGCCAACAACTAGACCGCAATCTTGAATTGCTTCTTTCATTGTTGATACAACTTTGGCATTGGCTAATACATCTGTTGCGCCAGCAGCTAATGCTTGCGCTTGGCCGTTTGGCATTTCTTTCGGGTCAACTAAAACCAGGTTTTTTAAGCCCATAGTTTTCATTGCGCGTGCTGCAGAGCCGATATTACGACAATCTGATGTATTAACTAAAACGATACGTACGTTATCTAACATGAGTGATTTCTTTGCTGTGTATAATAATGGCGCAATTTTAACACAGCATTTCAGCCTTTTGCGAGCACTATACCTATCTAATGATTAAAATTAACATAAAAAAATTACAAATTAGATCAATTTATCTTATCGGCTTAGTTTAAATTTTTATGACAAAGTTTTTTTGTGTATAAGCCGTTAATCTTTTGTTTATCTGAGATTTACATTGAATAAATAGTTTTTTGAACTATACATTACTAGCAATAATACAATTTTAGTTTGCTATCGCTTATTTAAGATATCTTTGATATACTTCGCGCCGCTAAATTGTCGTATCTGTCGGATGTGGCATTAAAATTGTTCTTTTTACAATCTGGGGAAACCATTTATGCATCCAATGCTAAATATTGCGATTCGTGCTGCGCGTGCTGCCGGTAACGTTGTTGCTCGCTCATTTGAAAATGTTGATAAAATTGAAGTTAATGCTAAAGGCACTAACGATTTTGTAACGAATGTAGATTTAAAATCTGAAGAGATCATTATTGAAACTCTTCGTAAATCATATCCTGATCACTCAATTGTGAGTGAAGAGTGTGGCCAATTACCAGGTAAAGATAGCGACTATCAATGGATTATTGATCCAATCGACGGTACTGCCAACTTCGTTAAAGGTATTCCTCATTTTGCAGTATCTATTGCCCTTAAAGTTAAAGGCAAATTAGACCAAGCTGTTATTTACGATCCTATTCGTGGTGAAATGTTCACAGCGAGTCGTGGTAAAGGCGCTCAATTCAATAGCGTTCGTATCCGTGTTAAAGCTCATAAAGAGTTATCAGGTACTGTTATTGGTACTGGCTTTCCTCAAAATGCTAAAGCAAGCTCTGAAGCTTACTTCTCAATTCTTTCTTCTGTTTTTGCAAAAGCAGCTGACGTTCGTCACGCCGGCTCACCAGCTCTTGACTTAGCTTATGTTGCAGCAGGACGCCTTGATGGTAACTTCCAAATGGGTTTAAAGCCTTGGAGCACAGCAGCAGGTGAACTACTTGTAATTGAGGCTGGTGGTTTAGTTACTGATTTTGTTGGCGATCATAACCATGCTAAAAGCGGTAATGTAGTAGCAGCAAGTCCTCGCCTACTTAAAGAAATGCTTACTGAGATGCGCCCACACTTAACTGCGGCAATGAAAAAGTAACACGACTTTTTAATGATTAAATAAAAATGCCTCACTAATTTTTAGTGAGGCATTTTTTTATCCTAGATTTAAAAATCTAGTAGTCACCAAACGAGCCAGCAGGACCCGGAAATACCACAGGAGATTCAAATCCATCTTTAGAGACGCTACTTACGCCGAAAAAATAATTATCAATAACGATATTTTCTAATACAAAGCTATCAACATCTCCCACGTATTGACTATGGCTCCATTGAGCATCAGTAGTTAAACGCCAATGCACTCGATATCCGGCTAAATTCTCAGCTTGCTTACCTTCTGGTTTGGTCCATGAAAGTGTAGTGGAAGCTTGCACTGCGCCTTTAATATCAACATTAGCAGGTGGTGCAGGAGCCCAAGCCAGTGATGCCATAGTTACCGCATTTAACGAAGTTAATTTCGCGGTAAAATCAAAATCTACACCACTTAAAACATCACCATATTCAATGCCCTCTTCAACTCTCAAGTCTTGATGTTGGCGTGTGTAGTCTTCATTGGTTTCCATTATACGCACTGCTGGAAAGCCGACTTGATTAAACGGACGATGGTGTCCACCTCGAGCAAAACGATCTAAGCGATACACCATCATAATATCTAAATTAGGAATGTATTTATCAGCGATAACATCAATATAACGAGCTAAATTGCGCGATGATGAGTCGACTTCACCACCACTAAAGCGCCTTATCTTGGCATCTTCTTTGGTTTCAACATAACGTATACCTTCAGAAAACACCCGTGCAGTTGTGTTATTAATTACGCCATTAATACCTGAAATATTACCAATCATATCGTTATTAATAACAGCCTCAACTCGCCAGTTATCTTTAAGAGCTTGTTCAGCCATTATTTTACCACCAAATAGCCCCTGCTCTTCACCTGAAAGCGCGGCATAGACCACAGTGCCATTAAATTTATACTTGCTTAACACCCTCGCTGCTTCAATCACACCAGCTACTCCAGTTGCATTATCATTAGCCCCCGGTGAATCACTAGTAGCATTAAGAGGGTCACTTACACGCGAGTCAATATCTCCACTCATAATTATGTAACGGTTATCATCAGTAGAGCCTCGTTGGATCGCGATAACATTCATTACTTCTGTCGGCTCAGGTATACGTTTTTCACCAGAGAAGGTTTGTGATTGGGTGATAACTTCAATACATCCGCCGCAGTCTTTAGCAATTTTCTCAAATTCAGCTTTAATCCAACGTCTTGCCGAACCTATACCTCGGGTATCAGACTCGGTTTGTGATAGCGTATGCCGCGTACCAAAACCAACAAGTGTGGTAATATCAGACTTTAATCGCTGCGCACTCACATCTTTTTGGATATCACGCAGCACAGGATGTTCGTTTGCCGGGACAACAAGGTTTTGTTGTGTAAGCCCGACCATTGGAAACGTTAGTAAAGGTACTATTAAATAAGTTAATTTAGTGGGTAAAATTTTACAGTTAAATTTCATAGACTTACTCTTATTTGTAATTATTAGACTATTGAGATTAATTAATAGCATACCAACTTCATTGATTATGTGCGTCACTTTTTAAAAGTTAAGTAATCGAATTCACCTTTTCTATATAGCCATAAAGTATATAAAATACAAAATCAATTCTTTAAAGTTATGTAACGATACCGTTATGATAAATTCATACAATTATTTAGATTATTCACTATGAGCATTTATAACAAACTCGCATCCAAATCAATATTGCAAGCAGGAGAAGTAGCCTTAATTGGCGCAGGGCCTGGCGATGCTGAATTACTCACCATTAAAGCTTTACGCTTAATTGAGCAAGCTGAGGTTGTTATATACGATCGCTTAGTTAGTAGTGAAATAATGCATCTTTTTAGTGACAGCTGTCGAAAAATATATGTTGGCAAAGCCTTACACAAGGATTGTATTAGTCAGGATAAGATAAACGACACTATTGTTGAATGGGCTCATAAAGGCAAAAAAGTCGTTCGTTTAAAAGGTGGAGATAGCTTTATCTTTGGACGCGGTAGTGAAGAAGTAAATTATTTACTGGCCCACAACATTGCTAGCCATGTTGTACCAGGGATCACAGCAGCATCGGGGGCAACTACTTATGCCGGTATCCCATTAACTCATCGAAATGTTGCCCATAGCTGTAGCTTTATTACAGGCCATTTTAGCCATGATGGTAAACTCGACTTACCATGGCAAAATTATGCTGATAAAACACAAACACTGGTGTTTTACATGGGTGTAAAAACGGTAGCAACAATTAGTGAACAACTAATTAATCACGGTAGAGAAAGCTCAACGCCTGTAGCGATTATTCATAAAGGCACGCAAATACAACAAAAAGTGTGGCGCACTACTCTAGCCAACTTACCGTCACTGGTTGCCGAAAATAACATTAAGCCACCAAGCCTTTTAGTTATTGGTGATGTGGTAAATGTATTAAATGAACACCAACAATTGCAGGATAATACCCAGCAAGCTTTTTTCGCCCCTGATGATGCACTACTCCCAACTATTGTTAATACTCGGGCTACAGGTTAAGACGCTTCACTACTTAACCTTTTTCTCTAACCAAGCAAGGTGTCAGAGTTGTTGCTTACTTCAACAACCCTGACACCTTGAAAGCAAAAAGCCTTACTATTTACATAGTAAGGCTTTTGAATATTTGAATCAGAATCGGATATTACATTCTGATTTCTTCTTGGTCCGCACCTTCAACTTCAATCACTTCAGGAATTAAGTCTTCTTTAGAAATACCTAATGCTAATGCTACAGTTGAAGCAACATAGATTGATGAGTAAGTACCAACAACAATACCAAATAGTAAAGCTGTAGCGAAACCATGGATTAATGCACCACCTTTAAAGAATAATGCTAGTAATACCAAGAATGTAGTTAATGATGTGATCATTGTACGGCTAAGCGTCTGTGTTAAAGAAATATTGATAATTTCTTCAGCTTCACCGCTGCGTATTTTACGGAAGTTCTCACGAATACGATCAGATACAACGATGGTATCGTTGAGCGAGTAACCTATTACCGCGAGTATCGCTGCTAATACCGTTAAATCAAATTCTAAACCTAATACCGAGAATAAACCTAACGTTAAGATAACATCATGTGCAAGTGCTGTTACTGAGCCTAATGCAAAACGCCATTCAAAACGAAAAGCTACATAGACTAAGATACAAATAAGTGCAGTTAACATAGCAAGGCCACCTTGCTCTGTTAATTCATCACCTACGTTAGCACCAACAAACTCGATACGGCGCATTTCTACGCTTTGTTCATTACCTGCTTGCAATAGACCTAAAATTTCATTGCCTAGCATTTCAGCTTTAACGTTATCACGTTGACCTAAACGAATAAGAACATCTTCAGGGCTACCAAACAACTGTACTACAGCATCTGGGTAACCACCTTGCTCTAATGATGCTCGCACATCATTTAAGTCTGCTGGTTGACTAAAACCAACTTCTAGTAACGTACCACCAGTAAAATCTAAACCGAAGTTTAATTTATTTGTACTGAGTGAAATAATAGAGGCAACAATTAAGATAATACTTAAGATAGAAGTTATCTTACGGTATTTCATAAAGGCCAGAGTTTCATTTAAATTTAATAATTTCATGTTCTTGTCCTGACCTAAATTGGTAGCTTATCGAGTTTCTTGCCACCCCAAATCGCATTAACTACCGCACGGGTACCAACGATTGAAGTAAACATAGATGTAATAATACCGATAGAAAGAGTTACCGCGAAACCTTTGATAGGGCCAGTACCTACAGCAAACAAGATTAATGCTGCAATTAAGGTAGTGATGTTGGCATCAAAGATAGTTGAGAAAGCGGCGTCATAACCTTGGTGGATCGATTGCTGTACACTTTTTCCTTCACGTAATTCTTCGCGAATACGCTCAAATATAAGTACGTTAGCATCAACCGCCATACCTACCGTAAGTACAATACCAGCCATACCAGGAAGGGTTAAAGTAGCACCTGGAATAAGTGACATAATACCAACGATTAATACTAAGTTTGCAGCTAGCGCCATATTGGCAACAACACCGAACTTACGGTAATAAACCATCATAAATAAAAGTACTAAAGCAAAACCCCAAAGGATTGCCTGCATACCTAATTCAACGTTTTCAGCACCAAGTGATGGACCAACTGTACGCTCTTCAACAATTGCAATAGGAGCAATTAAAGCACCAGCACGAAGTAATAAAGCTAAATGCTGAGATTCTGCTGGAGACTCTTGACCGGTAATAACAAATTTACTACCTAAACGCGCTTGGATAGTTGCAACACTAATAACTTCTTTCTGTTGAGTGAAGATCAAGCTGCCATCTGGGTTTTTCTCACCGGTTGCTTTACTTTCAATGAATACGGTCGCCATTGGCTTACCGATATTATCTTTAGTCGCATTTGAGAATAAGCTACCACCTTTGCTATCTAGGTCAATACTTACTTGTGGTCGACTAGTTTGCTGATCACGAGATGGCGCTGCGCCAACAATGTGCTCGCCACGTAGCATAATACGCTTTTTCAATAACTGCGGACGACCATCTTGATCATTAACTAAAAATGAACCTGGAGGTACACGGCCATTAATCGCATCAATCACATCATGTTGTTGATCAACCATATGAAATTGTAGCGTTGCTGTAGCACCAAGTATTTCTTTTGCTCGAGCGGTATCTTGTACACCCGGTAGTTCAACCACGATGTGCTTAGAACCTTGACGCTGTACCAATGGCTCAGCAACACCTAATTCGTTTACACGGTTACGAATAATGGTAATGTTTTGCTGAATAGCATACTCACGAGTTTCTTTTAACTTAGCATCAGACATAGTAGCCGTTAAAGATAATTTATCTTCATCATCAACAAACACTAAATCGGCATTGTTACGCTTTAGAAGTGCAGTACCGCTAGCTAGGTCTTCAGCATTACGGAAAATAACTTGTACGCCTTTATCTGATTCAGTAACACTACGATAGCGAATTTTTTCACCACGTAAATCAGTACGGAAACCACCAAGCATATTCTCTTGAGCTCGATTCATCGCAGTTTTCATGTCCACTTCCATTAAGAAATGTACACCACCACTTAAATCTAAACCTAACTTCATTGGTACGCCGCCGATACTAGATAACCAATCAGGAGTAGCAGGAGTTAAGTTTAAAGCAACAGAGTATTGGTCACCTAAGCTTTTTGATAAAGCTTGGTTAGCCGTTTGTTGATTTTTATAGTCTTTAAAACGCACTAACACTTGACCATTATCAAGAGCTGCACTTTGGTAAGCTATGTTTGCATTGTCCAAACTTGCTTTAACCTTGTCTAAAGTAGATAAATCAGCTTTAACACCTTTCGTTCCCGAAATTTGTACCGCTGGATCTTCACCATAATAATTAGGTAATGCGTATAAAGCACCAATGGCGACAATAAATGCCACCATCAATGATTTCCACAAAGGGTATTTGTTTAACACAATATTTTCCTTACAGAGACTTCATAGTCCCTTTTGGTAAAACTGCAGTAACTGCACCTTTTTGTACTGTTAATTCAGTACCTTCAGCAACACTTACTACGATAAAATCTTTCTCGTCAGATACTTTAGTAATTTTACCTACTACGCCACCTTGAGTTAATACTTCGTCGCCTTTTGATAAAGCAGACATTAAGTTTTTATGCTCTTTAACGCGCTTTGCTTGTGGACGATAAATCATAAAGTAAAATACTAAACCAAATACCGCTAACATAATTAACATTTCAAAACCGCCACCTTGTTGTGGTGCGTCTGCTGCGTATGCTTTACTAATTAAAAAATCCATAAAATCCTCTACTACTTAAATTATAATTACTGAAAATTGAAACAATGCGTTTATTGTTATTCTTGTGTTACTGATGAATTTAGTGGTGGAACTTCAAGACCACGAATGGCATAAAATTCTTGCACGAATTCATCTAATTTACCTTGCTCAATTGCATCACGCAATCCCTGCATCACTCTTTGGTAAAAATGTAGGTTATGTAATGTATTTAACTGCGAACCTAAAATCTCATTACACTTATCTAAATGATGTAAATAAGCTCTCGAATAGTTCTTACAAGTATAACAATCACAACCAGGGTCTAATGGCCCAGTATCGGTTTTATGACGAGCATTGCGTATTTTTACAATCCCGTCAGTAACAAATAAGTGACCATTGCGGGCATTACGTGTTGGCATAACACAATCAAACATATCAATACCACGACGTACGCCTTCAACTAAATCTTCTGGCTTACCTACTCCCATTAGATATCGGGGCTTATTTTCTGGTATCAAGTCTGTTGTGTGATCTAATACCTTGATCATTTCTTCTTTTGGCTCACCAACCGACAAACCACCGATTGCATAGCCGTCAAAATCAATATCAATTAGGCCGGCGGCAGAAACTTTACGTAAGTCTTCATACATGCCACCTTGCACTATACCAAATAATGCCGATGGGTTATCGCCATGCGCGGCCTTTGAACGTTTAGCCCAACGCAATGAAAGCTCCATTGATACTTTAGCTTCTTCATGTGTTGCTGGATACGGCGTACATTCGTCAAATATCATTACAATATCTGAACCTAAACTACGCTGAACTTCCATAGAGCGTTCAGGAGTAAGCATGATTTTTTCACCATTTACAGGAGAGCGAAATTCTACGCCCTTCTCTGTAATTTTACGCATTTTTCCTAAACTAAATACTTGGAAACCACCTGAGTCAGTTAAAATTGGTTTATCCCAGTTCATGAAACCATGTAAACCACCATGTTGCTCGATGATTTCAGTACCTGGGCGTAACATTAAGTGGAAGGTGTTACCTAGAATGATGTGTGCGCCGGTATCTTTAACTTCATCTGTTTTCATTCCTTTGACAGTACCGTAAGTACCTACAGGCATAAACGCAGGAGTTTCAACCACGCCTCTATCAAAAGTCAGACGACCTCGACGAGCTTTACCGTCTTTGTTGATTAAATCATATTTCATTTTGTTGTGTCCTTAACCAAACAGCGAAACAGGCTGTAGGCTTTGCTAATGTTTGAAGATATCTAAAAACTAGATATGTTTTTATTTCGTCGTTTGACGGGTTAAAAACATTGCATCTCCATAACTAAAAAAGCGATATTTATCTGCTATCGCTTGCTTATAAGCATGCATTATATGGTCATAACCAGAAAATGCGCTTACTAACATAAGTAATGTTGATTCTGACAGATGAAAGTTTGTTACTAACGCATCTATCAATTTAAATTCGTAACCAGGGGTGATAAAGATATCGGTATCACCATAAAATGCAGATAACTCTTTACCTTGCTCAGCTGATTTTTTAGCTGCACTCTCAAGTGAACGTACAGAAGTTGTGCCCACGGCTACTACTCTATGACCTGCAGCTTTGGTTGCTTTAATTTGCTCAACAACTTCATCACTAACTTCGACGTATTCAGAATGCATTACATGCTCTGATATTTGATCAACCTTTACTGGCTGAAATGTCCCCGCGCCAACATGCAAAGTAACAAACGCTAGGTTTACACCTTTGTCTTTAATTTTTTCTAATAATTGCGTTTCAAAATGCAAGCCTGCAGTAGGAGCTGCAACAGCTCCTGGCTTTTCATTATAGACGGTTTGATATCGCTCTCTATCAGAATTCTCATCAGGGCGATCTATGTAAGGAGGTAAAGGCATATGGCCAATTTCTTCTAAGACTTCTAAAACCGTTTGTTCACTGTGAAATTGCAATTCAAATAATGCACCATGGCGAGCAACCATAGTCGCATTTACTTTACCTTCGAGCTGAACTTCATTGCCAACTTTAAGTGCCTTACTCGCTTTAACATGAGCTAGTACTCGAGAGTCATCTATAACTCGCTCCACTAGCACTTCTATCTTACCGCCGGTAGATTTCACCCCAAAAACACGTGCAGGGATCACTCTAGTGTTATTAAACACAAGTAAATCACCGGGTACTAATTTATCAATTATTTGGTTGAACTGCAGATGCTCAAGTTCTCCACTATTACCATCAAGAGATAGTAAGCGGCTGGCCGAACGTTCAGCCTGAGGATAACGAGCAATAAGCTCGGTTGGCAAATCAAATGAAAAGTCAGATACTAGCATGATTAAATAGGTTCAATTTCAGCTTAAAAAAACGCGTAATTGTAGTGCCGACAAAGCAGAATAGCAAGAAAATACCACTATCACTTATACGGCGATCAGTTTTAAAGATTAATTTCAAGCAATAGCGCTATATAAGCAGTTATTTTAGTTAGGGTTTATGAGTTTGTTTCTTTTTCAGTGTCTAATTCGATTGCAGCAGGTTGGTAGAAATTTTTGGGACACACTTTAGATTCAGTATACTTGATATCAACCTGAACCTTGCGCGTTTCTGGTTGTTGTTTTTTACCGGTAATTTTTGTTAAAAACTTCAATATACTCATACTTAAACTCCTTTTAAGTATCCTTGGCAAATTAATGTTAGGAATATGAAATGACGCCAAGAATAAATGGCATTAATTTTTTTATTAGAACCATATTAGACAAATTAAAATTATTATCAACTCAACTTGTTAAAAAAATGTTAATAGCATTTATTATGATTGATTTGAATTAATCAAAAATACTCTGTTTATCCAGCCAAACCAGCTAATATTGATTAAAAAACTCGCTGACCGTGCATTATTTGAGCGAACAAGCATTTTATTTAATTTTTTTCTTTACCTTTAAAAAAGCATACGTATAATGCGAAGCCATTGCAGGGGTGTAGTTCCAATTGGTAGAACAGCGGTCTCCAAAACCGACGGTTGGGAGTTCGAATCTCTCCACCCCTGCCATCTCTTTCTTCTTCCTCGAAAATTTCCTTATTTAAAATTACTCATTTAGTGCTTATTTAATAAATAACGTTTATCTCAATTTCAAGCACCAGTTAAAACAGAGCTTTAAACAAACCTATCGTTAATGAAATAAAGACCAAAATAATTATTATTTTGCTGTATTTGCTTTGCTCTTTTTCATCCATCGGCTTTGCATAACGCTCGCCAAAATACACCATTAACGCGACTACCGAAAATACTGCACCTAATATTAAAAATAACGTCATATGTTTACCTAAATTTGCGCCTAACTAACAATACCTAGTTAATGACTTGTTTAACTAGACGCGATTTTCTTTATTTGTCTGTATTAATCAGCTTCTGAGCCATTGATCATTTCGGATAAATACGAAAGTTTATCCATTGCTAGACCATGTATTGAGCGCCTTGGGTAGCTACCGTCACGTTTCATCACTCCAGCCTCTTGGCCAAATAACAACTCTAATGCTTGGTCGATATTTTCCACCGCATAAATACTAAATTGGCCTTTAGCGACGGCTTCAATAACATCAGGATCAAGCATCAAATTCATTTTGTTAGTCTTAGGAATAATTACACCTTGTTGACCAGTTAAGCCTTTATCACGACATAAACGATAAAAGCCCTCTATTTTCTCATTCACGCCACCAATAGACTGAACTTCTCCGTGCTGGTTAATAGAACCAGTTATGGCTAGCGATTGCTTAATAGGTAGTTTGGTAATTGAAGAGATAAGCACGCAAAGTTCGGCCATCGAGGCGCTATCTCCATCAATATGACCATAAGACTGTTCTATAGCAATATTAGCGGATATCGATAAAGGGAAACCCTGACCATATTTATGACCTAAATAACCAATTAATAGCAATACACCCTTTGAGTGAATAGAGCGACCTAATTCAGCCTCTCTTTCAATATCGGTAACGCCTTGCGCGCCAGCATAAACGGTTGAGGAGATCCGAGCAGGGGTACCAAATACGCTATCACCAATCTCAAGTACAGTTAAACCGTTAACCCGGCCAACTTCTTCACCTTGAGTAGAGATAAGTACTTGCTCTTCTTTTATCTCTTGTAACCAAGTTTCACTCAAACGCCCGGTTCTTCGGGCTTTTGCAGCAAGGGCAGCTTCTACATGCGACGCGAGTATGTCTCCGTCTTGCTCCCCTTTGCGCCAAATAAAACATGCTTCATCAAGTAAATCATTTATTTGCACAATATTGGCTGATAATTTTTGTTGGTGTTCAGCTTTTCTTAATGAGTAACGAACCAACAAACTTACCGCTTTATCACTTACATCTGGGTAGTTATGTTTTTGTGCATGTTGTCTGATCAGCGTGGCATAAGCTTTTAAATTTTCTTCATTATTTACTACGTGTCTGTCAAAGTCTGCAAGTACTCGAAATAGCTCGGTAAACTCTTGGTCATACTCTTGCAGTGTATAGTAAATATCTGAATCACCTAAAAGAATTACTTTAACCTTTAATGGGATCTTTTCTGGCTGTAAGCTGATACTGCCGGTTCCAACATCGGCATAAGGGTGTTCAATTTGAATTTCTTGAGTTTTTAAAGCAAGTTTTAATCGTGACCATATTATTGGCTGAGTAAGTAATTTATCCGCATCTAATAATAAGTAGCCGCCATTGGCTTTATGAAAAGCGCCTGCTCTAATTAATCTATGGTTGGTATAAACAGCGCCTTGGATCGTTGAATAATCAATACTGCCAAATAAGTTTTGAAAGGTAGGGTTTTGCTCATATACAACAGGTGCGCCGTCGCCAGGATTACGTGATACTAAAAAGTTAGGCATAAAGCGTTCAATCATCATTTTACGACATGCTTTATCGTCACGACTGGTATCGCTATTCTCTTCGACTAAAATATCAAGTACGGTTTCAGTGATAGAACCTTTTACTTGATGTAAGTATTTTAATACCCCTAAATTACTCGCAAACTCTCTTTCTAGCTCTTTAATTAACGGGCGAATACTCTGCTCAGCAGTATCATATTTAAGCTTGCGCAGAGCGACACTCGATTCACGTTTCCATACTGGCAGTTCGAGTAAAGATTCACTCAATAACTCTTCAAGTTCGGCTAATAAGTCATAAAACTCAGTACGAGTTTGCTCGGAAAGTTTGGCAAACTCTTCATCTTTTAAAGGTTTACCATCGACGAGTGGTGAAAAACCGACTTCGCCCTTTTCTTCAAATAAAACCACATTTTTACTGTAGGCATGTGCTTCTACCTGCTCTATTGCTTCATCGTACTTTTTATTGAAGCTACGATCGATTGAGGCTTTTTTGCGCTGATAACCTGGGTTGTCAAAAATCTCAGGAAATAAATCCATTAAGTCATCAATTAAGGTACTTATCTTACCTTGCAATAGTTTGCCTTCACCAGCGTTTAAGTAGAGTTTTTGCGGGTTTTGAATATCATCAAAATTATTGATGTAACACCATTCTTCCGCCGTAGGCTCTTGACTTGCATATTCAGCAAGCATTTGGCTTATTAAAGTTTGGCGACCAGTTCCTGGCTCACCTTTAGCAAAGACATTAAAGCCATTTGAAGTCATAGACAAACCAAATTCTAATGCTTCTTTGGCTCGTTCATGACCAATAAATTTTTGTTTAGTATTGCTATCTACTTGGCTATCGGAAAATAAGGATTCAGGTAATTCAGCACACAGTTCATTAACTGGTAGTTTTAAGGCTTCAATGTTTGTGGTCATCGATTGAGTCTATCCTTGCGAGAATGAAAGATAAGGTGGTTTTATAATTAATACATTACCAACAAAAAGCTAAAAAGCAATCGCTATTAAAGATATGAAAAAATTAATAAGCTTGATAAACACGAATTGCGCAATTAAGCAGCAACATAACTCGCTTTTTACTTTAAGGGCTTACGTTTGAATTCATTGCCTGCACAAGTGATACAAGAAGTAACCGTACTCGCGTGTAAAATATCTACAGACTGGCCGCATTGTTGACACTCTAATTGTCCAAAGCCAATCGCATCGCCGGTTTTATATATGCCATCATGCTCAAAATCATCTAATAATTCGCTCCACTCCACTTGAGATTGATCAGTCATATCAGCAAGGTGCTGCCACATTCCCTCTTTAACTGACTGCAAGTACAGCGACTGTTCCTGTTTAGGTTGGCTATTATGATGAAAGCCAAATAAATCACGTTTAAAATCATCAACCGATAATTGAAATTCATTCACCGATATAGCCTCAGCAGCCTTAATATATTCATTTGCCTTTTCGACCCAGTTCATAATTTGCGCAACTTCGTCTTTTTTAGCTTGTTTTAGCCAATCATAAATCTGATCAAAAACGCTTTGATATTCCGGATTTGCTTTAGCCATTAATCATCACCTTAAATAATAAAACCTTAGTAAAAGTATAGCCTTTGTATTGTATTTTTCTTGCTTAATTGGCTAATTAAAACCATGACTTTATTACCTATTTATTGCTATTTTTTAAACTTTATCGATTTAAACGCAAAATATGCGCAACTATTACGCATTAACTACAGTATTTTGGTTGTTGTTTACGACCCTAATAAGTTATTCTATAGGCAATATTTTAAATTCAAGTCTAGTACCTGCGTTCGATACAATAAGTTCGGCCAATGTACTACCAACGTTTGAGAAAATCGTTAATGGAATCCATTTATAATCCACAGTCTATTGAACAAAAAATTCAACAAGGCTGGACTGAAAACAAAACTTTTGAAGCAACAGAAATTCCAGGTAAAGAAAAGTTCTATTGCCTGTCAATGTTCCCTTACCCAAGTGGCCGACTACATATGGGCCATGTACGTAACTACACCTTAGGTGATGTGATCAGTCGTTATCAACGCCTGCAAGGTAAAAATGTAATGCAACCTATGGGTTGGGATGCGTTTGGTTTACCTGCAGAAAATGCGGCAATTAACAATAAGTCTGCGCCAGCAAAATGGACTTACCAAAACATTGATTACATGCGCAATCAATTACAATCGTTAGGTTTTGCTTACGATTGGAATCGTGAATTAGCGACTTGTAAACCTGATTATTATCGTTGGGAGCAATGGTTCTTCACCAAACTTTTTGAAAAAGGTTTAGTGTATAAAAAGAATGCAACGGTTAACTGGGATCCAGTTGATCAAACCGTATTAGCTAACGAGCAAGTTATTGATGGTCGTGGTTGGCGTTCTGGCGCTGTTGTTGAGCGCAAAGAAATTCCACAATGGTTTATTAAAATTACTGATTATGCTGAAGAGCTATTAAATGATTTAGACCAACTTGAAGGCTGGCCTGAGCAAGTTAAAACCATGCAGCGTAACTGGATTGGTCGCTCAGAAGGCGTTGAAATGACCTTCAATGTTGCCGACTCATCTGACAGCTTTGATATTTATACCACGCGTCCAGATACTTTAATGGGTGTAACTTATGTTGCTCTTGCCGCGCAGCATCCACTAGCTTTAGCTGCTGCTGAAAATAACGCAGAGCTTGCACAGTTTATCGAGTCTTGTAAAAACAACAAAGCCACTGAAGCCGATATGGCGACAATGGAAAAACTTGGTGTTGATACAGGTCTTAAAGCAATTCACCCGATCACAGGCGAACAAGTACCAGTTTGGGCTGCAAACTTTGTGTTAATGGATTACGGTTCAGGCGCGGTTATGTCAGTTCCAGGTCATGATCAACGTGATTACGAGTTTGCTTTAAAATATGGTTTAGAAATTAAACAAGTTATAACAGCAAGCGAAGGTGATGATATTAACGTTGCCGCTATTACTGAAAAAAATACTTTAATCAACTCTGGTCAATTTGACGGCTTGTCTTTTGATGAAGCATTTAAAGCAATAAGTGAACACTTAAGCAGCGAAGGTAAAGGTAGCGTAAAAGTTAACTATCGTTTACGCGACTGGGGTGTTTCACGTCAACGTTACTGGGGTACACCTATCCCAATGTTACGTCTTGCTAATGGTGAGTCAGTACCGGTTCCTGAAGATCAGCTACCTGTTGTTTTACCTGAAGATGTGGTTATGGATGGTGTTACCTCACCAATTAAAGCCGATCCAGAGTGGGCAAAAACTACCTATAACTGTGAAGAAGCATTCCGCGAAACCGATACTTTCGATACATTCATGGAATCGTCGTGGTATTACGCTCGTTACTGTAATCCAAACAGTGACGACATGATGCTTGATCCTGAAAAAGCAAATTATTGGTTACCGGTTGACCAATACGTTGGTGGTATTGAGCATGCTATTTTACATTTATTATACTCTCGATTTTTCCATAAACTTTTACGTGATGTAGGTTTAGTAAAATGTGATGAACCATACAAGAGTTTATTATGTCAGGGCATGGTATTAGCCGAGACATTCTACCGCGAAGAAAGCAATGGTGCGCAAACATGGATCTCACCATCAGATGTCGAAGTAGAAAGAGATGAAAAAGGTGCGGTAACTAAAGCCGTATCTAAAATTGATGGCCAGCCAGTAATATCTGGTGGCATGACTAAAATGTCAAAATCAAAAAACAATGGTATTGACCCACAAGAGGTTATTAACCAGTTCGGCGCTGATACTGTGCGTTTATTTATTATGTTTACTTCACCACCAGAGCAAACTTTAGAGTGGTCTGACTCAGGTGTAGAAGGTGCGCATCGTTTCTTAAAACGTGTTTGGAAGTTAGCTTATGACTTTACCCAAGCAGGTGCAGCTGCAAACATTAGTGATGTAACATTAGAAGCAGCACATAAAAACCTTCGCCGTGAATTACATAAAACAATTGCGAAAGTAAGTGATGATATTGGCCGTCGTAATACGTTCAATACAGCCATTGCAGCAATTATGGAATTAATGAATAACCTTGCTAAAGCTAAACTTGAATCAGAAGCAGATAAAGCTGTGATGAAAGAAGCTGTGCAAGCAATTGTGTTAATGCTTACGCCAATCACGCCACATTTAGGTCATGAACTTTGGAATATTGTTGGTGACGGCAGTGTCGTTGAAGAAGCTTCTTGGCCAACTGTTGATAAAGCAGCATTGGTTGAAGATGAAAAGTTAGTAATCGTACAAGTGAACGGGAAACTACGTTCAAAAGTAACAGTTGCAGCCCAAGCATCACAAGAAGATGTTGAAAAACTTGCATTTGCAGAAGAGAATGTAGTTAAATTCACAGAAGGAAAAACAGTGCGTAAAGTAATTTACGTACCTGGAAAACTACTTAATATAGTGGCTAATTAATGATAAAAAATGCTGTTTTTACAAGATTTTTAAAGTATACAGTTACCAGCCTGCTAGCAGTATCACTGCTTAGCGGGTGTGGCTTTAAGTTACGCGGTGATTATTTACTACCAGAAGAGTTTAATACTCTTTATGTTAGTTCGGTTGATAAACACGGCGAACTTACTCGTATGGTAAAGCAGCATTTAAGTATTAATGAAGTTGAAATATTAACCAAAAGTAGCGTCAACGCTCCTGAGTTACGTATTTTAAATGACAGTTTAGACAGACGTACACTGTCTCTATTTGAAAACGGTCAAGTTGCTGAGTACGAGCTTACTTATACGGTACGTTATGAAGTAAAATTCGCACAAGCAGAGACACAACGTTTTCAATTTGAACTGTACCGAAACTATCAAGATAATCCCGACAGAGCTCTTGCTAAATCACGAGAACTCACTTTATTGCGCAGTGAAATGCGCAGCGAAGCCGCCAATAAAATCCTACGCAATTTAGCCAGTATCCAACTATAGATGCGAATTTACCATAGTAACCTCAGTAATCAATTAGCTAAGCCTTTACTTCCGGTTTGGTTAATTTTTGGTGATGAACCATGGCAAAAAAATAATGGCCTAGATGCCATTAAACAAAGTGCTAAACAACAAGGTTTTGATGAGTTAATTCGCTTTACCGCTGATAATAAATTCGATTGGAATTTAGTGTTACAAGAGTATCAATCGTTAAGTTTGTTTTCTTCTCTTCGCATTATTGAAATTGACTTGGTTAATAATAAAGTAGACGACAAAGCAACAAAAGTTCTACTCGAGGTTAGCGAACAGATCCAACAACAAGCTCAAAGTGATGTATTGCTTATTTTGCATGGTCCCAAATTAGAGGGGGCGGCATCTCGTAAAAAGTGGTTTAAAGAGCTAGACAAGGTTGGTTGTTACATTCCACTCTATGACATGGAAGGCAAAGGATTAAGCATTTGGTTGAATCAGCAATGCCAACAACTTAATTTAAAGCTAGATAGTCAAGCACAAGCTATGCTTGGCGATTTCTTTACCGGTAACTTACCGGCTCTGCATCAAGAATTACAAAAGCTGGCTATTTTATTTAATCAACAGTTTATTCGAGCCCAAGATCTAGAATCATTATTAATCAAACAAGCCAAGTTTACGCCATTTCAATTAATTGACGCCCTACTCGCTGGTGACCTTCATAAATGTATGAACATGCTTACTCAGCTTAAAAATGAAGGGGTAGATGCCGCTCAACTTGTTTGGGTGTTGCACAAAGAGTTAACTCAGCTAGAAACAATGAAGTCTCGTTTAGCTAATGGCGAAAGTAGCGACATATTATTTCAAGAATATAGAGTTTGGGATAAACGCAAACCTTTATACAATAAAGCGCTTAATGGCATGAGCTTAGCTAATCTCAAGCTTGCTAAACAGCGCCTTGCACAAGCAGATTTAGTCAGTAAAACCAGCAGTGATTTTGACCACTACTTACTTTTATCCGATGTTTGTATCAGTGCTTATCATGGTGACATCACCAAAACCATGCCACTTAACTATGAGTCATACGCTTAATCTATGGCTAAAACCCCCTTGCAAACTATTGGACTTTTTGGTGGTACGTTCGACCCTATCCACTTAGGCCATATAGTGCCGGTTATCGATTTAGCCGCACAAATTAATTTAGATAAAGTATTTTTAATACCTGCGAACATTCCGCCACATAAAGCTGCAGCTCATGTATCATCAAAACACAGAAAAGCGATGGTTGAATTGGTATGCTCAAAATATCCACTATTTACCGTTGACGATAGAGAGCTAAAACGCAATAAGCCGTCCTATACCATAGACACACTTAAAGAAATAAAGCAGGAAAATCCAGAGGCAGTTATTTATTTTTTTATTGGTACGGACTCATTCTTAGATCTACCGAGCTGGTATCTGATTGACGAAATCATGGCTCTTTGCAATTTTGTCGTAACCACACGTCCGGGCTATACAGTTAACCTAATTGATAAACCATGGTTTAAGGGCAAAGTAACCACTAACCAACAAGAGTTCTTGGCATTTGATTGTAGCAAAATATTATTAGCTCAAACCAAGCAAATTGATATATCGTCAACTCAATTACGCTCAATCTTACAAAGCAAGGCACAATTAGATACACCACTTAGCCATGTTATTTGCCCACAAGTGATTGATTACATCAAGCAAAACAACCTTTATAAACCATAAATTAAGCGTCTTTTTAGCCACACCAAATGCAAATACAATGTAAAAGTAGTGATAAAAATGTACGATATTTATTATCTCGTTATACTTCTCTGTAAATTGGTACGACTTCCCTGTAGAATAGCGAAAATAGCAAACTGCTTAAAACATTTAATGCTCCAAGGACTTTACTTTGCAAACTGAACAATTAATTGAATTCGCAATAGCCGAACTTGAAAATATGAAAGCTCGTGACATCGTAGTTATCGATGTTATGGAAAAAGCCAGCTTTACTGATTGTATGATCGTATGTTCGGGTAACTCATCAAGACACGTACGCTCTATTACTGAAAACTTAAACACCGAAGCGAAAGCAAAAGGTTTGAGTATTATTGGTATTGAAGGCAATGATATTGGCGAGTGGTCGCTAGTTGACCTTGGCGATATTATTGTTCATGTTATGACTGATGATATTCGTGATACCTACAAATTAGAAGACCTTTGGGCCAAAGATCAATAAATCATGCGTATAACCTTAATTGCTGTTGGAAACAAAATGCCGAGCTGGATTGCGCAAGGCTTTAGTGAGTATTCACGACGTTTCCCTCGTGATTTAAGTTTTGATTTAATCGAAATTACCCCAGGTAAACGCGGAAAGAACGCAGATATAGCTCGCATTTTAGAAAAAGAAGGTGAGCAAACCTTAGCTGCAATTCCCAAAGGCAGCAGAATCGTGACCCTTGAAGTCGAAGGCAAGCCTTGGACAACCCCTGAGCTCGCTGTGCAATTAGAGCGTTGGCAAATGGATGGCCGTGATGTTGCCCTTTTAGTTGGTGGGCCTGAAGGCTTAGCCCCTGCTTGCATTAAAGCTTCTGAGCAAAAATGGTCGCTTTCTAACCTTACCTTACCTCACCCTATGGTTCGAATTATGATTGCCGAAAGTTTATATCGAGCTTGGAGCATCAATAACAATCATCCATATCATCGAGAATAAATACACATGGTAACCCCATTCTCTATAATCTTCCCAAACGTGGAAGCTAAATTATTTGCTTCAACAGATAATTTAGGGTTTGATATATCATTAACAACAAAATCTATGTCATTAACCATCGAGAATAAGTACGCGTGGTAAAACGAGTTTCCATAAAAAATCATAGCGCAGAAGCAAATTTATTTGCTCGCAGAGCATTTATTACTTTTATAGGTGTGCTAGTTATGCTGTTGATTTTAATCAACAATGTTTATGATCTAGAAGTTAACTCTTATGAAAAATACCAAACCCGCTCGAATGAAAACCGAATAAAAGTCTTACCGGTAGCCCCAAACAGAGGCTTAATTTATGACCGAAATGGCGTATTGCTCGCCAAAAACAAACCCTTTTATTCTTTATCTATCATTCCTGAGCAAGTAAAAGATATTAATGAAACTTTAGCTAAGTTAAGTGCAATCATTGAAATTTCGGATGAACAAAAAGCCGATTTTATTAAAAACTCGAAACGTACTCGTAGATTTAAACCAATCGAATTAATTTCTCGTTTAAATGACGAAGAAGTTGCCAAAATATCGGTAAACCAACACCTTTTCCCTGGGGTATTAATTGATGCCCGATTAAAGCGCTACTATCCATTTGGCGATTTAACAACGCATTCTTTAGGCTATGTAGGTCGAATAAATCGTAAAGATTTAATCAAACTCGACCAAGAAGGCAAGGCCGATGACTATAAAGCAACCAAAGATATCGGCAAGCTTGGCCTTGAAAAGTTCTATGAAGATACCTTGCATGGCACCATAGGACATCAAGAAGTAGAGGTTAACAATCAAGGCAGGATCCTTAGAACTTTAAGTTATACCCCTCCTATTCCAGGTACAGATATTAGTTTAACGCTTGATATAGAATTACAAATGATAGCCAAACGTGCCTTAGCAGGTAAACGTGGCGCTGTTGTTGCTATAGATCCTAGAGACGGTGGTGTACTCGCATTTTATTCTAACCCAAGTTACGACGGTAACTTATTTGTGCATGGCATATCGTCTAAAGATTATAAAGCGCTGCAAAATCGTAATCGTCCGTTAATTAACCGAGTTACTAAAGGTACCTACCCTCCAGCGTCAACGATAAAACCTTTGCTAGGACTTGCTGGCTTAGATAATCATACGGTAACAACGTCGAGTAAGTTATGGGATCCAGGCTTTTTCAAACTTAAAGATGGTAAGCGTAAATATCGCGATCATTTAAAGTGGGGTCATGGCTGGGTTACACTTGAAGAAGCTGTTATGCGCTCATGTAACACCTACTTCTATGACTTATCGTATCGACTAGGCATAGATAAAATATCTGAAACTATGGCTAAATTTGGTTTTGGTGAAACCACCGGCATAGATATTTATGAAGAAAGCTCAGCCATACTGCCAAGTAGAGGTTGGAAGCGCGCTCGCTATAACCAACCTTGGTACCATGGCGATACCGTAAATATTGGTATCGGCCAAGGTTTCTGGACAGTAACGCCATTACAACTAGCACAATCGACTTCTATTTTGGTCAATAAAGGTCAGATCTTTGAGCCGCATTTTTTGGCTGCAACACACGAGCCTATTTTTTCCGAAATAGAGAGTTCAGATAATATCGGTACAGAGGCAACTGAAGATACAGCTTTCCTCTCGATAGAAAAAAACATTGTACCATTTGAAGTTAATGAAAAGCCTCCAATTAAGCTTAACAATGACCGAAATTGGGATATTATTCTTGAGACTATGCATAAAACCGTAAGTAAACCATCGGGTACTGGCTATGGGGCATTTAGAGGTACAACCTACGATGCTGCTGGTAAATCAGGTACTGGTGAAGTAGTTGGACGTGCGCAAGATACCGACTATGACGCGACTAAAATATCTGAAAGTAATCGTGATAATGCTATGTTTATTGCTTTTGCTCCTTTTAATGCGCCTGAAATAGTCATTGCCGTTGCCATTGAAAATGTAGCTGTTGGTGGTGGTGGTTCAAATGCGGGTCCTGTAGCAAGGCAGATAATGGATCAATACTTTGCGACAAAGAAACTTAATTCAAGAAATAATGATACATCAACAGATTAAGAGTATTTTATGAATATCCGCTACGCCGGCAAAGATGAGGCGAAAAAGAAAACATTACTAGAGCGAATTCATATCGATTGGCCATTATTAACGGTATTACTTACCTTAATGTTTTTAGGCCTATTTGTGATTTATAGCGCTGGTGGACAAGATAGCGATCTAGTTACGCGTCAATTAATTCGCTTAGGAATAGGCTTAGGAGTAATGTTTGTTGTAGCCCAGATCCCGCCGATTGTTTATCAGCGTTGGGCTGTAGTGGTGTTTATTCTCGGCTTACTCATGCTCATCGCCGTATTGCTTTTTGGCCATGTTGGAAAAGGTGCTCAGCGCTGGCTTGATTTAGGATTTATAAAATTTCAACCTTCAGAAATAATGAAGCTAGTGGTACCTATGACCATAGCTTGGTTCATTAGCCAATACGAAATACCGGCTAAAACAAAACACATTATTGCTGCCTTTATTTTGGTTATGCTACCAACGCTATTAATATCAAAACAACCTGATTTAGGTACTTCTTTGCTCATTGCCAGCTCTGGTTTATTTGTACTGTTTTTAGCCGGAGCTAGTTGGAAATTAATTGGTATCTGTCTTGGCCTAGCTTCAGCATTTGTACCAATTTTATGGACATTTTTGATGCGAGATTATCAAAAACAACGTGTACTTACCTTTTTAAATCCTGAAGAAGATCCTCTCGGTACCGGCTATCACATAATACAATCTAAAATAGCCATTGGCTCTGGTGGTCTAACCGGAAAAGGTTGGCTACAAGGCACTCAATCTCAATTAGAGTTTTTGCCTGAGCCCCATACAGATTTTATTTTTGCGGTATTTAGTGAAGAGTTTGGTTTATTCGGCGTGCTTGGTCTGCTGTTTATTTACTTATTAATTGTTATGCGCGGACTATGGATTGCCCACTGTGCACAAGATGCTTTTACTAAACTTTTAGCAGGTAGTTTAACTCTAACCTTCTTTGTTTATGTGTTTGTGAATATTGGCATGGTATCGGGGATACTGCCAGTAGTTGGCGTACCACTACCTTTAGTAAGTTATGGCGGAACCTCAATGGTAACCTTGATGGCAAGTTTTGGTGTATTAATGGGGATCAGTACCCACCGAAGGTTAATATCCTAGCAATAAACTTTTAAATATTTTTGCATTTTATTAAGCAGACTTATTGAGTCTGCTTTTAAATAACCATACACTCTAGTTAACTATCATCTATTGTAATTAGAGCAACACGTGCATTTTTTTAAATACCTTTCCTTATTGGTTATTACACTGCAATTATTTGCTTGTAATACCACTCCATCACGTTACTCACAAAAGCATGACAGCATCCCTACTCGTCTGCCACAAGCACATGAGTTAGAAGAGCCAGAGCCAAAAATTGAAACGCCAAGTCGCGGCGGTAATAAAAACTACCAAGTATTCGGCCAACCATACCAAGTATTACCAACGGCAAGTGGTTATGTAGAAGAAGGCACTGCCTCTTGGTATGGCAATAAGTTCCATGGCCATCTAACCTCAAACGGTGAAACTTATGATATGTATGCTTTTAGTGCTGCTCATAAATCTTTACCAATCCCTACGTATGCCAAAGTAACCAACCTTGCCAATAATAAATCAGTGATCGTTAGGGTTAATGATCGTGGCCCTTTCCATGAAGACCGTTTAATTGATTTATCATACAGCGCAGCCTACAAACTAGATTACTTAAAGCAAGGCACTGCAAAAGTGAGAATAGAAGCGATCACCGCAGAAAATATTGCTCAATATAAAAAGGTAAAAACACAAGATTCAAACATCGCGTTAAATAACAAAACTAGCCCGACTCCGAACTCTACAACTAAAGTAAGTTCGGCTAACAGGTTTATTCATGTATTAGTCACCAGAGATAAGTTACTTGCAGACAATACTGCTAAAGGACTTAAATTTTTAATGTCGGTACCGGTAAATTTATCAGAAAAAAATGAACTTTTTAGAGTGCAAATAGGACCAATAGATAGTGCAGAGGAAGCTAAATTATTACTGGCTAATATTCAAAAACAAGGATACCCAGAAGCCTATCCTCTTAATTCACTTAAATAAGTTAATTTCAATAGAATAAGTGATATACTAATCGATAACTTTTGATTTCATTAAAATCTTACGACTACACTAGTTTACTGAGACAATAACTAGGCGTTTTTAACAAGGTTGCGATGAAGTTTGATATAGCAAAATGATCTATTTATCGTTTTGATTTAATAAACAAGAAACATTAAAAACATTACAGGTACATAATGTCCAATTCAGCAAGTAAACTTATCAATATTTTCAGTGGCTTATTATTAGCTACATGCTCCACTATGGTAGCAGCAAACACTATCATTCCAGCTCCACCACAAATTAACGCTGAAGGTTACATTCTGATTGATCATGCAACAGGCAAAGTAATTGCTGAAGGTAATGCAGACATTCAATTAGAGCCTGCAAGCTTAACTAAAATGATGACAAGCTACATTATTGGCCAAGAAATTGCTGCTGGTAATATTAGTAATTCAGATCAAGTATTAATCAGTGAAAATGCTTGGGCTAAGAACTTTCCTGATTCATCAAAAATGTTTATTGAAGTAGGTACCGAAGTTTCTGTTGAATTACTTAACCAAGGCATAATTGTTACTTCAGGTAATGATGCATGTGTGGCAATGGCTGAACATATTGCTGGTAGTGAAGGCGCTTTTGCCGATTTAATGAATGCGCACGCAGAGCAATTAGGTATGACGGCTTCGCACTTTGAAAATGCCCATGGTTTAAGTGGTACAGACCATTACACTACGCCACGTGATATGGCTACTTTAGCAAGTGCATTAATTAGAGATGTACCAGATGAGTACGCTATCTATAAACAAAAATCATTTACTTACAACAACATTAAACAATATAACCGCAATAGCCTGTTGTGGGATAAAAGCATGAACGTTGACGGTTTAAAAACAGGTCATCATTCAAAAGCTGGTTATAACTTAGTAACGAGTGCAACTAAAGGTGATATGCGTTTAGTTACGGTTGTTATGGGTACAAAAAGCGAGCAAGCTCGTAAAATTGAAAGTAAAAAATTATTAAACTACGGTTTCCGTTTCTTTGAAACAATTACACCATATAAAGCCGGTGAAAGCTTTGCAACAAACCGTGTATGGATGGGTGATATTAAAGAAGTAGATTTAGGTATTTTAACTGATACAGCAATTACCATTCCTCGTGGCCAGCGTAAAAACCTGGAAGCTAACTTCGAGTTAAACACACAACTAACCGCGCCTATCGCTAAAGGTGAAGTTGTTGGTACTGTATTTTTACAACTTAATGGTGAAGATGTTGCCGAGTACCCGCTTGTTACATTACAAGAAGTAAACGAAGGTAGCATGTTTAGCCGCTTAGTTGACTATGTAAAACTACAATTTCAGTAAACTTTAACTAGCCAATTTATGACTGATACTGTCTATCTAAATGGCGAACTTATTGCCAAGAACCAAGCAAAAATCTCGATCTTAGATCGAGGTTTTTTGTTTTCTGATGGCATATATGAAGTCATTCCTGTTTATAGCTCGGCTCCTTTTCGGTTAGAGCAACACTTATCTCGCTTACAATACTGCTTAGATCAATTGAGCATCCCTAACCCACATTCAAATATTGAGTGGAAAAATATTATCCGCACCTTAATTGAACGTAACGGCGGTGGTCATCTTTCAATATATATGCACATTACTCGCGGTGTTGGCTTAGATAGAAACCACATTGGCGGGGAATCTTTATCACCGACAGTGCTTGTTATGGCAAGTCCATTAACGATTAATGAGCAGGCAATTCAAACGACAACGGCAACTTTATTAGAAGATACTCGCTGGCACCATTGTGATATTAAGTCAGTGGCCTTATTAAGTAATGTCATGCTACGTAATCAAGCTGAGCAACTAGGTCATGGCGAAGCTCTTTTACACCGTAATGGCGTGATAACGGAAGGCTCTACTTCGAATATATTTATTGTTAAACATCGCGAAGTATATACACCTAAACAAAGTAATTTGATCCTTGGTGGCATAACCCGCGATGTTATAATTGAACTGGCAGAAAATGCAGGTTTAAGGTTACATCAAGAAAATATTAGCAAAGAGCAATTATTAAATGCGGATGAAGTGTGGATTTCAAGCTCGACAAGAGAAATTTCACCTGTAACCCAAATTGATGATAAAATAATCGGCAATGGGGAAATAGGCCCAGTTGCTAAAGCACTCCATAGCGAGTTTCAAACATTTAAGAAATCACTTATTCAAGATTAATCGAATAAGTTAGTAAAGAGAATATTATGAAAACCAAATTCAATGAATTACTTGAATTTCCATGCGTATTAAACTTTAAGATCATGGGAATTGCTGTTGATGAATTACCTGATTTAATCATTGCGGTACTACAAAAAGATACTCCTGGTGATTATGTACCAAGCATAAAACCAAGCAGTAAAGGTAATTACCACTCTGTTTCTATTCCTATTAGAGTAACGAGCCAAGAGCATATTGAGAAGCTTTACAAAGAGTTGTCAGCTATCGAAGAAGTTCGTTACGTTTTATAGACAGTTAACGACAGCTTAGTTGCGCCATTAAAGTAGATTTTTTTAGCCGAATGGCTATAATGCCGCCATATTTATTAAAGAGATAAAGTTTTGACTCAACCATTAGTAATTCGCCAATTAGGCGTTATGGACTATGAAACTGTTTGGCATGCAATGCAAGACTTTACCGATACTCGCGATGATAGTGTTAGCGACGAACTTTGGTTAGTAGAACACCCTCCGGTGTTTACCCAAGGGCAAGCAGGCAAAGAAGAGCATTTATTAATGCCTGGCGATATTCCAGTGGTTAAAGTTGATCGCGGCGGACAAGTTACCTATCACGGTCCAGGGCAACAAGTTTTATACCCAATGATCAATATACGCCGCCGTAAAATGGGCGTAAGAGAATTAGTAACATTAATTGAAAACAGCATAATCAATATGCTGGCTAAATACGATATTGTTGCAGCAGCAAAACCAGACGCACCAGGCGTTTATGTTAATGATAAAAAAATAGCATCGCTTGGTTTACGCATACGCAAAGGTTGCTCTTTTCATGGCTTAGCGATCAATGTCAATATGGACATGGAGCCATACCGCCGTATTAACCCTTGTGGTTATGCTGGTTTAGAAATGATCCAAACCAGTGAAATTGGTGGTCCAGATAACGTTACCGAAGCTGGCAAAGGTTTAGTAACAGAGCTAACAAAATTATTCGACGCTGAACAAATCAGCTATGAAACAGGTTTAACACAGTAATGACTAAAACTACGGTTACAGAAAAATCAACACGAGTAGCGCCAGGCACTAAAATGCGTGATGCAGATAAAATGGCTCACATCCCAATTCAGGTGGTAACATCTGAACGCGAGACCATGTTACGTAAACCAAATTGGCTACGTATTAAGCTACCTCGTACTACAGATAAAATCGATAAGATAAAATCAGCCCTGCGTAAGCACGACTTACATTCAGTATGTGAAGAAGCTTCTTGTCCAAACTTATCAGAGTGTTTTAATCACGGTACTGCAACCTTTATGATCTTAGGTGATATTTGTACTCGTCGTTGTCCATTTTGTGATGTTGGTCATGGTCGCCCATTACCTGCAGAAAAAGAAGAGCCTAAAAAGCTTGCGTTAACATTAAAAGATATGGATTTATCTTACGTTGTTATCACATCAGTAGATCGTGATGACTTACGCGATGGTGGTGCACAGCAGTTTGCAGATTGTATTAATGAAATTGCGATACACTCACCAAAAACTAAAGTTGAGATCTTAGTACCAGATTTTCGTGGTCGTATGGACCGTGCATTAGAAATTTTAAATGCTGCTCCGCCACACGTATTTAACCATAACTTAGAAACTGCGCCGCGCCTATATCAAAAAGCTCGCCCAGGTGCTAACTATCAATGGTCACTAGATTTACTGAAAAAGTTTGGCGAAGCCAACCCAACAGTACCAACTAAATCTGGCCTTATGGTTGGTTTAGGTGAAACTAACGAAGAAATTTTACAAGTAATGCGCGACTTACGTGCTCATGGTGTAACCATGCTAACTATTGGCCAATACTTACAACCAAGTAAGCATCACTTACCAGTAGAGCGTTATGTTCACCCAGATGATTTTGAGATGTTCAAGCGTGAAGCTGATGCTATGGGTTTTGAACATGCGGCATGTGGACCATTAGTTCGTTCGAGCTACCACGCTGACAAACAAGCTGCAGGTGAAGAAGTAAAATAAGCTTAGCTTTATTTATTCGACACAAAAAAAGCGCATTATGCGCTTTTTTTGTTCCTACAAGGTTCTAAACTCGATTACATAGTAATCTTAACACCGGCAATATCGTCTGTTTCAAATTTAGCTTTACACAGAAATAAGCGCTTACTCTTAATATCTTTACTTATAAAGTAACGTTTAACCGCTTTAGCACGGTAACTTGCCAGCTCAATTAACATTTGTTTAAGCTCTTTATCACTAACCTTTTCGTCTGTTATAAGTGTGTTTGGTGAATTTGGATCACCAGAGGCTGATATTGGTGTTAGTAAGATCTGCTCTTTATCTTCGGCGTTACTAAAACCACATAAAGATAAGTTAATTTGCTCTCGAGTTTTTAACAGCTCTACTAATTTATCTGCGTAGGCTTGTTGTTCGCTGGTTAGCTCTGATGAATTAACTTCAAAAACCATATTTTCAAAATTTACATTATTACTTTCATCAATCAAATATTCTGCTGCAAACACCACCGCACCGTATGGTTGTAATGAATATTTTAAAAACGATAATGAGCCTTTTTGCATCGCTTTTGATAACGCTTTTTGGATAATGGATTGTAAGCCTACTTTTGAGTCAGTTAGCTCACCTTTTATTGGCACGTCTAAATCAATAGTTCTATCACTATTTTCCAGCATACTTATGGCCATAGGTAATGGCATAAGATCAGATGCGGTATTTTGTTGTTGTCCCTCGGTGGTTTCTTTGATTTCTATTTTACGAATGAGCAGCTCATTCTTCATATCAATAGTATTGTTTGCAATTGTTAAATCAAACTTATGATCGAGCTGACCACTAATAAATTGATAACCTAAAGTCGACTCAATAAAAGGAGAAATTCGAGCTAATGAAACCTCATCAATATTACCGCTTGCTTTAATGCTTGGCTCAGGAGCAAACAATTTTCCGCCACCATTAATATCTATGCTGGTAAACTCCCCTACTTTGGCTTTTAAAACAAAATTAGACTCATTATTTAACTGCGTTGGATTAACACTAGACACCTTGAATTGCTCAATAAAAATGTCTCTGCGAAATTTGTGCTCTGCGGTTTCTTGAGCAACATGAATAACACTACCTTTACTAGCTTCAACCTGGCCTAAACTGAAATTAAAGGGCTGACTATTTATATCGTTATCTGGGGTTACATGCTCAGTTGCACTCGCCTTACCACTTTCATCAAGCATGTCTATAAAGTTATTTAATGAGCTTATCTCTACAATGTTATAGTCTTTATCTAAATTTATTTTACTGGTCAGCTTATCAATTACGATTTGCTCAATACTAAGTTTTTTATCATTTAAATTTAACTGGCTATTAGATAGCCGTAATTGTTTTAGGTGGACTAAATGATTATTTTTAGCTTTAGCGCTATTTAACATCAAGGCATTAAGTTCGTTGATTAGCATCGACTCTAAGCTTAAATTGATGTTTTCATCCACTTTAAGCTTTGCTAACTCTAAAGTATTAAAATCAAATAATGGATAGTTATGCTTAACATCTAATGCCTTAACCTCACTCAACAAAGTATCCGCATTTAAGTTATAAGAGAACTCTTCACCATTGATATCAAGATCGGAGTCGAGAGTTACCTCTAATGTGTTAGCAGATAAGCCTAGAGCTAAATATTGAGCCTGTAATTGTGATAATGACATAGAGCCATCAATAGCGAATATTACCTGCTGCTTACTTAATCTAGAGCCATCAATATTTAGCTCAGTATTAACCAAGCCACTAAACTGAGAAAGCGGCTCTGGCAGATAATTAATAAAATCATCTAATTCGATATTAGTAATGGCAACTTTACCATTAATACTTGGGGTTTGTGCTAAAGGCTGAGCTTGTAAATTAATATCTATATTAGCTTGATTGAACTTCGCTTTGACGGTTAACTCAGCAGGATAATCGTGCCAAGTTGATAAACGGGTTAAGGTAAATTCTTCAATATTAAGTTTTGATTTAAGTTTTGCCAATTGAATATCGACCGAGATATTACTAAAGCGTATTAAATCAACATCAAGTTTGGGAAAAGCAATTACCGGTGTCGTTTGCGGACTTTCTTGTGCGCCTTTATTCTTTGCTATTGGGATAACAACTTCTATATTGCCATCTCCATCTTCAATAACAGCTAGGTTGGTATCTCTTAGCTCAATTAACTCGGTCTCAATACCACCACTAAAAATACCTTGCCAGCGATAGTCAGCTCGCATTAACCCTATGGCTAACTTTTCCTTACCATTGTGTTTTAAATTAACGTGTTCAATTTCAATACTGCCAGCAAATAGATTTAAGGTAATATTTTCGATACTGACATCGTCAAAACCTTGTTTTTCGATATTGCTAATAATGTAAGATTTAACCAACAAAGGTAGGCAAGCAATGAAAAGAAGAAATACAGTTAAGCTGATAAGCTTACCTTTATGAGCAAAAGCAAAATGTTTCATTCAATACCATGCAAACAGTGATTATTATTTTATTAAAGCATAGCAGTAATAAAAAATGCCGTAACTTATTGATACATAAGATACGGCATTTAATAATTAAAGCTCAGATTTTAATTAGTGGTTAGTCGGTGATCACTGGAGTTGGACACTTAACATCGCCATTTTGAGCAATGTGACGTAAATAATGATCCATTAAAGTAATTGCCATCATAGCTTCAGCAATAGGTACAGCGCGAATACCTACACAAGGATCGTGGCGACCTCGAGTAATGATATCTGCAGGCTCACCTTTGATATTGATTGTTTTACCACTCACGCCAATACTTGATGTTGGTTTCATTGCAATACTCGCAACAATATCTTGACCAGAAGTAATACCACCTAGAATACCACCGGCATGGTTCGATAAGAAACCGTCAGGTGTCATTTCATCACGATGCTCAGAGCCGCGTTGATTAACGACTTCAAAGCCATCACCTATTTCTACGCCTTTAACGGCATTAATACTCATTAAAGAATGAGCAAGCTCTGCATCGATTCGATCAAATACAGGCTCACCTAAGCCAACAGGCACGTTACTTGCCATAACTTTAACGGCAGCGCCGATTGAATCTTTTTCTTTTAAAATTGCGCGAATAAGTTCATCTAAGGCATCTAGCTTAGTCACATCAGGGAAAAAGAAAGGGTTATTACCTACTTCATTCCAGTCGTATTGCTCAGCAACTACATCACCGATTTGACTTACACAACCTTTAATTTCAACACCTAATTTTTCTTTAAGGTATTTCTTAGCAATAGAGCCTGCAGCAACACGCATTGCAGTTTCACGAGCAGATGAACGGCCACCTCCACGGTAATCACGAATACCATGCTTTTGCCAGTAGGTGTAATCGGCATGACCAGGGCGAAACATTTGCGCAATCTCACCATAATCTTTTGAGCGTTGGTCGGTATTTTCAATCATTAATCCAATAGGACAGCCAGTAGTTTTACCTTCAAAAACACCTGATAAAATCTTAACCTGATCGGCTTCTCTACGAGCGGTAGTATAACGTGAGGTACCTGGCTTGCGGCGATCTAAATCTAATTGTAAATCGTCTTCACATAACTCTATTCCTGGTGGCACACCATCAACTATTGCCCCCAATGCTAAACCATGGCTTTCTCCAAACGTTGTTACCGTAAAAATTTTACCTATTGTATTACCTGCCATAATTTACTTGCTCACCTTTTGCTTAAATAATTCTTTATGTTGTTCTAATTGTTGTTTTGTCAATTGGAAAACGCCTAAGCCACCACGCTCAAACTCAATCCAGTTAAAATCTACTTCAGGGTATAATGCTTGTACGTGGATCATTGAATTACCCACCTCACAAATTAACGTTCCCTGGTCATTTAAGTGTTCACTAGCCTCGACTAAGATCACTCGCACGATATCTAAACCATCGTTGCCACAGGCTAAGCCCATTTCAGGCTCATGATGATATTCATCTGGCATATCCCCCATATCTTCTGCATCAACATACGGAGGGTTAGTAACGATCAGATCATATTTCTGCCCTGCTACCCCTGAAAAAATATCTGATTTAATGGCGCGAACTCTATCATCAAGTTCGTGATTATGAATATTCAACTGTGCTACATCTAAGGCATCATCAGATAAATCAACACCATCAACAACAGCTTCAGGAAATGCGTATGCACTAGCAATTGCGATACAACCACTGCCGGTACATAAATCTAAAATACTGTACGGTTCATTTTCTATTAATCCTGCAAAACCACTTTCAATCAGTTCTCCTATTGGCGAACGTGGTACTAATACTCGCTCGTCAACATAAAATGGTAATCGACAAAAGTAAGCCAGATTAGTTAAGTATGCAGCAGGAATACGTTCATCTATACGACGCAGCACTAAATTAATCACTGCCATCTTCTCAGTTTTAGTTAACCGAGTTTGCATTATAGAATCATCTAAATTGTCGGGTAGGTGCAAAGCAAACAATGCTAAGCTAACAGCTTCATCCCAAGCGTTAGCTGCGCCGTGACCATAATAGAGGTCAGCCTCATTAAAGCGGCTCATGCTCCAACGCAAAAAATCAGCGATAGTATGTAAGTCTGACGTTACTTCTTCAATATTTACTTCTAGCAAAAAAAATCTCCTAATGTCGATTAACCTTTTATTTTTCACCCGCCTTAATTTACACTTAAGCTATGAAATTTAAAGACCTTCTCAACGACAATGATAAAAACCTATTTAAACAACAAATAGGTAAGGTGAAAGCGATTAAGCAAGACACCGTTCATCCACAAACGTTAACCAGTAAAAAGCACATCAAACGTCAACAAGAAAAACAAGAACTTGAAAAGCAAAAGTTTTTCTTTTCTGATGAATTTGAGCCAAATTTAGAAACAAATGGCCCAATGAAATACGTCAGGGAAGATGTCGATAGTTTTGAGGCTAAATTACTTCGTCGTGGAGAATATACTCCTGAGCTTATTTTAGACCTGCATGGCCTTAAACAACAAGAGTCAAAACTCGAAATTGCAGCATTAATTTCTGCTTGCCATAAACAACACGTTCATTGTGTCTGTATTATTCATGGCATAGGTAATCATATTTTAAAAACCAAAGTACCACATTGGCTTGTACAACACCCTGATGTTATGGCCTTTCATCAAGCACCCCTTGCTCATGGAGGCAATGGAGCCTTGCTAGTATTAATCGATTTAAAAGAAGATATGTTCTGTAAAGATCTTTAATGCATGCAATTAAGTACTAGCTAAGAACAAATTTATCTAGCAAAAATTATCAGGACTCACCATTTTAGCTAAACTGCCCGACATCATTTTAGTGTCGTACTCAACTTTAGCTATTGAAGCAGTTTGGAACAATGGGCAATGATTTTCCGCGGTTAACTCTGCAGTTAAATAGCAAACTAACGGCATATGCGAAACAATTAAAATGTTTTGATAAGACTCACTTGCGAGTAACCCATCAATATAGTCATGAACATCTTTAGCATTTCCCTCAGGTGTAATGAAATTAACCGTTTCTAAATTAATCTCTGCCTGCAGTTCATCTAATACGGCTTTAGCGGTTTGTTGAGCTCGGATATATGGGCTCACCAATATCAAATCAATTTGATGATTTTCAATATTTAGCCATTTGGCCATTACGGTAGCTTCTAAAATCCCTAATTCAGATAACTCACGCTTTGCATCCTCAGATGCCTGTAATACAGCGTCACCATGACGCATAATAAATAAATTCATTTAATTAGACTAATTTTGTATCAACAATGTGATACTAGGGTTGTTTATATCAAGCAATAATAGCTGTAGTTGAATACTATGCAACAGATTTTATAAACAAATGTACAGAAATTTTGTTTATCAGTTATATTAGTATTAAATATAAGGAAGATTTCCTCTCGTGGGTATAAACTGTTCACATCTGACCAAAATAATAATTCGCATTTATGCTAGCTAGGAGCAGAGCTTGATACAAAGTCCAAATGACTCAAAACGTTATAAACCGCTCACACTTGAGAATGGTTTACGTGTGTTATTGGTTGAAAATCAAGGTTCAAATCGCTCAGCAGCTTCCTTAGTTGTTAATGCTGGTCATTTTGATGACCCCATTGATAGACAAGGCTTGGCTCATTTTCTTGAGCACATGCTGTTTTTAGGAACTCATAAATACCCAGAAAGTGGCGAATATCAACAATACCTTAGCCAGCACAGCGGCGCGAATAACGCGTGGACGGGCACTGAACATACCTGTTTTTACTTTGATATTAACCATCAACACCTAGAGCACGCTCTTGATCGCTTTAGTCAATTTTTTATCTCGCCGTTACTCTCACAAGAATTTATTGAGAAAGAGCGTTTAAATATTGACTCAGAGTTTAAGTTAAAACTTAAAGATGATATGCGCCGAATTTACGATGTGCATAAAGAGACCATCAACTTAAAACATCCTTTTAGCAAATTTTCAGTGGGCAGTATTGATACTTTAGCCGATAAAGAAAATCGCTGTTTAAAAGACGAAGTAAACTTGTTTTATCAAACCTATTACTGTGCAGATAGAATGACTCTTGCTATTGAAGGTCCGCAACCAATTAGTGAATTAGAGCAGCTAGTTAAAGACAAGTTTTCTGCAATAAAGACCTCGGGTGCACCTAAACCAGCAATAACTGAGCCTCTTTATAACCAAGAAAACTTAGGTATACAGATCAATATCAAACCCGAAAAAAATGATAACAAATTGATTTTAAGTTTCGCTATGCCGGGCATTGACGATGTTTATAAAGAAAAACCAATTACTTACCTTAGCTATTTAATTGGTCATGAAGGTGAAGGTAGTATTTTATCGTATTTAAAAAAACGTCAGTGGGCTATGGCGTTAACCTCTGGCGGTGGTGTTAATGGGTCGAACTTTAAAGATTTTAATATAAGTATTCGTCTTACTGAACAAGGTGAAGACAATATTGATGAAATCATCTCGCTTGTTTACGCATACATAGACCTGATAAAAGCAGACGGTATCAATGAAATCTATTTTTCAGAGAAAAAAGCTATTTCTGAATTCTCATTTCAATATCAGGAAAAGTTAAAACCGATAGATTCCGTTAATCAACTCTCTGTAAACATGCAGCACTACCCTGAACAATACTATATGTATGGCGATTATGTTATGGGTGAGTTAAACCCTACATTAATGAAGCAATATTTAGGCTATTTTAGCCCGACAAATATGCGCGTTATTTGCATTAATCAGCATCAAGATACAGATCAAACAAGTTTTTGGTATAAGGTACCTTATGCCGTGAATAAACTTGCTGACGAACAAATTAAACGATGGACTTCAAAGCCTAGCTTTGCCGAGCTTTCTCTACCAAAACCGAACCCATACATAGTGGAAAAACCTCGTTTAGTTACTCCCGATAATAAACCCAAAAAACCAGCTAGATTACTGTCTAAACCTGGGTTAAATATTTGGTTTAAACAAGACAGTTCATTTTTTGTGCCCAAAGGTCAGATATTTATTGGCATCGACTCTCATGTTGCTATTGAAAGTAAACAAAATATTGCCATGACCCGTCTGTTTGTCGAGTTATTCTCCGATGCTGTACTTGAGCAAAACTACCATGCTGAGCTCGCCGGTATTCATTATCATCTTTATCCTCATCAAGGAGGCATGACGCTTCAGCTTTCAGGTATCAATGAAAAACAACCACTGCTATTAAAAAACTTACTACAAAGCCTTAAAGATCATTCATTAGCTGTAGATCGTTTCCACTTGTTTAAAAAACAACTTATAAGAAACTGGGGCAACGCTGATAAGAGTAAATCAATCTCGCAACTTTTTGCTAAATTAAGCGCTCTAATGAAACCCTATGGACCGAGTGGTGTAGAGTTAGCAACAGCCTTAGAAAAAGTTAGTTATGAGGATTTCACTAACTTTTGCCAACAATTCTTCTCACATTTATGTATAGAAGCTTTTATCTATGGTAATTGGTTAGAGCAAGATGCAATTGAAATGGCCGAGCTTATCAACACCGAGTTACTTGATCACATCGATGCAAGTGCAAAAGTGAACTGCGCGGTAACTGACTATAAGAATCAAGGTGCAAAATTAATCGCGCAAGTGCTACCTGCTCATGATTACGCCAGTATTTTATATTTTCCAATGGAAACTAATGATATTGCCACAATAGCTAAAACCATGGTTACTAGCCACCTTATATCGCCACAATTTTTCCATCAAATGCGCACAGAAAAACAATATGGATACCTTGTTGGTGTTGGTTATATGCCAATGAACCGTTTTCCTGGGATTGCTTTTTATATTCAATCACCCGATAGCACACCCGCGACTTTATTTGAGGCAATGGAAAACTTTATCACAAGCTTTGACTGCGTTGTTGCTGAAGCAGAGTGGCAACATTTACAACAAGGATTAATTGGGCAATTACAAGAGAAAGACACAAGTCCAAGAATAAAAAGCCAACGCTATTGGATGAGCATTTGCAATAAAGATTATAACTTTAATCAAAAGCAGCAATTAATAGAAGCAATAAGCGCTTTAACACTAAACGACATACAAGCATTTATTACATCTACGTTGTCAGATATAAATACTCCTGACAAAATTTGCTTAGCCTCATTAAAAGCAGAAAGTGAAATAACTACCCTGCCACAAAAATATAAAATAATTAACGACTTCGCCCAGTTCCACCAAGAAAGTCAGTACAAATATTAAACGATAATTCGCTCCTGATATTTAACAAGATTTTCACCTTTTAATCACTGGCTAATTGCATTAAGATAAACTGTGGAGTTATTACAAATATTCAAAAGCCAAGAGCTTTACTAACACGGTAGTTAAAAGAATAAACCTGTGCAGTTTATAAAAAATAATAATAAAAACATTTCAGCAATTAATTTCCTAAAATTTCTTTTAGCGCTTTGTATCACCTCAATTTCTTTGCCTAGTTTCGCCGTAGACTCACAAGCACCTTTAAAATTTCAGCAGTTTTCAACAGAACAAGGACTTTCTCAGGCTAGCGTATATTCAATCACTCAAGATCAAGAAGGCTTTATTTGGATTGCAACTCAGGATGGATTAAATAGATATGATGGTTATGAATTTATCCAATACAGAAACAATTTAAATAACCCCAACTCCTTGCCAAACAATCTGATAAGGGTTGTTTTTGTTGATTCTGAAAATACCATGTGGGTAGGCACTCAAAATGGTTTAAGTAAATACAACTCTAAACTCGATTCATTTGAAAATTTTTTCCATGAAAAAGAAAATTTAAACAGTTTAAAAGATAATACTATCTGGAACATTTTTGAGGATGCTAGTAAAAACATTTGGATATCCACAAGTAAAGGCTTACAACAATATAACCAATCCAATAATAATTTTATTCCGATTTCCTTTAGAAGTTTTCAGGATGACCTCCAAGAAATAAAAGCAATAAGCCAAGATAGTAAAGGAAACTATTGGCTAGGAACCTATGAAAATGGTTTGTTTGTTATGAATAAATCACTTAATTCACTGTATAAACTTAATGGAAATAATAAATGGCATTTAAATATAGATTCCAAAAGAATATTCCAATTTACAGAAATAGATAATAACCACTGGATAGGGACTGATAATGGTATTTATATTGTAGATCAGTCATATAACCTCATTGAGCATAAAAACCTCAATTATCTTGGCAGTAATTTTAATAACGTGCGATCCATTCACCAACTTAACGAGAATATAATCTGGATAGGAACTGAGTCGGGGTTATTAGAACTAAACTTAAACGACAATATAGTAACAAAATTAGATTCTAAAGATGAGAAGTCTAAGAGTAATAAAGCAGGCTTTATCTACACTATTTTTGAAGACTCATCGAAATCAGTTTGGTTTGGCACTATTTATAATGGCGCTGTGCATTATAACCCTAGTTCTTCTATGTTCAACCATTACCTCCCTGAGGTAAACAATATTAAAATAAATGTTTTAAATTTTATAGAGTTAATGAATGATCAAATATGGATATCTACAGAGTTCGACGGTATATATTTTCTAGATAAGACGACTGAGAAAATATATAAGTCTAATATCGAAATTGACTCCCGGGTCACATCAATTAGCGCTTCAAAAGATGGGAATATTTGGATTTTAACTAATGACAATGAACTTTATCATTATAATAGATCAACAGACCAACTAGAAAACATTATTTCTTGGCATAAAAAAACAAAAGCAATAAGCGATAGAAAAGACATAATTTCAAAAGATGATGTCTTTTGGTTTGGCTCTAAAGATTCATCTATATATAAATATTCAGTTGAAACTCATACATTAAAAAAAATCTCCCTTTTTCCATCAACAAAAAAAATAGAACTTTCTACTCTATCCTTTCGTAACGATGATGAACTGTGGATTTTCTCATCTGAAGGAGAATTGTTTGTATATTCAATTTTAAATGACACCTATACGAAACGATCTATACCTAAAAATAAAATTTTCCAAGAAAATAGGCTCGAAGTAGTGAAAGAAACAGAAAAGTTTTTGTGGTTCGGTTTTTGGAACCAAGGTATCTTACTTTTAAATAAAGAAACACAAAAATATACTCACTTTCATGAGGAAACGGGGTTAAGTAATAATTTTATAGCTGGGCTAATTTTAGATCATTTAGGAAATGCCTGGGTGAGTACAAATAAAGGTCTAAATGTCATTAACCCTAGTAGAAAGACATTAAAAACATTTACAACAAGTCATGGCGTTCAGGCTGATGATTTTATTGCACATTCCTATCTAAGAGACTCAAATGGTACTTTATATTTTGGGGGCATAAATGGTTTTAACAGTTTCCATCCAATGGATTTAAATTTACAAAAAGAGTTTGTGAGTAAACCAATACTAACTAAGCTATTAATTTCAAACAATGAAGTTAAAATTACTGAAAACAAAAATAAAGAGTCTGCACCTGGGGAGCTGTATACAAAATTATTATACATGGAACATATCTCACTAAAGCATAATCAATCCCCGTTTAGCTTTGAATTTACCTCTCCTAATTCAACAACACCATCGCTTACAAAATATAGATATAAATTAGTTGGCCTAGATGATGATTGGATATACACTGACTCAGATAACAAAAGAGCTAGTTATACAAACTTAGGGGCTGGCGACTATATATTCAACCTTGAAGCATTTAGCTCTCAATCCAATATTTATAAAGCTGCAAAACCTTTAAGAATTACAATACTTCCTCCTTGGTGGTTAACCAAAACGGCTTGGCTTTTATACGCTTTATGTATATTCACTATAATTTACTACTTTATACAACAAGCAAAAAACAAAGAAAAAACCAATATTCAAATCAAGGAGTCTGAAGAACGTTTAAAGTTAGCTTTATGGGGCTCTGGTGATGAAATGTGGGATTGGAATATGGTTACCAATCAAATGTACCGTTCCAACATTTGGGGAACTCTCGACTTCCCTAAAGAAGATTCAAACGAAGGTGGTTCAGATGGTGAAAGCCATAATATCCATCCACAAGATCACGATAGAGTTAAAGAAACTTTAGAGGCTCATAAAGCGAATAAAACTGAACATTATGAAGCCGCTTATAGAGTAAAAAATAAAGATGGTAAATGGATTTGGGTTTTGGATCGCGGTAAGGTTGTAGAACGTGATAGCAATAATGAACCTATTCGTATGACAGGTACATTAAAAGATATAAGCCAAATAAAGCAGACTGAAGAAAGCCTTAAACTTTTCGCTAAGTGTATCGAAAATATATCTGATGCCGTAGTGGTTTATGATAGCCAATTCAAGATTGTTGATTGTAACCTTTCATTCCAACGTATTACGGGGCAAAACCGCTCTGAAGCTATGGGCAAGCCTCTAGAGTTCAACTCATACCCAATGAGCTTCTTACAAAACTTGAAAAAGAATTTAATACATCATGGGTCTTGGCAAGGTGAGATAGAAAGTACTCGTAGCAATGGAGAAGATTACTTAATTGATATCACTCTGGATATTATCCGCGATGAGAATGATAAAATTTCACATTTTGTTGGTGTATTTTCAGATATTACCGAAAGAAAAGAAACAGAAGAAGAGCTTCGCAAACTTGCTAACTCCGATACTTTAACTGGTTTACCTAACAGATCCTTTTTCCAAGCAAATCAATCTCAACTAGTTAGCCAAGATGCTGAACACGCATTATTAGTATTTGATTTAGACAACTTCAAAAAAATTAATGACTCGTTAAGTCATCAAATTGGTGATGTATTATTGTGTAAAGTAACTGAACGCATTGCGACCATTACAAACCACAAGAACACCTTTTATCGATTAGGTGGGGATGAATTTAGTTTAATTATTGAAGGCAATAATGATATTCATAACATCACCTCGATTGCGGATGAGATTTTGAATGTTATTGCTGAACCTTACTTTATTCGTAATCAAGAGATCGCATTATCTTGTAGTATTGGTATAGCTTTATTCCCTGACGATGGAAGCAACTCACACGAATTATTAAAAAATGCTGATACAGCTATGTATCACGCAAAAGATAAAGGCGGTGACACTTACCAATTCTTTAATGACTCAATGAATAAACAAGCTGTGAAGCGTTTACAAATTGAAAACTTAATTCGTCACGGCTTAAAAGAAGATTTATTCTCAGTTTACTACCAGCCTAAGATTGATGTTAAATCTGGAAAGATTCGTGGTATGGAAGCTTTGGTTCGTTTTGAAGCTGGTCAAAAAGGTATTATCCGCCCTGATATATTTATTCCTATCTCAGAAGAGACAGGTCAAATCATTGAAATTGGAGAGGTTGTATTAAGAAAAGCATGTTTAGCAACTAAAGCTTGGATAGATAATGGCATGTTTAATGGACGCATAGCAGTAAACTTGTCAGCAGTTCAATTTAGACAACCAAACCTAGTACAAATAATAAATGAAGTACTAGCAGAAACTAAACTACCAGCAAAATACCTTGAATTAGAAATAACTGAAGGCACGGTTATGGATTCACCACAAGAAGCCATAAAAACCATGCTACAAATCCGTGAATTAGGTATTCATTTATCACTAGATGACTTTGGTACAGGCTACTCTTCTTTAGCCTACTTGAAGAAATTCCCTCTTAATACATTAAAAATAGACAAAGCCTTTGTCGATGACCTTGAAGATTCTGAAGAAGGCCGAAATATGGTTGCAACCATTATAACAATAGCTCACAACTTAGGTATGGACGTTGTCGCAGAAGGTGTTGAAACAGAGTCGCAATTAAATCACTTAAAAGCCCTAAACTGTGAGCAACTGCAAGGTTATTTATATAGCAGACCTTTATCCGAAGAAGATTTTGGACGTTACTTGCTGTCTCACATCATTACAAATAAATCGACACCTTACTCGAATATTTAATATATACCCGCATTGAAGTAAAGATAACTCTACCTTTACTATTAAGTTTTCTGTACAAAAAACCAAACATTTTTAGTTTCAATAGAACTAATATCAAAACATCCCCTTCTATTATTTAAAAAACAACAATAAAAACATTAAATTAAAATAAAGTTAACTTATTTTTAAAGTTGGCACGGTATTAGCTTATTAAACATATACAAAAATTTTAATAACAAAATACAGGAAAGACCATGCTTAGTTCTTTAATTTTATCTACTTTATTAATGGCAACGCCAATTGATTCAACTTCAAACTTACAATTAGAAGAAGCTTCAAGCAACCGCATCCGTATTCAACCGACTTCAAGCAACCGTATCCGTATTCAACCGGCTTCAAGCAACCGTATTCGTATTCAACCGGCTTCAAGCAACCGTATTCGTATTCAACCGGCTTCAAGCAACCGTATTCGTATTCAACCGGCTTCAAGCAACCGTATCCGTATTCAACCGGCTTCAAGCAACCGTATCCGTATTCAACCGGCTTCAAGCAACCGTATCCGTATTCAACCGGCTTCAAGCAACCGTATCCGTATTCAACCGGCTTCAAGCAACCGTATCCGTATCAAGTCTTAGGAGATAACTCATGTTAGCAATGATTAAAACTATTTTTACTTCTAAAACTACTGCTAAACAAGTTGCAGATAGTATTGAAATTCGTGAAATGTCAGCGAACAGCTGGTGGGCTTAAGCCTTATACATTAAGGTCTGGAGAATATTATGTTAAAAGTTATCAAAGCAATCTTATGCACTAATAAAACTAAGAAAGTTGATACAAAAATTGAAATGTGTGAGATGTCAGCGAATAGCTGGTGGTCATAGAAAGTTATAAAGAACTAAGCTAAGTGAGACGCATAGCCTAATAGAAAAGCTATAGGTTATGCGTTAAACGAACTAAAGCGAGTTCCGTACATTTTAAACACTTTCATACGCTTTTCACTACGAAACATAGGCCATATTAACGGGCCAAAGATAAAGCCTGCTGTAGCCCAACGCTTACGTCCCATACCCGACTTAAACGCTTGGCAATAAAAGAATACAGCGCAAACAACAGAAATACATAACAACGTAAACACAGCAATACCTCAAGCAAATTTAATGGATGCGCAGTATAACAAATAGACTATCTACTCTAAAGTAGAAATTGCACTTTTTTTATACAAATTCGTTAACTACCTGTTAAGACTAAATTTTCTAGCGGCAATAAAAAAGAGGCAACAAATTGCCCCTTTGTAATAAAAACGGCAATTAATTACCGTTCTTTCGTTTTGCATCAGTTAATAACAAGTCACCTTGTTTTCAGCCATAGCAACTAAAGCTTCACATGGTTTGAAGTGTTCACCGTATTTATTTTGATATTCAGTTAAACGAGCGATAACATGCTCAGCACCTAAACTATCTAAATATCTAAATGGTCCACCTAAGAATGGTGGGAAACCAATACCAAAGATAGAGCCAATGTCACCATCTCTTGGATTACGAATAATACCTTCATCTAAACAACGCACTGCTTCATTAATTAATAAGAACACGCAACGTTCGGTGATTTCGTTTTCACTAAGCTTACTTGCAGGAGTAACATTAAGTAATGAATAAACGCTCTCATCAACTTGCTTACCGCCCTTCTTCTTACCGGTATATAAATAAAAACCTTTCTTCGTCTTACGACCTTTACGGTTATCATCTATTAGTTTATTAAAAGCTTCAGGGGCTTTAAATCGCTCACCAAGCTCAGCTTCTAATATCGGGCTGATTTTAGCGCCAATATCGATACCAACTTCATCAAGTAATTGAATAGGGCCTACCGGGAATCCAAACTTAACAAAGGCTTTATCTATTTTTTCAATTGGCTCGCCTGATAACAAGATGCTCGCAGCTTCATTCACATAAGGCGCTAAAATTCGGTTTACATAAAAACCAGCTTTGTCTTTAACAACGATTGGTGTTTTACCTTGTCGTTTAGCAAAAGCTACCGTTGTTGAGATAGTTTGATCAGAGGTAGTTTCGTGAGCAATGATCTCAGCTAATGGCATTTTATCTACTGGAGAGAAGTAATGCAGACCAATCACGTTTTCTGGTTTAGCTGCTTTGGCGGCAATTTGCCCAATAGGTAATGAAGAGGTGTTACTTGCAAAGATAACTCCGTCTTTACAATTGGCTTCAACATCGGCAACCATATTTTGTTTTAAAGCTAAATCTTCAAAAACCGCTTCAATGATCATATCAACGTTTTTAAAGCCGCTGTAATCTGTGGTTCCTGTAATAGTGTTCATTTGCTTTTGCATTTCACACTTTTGCATAAAGCGACGCTTAACTTTTTTATTCAAAATATCAAAGCTGTATTTTAACGCGTTTGAAATTCCATCATGGTTGATGTCTTTGATGCGTACAGGTACTTTTGCGTTATTAGAAGAAACATAAGCAATACCGCCGCCCATTAATCCGCCGCCAAGTACGCCGATTTTGTTAACTTTGGCTGCTTCTACGCCAGCAACGCCCATTTCTTTTTTCATCTCTGTTGTGGCAAAGAATAAGTTTCGCAGTTGTTGTGAAACTGGGGTTTGCACTAAATCACCAAAGTGTTTAGCTTCGGCTGCTAAGCCGCGCGCGGTGCCCTTTTCAAAGCCGACACGAATACTGTCGATAATTTTTAATGGTGCAGGGTAATTACCTTTGGTTTTAGACAAAACAGTTTTAGTTGCTTGATCAAAAACGATCTTGCGTCCGAAAGAGTTAGACTCTAGCGCCTTTTCAACAAAACCGACTTTACGCTTTACTTTTTTCTTACCAGCTAATGCCATCTTTGTGGCTACATCAATAAGTACAGATAAAGGTACTACGTCACTGATTAGACCGGCTTTTAATGCTTGTTTAGGACGAAGTTGTTTACCGGTTAGCATCATATCTAATGATTTTTGTAAACCAACAAGCTTAGGTAAACGTTGCGTACCGCCACTACCAGGCAAAAGACCTAATTGAACTTCTGGTAAACCTAATACCGTTTTGTTTGAATCACTACATACACGCATGTGACATGCCATAGCAAGCTCAAGGCCACCACCTAAACATGGTCCATTAATAGCAGCAACAACAGGAATATTTAGCTGTTCAATTTGATTAAAGATCATCTGACCAGAGCTCGCGATCTCAACTGCTTGCTCTGCAGTTTCACATTGATCAAGCATGGTAATATCAGCGCCAGCAACAAAAGAGTTATCCTTGCCGCTATATACCACTAAACCTTTAATAGAACTGTCGGCTTTAATTTCTTTTAAAACGTCTGAAATATCATTAATGAATGCAGCTTTAAGCACATTCATGGTTTCATCAATCACGTCAATTTTTAATAACGCAATACCGTTATCTTGACGCTCTAAAGCAAATGCCGAAACATCGTTATTAGATACTGCAGTATCTGAATTTAAATTAGTATCTTCCATAACTATTACTCCACTTCTAAGATCATTGCTGCGCCTAAACCACCGGCAGCACATGCAGTAGTTAAACCTAAACCGCCACCGCGACGTTTTAATTCATTTAATGTTTGTGTAATTAAACGAGTACCAGTTGCTGCAAATGGATGACCATAAGCAAGCGAGCCGCCCATTACATTAAACTTGTCCATATCAATTTCGCCAATGGCTTTATCAAGACCTAGCTTTTCTTTAGCGAATTTATCACTGGCAAACATTTTAACGTTAGCTAAAGTTTGCGCAGCAAAAGCTTCATGCATTTCAATTAAATCTAAATCACCAAGGGTTAAACCAGCGCGAGCTAATGCAATAGGTGTCGCGTAAGATGGCCCCATCAACATATCATCGTATACATCAATAGCAGAGAAAGCGTATGAGCGAATATAACCCATAATGTTATAACCTAACTCTTTTGCTCGCCCTTCACGCATTAACATAATTGCAGACGCTCCATCAGTTAATGCTGTAGAGTTTGCCGCGGTTACGGTGCCGTGCTTTCTATCAAATACTGGGCGCAATCTTGCGTAACCTTCAATAGTAGAATTATCTCTAAAGCAGTTATCTTTGCTTACCGCTAACTTAAATGGTTCAGGGTGTGCAGTCATTACTTCATCATCTAGCAAACCTTCAGCCCAAGACTTAGTTGCTAACGTGTGCGAGCGGTGTGCTAATGCATCTTGCTCTTCACGAGTAATGCCATGAGTTTTAGCCATTTGTTCAGCTGTTTGCCCCATAGACAGACCAGTTGAGTATTCAGCAACTGATGGAGATTGAGGTAATAAATCTTTAAATTTAAGCTTACTAAGAACGTTAAATTTTTGTCCCATAGTTTTGGTTTTAGATAAATCAAGAAGAGTACGAGCGAACTTTTTAGAAACAGTGATAGGCGGAACAGACATTGAATCAGCACCACCAGCAATACCAACATCAATGTTACCTAATAATATAGAGTCCATTACATTAGCAGTTGACTGGAAACTTGTTGCACAAGCTCGAGATACACTATAAGCATCAGTACCTACATTCATTTGCGTGCCAAGTACAATTTCACGAGCAATATTCGGCGCTTCAGGCATTTGCACTACTTGACCAAAGACGAGTTGCTCGATTATAGCTGGATCTATATCGTGCTTAGCGATCAGCTCATTAACCACAAGCTTACCTAAATCTAGAGCACACACACCATGAAATGATGTTGCTTGTTTAACAAATGGTGTTCTCAGGCCGGCAACAATTGCAACCCTTTCACCACTGCCTGTTTTTACATTTTGTAAAGTTCCCATCGATTTTCCTTTATAATAATCGGTCGGCTTATGTTTATATTTCAGTTTAATTTTTTCTTAATCGATTGCATAAACCAACCAAGAGGTCCGACCTGATACTTTCTTTGATTCTAACTGTTAAATTAACTATTTAAAAGTGTTGATTTCTAATAACATGGTCCTATATAAATTAAACGGATTGAATTCCTCCTATATAGCCTAGTTATATAGTTGAAAAGCCAATTAATACCAATTGATATAGGTATCAAGATTTCAGGAAAAATAATAAGTATTATGTCTATTGCAAAATTTTCAGTATTAAAAGAACACTTAAGTGAACAAATTGTTGGCCAACACGCCTTAGTCGAAAACTTACTTATCGCTTTATTAGCCGATGGTCACCTAATTGTAGAAGGTCCTCCGGGTTTGGCAAAGACTCGTGCAGTTAATGCCTTAGCCGATGGCGTAAAAGCAGACTTTCATCGAATTCAATTTACCCCTGACTTATTACCTGCGGATTTAACTGGTACTGATATCTACCGTCCAGAAAATGGCACCTTTGAGTTTCAACCGGGTCCTTTATTTCAAAACCTAATTTTAGCTGATGAAATTAACCGTGCTCCTGCTAAAGTTCAATCAGCACTTTTAGAAGCGATGGCGGAAGGTCAAGTAACGGTAGGTAAAACCACCTATAAACTGCCTGACTTATTTTTAGTTATGGCAACTCAAAACCCGCTTGAACAAGAAGGTACTTACCCTCTACCAGAAGCGCAGTTAGATAGATTTTTAATGCACTTAGAAATTGATTATCCAAATGCTGCGGCGGAATTAGATATTCTGCGCTTAAATCGTGGCGAAGCATTAGATGGTTCAAGTAAGCCGCTAGAGCAAATTAGCCAAGAAGAAATTTTTGCTGCTCGCAAAGAAACATTAGAAATTTATTTAGCTCCAGTATTAGAGCAATACATAGTTGATTTAATCATGGCAACTCGCGATGGTGAAAAGTACGATGAAAAGCTGGGTAAATGGCTAGCATATGGTGCCAGCCCGCGTGCAACGATTGCATTAGATAGATGTTCACGTGCCCGCGCATGGCTTAATGGTCGTGACTTTGTTAGTCCTGAAGATATACAAGCGGTATTTCATAATGTATTACGCCATCGTTTAATGGTTACCTATCAAGCAGAAGCAGAAGGTATTACCAGCAATCAAATTTTAGATCACATTTTAAGCTTAGTTGCTGTTGGTTAATTGTTTGCTAACAAGCGGTAGGTAAAAATTATGTGGTGGAAAAAACATTTAGTGCAAGACATCAATCAAGGTATTGATGTCTCACTGCAAGAAATTCACAGTGATGGCATAAACCTTTCTATTGATGAGTTAATGCCTTATCAAAGTAAAACCTCGTTGCTAAACTTAGCTCCCAAGGCAGCTTTACATGGCCATTTATCTGGTAATTATTTAGCCAGAACAAAAGGTCGAGGTATGGAGTTTGATGAGGTTAGACACTATCAAACTGGCGATGATATTCGCGCAATAGATTGGCGCGTAACAGCACGAACGGGCATAACGCACACTAAACTGTTTCGTGAAGAAGTTGAGCGTCCGGTATTAATTGCTACTGATCTTGGCCAGTCAATGTGCTTTGGCTCTAAGCTATTGTTTAAATCAGTTCAAGCAGCGCACATTGCAGCATTAGTAGCATGGCATGCAAAAAAACGCGGCGATAGAATTGGTGGTTTAGTATTTAACGAAATTGACCATAAAGAGTTAAAGCCTCGCAGTCGCCTATCCGGTGTATTGCATTATTTGCATGCTTTAGAAGAATTACATGCGCAAGGCTTAGCTCATTGGCAAGAAAGTAGTACGGCAAGTCAAAGTTATTTTATTGAAAACTGTGATCGCTTAAGACAGTTAGCACGCCCAGGCTCGTTAGTGTATTTGATCACCGATGGTAATCATTTTAATGAACAAGCACTATTGCCTATTGCGCAGATAAGCCAACATTGTGAACTGATAATTTGTGAAGTTTCAGACCCTCTAGAAGTGCGACTGCCAGAAAGCGCTCATAAGACTAGCGTAGCGATAACCGATGGCAGTTTAACCCAACAACTTACCTTAGGTGATAGTAAAACGGCAAAGTTATACCAAGAAAAAGCCATGCATTCGAACCAAGTAAAACAACGACTTTATCAAAAGGCTGGTGCTAGATATATTCACTTTAGCGCCGGTGAAAGTATTGAACAACAGCTGAAATCAGGAGCAGATTCTTGGATCCGCTAGCCCAATTAAAAGATATACATTTACCCGAGCAAATTAACCAATGGCCAATTGCCATTGGTTGGTGGTTATTACTGCTTAGTATTATTGCGTTTATTTTTTTTGTTGTTAATAAAATAATGAAAAAGCGCAAGCAAGTTAAGGTGATAAAACAAGCACAAGCAAGATTATCTACTGAGCAAAACTTATCAAGCGAGCAAATTATTGCCACATTAAAATGGACTTGTATGCACTACTTCACTCGCAATGAAGTGGCGGCGCTACACAGTAATGATTTACTTAACTACCTTAGTGATAAACTTGAACAACAGCACAAAGCTGAGTTCATAACTAAGTCGGAAAACGCCTTAATACATTGCTATCGAAAAGCTGACAGCGACATTTACGCCAAAGACTTACAAAATGGCGCCTTGTTTTGGCTAAGCCATGCCAACTTTTTCAATGAAAAAACAGCAATAAAGGAGAGCGGCAATGATTAGTTTTGCTTGGCCTTGGCTATTGCTGTTATTACCAGCTCCTTTTTTAGTCTATTTTTTATCGCCTAAAAAATCCGTTACTTCAGCATCTTTAAAAGTACCTGTGTTACTACCTGGCGTTGACTCGAAAGTAAGTGCCGCAGGGCAGCAAAATTTACCCATTTGGTTTGCTGCATTAATTTGGATTTTGTTAGTTATAGCAAGCGCACGCCCGCAATGGTTAGGTGATGTGATTGAGATCCCAACCCAAGGGCGTGAAATGATGATTGCCGTTGATTTATCCGGCAGTATGCAAATAGAAGATATGCGCTTAAATGGTAGCCAAGTTAACCGTTTAACCTTATTAAAAAAACTACTTGGTGAGTTTATAGAGCGCCGTCAAGGTGACAGGCTCGGTCTTATTTTATTTGGTGATGATGCTTACATGCAAACACCAATGACCTTTGATAGAAAAACCGTGCAACAGATGCTTGACGAAAGTGTTATTGGCTTAGTTGGTCAAAAGACGGCTATAGGTGATGCCATGGGCTTAGCGGTAAAACGTTTCGTTAATAAAAAAGAATCGAACCGCGTTTTATTACTTGTTACCGATGGTCAAAATACTTCAGGTAAAATATCGCCTGAGCAAGCCTTAGAGTTAGCCATAGCCAAAGATGTCACCATTTATACTATTGGTATTGGTGCCGATGTTATGATGGAGCGCTCACTGTTTGGTAATCGCAAGGTAAACCCTTCACGAGATTTAGATGAACAAACCTTATCTAAAATCGCCAAGCAAACTGGCGGTAGTTACTTCCGCGCGAAAGATGCTGAATCAATGAGTAAGATTTATCAAATGCTCGATCAACTCGAACCTGTTGAGCAAGACCAACAGCAAATGCGCCCATTAACTTCTCTATTTTTCTGGCCTCTAGCCATTGCCGTTGTACTTATCTTTTTACAAATGTTTTTAATGCAATTTACTAATATCAACTTTACTAAAGCAAGTAATAAGTCCCAACAAGGAGGTGAAAGCTAATGGCTGATTTTCATTTTCTAAGACCGTTATGGTTACTGGCGATTATTGCTTTAATTTACTTAATTTGGCAGTTAAAAAAATTACGTATCGCCTCCTCTGCTTGGCATAAAGTGATTCCTAAACATTTAACGTCAATGTTATTAAGCAATGAAGAAAATAAAAAGCCAATATCGTTGATTATCCCATCGATTATTGGCCTACTTATCATTGTTGCAATGGCAGGACCTACTTGGCAAAAGATACCGCAACCTGTATTTGAAGTAGAGCGTGGCTCGGTTATTGTTATGGATATGTCGTTTTCAATGTTAGCAACCGACATTAAGCCAAACCGCTTAACTATGGCGCGCTTTAAAGCAATGGACTTGGTTAAAGAAATTAATGAAGGTGAAATTGGTTTAGTTGCCTATGCCGGCGATGCGTTTGTAATTAGCCCGCTAACCGCGGATATTAATAACATCAATTTACTATTGCCTTCATTATCACCTGAAATAATGCCAGAGCTTGGCTCTAATCCATACCCTGCGTTATTGTTAGCCAATGAAATGTTGCAAAACTCTGGCCACTTATCTGGCGATATTTACTGGGTCACCGACGGTATTAGTAGTGATGAACTTCAAGATATTAATGACTTTATCGCGAGCCATGATCACAGAGTAAATATACTTGGTGTCGGTACCGAGCAAGGTGCGCCAATTACCCTAGCTAATGGTGAATTAATGAAAGACAGAGGCGGTAATATTGTTATCCCTAAGATTAATTTACAAAGACTTTCGGGTATAAGTAGCCGCTCTTCTGGCTTATTTAGCCCTATTACCGCAGATGAAAGTGATATTGAAAAACTAGGCGAGCGCCCTATCGCGCAAGCAAAAGATATGCAGGCACAGCAAGATAATTTAGGTGACCAATGGCAAGAAGCTGGCCCTTATTTACTGCTAATTGTTTTGCCTTTAATGCTTGGTTACTTTAGACGCGGCTTATTATTTACGCCAATATTATTCGCTTTTGCACTAACGACAACTTACACGCCAACGGTTGAAGCACAAGAGCAAACGGCTCCTTTGCAAAATAAAGCTGTAGAGACAGTTGAGCCAAGCTTTTGGGATAACTTATGGAAAACGTCCGACCAACAAGCAAGTGCTAAGTTTGAGCAAAAACAATACCAAGCAGCTGCCGAGCAATTTAACAATCCGCAGTGGAAAGCAAGTAGCTTATATAAGGCAGGTAATTATGAGCAGGCTTTACAAGAATATGAGCAATTACTTAACAGTGACGCAACTGATGAACGCAGCGTTAGTGAGGTTATTCAATCAACCTATAACCACGGCAATACCTTAGCTCAATTATCAAAATATGATGACGCTATTGCTAAGTATGATGAAGTATTAGCACAGCAACCTGACCACGCCGATGCACTTGCTAATAAAGCTTTAATAGAGCAATTAAAACAACAGCAAGATGAGCAAGAGCAAGAGCAAAACCAAGATCAAAACAGCGACGAGCAACAAGAGCAGGATCAGGAACAGCAGCAAAGCGATAAAAACGAGCAACAAAACCAAGACCAAAACCAGCAAGGTGACAGTGGTCAACAAGATGATCAATCGCAGTCTGAAAATTCAGAGCAGCAACAAGATAGTCAAGACCCACAAAGTAGTGACAAGTCTGATGATGCTAACCCAGAGCAGAATGATAACGCTGACCAAAACCCTGATGATAAAGAATCTGATCAGCAAAGCCGTGACAATGAACAACAAAATGGCGAAAAAAATGATTCAGAACAAGAAAATCAAGCTCAAGCACAGGCAGATAATGCCGAGCAAAACGACGAGCAAGGTGTTGAAAATGAACAAATGGCAGGTATGACTGACAGCCCAACAGCAGAAGAAATAGAAGCAAATCAAAAATTTGATCAATTACTTAAAAAAGTTACCGACGACCCGCATTTACTTTTGAGAAACAAGATGCAACTTGAGTATCAAAAACGTCGTCAAAATAGAAGCAGTATTGGAGTTAAAGAAAAGTGGTAAAGTTTATCCAACTAAGTATTCTCACCTTAACCATATTAGTGAGCCAGAATGTTTTTGCTATCAGTAGCGTAACCGCTAGCATTGACAAAAACCCAGCGGTTGTTGATGAATCTATTGTCTTAACATTAATTGCCGATGATTCTGTTTCTGCCGATGCTTTTGATTCTTCAGTACTAGGTAAAGACTTTATCGTAGGAGGTACCTCGGTAAGCAGTCAAACGAGTATGGTTAATTTCAAAACCTCGCGTACAACTCGCTGGACTACCTTACTTATACCTCGTAAAGCGGGTATAGCAACTATCCCAGAGATAACTATTGAAGGTGTTTCATCAAACCCTATTGCCATTCAAGTTATGGCTAAAAATGATAAACGCGCTAAACAACAAAAAGATGTTTATGTTACTGCTGATGTGTCTACAACAGAAATGTATGTACAACAGCAATTTAGCCTGAAGGTAAAACTACACATAGCTCAAGAGCTTAAGCGCGGTTCATTGTCTGAGCCAAAAATGACTGGCGCACAAATAACTCAAATAGGAAAAGATAAAGAAGAAACACAGATAATTGATGGTAAACGTTACCGCACCTTTGAACGCTTATACTCGATTAAACCGGAAAGTAGCGGTAAGTTTGTGCTGCACAGCTCAATGTTTGATGGAGAAATAATTAACTCTAATCAACAACGTTCAATGTTTTCTAGCATGAATCGTGGCAAACCAGTAAGCATTCGCGGCAAAGAAATAGACATTAACGTATTACCTATTCCTGAAGGATTTCAAGGTGATTGGTTACCAAGCGAAATAATCACTGTTGAAGATAGATGGCCAACCGATAAAACTGAATTTGAATTAGGCGAGCCTATTACACGCCAAGTGATCATCACTGCAGCTGGTTTATCGGAGGAGCAATTACCTACACCAGATTTTAACGCGCCAAGTGAGTTAAAAATTTACCCAGATCAAGCTGAAACAACCCGAAGTTTGCAACAAGGTTTATTGATCAGCCAAAAGGTGCAAGAGTTTGCCATAGTGCCAACTAAACCAGGAACCTACACTTTACCTGAAGTAGTTATCCCTTGGTGGAATACTAAACTGAACAGTGAAGCAAAAGCAGTGATACCAGCAAAAACAATCACTATTGTAGGCATTGCTGCGCCGCTAGTTACTCAAGCGCCGGTTCAAGCTGAACCAGTAAAAGTGATCACCGAGCAAAACACTACCTTACAATGGATTTTCTTAGCCGGTTGGATGTTAACGGCATTAGCTTGGCTTTATATGGCTAAATTAAAGGGTAAAGTACGCTTAAACAAAGCATCATTTACACCTAGCGATAAGCAAAGCTATTTAAAGCTAATGGCAGCTTGTACTAAAAACGATGGCGAGCAGGTATTAAAGCTATTACCTATGTGGGCTAGTGATTTATATCCAAATGAAGTGTTCACTAATTTAAACCAAGTTGATGATAAGTTAAATAATGTTGACTTTTCAAAAGCCTTGCAGCAACTACAAAAAAGCTATTACTCTGCTGATAAAGGCAGTTGGAATGGCAATGACTTTTTCAGAGTGATATCTCGCTTGCAAACGAAAACAGAGCAAGCCCAACAAGTTGAAATTGCTTTAAACCCTTAATTTAGCCGAACTAATTTAACTTAAAGTCATATATAGAAAGCCTTCAGAGTAGAGTATTCTGAAGGCTTTTTCATAGCTCCCACACCCTACTTTAAAAAAATATAAATAATTCGAAATAAAATCCCCCCTTCATTGGTCTTTACTATTATGCTGTTATTAATGAATAAAATTCGTGGTTCAAGCAATCAATTTAAAATGGTGAAACTGCATGGCAAGTAAACAAGTCAGATACGAAGCATTAGTAAATGCTCTTCATGGAGACTTATATCGTTACGCCTATTGGTTAGTACACGATAAACACGTTGCTGAGGATTTGGTGCAAGAAACTTTCCTTCGCGCTTGGCGAGCGCTCGATTCACTTAAAGATGAAAAGGCTGCAAAGTCTTGGTTGATCACTATATTACGCAGAGAAAATGCACGCCGTTTTGAACGAAAACAATTTGAAATGAGCGAATATGATGAGCCAGCAATAGTGGACCATATCAGCTCAACGACTGAACAACAGTTAGAAGATCATTGGTTAAGAGCAAAAATAGCCCAGTTACCTGAAGAATATAGAGAGCCTTTAGTATTACAAGTATTAGGCGGCTTTAGCGGCGAAGAGATAGCTGCGCAATTAAACTTAAACAAAAACACCGTTATGACCAGATTATTTAGAGCACGCAATCAATTACGAGATGCTGTTGAAAAAGACAACGAGATAAAGGAGCGAAACAATGGATGAGTTAGAATTACGCCGTCGTTTATACGCTAATCCTAATGATGACAGCGAAGAATTAAAACAAGCCTTGGCTGATGATAAAAACAGCAGAGAGTTTGCCAAAGAGTTAAAACTTTTTGATGAAAAAATAGCTTCTGCACTTGATGTTGATGTGCCTGAAAATCTAGCTAATAAATTGATCTTGCGCCAAAGCTTACACTCGCACCAAGTAACTAAAAAGAAATCAAGAATTCACCTTGCTATGGCTGCATCAGTAGCATTTATGGTGGGCCTCGGTGTGACATATTTAAATTTTAGTCCAGCACACACGAATATTGCTGATTACTCTTTAGCTCACTATCATCATGAAGCAGGAAGCTTTCCTAAAGTTGCAAATGCAAATTATTCATTAGCAAGTATTAATAATGAAATGGAAAACTTAAATGTTTCATTTATAGAAAAAGTCGGTCGATTAATCTCTGTTGATGGTTGCTTCTTTGATGGCATGGATTCAATGCACTTAGTGTTTGAAGGTGAATACGATAACATTACAGTATTTATTATCCCACAAGCTGAGCACTTAGCTTTTGACGATAAATTTAGTGATGACACTATACAAGGCATTAGCAAAAAATACCCTAATGGCGAAGTGATCATCATGGGCGATAAAAAAGAAGCCTTAGATTTATGGCAAGAAAAAATAGATTCATCGATCCAATGGTCAATCTAATCGGCTTTAACCATTAACAATTGTCCTGTATGTCCTGAACCTAATTAATCCGGCCATACTTTTAGGTCTGCTCTGCAGACCTTTTTTTTGCCCCACAGGACGTGGGGTATGCCGAAACGCCATGGATGGTTTAGTTTCGGTAGCCTCTAAGCTGCCCCTTTACTTAAAAACAACTGCGTTAAATTTGTAATGTTCGATTTTCGTATGCAGATAGAGCTTGGTGCGAAGTTTCGGTAGCTCCTCTCCCATCTATAAGCAGCAATAAAAATAACTAGTCATTATAGCAGAACCCACAACCTTACTTATCAGTATTAAAGAAAGAACCTGTATCAATAACTACACAGCTTTTTATCACTTATTTGTAAGCTAGACTAGAAGCCTTTGGTTAATGTTGATACGATCAAGGCAGTTATAACGAATATAAGTTACATCATGGAAATTGAATTACCTCTAATAGTTACCTTTATAGGTTACTTGTTAGCAACTTTATTTATTGGTTTTGTCGCTTACAAAGCAACAAACACATTGAGCGACTACATTCTTGGCGGTCGACAACTTGGACCTGCAGTAACAGCATTAAGCGTTGGCGCTTCTGACATGAGTGGTTGGTTACTGTTAGGCTTACCTGGCGCAATCTACTTATCTGGAGCAAGTGCGGTATGGATAGGTGTTGGCCTAGTAATAGGAGCCTTTTTCAACTGGCTATTAGTAGCCCCTAGACTACGAGCTTTCACAGAAAAAGCAGGAAACGCGTTAACTATTCCTGAGTTTTTAGAGAATCGCTTTGCAGATAAATCTCATACTTTGCGTTTTATATCGGCATTTACAATCTTAATTTTCTTCACATTCTATGTATCATCAGGACTCGTTGGTGGTGCTATATTATTTGAAAAAGTATTTGGTCTAGACTACAACACAGCCCTACTTATCGGCGCTATTGTTATTGTTTCCTATACATTCTTAGGTGGTTTTTTAGCGGTAAGTTGGACGGACTTTTTCCAAGGCTGTTTAATGCTAATCGCCTTAATCATCTTACCGATTGTTGCAGTAAACGAATTAGGTGGCTTGGATAAAACTCAAGAAATACTTATTAATGCAAATCCCGACTACGCTAACTTATTTAAAGACTTTAGCTGGATTGGCTTTGTATCGTTAATGGCTTGGGGACTAGGTTATTTCGGCCAGCCTCACATCCTTTCACGTTTTATGGCCATTCGCAGTGTTGAAGATATACCAAAGTCACGCAATATTGCCATGGCTTGGATGGTAGTTTCTCTTATTGGCGCATTAAGTGTTGGTTTAGTGGGTATTGCTTACTATGCTGGTCAGCCTTTAGATAACCCAGAAACTATCTTTATCTTTTTAGCTAAAGCTATTTTGAATCCTTGGGTTGCAGGTATCATCATTGCAGCAATTTTATCTGCAATAATGAGTACAATAGATTCACAATTACTGGTTTGCTCAAGTGTTATCGTTGAAGACTTTTATAAAAACTTCAGTAAACGTAAAGCATCTGAAAATGAATTAGTTTGGCTAACTCGTTTTTCACTGCTAGCAATTGCAATTTTAGCGTCACTTGTTGCTCTCGACCCTCAAAGTTCAGTATTAGGCCTTGTAAGCTACGCCTGGGCCGGTTTTGGTAGTGCATTCGGGCCTACGATTATATTAGCGCTATTTTGGTCTAAATTTAATCGCCATGGCGCTTTAGCATCAATCATTACAGGTGCTGTTGTTGTTATTGTATGGCCAATGCTTAAAGACTTAGGCGGCTTATTCGCGTTATACGAATTAATCCCGGGTTTCTTACTAGCATTTATAGCTGGTTACTTAGTAACTAAAGCAACAATAAACTCAGATAATAAGAGTGAACAAATCTTTCACTCATTAAATAACTAATTTGTTGTTTTATAAAGACTAATAATTAAGGGCGATTCAATCGCCCTTTTTATCGTCTGAAGTTGAGTAAATTTTACTTTAAATTTATTCCACACATGTTAACTTAGTAGCTATAAAGCATTAAATAGAACATGAGTTCTATAACGTTTTCACGTTTTTAATCACTAAACAGAGAATATTGATGCACCGTTTTGCGGCCAGACAGTCCATAGTAGATAAAAACAATAATATTTTCGCTTATGAAATGTTATTTAGAGATAGTTTAATAAACGTCTTTCCTAAAATAGACGCCAACTCTGCGACCGAACAAATTATCGAAACCACGCTAGCAAGCAGACAAAGTAAAACTCTAACCAAACACAAACCAGCATTTATTAACTTTACTTTAGAAACTTTATCTAAAGGCTACCCGCTGCAGTTTAAACAAGAACATATAATTGTTGAGCTATTAGAAACAGAGGAGCCTTCTGAAGAACTACTTGAGCATTGTAAAAACTTACACTCTCTTGGCTATCAAATAGCCCTTGATGACTTTATTCACCACCAAGATTGGCACAACTTTTTTCCATACATCAATATTATTAAAGTTGACTTCCAGCAGACTGGACATGATGAAATATTAGAACTTATCGAGCATTTAACCGACTTTCCTAATATACAACTACTTGCAGAAAAACTCGAAAACCAACAAGAGCACACGCTTGCTAAAAATTTAGGCTTTGAATTATTTCAAGGTTTTTTATTTGATAAACCAGAAGTAATAAAAAGTAATGTGCCAAGAACTGATTTTGAATTTTATGAAGCTAGACTTGAGTTAGTTTAATAATAAGAGACTAAAGAGGTAAATAGTTTACAATCTAAATTACTTCAAATTTTACTAATACTCTCCTAAGTCTAAAATCAAAAAATTGGAGTATAATTTTCTCTATTGGATTCAAACCTTTTTTGGCGTCTATTCTTTCCTGCTCTAAGCTGTAATTCTTTTTTAAAGGATTCAATTTATAATTTAACTTCCCAACCGAATTTAGCTCTATATCATGAAAAAATAATGAAAGTTTTTTTAAAACAGCATCTGGATTTACAGCCATTGAAGCCTGACTTATAATGAGTACGTTTTTCCTTCCATGAATAGACTTTAAATTAAAAATAAACTTATTTAACCAATAACTAAAAGCCCACAAATTACGCTTTCTCTTTTTATAAGAATGGTATAGTGAGTAAATATCTTTATAAGTTATTAACAGAGGTACTTTTGTATCAATTTTTGAAGTTACACTGATTAAGTTAAATGCATACGCTGGTGTTTTATCAATAATTTTTCGCACCTCTACACCACATACTTTTGAATATTCTCTTGCTAAAACGGTATAGGCTAACTGAAAATTATCCTGCGATATTATTTCATTTCTAGCTGTAATACTAAGCCCCCAGTGACCAATAGTTTCTGTTGTAGAAAACCAATCATAAAAAGGAGCTTGATTGCTAAAATTTATAGGGCTTTGAGCTAAAAGAAGACCACATTCAAATGCGCCTCCTGAATGAGGCATTGCAGAGTTTAATAAATTACCCAATAATGTTGTACCAGAATATTCCATCCCAGTTACAACTACATCTAAAATATCTTTATTAACTTTCAATTATTGACCTATTCAAAACCATTAGGGTTTTGGGACTGCCAACGCCATGTATCAGCAATCATTGCATTTAAATCACGCTCAGCTTGCCAGTCTAGTAATTCCTCAGCTAAATCAGCTTTAGCGAATACTGTCGCGATATCACCAGGTCTACGAGGACTGATTTTGTACGGAATATCTACGCCGCTAATTTCTTTAAACTTATTCACAATTTCTAAAACCGATGTACCATTGCCAGTACCGATATTAATCGCTGTACAACCAGATAAAATAGATAATGCATTAACCGCTTTCAAGTGCGCTAAAGCTAAATCGACAACATGGATATAATCGCGCACTCCAGTGCCATCAACAGTATCATAATCGTCTCCCCAAACATTTAACTCAGGTAAACGGCCTACAGCAACTTGAGAAACAAATGGCAATAAATTATTCGGAATACCATTTGGGTTTTCACCAATTAATCCAGACTTGTGAGCCCCTATAGGATTAAAATAACGTAGCGAAATAATTGACCACTCGGGGTCACTTTTGGCTAAATCGAAAAGAATATGTTCAACCATTAACTTAGTCTGGCCATAAGGGTTAGTCGCAGAGGTTGGCATAGTTTCAACTAGCGGTGAAATATTATTTTCACCATAAACAGTTGCAGATGAACTAAATACAATGTTCTTAACATTGTTCTCGCCCATAACCTCAAGTAATGCCACTGTGCCTGAAACATTATTATGATAGTAGCTTAATGGTATTTGCGTTGACTCACCAACAGCCTTTAAACCAGCAAAATGAATAACAGCAGATATATCATGCTCACTAAATACTTTTCGCATTGCGTCTTTATCACAAATATCAGCTTCGATAAATACAGGTCTTATACCTGTGATTTTCTCTACCCTATCAAGCGACTTAGTCGACGAATTAGCAAGGTTATCGACAATAACCACGTCTTGGTTGGTATTTAATAATTCTACAACCGTATGGCTGCCAATATAACCGGTACCGCCGGTAATTAATAAACTCATAATTTTTCCAGTAAAATCGCTTTAAACTTAGTTTGTTTGTTCTTTCAAATAGATATTAAATTGCTTACCAAACTCTGGATGGCGAATTCCATATTAGTGTTCATATATCCTAACTTAGAACAACAATCGTGAGGTTATCCCAGCATATGAAATGCTTCAACTTTTGCACTATCTATCAAATCAGCAATTGCATCAGTTAGCTGAATCTCATCACCAGCCCCAGGTAACCTATACTTAAGTATATTCCAGATTTATGCCTAGTCTATTAGATAAATTCTTTCTTCTTTGTGGCATAATACTTTATCTTTTAAATAATGCATTTTACTATTTTATAAATATTGCGAACACCTAATCTCCAGCGATTCAAAAGTTCTGGGTGCTAAATTCGATTCTACAATAAAAAAGCAACCGTTCATTCACGTCCTTTTTCAACAAACAAATCTAAAGTAAAATTCATAACAGTAAAAACCAAGCATTTTATTTGGCGATTTTACTCTTCAAGTTTTCCTGATACTCAAAGTGTTTTTTCTTTATTAAAATTCCGTTGGGCCTTAGTTTATGAGCTAATTCCATTAACAAAGCCGCATGTTTAATATTGGTTTTCTCCAAAGAAAGTGCAACATCTCGTATATTGTTAATGTCTTGGTGGGTAACTTGACGCCCACATTTAAACTCTTCATTTGCTCGTAGTTTTTCAACAAAAGCAAATGCTTTTTCGGGTAAAATATCCTGTGCTAGTCCGTAAAAAAGATTATTAATCGCGGCAGGGCGTTTAGTTGCTACGTCAATAAAAACTCGCACATCTTCAGAAATATTTTTACCAACAGCTAACACACCTAGTCCATGAGAAAAGTCAAAATTAAAGCTAGGATACATCGTTGAAATTTCCGACCAATATTTAATAACTCCAAAATCTTTTTTCACAACAGTAGTATCATGGAACAAAACAACGGCTTTATCACTCAATTTGGGTAACCATGTTTCAAAATCATTTTTAACTGCTTCATAAGTGTGAAGACCATCAATATGCAATAAATCAATAGAACCATCAGGAAAAGACGTTACAGCGTCATCAAAATAACATTTTTTTAAGGAAGCAAAATTAGGATAGTGATTATCCATAAAATCTTTTAGTTCAAGATAATACTCTTCTGGAAATGTCCCCATATGCAGGTCCCCTTCCCATGCATCAACCCCTACAACCTTCGAGTCAAGTTTGTTTTCCTCAACCGATTGACAAAAGGCACTTAAAGAGTTTCCTTTGAAGCTACCTAGTTCAACGACTTTGCGAGGCTTCATTATAGCAACCAAATAGTAAGCAAAAGGGATATGACCCACCCAAGCTAATGAAGTCATATCGAGTCTTTCAGGGGCTGAAAATGTTCTAATAAAGATATTTTGAATTGCGGCACCACCTTTAGACTTTGAATAAAGTGTATCTTTTAGTTTCTTTAACACTACGCTAAACATATGTAAAATTCCTATCGCGCCTTTCTAGGCATTCACTAAAATTATTTCTACCAACAAGTTTTTATTTTCTTGAATGTATTCTACTAACTATCTATATTCCCGTTGAATCTTATTTACGTTTTGTAAAAGTTAAACAAGGAGGAGATAAAAGTTTCTACTTGTTCTTCTGGTAATGCATTAATACCTGCTGCAGCTGCCCTACCACCGCCGCTAGGGAATTGTACACAAATCTCGTCGGCGCCTTGTTTATTATTTAAAGGTGCTCTCACACTTACTGTATAGCTACCATCTAAATTTTTGGTAAGCACGCCATGGGCTTTATTGGGAGAGCGATTTGCTAAGTCATTACCATAAACCCCGCTTACCCGACGAGACCAAGACGCATCTTCAAGAGCAATAACCTTACAAACATCGCTATCAAATAATACTTCAGCACTATCAGCTTTAGTCATATCTTGTTGATAGGAAGTTTCTAAGTCAAAAAATAAAGAAGACTTTTCTGCAAATAGATTTTCAGGTGTTTCATAGCTTTTAAGCTTTTCGTATAAATTTCCTGGATGATAATGTAGATCATCTATATCACGCCCATACCCATTATAATTAACATAAGTTCCAAGTGCTTCTAGATTATTAGTCAATTGGCCAGATAAACCATTCAAATGGCAATGTCGTTGAGCAACTGCTTTCAGGTTATCACCAAAGGCTGCCGCAATCGCCCATAAATTATGTTTACCTTTTAGGTAATCATTTACCAGTAAACTGGTGCATACATCAGGCGCGGTATTTATTATCGCGTTTAAACAAGGAGAACTTGGTATATCCCCACTGCGATGATGATCAACATACATTACAGGAATTTGTTGATTAAGTAGGTTATTTAATGCTTCAGTATTTTTTTCCATTGAAACATCAAGTACAGTAGCTGAAGTAACGCTATCTATCGGTACTCTTTGTAATAATGAAATGTCACGTTTAACACCTGTTATAAGTGTTGAGGTTTTTGGCTCAGATAATCGAAGCTGTATAAGCGCAAGTATGCCGTCTGCGTCACCGTTAAATATATCGTAATGCAAAGTATTCTCTCTTAGTAAGTTAATTATTATTTAAGCACTTTTTAATCACTACCGAATAGATCTCGTGTGTATACTTTCTCTATTACGTCCTTTAATGAATCCGTCATACGATTAGACACGATAACATCTGACTCATTTTTAAACTTGGTTAGATCGTTTACAACTCTAGAATTAAAAAATGAATCTTCGCCTATAACAGGCTCATAAACAATGACTTCTATGCCTTTAGCTTTAATTCTTTTCATTATCCCTTGAATACTTGATGCTCTAAAATTGTCTGAACCTGATTTCATAATTAAACGATAAATTCCAACAACCTTCGGTTTTTTACTTAAAATCGAAGATGCTACAAAGTCCTTACGAGTTCTATTAGCTTCAACGATTGCACCAATTATATCGTTTGGAACATTTTTATAATTCGCTTTTAGTTGCTTAGTATCTTTTGGTAAACAATACCCTCCATAACCAAATGATGGATTATTATAATGTGCACCTATACGAGGGTCTAAACTGACACCTTCAATTATTTGTTTAGCATCTAAACTATGAGCTTCGGCATAACTATCAAGCTCATTAAAATATGCTACTCTCATTGCTAAATAAGTGTTAGAAAACAATTTTACAGCTTCTGCTTCTGTAGATTCTGTATACAATACATCAATATTTTCTTTTATAGCCCCTTGCTCTAATAACGCGGCAAATAAACTAGCCCTTTCAGACTCTTCACCTATGATAATTCTAGAAGGGTGTAAATTGTCGTATAGAGCTTTTCCTTCTCGGAGAAATTCAGGAGAAAAAATAACATTCCTAGTTTTATACTCTTCTCTTATACTTGCAGTATAACCGACAGGGACCGTTGACTTGATAATCATTACTGCATTGGGGTTTTTCTCCAATACATCTTCTATTACCATTTCTATACTTTTAGTGTTGAAATAGTTTGTATCAGGATCATAATCAGTAGGCGTCGAAATTATCACATAGTGAGCACCGACATAAGCCTCTTCTTTATTGGTTGTAGCTCTAAAGTTTAGATTTTTTTCAGCTAAAAAGTGTTCGATTTCCTTATCCACAATTGGGCTTTTTCCATCATTTAGTAATTGCACTTTTTCTTCAATAATATCTAACGCTACTACTTCATTATGTTGGGCTAATAACATTGCATTTGATAAACCCACGTAACCAGTACCTGCTATCGCTATTTTCATAAAATTCCTAAATATCTATTTCTATTTTACATTTCATCTAAAAACAGCTCTACATGCATAAAATAAAAAGCAATAGCATGCTTCCCATATAGGTAACTGTTCCTCTAATCTGTATATTTGCCACTGTCTTTTTGCTTTTTTGAATTTGTTCCTAGAAATTGAACCAGGAGTTATCCGATACTGCGTTAATATAAGAGGAAAATGATGAGCAAAGTCAATTTTTTTTAAAATTGACAACCAAGTTGCATAATCTTGCCCTGTGCGCAGCAAGGGCATTCTAATTTCATCTGTCTTACTACTATCGATTAACACAGTCGAACAACCAAAAGTTGCTTTTTTCTTTAACAAATCTTTATAACTTAAAAGTCCTAAATCATTACCATCTATAACTTTATTCTTTTGATTGCCATTCTCATCGATTAACTCATACCCCGTAAAGCTTATTATTACCTCCTTACTTAGCATGAAATCTAATTGTAGTTCTAATTTGGATGGCAACCAAATATCATCAGAATCTAAAAAAGCAATGAATCGTCCTTTTGCTTCGGCTAAACTTCGATTTCTAGAAATTGCTGCACCTTGATTTTTACTATTTTTATAAACATGTATATCAGCATAAACTTCACTATACCTTTCTATAATGTCAGGTGTGCTGTCCGTTGAACAATCATCGGTAATGATTAACTCCCAGTTATCATAGCTTTGTTTAATAATGCTCTGGATACTCTGTTCAACATATAGCGCTGAGTTATAGGTTGCCATTATTATTGATATAAATGGTTTATTTTGATTCATGGGTAATAGTTTTTCAGTATGAATCGAGTAGCTTTAAGATGTTCCTTTGCTAATCGTTTGTAATCGAGTTTACTAGTACTTACACTTCCTTCATCTAAAAACTCTAAATTAGGGTCATAAATTATTCTGCCACCAAGACTCCTAACTTGCTCAGCAATAAAAATCTCTTCGCCATACAAAAACAGAGGATAATCAATCGTTCCCATTCTATTGAAAAACTCAGATGTAAAAATAAAAACAGCGCCATGGCATGCGTACATTTCGGTAGCATAAGGATATTTCGTTGCGTTACTTTTATTTTTCTTATATTTACTAATAAACCTTTGTAAGCGATAGATTTGTGGAAATGAAAAGATAAATTCATTGATCAAATATTTATTTTTTTTCGGGCGATAGATTCTCTGAGGGTTCATATCAATATGATATTTCCTTGAATAAATACTTGGCCCTATAACTAAAACATCTTCTGGATAAGCTGATTTTTTAATCTCTTGAAAAAAAGTAGACTTCATTTCCAAATCTACATTAGATGCAATAATATAATCATAAATAGAAGTATCTGCTAATGATTGATACCCTCGATTAAGTCCCGCCATATATCCGTCGTTAACACTATCGATAACCGTTAAATCATAACTCACGCCTACCGTTATTTCCTTTTTATTAGACGAGTTATCTACAATAACCAAAACTAAGTTTACGTTGTCAGAATTTAATAAAGCCTTCTGAATTGAATCAATAAATAAATTCAACTCACAATATGAGTTATGATTAACGCAAACAATCGCAATTTCTAAAGCTTTACTGTTCAAGTCGGCCGCCTATATCTTTAAAACCATTTATAATACCTTTAGCTATAAATTTATAGTTTTCAGTTTTATTTTTTTCAAATAATAAAATTTGAAATAGAAATTTAATTAGGAAGTAGGTTCTCTTTAAAATAAATAAGGGTTTAAGTAGTATATAATCTTTACTCAAAAAAATATGATTACGATACATATAAAAACGTCTTTCAGGTGAATGTATAATAATTGAGAATTTGTGCCCAAGCACTGAACAATCTTTTTTAGAGCCTAAATTATGAAAGATATACGCATCTAAGCATTTAAAAATTTTAAAACCTTTTACCTGTAATTTAAGACAATACTCGAAATCAACAGCGTCAATGAAATATTTTTCATTTTGAAAACCAATTTCTTTTATTGCCTCAACCAAAAATAATGCTCCAGAGCTAATGACATAGTCAACAACGATAAATTCGTCTTCATCATTGCTTTTATTATATTCTTGGTTCCTGGCATCAATTATCTTAGGGGCGACTAAGCCTACATTTTGACTTTTAAAGCCCTTCAATAGCTTTCTAACTAAATTCGCTTCACAGCAACTATCTTGATCCATAGTTAACACATATTTGTAGCCTTCGTTTATCGCCTTTTCAAAACCTAAATTTATCGCTTTTGCTATTCCTAGGTTAGTTTCAAGTAATAATATATCCAATTCATAATGATGTTTAATTGATTCCAATATTTCAATTGTCTTGGGACTCGAACCATTATCAACTATTAAGACTTTATCGACTTGTCGATATAAATCATCAAATACTTTTTTAAAACTTTCATCACAATTAAATGTAACAAATACAGCTAACGTATTGAGCTTATTACTCACTTACTCATTTACAGGGATTATTTGCCCTGTTCCCTTTACTATTACTTGTAGCTTTTTAAGATCTGAAAACTCATTTGATAATTTATATCTAAAGCCTACGTAGCCAGCTCTTGGGTAAACAACACCAGGATATCTTCGAAATAACATATTTGGCTTTATTGTTGTAACTTCGACACTATTGTGAATAATCGATAAGATTACTGATTCGTCTGTATTAGATGACCAAGCAGCGCCGTGCAGTATATTGTTGTCTGCATTGTATACTACAGAGCTGAAAGTCCAACACTTTCCTTCAGATGTTATTGCTTTGCGCTGTTCAAATAATTTAACCGAAAGATTATACAACTCTATATCTTGTTTATTAAATTCTTCGATTTTTTTAACTATTTGAGCAGATAAAGCGCTTAATGGTTGAATTTTTTTGTTGTTAACATTCGCAGTTAACGGTCTAATAGATGTGTTCAAATAATCATTAATTATTCGTAATGATTCATCATACTCCTCTGTAATCCCAATACAACCTATAAAGCCTACTGGAATATTACTTAAGCTTCGAGCTTGAACATTTTGAAACCTTGGAGATGAAATAAACGATTCGATATCTTTCGCATATCCCAAGTTTCTAACAAAATGATTGTAATGTGAGACGACATGCTCAACAGGGTTCCTTAAAAAGGTAACCACATTGCCAACAGGTACCAAGTTTAAGTATTTTTGAAAAGCTACATGTCCAGAGAACCACACGTTAGATTGCTTTGAAAAAAATTGATGAAAAGCAAACATATCATCTTCTAAATAGACTAACTTTTCGACTTCTTGATTGGTTTGAGGGTTACTAGTGCCATAATCCGAAATCACTTTAAACTTTTTTTCTAATGCTTTTCGAAAACTAGTACCGGCGGTTTTAGGAATATGAATAAAAAGATTATTAGCTAATTTGTTATCTTTTTTAGCACTTATACTCAACATGGACTTAACTCTATTCAAAGGCATTTTAGTTTCTTCCTATTGAAAAATCTTCATGGTGTATTGTGAGATTTTTATTATAAGCGGGGTCTTTGTAATCGAGCGTATGCCACTTTGACTGCATATATGCTAATTCTTTATCAGCTCTAGCTCTTTTTTCTGGTGTTGTGTCGAACCCTCGACTAATAGACTCGTGATGATAAAGCTCTGCATAAGGCGTCCATAAATTACGGTACCCTAGAGACTCCACTTTTAAACAAAAATCCACATCGTTAAAGGCTACTGTTAAGTCTTTCTCATTAAGGCCACCAGCCTCTTCAAAAACATTTTTTCGAACCAATAAACATGCCGCAGTTACTGCAGAATAATTCTGCACGACTTGAAGACGATTTTTAAATCCAGAACTAGCTCTAGCATAGAATTTATGACTATGTCCGGCACATCCTCCCAAACCGATAATGACTCCAGCATGTTGGATAGTATTATTTGGATAGTATAATTTAGCACCTACACAACCAATATCCTTGCGAATTACATGGCTCACCATTTCTTCTAACCACTCGCCATTAATTACTTCAACATCGTTATTAATTAATCCGATGACACTACCTTTCGCATATTTAACAGCAAAGTTATTAATCGCAGAGTAGTTAAATGGGTGAGGGTATCTTAAAACAGTTACTTTCTTATGTTTTTCTAATTTATCAAAATAATTTAACGATTTAGCACAATCGGAATTGTTATCTACTAGTAATATTTCAAAGTTTGAATAGTTAGATTTATTTAGAATTGAATCAATTGCTTGCTTGGTTATTTCATAACCATTGTATGTTGGAATAATTAATGATACCAATGGCTCTTCAGCGATGTTCCAATACAATCTAGCAGTTTCATTTTGCACATCGATTTCAAATTCCGCATCCAGTTTACTAAAATAACTAAGCAAAGAGCTTTTGAGGCTATCAATAATTGAGGAGGAATGCTCTTTATTCTCTCTAATTTCATGCCCTAATACAGACGTTATATGTAAACAGTTGCTCTTATCTAATTGTTCCGAAATATTCAATAAAATTGGCCATGAGAATAATAAATTTAAATTGGAACACTTAGACTCACTGTTAAATAATTTTTTACTAAAAAAAACACTTTGTCCTATGTAATTTTGATTTAAAAGCAAATCTAAATTCCAGTCTGGTTTAAAATCAGGATTTGAACGCCTATTTTTTAGGTCAATCAGGTCATCGTCAAAATAAACTATTTGGATATCATTTTCAGTTGATAATTCATTATTACAAGCACTAAGCATTCTATTGGCGCATACATAAGGTGATCTTACACACATTAGATACGAATCACTAGAAAACTCACTTATATAATCAATAGGTTGCTTTCCCGGCTCACAAAGCAGAAATCTCCCGTCACTATTTATTTGCTTAAAAATAAAGGGAAGTTTACCGCTCGAAAATTCGGATGTAAAAATAATGCACTGCCAATAGTTGTATGTTTGCGCTTTTAAAGAATTTATAAATAACTTTATTTGTAGGTTCGAAAAGGAATCCAAATTACAAAAAATACAAAACAAATATTTACTATCGACAAGCTTGTTTTCACTAATATGTGAACTTTCCTTTTTAAGCCATTGTCGATAAGACACTGTGTTCCTTTTTTTCCGATAGTAACGAACTAATGAAACTATGACTCTTAGCTTTTTTAATTGGTTTTTTAAGTGCAGACTTATCATTTAGGTTATTTAGAATCCATATAGTATTTTAAAGTTTCATATCTAGCTTTTAACTCCAAATTTTTAGGAGATAAATTTAAAGTATTTTATGCCAACAATGCCGCGCCCCAATATTTGCAAGCTCTTTGTTGACATAAAGAACACATACTCCATATCTGAGCATTATCCTGATTAACTTTTAACTGTTCTACCCCCCCCCTCTATTTTTCCAGAACATTAGTGTGTTTTAACGCATTTATGGAATAAATATGAATCTGTTTTTTGCCTTACTAGTTACGGTACTATCGCAAATCTTTACTATCTCATGGTATTTTTTAAATTCATTTAATCGCTGACGCTCAAACAATACGATACCTTCTGTTAATCCGAACTTTTTTATATAGCTCTGTATTTTATTGTTTACCCCTACTTCACTACTGAGAAATACAACTTCATTTTCATTGATGTGTTCCGATAAAGCTTTTAAAGTTAATCATTTTTAATTTCTCTCTAAAAACCCATCTGGATAAAGCCCTAACTACTCAAATGTAAATGACTTTAGCTTTTGCTTATTCTCCACATCTTTCAACTTGCAAAATCGCCTTACATCTCCCGCAAAGCTAAATATTAATAAAATACCATATTTTTCTATCAAAGTATTCGATTTCACATATTCATTATAATAATTATACAATTCAATCAAAGAACATAAGGCATTGATATTGTTTTCGTTACACATAGTTTCGAATTTTTTAATTATTACAACAACCAAAGGGAAACGGCTATAGAACTTAAAATTAGAAGGAAAATGTGCACTGAGTAATTGTCAGACTTTTGTGTTATATGAGTCATTAATTGCCCAGTGAACTATACCAAATATATGTTTTCAACTTTATCCTCGTAAGGTGAATATCCTTCTCTGCACAAAGCACTCAAAAGGCAACTAAAGCAATTTTTCTCTCTAGATTTCTAGACCTTTTACAAAAATAAACAGTAGTCATACCAATCCACACCTTGCTATTTTAAACAGGACACTATCGCTCCAAGCCCCCCCAATATTAGTTATGAAATTCTGCGAATCTTTCGACATTAACTTGTCACTAAGCTACCAACTTATATATACAATAGTTTTTTCATCACAAATTACATTCAATGGCAAAAACATTTTTAAGCTTAAATTAACTATTACATCAAATAATATATTAAAAACCTATCCTCTAAGTTCACTAACTTTATGCTCTTCAATAAACATAATTAAACACAAAATTAACCTGTAAGTTCTGGACATTCAAATACAAGCACTCTAAACAATAACGTATCAATAAGAGTTAGATTTTAAAGATGCAATTGTCATCTTACAGACCTCATTACTTAATAAAATAAAGTAACAGCCTTAATTATAGTTAACTTTTCCAATTAATTTATATATTAAATAAAATCAGACAAACTCTTAATGTCTTAGATTTTAAAAGTATTTTGCCCCCCAGAGGCAATAATCTTATGCTAATATAAATGTTAGATTTAATTAACCAAATAAAAATATTATGAAAATTTTTCTACATGTTGGTGCCGGAAAATGTGCTAGCAGTTCAATACAAAACTATTTTTCTAACTATTCTTCAACATCAGACTTTGCCTATGTAAGCATGCTACGAAATGGTATTTTAGATAGTGGTATTTCATTTAAGAAAAAAGCTGAAAGCTTGCCTTACGGTTACTATAGTTCGGTTAGCCTTAAACTGTGCACAATAAATGAAAATTTTATTCAAAATCTAAAATCATCCTTAAAAAGTCTAAAAAAGAAACACAAAGCTATTTTTCTTTCAAATGAAGATTGGTCAAGGTGCCAAGATGAATTTATAAAACTTGAAAGCGTACTGTCTGACTATGACATTGAAATTATAATGATAGTTCGACCACCTGTAGCATGGACAAATAGCGCTTGGTGGCAATGGGGATTCGAACATAAAGGCAGTATAGATAGCTTCATAGAGGACAGAGGGGCCCCTCTTTCACAATTGTGGGTAGAACAAATTAATCAATTTAAAAACATTCCATTTATTGGAAAAATTAGTGTTTTATCTCTAAATCGAAGCATTCTTAGTGAATTATCAAATTTGCTAGGTATTAAATATGATGAATTGGGAGATAAGAAAAGTAATGTAGCATCAAGCCAAGAATTACTGTCTTTCATGACAAAAAACCCTACTTTACGATACAGAAAGGTTAGAAATGAATTTATTTTAAATAAATACTTACAAGAAAGAGGTCAAAGTAATTGGGTTTTAAGTAAGAAAAACATTTCACATATTTTAACGCATACGAACAACTCCAATATAGAATTGGCTAAAATGATAGATAACGAAGATATAACGCAAAACTTGGCTTGGTGGGATGCCTCGTTTTATGAAGATAAGGTCATCAATAGAAATATCGATATTAGTGAAGATGTATTATCCGATATGTTATTAGAGGCATATAATATCATTATTAATATTCACGACAGTAACACTGCTATTGTTGACTTTTTGAGAGATGAAGCTATACAAATTGAAAATGAGGATATAAAGCTGTCTTATAAATTTATGAAGAAAGCTCATGAGTGCAGACCTACAGGTCGACTGATTAATGAAAAAATAAAAGAATATAAAAAAACACTCAATAATTGGAATAATGCAACTTCTGGTGATTCATTTTTTTCATTTTTAAAAAGAAAAAAATGAAAATTAAGTTAGCAGTGTATCTTGAATTGTGTGATTCATAGAGATCGTTTCAATTTGGCGATCTCTAAATCACGCTTATAATTGGACATTTGGATTCGCTCATTATGCGGTAGATAAAACTCTTCAATTTCGCCACTAAATGGCGCCTCGTTACTCACTTCAAATCATTTTTCCATAGGTGCTTTACCGTTGTGAGCACTATGAGGTCGTTCCCAGTTGTAATAGTGTTGCCATTCAGCGAGTCGGTCATCGATATCATCTTTTAAAATGTTCAGGGTCGCATAAAAATTCTGTTTTATCTGTTTTCTGTGAATGTTCTACTTTTCCATTTAAATGAGGAGAGCCTGGCTTATTTGGACGAAATTTAATATTAAATTGCATGAATAACTTTTGAACTTTTTCAGCAAAGAACTCCGTTCCTCTGTCGGTTTGAAATCTTTGGATTGGAAATGGCATTTCATCAATGACGGCTTCAACAAATTTAAGAGTGTTAGCTGCACTGCGACGCTTGTAAAGCCTTAAAACTCTTTAGCGAGTACAATCACCAATAGCAGTGTATTGATATAAGCTAGGCGCTATTTTACATGTGTCCATTTGAATTCTTTCACCTGGTATAGGTCGAGAGTAGCGTTTGTTTTCAGTTTTCCTGCGATAAATAACGACTGGTTCAACGTTATTATTTTTAAGGACTTTGTGAATTGTTGCTAACCCAAGTTTTATTTGGTGATTTCGAATTAATTCGCTTTGTATTCTTCTCGCACCTAAATTACGACGCTTTCTGATCGACAAGATTAGCTTTTCGAATTCAGGAGTAATCTTTTTATTTGGTGAACTATGCGGACGCCTGCTTTGGCTATTGAGGCCATCTACACCGTCTTTCTGATATCGAGATAACCACTTCCAAAGAGTTGGCCTTGATATGCCGCAACGAAGACAAATCACTCCCGCACCACCAGTTTCTTGATAAAAATCTATCCACTTTAATCTTTGTTTAATTTCATCATTCATGACACCCTAGTATAGAAAGGATGTCTATGAATCACACACAGATATCTCTTTTATTAATCTCTCACTATTTTAAAAAAAGTTAATAATTTAATTACTTTACTATTTTTTAATTCTATATATTTTAGTTTTATTCTATTTAACTTTGCCAACTCAGCTTTTTGACTATTAATCTCAGATTGATACTTTATATGTCCCTCCTTTAATTTCGTCAATCTATCTTTTGATTTTAAGTCAGCTTTACTTGCATCACTGTTATGCAAATTAGCAACTTCATCCTTTGCGTAACTATTGTTTTTTTTACAATTTTCAATATCATTTTTTTTATTGAACAGTACCGGTTTCATACTGTCCCATTTAACGTTTTCTTTGACGACTTTAGCGGGAATCCCACCTAATACACAATTACTTTTTGAGAGCCTTTTAGTTACTACAGAATTGCTCGCGACAATACAATCTCTTCCAGCACCAGCCCCCTTTAAGAAACTTACATCTTCACCAACCCAAACTCTATCGCTAATCACAACATCTTTTGGAAGATTAATTGCTTGATTAGTTTCTAAATCAATTACAGAATGGCCATCAGAAGTTCTTAGCTTTATACCCCACGAAAACATACAGTCATCACCAATTAAGCATTTTTCATTACCGTCCTGCATTTGAACACTTAACCCTCCGCAACTAAAATTTTTTCCAACTATAAACTCTACAAAATCACCACCAGTAGATACAATATTTAGGTTATTAATAAAATGTGCACTATCTCCGATTATTATGACTTTATCATTACCTCTAACTCTAATATTTAAGGCTCTATATTTTTTTGCTTTACCAATTTTAACAACATTGTTATTGCCATCAATTATGATTTGAGAACGTTCAAATTCATTTTTATCAGCAATATCTATACTATTATTTTTTCCTGTAGGGTTGACGACCAAACCATTGAAATTTTTCATAAGACATTGGTACCTTTTACTATGATCAAAACTTTTATTAATTAAGGTGGAGCCCGTTGACAGTCATTATTTATGGTAGCTATATTATTAGAATTTCTAAATGATTAAAATAATATCGTTAAGGTAAGGAAAAGATATAGGTTAAAATTTAACTACATAAATTGCTGACATTACTACTCAAAATGACAATTACTTCAGATCTGCAAACGATATCTCTTTATGCACATAAGGAAGCATGTAACCACAAGACTTTCTTATTTTAATTTCAGTAATTGCAACATCTATATTATCAAAGCTTATGCCTTCTAAATCCCAAGGTGCGTATTGCCACCATTCCAACCTTTCAAGCTCACTTATTTGAGCTGTTGAAAATCTATATTTAATTGGTTTGGCGGGTACTCCTGCTACTATAGCATAAGCAGGAACATCTTTAGTAATAACGGCTCCAGACCCAATTACGGCACCATTGCCTACCTTTACTCCAGCATTAATAATGACTCCATGCCCTATCCATACATCATGCCCTATTTCTGTTTTAGGCTTGCGTACAGTATCTAATGCTTTTTTTCTAATATCACTGCCTACAATATAGTTAGAATATTCATCTGCATAAACAAACTCGTTATCGTGTCTAAATTTCAATTCTTGATATTGAAAAGGGTTAGTAGACAACCAATTATTCGGGTGATTCCCTTGACCAATATTGACATCTCTTGCTATAGAGCAATACCTACCTACTTTTGTATTATAAATAAAACCATTAACCGCATAGCTAAATGCATCAAACGAACTATGATGTATCAACACGGCATTGGATAGCCTAGCAGGAGGACATATACTAGCTTGAGGTCGGCACTGATTTAAAGAGTTTTGAGACAAATCAACCCCCATAGAGTGAATTGACGATAAGCTCCCTTTTTTCTTTGGTTGGTTGACTGAGTTTTTTTGCTTAACATAACGAAGGAGTGCTTTATCAATTCGTTTCCACTCAGGTAAATCATCACCAAGAAGCCCCCTTAACTTATTCATATCTTTTTGATAAAAATCTATTAAAAACTCTATGTCTTCAAAAGGTATAAATGGACTATTAACTATGTCTGTAGTTATTCCTATATCGGAATATACTATTTTAATATTTTGATTATCTATTTCATCTTTGGGCTCTATAAACGGCTCAGGATAAACATTCAAAAAATCGAAAGCTTTCTTCAACCCAAGCATAGGGTTCTCAATAATGTCTCTTTCCATAATGAGATTAAGTATATTTTCTTTCTGAATATTACCATACCAGTAACTCAAGTGTTCCCCATAAAGACCTATATCCAAAATTCCAAACCGTTTAATTACACTTCGTAGTGTAGAATTAGGTTCAACTCTATTTTTATGGACATGATGAAAAAAGGCTGATATTGCTCGCATTACAGGGTGCTTATACGAACAAATATACTTAACTTCAGTACCTAGCTGAGATTGAATACTTTCGATGATGTTTAAGTTGTCTGTACTACTTACATTACAATAAGGTCGCTTTTCATCTTTATGCCAGAAATACCCTGATGTCAATTCACCAATAGCTCGATGTTGCGAACTTGCAGCATCAAAATGTTTTTGATACTGTTTTATAGCTACTTTAGACGTGCAACTTACTTGGCTAAAATGAGACAACTCAAGTTTTAGAGGTAAAAATATCTCTCGATGGTGTTTTAAGTTTTCGTACAACCAAGTCGACCCGCAATTTTGCGCACCAATTATCAAAAAATTAGGTAATTTATTCTTCATAATTATCCACTATATGTATATCTAACAACTTTTTAGTCTCTAATTTTAAAGAAACTTTACTTTTACTAAGGAACTCTTCTACCCAAATATTTACATCATTTTTCAAAAAAACAATATTTTTAGATATTTCACTTTCAACCAAATCTAAATATGGCGCCACTCGGCTACATAATGTTGGAATTCTAAGAGCTGAAAACTCTAAACATTTTAAATAACTTTTATACTGAGAAAACTCTGTTTCCATCAAAGGAACGGCTCCTAAATCAAAGTTGTCAGCTACACTTATCAACCATTCAACAAATTTGTCATACCTGCCATCTACAGGCTGTAATCGTTGCACACATTTATTTGTCGAGTCAAAATCACCGGCCCCTACAACATACAAGTTAGCTTTTTGAGATTTATTAATTTCATCAATAACTTTTATCAAAAAATCTAAATCTTTTTGATGAGTTTTAGAACCAAAATATAGTACTTTGATAGAGTCTTTAGGTAAATTAAGATCAATATTTTCAGTTTTTCTTAACCAACGTTTTGAAGATAAACAATTCGGTCTAACTACAATGTTACTGTTAAACTTTGAAAAGACTGATTTCAAATTTTCATTTGTTACGTGAACTTCTTTTGCCCCAGATAAAAGTGATTCAAATTTTCTTCTGTAATTCAAGTACACTTGGTCAGTATCAATATAATCAGGTACATCTAATAAGTTATCATCAATTTCAAATACATAAGGAATCTCGAAAGACTTTAATATTTCGATTATAACGCCAACAAAACCTTCAGGAATCGCATTTCGCTGAATTACAATTAACTTGAACAACTTAAGTCGTTCTGTAATTAAATCCTGCCACTTAATAAATTCAACACTACCTTGATATTTATTTTCAAACCAACTTTTCCAATCCACTAATCTTACATAAGCAGTAGGAGGGACATTAGGAAAAGTTCCAACCATAACAAAGCCAATTTTTTCAGGTGTAATTTGTATTTTATGTTTCTGCTGGAAAAGCACTTTTTGATAAAGTTTCAAGTATTTAGCAGACATATGCATTACAGTATTTTCTAGACCGTAACCTTCCTGCCATTTGTTAAGATGTTTTCTAGCTTCAGAGATTAAAGTAGGCTGTTCTTTTATATCTTGTAATTTACTGAAAATAGTTTCAAAATCGTTCTGTACGACCCAACCAGCCTTATGTTTTTTAATTCTGTCGCCGACAGCACCTAAATCAATCCCTATAACTGGAATTCCACATGCCCAGCTTTCAGTCAATGTATGACAATAGGTTTCAGGCCATATAGAAAATACAGCTGCAACGTCGGGTGCAATATCTTTGACTAATCCAGCAAACTCAGAACGGCTATATTCGCCATGATAGATAACCATATCCTGTAAATCTTGATCACAGCGACCTAATACATGAAATTCAAAGTTAATGCCTTTATCTTTTTTAATAATATCTATGAAGTGATCTTTGCCTTTAGATTTTGAAATATTCCCTGGTACAAGTACTTTCAATTTACCATTTACAGGAGAATCATTTGGTGCGGAAAAAGATGAAAAATCCCTACCATGAGGAAATACATAAAATTGATCCTGTTTATCTTTTAATTTAGGCAGTGCATTGAGAATATATTCTTTAGCTGAGTCACACGTAGTAACAAAAGCATCACACTGGTAAAAAACATCTTCCATTCGCTTTTTCCAAAACGATGAATATTCAGGCGTTATATTTTGCAAAGTAGGATCATCTAACCATAGAGGGCTCACAGCATTATCAGTAACGCCTTCTAAAAACAGATTTCCATCTTTATCTAATAAATTTACGGTAGGACAAATTGCATAAAAATCATGGAATGAATTAACTACCGGTATGTCCATAGACTTAGCTACTTGAATCAAATTCAAACTATGCCAAGCAATATGTCGAATATGCAACAATTCTATTGAATACTTATAAAGAACATATCTTACGACAGAGTCGTATTCCATATTCCTGTGCGTCGCAATGCAAACAGGATCATCCAAACGAAAACTTTCTAAAACACTATAGTTTCCACCTGTAACGTCCATTACCTCTATAAAATTTCGATTACAAGCTAAAACTAAACCCTCGTAAACACGTTTTATTCCTTTCATTAAGTCCATATTGGTTTGTGGTGTTCCCCCTGTTCGAGTGGAAATCACAAACATAATTTTAGGTTTTAACACTGCGCTGTCAGCGTGAACGTTGTTTAACATATGAGAAACAGCGCCTTTAACTCTCAAGAACTTATTAGAATTAAAAATTGCTTTTGTCGCACCTTTGTAAATCGGATAATCTTTATTTACTTGCTTACTACCGGCATCCATTAAGTTGTGCTTTGACTCTTGAAAAGATGCAGAACGTACATGATGAACAAATGTCTTAGGATCTATTATATTATACCAACCAGCGGCTATAGCTCTCATTGAGAACTCATTCTCTTCTCCATAACCTTTAGGAAATTTTTTCTCATCAAATATGCCAATTGACTTTATTAAGGCGTGTTTTATATAAAAACAAAAGCCATTTCCTGTAGGCACTTCAATACTGTCGAAATAATTAGTTCTACCAATTAGTCTACCAACTTCATGATACTTTAAAAATTCAGGATATATGTTAGTACCTGTATCAGGTACAGAAAATGCTCCTGAATTATCCGAAACTGCAGTCACTGTTCCAATTTGACGGTCAGAATAGGCTTTTATTTGCATATTATTTAACCATTTTGGTGTCACCTCAGTATCACTATTTAACAATAAAACATCATTTTCATTTGCTAACGAAATGCCTTTATTTACAGTTCTTGTATAACCTAGGTTTTCATTATTATGAAAAATCTTAATATTTGATATACCGTCAAACTTTTGTAACATTAATTTAACATCGACAGATGGGCTACAATCATTTATTACAATTAATTCGTTCCTTTCTAGATTGGTATGTTCTATAACACTATTAATACATATTTCAGTTTCTTCAGCAGCATTGTAAACAGGAATGACTATACTAGTGTTTATGTCTTTAATATTGGGAACATTTTTCGTAAGTTTTACCTCACTAGTATCTTTATTTGGATTTATATCATTAGGGTCTATCGCTAAACGCCCTTCATTTTGACCAAACTTTACGAAATGCACCAAAGGCTTAATTAACGATTTCTTAACATCGGGGTTTTTAGCAAGATAAAAACTTCCATCAAATAACGATGATAATTTATATAGATCTGTGTTCTTATTTTTCAAATAATGAATGACTGGATTAGTAGATACATTGCCTTTCATATATTTATTTTGATAATAATTCACATCAAAATAGCGGTTGGGATTTCGACCTTCTTTATAACCGTGTATTAAAAAATGGATTATAGGCTTTGCTCCTGCAATCTTCACATCTAGGTTATGCGTTAGATAATACTCCTCATCGAATAGCCCAGAATTAGATAGCTTCTTAGCATTTGCTTTTATCCGTAAATAACGGATACCTTTAGATAACTTTTTCAAATTTGCCACTGTAACTCCGCATCTACTAAGATGATAAAAGAGGTTTCCACCAATTGTCATTTGTTAAATACCAATCAACAGTTTTATTAATTCCGGTTTCGAAAGACTCAACTGGCTTATAGCCTAGCTCATTCTTTGTTTTTGTCGCATCAATTGCATAGCGTCGATCATGACCAGCTCTATCTGTAACGTAAGTAATAAGTGATTCTGCATTACCAGACATTACACTTTTCGCATCAGGGTATTTATTTGCCAGCGCGTCATTTGAAGAGAATCGACTGTTCATAATTGAACAGATTTCTTTTACGATATCAATATTCGCCCATTCATTATGACCACCAATATTATAGTTCTCTCCAATGCTACCTGTATTAAGAACCAACTCGATACCTCGTGCGTGATCTTCTACATATAGCCAGTCACGAATTTGCTGACCATCTCCATATATTGGTAAAGGTTTATCATGCAGAATATTGGCGATAATTAAAGGTATTAATTTTTCTGGGAAATGATATGGACCATAATTATTTGAACAATTGCTGGTAGTCACCTCTAACCCATAGGTGTGATGGTATGCTCGAACTAAATGATCACTAGCAGCCTTACTTGCCGAATAAGGAGAGTTTGGAGCATATGCCGTATCTTCAGTAAATGCAGGATCAGTTGCTGACAATGTACCATAAACTTCGTCAGTTGAGACATGATGAAAACGATGTTCAATTGGCTTATTACCTTGAGAAGCGGGTTCATCTAACCATACTTTTTTAGCTGCTTTAAGTAAGCTATAAGTACCCAAAATATTGGTTTCAATAAATGCGTCAGGGCCGGTAATAGATCTATCTACGTGAGACTCAGCAGCGAAATGCACAATAGTATTAACCTCATCGCCTTGCAATAATGATTCAACTAAATCAGTATCACAGATATCTCCATGCACAAACTTAAATTTAGGGTTATCTTCGACTGATACTAAATTTTCTCTGTTTCCTGCATAAGTGAGTGCATCTAACACTACAACCTTATCTTGTGGATTTTTTTCTAACCAATACAAAACGAAATTCGCGCCGATAAAGCCCGCACCACCTGTAACTAATAAAGTTTTATTGTTCATAATATTTTTCTTAATTAAATTAATTTATTGGAAAGCTTGAAACTAAATATAGCTTATATTTCAAGGATTCGTATATTGCTTAAGTTGCATTAACATTATTTTTAATTGTTGTTGCCAGTGGATTGTGTCAACACCAAACGATTGTTCAAAGAGAGACTTGTCCAAAACACTAAACGAAGGTCTTTTAGCAGGTGTAGGATAAGCCGAGGCTGGTATTGCTTTAATTGGAATTTCCTTGTCCAACAACCCTAACTCTAAGGCTTGTTGTTGAATTGCCACAGCAAAATCATACCAAGAAGTTACTCCGGCATCAGTCCAATGGTATATTTTTCCATAAACGCCAGTGTTTAATTGATTGTCTTGGCTTACGATTTGCCAAATCGCTTTGGCTAAACCGCCTGCCCATGTAGGAGTACCAACTTGGTCATATACCACACCTAGCTGCGGTTTTTCAGTCATTAATCTCAGCATGGTTTTAACGAAGTTATTGCCATGAGCCGAATATACCCAAGCTGTTCTAATAACTAAACTAGAACAGGGCAATTCTTCTAATAATGCCAATTCACCATTTCTCTTACTCTCACCGTACACACCAAGAGGATTACTTTCATCACATGGTTTATAAGGTGTATTTTTTTCGCCGTTAAAAACAAAGTCAGTAGAAATATGAATAAGTTTTGTTGAAGTTGCTTTACATGCATTAGCAAGGTTTTTAATACCTTTATAGTTCACAGCAAAACAAGCGTCTTTATCTGACTCTGCATTGTCGACTGCAGTATATGCAGCCGCATTGATTACAAAATCAGGTTTTTCACGAGATATAACAGATGAAACTACGTCACTATCTGTTATATCTAATTCGCTAGAATTTAGCGCGACTACATCGATACCATCAGGTATTGACTGCTGCAATTCCCAACCTAATTGACCATTTTTTGCGGTAATTAATACTTTCATATATATTTACTCGAACGTATCGGCTGTTTTAAAGCTATCACCAACGGCATCTTTCGCAGATAAGTCAGGTAAAGCACCATCAACTAAAGGCCACTCTATACCAATATCTGGATCATCCCAGGCAAGAGACCGTTCGTGTTCTGGCGCATAATAGTCTGTGCATTTGTACACAAACTCAGCAGTTTCAGAAGTGACATAAAAGCCATGAGCAAAACCTTCTGGTACCCAAAGTTGACGTTTATTTTCAGCAGATAATAAGACACTAACCCATTGCCCAAAAGTAGCAGAACTTTTTCTCATATCGACTGCGACATCAAAAACTTCACCTTGCACGACACGAACTAGCTTTCCTTGCGTATTCTCTAATTGATAATGCAAACCGCGCAATATACCTTGCTTAGACTTACTGTGATTATCTTGAACAAATACACGTTTTGAACATTTTTCATTAAAAACGTCATCACGAAATGTTTCGAAGAAAAAGCCACGTTCATCACCAAATACTTTTGGCTCAATTATTTTTACGTCAGGAATTTTTGTTTCAATTACATTCATTTTAATAGCCTAAATTATGCAATGTTTTCATTTAATATTTTCATTAGATACTTGCCATAACCGCTTTTAATCAAAGGTTGAGCTAATTTTTCAACTTGCTCAGCATCAATAAAGCCTTGTCGATAGGCAACTTCTTCAGGGCAACATATTTTCAATCCCTGACGTTTTTCTATTGCGGCGATATAGTTTGATGCATCTAATAAGCTATCTAACGTACCCGTATCTAACCAAGCTGAGCCTCGCCCCATTAACTCAACATGTAAATTATTTTGCTCTAAGTACATATTATTTAGGTCGGTTATTTCGAGTTCTCCACGCGGTGAAGGTTTAACTTCTTTAGCCATATCTACAACTTGATTATCGTAAAAGTATAATCCTGTAACTGCATAGTTAGATTTTGGCTTTTCTGGTTTTTCTTCGATAGACAAAGCTTGCCAATTGTTATCAAATTCTACAACACCATAACGCTCAGGATCGGTAACATGGTAACCAAAAACAGTTGCTCCATGAGTTCGCTGCGATGCACTCGCGAGAGACTTAGCAAGATCATGTCCATAATAAATATTATCACCTAATATTAACGTACAAGGATCATTACCGATAAACTGCTCACCTAATAAAAACGCTTGGGCTAAACCATCAGGAGACGGCTGCGGAACATAACTTAGGTTTAATCCCCAAGCACTGCCATCACCAAATAACTGTTGAAAACGAGGTAACTCATCAGGAGTCGATATAATCAATATATCTTTAATACCTGATAACATAAGCGTTGATAACGGATAATAAATCATCGGTTTATCGTAAATAGGCATAAGCTGTTTACTAACAACTCGCGTAAGGGGGTGAAGACGTGTTCCGCTTCCACCAGCTAATATTATTCCTTTTCTCATATTACCACCTTAATTTAGTTCTCTAATCGTTGCCTTAACTATTCTAATAATTGCAAATAACATAAGTAAAATTACCGCAAACAAAGATAAATTGTAGATCACTTCTGGGTATGTATTATCTTCAGGAAGCGTTGATTTCTCTATTACAACTAAATATTGCAATTTTCTATAAGCCTCTACACGAGATTTCTCTAAAGATACTAGAGAAGAAGCATAAGCTTGAAGCGCTAACTCCAAATCAATCTTATAATCTGCAAATTGAGCCATCTTCTCGCCGACCGTAAGTTGTTCATTAGTTTCACTTCCGGAAAGTCTTCTATTTTCATCTATTATTTGTTGCTCTAAAGCTTCAATGACTCTTTTTAAAGAACGAATTTGTGGTGAGGTGTCCGACATTACAGCTTCCATAGCATAAAGTTCAGCCTTTTTTGCTGATAGGTTAGCTTCTAAAGTATAAGCTATTTCCTGGTATGCGACCCCTTCGGCTTCTGGATCTAAAAGGTTATTTTTACTTTGAAATTCAAGCAGCTTATTTTTTGCTTTATCGAGCTTAAGAGCAACCAAATCATGTTCACCTTTTACAAACGCAAGCTGTTCTTTTGCCATTTGATGACCAACATTGTTAATAAACCACTCTGCTCTTTCTATTAATTTTTGATTTAACTTTTCTGCATAATCAGCTGTAAAAGCTTGCGCTTTTATTGTCAGCACAGAAGACATTTCATCGAGTTCAACTAATATATGATTTTGATAATAATCGTAGAAGTCTTCTCTTGTACTCCATAAATGAAGGCGGCTGAAAAAGTCATTAGAAAAACTAGAGTAGTGTTCTCTAAGTCCTAATTCATTATCCAAATAAGAGATCATATCATTTGAATATATATACGCACTCACAAGTTCAGTATCTGCATCAGATGTTGCTACACCTAAACCACTAAGCATAGCCATGCCTGCATCTAACGTGGCCATATCATCTGGTTGTTTAACAACAACTTGAGATTGGCTTTCAAAGCGTTCACTTGCCCACATAATTTGATAAAAAGCAAATACCAACCAAGGTAAGGCAACAAAAACAAATAATGAGTTGCGGCTCCAAGCAGGGAGTTGATTAATCTTCTTGAGCCAATGATTTGCTAATATGTCTATTTTCGTTTTTGCTTTACTGCTACCACTTTTCAGAGCTTTAGGATTTTCTTTCTTCAGTTTTTCTACTAGTAAGTTAAGTCGTTCATTTACGACAGGACCTTCAGGTTTAAGAATGTGAGCTCGCTGCATTAAACGATAAGCCAATGCCAGGTCTTTTTCTTCAAACTTTTTTGAAAGCCTGACGATATAAGCAGGATTACCCCATTCTGCATGTGTTGCCAATTGCTTTAGATCATTAAATCTATTTTCTATTTTATTTATTTCTTTTTGACTCATTTTTACAGTGCCTGATATTTATCGATTGCACTCTCGATATCATTATAAAATTCGAGTTTGCCTTTATGCAAAATAATTGCACTATCACAAAACTCGCGAATTTCTTTCAAATCATGACTTACCATGATCACGTTTGATGTTTTACTTTTATCTAATAGTGTTTCTCTAGCTTTTCGTTTAAACTTTGGATCACCTACAGATGTTGCTTCATCAATAAGATAAACATCAAAGTCAATAACCATGCAGCAGGCAAATGACAATCGTGATCTCATCCCGCTTGAATATGTCCTAACTGGCAATTCGTACTTTTGTGCAAGCTCAGCAAAAGACTGTACTTGCTGTTCATACCAATCTAAGTCAGTTATACCATTTACTCTCCCAATGAAACGAGTATTTTCTCTACCCGACATTTGAGGATGTATACCCGTTGCCAAAGCAACGGGCCAAGAGATATTTAAATTTGTTTTAATTTTCCCTCTATTTGGGTATTCACTACCGGCAAGTAACCTAAACAATGTAGACTTACCCGCGCCATTTCGACCCAATATGGCAATGTTGTGACCGCTCGGGATATTAAAGTTGACGTCTTTTAGTATGTATTGTTTACCAAGTTTTGATGGATAAAACTTAGTAATATTTTCAAGTTTTATCATCTACTTATAATTTTTTTCCAAGTTATTCTATAACAGGCCATAGCAAAGAATACTGTGATTAATACACTAACTGAAAGATATTCAGTGCTTACTCCTACAGCTTGAAATGACGGGTGAGCACTATCTCTAGATAACTCAATAGCATGTAATATAGGATTCCAGTTTAAATAAACCCAATAATCCTCAGGTATATCTTTTAAACTAAAGAACACAGCGGAAATAAAGAATAAAGGTCGCTGTAATAATACTCGTATTTTCTCGACTTCTTCTATAAAAGATTTAGCAACCGCAAAAAGTAATCCTAATGACACAGCAAACAACCAAGTCAAAAATATACAAAGTAAGATAGTTAAAGGATCGGCTAGCTCTGTTTCAATCTTCATAAAGTATACAATTAGCATCAAAACAAATATAACTGCCGTTTTCATAATTAATTCGAAAAAACCATTCGCCAAAACTGCTGCTATAGGCTGAACCTGTCGAAAAGCAAACAATGCTTTATTTTTTTTAATTGCATTGGAAGACGCGCCAAACGTTGTCAAAAATAATTGAATTATTAACATTCCATACATCATAAATATAAATGTTGGAATGGTGTGCGTATATTCACCACTAACTTGACTTCTAAAAAAAGATAAGACGAAAATAAATATTACAGGATTTAATATTCCCCAACTCACTCCGAATTTATCACTAAATTGACTCCGGATCTCACGTAAAAATATGGCAAAAATAACATCTTGCCAAACATTTATGATTGAACGCCTTCTAATTTCTGCCATTATTAGTTCAATACCACGTCAGCGGTAATCGCAATTTGATAAAGAATTTGCGATAAATCTTTAACCGTTTGCATAGTTTTAGCTACAACTTTAGGCAATACTAATACTTGATCGCCGGGTTTAATTACCGGGGCATTTTCACTTTGAGCCATCCAACTATCTGAGTCAGCTTCATAAAAGCTAATTAAGCCATTAGCATGAATAATTAATAAGCGTTCATAATTAGCTCGTTCGGTATAACCACCAGACCAGGCAATATAATCCGTGATTTTCGCTTTAGGATTGTAAACAATTGATTGAGGTAAAAAGACTTCCCCACCAATATGGACTAAATCAGTTTTTTCAGGAATAACTATAGTATCCCCTTCTTCTAAACTAATGTTAGCAACTACGCCGTTTTCAGAAACAACAACTTTCCCTAAAGTTTCTACTTCTTTGGCTCGTTTAACAAAAGCGGAAACTAACGAAGCTTCTTGCACCTGGATTCCTGCTTCACCAGTTGAAGATGGCGAGTTGGTATAAACACTTCGTTCTAACCTATCTAAAGCTCTGTCCAACATTTCTTTTTGTTTCTCAGCAACAGATTCCCTTAGTATATAAATTGAATTAAAGTCAGCCTGCTGAGGATCAATTTGTACGTGATTTAATAAATCGTATAGGGTTGTTGGTTTACGTGTAGTAAAGTATGAAGGTCCAATGAAACTGCCTTCAAGTTTCACATCTAAAACTTGCGCATCCCAGTCATCATTAAAGAATATTTTATCGCCATCTTTTAGTAAATAAGAGCTAAATTTATTTAGAGGTAGATATATTGAGAATGGGCCGTTATCACGGTTACCTATAATACCTACGTGAGATATTTTGGTTAACGGCCTTGCATAGCTAGTTAGCTCATCGCCAAGCGCATGGCCTTTAGAAAACTCAAAGCGGAACGGGTTTTTAGCGCCCGCAGTTACAACAACTGTCGCACCTTGCGGTTGTACTAAGATAACATCTTTATCTTTGAAATTAACTTTTGGCATGATGCCGTGTCTGACAAAGTCATATAGATCGATACTCTCAATAACTTCACCAGAACGAATAATATCAATTTTGCGATAACTTCCACGCTCGGCATCAATTCCGCCAGCGCGTTTTAAAAAGTACAATATAGAGTCAGATGCCATACCTGCGTATTGACCAGGGCGAATAACCGGGCCAGAAATATATACACTCACAGGTGTAGCGGTTAGAAGGTTTACATAAATTTGAACATTCTGTTTATAGATACTTCTTAATTTAGTTGTAACTAACTGGTTGATTTTACTTGCAGGTACATTTTCAACCTTAACAGGGCCAATATCTGGAATAAATATATTCCCTTGATTATCAACAGTTGATACATCAGCATAGTTAACCGCCCCCCAGAGCCAAATAGAAATTTTATCGCCTGGTGCAATCAGGTAATCATCATTTAGACCGTCAATTCGTTCGCTTTCATAACCACCAGCAAAGATATTTGCGCCATAAGGAGCTGGCAAACCATATTCAACAATAGGTAAAAGTTTTTCTATCGATTGTTCGCCAGGTAATAAGGTGTTGTATCGAGCCATGTCGGTATACGAACCTTGACTTCCACCAGTTAACCCAGCTGCTTGCCCTGCATCTAATTGCGTTAAAGCTTGGTTGGGAGTTAATCCACTGGTAGATGTTAATCCGCCAGCCATTGCTTGATTTGCCGCATCTATTTTAGCTGAATCAGGCAAAGCTGCATGAGCAGGTAAAAGATAAGTAAACGTCAAGGATATGAAAACTAGCTTAAAAATCTTAATCATTTATTCATCCCTCCTGAATTACTACCCATTAACGGGGAAACTATAAACCAAGAGTCATTCGACTTACATGCTCGTCTATCCGGTCCATAATACTTATCTTGGGGATGGAATAACTGACTAGACTCTGAGCCACTAGGTGGTAATGATAAATTAAATGCGATACACCAATGCCCCATGGCTGATGTATAAGTTTTTTCTATTTGAAAAACCCCATAAGACGTATTTATGGCAATTCCAGGATATGCATTATTAAAGTTTGCCCATAAATCTTCAGGTAAAGTTTCTGCAGCATTATAATATGGAGTATTTTGATTAATTAATGGTACATCTGCAGTTACATCTGGTGGCGGTGAAGAACAGGCGGAAAGATAAATCAAGCCTGTAAATAAAGTAGCGAATTGGATAATTTTCATATTTTTATAATAATTTATCTTTTTGAATTTAAACTTAATTTCTAATTTATTATTCTAGTCCATAAAACAATAAATGAGAAATTAATGAAGTAAATAGATTGTACACCAACAAATCAAGAAGCACCAACGAGACAGCACCCTAACAACTTGATTTATATTATAAAACTTTATTTTTAGGAAATAATTTCAATATAAAGTTGTGGCGTTCAGTATTTCTTAACACATAATGGTAAATACCAAAAACAGCTAAAAACAAAGCGAACATAAAGCTATCGGCAATATTATATACTTCACCTAAAATACCTATAGATGAAAGCAAAGCTGCCAAAATAGAAATGATAATTAAGGCTTGTCTTGGGTTATAACCAAGGCGAAGAAGAATGTGATGGATGTGATCTCTATCTGGTTTAAATGGCGAGTGCCCTTTTCTCAACCTGCGAATAACGATTGCCAGCATATCCATTAAAGGTACTGCAGTTATCCACAAAGCAGTTACAGCGCTGAAAGAGCGAGTTTCACCTTGAGAACCTTCAGATAATAACCAAACAACGCTCAAACCAATGAACATGGCACCAGCATCACCCATAAAGATCTTTTTAGTATTCTTAAACGGAACACCAAGGTTAAACAATAAATAAGGAAATATCGCGGTAGCTAAAATTAACGCATAGTTAATGAAGCCTTCTTGTCCTTGGTAAATAAATAGGACAGCTAAAGCGGTAAATGTATTTATACTTAAAGAGCCAAGCAGACCATCGATACCGTCAATCATGTTAAATGCATTTATAGCAACGATAATAGCAAAGTAAGTAAAAGGAATACCAAACCAACCTAAGTCAACATTACCTAAATTAAATATATTACCTAAATCTTGAATATAGGCGCCAACACCATAAATCATTAAGCTAGCGATAATAAGTTGGCCAACAAGTCTTACACCTACGCTTAAGTCATATTTATCATCGACTGCGCCAATAAATACCATCATAGCTGAGGCAATAAGGTAAAGGCGAAGTTCTTGGGTGTTTGGCATCCAAATAACTGTTGCAGCAAGTACAGCTAAGAAAATTGAAATTCCGCCAATTAAAGGAATGTTACCACTGTGTTTTTTTCTTTCGGAAGGAGCGTCGACTAAGCCAACTTCGAGAGCAATAGGTTTGATGATTTTTATTGCAACTAAAGCAAATAAAAATGCTGTAAGAGCCGGAAATAACATTAAATATAATGTTGGCATTAAATAAGACACCTAGCTATTTATTCTTAAAAACTTCAAATTGAAGTATATACGTAAAAAGTTCGCTTGTCTTAATCACACTTTCATTAACAAAGTAAAGATATAGTAAAGAAAACTTCTTTATAGTCAAATACCTCTTCATTATAGGGAAAGTAATCTTTTTTTTAAAGCTCGAGCTCGAAGTTTATTACAATTTAACGAAATTACATTACATTTAGCTAAATCAAACTCAACACAAAACCAACAAAAATCTAACCCCGCGTTAAAACAACACCCTTTGTAACAAATTGTACACACATCTTTTAGAACAATTTGTTACAGTTTTGGCAATCCCCTTGCATTTAGGTTACAGCCTAGGTATAAACGTTGGGTTTTTAATTATAAGAATTACTTGAAGGAAAGTTAATGTCTAATTCAAATCCGGGGACTTTGTTTGGTCACCCGAAAGGTTTGTTCTTACTCTTTGGTACAGAGATGTGGGAACGTATGAGTTACTACGGTATGCGTGGTATTTTCGTTCTTTATTTGGTTGCTTTTGCTAGCAGCTTTGGTTGGGATATGGCCTATTTTGGTATTGATCCAACCGCAGACGATGCAGAAAAATTATTTAATACGGCAATTCAGTCAAAAGCTCTTGGTATTTTAGGTATCTATGCGTTCTTCGTATATGTAACTCCTGTGCTTGGTGGTTGGATGGCTGACAATGTTTGGGGGCAGCGCAAATCAATCATTGTTGGTGGCCTTCTTATGATGCTTGGTCAATTTGCATTAGGTACTCCACATGCAATGATCCCGGGTATGGAAACAACTTTCCTTTGGATTGGTTTGATCCTATTGATCTTTGGTAATGGTTTCTTTAAACCAAATATCTCAACTATGGTTGGTGATTTATACACTGAAGGCGATAAACGTAGAGATGCAGCATTTACTATCTTCTACATGGGGATTAACTTAGGTTCAATCTTAGGCTATTTAGTTGTAGGTACAATTGGTGAAAAAATTAATTACCAATACGGTTTCTTAGTTGCTGGCTTAGGTATGTTAGCAGGTGTAATTTTACAGCTTGCATTATCAAAGAAATATTTAGGTAATGTAGGTGTTGAACCTGCTGCTAAATTAGCTAAAACAGATAAGACAGCATCTTCTGGCCCACTAACTTCTGAAGAGCGTGACCGTGTTAAAGTTATTTTAATCATGTCTTTCTTCACAATCATTTTCTGGTTAGGTTTTGAGCAAGCGGCTGGTTCAATGAACTTATTCGCTAAATACAAAACTGACTTAGTATTCTTTGGTTGGGAAATGCCGGCTTCTTGGCTACAAATGGTTAACCCAATATTTGTTATTATCTTAGCGCCTATATTTGCGGCTATGTTCTTAAAAATGGGGGCTGCCGAGCCTAATTCTCCGAAGAAATTCTCATTAGGTATGTTTTTCTTAGGTTTAGGTTTCATCTCAATGGTAATGGCAGCATTACAAATTGGAGATACTGAAGGCGCTAAAGCTCACGTAATTTGGTTAGTATTAGCATACTTGTTCCATACTATGGGTGAGCTATGTTTATCTCCGATTGGTTTATCGATGGTAACTAAGCTTGCTCCTCTTAAATATACTTCATTATTAATGGGTATGTGGTTCTTCTTCTCAGGTGTAGGTAACTATCTAGCAGCTTGGGTTGGTCAAATGGTTGGTGAAACTGGTCCATTACAAGCTTTCTCAGGCGTTGCAATTATGGCATTTATCGCTGGTATTTGTTTATGGTTGCTAAGTGACAAGCTTGTGGATTGGATGCATGGCGCTGAAGACTCTCAACCTCAAAACTTAAATGAGAAGCTTGAAGAAGAGTTAAGCATTACTGCAACACATGAAGGTATGAGCGACAAACACTAATATTATTAGTATGCGTTTATAACTTTTGTTAAACCACTCAAAAACCGGGATTATTTCCCGGTTTTTTTATGCCCTATTTACAGTGACTCTAGCAATATAAGATTTATCAACGCGCGACAAAATAAACTCGAATAACTGCATATAGCTATTAAATACAGACATAAATTTGTTCTGCTTAGTTGTTATTCGTTACAGCTTATAGCTTATAGCTTTAAATATGCATGTAATGAGAGGTTCGACAAAGAGATATTTAATAAACAAGCTTGTCTGCATAAGCCGATGGATGCATAAAAGCCGAGTGATAATGTATAACAGCTATAGCAATGATCAGGCTTATATCAGGACGAACACAAGCCAGTATCATACTAGCTAGAAAAAGAAGGGGTACTTAGTATAAAGTGAAACTTGGGTTGTAGATAAGATGCATTATGGTTAGCGCAAGAATACCAGCGATAATATCATCAAGCATAATACCAAAGCCGCCTGAGACTTTTTTATCAGCCCAGCTTATTGGCCAAGGTTTGATGATATCGAATACTCTAAACAGGATAAAACCTACCGCGATGGTCTCTATACTCACAGGAATTGCTATCATGGTAATAAAAAATCCAGCGATTTCATCCCAAACAATAGCGCCATGATCGTGTACGCCAGCATCTTTTGATGCTTTATCGCAAATCCAAACACCTATCACAGAGATAAATATAGTAAGTAGTATAAAGATACTTAGAGGTAGCTGTGAACAAAGTAAAAACAGTGGAATTGCTGCAATGGTGCCCATGGTGCCAGGAGCTTTAGGGCTTAATCCGCTACCAAACCCTAATGCTAAAAAGTGCACAGGATTTTTAATATTAAATAATTCGCTAGCGGATTTTTTTTGCATTTTAATTATTCTCAGAAAAGTGTTGATAGCCAACTTTGCTTAACTCAAATGGCTTACCATTTAAGTTTAAGTTTATCTCGTCACTGGTATTTAACTGACCAATACAAGAATACTCAATATCAGCATGCGACATGGCAGTTTCTAAGCCAACTTTATTAGTAGCTGATGCGGTAAAGATTAATTGATAATCATCCCCTGCTGTTAAGGCCATTTCAATCGCTTTTTTTTGCTCTAGGTTATTCTTCATTACATCAGAAAGAGGAATATTTTCTAAATCTATCACAGCGCCTAAAGTTGAAGCTCTGCAGATATGTTCAAGATCAGCTAACAAGCCATCTGACACATCGATTGCTGAAGTTGCATACTCTCGAATTAATTGACCGGTAAGTACGTTAGGTTTTGGGTAATTGAGCTTTTCTAAAGCCTTCGCAAAATCTTGTTCGCTTAGCTCTACTTCTTTATTAATGGCAGCTAGGGCTAGGCCTGCATCACCAATATCGCCAGTAACATAGATGTAATCACCATTTCGCGCACCACTGCGACACAGTGCTTTACCAGCCGGAACTGTACCTTGAGCAGTAATAGTAATACTCAATGGCCCTTTAGTTGTATCGCCGCCAATAAGTTGTACATTAAAGTATTCGGTTAATTCAAAAATACCCGCGGTAAACTCTTTAAGCCATTGTTGATCAACTTCAGGTAAGGTAATGGCAACTGAAATCCAACAAGGCTCAGCGCCCATTGCAGCAATATCACTTAAATTAACAGCAACGGCTTTATGGCCGATAGCACGAGGTGGAGTATTAAGAGGAAAATGAACACCAGCAACTAAGGTATCAGTTGTTACTGCGATTAATTTATCATCATTTGCTTGAATAAGAGCACAGTCGTCACCTATTCCCATTGCAACGTCTTTACGGCTCACTGGTTGAGCAGTAAAAAATTCCTTTATTAGTTCAAATTCTTTCATATTGATTTTACCGAAGTAACCTTTATTCAAAGCAACAAAAGTTATATAAATGGCTTAAGGTGATTTATATAGAAGCTTAAGCTAAATAGTTAAGCTTCTATAAATCAATTCACCAAGATAGATGAATTGATATTCGTTCTAGTGAAATACAATATTAACTTGTATAGCAACAACTAGAATTATTCGCTCGGTCGTAAACCTTTAACCGCTTTATCAAGCACGCCGTTGACAAATTTATGGCTATCATCAGCAGCGAAAGACTTCGCTAGTTCAATAGCTTCATTAATCACAACTTTGTAAGGCACATCAAGGCAATCACTGAGTTCGAAAATACCAACACGAATAATTGCTTTTTCAACATGGTCAACTTCTTCTAATGGACGGTCAACGAAAGGACGGATAACTTCGTCAATTTCGCTCACTTTTGATGCTACGCCACGTAATAATAAAGAGAAATACTCTGTATCTAAACGACGCTTAGCATTGTCAGCTAAGAAATTTTCTTCAACTTCCGATATATCATTATTGGTTAGTTGCCATGAATATACTGCTTGTACAGCAATTTCACGAGCTTTTCTTCTAGGTGTTGGTTTCACTAAGCAATCCGCCTATAGTTGGTCAAGAACATTAACCATTTCAAGCGAACTAAGGGCAGCTTCTGCACCTTTGTTACCAGCTTTAGTGCCAGCACGCTCAATAGCTTGTTCAATTGAATCAGTAGTAATTACGCCAAATGCAACAGGAGTATCAAACTCCATAGCAACTTGCGCTAAACCTTTGTTACATTCGCCAGCAACAAAATCAAAATGAGGTGTGCCACCACGGATAACTGCACCGATAGCAATAATCGCGTCAAAATCACCTTTTCTTGCTATACGTTTTGCCGCAACAGGTAACTCATAAGCACCTGGAACACGGATTACAGTAATGTCAGTATCAGCAACTTGGCCGTGACGCTTAAGGGCATCTACAGCACCTTCAAGTAAGCTTTCAACAATAAAGCTGTTAAAACGAGATACTACAATTGCAAACTTTTTGCCTTGTGCAGCAAAAGATCCTTCAATAACGTTCATTTTTTCTTAACCTATTTTCAAAAATTGCGGCAATTCTAACAAAAATCAAAATAATAAGGTACTGGTTCTTATTATAAAGTTGTTATTTTATACGACAAATGACAATTTTATGTAATTAATCACGGTGTAATAATTAGTTGATCGCTTTAACTTAGGTTTAAAGATAGAATATATTGCTAATAATCACACCGTTTTAGTTTAACTGATCATTATGAAATTATATTTTTCTTCTAAACAATTTGAACAGCTTGAGGGTTTTTCTTTTAATGAAAAGCAGCAAATTATTGCCTTGGCGACCAGTAAAATGTCCCCGGGGGCAAAAGTTTTTCTTAATCTGTTAAAACTTTGCATTCTTACACCGCCTTTTTTAATGCTAGCAAACATTGATTCTTGGTGGTTTTTAATGCCGCTTGTATTTGTCTTAATTGGCTATTTTATTGTTCTAAGGCCTATATCTTTATATTTTATAAAGAAACATTTAAGCCAAGCCATTAATGAGTTTGTAAAGACAAACGAATAAGCATGAAATCAAAAGTACGCTTTAATAGCGACTTTTAAGCGGGTACAAAAAAGGTGGGATATACCCACCTTTCGTTAATAAAATAAACTAGATAATTAGAATTCTTCTAATAAATCATCAATTTCATCTTCTTCTTCTTGGTCAATTACAACCGGCGGATTGCCATCATAAACTCGATATTCGATATTTTGAAAATAAGCATTTTTGACAAATTCATATGGGTCTAATGACTCATTAAGCAAAGCCTCTTGATCGCCTAAATTGCCTCTAACTTCTAAAGCTATAACTAGCCTTCTAGCTACATTAGGCCAAAAATCAATGATAGCTAATGGCCAATAATAACCATCAACAAAATCACCCGCTTCATCTCTAACTGAACTTGGGCCAAGTGCAGGTAACATTAAATATGGTCCATCTCCCACACCGTAATAACCAAGTACTTCACCAAACTCTTCTTCTTCTCTAACTAAGCCTGCATGCTGAGCAATATCAAACCAACCAAGTAAACCGACAGTACTGTTTAGTACAAATCGCCCTGTTGCTTTTGCTGCTCGTTGAAACTTAAATTGCAGTAAGTTGTTCACCACAGTAAAAGGTTCATTTAGGTTTAATGCTAAGTTATACACACCTGAACGAATTGGTGAAGGTACATATTCAACATAGGAAGTTGCTACTGGTTTAAATACATATTTGTCCAAATATTCCCAGTTAAATGTCCATAACGAGCGGTTAATCGACTCTAGTGGATCGCGAGGGTCACTTTCTTGTTGTTGGGTTTCATTGCTTGCTTGGCTTTCACTTTGCTCAGTCGATGAACACGCGCTAAGAAGAAAAATGGAGATAAATAATGCAAAGCTGGTAAGCTTTAAATTGGAAAACATATAAATCAATCCTCGAAATATATTATTGTTATTAAAAGAGCCTGAAAGTCTAAATACAAATTAGTTGCCCCGCATCGATACTAGAGCATTTTAAACACCAACAAGACATTAAGATAGTGTTACTTTGATGTTAAAACAATATTTACCAACTCTAGATAAGATTAAACAGGTAACTGGATACCGTTCTCGCGCATTTTTGCAAGTTTATACCGTAATGTTCTAGCACTTATTCCTAGTCGTTCAGCAACTTCTTTTCGAGAACCATTACATGCTCGTAATGCATCTAATATAATTTGAAACTCTTGCTGCTTTAACTCACTCTCTAAATTATCTTCATCATGAGTTATTTGTGTTACTGGCTCTGGGCTATCCATAATAAAGTCTTCGATAAGTAAGTCGTCACTATCAATATCAGCTCCAGCTTTCATGATCAGAGCTCGCTGAATAACATTATCTAGCTCTCGTACATTACCTGGCCAGCTATAGCTGAGTAACTTATTTTGCGCACTTGCAGTAAAAGACACTCGCTCAGTTGGACTATGTAGATTAATGATGTGCTCGCTTAAAGGCAAAATATCATCAACTCGTTTACACAGTGGTAGCCAAGTCAGTGGAAATACATTTAAACGATAAAATAAATCTTCTCTAAAGACACCTTCTGCAACAGCCTGTTTTAAGTCTCTGTTACTCGTAGCTATTACTCGAACGTCTAGCTTGATGGTTTTTCGGCCACCTAAGCGTTCAACTTCCTTTTCTTGAATAACACGTAAGATTTTAGCTTGCAGACTTAAATCCATCTCGGTGATTTCATCAAGTAAAATAGTACCACCTTGGGCTTGTTCAAACTTACCAGGACAAGCATTTACCGCACCGGTAAAAGCACCTTTTTCATAACCGAATAAAGTGGCTTCTAACATGTTTTCAGGAATTGCAGCGCAGTTAATAGCGACAAAAGTTTGTTCGGCTCGTAGTGATTCGTTATGAATAAATTGCGATAAAACTTCTTTACCGGAGCCGCTCGGGCCTAAGATCATCACCGAAGCATCTGTTGCAGCTACACGTTTAGCGAGTTTTAATAATTGTTTACTGTGTTCATCGACAGCGATAGGCTGGGCGCTTACCACTTTTTCAACCGGCATATATTGGCTGATCATGTTAAGCAATACTTCAGGTACAAATGGTTTAGCAATGTAATTACAAGCGCCATCTTTCATCGCTTGCACCGCATCGTCGATAGTTGCATATGCGGTCATGATCAACACGGGTAAATCTGGAGAGTTAGCTTTAATATTTTTTAGTAGAGTTAAGCCGCTCATATTGCCCATTTGTACATCACTAACCACCATATCTACTTGGTGCTTTTTCAATTGTACTAATGCAGCTTCACCCGAGTCAGCTTCTATACACTCATAGTCTGATAACATTAAGGTATCAACAACAGCTTCTCTTAAGCCAGGATCATCTTCTACAACTAGGACCACTTGACTGGTCATATATGCCTCTTATTATTATTTTTATAACACTATATATAAGAAACAAGTGCTATTAATTATTCGGTCGCTTTGGTGTGGAATAAGGGTAATTTAATACAAAACTCTGCACCTTCGCCAGCTTTACTTACCAAATTTACATCACCATGATGGGCTTTGGCAACAGACTTAACAACCGCTAAGCCTAAACCAGTACCTTGAACTTTTGAAGTGTAAAAAGGTTCAAATATCTTTTCAGCCTCAATTGCATCAATGCCACAGCCATTATCTTTGATATTGATAAACAAGCTTTCATCATCTGAGTATGCCTTAATAGTGATTTCTGCGCCATCTTCTATTACTTGTAAAGAATTATGAATTAAATTTTGTAGAGCACCTTCAAGAGCACTTTTATTACCTAATATTTGTAGCTTGTCTTGTTCAATCGATAAGTTGATTTGTGCTTTAGCTTCTTCAATTTGCGCTTCAACTCCAGCAATAGCACCTTGTAAAAGCTCATCAACAGGCAAAACGGCAACCACTTGCTTACCACCACTTTTGGCAAATAACAGCATATCATTTACTTGTTGTTCTAGGTCATGCAAACGTGAAGTTAGCTTATCTTGGAAAACATTTCTTTTTTCAGGATTTAAGGATTTACTTGCTAAATTAGAGCAGTACAACATTGCTGCAGACAGCGGAGTACGAATTTGATGAGCTAACGTTGATACCATACGGCCAAGTGCAGATAAACGTTGCATTTGGCTTAGTTTATCTTGCAAGAGTCTTGTTTCAGTTAAGTCGGTAATTAAAATAAGCTGACCCGCTTGCGAGCCAAAAGAAGAGATATCTAACTTAACTCGGCGGCCATCAATTAAAGAAACCTCATGTCCGTCATCGGCTCTAGGTTTAAATACTTGCTTTATAATATCAATCCAGGCTTGTTTAACTAAATTAACACCTAATAAGTCAGTAGCAACATTATTGGCTTTAACGACAATACCATCACCGTCAATAATAACCACACCTGCTGGCATAACATCAAACAATTGGTTTAATTGATTCGACTCTAATCGCAATAAGTCTAGCTCACCAGGAAATGCCTCGGTAAGTAACTTAATTTCCGTTTGCTTAGTGACTGTTGATGAAGTGGGATCATTGCCCCCATTAGTCACGCTCATATTCTACCTCTTCACTATACTAAGTGTGTTTTAACTAGTGTTATTTTATTGACTGTATTTATTCAGAGCGGTTTTAATATAATTTCAATATTAAACCATCATAGGGTAAATACTCAGCCAGCAAAAGCTTTATATTTTGACGTTTGTGCATATCCGTCATTTTTTATTACAGCACAATGTAGCCATGTTTTAATAAAACAAAGCCGCATAGTTATTCATTTAATAGTTCTACAATTTCAGACAACTTCATTGTTAAGTCATTTTCAAAATAGAGACGAACATCATCACTACCACTATCAAAAGTGACTCTTATAATTTTATTGTAGGTTAGTGCTTTTAACTCTAATACCCTGCCTTTACATAAACACGATACGATGAAACGATATTCGCCTTCAGGAGCAACTTCTCCCGTTCGAGTAATGCCATTCCATTTGAAGCTAACTTCACCAGATAAATTATCACCAAGAGGAATAATACGAACGATCTCTTCGTCTTCATTTTCAATATAAACAAAAACATGGTGGACGTTATCTAAAATATTTAAGCGACCAGAAGCACTATCACCTTCTTCAATATAGAAATAACCATCTTCAACGAGAACGCTGCGGCCAATTAAAGAGCTTGCTTGCAAAGCCTTACTTGAAGAGTTTTCAGGGTGATGGGTTTCAAACCCTTCGTGGTAGTCGTCAATGCCTTGGCTGATAGAAGATGCTAACAACTGAGAAAATAATTCATCAGTATCCATCTCTTGTTTAATGTTGTTATCGACAGGTTTAGGGATCAAATTGGCAAAGAATGCCTGTAGCTCTATTGTTGCCCTTTGAGCAATAGAACTATTTTTAGGTTTTTGAGTTGATACTTCATGGCTTCCTGCCACTGTTTTGCTATTTTTATCTTCCACTAATAAATTCCAAGCACATTAACTTTAATGTCTATTCAATCCGTCCTTAAGAGCCACTCGTATATACCATACGATTATCAGTTCAATTACTGTTAAGTTATATACTTAAAGCTTGTCATTTACAATGCAATTTTCAAGCCATAAGCACACAGAATTAAGGTTTAATTTAAGAATAAAATCAATTGCTTATTATTTATACAAAAACACTCTCTTTTTAGCTATTTTAAGCGAAAAAGCACGACTATGTGAGCAAGGCTGAATCAAAATTTTCTCTCAACAAAAATAAAGTTCATAGCTATTAAAGTTAAAGAGGCAAAGCATTGCCACTTTTACATCACAATTGCCGTTTTGATATTTAATAAAAATAACTAACTTGTTATAGTTTATGATTATGACCATAAAACTAAGCGCCTGTAGCTCAGCTGGATAGAGCGACCCCCTCCTAAGGGGTAGGTCACAGGTTCGACTCCTGTCAGGCGTGCCAGTTCCGAGCAAACTAAAAAGATTATCTAATCCAGTTCTTGTAATAATCGCTTTTCACTTTATTTTATGCGAAAAAAAACCCGCAAAGCGGGTTTTTAAAGATATAAACAATAACTATTTTATTATTCTTGTTGTTCAATAATTTCGTTTAAATCCATATCTTGAGTTGCGTTTGAGCTCGAAAATATTGCCGACGCTCCTAAAATAAATACAGCATAAAAAACCGTAGTTAACTTTATCTCCCTCAAAGACTTTCTATTCATGATAGAACCTTTATTATTTTTATTATTATTGGTTGAGCAAAATTAATGTATATTGTTTGACCAATGCTTTCAAGCCCAAAACACATAAAAATATAACATTAGTGCAAAAATATTTACTTTTACAATGCATAATGATTTATATTTAAAATAAAAATCAAATAGATACAACTGAGGTATGACCACAACAAGGTAATCATTTCATATAACTAAAAATCCAGCCTTTTCGATGATTAACTTTCAAATAAGATCAAAAATCTACTCTTTATATAAATTTAAAATATAGAATTAATTAGGTTATGCAGCTGAAAAAAGCAATTACATACTTTCTCTTGCTGACTAAACCTGCAACATTTCTCAGAACAAAAATATACAAGAAAATAAACACTTCAAGCTCAATTTATCAATGAAGTCATCCAAACCAACAGTTTTTAGATTAGTTAAATAGCATTAAACATAACCCAATTGACAAAACATTAAGTATAAAAATTTAATTGTTAACTGCCCGTTAAAAAAACAACATATTTAATTGCAGTAGAGATGAATATAGGTGAAAATATGCGCGTTTTAATCAGCTGTTGACCGATATAATAATTTTTCGCAATTTGGCATATCTAATACCCCAAAAATATCGAAAGAATAAAATATTAAATGCTACAATTAGCAAAAAATGAATTAATTTATAAACATGACAATTAAAATAGCAATAAATGGATTTGGCCGAATTGGACGTAGTGTATTGCGATCGCTATATGAATCGGGGCGCACCGATGAATTTACCATAGTTGCCATCAATGAATTAGCCAAACCAGAAGGCATTGCTCATTTATTAAAATATGACACTAACCATGGTCGCTTTGGTTTCAATGTTAGCATTAATAAAAATGCTCTTAGCGTAGACAATGATGTTATTCCCCTATTCCATTATAGCGAAATTGATAATTTGCCTTGGCAAAGTTTAGAAGTTGACGTGGTATTGGATTGTACAGGCATTTATCACAATAAAGAGCATGCGTATAAGCATATTCAGCAAGGCGCTAAAAAAGTACTTTACTCTCAGCCCGCCTTAACCGATGTAGACAATACTATTATCTTTGGCATCAACCATCATACTTTAACTAAATCTGACCTTATTGTGTCTAATGGTTCATGTACTACCAATTGTATTGTGCCTGTAATTAAAACATTGGATGACGCATTTAGCGTTGAAAGTGGCACGATCACAACAATTCACTCATCAATGCACGACCAACAAGTTATTGATGCTTATCATGATGATTTGCGCTTATCTAGAGCAGCGAGTCAATCTATCATTCCTGTTGATACAAAACTTGCGGCAGGTATAGAGAGAATTTTACCTAAATTTTCAGGTCGTTTTGAAGCAATAGCTGTGCGTGTACCTACGATGAACGTTACAGCAATGGATTTAAGCGTTACCTTAAATACAGACGTTGATGTTGAAAGCGTCAATCAAGCAATTATCGATGCAGCGCAAAAGCAACTGACCGGCATATTAGGTTTTAGTACTGAGCCTTTAGTTTCTAGTGATTTTAATCACGACCCTCGCTCTTCTATTGTTGATGGTAATTCAACAAGGGTAAGCCATAAGCGTTTAGTTAAATTACTTGTTTGGTGCGACAACGAATGGGCATTCGCAAATCGAATGTTAGATACCTGTAAAGCGATGCAAATTAACGAATAAATACACTAAAGCACAGTCGGACTACGAAAAATAGTCGATACTAACTTTATAAAAATATTAAAATTCAATTACAAAACGGAGCTACACTATGTCAGTCATTAAAATGACCGAGCTTGATCTCACTAACCAACGCGTATTAATCAGAGAAGATTTAAACGTACCAGTTCAAGATGGGAAAATTACTTCTGATGCACGTTTGAAAGCCGCATTGCCAACAATCAAGTTGGCATTGGATGCTGGCGCAAAAGTTATGGTTATGTCGCACTTAGGACGTCCTACTGAAGGTGAGTTTAATGCTGAATTTTCAACTCAAGTTGTAGCTGATTACTTATCTGATGCACTTGGTCAAGAAGTAAGGTTAGTTGATAACTACCTAGATGGTGTTGACGTAGCTGCCGGCGAATTAGTAATGTTTGAAAATATTCGCTTTAATGTTGGCGAAAAGAAAAACTGCGAACAATTATCACAAAAACTAGCTAATTTATGTGATATATATGTTATGGATGCATTTGGTACTGCGCACCGAGCTCAAGCAAGTACTCATGGCGTAGCTAAATTTGCTCCCGTTGCCTGTGCTGGTCCTTTATTGGCTGGTGAGCTTGAAGCATTAGGCAAAGCTTTAGATAATCCAGCTCGACCTATGGTCGCAATTGTAGGTGGTTCGAAAGTATCAACTAAACTTACTGTTTTAGAATCACTAGCAACTATAGTTGACCAATTGGTGGTTGGCGGTGGTATTGCTAATACATTTATAGCGGCAAGTGGCCATAACGTTGGTAAATCACTTTATGAAGCTGATTTAATCGATGAGGCCAATCGTTTAACCTCAAATGCCCAGGCTAATAATGGTGACATTCCAGTACCAACAGATGTAGTTGTTGCAAAGGAGTTTTCTCCAACAGCTGCAGCTACATTAAAACCAGTAAATGAAGTTGCTGATGATGAAATGATTTTTGATATTGGACCTGACTCGGCAAAAGCGTTGGCAAATATAATTGAAAATGCAGGTACAATTGTATGGAATGGTCCTGTAGGTGTTTTTGAATTTGATCAATTTGGTGAAGGTACTAAAGAAATAGCCTTGGCAATTGCAAACTCGAAAGCATTTTCAATTGCTGGTGGTGGCGATACTTTAGCTGCGGTAGATAAGTATGATATTGCCGATAAAGTGTCTTATATATCTACCGGTGGAGGTGCTTTCTTAGAGTTTTTAGAAGGCAAAAAGCTTCCAGCAGTTGCTATACTTGAAGAACGAGCTACAGCTAAGTAAATCATAAAATAATTAATTTAAATTACTGCAGGTTAACCTGCAACTATCAAGCACAGAAGGAGTGTTGATAATGGCTTTAATTTCTATGCGTCAAATGCTAGATCATGCGGCAGAATTCGAATATGGGATCCCTGCTTTTAACGTAAATAATTTGGAGCAAGTACGTGCGATTATGCTTGCCGCTCGTGATACTGATAGCCCTGTTATTTTACAAGCTTCGGCCGGAGCTAGAAAGTACGCTGGTGCGCCATTCCTTCGCCATTTGATTTTAGCTGCAATTGAAGAATTCCCAGAAATTCCAGTTGTTATGCACCAAGATCACGGCACATCTCCAGCAATATGTCAGCGTTCTATTCAACTTGGCTTCTCATCGGTGATGATGGATGGCTCTCTGCGTGAAGATGGCAAAACGCCAGCATCTTACGAGTACAATGTCGATGTAACTCGCCGCACAGTAGAAATGGCTCATGCTTGTGGTGTTAGTGTTGAAGGTGAACTAGGCTGTTTAGGCTCACTTGAAACGGGCATGGCAGGTGAAGAAGATGGTGTTGGTGCAGAAGGTGTTTTAACTCACGATCAAATGCTTACCGATCCTGAAGAAGCCGCTGACTTTGTAAATAAAACTCAAGTAGATGCTTTAGCTATTGCCTGTGGTACATCGCATGGCGCTTACAAATTTACCAGACCTCCAACAGACGATATTTTAGATATTGAACGTATCAAAGCTATTCACAACCGCATTCCTAATACTCACCTAGTAATGCACGGCTCGTCATCAGTACCTCAAGACTGGTTATCTGTTATTAATGAGTTTGGTGGAGCGATCCCTGAAACTTACGGAGTACCAGTTAAACAAATTCAAGAAGGTATAAAAAATGGTGTACGTAAAGTTAATATCGATACTGACTTACGTTTAGCTTCAACAGGTGCTGTTCGTCGATTCTTAGCTGAAAACCCAGCTGAATTTGATCCTCGTAAATACCTACAAAAAACAACTGATGCTATGTATGAGATATGTAAAGCTCGTTATGAAGCATTTAATACTGCAGGTCATGCAAGTAAAATCAAATGTGTGTCATTAGATACAATGTATCAAAGATATATTAATGGTGAGTTGAACGCTTTAATAAAGTAATTCAATAACTTACATATTAATCATCAATAAAGGGCTTTTTAAGCCCTTTTTTTGTAAAATCATGTTAATATTTCGCTCCAATTAGTGACTTTCATTGCTAAGTAAAAATTAAAATAATATAAGTTGGGCAAAAATAGATCGACGATGTTGATTTAAGTATTAATATGAAAAGAATAATTATTATTAGTTTAATGGCGGTATCTCCTAATATTTTTGCCGCTCAAGAAACATCAAATGCAGAAGCAATTGAAGCTATTTTAACTTCCTTGAATCCGCCTCCAGAAATAGATTGTTATCATTTTACTGATGAAGTTCCACCAGAAGAGTTTATTGGTTTTCCCGAATGTGACATAACTCCATCAACCATTTCAGGCTCAGTAGAGGTGGGCGCATTTTTTAATACTGGTGATAATGATTATGCCATCGCTAAAGCTAAGTCTGATTTGGTTCACGATATTGGTAAGCTAAGTACTAATTGGATTGTTGATTTATTCGGCCGTCGTGCAGAAAAAGAAAATGCAGAGACAGGTAAAAAAGAGTATGAAACAACAGATCAGAAATGGGCTACGTCGCTACAGAGCAATTACACCTTAGAAGAAGGCGGTAAAAACTATGTATTTGCTTATGGTTCATATGAAACCAATAGATTTAACGGATTTGATTACCAAGCCTCAGTTGCGGGCGGTTGGGGTCGTCGTTGGTATGAGACTGAAAATGCCTACTTTGATGCGGAAATGGGGCCTGGTTATAAAATTGATGAAATAGCAGAAACAGAATTTCACAATAATGAAACTCAAAAATCTACAATCATTCGTGCAGCGGCAACTTACGAGCGCAAGCTTTTTGAAACCATGGAATTTAAACAAACGTTAAGTGCTGAATATGCGCCAAAATCGGGCGATAATAGTAAATATAAATCAGTTTCATCAATCACAACAAAGCTTATTGAGTCACTGGCGTTAAAGTTTGCTTTTTCTGTCGACCACAATACAGAGGTTGAGAGTAATATCTCTAATACCAGAACAGAAACCTCTCTAACTCTAGTATTTAGCATTTAGTGAAAGTTTAATTAAACTTTCACTAGTCAAAGTGCAGTAAATTTCTAATCTTGATTTGAGCAATCGAGCTCAATTAACCATTCTAAATTTATTGAAGATATTTACCTCTAGTCAATCTATTAAAATTCATGTAATTTATCACCATAACAAAAGGTATCAATTTCATGAATATAGCTAATATAGATCTTAATCTCTTAGTCGCTCTCGATGTATTACTGCGCGAAAAAAATGTTACTCGCGCAGCTAGTCAATTAAATATAACTCAACCAGCAATGAGTAATAGCCTTAAAAGATTGCGTAACCTGCTAAATGATCCTGTATTAGTTAGAACTTCTGAAGGTATGGTAGCTACCGAGCGAGCAAACCAGTTAGCGCCAGTTATAAGAACAATCCTCAGAGATCTAAAAGAAGCATTACAACAAGTTGAAGAGTTTGAACCATTAAACAGTAAACGAGTATTTAGATTAATGGCGAGTGATTATGCGGCTTCAACGTTATTACCTCCATTACTTGAAAAAATTAATGTTATCGCACCAAATATTACTATAGATATCATGACACCAAGTGATGTTACTTTTCATGATGTTGAAGATGGAAAAATTGATATGGCGATTAACTTATTTAACCAACTGCCACAATCATTTCATCAAAAGGTTTTATGGAAAGATGGCTTTTCATGCTTAACAAGGGCATCTAACCCAATCTTAAAAGACTTTAATTTGGATAGTTATTTGGCTACGAAACATGTATGGGTATCTAAAACAGGCTTTGGTGTAGGTTTAGGGATGAACCCTAAAGATATACAAAAGCTTGGTTGGGTGGATGAAGCCTTAGCTGAAATAGATAAAAAGCGCGATATTAAAATATTTACTCGTAACTACCATGTAGCAATGCAATTAGCTCATGACGATCAAATAATGGCAACCTTACCCAAAAAAGCAGCAATGGTGCATGCCAATGATCCTGGTTACGCAATTTTAGAACCACCTTTTACAATCCCAGACATTGAGCTAAAGATGATCTGGTCACCATTACTACACCATGAACCAAGCCATATTTGGTTTCGAAATTTAGTAGTAGAAACTGCGAAGCAATGCTAGTGTCTAAATAAAAAAACGCCTGTATATTTACAGGCGTTTTAATTGTTAAAGTATCTAAAAACTTAAATTAGTTTCTTTTTACGTGCAGCGAGTAAGATAGCGCATAATGCTAATATACTTAGTGATGAAGGCTCTGGAACTTCAGGTACACATGATTCAGGGTTATCAGTAGTACAATTCCCTCTAAATGTGGCAACATCAATCATTAGTTTTTGTACATAAAATGGCGAATCTTTATAAGCAGTAGTATATTCAGAGGCAGATCCTAAGTTAACTTCCCATACCAAAGTATCAGCTGGTACTTCCATATCACTACCATTAAATGTAATAAAATCTCCACCCATCAAGCCTTTATTATCACCAGTACCATGATTGTCATTAATAAATATAGTGATGCCATCTGGTGCCGCGATATTTTCTCCAAAATAACTAAAAGTAAACATTAACACTTCGTCAGCTGTCACATTATCATCAGAAGGGTTATCACAAACATTATTACCACTACCTGGATATTTCACATCCGTTTTATCGACTGGAGCCGATTTACATACGCCTAATCCAGCTGAATTAGCATCTAAATAAGCTAAGGCAGCACTGCCATTATGAGTTGCAGTAACCGTGAGAGATAACCCTGTGATGTTACCTAAATCAGCATAAATCAACTCCGTCCAAGCACTTTCACCTATTGCGCCATCAGCGTCAGCCATAAAGTCGATCATAATTGCATGTGCAAAGCTAGATATAGAGAATAAAACACTAACTGAAAATATTTTTAACCAATTCTTCATAACAATTTCCTTCTGATATTTTTTATCTTAAAGATAATATTGTAGTAAGCAATAACTAGACCACATGGGATAAAATACAATTTAAACTTTATTATCAGTAACTTATACAATCAACGATTACTATCTTTACAAACCCCAAAGCGGTGTTTGTAAAATTTACTGACACTGAAATCCCCCTTTTATTTACCACTGTATTGTTAAGTGAATTTTGCAACTCATCGCTATATTATGCCTTTCCGCCTCATCCATATAGCGCCTAACACTTTTTTAACATATGTTGTTAAAATCAAATTTATATTTAGCGGCTATAGAAGGAATTTATAATGAACTGTAGAAACTCATTCACTTTTGTACTTTTTGGCTTTGTGCTAGCTTTTACTAGTTTTCAATCTGCTTATGCAGTTGAGCGTTCAGAGTATAAATTTAATAAAGAAATGCAGGTGACCATTACAACTGTTACAGGAAATTACTTCAGAAGCTATGATGGCCTTGTAAATAAGCCCTTAGCACAGCTAATAGAATTACCGCCGCAACATTCTCTTAAAAAGATTAAAGATCACAATAATAGTAATTTCTTTGAATTAGCTATGCGTATGCAAGATAGAATGCAACATTACATTGCTCTAGTAGATGAATTATTAAAAGATAACGAACAAAATATTAATGGTAGTTGTGAAACAAGTCGCTTTGCTAAGTTTGTAAGCCTTTTTTAATGCGATAAGGCTTACTTAGTACGTTGCGGATTTACCCGTCCACCAGTTATTTTATCAGCGCGACCTTCTTCTTTTGCCTTTTCGGCGCGGCGTTTACGCACTTCTTTAGGATCTGCGATAAGTGGACGATAAATTTCAATTCGGTCCCCTTCTTCAAGCTCCTGAGTTAATTTGGCTGCTTTATTCCAGATGCCTACTTTATTAACTGATAAGTCTATATCAGGAAATTGATGACAAATACCCGACTCAACTATAGCTTGTTCTATCGTTGATTTTTCATCAACGCTCAAAGATAAAAGAACTTGCTCTTTCGGTAATGCGTAAACTAATTCAATGCTTATTTGCTCGACTGACATTTTATTGGTACACCTCTTTGGCTCTGTTAGTAAATGCAGAAACCATGTTATTTGTTAATGTATTAAATACCTTACCGAACGCCATTTCTACAATTTTGCTAGAGAATTCATAATCTAACTGTAATGACACTTTGCAAGCTTCATCACTTAATGGTGTGAGTTGCCATTGCCCGGATAAACTCTTAAAAGGGCCATCTTTTAAGGACATAGAGATAGAGGTATTTTCAACTAGCGTATTTTCTGTAGTAAACCACTTTTCCATGCCCACTTTTGAAACAAGTATTGAGCCAACCATTTTATCTGCACTTTGACTAACAACTTTAGAATCTTTACAGCCAGGTAAAAATTCTGAATATGCCGATACATTATTAATTAATTCATACATTTGAGCAGCACTAAACATCACTAAAGCACTACGATTTATTACTGGCATTTATACCCCCACGAGCGAATATTGCTATCATAGCAAAGCAAAAATGAAAGCTCACCCTTTGATCAAGATAAAAATCACAATAAAAGTTGAAACTAGCTGTTCTAAATTAATCATTCTCCAGTATAATGGCGCCATTATGGCAAAGAAAAAATCAAAAAATAAAACGAATAGTAATACTATCGCATTAAATAAAAAGGCGAGGCATAACTATACGTTATCAGACAAATACGAAGCCGGCATGAGCTTACAAGGCTGGGAACTTAAAAGTATTCGTGATGGTAAAGTAAATATATCCGACTGTTACGTGCACGTGAAAGATCGCGAGGCCTACTTAGTAGGTGCAGAAATTCACCCTTTAAATTCTGCTTCATCACACGTTGTTTGCGATCCGGTTCGTCCACGTAAATTGTTATTAAATAGACGTGAATTAGATCAACTCGTTAGTGCAGTAGAACGACAAGGTTACTCTTTAATCGCAACGGCAATGTACTGGAAGAGCTCTTGGGTTAAATTAGAGTTTTATCTTGGTAAAGGTAAACAAAGCCACGATAAACGTGCCGATATCAAAGATCGAGAATGGAAAGTTGATCAAGGCCGAATCATGAAAAAGTCTAACCAATAAATAAAAACTAAAACGCCAGCAGATGCTGGCGTTTTAGTAATATACTTTTATTAACTCTTCTCAGGTTTCTTACTCACCCACAGCTTAATATGGCCAGTAACGACAACAACATCATCTTTATTATAAGCCGTTACAGGCACTAAAAAGTCTCCCTCTTCCCAAACCATATCGCCTAAATCAGCTACACAACGAATGTCAGAATCTGCTTTAGCGGTATAGTCCAATGACATACCTTTAGGGATCCAACGTAAATGCGATGGTATAGATGCTTCAGAAACAGCCCCCATAGCCATTTCCAAGCCATTACAAATCGCTATCACATGTACTGTGCCAATGTGGTTTTGCACCGATTTACGTTTCTTAATTAATACTTCACAATATCCTGGTCTTAAATCAACAACAAAAGGTTTAATTGTTTTGAAATACGGTGCCATATTGGCAAAAAACCATGAAAACAATCGATTACCAAATGAAAATACATGCCATTTATTATAAATAGTAAGAAGTCTACTTTGTGCCATGGTGTTCCTTAAAATAGAATATGATACAACACTGGTCTAATCAGTTAACTCATAATAGATGCAATTCGAACTAAAAAGCAATGCTATTGTCGAACTAATTAGCATTAACTGTATAAATTTCACTCGCGTTGTCATGGCTAGAAATAACAGTTACAATACGCACCTACTTTAGTTATTTCGTTATCAAAGTAGACTTTGGGGCGGATCTAGGATTCGACGAGATTCATGAAACCCAAGGTGCATGCCCAGGGGCGGTTGGCCTGGTAAAAAGCCGCAAAACTATAATTGCAAACGACGAAACGTTCGCACTAGCCGCTTAAGGCTAGCCATCGCCTAATAAATTCACCTATTGCTTATAGGATCGATGGTCACCCCAAATAGGTTAGCGAGGGAACTGTGTCTGACGGTGAACCGCGAAACAGTATCAGACTCACCATGATGAAGCCTGTCGCTTGGCGTCTAATTGGTTAAATAAATGAGCGACTAAGCATGTAGTACCGAGGATGTAGGTTTTTCGGACGGGGGTTCGACTCCCCCCCGCTCCACCAAGTTAAAGATTAAAGACGTTTTCCTAGCGTCTTTTTTTTCGCCTAAAGTTTTTGCATCGATAGAGTTAAACCCTGCCTTTTTTCAGTAAAAATATGACTAAACCTACGGTTATCATTGCTCATTGAGTGTTTTTTTGTCATTGTAGGTAGTGATAAGTAAAATAACTCGAATAATAAGAATAATGGGGCTTAATTTGATTAAGTTTTTTGCATTTATTTTTTCATGCACACTATCGTTATCTGCTCTCGCTGCAGAGTTCAAAATAGTTGATACTTTAGGAAAACCAGTATCAGGTATTGCTGTGTATTTAACTCCTGTAGATGAATCCAAACTAAATAAATTGTGGTTAAACGCAGATAAAACTCTCTCCAATAAAACAATTATTAGCCAGCAAGATAAAAAATTCACGCCTTATCTAGCTGTCACTAGCAAAAAAAATTCTATTATATTTGATAATAAAGATGACATAACGCATCACATTTATTCTGTAGATAAGGATAATAGCTTTGACTTTAAGCTACGTAGTGGCGAGAAAAAATCCGATATCAATTTTGCTAAACAAACTACAGTTGCCATGGGTTGTAATATACATGACTGGATGGCTGGGCATTTACTTGTAGTAGAAACCCCTCTGTACGGCTTAACAGATGATGATGGTAAGGTTGTTTTTTCAGAATTACCTGCAATGGATTTAATGTTGAAAGTTTATCATCCGCAATTATCCGAACTTGATAACGATATAGAAATAAATGTGGATAGAACAAAAGATGTATCTGTAGTACAACTAAAAGAGCCTCAAGGGGTTCCACCATTGCAAAAAGATTCAAATGAATTTGATTTTATCGAAGGTTATGAATAAAGGACTTATGGTATGAAACTACAAGAAAGTAGCCTAAAAAATCGAATTTTTTTCTTTTTCATATTGCTATTGCTCGCAGTACAAGGCGTATCATTTTATACCACCCAATATTCGAATGAGCGATTAGAAGAGCAACAACTCAATTCACAATTATCGCAAGCTGAAACTCTATTAAAAAATGAATTAACAAAACGTAGTTACTATTTAACAGCCTTTGCTGAAACTGCAGCTAAGGACTATGGCTTAAAGCAGGTATTATTAGAAGATACTAGAAGTTTACTCATTGCCCTTAATAATCATCGTAAACGTATTGATGCCGATATTGCTATTGCCATCAATAAAGAAGAAATTATATTAGCCGAGTTACTGGTAAAAGACCCAAATGTAGAAATAAAACGAGTGACTCCTGGCGAGAACATTAACGCTAAGTTTTCTAACCCTGAATGGCTTAGCGGCGAATCACAGAATGTTTATTACGAAGAAGCCGGCAATATATTTCAACTTGTGGTCGCTCCAATAACCAGCGGTGATTTACTTATTGGTCATATCGCTTTTGGTTACTCTCTCAATGATAAGTTAGCTAGCGATCTTGCTAAGCTTACTGGCTTTAGCGTTGGTTTTGGCGCAGTTGAAAAATCGAATTGGCAATGGCTAGCTCTAAAAGACATCTCTGCTGAGCATATTTTAGAAAAACATCAATTAAATGAATTCTCACCTTTAGAAGCTGCTGATGGCGATGCTTTTATATTTAGCAATTACACCTTAGGGAAGCTTGGTCATCAACAAATCGTAGCAACGACCTATCAACTAAGATCAAGTTTAATCGCTGCGATTAAACAAGACAGTATTCAACTATTGTTGATGATTTTGATCACCTTAGTTATTTCATTACTCGGGGCATATTCAATAGCAAGTGGTGTAACCAAGCCCCTTCGCCGTTTAGTTAAGCTCAGTAAAAATATTGCCAAAGGTAATTACGAAAGTGACATCTATGTTGGTAGTACCAAAGAGCTAAATCAATTAGCCGATCAGTTTGGCGACATGCAATTGGCAATCCAATCAAGGGAAAAAGAAATAACGCAGCAAGCATTTCTTGATAACCTAACGCAGCTACCAAATCGCAACCAATTTTATCGTGATATGCACGGTTTAGATCAACCTTTTATTTTATGTCAAATTAACATCCGCCGCTTAGCACAAATAAATGATACCTTAGGTCATGATGTCGGTGATGAAGTACTGCAAGAGCTTGCTAAACGTTTAAAAATATTAAACAAACCTCTTTATCATACTTCCGGCAATGGCTTTTTGGTTAGATTTGATAACCATCTAAAAAAGCATACTAACGATGCTATCTCATTGATAAGTAAAGTGATTGAGCCAAACTTCTTATACCAAAATATTGCTCTACATTTACAGGTTAATATCGGTGTTACCTTTAACGAAGATTGGCCACAAGCAAACCAACTTTTAAAAGAAGTTGACTCTGCTATGCAATTAGCAAAACGCAACAATCAGCTGTATCAATTGTATGACCGACAAATAGATTTGAATACTCTTGATCGATTACAGTTAGTTAATCGCTTAAAACAAGCCATAGAAAAAGGCGAGTTTACCCTGTTTTATCAACCAAAATTGAATCTTACAAATAATTCAGTCGAAGAAGTAGAAGCTTTAGTGCGTTGGCAACACCCGGTTAATGGTTTGATCACCCCTGATGCTTTTATTCAAATAGCGGAACAAACTGGGCAAATGAAAGCCTTAAGTTTATGGGTAATAAACGAAGCGATAGAACAGTTTATTTATTGGCAGTCGCAAGGGTTAAATTTAAAGATTGCTGTAAACATTTCTCCTGAAAACTTATTAGATGATGATTTTTGTGAGCGTTTAATTGAAAAGCTCTGTGGTGCCGATGAGCTTTATAAATCGATTACGTTTGAAATAACCGAAGATGCCTTTGTTGACCATAATTCGAGAGCCGTTGACAATATCAGCATGCTTAGAGCTGAAGGAATTTATTTATCCATTGATGATTACGGTACCGGTTACTCATCACTTGCCCAATTGCGTAATTTATCAGTACAAGAGTTAAAAATTGACCGTTGTTTTATTCAAAAATTAACGCTACAAAAAGTAGACCAATTAATTGTAAGCTCGACCATTCAACTTGCTCACCAGCTTGGGCTACAAGTGGTTGCTGAAGGGGTAGAAGATAAAGTGACCCTGCAATGGCTAGTGCAACAAGGCTGTGAAAAAGCACAAGGCTATTATATAAGTAGACCATTGCCTGCAAACGAGTTCAGCCATTGGTTACAACATTCAAAATATTCATCTACGACAATAAAAAATACAAAGATAGATCATAATGAAGAAAAAGGCACTGTCACTGCTGATAACTTACTTAGTTAGTAATGTAAGTATTTCTGCAGAGCACAAAGTTAGAGGGCTAATAGATACACGAGTAAGCCAAGTCGATGGTTTAAATACTCATGTAAATGGTAATTATGGTAAATATCGCTTTGATCACGGAACAAGCCTTACCCTCAGCCAAGCAGTAATAAATTATCACTTAGATTTTGACGCGCCATTGTCAATTAATGTTGTCGCTATTGGCTACCTTGATGGCATAGACGATTCTATTGGTATAAGTGAAGCAAGTTTAAAGTATCAAGGTATACCTTCCTCTTCAGGAGTACGTTTTTCTAGCCGTGCAGGTTTCATCTACCCGAAAATATCATTTGAAAATAATGCTACCGGTTGGACATCCCCTTACACCCTTACTTATTCAACAATCAATAATTGGATTGGAGAAGAGCTAAAACACACAGGTTTAGAATTTACCTTGGATTTTTTGGGCAAGTTTAGGCAATCGAAGCATAACCTAAGTCTTACCACTTCAGTTTATAAAAATAATGATACCACCGGTACTCTTCTTTCATGGCGAGGCTGGACTCAGTCTAGCCGTCAAACTCTTTGGCATGAAAGGCTACCCGTACCACCAGTAAAAGCAAGATTTGGCGGTTGGTTAAAACATCAAGCAGCAGAAACAGATCCGTTTATCGAATTAGATCATCGCTACGGGTTTGAAGGAAGTATAGAATGGCAGTGGAATAACCAAGTAAAGTTAAGGCTTGGCCATTACGATAATAATGCCGATACAAAAGTATTTAAAAACGGTCAGTATGTTTGGGAAACTACTTTTTCACACGCGGGCTTACATTATAAACTTACGCCTAAGACCACATTTATCAGCCAGTTTTTAACAGGTGATACCTTGATGACCTCACCATGGGGAATGCCTGTTGTAGATAACGATTTTCAAAGTGGTTTTGCGCTATTAACCCATAAACATAAGTCACATCGATATACAGCTCGTATAGAGGAATTCTCAGTCACCGATAATGACCTAACTCCTGATGATGATAATAATGAGTATGGCAAAAGTATCACTTTAAGTTATCAATATCGTTTTAACCGTAATATATTCCTGCAAGCGGAGTATAACTGGCTCAATAGCGATCGCCCTGCACGAGCATATAGTAACCAAGATATATCTTTAACTGAGCAGCAATATCAACTTGCCGCTAAATATTATTGGTAAACCTATTTCAGGACGGGACATGATAAATAAAAAAGCCGACTTAATAATAAGTCGGCTTTTTAATGTTAAACGCTTAAATAATTATTTAGTCGCTTTTTCTTGTGCAGCTATTTTAGCAAAGTCACCCGCTTTAAATACGTTAAACTCCATAGAGCCAATGTATTTGTTAAAGGCATTATTTACATCTTCTAATGTAAGAGCCTTAACTTGTTCAATTTGCTCGTCATAAAATGCTAAATCTTCTTTCTTCTTACTTGCACCCATAATAACAGTATTTACCGTTGCATCACTAGCCCAAGAGCGATTACGGTCATTAATAAATCCGTTAGTTGAGAGATCCAGCTCTTCAGCAGTAAAGCCTTCGGCTACTACCTTTTGAACTTCTTCATTAAAGGCAGCAATAACACCTTCCATATTTTCAGGAGCTGCAATAGCGTAAGCATAGAATAAACCTTGAGTATCAAGTGTGTTTACATTCATACCTGAGCCAACTGAGTAGCTAAAACCTTCTTTAACACGAATACGTGAACCGATGCGTGAAGAGAATGCACTACCACCAAAGATTTTATTAGCAATAGTTAAGGCTAAATAATCTTCATGCTTAACATTCATCTCGATTGGATTAATCACATAAAGTTGTGAATTTGCTTTATCAGGTGTTTCAGTACTAACTAAAGCGCCTTTAAGATCTTTATAGTCAGTGCCAAGGTGCTGATAAGGCGTGTTGTTAACATATGGCTTTAATACAGTGTGTAATTGCTCAGATACATCTGCCGCTTTCACATCACCAACAACAGCGATATGGCCATTGTTAATATTAAAATGGCTATTATAAACAGCTTTAATATCGGCAACAGTAACCGCATTCACATTGGCAATAGCTTGGTCTAATTCAACATAAGCTTTTGGGTGCCCTGCAGGGTAGTTGTATAAGCTTTTACGGAAGCTGTTTGATGCAATTGCACTTGGATCATTACGCTGACTTTCAATACGAGCAACACTTGAACGCTTCATTATTTCTAATTCACTTTCAGGGAATGTAGGGTTTGCTAATAGCTCACCTAAGAAAGTAACCGCAGCTGGCATATTGGTTTTATCAGTTTTAAGCGAGATATTAGTTGAACCGGCTGATGTTGATACTGAAATAGACGTTTTTAACTCATCTAAACGAGTCGCAATATCTTCTTTACTGTATTTATCATTACCTAGCTTAATTAAAGAGCCTGCAAATGAAAGTGCTGTTGCTTTGTTCGTTAATGTTTCAGCTGTACCTGAAGGGAAGTGCATATTCATGATAATTTGCTCACCACGAAGTATTTTAGGGTAAACATTTACCTTAGTGCCCTCTGCCCAATCGAGTTTAACTAAACGCTTTTTGATATTAGTTACAGTGTTGTCATACACTTCACCAGCTGATGCAACTTCTTTACCTTTATAGTCTTTTAGTAATTCTGTTAAATCTGGAGCTGAAGGTATCTCTGCGCGTACAGGTTTTTCTGTTGGAATAAAACGACCTAATGTGCGGTTACTACGTACTAAGTACTTTTCCGCTGCTGCTTGTACTTGCTCTAAAGTAGTATCTGCTACGACATCTCTAAAGTAGAAAGCGTGGCGGTAATCGCCTTTAGCAATATACTCAGAAAGCTCCATACCAACGCCTGTTACATTACGCATAGACTTTTCAGCTTGCGTCGCTAGAGTTAATTTAGCCGATTTAAGTTCAGCTTCAGTAATAGGGTGTTCTTTAATGCTCTCTGCAATCTCAATTAATTTATCTTCAAGCTTTTTAATATCGCCATCTTTACTACCTTGCGCTAGGAATAAAAATTGTGAGCTATCTTTAAGTAAGAATGAAAAATTATTAGCCGCTGTCGCGAGTTCAGTTTCAACTAATTGTTTTTGTAGACGACCACGAGTTGCATCACCTAGAATATTTTCTAATAAAGTTAATGCTGCTGCATCAGCATGCAAACCCGATGGGGCATGATAACTTAGGCCGATATAAGGTAAATCACCTACACGGCGAATATTCACTTCACGCTCACCATCTTGCACTGGTTCAACCGTGTATAACGCTTCAATTGGTGTAGCAGGTTTTGCTATTGAGCCGAACTCTTTCTCAATATTTTTAATCGTATCTTCTTTGTTAAAACGACCAGCAATTGTAATTACTGCATTATCTGGGCGGTAATGCTTCTTGTAAAATGCACGTAGCTTTTCAAATGGGAAGTTTTCAACATCTGAGCGAGCACCAATAGTTGAATTACCATAGTTATGCCATAAAAAAGCCATAGAGCTCATACGGCTCATAAGCATACGAAATTCGTTAGTTTCGTTACGCTCCATCTCATTACGAACGACGGTCATTTCACTTTGTAATTCTTCTTCAGTGAATGTTGCATTCATCATTCGATCAGCTTCCATGCCAATAGCCCAGGCTAAAGACTCTTCGTTAGCATCAAAAACTTCAAAGTAATTAGTTCTATCCAACCAAGTAGTAGCATTCGTACCCATGCCACGCTTTTTAAATTCTTTATCAATGTCTTTATAGTTTGTTGAGCCTTTAAACAACATATGCTCAAGTAAATGCGCCATGCCTGTTTCGCCATAATATTCATTAATAGAGCCGACACGATACGTAATGTTGACTAAAGTTTTAGGCTGAGAAGCGTCAGGATATAATAAAACTTTTAAACCATTTTCTAAGGAATATTCTTCAATACCTTCTACCGATCTAACGTAGGTTAATGGACTACTTTGTACTTTCGCGGCTGTTGGTGATGTTGAATCAGTCGCGGTGGCACAACCACCAAGGTTTAATGCAAGAGCAACTGACAAGCCAATCAAAGTTGGTTTAATAAATTTCATTCGAAATCCTTTATTTTAATTTTATAGTGTTAACTTTTTAAGGTTAATGCGGATACGCTTAGCAATAACTACTGATTTAATCAGTTAGAATAATTAGTATAGCCACATTTTAATATGCACAGACATTACCTAATTTTCGATCTTACGTATATGCTGTTTTTCTCAAATTTTTATTAAATGGCATTTATTAATTATCAAATTTATAATTATGTAAATCCAAGCTAAGCCAAGTCATTCAACTAACCCAATGAAACAAAAGGGATTATAAAACTATTAGATGAATTTAACTTGGCCTAATTTAAAAACAGTCTAGTAAATAAACAAGAGGAAAAGCTTGGTAAAAAGTGTAACGTTTGATGTAAGTTAATTAAACATAATCAATAAAGCAGCTTTAAGAGTAATGCTATTTATTTTCTTGAGATAAGAGTAATGAATATAAATGTTTAAATTCCATATCTTCTTCAAAAGTGCTAACACCTTCAATAAGTTTGGTAGCTAATTCTTCTAAGCGTAATTTTTGTTGTGAGAGTTCGTTCATTGTATTTTGCTATTTTTATAGTTTTTTAATTTTATAACATAGATAAAACACTGGCACTGTTAGACTTTTGTAGAGTTAATGATAGGTTCTTGTTAACAGAGCTGTTGATTTTAAACACTAGTAATATTTGACTTAACACAACAAATACACTCATTTATGTTTGGATATAAAAAATTAGATGGTACAATTTTTTATATCTACTTAAAAAATGAAACACTATGACTCTTCTTGAAAAATTACGCTGCTTGTTTACTTTTGGACAAGGAGTGGCTCTGCCATTACCAGAGATCCCTGAAAATAAATCTCCTTTCGAATTATTTAAATTATGGTTTGACGATGCTAATAAATCTGGAATTTTATTACCTGAATCTATGTCGGTAAGTAGCTGTGATAGTAATGGCCAACCTTCATCTAGAATGGTTCTGCTTAAATCATGGGACGAAAATGGTTTTGTCTTTTATACCAATTACGGCAGTAGAAAATCACAAGAATTACCTGAAGGGTCAAAAGTTGCTTTATTATTTCATTGGGGAGTACTCCAGCGTCAGGTCAGGATTGAAGGCACAGTAAAACGCACATCAACACAACAATCCGCGGCTTATTTTCATAGTAGAGATCGAGGTAGTCAAATAGGCGCTTGGGCCTCTAAGCAAAGTCAAAAATTAACAACTAGCTCAGAATTAAAAGAGCGAGAAACTTTTTATAAAGAAAAATTTAAAAATAAAGAAGTACCCTTACCAGAGTTTTGGGGCGGTATTAATGTTGAGCCACACTACATAGAATTTTGGCAAGGAAGAGCAAGTAGATTACACGATAGGTTATGTTTTGATAAAAATAATGAGCAGTGGGATTTATTTAATCTTCACCCTTAGATGAAACATAAACCCACAATTACTCTGTTGTTTCTGTTTTAGGTTGCCATCGTTGCTGACGGATCACATTATGTAATTCGTTATGCAACTCTTGGTATTCCTGCATTTCTTCAAAAGTGTTAACTTTAGCTAACACCTTTTGAGTAAGCTCGGCTAATCTTTGATAATTCATGACTTACCTTTGAGTACAACAAATGTCAGATTCATTTTCTGCAAGTAAGGTACGTTGCTCTTTATAACAACTATAAAGCTCTTTAAACTCCATATCTTCGGCAGCGCTACTGGTGCCTTCAATTAATTTATCAGCTAACTCATTGATACGTTGTGTTAATCGATTCTTAGTCATACTTGCCGCCTGTTGAATTAATAAAATTTAAACCGTGTTTAATTTATAACCAATGCAGGCAAGAACTTCCGTTAATGAAATGTAATTGATGTTAGTAGTTTGTTACGGAATGATTAAAGCTTTTGAATTAAATAGATTTTTTATTTTTAGCAAAAATAAATAAAGCGCCAATTGGCGCTTTATTTTGTGGTTTATATTGGCAAACTACATATTTGGATAGTTTGGACCGCCAGTTCCTTCAGGCGTTACCCAAGTGATATTTTGACTAGGGTCTTTAATGTCACAAGTTTTACAATGAATACAGTTTTGCGAGTTGATAACAAACTTCTTATCACCCTCTTCCGTTTCTTCTACTTCGTAAACACCGGCTGGACAATAACGTTGAGCTGGCTCAGCATATTGAGGTAAGTTAACGCTAATCGGAATGCTATTATCTTTAAGTTTTAAGTGGCAAGGTTGTTCTTCTTCATGGTTTGTATTTGATAAAAATACTGAAGACAGCTTATCAAAACTTAATTTACCATCCGGCTTAGGGTAGTTAATTTCTTTAGATTCACTTGCTAGTTTCAGCGACTCGTGGTCAAAACTGTTATCGTTAAAGTTAAACGGTAATTTGCCACCAAAGAAGTTTTGATCAACGGTATTATATGCACCACCCAAGAATGTACCAAGCTTATGCATAGCAGCGCCAAAATTGCGAGTATTGTATAACTCGTCATACAACCAAGATGCTTTAAAGTTATCTGTGTACGCGGTTAAATCATTGCCACCTTCATCGCCAGCACTTAATGCTGCAAAGATAGTTTCAGCCGCTAACATGCCAGATTTCATTGCAGTATGGTTACCTTTGATTTTAGCAAAGTTAATCGTACCAGCATCACAACCAACCATAATACCGCCAGGCATAGTCATTTTTGGTAATGAGTTAAAGCCACCTTTAGCAATAGCACGAGCACCATAAGATACACGTTTACCACCTTCTAAATATTGAGCAAACTTAGGATGATGTTTTAAGCGTTGAAATTCATCAAACGGACTTAAATACGGATTTGAATAGTTTAAGTCAATGATTAAACCAACAAACACTTGATTATTCTCGGCATGGTATAAATAACCACCACCAGTTGTATCATTTTCTAAAGGCCAGCCAGCACTATGAACAACTAAGCCTTCTTGATGTAAAGCAGGGTCAATATCCCAAATTTCTTTAAAACCAATACCGTAGTGTTGCGGCGCTTTATCGGCATCTAAATTAAAATGACTGATTAATTCTTTACCTAAATGGCCACGACAACCTTCGGCAAATACAGTGTATTTAGCGCGCAGCTCCATACCAGGCATAAATGAATCTTTTTCATTACCCTCTGCATCTAAGCCCATATCACCAGTAATAACACCAGCTACTTTACCGTCTTCAATAATTGTACTTTGAGCAGGGAAACCAGGGAAAATCTCAACTCCCATACCTTCTGCTTGCTCAGCTAACCAACGACAAACATTACCCATTGAAACAATGTAGTTGCCATCGTTATGCATAGTTTTTGGCACAGCAAAGTTAGGTAATTTAGTGCCCTTTTCTGCATTATTTAACAAATAAATATCGTCGCCAGTCACAGGAGTATTTAATGGAGCACCACGCTCTTTCCAATCAGGGAATAGTTCATTTAAAGAACGAGGTTCTAAAACAGCACCTGAAAGAATATGAGCACCAACTTCAGAGCCCTTTTCAACAACACAAACCATTAATTCTTGATCTTTTTCTTGTGCCATTTGCATTAATTTACATGCTGTCGATAATCCAGAAGGGCCTGCGCCTACGATAACAACATCAAATTCCATAGATTCACGTTCCACGCTCATCTCCTTTAAATAGTTTTCATTATATTTTTTGTATTTTGGCTTTATATCATTTTATGGCGAGCAAACCTATGGTTAAATCTCTATTAATTGTCAATTATGAGTATAAAGTGAAATTAACTGGTTGATCTGTCACATTGGTGATTGATCTTTTGACGCCCAGTGAGTAATCTTTCGCACCAGATGACAAATAATTTTGAGTATTAACTTTAAACAACAAATTAAAACACTTGTTTAATTTTTACTTAATAAATATACTAATGTCAAATAAACAGAAGATAATTGTACAAAAACACAATAATTAATTGTACGAACAACAAACAGAGGTTGCTATGAAAGTACTTGTTCCTATTAAACGCGTAATTGACTATAACGTCAAAGTACGTGTTAAGCCTGACAACACCAACGTTGACTTAACAAACGTTAAGATGGCAATAAACCCATTTTGTGAAATTGCAGTTGAAGAAGCCGTACGCTTAAAAGAAGCTGGCGTTGCGACAGAAATCGTTGCTGTTTCAATTGGCGATAAATCTTGCCAAGAACAACTTCGTACTGCGCTAGCACTTGGTGCTGACCGCGCAATTCAAATCGATACTGATTTAACATTAGATTCAATCAACGTAGCTAAACTTCTACAAAAAGTTGTTGAAGAAGAGCAACCACAAATTGTTCTACTTGGTAAACAAGCAATTGATTCTGACAACAACCAAACAGGTCAAATGTTAGGTGCATTAACAGGCATGCCACAAGGTACTTTCGCGTCAATCGTTAAAGTTGAAGGCGATAAAGTTAATGTTACTCGCGAAGTAGATGGCGGTTTACAAACCGTTGCTCTTAACTTACCGGCAATCATTACTACTGACTTACGTTTAAACGAGCCTCGTTACGCGTCTCTTCCTAACATCATGAAAGCTAAACGTAAGCCATTAGATGTTAAAGTAGCAGCTGATTTTGGAATCGATTTAAGCCCACGCTCTACTCTAGTTAAAGTAACACCTCCTAGCGAACGTCAAGCTGGTGTTATTGTTGAGTCTATTGAAGAGTTAGTTGAAAAATTAAAAAATGAAGCGAAGGTGATCTAATGTCTATTTTAGTAATTGCAGAACATGACAATGCGAGCCTTAAGGCTGATACATTAAAAACTGTTGCAGCCGCGGCTGCAATTGGTGGTGACATCCATATTTTAGTTGCTGGCGCTAACTGTGCGGGCGTTGCCGATGAAGCAGCAAAAGCTGCTGGCGTAAGTAAAGTTTTAGTTGCGGATAACGCAGCATACGAAAACCAACTTGCTGAAAATATGGGATTACTAGTAACTGAACTTGCTGGTGACTACACGCATATTTTATCAACAGCTTCAACAACAGGTAAAAACTTTATGCCTCGCGTTGCCGCTTTATTAGATGTTGCACAAATTTCAGAAATCATCGCGGTAGAAAGTGCAGACACATTCGTACGCCCTATCTACGCAGGTAACGCTATCGCTACAGTTCAATCATTAGATGCAACTAAAGTAATTACCGTTCGTGCTACTGGTTTTGATGCTGTTGAAACTACAGGTTCAGCTGAAGTTGTTGCTCTAAGCAACGTAACTGACGCAGGTACTTCAAGCTTTGTTAATGCAGAGCTAACTGTTTCAGAACGCCCAGACCTAGGTGCAGCTAGCGTTGTTATCTCTGGTGGTCGCGGTATGCAAAACGGTGATAACTTTAGCCTTCTTAACGGTATCGCTGACAAACTTGGCGCAGCTATCGGTGCATCACGTGCTGCTGTTGATGCTGGTTTCGTACCAAACGACATGCAAGTTGGTCAAACAGGTAAAATTGTTGCCCCTGACCTATACATTGCAGTAGGTATTTCTGGTGCTATCCAACATTTAGCTGGTATGAAAGACTCTAAGGTAATTGTTGCAATCAACAAAGATCCTGAAGCGCCAATCTTCCAAGTTGCTGACTACGGTTTAGTTGCTGATTTATTTGACGCTCTTCCAGAGTTAGAAAACACTTTATAATAGCTAAGGCATTATAATTCTTTAAAACCAGTCTTCGGACTGGTTTTTTGTTTTCAAGGTGTCGATGTTCTTGATATTATAATGCAACAGAAAGTATCAAGGTGTCTGACACCTTGATATTAATTAAGGAATTAGTATGTCATCACTACAAGATCAATTGTCAAATCTAGTTTATTCAACCGATGGCGGGAGAGTAAAACAAGAAAAGCCAGAAATGGAGATTACTCCTTCCGATGGTTTTGCTCATGTACGCCGTGAAACTAAAGGCCGTAAAGGTAAGGGAGTGGTAACTATTACCGGCTTAGGTCTTGATGCTAAGGCATTAAAAGTTTTAGCTAAAAAGTTAAAACAAACCTGTGGTACTGGCGGTACTGTGGTTGGTGAAATAATTGAGATCCAAGGGGATAAACGAGATGTAATTAAAACCGTTTTAGAAAAAAACGGCTTTAAAGTAAAATTTATTGGTGGCTAAGACTAAATGGCCTGTTCCATTTTATCACTGTGAAAACTATTGAGCCGTCCATTGATGGCTTAATAACACTTCATTATTTTGTAGTATTTTAGCTGAAAACACATCTCCAGAGTTTATTACGCCAACCCCTTTCGGCGTGCCTGACATCACCACATCACCATCTTCTAGTTCAATAAATGTTGTAAGCTCCCTCAGTATATCTTGAGGTTTATACATCATTAACTCAACACCGCCAGCTTGTACCACTTTACCATTAATGCAGAGCTCAAGTGCTAACGAATCATCTATTGCATCAATGGCAACAAAATCCGTTAGAACTGCAGCGCCATTAAACGCTTTAGCTCGCTCCCAAGGTAAGCCTTTACTTTTAAGTTTTGACTGTAAACCACGCTTGGTTAAGTCAAGGCCAAAGCCAACAGCGATAAACTGCCCTGCTGCCACTAAAAAACAAAGCTCCCCCTCGTAATGCAATTGCTCTTGATGAAAAGAGAGTAATTGATTTGAAATGGCCGAATTTGGTTTATTAAACACCACCATATCATCAGGGATTTCATTACCTAACTCGGTAATATGGTCAACATAGTTTCTGCCTATACAGACTACTTTGCTTGGAGTAAATAATTGCTTGCCAAGATTAACTGTTTTCATAATACAGGTTGGTACTTAAATAGTAATTTATTAGTAATGATAAAGATTTTAAGGCTTATCTGCTTTTAATACTAGTGAGTCATACTCTTTGGGATCTAATAACGCCTCAACAATAACTGGGCCATCACTTGCAAAGGCCTGCTCTAGAGCTAATTCAAATTCAATACTATCTTTGGCGGTGATGACCTTAGCACCAAACAAATTATCACAGCCAATTGTGCCCTGCTCTCTAATTTGTGTTCCATAAATAGGGTTAGATTTTTTCTCTTGTTTAATGCGAATTAATGCTAAGTCGTTATCAGTAAACAAGACAAAAACAATATTTAATTTTTCTCTGACGGCAACAGCAATCTCACCTACAGTCATTAGAAAGCCACCATCACCTATCACTGCACAAACCGGCGTATTAGGGTAATTAAGTTTAGCCGCAATAGCTGATGGAATGGCATAGCCCATCGAGGACCAACCGTTAGTCATAAGTTGTCGGTTAATATCTGGAGTTAGCCACTTTTGCCCAATCAAATGTAAGTGAGCGCCAACATCACTAGTCATAATGCCATTTAAGGGTAAGTGCTTTCTTAAAATATCTAATGCAGTACAAGGACCAAAGCTGTTATTTTGTGGCTGTAATTGCTTAAAGATGGCTAGTTTTCGAGCAATTAACTGCTCCATCTGCCACCCTTTTTTTAAGTCATTAACTAGCAACAGTTGTTTCACTGAAAAATTAATTTCGCCTATTACATCGCAAGCTAAGTCATATTCATTAACATCAATATCAGTTGCCTCAATATCAATTCCGATTAAGGGGGCCTTTGGTAGCCACTGCTCAAAGTTAAACTCAACTTCATCGTAACCAATGGCAATGACAAGGTCAGCTTGCTGGTGAGTTTTGCCAACCTCATTACTTAACGCATGAAACAATACGCCAGCATAGCAAGGGTGTGATTCATCGATGATGCCTTTTGCCATTGGAGTGAGTACAACAGGAATATTATGCTTTTCAACAAAATTTAATAATTCATCACGAACAGTTATTTCGATATCTTTTGCCCGTAAACCTAACGCAATAATAGGAAACTTAGAAAGCTTTAATAGCGCCTGCATTCTTTCTATTACATCGGCACTTGCTCTTTGCTGTTTTAATCTAGCTAAAGGGGCTTGAGAGATCTCGTCCGTCTTAATATGACTTATACCTTGTGGTAAGCCAATATGTACCGGACCTTGCTTACCAGTCAGCGCTATATGCGCGGCAGAAAAAATAATTTCCTGTACTTTGCCAACCTCTAAATGAGTCGTTTGCTTTGTTATAGGCGAAAATAATGCCTGATGATCAATATTCATTTGAATATTACGATGGCGTTTATCCGTTGGCATTTCATCCGTTAACACTATCATTGGCGACCGATCTAAATAAGCACAGCCAACACCTGTAGATAAATTGGTAGCACCAGGACCAAAGGTGCCAAAGCATACGCCTGGTACGCCAGTTAATCGACCGGTTGTCTCAGCCATAAAGGCAGCACCACCTTCATGACTAGTTAATATGAACTCAATGCCCGGAGTTACCCTTATAGCTTCCATATAATCAATCCAAGCACCACTTGGCACGCCAAAGACATATTGCACACCTAATTCTTTTAGCGCCTGAATAACTTGTACTGCTACCGTTTTATCTTGATTCATATTTTATAGCTTAAGTTGATACTGCTTAGGAAGGTTATATTCCTTTTCCGTTTTACTATTAGGACAAGGAATTTTTAAATATATAGCACACAACTGTAAATCTTTACCTGTAGCTCTGACTTCTTCTTCACCGTGTAATCTATCGCCAACAATAGGCAAGCCAATGCTAGCTAAATGCTTTCTTATTTGGTGTTTACGGCCGGTTTCAATTGCGACTTCAACTAAGGAGTAATCATTAACTGAGTCATATTCTATACAAGTGATGTGACTTATCGCGGCTTTGCCATCTATTTCCCTGGTAATTGTCTGTGGTTGAGAGTTTTGACTATGATCGCCATGAACAATAGCTTGGTAAGTTTTCGCAGTATTTCTTTGCTCAAATGCATTTGTTAGTTCGCGCACCGCAGATTTACTATGGGCTAACACTATTAAGCCAGAGGTTGCTTTATCAAGGCGATGGACGATAAAAGCAGGACGTTGCGGCGTAAGGTGAGTTTCAACGAAACGATTAATGGTGGTGTGATCGCTCCACTTTGAGCCCTGACATAACATACCATATGGCTTATACCAAACACTGTATGAGCTTTTATCGTCAATTAATATAGCATCTTCAACACTTTGCTTTAAAACACTAAGGTTGTAATACATATGCAATACATCACCAATTTTAAGAGTCTTTTTTGCGCGGCGTAAACGTTGGGTAGAAGCTCCTCGCTCCAACCAAACACAACCCTTTTGCATTGCTTGTTTTATTACTTGCTTTGATAGAGGTGAAGCTTCAGCCAATAACTCTGTAACTGAGTATTGCAGGTCTTCAACGTTTACATGAAACTCGTGAGCAGTTTGTGTCATTTAACTATAGATATTTATTAGTAATATCTGCAATGTAACTTAAGTTAGCGTTTTAGCCAACGTTTGAATTTATCTTTACGCAGATAAAGTAGGACAAATAACATTATAAAATAAATACTAGGCTCGATAATTTCAGATTTAACAGACCAAAAGAAATGAATACACACGAGGATTGTGAGTACGTAGTTGTAATTGTGTAGGCTCTGCCACGTTTTGCCCATTTTCCGCCTTAGCAGTGTAAGTGAGGTGATAGCAAGAGCGGTGATAAAAACAAAAGCAAGCATGCCCACAGTAATATAAGGCCTATCGACTATTTCATCGATAAACAAGGAAAAGTCGAATTGCAGTTCAAAAAACAAAAAATTATTAAGGTGTAAAAGCGCATAAAAAAAAGCGTACAAGCCAAGTAAACGTCTAACTTGTAGTAAAAAGCCTAACTTAAAGAATCTAGCTAGCGGGGATACACATAGGGTAATTAACAGTAAGTTTAATGCCCCTATACCAGTAAAATGAATAATATCTTCAACGGGATCGGCACTAAGTAAATCATTAATCGCTAAATAATACATCACAACAACGGGCAACAAAGCGCCAAGGTGAATCAATGTTTTTAATAACCAGATCTTATATTTAGTAGATAACATTTACTTAAACCTTTTCTAGCCTCAGACAATATAAAATCCATTAAGTAGCTACTTAATGGATTTTTATAAGACCGGATATTTCAGCAATAAATTACCGCTAGATAATTACTTTAAAGAAAATGAGTATAAGTCGGCATCATTAATCGCATGACGGCTCACAAGTACTTTAGAGTCTATTGTAGGCGATAGAGCTGAATAAGAGCGAATTGAATTTACAGGCAATTCATAAACAACCTCGTCCTCACCATCTATATTTAAGCGTTTGACTTGATCATTGGTGTCGTCTCTATATAGGTAATAAAAATTATTATCTACCCAGAAGTAGTTGCCGTAATCGTTGATTAATAAGTTATCTTCAACCTTAGTAAATTGTTGAGTTGTTTTATTAAAGGCCCAAATACCACGCTGATTAAATCGAGAGGTGTAAATGACATTATTCGCCCCTTCGACAGCAAAAACCTCACCGGAGTCAGTTAATTGCTTCATTTCATTAGCAGTGAGGTTATATTCATATAATCCCCACTTACCATTTTCAGAGCCTGAAAAATAGAACCTATCTTCGTCTAATGACCAATTAGGGTTTTGAATTTGCACATCGATATTAGCTATAGGTTTAAATGTAACATTTGGCAATGTACCTAGATAAAACCTACCCTCGGGGTATTCTTCTGTTTTCATAATAACAACGAATTTGTTACCACTTGGTGAAACCGTAGCAATGAGAACAGAACCAATATCTTTAGTAATTTGCTTAGAAATAAATTTTTGTCTAAGCCATAATTCCCAGCTGCCTGAGCGGTTGGATGAGAACAGAATACTATCATCAAAAGCGACATGACTACCATATAAATCACGTGATGATGATGCTATACGACGGGTTGTTCGTCCTGTTTCCATCGAAACTTCTTCAATATATTCACTAGTACTGTAACGAGTAAATACTAACTCATCAGTTTTTGGATTAATTGTTAAACTGCCTGGGGTAGGCGTTTTATCTAAGATAACTTCCGACTTATCATTCAAATCTAAAGCAACGATAGCATAGTTGCCGCCCATAGCTTGGGTAAGAATCAGTTTCTCATTCAACTTATCCCAAACAAAACCAAGTAAGGCTAAGTCATTAGTTTTGATAAGCTCTACTACAGGCTTATCTGATTGGTAATCTGCAATAGTAAGTAATTCAGAACTAACCGCATGTTTGCGAATAACAGCTAGCTTTTTATCGTTGTAAATAAAGCTTACCGATAAATCTTCATAATTAGCTTCAGGGGTGGTGATTTGTTTAATATTTTCTGAAGAAAATTCATAGGTAAAAATAGCAGTGCTATCACCAACGACTTTGTTGTATGCAAGCAATTTACCGGATGAACTCCAATCAATGACTTTATCATCATTATTAAAATAACAACCAGAATCAATTAACTTATCTTCTCTTGAGATCAGCTGAAAAGTTCTTATTTCGCATATTCCTTCGCCATTTAATCGTGCATAGGCAATTGACTTTCCATCAGGCGACCAAACAGGAGCATATTCATCAAAATTACTTTCGGTTAACTTTCTTATAGGCGCGTTTTCATTTAATAAGTTAATTAAGTATATCTGCCCTTTACGACTTGATTGGCGCCAATGTAGAGCTAAAAACTGTCCATCAGGACTAATTGCAGGTTGCTTCTCAACCCCTTCAAAATTAGTAATATGCTTAATAACTTTAGGTTGCAAAGCAGTTGGAGGGGAGCTCATATAAGGAATATAAATTATAATAGCGATAAGCAAAGAAATAATAATTGCACTAAGTTTTAATGGCGATATTTTTTTACTTACCCAAGGAATATCAACCTCTTCTTTTATCCCCTCAGGCTTAAGTACAAGTTGATAACCAACTTTTTGAATGGTTACAAATACTTCGTCATTTTCAGCACCTAAATCTGTAAACACTTTGCGTAAGTGCCATACAGCATTAGGGAAGCCAGTTTTACCTACGCCAACATTACCTAGCCAGATTTTATCAATGGCATCATCTTTACTGACAATGTGATCGTCTGACAAAATAAATAACTTTAATAGTTCGAATACTTTGGCTGAGAGCTGAACTGTTTCTTGTTCCGAAGAAATTGTCATTCGAGTACAATCAATGCTCCAACGCCCGATTGAATATTTTCGAAATGCTACATCGATCATTAAAGAAGTCGCCTATTTATTATTAAATGTTTTTCTAATTTGTTTATTACAATATTATTTAGATTAAATAAATATCTAAAATCAAAGCCAGTGTTTTTTTTTACTTATCACTCTTGCGCTATTCGATTATAAGATAATTAGATGATTTATAGAAGTGATGATTTTTTATTATTTATGCTAAAAAATAAATAACTTATTAAAATGTATCGTTTTATTTCCTATCAGAAATATCAAGACATTTTACAAACAAATTTAGTTTGATAAATAAGCGAAAGTGTTAAACGCCAATAGAAACATTACAAATATAAATCAATAATATCTTTTTAAGTTCATATTTTTATAGAGTTCAGCTACCTGCTCTGCGTATCCATTAAACATTTGTGTTTCTATTCTATTACGAGCAAATAAACCTCCACTTGTAATTCTTCTCTCACTCGCTTGTGACCAACGAGGGTGATCAACGTTTGGGTTTACATTGGCATAAAAGCCATATTCGTTAGGTGCTAATTTATTCCAGGTAGTTTTTGGTTTACGAGTAACCAACTCAATTTCAACAATTGACTTAATGCTTTTAAAGCCATACTTCCACGGGGTAACTAAACGAATTGGCGCGCCATTTTGTGCTGGCAGTGTTTTACCATACAAGCCTACCGATAAAAACGATAAATCATTCATCGCTTCATCAAGGCGTAATCCTTCAACATAAGGATAATTTATACCTCCACCTAAATATCGGTTTGATTGACCAGGCATTTGTTTAGGATCGTACAAAGTTTTAAATTTCACATATTTGGCATCAGAATTTGGCTCAGCTTTTTTAATTAAATCGGCTAAACGAAAACCTAGCCAAGGTATAACCATAGACCAAGCTTCAACACAGCGCAGTCGATAAATGCGTTCTTCCAATTCGAACGAGCTAAATAGTTGCTCATAATCTAAAGTAAATGGCTTATTAACCTCGCCAGTTATTTTTAATTGCCATGGGTCTACCTTAAAGTTTTTGGCATATTCAATAGGTTGATCTTTTTTAGCACCAAATTCATAAAAGTTATTATGACTGATCACTTTAGCTTCAGGTGTAAGCTTATCTGTAATTTGTTTGGCATTCGTTTTAGTAAACTTTAACGGTGTTGTTTTAAAGCTACTATCACTGTCTTTAGCAAGCGCATTTAAACTTAAACCTGTACCAGCTAATAAGGTAGATGCGCCAGCAAAGCCTAAACCTTTAAGTAACTTACGGCGTTCTTTATATACGCTTTCGTCAGTTACATCATTTTCGGTTAACTCGTTATTACGCTTTATTTTAATCAACATAGCCTACCTAGTGTTTCAGTGTATTTAATAAACATACTCTATCAGACAGTAAATAGTTTAAAAAAATTTCAAAAAAAAGCCTGAATTAAATTCAGGCTTTGCTAGTTTTTTTTAAATAAGTGAGTGGAAATTTAAGCCGCTTGAGCTATTTCATCTAAATAGGCAACGATATCTTTCGATTCGTACATCCACTTACTTGTGCCATCGTTATTATCAATTCGTAAACAAGGTACGGTTCGTTTACCACCGTGCTGTAAAAGATCGGCTAAATGATTGTCTTTTTTAATATCGCGATACTCAATATTTAAGTTTTGGCGCTTAGCCGAACGGCGAACTTTAACGCAAAATGGGCAAGCATTTAATTGGTAAATACTAAAGTTTGCGGTTTTTTCATCTAATTTTTGCTGTAATTGTGGATCACGTTTAACTGCTTTTGGTGAAAAAATAAAATTAATTAATAATATAATTCGACCAATAATAAATCGTAATAAAGCCATGTTTGTTTCCTAGTTTTTTTCGTTAATGCTTTTAAATAATATATTTATCTGTGCCTTAATAGTTTTAGCTATTAAGCGTTACCACATTAAATCATCTGGAATTTGATATTCTGCATAAGGGTCGTCCTCATCAATATCTTCTTCTACCTTTTCATTACTAACCAATACGATAGAAGCATCTAAAGTTGCTAACTTCTCGGCAGTTTCTGCGGTAACTAAATAACTTTTTTGTTCAAAGCCACAAATAGCTAAACGGCCATTAACCAAAGCTTTTTGTGTTGGCGTATCGACTAACATCTTTTTAATTTTACCGTCTTGGGTAAAATTAAATTCAATTTCTCCCATAACAGAAAAACTATGATGAGTGAGAATTTGTAATATTCTTTGTTGAAGCTCTTTAGCCGCTAGTTGTTGCTTTTTCTCATCGTTAAGCGCTTTATCTTTTGCTGCTTTTTCAGCTTGTTGTTTGGCTAAGTCGGCTCTTACTTTTTCTTGTAAGCTAGCTTCAATTTCTACACCACTACGCTTCTGTTTGTTCTTTTTTCGTTTATCACTATTGGCCTGCTTTGCTTTTTGTTTGGTAGTTAAGCCAGCTTTAAGTAATTGATCTTGTAAAGACGCCATGAAATTGCCCTAAAATGCATTCGAGATAATAAAATTGGAGGGTATTTTAACAGAATTTAGCAGAAAACAAATTATCAGTTGACACTTTTTATACGGCCCCATACATTAAGGCTATGAATAAAATTATTACTGCTTTTAAATTTACTTTTTTTACCGGCTGAAGCCGGAGGATTTTGTTTTTAAATTTAAAAGCCAAAACCTCCAACAATGGAGGTTTTTTTGTTTACGCCCTAATAAATAATAAAAGTGTACGGAGTACCAAGTGAAAGATAGTCTAGATTTGAATCTCATCCGCAAAGAAATTACCAGCTTAGATCAAGAGCTTTTAAGCTTGTTTGCTAAACGCCGCTCTCTCACTCTTAATGTTGCCAAAAGTAAAGCTCATCAAGTGCGCCCTGTACGAGACCAACAACGCGAGCAAGAATTATTAGTAAGGTTAATTCAATTAGGTAAAGAGCAAGGTTTGGATGCTCATTATGTTACGTCAATTTTTCAAACCATCATTGAAGATTCAGTACTTAACCAGCAAGCATTTTTGCAACAACTTAAAAATCCTAATATCAAAACACCTACCGTGAGTGTGGCATTTTTAGGTGATAAAGGCTCTTATAGCTACCTTGCTAGTTATCGTTATTTCTCTCGCAGAGCGGAAGAGATCATAGAGTTTGGTTGTGACAGCTTTGCCGATATTTTACAACAAGTTGAATCTGGGCATGTAGATTACGGTATGTTGCCAATTGAAAATACTAGCTCAGGTAGTATTAACGAAGTTTATGACTTACTGCAACACACTAACTTGTCTATTGTTGGTGAATTATCACAACCTATTGACCATTGTTTACTTACTTCGGTAAACACTACGTTAGATAAAATAGATACCATTTATGCTCATGCTCAGCCTATTCAGCAATGTAGTAATTTCTTAAATAAACAAGAAGGTATTCGCATGGAGTACTCAGACTCAAGCGCACAAGCTATGAGTAAGGTACAAGAATTAAAGGCTGATAATGTTGCAGTGATCGGCAGCGAAGAAGGCGGCAAGCTATATGATTTAATGCCATTGCAAAAATCAATTGCCAACCAAGATGAAAACCACACACGCTTTATTCTAGTTGCAAGAAAGTCTGTAGATGTTGCCGAGCAAATCCCAGCTAAAACCACATTAATCTTAGCTACAGGGCAAAAGCCTGGTGAATTGGTTGACTGTTTAATCATCTTGAAAGAATTCGGTATTAATATGACTAAACTTGAGTCTCGCCCTATACAAGGCAGACCTTGGGAAGAGATGTTTTATATCGACTTAGAGGCCAATTTAAAGTCTACAGCGATGCAAGATTGTTTAACTAAACTTAATGATCATACTCGGTTTATGAAAGTGCTTGGTTGTTATGCAACAGAGCAAATTAAACCGACGAAAGTGCCACACTCAGAACTTAAGTAGGCAGTATAAACATGAGTAAATTTATTTTAAGCGAAGAGCTCAATGGCGTACTACGTATAACGTTGAATCGACTTGATAAGAAAAACGCATTAAATACCGAGATGTATCAACAGCTTGCGGCTCTATTGCGCACCGCAGCTAAAACGGGCAGTGTTCATTGTGTTTTAATCCAAGGGGACAGCTCCTGCTTTTGTGCTGGCAACGATTTAGATGATTTTATCAAAACTAGTGATTCAGATGATTTAGCAGCATTTGAATTCATAACCGAATTGGCTGCTTTTGAAAAACCTATTGTGGCTGCAGTTGCTGGTGCAGCAGTTGGTATTGGTACAACAATTTTATTGCATTGCGATATGGTTATTGCAGCAACAAATAGTAAGTTTAAATTACCTTTTACCCAGTTAGGTCTTTGTCCTGAAGCAGGCTCGAGTTTCCTTTTACCTCGTCTTATAGGCCAACAAAAAGCATTCGAATTGATGGTCCTAGGTAAACTTTTTAGTGCTGATGAAGCTGTACAGTATGGTATTGCTAATGAAGCATGTAGCCCGGAAGAGGTTTTATCAAAAGGTTTAAATGTAGCGAATACAATTGCAGCCCTGCCTTTAGATGCATTATTAACCAGTCGTAAATTAATACGCGATGCCAGTAAACAACAATTAAATGAAGTAATGGCGGCAGAAGTAAAAGAGTTTGCTAGATTGGTTAAAGGCGAGGAATGTAAGTCAATATTGAAGCAGTTTTTTAAATAACAACCTCTTAAAAAGCGTCATTAAAATACAAGATCACATTTCAAGTTGATCTGACCCTCTTGATTTTTGAAGTGCCGAAATGATTTCGGCACTTCAAGTATGATAAAACTATCCTTGTTGTTGTTCTATTTGCTTAGCAATATACTCAGGTGACTTGGTATTTCTACATAACCAGTAGTAAGCACCTGGTACAATAAATAATGTAAATACGGTCGCTAATGCTACACCGAAAAATATCACTGTACCAATAACCATTCTTGATTCCGAGCCAGGTCCTGTTGCTAAAACTAGCGGTATAGAGCTCATTACCGTTGTAAATGAAGTCATTACAATAGGTCTTAAACGTTGTTGAGCACCTTTGATAATCGCTTGCGTAAACTCTTCACCAGAATCACGAAGTTGGTTAGCAAATTCAACAATTAAAATACCATTTTTAGCCGCTAAACCTATCAGCATAACAATACCAATTTGGCTATAAATATTAAGGGTCATACCACTTAAATATAAACCAGCGACTGCACCAACAAGCGCTAGTGGTACTGTGATCAAAATCACAAAAGGATGAATAAAGCTTTCAAATTGCGCTGCTAACACTAAGTAAGTAATAAGCAAAGCAAGAGCAAAAACTAACACCATTGAACTACTTGAGTCCTTAAGTTTTTCAGAGGCACCTGTATAATCAACGCTGGCTTCCATTGGCAATTCATTTAAGACAATATCATTTAGATAATCTAATGCTTCACCAAGCGTATAGTCTTCGCTAATACTGCCCGAAAGGGTAATACTGCGTAAGCGGTTATGCCTATTTAAGTTTGTGGCCGTTGCGTTTTCTTGAAAGCTAATTAAATTAGCGAGCGGAATTAACTGCTGCGTCGTAGATGAGCGTACATAGATATTTTCTAAGCTACTCGGGCTTTTATACTCATCTTCATCGCCTTCAAGTAGTACATCGTATTCTTCACCACGCTCGATATATGTTGTCACTCGACGCTTACCTAACATAGTTTCAAGGGTTCTACCTATATCACCAACAGACACACCTAGATCAGAAGCACGTTCTCGATTAATTTTAACCAATAGCTGAGGATAAGTTTCTTTATAGTCCCCTTCTAAACCAAGAATTTTTGGGTTTTCTTGAGCTTTTTCTAAAATGATATTACGCCAGCGAGCTAGCTCTTCATAGCTATTACCTTGCAGTACAAAGCCAATAGGTTTACCACCACCAGAGCGACCACCTAAACCACCTCGTGACATAATAAACGCTCGCGCATCGGTTATGTCTGCAAGTTCACCATTGAATTTTCCAATGAACTCCATCGTAGAAATATTACGCTCTTCCCAATCAGGTAAACCAATGATAGCAATACCACCAGCACCTCTAAAACCAGGTACCCTCACCATAACACGTTCAAGTGAACCGTCTTCGTAGTACTTCATCAGTTTTTCTTCAATGATCGACATGTTGGCAACATTGCGCTCATAACTCGAACCTTCAGCGCTAGACATCATTAAAAATGCACCGCCTCTATCTTCTTTTGGCGCATATTCGCTAGGCAGTTTATTACCAATAACCCAAACACTAGTAAATGCTAAAGCCATTACAATTACTATCATCAAAGGCTGCTTTATAGATGAATTAAGAGCGTTTGCATAAGACTTTTCTAACTTGGCAAAGCCTTTATCTAATAACTGACCAAGTGATGAACTTCGCTGTCTATTTTTCAATAATTTGGAACACATCATCGGCGTTAAAGAAAGCGCGGTAATACTTGAGAATATAACCGCAGCAGATATAGCAACGGCAAACTCAGTAAAGAGACGGCCTATATCGCCTGAAATAAAGACTAGTGGCACAAAAACAGAAACAAGAACTAAAGTGGTGGCAACGACAGCAAAAGCAACTTCACGGCCGCCATTAAAAGCTGCGGTAAGTGGTGGTTCACCATTTTCAATACGGCGATAAATATTCTCTAAAACCACGATTGAATCATCAACAACCAAGCCGATTGCCAAAACTAGAGCTAACAGGGTTAATAAGTTAATAGAGTAACCAAGAGCAGACATTACAATCATAGAGCCAATTAATGCTACAGGTACGGTTACTGCGGGAATAATAGTGGCTCTTATGTTACCTAAGAAGATAAAAATAACTAATATCACCATCAACATCGCGATACCTAAGGTGTTATATACCTCATCAACAGAGTCTTTAATAAAAATAGACGAGTCATAACTTGGGATAATGTTGGTACCGGCAGGTAAGCTCAGCTTTATCGCTTCCATCTCAACTTGAGCAGCTTTAACAACCTCAATAGTATTTGCTTTTGATTGTTTAATAATGCCTAAGCCAACCATGTTGTAGCCATTACTGCGGAACATGTTTTCTTCATCTTCAGCAGCAACTTTAACTGTGGCAATATCATCTAACCTAACCAGTGAGTTGTCTTCACCTCGAGAAATAACCATAGACGCGAAGTCTTCTGGTGTGCGATAACTACGCGATACTCGCACATTAAAGTTGCGATCAATAGACTTTACTTCACCAGCGGGTAGCTCAACATTTTCTGTTCGTAACACTTGTTCGATATCATTAACGGTAATGTTGCGAGCAGCCATGGCTTCACGGTTCAATGTCAGCTTCATCACATAAGTGCGACCACCACCGACCATAATTTCAGAGACACCATTTACTGTGGCAAATCTATCGACAATATAACGGTTAGCATAATCAGTTAATTCAAGAGTGTTAAATACATCTGAGCGTAAGCTAAACCAAGCAATAACATCTTCATCATCTCCTGCTTTTTCCACTTCAGGGGGATCTGCTTGCTCTGGTAAACGTCTTAGTACAGAAGATATTTTATCGCGTACATCATTAGCAGCACCGTCAATATCTCGAGTAAGTTCAAACTCGATTGAGATACGAGAACGACCATCACGAGAACTAGATGTAATCGTTTTTATGCCTTCAATACCACTGATCCTATCTTCTAAAACTTGCGTTATTTTCGACTCAACAATAGCAGCTGATGCGCCAGAATATTTAGTAGAAACAGAAACAACAGGTTTATCTGTATCGGGGTATTCTCGCAGTGGTAACATTAAAAACGCGGCAATACCAAAGGTAACGATTAATAAGTTTAATACCGTAGCAAAAACAGGTCGTTTAACTGAAAGATCAGATAATATCATTATTTGCCCTCTTCGCTTTTCACTTTGATAGACGAGCCATCTCTAAGTTTTAAAGCGCCTTCAGTAACCACTTCATCGCCAGCATTTAAACCAGAAATTATTTCTACAACACCTGGCTTACGTCGCCCTATCACTATAGGAGTACGAGCGACTACACCATCATTGTTAAGAAAAACAAAATGGCTATCTTCAAATGGAATTACAGCGGTTTCTGGCAGTTGTAAAACATGTTCAACTTTTCGTTTAATGGTAATGGCCATTAGCATGCCTGGACGTAACTTGCCTTCATCATTTGGTAATAAAGCTCTAACTTTTACCATACGAGTTTTAGCATCGATACGAGGCGAGATACTACTGATAATACCTTTAAAAGTAACCCCAGGATAAGCAACATTGCGCGAATTAATAACTTGCTTAACTTTAATTGTTGGCAAGTATTGCTCAGGAATAAAGAAGTCTACTTTGATCGTACTTAAATCATCTAAACTTGTGATCACATCGCCATTTTTAACAGACGAGCCAACACTTACGTTACGAAAACCTAACTGCCCATCAAAAGGTGCTTTTATCGTTAGTTTTGCTAGTTCAGCTTGCACATTTTTAAGTCTAGCTTGTATAGATTCGGTTTTAGCTTGCTGCTCTTCAAGTTGAGCAATAGATGCAACATCTTGTTTTCTTAATTCGTTGTAACGAGTTAACTGAGCGCTTGATTCTTTCAAGTTAGCTTGTAGCTCACGCACATTTGCTTGTTCAGCTTCTTTACGCAGCTCAACAAGGATTTGTCCTTTCTTAACAATATCACCGTCATTAAAAAGTACTTGTTCAACAATATCAGAACGTTGTGAAGTAATAATTACCGACTCGTTGGCAAGCGATGTACCTAGTGCTTCAAACTCATCACTAAACTCTGCATCAATAACTTGAGCAGTTTTAACGGTAACGATCCTTTGATAGCGTTTTTTTTCAGATTCAGTTTCTGGCCATTGCACATATGTTACTAAACCAATAAGTAAAGCAGAGAGAAAAAGAAGCGGTAAACGAGAAGATTTTGTCTGTTCCATAGGGATAAATAGCCATATTATAATTTGTTGGCAAATATACATTAATTGACAAATTGAAAACACAAATAAACGTTGAATGACAATATTTACAGGTTAAATTAAACTTACTTCTAAACTAGTTCTGCATGTATAATAAATTATTATTAAATTTTTTATTTAGAAGTCGATTAGCAATGAACAAACTAGCCGTTTTAGCCGTAAGCATTTTAGTTTTTTGTGGTGCCATGTTGTGGTATTTAGCTGCAACTGATTTAAATGGTTTTATCCGTTCACAAGCAATCACACAAGTTTCCTTGATCACCAAACAGCAAGTAGATGTTAAGCAAGTAACATCGGCTTTAGAGCAAGGTGATATTTCTTTACATCAACTCACGATAAAGGACATAAACTCCTCTGCAGATGCACTTTTAATTGAGCAAGTAGCAGCCAAGGTGGATGCTGCAACAATCAATCAAGCAGCGATTATTGTTAATTCAGTTAATTTTTCTAACTTACGCGCTAACATCAAGTTTACTGCTGATGGCGATAGCAATTTCAAACAACTCGCCCAGCAAATTGAAAGCCAATTTGCCTACATAGATAGCTACACACCAGAAAAATTTAGTGCCAAGAAAAAAACTAGCTCAAACAAAAAGCCAGTAACAACAATGCAGGTACGCAATATTAAGGCAAGTAACATTGTTTTATCGATTGATTTGCAAGATGTAAATGGCAAGCAGCTGAGCATTGAAATACCAGAACTGTCTTTGGCAGCAATTGGTAATAAAGAAGCTATTGACGCGGGCTTTATAGGTACAAATGTTACGCAAGCACTTGTTAACGCCATAGTAAGTTTAGCTGAAATCCATTACGCAAATGCGATGGAAAACAGTTCAAATTAAGCACTTAGTGTTTTTTCACCTAAACTAAATACTAAGCTCAGTGGTAATTAGTTTAGGTAATTTAATTGAATAGCAAAGCAAACTCTAAAATTAGCATCTCTGCACAATTAAAAAATAACGCAATCGCTTTAATAAGTATTGTGATTGCAATCTCAAGCTTGTCTTATAACACATGGCGCAATGAGCTGACTGAGCATAACCGTAATGTGCGTACATCTTCTTTTGAAATTTTAATGTCTTTAGCCCAGTTACAACTGTTAGTTGATTATGCTTATTATGAGGAAAATGAGGATAAAAAAGACCCTATTAAAGGCTGGAGTTATGTACTTTACATACAAGATTTAACTCAAACGGCTTCTTTGCAAACCCAGAAAAGTGCAAATAATCTTCACTCGGTTTGGAATGATAACTGGCAACAGATGGATCAAAATAAAGTTAATAGTGACAACATATTAACTGCTATCGCCAGTTTGCGCAGCGATGTGTTAACGACTCTACAAACCCTAGATTAACTTAAGTCTTCTAGTCGTTTAGCTAATCGTTTAAGCTTTATTTCTGCGCTTTACTATCTTTATACATTGCTAAAATATCTTCAGATAAGCTAACTTCTGGTCGCTCAATAATACGACCAATTTCGACATTTTCATGGTATACAATAAATGTTGGCGTATATTTGATGTTAGCCTCTTTAGCGCGCCCTTGCGGCTCTGATTTATTTAAATCTAACGAAATCATATCAATGCTGACATTGGTTCGTTTAAAGCTTTTTAATAAGCGCGGTACTTCACGTTCACTATCATGACACCAAGTACCAAAAAACACTTTCAGTGAGATCTCACTTGGCAGTTGCTCCACGGCTTTTGCTTCATCACTTGATAATAAATAATCATCATAATTACTAACAAAATGAGGGTAACCGTCAAACAGTTGCTGCTTAGTAATGTTACCCACTAAGTTATCCGCTGCATGTGCTTTTGATGACATAACCGCTGCAACAACCCACAAGCCAAAAGCTATGATCATTAATAAAATTTTGTACTTTACTAGGTACTTCATCACAGTAGTTCGTTTATTTTGGCTCACGAGCTTTCTCCAATAAGACTTTAGATTCTTGTAAGAAACTTTGGGCATCATCGCCAAACCAGTCGGCAACTTGATTAAACTTAGCAATAAAATCAATTTTACTGCCATTTTCAACGTGTTCAAGAAGTTCGATAAATCGATGGGCAAAGCGTTTCATCATCACCACATTGTCTGGATTTGAGTAAATTATATCTGCATACAAGTTCGGATCTTGAGCAAATAAGCGACCAACCATTGCAAGCTCTAAGCGGTAGATCGGAGAGCTCATCGCAAGTAACTGCTCAAGTTCAACGTTTTCTTGCATTAGGTGGTAACCATAACAAACCGTTGAAAAGTGACGCATTACTTGCACCATAGCCATTGCTTTATCGTGTTCAACAGCCGTAACTTGATAATTGTTAGCTCCCCAAACCGCAAACTGATCTAACAGCCATTGGTAACTTTCGCTGCCTCGGCCTTCACAAACAATAATAGTTTGTTTAATTAAGCCGGTAACATCAGGTCCAAACATAGGATGTAAACCAACTACAGGCCCCTTATGTACGGCTAACATTGCTTTTAGAGGGCTATCCTTAATACTAGTAATATCCGCTAAAATACAATCTTCAGGTAACGACGAAAGTTTATCTATCGTCATATTAGTTAAGGTGATTGGAACTGCAACAATGACAAGGCCAGCGCCCGCTAAAATTTCATCGCTATTTGCCCAATCATCTTTTTCCAGTACACAAACTTGGTAATTCGAACGATGAAATAAATCAACAAATACACCACCGAGTTGGCCTTTACCACCAATAACTACAACCTTACCTGCACTTTTATTTATGCATTGATAACCTTTCTCATCTTGGCTCGAGTATGAATCGCGCATAATACGACGAAAAAGATCCTCAACCAACTGCGTTGAAAGATTAGCATGCATCGCTTGCTTTTTTAACTTGCTAAGCAAAGCTTGTTCACGCTCAGGAGCAAAAATAGGCATACCTACTTTACTTTTAATGTCGCCAACACGAGCAGTTACTTCCCGGCGCTTTGCCAATAACGTTACTAACTCCTGGTCTATCTCATCAATTTCAATGCGGCATTGTTGTAGTTTATGCTCAAAATCTTTCATCGGTTCTCGTTTCAGTTGTTCTTATTTAATTGAATATCTAACTAGCAATACGCTTAGGTAACACATTCTCTAACTTTGTCGCTGCATTAGCAAATACTTGCTCAGTTGCTTGCCAATCGATACAAGCATCAGTTACAGATACACCATATGCTAATTCTTCCTTTGCAAGGTTAGAGCTTTGGTTGCCGGCATTTAAATGGCTTTCTAACATAATACCTATGATAGATTTGTTACCTTCACAAATTTGATTAACCACATTTTCGGCAACTAAAGGTTGGCGGTTGTGATCTTTACTTGAATTTGCATGGCTACAATCTATAACTAAAGCTTGCGCTAGGCCAGCTTTTTCAAGGCTTTGTTCACAAATAGATACATTAACTGAATCATAATTAGGCTGTTTACCACCACGTAAAATTACGTGCCCGTCAGGGTTACCTGAAGTTTTTAATAAAGATACTTGACCGTCACGGTTAATCCCCATAAAACGATGCGAAGATGCGGCAGACTCCATTGCATTTATTGCTACATCTAAACTACCGTTTGTGCCATTTTTAAAGCCTATAGGCATAGATAAACCACTTGCCATCTCACGGTGAGTTTGCGACTCAGTAGTACGAGCACCAATTGCAGACCAACTAAATAATTCAGCTAAGTACTGTGGTGAAATAGGATCTAAGGCTTCTGTTGCAAGCGGTAAACCTAATTCAGTTAAGTAAATTAGTAATTCACGTGCTGTTTCTAAACCAGTTGTCACGTCAAAGCTGCCATCCATGTGAGGGTCATTGATTAAACCTTTCCAACCAACTGTTGTTCTTGGTTTTTCAAAATAAACACGCATTACGACATAAAGGGTATCTTTATACTGCTCTTGCAGAGATTTTAATTTACGACCATATTCTTTAGCAGCTTCAACATCATGAACAGAACAAGGGCCTGAAATCACCAACAAACGGGCATCTTTTTTATGAATAATATTAGAGATAGTTTGTCTTGATGATAAAACAAATTGTCTGTCATCTTCACTTAAAGGCAATTTATTGCGCAACTCGTTTGGCGTAATTAATACTTCTTCAGAGTTGACATGGATATCGTTTAATTTTTTATTTTCAGCTGCTATTGACATAATAAGTCCGATTTTAGTTTTGTTATAAAGAAAGTTAAATGTAATTTGTACGGGTGAAGCAAAGGATCGGTAAGTAGACCTACCAATAAAGATGGGTAAAGCGATAATATCGGAATGTGGTGTAATTAAGTTGCATAACTTCGAATTAGTACCGTAAATATTGAAAACTGTATTCGCTTGTCTGAAGCCAAATTAAATGGATAGCTTCATTTAGTAGTTTATTAATATCAGCTTTTAATTACGCTATGCAAGTAAAACTTTAGGCCTTTATGATATTAGTTATAAAAAAGGAGCCAACAGGCTCCTTAATTCATTTTATATTCGTAATTTAACAAAAATTAGCGTAATAAACGATGTTCAATAAGTTCATCAACAACGCTCGGATCGGCTAACGTTGAAGTATCTCCTAATGTACCTATGTCATTTTCAGCAATTTTACGCAATATACGACGCATTATTTTGCCTGAACGAGTTTTAGGTAAACCGGGTGCCCATTGAATAAGATCTGGTTTTGAGAAACTGCCTAGCTCTTTGGCAACTAAAGCTTTTAGCTCAGCGATTAGCTCTTCACTTTCGACTTCATCATGCATAAGAGTTACGTAAGCATATACACCCTGCCCTTTAACATCATGTGGATAGCCAACAACTGCGGCTTCGGAAATTTTTGGATGTAGTACTAAGGCACTTTCGATTTCAGCAGTACCTAAACGATGCCCTGAAACATTAAGTACATCATCAATACGGCCAAGGATCCAATAATAGCCATCGCTATCGCGCTGCGCGCCATCACCGGTATAGTAATAACCATCAAATTGACTAAAGTAGGTTTGGTGTGAACGTTCATGATCGCCATAAACTGTCGTCATTTGTCCTGGCCAGCTAGCTTTCATCAATAATGGACCGCGAGCTTCACCCTCAAGTTCTGCACCATTGTCTTTATCAACAATAACAGGCTCAACACCAAAGAAAGGTAAACCAGCAGCGCCGGGCTTCATTCCTGCAGAGCCAGGTAATGAAGTAATTAATATGCCACCAGTTTCGGTTTGCCACCAGGTATCAACTATAGGACAGTTACTGTTACCAATAATTTCATAGTACCAATGCCATGCTTCAGGGTTAATAGGCTCACCAACACTACCTAGCAGGCGCAGAGAAGATAAATCTTTACTGTTAGGGAATTCATCTCCTATCCCCATCAACGCACGTATCGCTGTTGGCGCGGTGTAGAAAACATTAATTTTATGACGTTCAACCATATCCCAACAACGCCCTGCATCAGGGTAAGTAGGCACACCTTCAAAAACTAATGTTGTAGCCGCATTTGCTAGCGGTCCATAAAAAATATAACTATGACCAGTGATCCAACCAGCATCTGCAGTACACCAATAAATATCGCCATCACGATAATCAAATACGTATTTATGTGTCATAGCCGCATATAAAAGATAGCCACCGGTACTATGTTGAACACCTTTAGGAGTACCCGTTGAACCAGAAGTGTATAAAATAAATAGTGGGTCTTCTGCATTAACCATTACAGGTTCACAATCAGCTGATGCCTTTGCCATTTCGGTTTGATAATCAACATCAATAGAGTCATTCCAAGCGATATCTGCACCAGTTCGTTTAACAACAATTACGCTGTGCACGTTTGCACAATCATTAACGGCTTTATCAACATTAGTTTTCAGAGGGAATTTTTTACCGCCACGAACACTTTCATCAGCAGTGATAACAACTTGGCAGTCGGCATCAATAATGCGAGATTTAAGTGATTCCGCGGAAAAGCCGCCAAAGACAACAGAGTGCACTGCGCCAAGACGTGCACAAGCAAGCATAGCAAAACCAACTTCAGGGATCATAGGCATATAAATACATACACGGTCCCCCTTTTTAACGCCACGTGCTTTTAACACGTTAGCAAATTTACACACTTGCTGATGTAACTCGTTATAAGTGATATGTCGGGTATCACTAGGCTCATCACCTTCAAAGATAATAGCGGTTTGCTCGCCGCGAGTTGCTAAGTGGCGGTCGATGCAGTTATAACTAACATTTAACTGACCACCTTTAAACCACTCAACATCAGCCTTTTTAAAGTCAACGTTACGAACGCTGTCAAAAGGCTTACCCCAGTCAAGAAACTGTGTTGCTTGCTCTGCCCAGAACTTTTCAGGCTGCTCAATTGATTGTTGATAAAGCTCTTTATATCTAGCTTCATCAATGTATGTATTAGCTTTGGCAGCATCTTTGATAGGATAAAATTTTTCTAATGGATTCATACTTTTGTCGCCTAAATTAGTATTAATTTTTTATTATTATTTGCTTTTATTAAATATCATTCCCTAAGCATAGTAAAAGCTAGCAATATTAAAATTGTTTGTCATCTTAATAAATTGTAAAACATATAAAAACACACAATGACAGCGCTGTCATCATGTTTTGTTAATTTAATGTATCGTATTTGAATTTAAAAGATGTAGTAATGAAAACAATGACAAAATAAGATAACATGTTATAACTTAATAATAAGCTCATTAACTTTGGTCATTTACATGAAAAAATTACTTGTTCTCAGTGTGTTAACTCTCCTTTGTGCCTGCCAACATCGTGCTAATTTTAAAAGTGCAAATGTTATTAAACCACACCTAGATGCTGAAATAACTGCTGAGCCAGAAGAGCAAAAAGTAGAAATTGAATTACAACGCTTTGTTTATTTTGATTTCAATTCAGCAGAGCTATCACAGCAGAGCAAATTGGTTTTAGACTCGCACATAGAAGCTATGAAAATGATTAAACAAGGTAAAATTGTTTTACAAGGTCATACAGATCAAGTTGGTGGCGAAGAGTTTAACCATGGTTTAGCGAAGCAACGAGCAACCTCTGTTTGGGTTTACTTGGTGAAGTCTGGTATTAGTGAAGAGCATTTAGTTGCGGTAAGCATGGGCAAAGGGGATGAAAACCGGAAAGGCGCCGATCCTAAAACAGATAGACATGTTGAAATCATGTACTAATCTAACAGGGTATTGCTATAAATCTACAACTATATTTTTAAATAAAGTTGTAAATTATAGGCTACCGAAACAGCGCCGTCCTTGGCGTTTCGGCATACCCCACGTCCATTGCTACAAATTTAACGCCATGACGTACACGATGTACTAATGCCATGATCGCACGGATGCGAATGAATTGCCCTTGGCCAAATTTGCATACTTATATTTACACGATGTAATGTATGCGATTTTCTCATGGACGAGACAAAAATCGTCATCCTGTGAGCTACCGATACTTCGCTCCCGGCGGTATAGGATTACGACCATCCTTGGTCGCAAAAAAAAAGGTCTGCAATTGCAGACCTTTTTTCGAACAAGTAATAAATTACTTACCCAACTTTTCCTTGATACGTGCTTTCTTACCAGAAAGTTCACGTAGGTAGTAAAGTTTAGCTTGACGTACATCACCACGGCGTTTAACTGAAATCTCAGCAACAACAGGGCTATGTGTCTGGAATACACGCTCTACACCTTCACCGTTCGAAATTTTACGAACAGTAAAAGCTGAATGCAATCCGCGGTTTTTCTTAGCGATAACAACACCTTCAAATGCTTGAAGACGTTCTTTGCTACCTTCTTTTACTTTAACTTTAACAACTAAAGTATCACCAGGTGCAAACGCTGGTACGTCTTTTTTCATTTGCTCTGCTTCAAGAGCTTTAATGATATTACTCATTTTAATTCACCTTTTTCCTAGAGTTCACCGAACCGATCAAGAGTTATGTTTAGCTTTAATAGCCTTTAACACTTTCTCTTGCTCCTCGGTCAGAGCTAGGTTAGTTAGTAACTCTGGACGTCGTTTCCAAGTTCTTTCTAATGACTGTTGCATGCGCCATTCGCGTATATTTTTATGATTACCACTTAGCAAAACACTTGGCACTGATTTATCATCCAGAATTTCTGGTCTAGTGTAGTGTGGACAATCTAATAAGCCGTCAGAAAATGAATCCTGCTCAGCTGATTGATTATGTCCTAATACACCAGGAATAAATCTAGCCACTGCATCAATTAAGGTCATTGCCGGTAATTCACCGCCAGTTAACACAAAATCGCCGATAGACCACTCTTCGTCGATATCCGACTCGATTAATCTTTCGTCTATGCCTTCATAACGCCCTGCAATTAAAATCAGAGATTTATGATTTGATAATTCACGTACACCCGTTTGGTCAAGCTTTCGTCCCTGAGGTGATAAGTAGATCACATGCGCATCTTCGCCAGCCGATTTTTTTGCTGCGTTAATGGCATCCCGCAATGGTTGCACCATCATAAGCATTCCCGGACCACCGCCATAAGGACGATCATCAACGGTGCGATGCTTATCATGAGTAAAGTCTCTTGGATTCCTAGTTTGGAATTCAATTAACCCATTACGAATCGCTCTTCCTGTCACTCCAGACTCAGTGATAGCAGTAAACATTTCCGGAAAAAGGCTTATCACCTCTATCCTCATTTTGCTGTTATCCATTGAGTTAGAAACCTGGATCCCAATCCACGTCAATTTGTTTCGAATCAAGTGAAACATTATGGATCACTTGTTCATCTATATAAGGAATTAACCTTTCTTTTTTGCCAAACCCATCATTAGGGTTGGCTTTAACAACCAGTACATCATTAGAGCCGGTTTCCATGATGTCTGTTACTTTACCAAAGTTATAACCTTGGCTGTTCACCACATCCATTCCGATCAGATCTCGCCAGTAAAACTCACCTTCCGGTAATTCTGGCAATACATCACTCTCAACTACAATTTCAGCTCCAGTTCTTAACTGGGCATCCGTGCGGTCATTGATATCAGCAAATTTGGCAATTAAACTATTACTGTGTTTACGCCATTCAGTTACTGTTACTGTTTGCTTTTTTCCACCTAAGGTAAGAACCCAAGGTGAATAGTTAAAAATTGCCTGAGGATCATCAGTAAAAGAATGAATTTTCAACCAACCTTTAATGCCGTAAACAGCACCGATTTTTCCAAGGGTGACTTCTTTTTTCATTTTTACTTTTGCTCCCGCAATTTCACTAAATTAATTAAGCCGCAGTTGCGTCTTTAACTAACTTAGCTACACGATCAGATAATGTAGCACCTAAACCAACCCAATGGTTTACGCGATCAACGTCTAAACGAAGTTTTTCAGATTGACCTTGTGCAGTAGGGTTGAAGAAACCAACTTTCTCGATGAAACGACCATCGCGAGAGTTACGGCTGTCAGCAACAACCACCTGATAAAATGGACGCTTTTTTGCGCCGCCACGAGCTAAACGAATGGTAACCATACCGTCCTCTATATTTAAGTTATAAAACGAATTTTCCAGACACTTTCTAACCCACAAGGGATAGAAAAGCTCGCAGATTTTACGCTTTTGCCGAGAAAAAGCAACCTTTAATACCAAATTAAGGTAAAGATAGTTGAAAATAATCAACAAAAGTCGAGCTATAAACCAACTTGTAGGTTAGAATCTCGCCCAATATTAAGTATACACCTGCGATTAAGTAGCTATTTTAACAGTAAATAGCGCCCAAAATGGTAACAGAATGTCAACAGCACAAAATAATAATGTTAAAGGGTTAATGTTAGCTCTTATTACCGCCATTATGTGGGGGTTACTGCCACTCGCTTTAGTTAGCGTTTTACAATTAATGGATTCGTATACCATTACTTGGTATCGATTTATGTTTGCGGCTGTGTTTGTCGGTTTAATGCTTTTTAAAAGTAATAAGATTCCAAGTGGGATCTTACAAAGTAAAAGTTTAATGAAGCGCATGCTGTTTGCTGCAGTGTTCTTATCATTAAACTATATATTGTATTTGAGTTCTTTATATTTCGTTCCTGGCGAAACCGCACAAATGCTAATACAAATGGCACCATTTATGATGTTAATTGGCAGTGTGCTATTTTTAAAAGAATCTTTTTCTCGTGGTCAAATGGTTGGTTCAATCGTTTTAATCTCAGGCTTGGTTTTATTCTTCAATCAACAGTTCACAGCCCAAGAAAGCTTAAGTAATGACGATTTTATAACAGGGTTAGTAATAATGATTGGCGCATCTTTTACTTGGGCTACCTACGCTATTTTGCAAAAGCAGATGCTAAATCATTTTAATTCAAACCAAATTATGTGGTGTATCTATCTACTTAGCGCCCTATTCTTTTTACCGGCTTCATCACCAGGTGATATATTATCACTGGACATGTTGTCATTAGTGCTATTAGTTTTTTGTTGTGCAAATACATTAATCGCCTATGGCACATTTGCCGAGTCGTTAAAATACTGGCCGGCATCGAAAGTAAGTGCTGTACTGGCAATAACTCCGCTATTAACAGTATTATTTGCAACCATTGCTGAAGGTATTTGGCCAAGTTTCTTCTCAGCTCAAGAGCTAAACACGCTTGCTTATGTTGGCGCTTGCTTAGTTGTATTAGGGTCGATGTTGACAGCGTTAGGTAATAAAATATTATCAAGAGATAATATGCGAGCTTTGAAAAGAATAATAATCCGCTAAATAATAGGGGTAACGATAAGGTTGCTAATATCATTACCCCTATTATTTTTAGTTACTTTTTCTGCGCGCTAACACCCATCAAATGCTCTACCTTTTCAATATTGTAAAAACCTGCCTTTTTTAGTCGACGTATTACGCCATCAACAAAGCTACTGCCTTGCTTAACTATTTGCGGGTTACCGGTGTAGTGAAATAAGCGACCACTTGGGCGAAGAACTCGGTAAATTTCACGATAAAAGTCTTCACTATATAACTCCCCCGCTAAAGAGAATCGTGGGGGATCGTGAATTACTGCATCAAAAGAGCTTGTTTGCATAGTAGTTATCAATTCATAGCTACTACCATGGAGTTGCACAATACCATTGTTTGTTAAGTCTTGTGACCAAGGGTTTTGTGCCCTCAGCCCCATGACCTGCTGACTCAGTTCAATTGTAGTTACTTCGCTTGCACCTAATCGGTGAGCAGATATTGCGGCATAACCTAAACCACTACAGCAGTCTAGTACCTTATCACCAGCTCGTACTGCTTTTTGCGCCATTTCAGAGGCACTAGTGAAAGGATCAGTGCCTTTTGATATATGCATTTTAACACCGCTGATCTCTAACAAAGGAGCACCTGCAGTAGGGACTAGTTTATAGTAACCAACGCTTCTATCTTCTAAGGGCTCAATATCACCTTCTTCACACAAGAAAATTCTTTGTGTTTTTTTGGCAATCCTTTTTAGTTGAGTAACTGAGAGTTCATTGTTTTGATCTAAAACTAAACAATCATCTACTATTGAATAATCAGCTTCAGATATATTTAAATCAGTTGATAATCGGACACTTGCTTGTCTTTTTTTTATCGCATCTAATGCTTGCTGAGCATTGATAGAATGGAGGTAATAACTCGACATATAATTAGCCTATCTAGTTAAGTTTTTATATTTTAAGTAATAAAGCAAAGGAGCTTACTCAAATTAGCAGTTATATTACTGCATTCCTCTATAAGCTCGAGTTATCCTCTATTAATTCGCGTAATCAATATAAGCAGGGTTAGAGTTAAGTGCTCGCTGTGAGCCTTTTAATGAAAAATTGTAATCACATAAACTAAAGTTGCCGCGTTTAGCTAATGACTTAACAATCTCTTCAGTATCTAAAGGTGAGAAGTTTGCGTAAAAATCGCCAAGCCCTTCAACAACTACATTAACTGTACGTATTTTATCACCATTGTTAAATTCAATATCCGAACAACTTAAATCACCATTTGCTGATTTTAGCGACCAAACCTCGCCGGTCGCCGAGCTATCTGATTGCCAATGAATAATTAAACCATCGTTTTCATCTAATAATAAATAAAAGTTATCTGGCATCTCGAGTAAGTCGGTACGTGTGCTAACGTGCTCTACAACAGTTTCTTGTAAAACGTCTGTGCCATTATCAGCTTCTAAATCATCACTTGTTAGCAATGGTAGTGCGATTAGTAAGCTAGCAATAACAAATAAAGCCCCTGTTATAGCAAGTATCAGTTTTTGTTTTTGTGAAAACCAATAAAAAAATAGGCTCGCTATTTGATTCGGAGACTTGGTCTGTGTCGAAGATGGCTCTATATATTGTGCTGAAGAATCTAGGTTTGATGGCGCTTGCTCAGGGCTATATTGTTCAGAGCTAAATTGGTAATCGTCAGCTTGATTTTCTACAGCCGCGCCAAATAAGCTTGGCTCTATGCGCTCTGCTTTTGTCTGTTGCTTTACTGCAGGGGCAATTAATTCATTTAAATCAACAGGGCCATTATAGCCAAATATATAGCTAAGCTTGTGCTTTGCCGGTTGTGCAAACAAATAAAAAGTCGCGGCTAAAGGAAGAATTAATGCGCCATAACTTGTGGCAAATGGCAAAGCAATAATAACAAGTAAAGCTATTGCATAAAGGCTAGTAGTGAGCCAAGCCGCTTTTGATGCATGATTAGCATCTCGGCAGCGACGAATTGCACTTGCGAAAATAACTAAAGCGATCAGAGCTATCAAAATTATTTTACTTATCATGCTCGCTAAAACTAGTTCATTAAAAAACGTAAAAACTAGAACACTTATTAAGCTCAATAAGATAAATCGCTCGTTATTATCTGAGCCTTTAAAGCAGAATAAAGATTTAATTAATTGCACTGCTGCTGATCCTTCAATAACCCTTTAACATTTATTAGGGTCTATATTTTTATAATTGATAATACAATAACAAAAAAACCAGAGTATAAAAACTCTGGTTTGGCGTTTGTAAGAAAGTAGATTTACCTGCGGAACATTCCACCTGGTCCACCCATGCCGCCCATTCCACCTGGAGGCATCATGCCCTTCATTGAACGCATCATTTTTTGCATGCCACCTTTACCTGACATTTTCTTCATCATTTTCTGCATTTGCGTAAACTGTTTCAGCAGCTTATTAACATCTTGGATCTGAGTACCAGAACCCGCTGCAATACGGCGTTTACGTGAACCTTTGATAATATCAGGGCGTATTCTTTCAGCTGGAGTCATTGAGTTAATTATGGCTTCCATACGATTAGTTAACTTGTCGTCCATTTGACCTTTAATTTGCTCTGACATATTACCCATACCCGGTAATTTATCCATCATGCCCATCATGCCACCCATACTTTTCATTTGTACAAGTTGCTCACGGAAGTCTTCTAGGTCGAAACCTTTACCACTTTTAACTTTTTTAGCTAACTGCTCTGCTTTTTTCTTATCTACTTTTTGCTCAACTTCTTCGATAAGAGAAAGTACGTCACCCATACCAAGGATGCGTGATGCAACACGATCTGGATGGAACGGTTCTAACGCATCTGTTTTTTCACCAACACCTAAGAACTTAATTGGCTTACCGGTAATATGGCGAATTGATAACGCCGCACCACCACGAGCATCACCGTCAGTCTTAGTTAAGATAACACCGGTTAATGGTAATGCATCGTTAAATGCTTTCGCTGTATTTGCCGCATCTTGACCTGTCATAGCATCAACAACAAATAATGTTTCTACCGGCGCAATTGATTTATGAAGCCGCTGGATTTCATCCATCATTTCGCCATCAACGTGCAAACGACCCGCTGTATCGACAAGAACTACGTCAATAAACTTTTTACGAGCATGCTCTAATGCGTTATTGGCAATGGTTATTGGTTTTTGTGATATATCACTTGGGAAAAATTCAACATCAACTTCTGTTGCTAATGTTTCTAGCTGTTTAATAGCGGCAGGACGGTAAACGTCGGCACTTACAACTAATACTTTTTTCTTTTCACGTTCTTTTAAAAATTTAGCTAACTTAGCAACAGAGGTAGTTTTACCCGCACCTTGCAAACCAGCCATCAAAACTACCGCAGGAGGCGTAGCTTTAAGATTTAACGCTTCGTTAGCTTCACCCATTGCAGCTTCAAGTTCGCTTTGAACTATTTTTACAAAGATTTGCCCTGGCGATAAACTTTTAGAAACTTCTTGTCCTACAGCCCTAGTTTTAACATTGGCTATAAATTCACGAATAACAGGTAACGCAACATCGGCTTCCAATAAAGCCATACGAACTTCGCGTAATGTATCTTTAATGTTGTCTTCTGTAAGACGACCTCGACCACTGATATTCTTCAGGGTTTTGGTTAAACGATCGGAGAGATTCTCAAACATGGAATGCCTAAACCTTGTGGCTATTTTAAACTCAATAGCCGTTAAACTTAATTAATAATGCCCTTATTATACCTAGCAAACAGATAAAAAATACAGTGATAATTACTGTTCAAGCCATTATTGGCTGTAAGAATTGGCTTTTAATTTATTTAATAATTGTAACAAGAGTTGGTATAAGCAGATTTACTACACTATTTTGGCTTTAATTACGGTACAATGCCCCCATAAAGTTTTATGTATTATTTATGTTTAGAGCAGGTTATGGATTTATTTTTAGAATTACTAAACAACCTATTTATTTTAGCTAACGAAGCAAGCCCTTTTCTAATTTTAGGATTAGTGATTGCTGGTTTAATGAAAACTTGGGTGCCAACTCAAATTTTGAGTAAGCATTTAGGCTCTGGCAATAATGCGATTGTTAAAGCGGCCTTTGTTGGCGCACCTCTCCCCTTATGCTCTTGTGGCGTTATCCCTGTTGCTACACAATTAAAACGCTCAGGCGCTTCTGCGCCAGCAACATCTTCATTTTTAGTTGCTACCCCTGAAACCGGCGTTGACTCGGTATCGGTATCTTATGCATTACTCGGTCCTATCATGGCAATTTATCGCCCGATAACTGCAATACTTTCGGCTATTTTTACTGGTTTTCTGGTTTCTACTATAAAAGAAGATGGCACTATAAAGCCAAAGGCAAACGAAGCTAGTTCAATAAAAAGTTGTTGTTCATCTAAAAATGAAGCAAGTCATACTCATCAACAAGTTGAAGAAACAACTGAAAAGACAAGCTGCTGTGCAAGTAAAACACAACCTAAAACCGACACGATGTTAAGTAAAACCTTACTCGGAATAAAATACGCTTTTGGCCAACTAATTGACGATTTAATTGTGTGGCTTTTTATTGGTTTATTATTTGCAACCTTAGTTAAAACCTTTTTACCGCCAGAGTTTTTAGTAAGCTACGGCAGCGGTATTACGGCTATGTTGCTAATGATTGCAATATCAATTCCTATGTATATTTGTGCCACGGCATCAACCCCAATCGCTGCGGGTTTTATTTTGGCAGGCATTTCTCCTGGTACGGCATTGGTATTTATGATGGCAGGCCCTGCTACCAATATCTCGACCTTAGGTGTGATCAAAAATGAAATGGGTAAAAATGTGCTTGTTCGTTATCTATTAGGGATAAGTGTTTCTGCAATTTCATTTGGGCTGTTGCTTGATTTTGGCTTGGCTTATTTCGGTATAAATATTAATGAACAAATGAGCCATAATCACGAAATGTTACCATTTTGGTTTAGCACCGCTTGTACAGCGACTTTAGTTATTATGGCAATTAAACCTATCCGCCGTTTAATAATTAAATAAACCAATATCGACGCTAGTATCAACTAAGATTAAAGTGCGTTTATTTACGCTAATATTCTGATAGTATTAGCAGTTATTAGTAATGAGATATATTCTTTTGGGGTTTTAATAAGTGAGTGTTGTTCTACTTTTATCATTAGCTGTTGTTGCATCTTATGCCTTTGCAGCATTGTCAGTATTCTCAAAGCTATTTCATCCTGAAGGTCCAAACCCTAAGCTATATTTGTCCCTAGGCAGTTTAGCTATCGTTTTGCATAGCTTGTTACTTTCACAAAGCATATTTTTCCAAAATAGCGTCGATTTAAGTTTAATGAATGTTATTTCGTTAGTTGCTTTTATTATCTCAGTTTCAATTACCTTAATTGCTATCCGTTTCAAAGCTAATTTAATCTTGCCTGTGGTTTATGGCTTTGCCGCATTAATTCAATTAACTATTTTACTCTTCCCTGAACACACACATCTTGCAATTGATGCAGGACAATTTAGTTTAGTATTGCATATATCTTTAGCTTTAATGTCGTACGCCATTTTAGTCATTGCGACTTTGTACGCCCTGCAAGTAAGTTATATCAATTTGAAATTAAAAACAAAAAACCTAGCTGCGGTAAATCATCTTCCGCCATTATTACAAGTAGAAAGCCAGCTATTTAGCATTATGCTTGCAGGTACTTTGTGCTTAATAATTTCACAAATTGTCGGCTTTGCTTTTGTTGATGGCTTCTTGGCAAGCGAAAACATTCACAAAACCGTGTTATCTTTATTAGCACTAGCTTTATACATCATTATCCTCCTTGGGCATTACCGCTTAGGCTGGCGTGGGCATAAAGTTTTACTCTTGTCATTAACTGCGACCGCAGTGTTAACTTTGTCATACTTTGGTAGCAGATTTGTAAAAGAGTTTCTCTTATCCTAACTTATAATGTATAACGCTATATTATAAACGACTAATGTTTACTAACTTAAGGCCCCATAATTGAACGACATATCAACCAGTACACTTATTGTTATGCTTTGTGTGCTCATTTTAATTTCTGCATATTTTTCTAGCTCTGAAACAGGAATGATGTCTTTAAATAGATATCGCTTAAGACATCTTGAAAAGAACAACCACAAAGGAGCTAAGCGCGTAAGCAAACTACTTGCACGCCCTGATCAATTAATCGGCTTGATCCTAATTGGAAATAATCTAGTAAATATCTTTGCATCAATTATTGCCGGTATTATTGGTGCCCGTTTGCTCGATGCAGAAACAGGACCTGTTGTAGCCGGTCTTGCATTAACCTTTATTATATTAATCTTTGCCGAAGTAACGCCGAAAACGTTAGCGGCGTTGCACCCTGAGCGAGTAGCCTTCCCAAGTTCAATATTACTCAACCTATTATTAAAGTTGCTTTACCCATTTGTTGTTGCCTTAAATTGGATAACCAACGGTATTTTGATCTTGCTACGTATAAGTCCAGAACAAAGAGAGCAACATAGCTTAAGTACAGAAGAGCTACGAACAGTAGTTAATGAATCTAGTGCCCTGCTTCCTGCTCGTGACCAAGATATGTTGGTTAGTATTTTAGACTTAGAAAAAGTTACCGTTGAAGATATCATGATCCCACGCAGTGAGATCCAAGGTATTGATATCAATGACGACTGGAAAAAAATACAAAAGCAATTAACTCAAGCCAATCACACCCGTGTCATCTTATATCGTGACAATATTGATGATGTCGTGGGTTACGTACATATGCGTGATGCGGTAAAACTATTATCAAAAGCGCAATTTACTAAGGCAACATTATTACGCGCCGTAAGTGAAATGTACTTTATTCCTGAAGGTACACAACTTAATGTGCAGTTATTAAAGTTCCAACGAGCTAAAGAGCGCTTAGGGCTTGTAGTTGATGAGTACGGTGATATTCAAGGCTTAGTAACTCTAGAAGATATTTTAGAAGAAATCGTTGGTGACTTTACTACAACCATGGAGCCAGCTCCAAGTGATGAAGTAACTATGCAACCAGATGGAACAGTATTAGTTGATGGCACGGCAACAATTCGAGATATCAATAAAGAAATGTCATGGGCATTTCCAACTGATGGGCCAAAGACCTTAAATGGTTTGATACTTGAGTATTTAGAAGAGATCCCAAAACCTAACATAAGTATGCGAATTGCTGGCTACCCAATAGAAATTATTGAGGTAGCTGATAATATGATAAAAACTGTACGTATTATGCCCGAGCACTATAAAAGCTAACTTGTATAACAGCAATTTAATCAACTAGAGTGTTTATACATTTATTTGAAAGCCGAACCATAATCTTTGATTGAGTTCGGCTTTTTCGTATTTATAGGCTGTTGTTTCACTTACATAAAGTTGCTAACGTAAAGTTATACCAATTCCATTAACTACTTGATCTACTTTTTCATGAGGAAAAAGGGATAAATACACAGGTTATACGTTCCAAACATAACCTAAGTACCTACTTCCATGTAGGCAAGGCATAAAATTTAGTAAGTAGTTATTCTACTTATAAATTTTATAACGCAGTAGTTATTCATTTTAACCATTAAAAATGAGCTGTTAATTAATGGACTTGGTATTATAACTGGAAAGCCATTTAGGTAAATTGGAGAGCTCGTGCAACAAGAATATGATTTTATAATTATCGGCGCAGGCTCTGCCGGTTGTGTATTAGCCAATAAACTATCCGAAGATGGCTTATTCAACGTTTGCTTACTCGAAAATGGTGGCGACAATAATAGCGTTTTAGTTAATACTCCTATAGGCACAGCTGCACTTATGCGGTTAAAAAAGTTTAATTATTGCTTGAACTCTACGCCTCAGCCACAGCAGAACAATCGGCTAATATATAACCCAAGAGGCAAAGGGTTAGGTGGCAGTAGCGCTATCAATGCTATGTTATATACTCGCGGCCAAAAACAAGATTATGACCATTGGGCAAAGCTAGGTAATAAAGGCTGGTCGTTTGATGAAGTCCTGCCCTATTTTATTGAAACAGAGCATCAACAGCGGATAAAAAATACATACCATGGATTTATTAAACCAGATGACAAGAAGCCAAACTATGGATTAAATGTAGCTGATTCAAGGTCTATGAACCCTATAGGCGCGCAATTAGTTCAATCAGGTCTTAATGCAGGTTATAAATTTAATCCCGACTTTAATGGCGAATCACAAGCCGGAGTTGGTTATTATCAAGTAACTCAAAAAAATGGTAAACGCTGTAGTGCCGCTAAGGCGTTTTTAGAGCCAATCAAGCATCGACAAAACTTAACTATTATCACCAATGCTAGAGTTGAAAAAATATTATTAGAAGATAAGGTTGCTGTTGGTGTGCAGTTTTGGCAAAAACAGACAAAGTACACATTAAAGGCTAAAAAAGAAGTTATTTTAAGTGCTGGTGCTATACACAGTCCGCAAATATTAATGCTCAGTGGTATTGGTCCTAAGGATGAGTTGGATAAACATAAAATTAAAGTACAACATGAGCTAATAGGGGTTGGTAAAAACCTACAAGACCATGTTGATGCCATAATAGTTAACCGCCATAAAGCTAATAACCTTATCACCCTGCAACCAAATAATTTGATTTATCTATGCAAAGAGCTAGGTAGATATATAAAGAGTAAAACTGGATTACTTAGTACGAGCCTAGTGGAGTCAGGCGGTTTTGTTCCATTATCCGCTGATACTAAGCGCCCCGAGATTCAATGGCAGTTTATCGCAGGAGCTATGGACGATCATGGTCGTAATTTAAAAATATTTCTTGAGCGCGGTACCAGCATGCACGTTTGTTTACTACGTCCTAAAAGTCGGGGGGATATTACTTTACAAGATGCGAACATCACTTCCGCCCCTTTAATAAATAGTAATATGCTTAGTCACCCTGATGATTTATCAGACATGGTCAAAGCGGTAAAATTAACACGCAAGTTGCTTGCTACACCGCCATTAGCAAAAGGGATTATTGATGAAATATTCCCAGGAGATAATGTACAAACGGATGAGCAAATAATTGAGTTTTTAAAGTCAAAATCGAACAATATTTACCACCCCGTAGGCACATGTAAAATGGGCAATGATGAATTATCCGTTGTCGATGATAATTTAAAGGTCCATGGGCTTAAAGCATTAAGAGTGGTAGATGCTTCAATTATGCCAACCTTAGTGAGTGCTAACACCAATGCACCAACCGTTATGATTGGGGCTAAAGCTGGCAAGTTAATAATGTCCGAGTACAGCTAAAAATGCCCAATAAAAAAGGTAGTTATCAAATAGATCAACTACCTTTTCTTACTTATTACTGGCTAACTAAATTAATAAAAAATTACTCGCCATAACCAGCTACTATCTAATTCTTCTTGGCAGCTTCTTAGTTGTGCACTGTAAGTTTTGGCTCTGCTTTCTACCTTACGCGATACCTTTAATAACCAAGGTTTTTTATTGTAGGATTTCTTTCTAAAGCCGCCCCAGCCTTCATGGTAATTTAGATATTGGCTGTATGGATCCCACTTAGAAATACCATTAATTTTTTGAGTTTTTGAAATAAACCAGCCCATAAAATCAATCGCGTCATCAAAATCATCTCTATCAGCACCACTGTTATCACTTTCGCGAATATAGTCGTCCCAAGTAAGTGTTTTAGCTTGAGCAAACCCATAAGCACTACTCACCCTACCCCAAGGAATAAAACCAAATAGATAATCTCTTGGTGGCAATGCATCAGCACGGAAAGAGCTTTCTTGATACATCATACTCATAGGTACATGGATAGGAACGCCCCAACGCTCTTTCATATCTTTAGCACCTTCATACCAACTATGATGCTCGCGAAAAATTTCGCATATATTTTCAGGATTCTGCGGTGGTGGAGTTGTACAGCCACTCAATTGCAACGCTAAGATGATAAATGGGAAAAGCAGCAGACGTTTCATAAATAAAACCGATATTTTTATTATTTCTGATTTAAGAGATTATAGTGTGACAGAAAACGAGTTTAATTTTAATTATTTTACTTATTAATTTGAAAAATATTGTAATTGCTAAAATTTAGACAAAAAAATAGCGCGTACTACAATTACGCGCTTTGAATAGTAGAAAGCAATCCAGGGAGAAAATACTTTCATATAGTATGAGTAAACTTGTTTAGATAAGTTCAAATTATTTTAAATTAAATTTAAATAGCGTAAAAAGGGCAATAATTATTAATAATTCTGCAAAAGCATGAATAGAAAAACACAGGATTACTACCATCCTGTACTACAAATCTAAAACCGTGACGTACCAAGGTGTACTAATATTTTATTCCTCACTACAAATTTATCGCCATCCTGCAGGCCGCCGAAACTAAACCATCCATGGTGTTTCGGCATACCCCACATCTATCATTACAAATTTATCGCCTTCCATGGCCAAATTTGCATACCTATATTTACACGATGTAATGTATGCGATTTTCTCATGGATGAGATAAAAATCGTCATCCTATAGGCTACCGATACTCCGCTCCCGGCGGTATCGGATTACGACCATCCTGTACTACAAATCTAAAACCATCCATGGTGATTTGCATACTTTCATCCATGAAAGCAAAAAAAAAACGCATAACCCGAAGGTATGCGTTTAAAAGTGTCATTCACAAGGAAATAAAATGTCTTACCTAAAGTGAGAGTGTTGTTTTTTAAATAAGTTCAAATTAATTAAATATTTTTTAAGAGCATTTAAAATAATCAGCCAAGAACGCATCAAAATCCAATGTATCAGCATCTTCAATTTGCTTTTGCTTGATAAGAGAATCTGCCGCAATATTTTGTAAAAGCTCTTTATCAAATACGGTGTATTGATGCTCATTTATCTCTTGTTTAAATTGATTAACGTATTGCATTGACCAACCAACAATACCTTTATCTTTTGTTAGTAAGTCATCCAAAATTTTGGCTGAAGGAGTTAAGCTAGGATTATTTATTTTAGCTAATTCATCAGCAATCACCTGTGAATAGCAATTTACGTTATAAGCTTTATCATAAAGGTTCGCTATAACAGCTAAATCGGTAAAGATTTCATTACCCCACTCAGGCACATTTGTTTCCCGACCTTTATCATTTAGCACTAAGTCTGGATTACGTCCTTCTAATACGACTTTATCAGTATTTAAGGTAAATGCTTTCTTTTGCTCTGCGTTTATTAACGGGCTGTCTTTGAGCATACAATAAGTAATAAATACATCTAAGAAATACATCTGCTCTTTACTTATACCGGTACTAACAAATGGGTTTACATCCATGGCACGTACTTCAATGTATTCTACGCCTCCTTCCTTTAATGCATCAGAAGGTTTCTGGCCCGACTTAGCTACACGCTTAGGTCTTATTGGAGCATAAAGCTCGTTCTCAATTTGTAAAATATTGGTATTTAGTTGCTGATAGACGCCATCGACTTTAACACCGAGTGATTCAAATTCTTTTGAAGGTAAGTTAATTGCTTTTTGCACTGCATCAACGTAACTATCTACGGAGTTATTACAGATGTGTAAATCAGATTGCGACGAGTTAGTGTAACCTAAATCACTCATTCTTAGTGAAGTAGCATACTCTAAGTAATAACAGCCTTTAGGTGCTACTTTAAACGGTATCTTGTGTGGCTTGCCTTGCAAAAAGCTTGGGCATAAAGCAGGAGAGCTACCAAATAAATATGGGATCAACCAGCCAAAACGTTTGTAGTTACGAATAAGTGCAAAGTAACGCTCTGATTTAAAATCTTGTAATGGCTGCTGATCACCAATAATTTCTTGTAATGAAACAAAAAATGCATCTGAAAATGAAAAATTAAAATGAATACCCGCAATTACTTGCATCATGCTGCCATAACGATTTTTTAATCCTTGTCGATAAGCAGTTTTCATTTTCCCTACATTGGAAGTACCGTAATTAGCTAATTTAATTTGCTCTTCATCATCAACGACACAAGGCATACTCATAGGCCAAAAAGAATCGCCATTGATATGCTCTAAAGTAAACTTTTGTACATCTTTTAGCTGGTTTAATGATTCATCGATAGACGTTGATACAGGTGTAATAAACTCTAATAAGCTCTCAGAATAGTCTGTAGTAATATAAGGATGAGTTAAAGCGCTACCAAGAGCTTTATTATGGGATTGAGTAGACAGTTTACCATCGGCTTGAATACGTAAGGTTTCACGCTCAATACCTCGTTGTACCCCAGAGATTGATGTTAGGTGATTTTTTTCAAACGCTTGAGTTAAATCAGAAATAGATAAAGTCAAAGTTGCCTTGCTCCAAAATAGCTTGATCAGTGAGTTCAAATCAGCAATATAATTATATATCGCTATTATGTGGGGGAAAGTACATATTTTTCAATTACATTGTTTAATTTGTACAAGTTTATTTTGTAATTTTTCGTATTTTCATCAAATAGATACAACAATCACGGCAAAGCAAAACAACCACAAACAATTAACAGCCATAAAACAAAGGTAGCCGAAAGACTTAAATCTGTAAAATTTATCAATCATTTACAACTATTCTTTGTACAAATTAAAATTGCAAGGTAAAGTTATTATATAACCAACTGAATTTAAGTATTTATGTCTGATAGTGCCTTAACTCTACTCCCTCCTTTAATTGCTATTATCATCGCGGTATGGCGTAAAAATGCCATCATTGCGTTAATTAGCGGAATATTTTTATGTTTTCTACTACTCAACAGCTGGCAACCTATTGATGCTGCGGTAAACTCTGCGGGTGAAGTTCTTAATGTTTTCGCATCAACAGGTAATGCCCGAATCATTACCTTTAGTTTGCTCATTGGTGCATTAGTTGCCTTAATGAATAGTTCAGGCGCAGTACAAGGTTTTATTGAAAGCTTAGCCAATATGAGCTTAGTGAAAAGTAAACGCCAAGCTAGTCTATTACCAACAATTGTTGGTACGAGTATTTTTACAGACACCAACTTAAGTATGTTCTCTGCAGGTATGGCATCACAAAAGTTGTTTGACCAACATGGTTTGAGCAGAGCTAAATTAGCATTTTTAATTGATTCGACATGTTCTCCTATTAGTGTTTTATTCTTAATAAATGGTTGGGGCGCATATTTACTCGGCTTACTTGATGGCTATAACTTAGACGATCCAATCGGGGTGTTAATTGGCACTTTAGGTTATAACTTCTATGCAATTATTGCAGTCTTATTGGCATACTATACAGCCTATACAGGTAAACTTTTCGGGCCACTAGCACAAAGTGAAAGCTCTATTGTTGCATCTCAACCAGATAAAAGTATCACACCTGCTAAAGCACGTGTAATGTGGCTACCAATGTTAAGCTTAATGGCAATCACCATAGGTATGCTTTATTACACTGGTAATGGTGATATTCGTCAAGGCTCAGGCTCACTATCGGTATTAACAGCGGTTATTTCAGCATTAGTTTTACTTATTATTATGATATTTAGTTACAAACTATTAAGCTTTAAAGATGTAATGATAAGCTCAATTGACGGCATCAAAAATATGCTACCTGCGGTAACTATTTTAGTACTGTCATTTGCTTTTGGTACTGCGATTAAAGAACTAGGTACAGGAATATATGTAAGCCAGTTATTAACGCCTGATTTCCCTTTAATTCTAGTAGCACCGTTAATTTTCTTAGCTGCTGGTTTAATGGCATTTTCAACAGGAACATCTTGGGGGACTTTTGCCCTACTTATCCCGATTGCAGTGCCAATTGCGTTAACCACAGGCTTGCCTGTACCATTTTTAGTTGCCGCGGTGTTAAGTGGTGGTGTATTTGGCGATCATGCCTCACCGATATCAGACTCAACTGTGGTAGCATCAATTGCTAGTGGCTGTGATCATTTCGAACACGTTAAAACGCAATTACCATACACCCTAGTTTCAGCAGGTTTAACCATTATTGGTTTTATTATTGTTGGCGCATTTCATTAACTTTTATGACTAAGTCGGTTTTTAATATTGTTGCTGATTTAGAGCACTTTATCGTAATCAATAAAACCTCCGACTGCAGTTTTCATGATGAACAAACACCTGGCTCTGGTTTACATAGCCAGGTGCAGTCCTCTTTAAATTTAGCTGAACTCTACCCTGTTCATCGTATTGATAAAATGACTTCTGGCTTAGTTATCTTTGCCAAATCGGCAAAAATTGCTGCCGAGTTTGGCAAGTTATTTGAGCTACATAAAATCAATAAATACTATCTTGCATTAAGTAAAAACAAGCCAAAGAAAAAACAAGGTTGGATCAAAGGTGATATGGCAAAAAGCCGCCGTAGCGCGTGGAAATTACTGCGCACAATGCACAACCCTGCGATCAGCCAATTCTTCTCTTACTCTATAAATAATGGTCTTAGACTATTCATCATAAGACCACTAAGTGGTAAAACCCATCAAATTAGAGTTGCCTTAAATAGTATTGGATCACCTATCATCGGCGATACAATCTATAACCCTTCGGCTCAAGCCGATAGAGGATATTTACACGCGTTTGCATTGCAGTTTGAATTACTAGGGGAGAGTTACGAATTTCAAGTTAATCCTTGCTTTGGAGAGTATTTCTTATTGCCACAAGTTAGCGAAAAATTAACTGAACTCACTTCTCCTTGGCAGCTTGCATGGCCACAAAAATAATTCATTGACATGATTTGTAAGTGCAAAACTCGTTAGCATTAAAAAAGCCGCATAAAATGCGGCTTTTAACTGTTTCATACCTACTTGTTAAAGAGAGTGAATAAATACCGTAGCAATAGCTAATGGACAAATAAATTTGGTATACCAAGGCCAAATTTTCCAAAATATTGTATGCTCTACAGCTTCATTACCGTGTTTTAATTCATCAAGCACAGAGTTACGATGCCAGATCCAACCAACAAAGATACAACAAAGCATTGCAATAATAGGCTGACCATATTCGGTAGCTACCATAGCGACGAGATCAAGCATAAAATCAAGGTTGAGAATAATGACCACACTGATAACGAAAATTAAAATACCAATAACTGTAGTGGCTTTTTCTCTCTGCATGTTATGACGTTCTACAGCATAAGAAACAGGCCCCTCAAGCATTGAAATAGATGAAGTTAAAGCCGCAACACTCATTAAAATGAAAAAGGCAAAACCAACAAATAAACCAATTGCGCCCATACCTTCAAATAACGTTGGTAATACAGCAAATACCATACTTGGCCCCGCGATTAACGAACCATCATCAGCATATATAGCAACGCCTTGAGCTTGAGCTACATACATAGCAGGGATAATCAATAAACCAGCTAAGAATGCGATTGAAACATCTATTAAGGTAACCTGTGCACCTAAGCTTACTAAGTTCTCTTTTTTAGATATGTACGAACCATAAATGATCATCACACTTGTACCTAAAGATAAAGAGAAGAATGCTTGGCCTAATGCGCTCACCAATAAATCAGGTTTAAACACTCGGCTAAGATCAGGATTTAAATACGCTTGTAAACCAGCACTAGCACCATCTAAAGTCATTACATAAATAATTAAAATAGCTAATAAAGCTATCATCAATGGCATTAGGCGTTTAGACCATTTTTCAATACCCTGCTCCACTCCACGGCGAATAATAAAAATAGTTAAAAACATAAACAGAGCAGTAAACAGTAAGTTACGAACCAAGCCTTGGCTAATGACCCATTGTGAGGCATCAGTTAAACCGACTAACTTAGTAACCGGTTCAACCGCATAAGACATCATCCAACCGGCAATAATCCCGTAGAAACTTAATATAAGAGCTGCACAAATGATACCGCCAAAGCCTACTAAAAAAGCAAACCGCTTTTGTAATAACGAATGGGACATTTTTTGCAAAGAAGTGACAGCATTAGCTTGCCCAAAACGGCCAATAAGTAATTCAGCCATAAACGCAGGGTAGGCTAAACAAAAGGCTAATACTAGATAAACTAATACAAAAGCTGCGCCACCATTACTGGCTGTTTGTGTAGGAAAGCCCCAAATATTACCTAGGCCGACTGCAGAGCCTGCAGCAGCTAAAATAAAGCCTAATCGTGAGCTAAACTCACCTCTTGACGTCGCCATAAATTCTCAGTTTTAGTAGTTGTTATAATTATTATTTAGCCAGTTTTAAAGACTCGTAATAAACTAGTCTTTAAAATTGTTAAATTGAAAAGTTTGATCAAGTTCGGCATTACGAACAAGCTGCATTACAGCTTGCAATTCATCTCGTTTTTTACCGGTAACTCGAATCTTATCGCCTTGAATAGACGCTTGAACTTTAAGTTTACTATCTTTGATTAGTTTCACAACTTTCTTAGCAACAACCTGTTCAACACCTACTTTAAAGGTAACTTGTTGAGAGAAGGTTTTACCTGAATGATTGAAATCACCAACAGTCATAGCTTTTGAGTCTATGTTACGTTTTGATAATTGGCCTCTAAGCATATCGAGCATTTGCTGAATTTGAAAATCAGCTTCAGCTTTAACGGTTACATTTGGGTTTTTAAATTCAAAAGAAGCTTCTGCACCTCTAAAATCAAATCGCGTACTCAACTCTCGAGTAGCATTGTCGGTGGCATTTCTAACTTCTTCTAAGTCAACTTCAGAAACAATATCTAATGAAGGCATAATTTTTTCTCTAAAGGTTATTTTATTCTTGGGTCATAGATTATCAAAGCTCATCATCTAGAGCTAGATACAATCAACTTTAGCAGATAAAATCATTGTAAATAAGAATTAATTTACATACTCGTGTTAATATAATTAAAATTTATTAATAGACATATCTAGTGAACCTGAAATCAAGCATTTTCTTAGTCTTAATACTTGTATGCATTAGTTTAATAATAACTAATGATGGCCAAGTTATTACATTTTTATCGCAAAATAACCTACTAGATAAAACAGGTCATTTCATTGGCTTCTTTATATTATCTTGGTTACTTAATACGATTTTAAAATTAAAAATAACCTCAACATTAATCAGTATTATCATCTACGCTGGGTTAACTGAATTAGGACAAGAATACCTTGGCTTTAGGAATGGGCAAATAAGTGACTTTATTGCTGATATACTTGGCTGCGTATTTTACTTTATATGTCTTAAAACATGCCAATTGAAACGAGTAAAAGATTAACCATGAATATAGTTATCGTCGGCTCTGGCGCAATGGGCTTATTATTTTACCAACAACTGAATACACAAGCAGATGTTAGGATAAAAACTAGAAGCAACGACAATATATATAAATCATTTACCTACACAGATTTGCATGGCTGTAATACAAGCATGCAATACCAAACTGCAGATGAAGCTTTTATGAAAACTGCAGATATAGTACTTATTTGCGTAAAATCATACGATGTAGCAAATGTTGTTAGCTCTATCAAAGATTCCATAGCAGAAAATACCATCATTATTTTAATGCATAATGGTATGGGAGTTATTGAAGAGTTAAACCTTACTACATCCCCTAAAAATCCTATTTATACACTGCTCACCACCCAAGCGGCTCGTAAATTAGCAAAGAATCATGTAAAGCACACAGGCATAGGTATCAATCAAATAGGTCCAGTTAATAACCATATTGGTGATAGAGAAATATTAGACCTTTTAGTTGAATTATCGACTAATGATATAGGCTTCGAATTCTGTAATTCTATTACATTATTACAATGGAAAAAACTTGCGATAAACTGTGCTGTTAATGCATTAACAGCAATAAATAACATTAATAACGGTGAATTAAGCGCAGCGGCCTATTCAAAAATAATTGAGAGCATTACAAGTGAGGTTATCATAGTGGCAGAGCTAGAAGGTATTTCACTAGATATAACAGAAACTCTTAACACAATAAAAACCGTGATTAAGAACACCAGCATGAATAGCTCATCAATGCGCGAAGATGTTAAAAATAAACGCAGAACGGAAGTGAGCTATATCAATGGCTATATACATAATCTTGGATTAAGACACGGCTTATTAACGCCTGAAAATACTAAACTGTTTGAACAGGTTAGCAATTTAGAGGCAAATTACGGCTAAGACTAATTTGATTAATTAACTTTGTATAACCTATTGCGTATCGGTTTTAAGAACTTCATTTAACATAGGGATTAACTTGCCTTTTAAACTATTAAGCTCTTTTTCAGAATATGGTACTAAAGGCAATTGCCCCCATATAGGTTTAGGCCAACTCGGATCCTCTGCAAAGCGGACAACATGGTGAATATGAAGTTGTGGTGTAACATTACCTAAAGCAGCAACATTCATTTTATCACCATTAAAACACTGCATTAAAATTTCAGAAACGGCACTCGACTCATTTAGAAATTGAAGTTGATCTGTCCAAGACAACTCATAGATATCTTTAACATCACTGCGCTTTGGCACCATGATAAACCAAGGATAGTTACTGTCATTACATAATAGTAGCTTACACAAAGGTAAATCAGCTATTTCAATACCATCCCTTTGCAGATCAGGGTGCAACTTAAATTCTTCACTCATGTAAACTCCTTACTTGCCACTTTTTTTCTTTTTAGGCTTATTCTTACGGCCACGTCCTCGAGCTTCTTTTTTAGCTTCTCGCTCTGCAATTCTTTTTGCTTGTAACTCTTCAAAGTAGACGTTTTCTTTCTCAACCATTTCTGGTGTTTCAAAGGTGATATTACCTAAGGTTTTATCTCGTATTTCATTGATAAGGATTTCTGAAGCTTTATGAAAATCAACATGCCCGCCACCTTTAACACAGCCTCGTTTACGCCCCATAGCCTCAAGAAATTCAATTTCTGTATCAGGAATTTCAGTTAAACCATATCTGTCTTTTAATAATTCAGGATATGCTTTAATAAGGTAATCTGCTGCAAAACAAGCGATATCTTCATGATCAAAAGCAGTATCTTTGATACCACCAGAAACGGCTAATCGATAACCACTATTTTCGTTAGCAATTTTTGGCCACAACATGCCTGGAGTATCATATAAATACACTCCTTCTTCTAAACGAATACGTTGCTGTGCTTTGGTCACAGCCGGTTCATTACCTACTTTAGCTTTTACTTTTCCAACTAACGTATTGATAAGCGTAGATTTACCAACATTAGGTATGCCCATGATCATGGCGTTGATTTGCTTACCTTCTTCATCTTTATTCGGTACAAGTTTACGTATTAACGCAGCAATACTTTTTGCCCCACTAGGCTCATCAGTTGTTAAAGCTATAGCTTTTACGTTTTGTTGCGAATGAAAATAATCAATCCATAGTTTAGTTAACTTAGGATCGGATAAATCACTTTTATTAAGAATTTTAATCAGTGGTTTATCACCACGGATCTCGGTGATCATTGGGTTTTCACTACTAAACGGTAAACGTGAATCACATACCTCGATAACTACATCGATCATATGAATGATTTCTTTAATTTCTTTTTGGGCTTTATGCATATGCCCGGGGAACCAGTTAATTGCCATGAATATATTCTAATAAGGTAAGTTATGTGTATTTTAGCAAGGAAATGAATTTGTTACATAACTATTTGAGAAATGGAGTTTGTTTTAATAAGAGCAATGTGAATTAGGGAGATCCCGCACAAAAGCACTGCGGGACGACGGTGATTATTTTTATAAATGAGTTGATGCGCGGAGTGAGTTTACTTAGAACGTCATCCCTGAATCGCCTAAGCGATATCAGGGACCTCCTACGGCAGTGGCGTGCATTTATTGGATACGCAATGCTATGCCTTCAATGGTGTAGGTCACAAAAGGCTCCATACGAAAAAAGCCCTTAGCGTTAGCTAAGGGCTTTTCGAAATGGGAGCCTAGCGATGACCTACTCTCACATGGGAACCCCCACACTACCATCGGCGCTACTGCGTTTCACTTCTGAGTTCGGCATGGGATCAGGTGGTTCCACAGTGCTATTGTCGCTAGACAAAAACTGTTGTTAATAACGTCCGAATAAATTCGGACCTACTAACTTAATAATTTAGANTAGGAGCCTAGCGATGACCTACTCTCACATGGGAACCCCCACACTACCATCGGCGCTACTGCGTTTCACTTCTGAGTTCGGCATGGGATCAGGTGGTTCCACAGTGCTATTGTCGCTAGACAAAAACTGTTGTTAATAACGTCCGAATAAATTCGGACCTACTAACTTAATAATTTAGAAAGCTATTAAACCATTACTCAATATTCTTTAATGCGTGATTTTATCAGACCATACAGTCTCAAACGAAAACCGCTTGGGTGTTGTATGGTTAAGCCTCACGGGCAATTAGTATCAGTTAGCTCAATCCCTCACAGGACTTACACACCTGACCTATCAACGTTGTAGTCTCCAACGACCCTTTAGGGGACTCAAAGTCCCAGTGAGAACTCATCTCAAAGCCTGCTTCCCGCTTAGATGCTTTCAGCGGTTATCAGTTCCGAACATAGCTACCGGGCAATGCCACTGGCGTGACAACCCGAACACCAGAGGTTCGTCCACTCCGGTCCTCTCGTACTAGGAGCAGCCCTCTTCAATTCTCAAACGCCCACGGCAGATAGGGACCGAACTGTCTCACGACGTTCTAAACCCAGCTCGCGTACCACTTTAAATGGCGAACAGCCATACCCTTGGGACCGACTTCAGCCCCAGGATGTGATGAGCCGACATCGAGGTGCCAAACACCGCCGTCGATATGAACTCTTGGGCGGTATCAGCCTGTTATCCCCGGAGTACCTTTTATCCGTTGAGCGATGGCCCTTCCATACAGAACCACCGGATCACTATGACCTACTTTCGTACCTGCTCGACGTGTCTGTCTCGCAGTTAAGCTGGCTTATGCCATTGCACTAACCGTATGATGTCCGACCATACTTAGCCAACCTTCGTGCTCCTCCGTTACTCTTTGGGAGGAGACCGCCCCAGTCAAACTACCCACCAGACAGTGTCCCCAAGCCCGATCAGGGCCCTAGGTTAGAACATCACGCATACAAGGGTGGTATTTCAAGATTGGCTCCACAACATCTAGCGACGCTGCTTCAAAGCCTCCCACCTATCCTACACATGTAGGAGCAATGTTCACTGTCAAGCTATAGTAAAGGTTCACGGGGTCTTTCCGTCTAGCCGCGGGTATACGGCATCTTAACCGCAAATTCAATTTCNTACTTAGCCAACCTTCGTGCTCCTCCGTTACTCTTTGGGAGGAGACCGCCCCAGTCAAACTACCCACCAGACAGTGTCCCCAAGCCCGATAAGGGCCCTAGGTTAGAACATCACGCATACAAGGGTGGTATTTCAAGATTGGCTCCACAACATCTAGCGACGCTGCTTCAATGCCTCCCACCTATCCTACACATGTAGGAGCAATGTTCACTGTCAAGCTATAGTAAAGGTTCACGGGGTCTTTCCGTCTAGCCGCGGGTATACGGCATCTTAACCGCAAATTCAATTTCACTGAGTCTCGGGTGGAGACAGTGTGGCCATGATTACGCCATTCGTGCAGGTCGGAACTTACCCGACAAGGAATTTCGCTACCTTAGGACCGTTATAGTTACGGCCGCCGTTTACCGGGGCTTCGATCATGAGCTTCGCTTGCGCTAACCCAATCAATTAACCTTCCGGCACCGGGCAGGCGTCACACCGTATACGTCATCTTTCGATTTTGCACAGTGCTGTGTTTTTAATAAACAGTTCCAGCCACCTGGTTACTTCGACTCTCCTGTGCTTACACCGCAAGGGCTTAACACTAGAGAGCGTACCTTCTCCCGAAGTTACGGTACTATTTTGCCTAGTTCCTTCACCCGAGTTCTCTCAAGCGCCTTAGTATTCTCTACCTAACCACCTGTGTCGGTTTGGGGTACGGTTCCTATATATCTGAAGCTTAGAAGCTTTTCCTGGAAGTATGGCATCAACAACTTCA